>NZ_JBVJPC010000009.1:0-469886 GCF_055582845.1 Streptomyces sp. NPDC107471 | reverse complement strand
ACGGCTCGATCACCGCCCACGACTCATCAGTCAGCTCATGACGACGCACCACGAACAGACCAACGACACGGGCACTTTGCGGACACGACCTAGGGGATGTGGGGTTAACCCCACCCTCCGCCCCGTCCCGTCGGCCCCGGCGTCGGGCCCGGGGGCGGGTGACCGGGGTCAGGGCGAGGCGATCGTGGCGATGATCGCGATGACGACGAAGATGGCGAAGAACGAGCCGAAGACCAGCAGCATCTTCTTCTGGCCGTTCTGGGGGTTCGGATCGAGCACTGGCATACGGCCAGTCTCGCACCCCGGTCCCCTGCCGGGGCGACCAGGGTGGCTCTCCTGCCGAGACGCCGAGGCCACCGAGGTGACCCTCCTGCCGAGGCTCCCGGAGACGCCTCAGCGGGCGGCCTCCTCCTCCACCGTACGGTCGCGGCCCGCGAGCACGCCGACGGCCATCTGCGGGACCATCAGGCCGATCATGAGCGCGATGGGCAGGCCCCAGCCGCCGCTGTGCTGGTAGAGCACGCCCACCAGGAGCGGCCCCGGGATGGAGATCAGGTAGCCGGTGCTCTGCGCGAACGCGGAGAGCTGGGCGACGCCCGCGCCGGTCTTGGCGCGCATCCCGACCATGGTGAGGGCGAGCGGGAAGGCGCAGTTGGAGATGCCGAGCAGGACGGCCCAGGCCCAGGCGCCGGAGGCGGGGGCGAGGTAGAGGCCCGCGTATCCGGCGAGACCGCAGACGCCGAGGGCGATGACGATGGGGCCCTGGTGCGGCAGCCGGGTGGCCACGCGCGGGATGACGAAGGCGAGCGGGACGCCCATCACCATCGTGACGGCCAGCAGCAGCCCCGCGGTGCCCGCGGGCACGCCCGCGTCCCGGAAGATCTGCGCCATCCAGCCCATGGTGATGTAGGCGGCGGTGGCCTGGAGCCCGAAGAAGACGGCGAGGGCCCAGGCGGTCCGACTGCGGGTGATCCGCAGCGGGGCGTGGTCCTGGCGCGCGTGCACGTGCCGGACGGGTCCGGCGCCCTCCACGCGCGTGTGCACGTTCTGGACCACCTTCGGCTCCGCCGGCGCGGGCCCCCGGTCGCGCACGAGCGGGATCCACGGCACCACGGCGGCCGCGGCGAGGACCGCCCACACGGTCAGCCCGGACTGCCAGCTCCCGCCCAGCGCCTCGGTCACCGGGACGGTCACGGCGGCCGCCGCGGAGGTGCCGAGGGCCAGGGCCATCGAGTACAGGCCGGTCATGGAGCCGACCCGGTCCGGGAACCAGCGCTTGACGATGACCGGCATCAGGACGTTGCTGACGGCGATGCCCATGAGGGCGAGGGCGCTGGCGGCCAGGAAGCCCGCGGTGGAGCCCGTGTACGGCCGTATGAGCAGGCCTGTGGTGATGGCGACCATGCCCGCGCAGACCACCGCGCCCGCGCCGAAGCGGCGGGCCAGGCGGGGGGCCATGACGCCGAAGACGGCGAAGCACAACGGGGGCACCGAGGTGAGCAGGCCGGCCACGCTGCCGCTCATGCCGAGTCCGTCGCGCACCTCTTCGAGGAGGGCGCCGAGACTGGTGATGGCGGGGCGGAGGTTGAGGGCGGACAGCACGATGCCGACGACGACCAGGCGCACCGCCCACGCGCGCGGGGCGGGCACCGCGGCTCCCTCCTGCGGGCCGGGCGCGGAACCCTCCGCGATCGCGGAAGGGCGTGCCGTCGCGGGCTTCACGGTCCGGGTTTCCTCGCTTGCCATGTCCCCCATCATAGAATCATGGGATGATTGGTTGTCCATTCCCGGGGCGCCCGCTGTCGTCCCGGCCGTGCGAAGGTGTGCCATGCCCCTGAGCCATCCCCGCCGTTCGGCGCTGTCCGAGCAGGTCATCGCCGCGTTGCGCAACCAGATCACCTCGGGCGAGTGGCCGGTCGGCTCCCGGATCCCGACCGAGCCGGAGCTGGTCGAGCAGCTCGGGGTGGCCCGCAACACCGTCCGCGAGGCCGTCCGCGCGCTCGCCCACAACGGCCTGCTGGACATCCGCCAGGGCTCGGGGACGTACGTCGTGGCCACCAGTGAGCTGGCCGGCGTGATGCACCGCAGGTTCGCCGACGCGGATCCCCGGCACGTCGCCGAGCTGCGCTCCACCCTGGAGTCGTCCGCGGCACGGCTGGCCGCCGAGCGGCGTACCGAGAAGGACCTCAAGCAGCTCGACGCGCTCCTGGTGCGGCGCGAGGAGGCGTGGGCGTCGGGTGACGCGGAGGCCTTCGTGACGGCGGACACCACGTTCCACCTGGCCGTGATGGCCGCCTCGCACAACGACGTGATGACCGAGATGTACGCGGACCTCGGCGAGGTGGTGCGGGACTGGCTGCGCGAGGACGTCGGCGAGGAGCTGACGCCGGAGACGTACATGGACCACACCCGGCTCGTGGACGCGATCCGCGCGGGTGATGCGACGGCGGCCGCCGAGGAGGCGGCCGGCTACCCGTTCCTGTGCCGTCCGGGACGGTTCAGCGCGCCAGCTTCCGGTGGCTGACCCACACCGAGCGGACCTCTTTCCAGCACCGGCCGGTCAGCCGCACGGTCTGCGCGGGCCCGGCCTCGACCTCGGGGCCGTCGGTGTCGAGGTCCCACCAGCGGTCGCACTCGATGTGCAGACGGACGCCGTCGGTGCGCGGATAGGGGTTGTGGCAGTAGGTGGTCACCCGCGAGCCGGTGATCCTGCTGCGGCAGGAGGCGCCGAACAGCTCCGCGGGAGCGGCTCCGGGCTCCTCCACGCGTGTGTGCGACATCGCTTCGTACGACAGGGACATCACGAGACAGACGGCTGCGGTCGCTGAGGCCAGGCTGCGGGACAGGCGCACAAGGGGACCTCCTCGGCCGTACGGGGGAGGGAATCACGGGTGAACGCGTGATCCAGCGTGCCCAGTTGTGGCCGGTGGCCGCCCGACCTGGTGGGCCGAACGGGTGAGGGCCCGCGTCGACGAGGACACGGGCCCGGGCACCGGGAGGAGGGCGCGGCGTCAGGCGCCGATCGCGTGCAGGCCGCCGTCCACGTGGATGATCTCGCCCGTGGTCTTCGGGAACCAGTCGCTCAGCAGGGCGACGATGCCCTTGCCGGCCGGCTCCGGGTCCTTGAGGTCCCACTCCAGCGGGGAGCGGTTGTCCCAGACCGCGGCCAGGTCGCTGAAGCCCGGGATGGACTTGGCGGCCATGGAGGCGAGCGGGCCCGCGGAGATCAGGTTGCAGCGGATGTTCTGCTTGCCGAGGTCGCGCGCGACGTAGCGGCTGGTGGCCTCCAGGGCGGCCTTCGCCGGGCCCATCCAGTCGTACTGCGGCCACGCGTACTGCGCGTCGAAGGTCAGGCCGACGACCGAGCCGCCGTTCTGCATGAGCGGCAGGCAGGCCATGGTGAGCGACTTCAGGGAGTACGCCGAGACGTGCATGGCGGTGGCCACGGACTCGAACGGCGTGTTCAGGAAGTTGCCGCCGAGCGCGTCCTGGGGCGCGAAGCCGATCGAGTGCACGACACCGTCGAGGCCGCCGAGCTCCTCGCCCACGACGTCGGCCAGCCGGCCGAGGTGCTCGTCGTTGGTCACGTCGAGCTCGATGACCTTGGTGGGCTTGGGGAGCTTCCTGGCGATGCGCTCGGTCAGCGTGGGCCGCGGGAACGCGGTCAGGATGATCTCCGCGCCCTGCTCCTGGGCCAGCTTCGCGGCGTGGAAGGCGATGGAGGACTCCATCAGCACACCGGTGATCAGGACGCGCTTGCCCTCGAGAATTCCGCTCATGGTGTTCAGTGACCCATTCCCAGTCCGCCGTCAACGGGGATGACGGCTCCAGTGATGTACGAGGCGTCGTCCGAGGCGAGGAACCGCACCGTCGCGGCGACCTCCTCGGGCTGCGCGTAACGACCGAGCGGCACCTGCTTCACGATGCCCTCACGCTGCTCGTCGGTGAGCACCTTGGTCATGTCGGTGTCGACGAAGCCGGGCGCGACGACGTTGAAGGTGATGTTGCGCGAGCCCAGCTCACGGGCGAGCGAGCGGGCGAAGCCGACCAGGGCGGCCTTGGAGGCGGCGTAGTTGGCCTGGCCGGGGCCGCCGTAGAGGCCGACGACCGAGGAGATCAGGACGACGCGGCCCTTCTTGGCGCGCAGCATGCCGCGGTTGGCGCGCTTGACCACGCGGAAGGTGCCGGTGAGGTTGGTGTCGACGACCGAGGTGAAGTCCTCCTCGGACATGCGCATCAGGAGCTGGTCCTTGGTGATGCCGGCGTTGGCGATCAGGACCTCGACCGGGCCGTGCTGGGCCTCGATCTCCTTGTAGGCCTGCTCCACCTGCTCGGTGTCGGTGATGTCGCACTTGACGGCCAGGCAGCCCAATTCGGTCAGGGCGGCCGGCGGCTCACCCGAACGGTACGTGATGGCGACCTTGTCGCCGGCATCGGCGAACGCGCGGGCGATGGCGAGGCCGATGCCCCGGTTGCCTCCGGTGACGAGAACCGAGCGGCTCAACGGATCACCCTTTCCATTGGTCTGACACACCCGCCCGAACACCTGGATGACAGGCGGCTTCTCCGAAAACCTATCGGGCCGCTCCCGCCGAGGGACATTCGGGCACCGACAGTGGCTTACGGGACTCGCTGTCGGGTCCCTACAGAAAGATGCCGACAGCGGGCACAAACGTGTGGTCGGCACACGGGTCGCCGCGACATGATCGGGGCTACCGTCGCCCACCCCCGTGCCGACATGCCAACAGAAAGAGACCCAGGTGCCTCATACCATCGACGAAGCCTTCACAGCGCTTCCGCTACGCGCCCTCGCCGACGCCGCGCTGGCACGCGCGCGTGCGCTCGGCGCCGAGCACGCGGACTTCCGGTTCGAGCGGGTGCGCAGCGCGTCCTGGCGGCTGCGGGACGCCAAGCCGTCCGGGTCCTCGGACACCACCGACCTCGGGTACGCGGTGCGGGTCGTGCACGGCGGCACCTGGGGCTTCGCGTCGGGCGTGGACCTGACGATGGACGCCGCCGCCAGGGTCGCCTCGCAGGCCGTGGCGATGGCGAAGCTCTCCGCCCAGGTGATCCGCGCGGCCGGGTCGGACGAGCGGGTGGAGCTGGCCGACGAACCGGTGCACTCCGACCGTACGTGGATCTCGTCGTACGAGATCGACCCGTTCTCGGTGCCCGACGAGGAGAAGGCCGCGCTGCTCGCGGACTGGAGCGCCCGGCTGCTGGGCGCGAACGGCGTCAACCACGTCGACGCCTCGCTGCTCACCGTGCACGAGAACAAGTTCTACGCCGACACCGCGGGCACCGTGACCACGCAGCAGCGGGTCCGGTTGCACCCGTCCCTGACGGCCGTGTCGGTCGACGAGTCCAGCGGCGAGTTCGACTCCATGCGGACCGTCGCGCCGCCGGTCGGACGCGGCTGGGAGTACCTCACGGGCACCGGCTGGGACTGGGAGAGCGAGCTGGAGCAGATCCCCGAGCTGCTCGCCGAGAAGATGCGCGCGCCCAGCGTCGAGGCCGGCCTGTACGACCTCGTCGTCGACCCGTCCAACCTCTGGCTGACCATCCACGAGTCCATCGGACACGCCACCGAACTGGACCGGGCGCTCGGCTACGAGGCCGCCTACGCCGGCACCTCCTTCGCCACCTTCGACCAGTTGGGCAAGCTGCGCTACGGCTCCGAGCTGATGAACGTCACCGGTGACCGCACCGCCGAGCACGGCCTCGCGACCATCGGCTACGACGACGAGGGCGTCGCGGGCCAGTCCTGGGACCTGGTGAAGGACGGCACCCTGGTCGGCTACCAGCTCGACCGGCGGATCGCGAGACTGACCGGGTTCGAGCGGTCCAACGGCTGCGCCTACGCCGACTCCCCCGCCCACGTCCCGGTGCAGCGCATGGCCAACGTGTCGCTCCAGCCGGACCCGGCGGGCATGTCGACGGAGGACCTCGTCGGCAGCGTGGACCGCGGCATCTATGTCGTCGGGGACCGGTCCTGGTCGATCGACATGCAGCGCTACAACTTCCAGTTCACCGGCCAGCGGTTCTTCAGGATCGAGAACGGGCGGATCACCGGGCAGTTGCGGGACGTCGCCTACCAGGCCACCACCACCGACTTCTGGGGCTCGATGGCCGCGGTGGGCGGCCCGCAGACCTACGTCCTCGGGGGCGCCTTCAACTGCGGCAAGGCCCAGCCGGGGCAGGTCGCGGCCGTGTCGCACGGCTGCCCGTCGGCCCTCTTCAAGGGCGTCAACATTCTGAACACCACGCAGGAGGCCGGTCGATGAGCGCCCGCACCCACAAGCCGCACGAGATCGTCGAGCGGGCCCTCGCGCTGTCGCGGGCGGACGGCTGTGTCGTGATCGCCGACGAGCAGTCGACCGCCAACCTGCGCTGGGCGGGCAACGCGCTCACCACGAACGGCGTCACGCGCGGGCGCACCCTCACCGTCGTCGCGACCGTCGACGGCAAGGAGGGCACCGCCACCGGGGTGGTCTCCCGGTCCGCGGTCACCGCGGACGAGCTGGAGCCGCTGGTGCGGGCCGCGGAGGCCGCCGCGCGCGGTGCCGGGCCCGCCGAGGACGCCCAGCCGCTGGTCACGGGCGTACCGGAGTCCCCGGACTTCACGGACGCGCCCGCCGAGACCTCCTCGGCCGTCTTCGCCGACTTCGCGCCGGCGCTAGGCGAGTCCTTCGCACGCGCGCGTGCGGGCGGCCGGGAACTGTACGGCTTCGCCAACCACGAGCTCGTGTCGACGTACCTGGGCACCTCCACGGGGCTGCGGCTGCGCCACGACCAGCCCAACGGCACCCTGGAGCTGAACGCCAAGTCGCCGGACCGGACCCGCTCGGCCTGGGCCGGCCGCTCCACTCGGGACTTCAAGGACGTCGACCCGGCGGCGCTGGACGCCGAGCTCGCCGTACGCCTGGGATGGGCCGAGCGGCGGGTCGGGCTGCCCGCGGGGCGGTACGAGACGCTGCTGCCGCCGACCGCCGTGGCGGACCTGCTGATCTACCAGTTGTGGTCGGCGTCGGGCCGGGACGCGGCCGAGGGGCGGACGGTGTTCTCCAAGCCGGGCGGTGGCACCCGCGTCGGCGAGAGGCTGAGCGAGCTGCCGCTGACCCTGCGCAGCGACCCGCACGAGCCGGGTCTTGAGTCGGCGCCCTTCGTGGTCGCGCACTCCTCCGGAGGGGACCAGTCGGTGTTCGACAACGGTCTGCCGGTCGCCGCCACCGACTGGGTCCGGGAGGGGGAGCTCGCCCACCTGCTGACCACGCGGCACAGCGCGGGGTTGACGGGGCTGCCCGTCGCGCCGGCGGCCGGCAACCTCGTCCTCGACGGCGGCCAGGACATCTCCCTGGAGGAGATGGTCGCGAACACCACGCGCGGGCTGCTGCTGACCTGCCTCTGGTACATCCGCGAGGTCGACCCGGCCACGCTGCTGCTGACCGGGCTGACCCGGGACGGGGTGTACCTGGTCGAGAACGGCGAGGTCACCGGCGAGGTCAACAACTTCCGGTTCAACGAGTCGCCGGTCGGTCTGCTGGGGCGGGCCACGGAGGCGGGGCGGACCGAGAAGACGCTGCCGCGGGAGTGGAGCGACTACTTCACCAGGGCCGCGATGCCGGCGCTGCGGGTGCCGGATTTCAATATGAGTTCTGTCAGCCAGGGCGTATAACCTCGTAGCCGACAGTCACCCGACTGCCCGAGGACCTTTCGAGGAGATACGAGAACCGTGACGGACATCGTCGACGAGCTGAAGTGGCGGGGGCTGTGGGCCCTGTCCACTGACGAGGACGCTTTGCGCAAGGCGCTCGCGGACGGTCCCGTCACGTTCTATTGCGGTTTCGACCCCACCGCGGCCAGCCTGCACGTCGGGCACCTGGTGCAGGTCCTCACCATGCGCCGGCTCCAGCAGGCGGGCCTGCGCCCGCTGGCGCTGGTGGGTGGGGCGACCGGCCAGATCGGCGACCCGCGCCCCACGGCCGAGCGCACGCTGAACGACCCGGAGACGGTCGCGAACTGGGTGAGCCGGCTGCGCGCGCAGATCGAGCCGTTCCTGTCCTTCGAGGGCGAGAACGCCGCGGTGATGGTGAACAACCTGGACTGGACGGCCGGGATGTCGGCCATCGAGTTCCTGCGGGACATCGGCAAGCACTTCCGCGTCAACAAGATGCTCACCAAGGACTCGGTCGCGCGCCGGCTGGAGTCCCAGGAGGGCATCAGCTACACGGAGTTCAGCTACCAGCTCCTGCAGGGCATGGACTTCCTGGAGCTGTACCGGCGCTACGGCTGCACGCTCCAGCAGGGCGGCAGCGACCAGTGGGGCAACCTCACCGCGGGGCTCGACCTGATCCACCGGCTGGAGCCCGACGCCTCGGTGCACTGCCTGGCGACACCGCTGATGGTCAAGGCGGACGGCACCAAGTTCGGCAAGACCGAGGGCGGCGCCGTCTGGCTCGACCCGGAGATGACGACACCGTACGCGTTCTACCAGTTCTGGCTGAACGTGGACGACCGGGACATCTCGACGTACCTGCGCATCCTGTCCTTCCGGTCCCGTGCGGAGCTGGAGGAGCTGGAGAAGCAGACCGAGGAGCGGCCGCAGGCCCGGGCCGCGCAGCGGGCGCTGGCGGAGGAGCTGACGACGCTGGTGCACGGCGCCGACCAGACGGCCGCGGTGATCGCCGCTTCGAAGGCTCTCTTCGGGCAGGGCGAGCTGGCGGGTCTCGACGAGCGGACGCTGACGGCGGCGCTCTCGGAGGTGCCGCACATCCGGGTCGCCGAGCTCGGTGCCGTGGTGGACCTGTTCGCCGAGGTCGGGCTCGTGGCCAGCAAGTCGGCCGCGCGGCGCACGGTGAAGGAGGGCGGGGCCTACGTGAACAACGTCAAGGTCGCGGCCGAGGACGCGGTGCCCGCCGAGGCGGACCTGCTGCACGGTCGCTGGCTGGTGCTGCGCCGGGGCAAGAAGAACCTGGCCGCGGTCGAGGTCGCGTCCGCGTAGTCTCCTGGCACGTCGGAAGGGGGCGCTCTCCTCACGGAGGGCGCCCCCTTCGTCGTACGGCTGTCAGATCCGCCGTTTCCGCTTGCCCAGGGTCGCCATGTAGAGCATGTCGCCGACGGCGACGATGATGATCGCGGCGATGAGCTGGAAGACGTGTCGGCTCCAGTCGATGCCGGGGGTCTCGTCCACGCCGAACCCGCGCGCCATGGCGTTGCCGGCGATGGCGCCGAGCATGCCGAAGATGGTCGTCAGCCAGAGGGGACTGTGCTGCTTGCCGGGGATGATCGCCTTCGCGATGAGGCCCAGCACGAATCCCACGATGATCGCCCACAACCAGCCCATGGCTGCCTCCTCGTACGGCTCTACGTGAGCATTACGGCCAGTGTCGGTCCGTTCGCACTACGCCGCATGTCGGGTACGGCTGTACGTGCCGGGGGTGAGGTGGCCGGCCCCGGTGGGAGGTGCCCCGGTCTCGTAGGCGGCGCAGGCGCGGCGTACCGTGGAAGCTGTCCCGGCCCGGTGCTTCCACCGGGCGCGGAGCGGATGCGGGGCCGGAGAAGTCCGATGCGGGCGGATGGTGGAATGTGATGCGGAAGCAGCATGCCGGCGGCGGCGCCCAGGTGTTCCGGATCACCGGAGCCCGGACGAGCCTCCAGGAGGACGTGCGTGGACGTCAGCGCCGGTACGTCATCTCGATGACGGTCCGTACGCTGTCGGTGGTGCTCGCGGCCACGCTGTGGAACGTCGAACGGCACGTCGCGATCGTGGCGCTGGTGCTGGGGGCGGTTCTGCCCTACATCGCCGTCGTCATCGCCAACGCGGGGCGGGAGAACGCGCCCTCGCTGCCGTCGACCTTCGTGACCGTCCCGGTCCGGCCGATGATCATGCCGCCGCGGGCCGAGGACGAGGCCGCGGAACCCGCGCCGGAGGGCGGCACGGGCGGTGCCGCGTCGGGCGTCCGGGGGGAACCGCGCGAGCGGACATGACAGGTGTTCCCGGCATCAAGCTCAAGAAAAGCTCAGATCAATCATGTTGTTCCAGTGCCGGGCCAAGGGTCACCCGTGACATACTTCGTACGCGCTCCGCATCCCCCGTCGGAGCGACAGACCGACGCCGGGCAGCTCCCCCCGTGGCTGCTCGGCGTCGCCTTTTCCACCTCGCTTGTGAGACGAAATCCGTGAGTGACGAGACCCCGATCTGCTCCGCGAAGGGCTGCCGCGTCGACGCCGTGTGGGTGCTCGCGTGGAACAACCCGAAGATCCACACGCCGGAGCGCCGGAAGACGTGGCTGGCCTGTGAGGAGCACCGCGAGCACCTGTCGCAGTTCCTCGGGGTGCGGGGCTTCCTCAAGGACGTCGTGAGGTTCGAGGAGTGGCGGGCGCCCGAAGGGGCCTAGCCGCCGATCGCGGACATCGGCCGGTCCGGCTGGACGAACGTCGGGTCGTCGAGGCCCGCGCCGGCCTTCTTGCCCCACATCGCCTCGCGCCAGATCCGGGCGACCTCCTCGTCGCCGGCGTCGGAGCGCAGGGCCGCCCGCAGGTCCGTCTCCTCGCGGGCGAACAGGCAGGTGCGTATCTGGCCGTCGGCCGTGAGGCGGGTGCGGTCGCAGGCCGCGCAGAAGGGCCGGGTGACCGAGGCGATGACGCCCACCACATGGGGGCCGCCGTCGACGATCCAGCGCTCCGCGGGGGCCGATCCGCGCTTCTCCGCCCCTTCCTCGGTGAGGTCGAAGCGGGTGCGCAGGGAGGTCAGGATGTCCCCCGCGGTGATCATGCCGTCGCGCTTCCAGCCGTGCTGGGCGTCCAGGGGCATCTGCTCGATGAAGCGCAGTTCGTAGTCGTGCTCCACCGCCCAGGCGAGGAGGTCGGGGGCCTCGTCGTCGTTGAGCCCGGGCATCAGGACGGAGTTGACCTTGACCGGGGTCAGGCCCGCCTCGCGCGCGGCGTCCAGGCCGTCCAGGACGTCCTGGTGGCGGTCCCGGCGGGTGAGGGTCTTGAAGACGTCGGGACGCAGGGTGTCCAGCGAGACGTTGACCCGGTCCAGGCCGGCCGCCTTCAGGGCCTTCGCCGTGCGCTTGAGGCCGATGCCGTTGGTGGTGAGGGACATCTGGGGGCGCGGGTCCAGGGCCGCGACGCGCTCGACGATGCCGACGAGACCGGGGCGCAGCAGGGGCTCACCACCGGTGAAGCGGACCTCCTCGATGCCGAGGGAGGTGACGGCGATGTCGATCAGGCGGACGATCTCGTCGTCGGTGAGCAGATCGGGCTTGGCCAGCCACTGCAGGCCCTCTTCCGGCATGCAGTACGTGCACCGCAGGTTGCAGCGGTCGGTCAGCGAGACGCGCAGGTCGGTGGCGACCCGGCCATAGGTGTCGATGAGCACGTGGGCCCCCTCCCTCGTCGCGGATCAGTGCCGAGTCCATCGGTTTCCGTCACTTGAGAGCCTACGTGACGTCTCTGACAACGACAGTGCCCGATCCCACGACGTACGAAGCGGCCGCGTCGTAGGGATCTACGAGGCGGCCGCTCCGAAGGGGTGGGTCAGTGGGCGCCGGTGCCGGTCAGGGACCGGACCTCCAGCTCCGCGTACTTGCCCTTGTCGGGCTCCTCCTTGGAGAGGTAGGTGCCGATGATGCCGAGCAGGAAACCGACCGGGATCGAGATGAGGCCCGGGTTCTCCAGCGGGAACCAGTGGAAGTCGACGTCCGGGAACATCGAGGTGGGCTTGCCGGAGACGACCGGCGAGAACAGCACCAGGCCGACCGCGGTGACGAGGCCGCCGTAGATCGACCACAGGGCTCCGGAGGTGGTGAACCGCTTCCAGAAGAGGCTGTAGATGATCGTCGGCAGGTTCGCCGAGGCGGCGACCGCGAAGGCGAGGGCGACGAGGCCGGCGACGTTCAGGTCACGGGCGAGGGCGCCCAGCAGGATGGAGACCGCGCCGATGCCGACGGTGGCCCAGCGGGCCGCGCTCATCTCCTGCTTCTCGGTGGCCTGACCGCGCTTGATGACGTTGGCGTAGATGTCGTGCGCGAAGGACGACGACGAGGCCAGGGTCAGGCCGGCCACGACCGCGAGGATGGTGGCGAAGGCGACCGCCGAGATGGTGGCCAGCAGGATCGCGCCCCAGTTGGAGTCGACGCCGCCCAGATGCAGTGCCAGCAGGGGCGCCGCGGTGTTGCCCGCCTTGTTGGAGGCGATGATCTCGTCCGGCTTGATGAGGGCCGCCGCGCCGAAGCCGAGGGCGAGGGTCATCAGGTAGAAGGCGCCGATGAGGCCGATGGCCCAGATGACCGACTTACGGGCGGCCTTGGCGGTGGGCACCGTGTAGAAGCGGATCAGGATGTGCGGCAGACCGGCGGTGCCGAGGACCAGGGCGATGCCGAGCGAGATGAAGTCCAGCTTGGTGGTGCCCGTGGCGCCGTACTTCAGGCCCGGCTCCAGGAAGGCCGCGCCCTTGCCGCTGTTGTCGGCGGCGGAGCCCAGCAGGTCGGAGAGGTTGAAGTCGAACTTCAGCAGCACCAGGAAGGTCAGCAGCAGGGCGCCCGCGATCAGGAGGACGGCCTTGACCATCTGGACCCAGGTGGTGCCCTTCATGCCGCCGATGGTGACGTACACGATCATCAGGACGCCGACCAGGGCGACGACGCCGATCTTGCCGGCGTCGCTGGTGATGCCGAGCAGCAGCGAGACCAGGACGCCCGCGCCCGCCATCTGGGCCAGCAGGTAGAAGATCGAGACGACGATGGTGGAGGTGCCGGCCGCGGTACGGACCGGGCGCTGGCGCATCCGGTACGCGAGGACGTCACCCATCGTGTAGCGGCCGGAGTTGCGCAGCGGTTCGGCGACCAGGAGCAGGGCGACGAGCCAGGCGACCAGGAAGCCCACCGAGTAGAGGAAGCCGTCGTAGCCGAAGAGGGCGATGGCGCCCGCGATGCCGAGGAAGGACGCGGCGGACATGTAGTCGCCGGAGACGGCGAGGCCGTTCTGGAAACCCGTGAACTGCCGTCCGCCCGCGTAGAAGTCGGAGGCGTCCTTGGTCTGGCGTCCGGCCCAGACCGTGATGACCAGGGTCGCGACGACGAAGACCGCGAACAGGCTGATGATCAGCGGCCGGTGCTCGCTGGCCTCGCCGGCCGCCAAAGTGATCGCGGGGCTCATGCGCCGCCCTCCATCCGGGACTTGATCGCCTCGGCCTTGGGGTCGAACTTGGCGGCGGCCACGCGCGAGTACCACCAGGCGATGAGGAACGTGGTCAGGAACTGCGCGAGGCCCAGGACGAGGGCCACGTTGATGTTGCCGAAGAGCTTGGTGCCCATGAAGTCGCCCGCGTAGTTGGACAGCAGGACGTACAGCAGGTACCAGGCGATGAAGCCGACCGTCAGCGGAAAGGCGAAGGAGCGGTAGGAGCGGCGCAGTTCACCGAACTCCGCGCTCTCCTGCACCTCGGTGAACTGCTCGGTGGTGGGGAGTTGGTGCGTCTCTTTCGAGGGTGGCGGTGCGTCGGTGGCCACGGACTCTCCTCGTGGTGCGGGTGCGGTTGTGACGGGGATCGGGGGCGAGTGTCCTCGCGTTCCCTGTTCAAGGTCACGGCGCCGCGCTGGCGGCGGTTCAACGCACTTTGCTTCTTTCCGAACTCACCTTGGGGAAGTCATTGCTGGCCAGCGACTGCGGGAGATAGCTTCGGCCTGCACCACCCCGTCATGTACCTGCCCGAGCGACACCTGTGTCTCGGGCCGGTTTCGTTTCCGGATGATGTGGAGACCCCATGTCCCAGCCGCGTTCCAGACGTTCGAGACGCAGCCTGGCGCTCGCCGTGCCCGTCGCGCTGTCCCTGACGGCCTCGCTGGGCTTCGTGCCCGCGGCTGCCTCGGCCGCGACCTCCGCACCGGCCTCGGCGCGGGCGGCGGACGCGACGAACCTGTCGTACGTCGTCAACACCAAGGTGGACCACCGCACGATCGCCGCGGTGAAGAAGGCGATACCGACGGCCGGCGGCACCGCCGTGATCGCGTACGAGAGGATCGGCGTGATCGTCGTCCACTCCTCCGCCCCGGACTTCGCCCAGAAGATCCGCAAGGTGCGCGGGGTGCAGTCGGCCGGCGCCACCCGCACCGCTCCGCTGGCCCCCGCGGGCTCGACGGAGGAGGGCGCGGTCCAGGTCCTGTCGGACGCGCAGGCCGCGCAGGTCGCCAAGGCCTCGGCCGCCGCGCCGGACAGCGAGCCCCTCGAGGCGGACCAGTGGGACCTGCGGGCGATAGGCGCCGACAAGGCCGCCAAGATCAACCCGGGCAGCCGCAGGGTGACCGTCGCCGTGATCGACACCGGCGTCGACGACACCCACCCGGACATCGCGCCGAACTTCTCCGCCTCGCAGTCGGCGAACTGCGACGGCGGTGTCCCGGACACCAGCGCGGGCGCCTGGCGGCCGTACACCGCGGACGACTACCACGGCACCCATGTGGCCGGTGAGATCGCCGCGGCCCGCAACGGCATCGGCGTGGCCGGGGTCGCGCCCGGCGTCAAGGTGTCGGCCATCAATGTGACCGACCGGAACAACGGCCTCTTCTACCCCGAGAGCGTCGTCTGCGCGTTCGTGTTCGCGGCCGACCACGGCGTCGAGATCACGAACAACAGCTACTACGTTGATCCGTGGCTGTACAACTGCATGGACGATCCAGATCAGCGGGCCATTGTTGACGCGGTCAACAGGGCGCAGTTGTACGCCCAGAAGAAGGGCACGCTCAGCCTGGCGTCGGCGGGCAACTCCAACGACGACCTGGACTCCGACGCCCTCGTCGACGACTCGAGCCCCGACGACTCGACCCCGGTGCCGCGGACCGTCGACCCGCACGAGTGCTTCGACGTGCCGACGCAGCTCCCGGGTGTCGTCACGGTCAGCGCGACGGGCGTCAAGAACCTCAAGTCGTACTACTCCTCCTACGGCAAGGGCGTCATCGACGTCGCCGCCCCGGGCGGTGACCGGCTCTACCAGATCCCGGACACGCCCTCGCAGAACGGCCGCATCCTGTCGACCCTGCCGAACGGCGAGTACGGCTTCCTTCAGGGCACCTCGATGGCCTCGCCGCACGCCGCGGGCGTCGCCGCGCTGCTGAAGTCGACGCACCCCAAGGCGAGCCCGGCGCAGTTGCAGGCGCTGCTGAAGGCGCAGGCCGACGCCACGAGCTGCCCGGCCTCGTACGACCAGGACGGCGACGGCACGCAGGACGCGGTGTGCGAGGGCGGCACCCGGGCCAACGGGTTCTACGGCTTCGGCATCGTCAACGCGCTGCGCGCGGTCAAGTGACCCGCCCGCTCCGACACTTCGCCCGACCCGGCACCACCCGCACGGACCGCTTGTACCGAGAACGAACTGGAGAGATTCTCATCATGACTGGGGCTCACTCGCGCTACCGGCGCACGATCGCGATCCCGCTCGGCATGGCCATCGCCACGGCCATGGCGTTCCTGCCGGGCGCCACGGCGTCCGCGACCGGCCTGTCCGGCACCTCCGCCGGTGCCGTCAGCGACGTCCTCGCCGCCACCGCCACGGACGGGACGGCGCTCAGCTACGTCGTCAACGTCCGTCCCGGGCACGGTCCTTCCGCCCAGGTGAAGAAGGCCATCGCGAGGGCCGGCGGCACGATCGTGA
This sequence comes from Streptomyces sp. NPDC107471, assembly GCF_055582845.1. NCBI lineage: Bacteria > Bacillati > Actinomycetota > Actinomycetes > Kitasatosporales > Streptomycetaceae > Streptomyces > Streptomyces sp. NPDC107471. Next base: position 454,234 of record NZ_JBVJPC010000009.1, on the reverse strand, counting down.
CGTCGTACGACCAGATCGGCGTGATCGTCGTCCACTCGTCGAACCCCGACTTCGCGAAGACGATCCGCAAGGTCCGCGGCGTCGAGTCGGCGGGCAACACGCGCAACGCGCCGCTGCCCGCGCAGTCGACGACCGACGAGGGGACGCCGAAGGCGCTCAGCTCGGCGCAGATGTCCGCCGCGCAGGCCGCCGCCGACGCCGGCCAGGACCCCCTGGAGTCCCTGCAGTGGGACCTGCCCGCCATCAAGGCGGACAAGGCGCACGAGAAGTCGCTCGGCAGCAGCAAGGTGACCGTCGCCGTCATCGACACCGGCGTCGACGACACCCACCCGGACCTGGCGCCGAACTTCGACCGGGCCGCCTCGGTCAACTGCGTGACGGGCAAGCCGGACACCACCGACGGGGCGTGGCGGCCGAGCGCCGAGGAGAGCCCGCACGGCACGCACGTGGCCGGTGAGATCGCGGCCGCCAAGAACGGCGTCGGCATGACGGGTGTGGCGCCCGGGGTGAAGGTCGCGGGCATCAAGGTGTCGACCACCGCCGGCTACTTCTACACGGAGGCCGTGGTCTGCGGCTTCATGTGGGCGGCCACGCACGGCGTCGACGTCACCAACAACAGCTATTACACCGACCCGTGGTACTTCAACTGCACCGACGACCCGGACCAGAAGGCCCTCGTGGACGCGGTCACCCGGGCCTCGCGGTACGCGGAGAAGCGGGGCGTGGTCAACGTCGCCGCGGCCGGCAACGAGAACTACGACCTCGCGTCCGACGAGATCACCGACCCGGTCTCGCCGAACGACGGCACGCCCTCGGACCGGGTGATCGACCCGTCGGAGTGCTTCGACATACCGACCCAGCTCCCGGGCGTGGTGACCGTCGCGGCGACCGGCGCCAAGGGCATCAAGTCGTCCTTCTCCAACTACGGCCTGGGCGTCATCGACGTCGCCGCGCCCGGCGGCGACTCGACGGCCTACCAGACACCCGCGCCGCCCGCGACCAGCGGTCTGATCCTGGGCACGCTGCCCGGCGGCAAGTGGGGCTACATGGCCGGTACGTCGATGGCCTCGCCGCACGCCGCGGCCGTGGCCGCCCTGATCAAGTCGACGCACCCGTACGCCCCGCCGGCCCTGGTGAAGGCGCTGCTGTACGCGGAGGCCGACGCCACGCCGTGCACGGACCCCTACGACATCAACGGCGACGGCAAGGTCGACGCGGTCTGCGAGGGCTCCAAGAACCGCAACGGCTTCTACGGCTGGGGCACGGTGGACGCACTGGACGCGGTGACGAAGTAGGGCTTCAGGACGATCAAGGGTCGTCCATGTATTGATTCGGTCAATACTGCATAGTGCAGTCATGACTGGAATCAAGTTGGTAGCGCGGGACGGCGTTCTTCAGGGGCGCCTTCCCGTGCTGCACCTGGCGCGAGCCTGCGTGGGCGAGTGCGCACGCGCCGCCGCCGCACTCGGGGCGCGACGGGCCGGGCTCGCCGAGGTGCCGTCGGTGCGCGTGGACGACGGGGCGGTCGCCACCGCCTTCCGGAGCGAGCGTCACCTGTTGATCGACGGCCGCGCTCCGGTCGGCTTCGCACCGCTGTCCCGGTTCTGGCGGACTGCGGACGGGTGGGTGCGGACACACGCCAACTACCCGCACCACCGGGCCCGACTGCTCGACGCGCTGGGCGTGCCGGACGACACGGCGGCCGTCGGGGCGGCGCTGGCCGAGCGGTCCGCCCTGGACGTCGAGGAGGCCGTGTACGCGGCCGGGGGACTCGCCGTCGCCCTGCGCTCCCCCGCACAGTGGGCCGCACATCCGCAGGCGGCCGAGGTGGCGACACGGCCCCTGGTCGAGCGAGGGCGGCTGGACTCGGCACGCGTGCGTGCGTTCCCCGCTGTCGGCCCCTCTCCCCTGCTGCCGGCCGCCGGTCTGCGCGTCCTGGACCTGACACGGGTGCTCGCGGGCCCGGTCGCCACCCGCACGCTCGCCCTGCTCGGCGCGGACGTCCTGCGCCTGGACGCGCCTGAGCTCCCCGAACTGCCGGACCAGCACGCCGACACCGGTCTCGGGAAGCGCTCGGCGACGCTCGACCTGGCCACCGACCGGCAGACCTTCGAGGAGCTGCTCGCGGCGGCGGACGTGGTCGTCACCGGGTACCGCCCGGGCGCGCTGGACCGCTTCGGACTGTCCGCCGAGGCCCTGGCGGAACGGCGGCCCGGCGTGGTCGTCGCCCAGTTGTCGGCGTGGGGCACCTACGGGCCCTGGCGTACGCGGCGGGGCTTCGACAGCCTCGTGCAGGCGGCCACCGGGATCGCGGTGCTGGAGGGGTCGGCGGAGCGGCCGGGCGCACTGCCCGCGCAGGCCCTCGACCACGGGACGGGCTATCTGCTCGCGGCAGCCGTGCTGCGGGCCCTGCACGAGCAGTCGTACGACGGCGGGAGCCGTCTCGTGCGGCTGGCGCTCGCGCGGACGGCCCAGTGGCTGACGGACGGCGTGGAGAGCACGGACGGCGTGGACGGCATGGTCGGCACGGGTGTGGTCGCGGAGGACGCCGAGGACGGTCCCTACGACGGTCCCGGGCCATGGCTGGCGGAGACGGACAGCGCGCTCGGACTGCTGCGGTACGCGCTGCCGCCGGTCTCCTTCGAGGGTGGCCCGGTGGACTGGCGCCGGCCGCCCGTGCCGTGGGGGACGGACACCGCGCGCTGGGAGTGAGCGGCCCCGGACCTACGGCGGCACCACGGAGACGGCTTTGGGTGGAATGCCGTACCACCACTTGTTTCCCGGCAGTTGCCCGGTTCTGTCCTTTGTCGCCAGGATCGTACGGTGACCCTGACAAGACCCGCCTCCGAGGTGGCCGACGTGACCGGTCACCCACGGCGTCCCGGCACCGGCCGGGCGGTCGCCGTCCTCGTTCTCGCGGTACTGGCCCTGGCGATACCGCCGCTCGGTCCGTCCGCGGCGCTGCACGGCACCGGGGAGGCCGCCGCGCCCGGGGCCGGCGGGGTGGCGCTGCTGCGGGCCGTGCTGTTCGCGGCGTTGTGCGTGCCGCTGGGCGAGCTGTTCGTGGGCCGACTGGCCCGCTCGGTGCCCGGCGCTCCCCCGGACGTGCCGCGCTCCTGGGCTGCGTACACGGCCGCCGCCGGGTTCCTCGCCGCCCTGGGCCTTGCGTCGGTCGTGGCGACCGGCAATCTGGTGCCCCGCACCCTCTCCGCGATCGATCTCGGCGGCCTGTACGCCTCGCGGGACGGGAAGTTGGCCCTGCTGGAGGTCAACGCGTTCCTGGTGGCCGGGCTGTGCGCCCGTTCGGGCCGCCCGGCCACCCAGGTGTGGCCCCTGTCCGCGGTGGCGGCGGCGGAGGCCCTGCGCGCGCATCCCGAGACCGAGCCCAGCCCGCTGGCCGGCTCCGCGCTGACGCTGGTTCACCTCGCGTGCGCGGCGCTGTGGGCGGGCGGGCTGCTGCACGTGCTGCGGACGCAGCGGCACTGGAGCCTTACGGCGCCGGGCGCGGCGCTGCTCGGGCTCTACGCGCGCGTGGCCGCCGTTCTGCTCGCCGCCGTCTCCGCGACCGGTGTGGCGAGTTCGCTGCGCCGCCTGCCGCCCGGCGCCGTCCTGGACGGCCTGACGGACACGGCCTACGGGCGTGTCCTGCTCGCCAAAGTGCTTCTGGTGGTGGTCGTCGCCGTGCTCGCCCTGGGGGCCAGGAACCGGCTGCGCCGCGCCCCCGACCCGCTGACCGCCTGCGCGCCCGCGCGCGCGGAGGTCGCCGCCCTGGGCCTGGTGGTCGTGGTGTCGGGACTGCTGACGGCGCTGCCGCTGCCGATCCACTGGTAGAGCGGAGCCGCGCGGGGACCTGGCCGCCGGCCGGTGACCGATGACTGGCGACCGGCGACTGGCAACCGCCGCGCGGAGACGGCCGGTTGGTGACGTCCAGTAGGTGACAGCCAGCCGGTGACCGCTAGTTGGTGACGAGGACCTTGAGTGCCGTGCGCTCGTCCATCGCCTTGTAGCCGTCGGGGACGCCCTCCAGGCCGACGGTCATGTCGAAGACGGGTGAGGCGTCGACGGTGCCGTCAAGGACGTCGGGGAGCAGTTCGGGGATGTAGGCCCGGACCGGTGCGACGCCGCCGCGCAGGGCGATGTTCCGGTCGAACATGACGCCGAGGTCGATGCCGGTGCCGCTGCCGTGCGGGACGCCGACGAAGCCGATGGCGCCCCCGTCCCGGGTGATGTTGACCGCCGTGCTCATGGACTGCTCGGTGCCGACGGCCTCCACGACGGCGTGCGCGCCCTGGCCGCGGGTGAGTTCGCGGACGGCTTCGACGGCGGCGTCCCCGCGCTCGGCGACCACGTCGGTGGCGCCGAAACGGCGGGCGATATCAGTGCGCACCTGGTGGCGGCCCAGGGCGATGATGCGTTCGGCGCCGAGCCGCTTGGCGGCGAGCACCGCGCACAGGCCGACGGCACCGTCGCCGACGACGGCGACCGTGGCACCCGGGCGAGCGCCGGCGCCGAGAGCCGCGTGGTGGCCCGTGCCGAGCACGTCGGAGAGGGTCAACAGGGACGACAGCAGACGGTCGTCGGAGGCCGCTTCCTTGGGCAGCCGTACGAGGGTGCCGTCGGCGTAGGGGACGCGGACGGCCTCGCCCTGGCCGCCGTCGTAGCCGACGGAACCCCAGAAGCCGCCGTGCTCGCAGGAGGTCGTCAGGCCCTCGCGGCAGTAGTCGCAGACACCGTCGGACCACATGAAGGGCGCGACGACGAGGTCGCCCCGCTTGAGGGTGCGGACCTCGGAGCCGGTCTCCTCGACGACGCCGAGGAACTCGTGGCCGATCCGCTGTCCCGGCCGGCGGGCCGCCTCACCGCGGTAGGCCCACAGGTCGCTGCCGCAGATGCAGGCGCGCAGCACCCGGAGCACGGCGTCGGTGGGCAGTTGCACCACGGGCTCGGGCACGTCCTCCACGCGCATGTCGTAGGGGGCGTGGATGGTGGTGGCGCGCATGGCGAGGGTCCTTCTCGTGCGAGGTCGTGACGGCGCTCAGGGGGTGGTCGAGCGCATCTCACCGTACGTCGCCGTGGGGCCCGGGCGCGCTTCGAGGGCTCGTCGTGTGCCGCCTGCCAGCAGGAACTGCGCGGCGACGTACGTGAGCATGATCCAGAAATCGGGTCGCGGGAGCTGGGGCCAGTCGGCGACGCCGGTCGCGATGAGGGTGTCCGAGAGGACGAAGAGGGCACCGCCGAGTCCGGTGGCGAGGCCGAGCCGGGCGGCGGTGTACGCCATGGCCACGAGCAGGGTGCTGTAGCCGGCCACGGGGACGCGGAGGTCCGCCGGCAGGTCCGGCCACAGGAGGGCGACCAGGGTGACGAGCGAGAGGGCGTAGGCGGGGGCCGGGAGGAGCGCACGCGCGCGTGACGTGCCGCGGCGCACGAAGAGCACGAGGTAGCAGACGTGTCCGGCGGCGAAGCAGGCCATGCCGGCGAGGAAGGCCGGGTCGCTGTCGGACAGCAGCAGGACGTCGCCGCCCCAGCCGCACAGGAGCGCGGCGACGAGGAGGCGTGGTGCGCCGCTGACCCCTGCCCAGGCGGCGAGGAGCGGCATGAGCAGGGGCTTGGCGACGGTGTGGCCGCCGTCGAGACCGACGGCCAGGGAGACCAGGTCGGTGAGGGTGGCGGCGGCGAGGCAGGCGAGCAGGAGGGCGGCGGCGGAACGCGTGCGCGGGGACGGTCCGGCAGGGGCCGTGGACGCCCGCCGCCCGGGGCGGCCTCTCACGCGGCCGCGCTTCCCTCGGCCGCAGCCGGTTCCGGTGACGCGGGCGGAGCCGTTTCCGGTGCCGTCGGCGTGGCCGATGCCGGCGGCGCCGACGGCTGCCAGCCCGGGCCGCCGAACACCCGCCCGGCCCGCTCACTCCAACTCCGGGCGTTCTTGACGTCCTTGACGATCGCCACGTACTCGTTCGTGGCCACCTTGATCGGGTTGAACGTGTTGATGTTCTTGGTCAACCCGTAGACGGGCCGTTCGGTCTCGGCGACGAACGAGCCGAAGAGCCGGTCCCAGACGATGAGGATCCCGCCGAAGTTGCGGTCCAGGTAACCGCCCTGGGAGGCGTGGTGGACACGGTGGTGGGACGGGGTGTTGAAGACGAACTCGAACCATCGGGGCATCTTGTCGATGCGTTCGGTGTGGATCCAGAACTGGTAGACGAGGTTCGCGGAGGAGCAGAAGGCGAGCGCGGCCGGGTGGACCCCCAGGGCGACGAGCGGGACGTAGAACGGCCAGACGGTCAGGCTCGTCCAGGGCTGGCGCAGCGCGGTGGTGAGGTTGAACTTCCGGCTGGAGTGGTGGACGACGTGACAGGCCCACAGGATGCGGATGACGTGGTGGCCGCGGTGGGACCAGTAGTAGAAGAAGTCCTGCCCGAGCAGCATCAGGGGGACCGTCCACCACAGGACGGGGACGCGGAGCGGGGTGAGTTCGTACAGGGCCGTGTAGAGGGCGACGATCGGGATCTTCCACAGGAAGTCGAAGAAGAGGCTGCCGAGTCCCATGCCGACGCTGGTGGCGGCGTCCTTGGCCTCGTAACCGGCGGCGTCCTCGTCGGGATGGACCCGGACGCTGATCATCTCGATGACGGTGAGCAGCACGAAAGCGGGAATGGACCAGACCACGACGTCGGGGAGGTTCGGCATGCGTGCACCGTAGAACCGCAGCGCGGGCGCGGCTAGACGTTGTTACTGACAAGTATTACCGGTGGTACGCGCTTGCTTCTTGGCGATCTCCGCCAAGGGGCGTCGGCGGCCGGGCAGAAGGGGGCGACGGCTGAACAGACCGCCGCCGCACCGGGCCATCAACCGACCCCGACCGCCGCCACGCCAGGACGTCAACCGACCCCGACCGCCGCCACGCCAGGACATCAACCGACCCCGGCCGCTCCCAGCAGCACTCCCACCGCGTAGGTGACCCCCATCGCCAGTACGCCGCCTCCCACGTTCCGCACCACCGCCCGCCCCGCGGCCGCCGCCCCCAGCCGGGCACTGCTCCACCCGGTCAGCACCAGCGCCGCCACCACCGACACCACGGTCACCGGCACCCGCCACCCCGCCGGGGGCAGCACGATGGCGAGCAGCGGCAGCAACGCCCCCGCCGTGAACGCCAGGAAGCTCGCCCAGGCCGCGTGCCAGGGGTTGGTCAGTTCGTCCGGGTCGATTCCGAGCTCCACGCGCGCGTGCGCCCGCAGCGCGTCCCGTTCCGTGAGTTGCTCCGCCGCCTCGCGGGCCACGTCACGGGACAGGCCCCGCTCCTCCAGAAGCTCCGTCAACTCCTCCAGCTCGGCCTCGGGCTGTTCGCGCAGTTCCCGCTTCTCCAGGGCCAGCGCGGCCATCTCGGAGTCGCGCTGGGTCGACACCGACACGTACTCCCCGGCCGCCATGGACATCGAGCCGGCCAGCAGGCCCGCCAGACCCGCCGTCAGCAGTGCCGCGCGGTCGCTCGTCGCGCCGGCCACGCCGACGACGAGGCCCGCCGTGGAGACGATGCCGTCGTTCGCGCCGAGCACGGCCGCCCGCAGCCAGTTGAGCCGGGCGCCCAGCCCACCGCCGTGCGCCTCGCCGTGCTCCGGTCCACCCACACCCTCTTCGGTCATCCCCGGAGGATCGCACCCAGCTCGCCGCGAGCCGCGTACCGACGCCACCGTGAGGGACTGTCAGTCGTGGCCCGTATCCTCGTGAACCATGCTCGAAGACCAGACGACCGCAGCGTCCTCCCCCACAGCGTGGCCGGCCGCGTATCCGCAGGGATACGCGGTCGTCGACGTGGAGACCACCGGCCTGGCCCGCGACGACCGGATAATCTCCGCCGCGGTCTACCGACTTGACGCCCTCGGCGAGGTCGAGGACCACTGGTACACACTGGTCAATCCGGAGCGCGACCCGGGTCCCGTGTGGATCCACGGGCTGACGAGCGAGGCGCTCGAAGGCGCCCCTCTCTTCCAGGACATCGCCGACGAGTTCTCCACCCGGCTCGACGGCCGCGTGCTCGTCGCGCACAACGCCGTCTTCGACTGGCAGATGATCGCCCGCGAGTACGCCCGCGCGGGCCGGGTGGCACCGGTGACGCAGCGGCTGTGCACCATCGTCCTGTCGAAGGAGCTCGGCCTGCCGCTGCCCAACCACAAACTGGAGTCGCTGGCGGCCCACTTCGGCGTCGTGCAGCAGCGGGCGCACCACGCCCTCGACGACGCGCGCGTGCTCGCGGAGGCGTTCCGGCCGAGCCTGCGGGCCGCCGCCGCGCGCAGCGTACGGCTGCCGCTGCACGAGTGCCGGCCGCTGACCGAGTGGACGGACCGGGCGGTGCCCCGGCAGTCGTCGTCGGCCTACGGCGGTTACCGGGCGACCAGTTGGCGGCCCGCGCGCAAGCGTCCCGCGTGCCCCTACCCCAACCCGGGGCGGTACGAGGACGGCAAACCACTCAAACAGGGCATGCGGATCGCCTTTTCCGGGGACACCTCGACCGAGCGCGATCTCCTGGAGGACCGGGCGATCGAGGCCGGGCTGCATGTCGCCACGAGCATCTCGCGACTGACCAGTCTGCTCGTCACCAACGACCCGGACTCGGGCACGTCCAAGGTGGTCAAGGCCCGGCAGTTCGGCACGCCGGTCGTCGACGAGGCGGCCTTCGGGCAGCTTCTCCGGGACGTGGCGCCGGCGTCGGAGGGCTGACCGCACGCACCCGGCGCCGGGTGCGCCGGGCCGGTCAGGCGAGGGCGATGCCGTCCAGTTTGCCCGACTTGGCCTCCGTCACCAGCGAGGCGAACTGCTCGGCGCTCATCTGGACTCGTTGACCGAAGTCGTCGGTGAGCAGGACCCGGCGCTCGGCCGGCGCGCTCGGGTCGACGAACAACTGCGGGCAGCCGCAGTCGCAGTCGCCGCAGAAGGTCGCCACCGGCTCCAGGGCGTGGCGGTGCAGCGGGGTGATGCCCGGTGCACCGGCACCCGGCGAGGTGGTGCCCGGTGCGGTGGTGCCCAGTGCGTCGGTGTCGCTCATCGTGGACTGCCTTTCACGGGGGACCGGACGTCGGCCCGCCAGGTGGGCGGGCGCGGCCAAGGCATACCCCGCGTGCGGGACGTGACGCGCCCGCGCGGGGACCGGCGGGAGCACGGCCCGGGCGGTCGTGCGCCGACGCACACCCGGTGCTTCCGCCCGCCCGCGAGCCGCGGGAACCAACGCGTTCGCCGCCCCGACTACGTGAGGGGGCCCGCTTCCGTTGAGGGGCCCCTCTTCCACGAGCGTGCCGGGGTCGGTCACACGGCGGAGCCGACCTTGTCCACGATGCCGACCTTGCCCTCCGCGCGGGCGCAGTGCGCGCCGCAGAACCAGTGGCCGTCCACCTCGACGCCCTGGCCGATGATCTGCACCCGGCAGTGCTCGCAGATGGGGGCCATGCGGTGGATCGCGCAGGCGAACGAGTCGAAGACGTGGCGGGCCCCGTCCTTGGTCTCGACGGTGAACGCCAGCTCGTAGTCGTTCCCACACACTTCGCAACGTGTCATAAGCCGAATCGTCAGGCGCGGGGCCGGCACCCGCAAGCCGACAGCGCTCCATCGGGTGCCCCGGCCCCCGGGGCCCGACCACACCCCTGTGCGAGCGTCCGGCGGTCCGAGTTGTACGGTCGTGGGGTGTACCGCTTCCTGTTGTCCCGGCAGTGGGTGATCCTCACGCTGGTCGCCCTCCTCCTCATCCCCACGATGATCAGGCTGGGCATCTGGCAGATGCACCGCTACGAGATGCGCACCGCCCGCAACCAGCTCGTCTCCGAGGCGCTGTCCGCGAAGCCGGTGCCCGTGGAGCGGATGACCTCGCCCGGACACACGGTCACCACCCACGACCGGTACCGCAGCGTGACCGCGAAGGGGCACTTCGACACCGCCGACGAGGTCGTCGTCCGGCGCCGCACCAACTCCGACGACGAGGTCGGCTACCACGTCCTGACCCCCTTCGTCCTCGACGACGGCAAGGTGCTGCTGGTCAACCGGGGCTGGATCCCCGCGAACGGTGCCAGCCAGACGGAGTTCCCCAGGATCCCCGCGCCCACGAAGGGCGAGATCACCGTCACCGGGCGGCTGATGCCCGACGAGACGACCGCGGCGAGCGGCATCAAGAACCTCAAGGGGCTCCCCGACCGGCAGATCATGCTGATCAACAGCGAGCAGGAGGCCGAGCGGCTGGGCGCCACGGTGCTCGGCGGCTACATCGCCCAGACGGCCCCCGAGCCGAAGGGGGACAGCCCGGAACTGATCGGCGCCAACCCCGGCAAGGAGGACGCAGCGCTGAACTACGCCTACGCCATCCAGTGGTGGCTGTTCTCCGCGGGCGTGCCGATCGGCTGGGTCGTCCTGGTCCGGCGTGAACTGCGTGACCGCCGCGAGAAGGCGGCCCAGGAAGCCACGGCGAAGGCGGAACCGGCGGCGGTGTGACCGGCGGGCGAGGCCGGCCCCGGCGCGCACGGACTCCGCGGCCACCGTCGTAGGACACTGCCGACCCGCCCGGCGTCACTCCCCCGGCCCCACCCCTGATTGCCCTCACGGCCCGCCGGGAAACCGCACTGCGTGCACCCCCGTATCGAGGACTACGCCCTCATCGGCGACGAACAGACGGCCGCGCTGATCGGCATGGACGGTTCCGTGGACTGGCTGTGCCTGCCCCGCTTCGACTCGGCGGCCTGCTTCGCCCGGCTGCTCGGGGACGAGGAGAACGGCCACTGGCGGATCGCCCCCGAGGGCGCGGACCGCTGCACGCGCCGCGCCTACCGCCCCGGCACCCTCGTCCTGGACACCGAGTGGGAGACCGACGACGGCGCCGTGCGGGTCACCGACCTGATGCCGCAGCGCGACGTGGCCCCCGACGTCGTACGGATCGTGGAGGGGCTCCGCGGCCGCGTCACCGTGCGCAGCACGCTCCGGCTGCGCTTCGAGTACGGCTCGGTCGTGCCGTGGGTGCGCAGGGCCGACGGGCACCGGGTGGCCGTCGCGGGCCCCGACTCGACGTGGCTGCGCAGCGTGCCCCCGGTGCGCACCTGGGGCGAACACTTCGGCACGCACTCGGAGTTCACCGTCGAGGCCGGCGAGAGGGTGGCGTTCGTCCTCACCTGGCACCCCTCGCACGAGCCGCGCCCCCCGCTGACCGACCCCTTCGAGGCGCTGGAGAGCAGCGTGGCCGACTGGCAGGCGTGGGCGGCGCGCTGCCGCTACGACGGTCCGCACCGGGACGCCGTGGTCCGTTCCCTGATCACCCTGAAGGCGCTCACCTACCGGCCGACCGGGGGCATCGTGGCCGCGGCCACCACCTCGCTGCCGGAGGAGATGGGCGGGGTGCGCAACTGGGACTACCGCTACTGCTGGCTGCGCGACTCCACCCTCACCCTGGCCGCCCTCGTGCAGTGCGGCTATCTGGAGGAGGCCGAGGCCTGGCGGAACTGGCTGCTGCGCGCGGTCGCCGGCGACCCGGCGGACCTCCAGATCATGTACGGCGTCGCGGGCGAGCGGCGGCTGCCCGAGTTCGAGCTGCCCTGGCTGTCCGGCTTCGGCGGCTCCCGGCCGGTGCGCATCGGCAACGAGGCCGTGAAACAGCTCCAGCTCGACGTGTACGGCGAGGTCATGGACTCGCTGTCGCTGGCCCGGCGCGCGGGTCTGCTCGCCAAGCCGCACATGTGGTCCCTGCAGCGGGTCCTGCTGGACTTCCTGCGGTCCTCCTGGCGGCAGCCGGACGAGGGGATCTGGGAGGTGCGCGGCGGCCGCCGCGACTTCGTCCACTCGAAGGTCATGGTGTGGGTGGCCGCCGACCGCGCGGTGCGCACCCTGGAGGCCTTCCCGGACCTGACCGGTGACCTGGAGGGCTGGCGCGCGCTGCGCGACGAGGTGCACCGCGAGGTCTGCGAGAAGGGCTTCGACCCCGACCGCAACACCTTCACCCAGTACTACGGCTCCCGCGAACTCGACGCGTCCCTGCTGCTGATCCCGCGCACCGGCTTCCTGCCGCCGGACGACCCCCGGGTGGTCGGCACCATCGACGCGATCCGCGCGGAGCTGGACCACGACGGGCTGGTGCGGCGGTACAGCGCCGAGGAGACCCCCGTCGACGGGCTGCCCGGCGGCGAGGGCACGTTCCTGGTGTGCTCGTTCTGGCTCGCCGACGCGCTGCACATGACCGACCGCAGGAAGGAGGCGCGGGACCTCTTCGAACGACTGCTGGGCCTCGCCAACGACGTGGGGCTGCTGTCCGAGGAGTACGACCCGGTGGCCGGCGCCCAGCTCGGCAACTTCCCGCAGGCGTTCAGCCACATCGGTCTGGTGAACACCGCCCTCACCCTGTTCGGGGGCGAGGAGGCAGGATAGGAGCCATGGATCTTGGACTGAAGGACCGTGTGTACGTCGTCACCGGAGCGACCCGCGGGCTCGGCAACGCGGCCGCGCGCGAGCTGGTCGCCGACGGGGCGAAGGTGGTGGTGACCGGACGCGAGGAGGAGCGGGCGGTCGCCGCGGCCGCGGAGCTGGGGCCGAACGCCGTGGGCGTGGCCGTCGACAACGCCGACCCGTCGGCGCCCGAGCGGCTGATCGCCACCGCGCGTGAGCACTTCGGCGGGTTCGACGGAGTGCTCATCAGTGTCGGCGGGCCCCCGCCCGGCTTCGTCGCCGACAACACGGACGAACAGTGGCAGGCCGCGTTCGAGTCCGTGTTCCTCGGGGCGGTCCGGCTGGCCCGGGCTGCCGCGGCGGAGCTGGAGGGCGGGGGCGTGATCGGGTTCGTGCTGTCGGCGTCCGTGCACGAGCCGCTCCCGGGGCTGACCATCTCGAACGGACTGCGTCCCGGTCTCGCCGGGTTCGCGAAGTCGCTCGCGGACGAACTCGGGCCGCGCGGAATCCGGGTCGTCGGCCTGCTGCCCTCGCGCATCGACACGGACCGGGTGCGCGAGCTGGACGGGATGTCGGCTGATCCTGAGGCAACCCGGGTTGCGAACGAGTCGCGGATTCCGTTGCGGCGGTACGGGACCCCTGAGGAGTTCGGGCGCGTGTCGGCGTTCTTGCTGTCGCCGGCTGCTTCCTATCTGACCGGGGTCATGCTGCCGGTTGATGGGGGCATGAGGCACGGCTTCTAGAGTGCCGGCCGATGGGGGCTGATCGCGCAGTTCCCCGCGCCCCCGAAAAGCTCAACTGACCCGTTCCGCCTTGTGCCTGACGCCGGTCATGCGCACCTCGGCCGGAAGCGAGTCGAGCCCCGCCGAGTTGCGGGCGTGGGCGAGCGCCTCGGTCGTCAGGTGGTGCAGGGCCGTCCCCGGATCCACATGGGGTTCCAGCAGGAGCCGCACGCGGGTCCCGGGGGCGTCCGGGCGGCCGGTCAGGTGGGCGTGCGCCCGGTGGACACCGTCCAGCCCGGCCGCGTCCCCTTCGAGTACGCCCTCCAGGGCCCGGCCCCGCAGGAGCGCGCCCTCGCCGTCACCGGTGTCGACGCGTACCTCCGTGAGGCGGCGCCTGCGCAGTACCGCCGTCAGCCACCACAGGGTCAGGAGCACCACGAGCGCCAGTGCGGCGATGACCGTGGGCCACCACCAGCCCTCGCCGTCCCAGCGGGTGCGCTCCGCGTCGCTCAGCAGGACGTCCTTCCTGCCGTCGTGGATCCACCAGGAGGGCGGCTGGAGGCCGAGGCCCACGGCGAGCACCGAGCCGCCGACGACGAGCAGGACCAGGCCCACCAGGCCGATAAGTACGCGGTTGACGGTCCTCAGCATCGGCCTCAGCCCTTCTTCCCGGTGGTCCGCACGACGTGCACCGACAGGGCGGGGGGCCGGGCCAGACCCAGTCCCCTGACCGCCTCGCCGAGGTTCGCGTCCAGGTCGGCGCGCACGTCGTCCTGTTCGCGGAAGTGCGAGACCGCGCGGACGTCGGCCTTGCGCCGCCTCATCCGTACCCGGGCGGACTGGACGCCGGCCACCTCCATGGCCCGGTCGCGCAGGACCATGGCGGCCGCGTCCCGGTGCAGACCCGCGCGGACGTCGGGGTGGGTGCGGCTCATCGGCAGGATGCCGCGCAGCCCCGGTGTGAGGGCCAGGACGAGCAGCCACAGGCCCAGGGCGGCGGCGACACCGGCGCCGGCCAGGACCCAGGTGTCGTCCAGGGGGCGGGCGGCGAGCTGCCGGGAGAGTTCGCGGCGCCAGTGCATGGCCGGCCGGTCGGCCCGGACGGCCGCGATGTCGTACAGGAAGATCCCGGCGACGAGCAGGAGCAGCAGGGCGACGAGGCCGGCCGGAACCCTGCGCGCCGACCAGAAGCGGTGTGCGCCGCCGCCCGCCTCGGCCACCGGGGCGGGTGGTGGCCCGTAGGCGGCCGTCGACGCGGAGTCGTCGCTCCGGTCCGGTTCCGCCTCCCGCTCGATGACCGGCAGTCGTTGTGTCGTGCCCTCGGAGCCCTGGGGCTCGCTCATCGCGTCCTCCCCTGTGCCGCGCCGTGTCCCTGTGCCGGGTACAGCCGCTCCACCTGGACCGCGACCTCCGGCACCTCCATGCCCACCAACGCGACTACCCGCTCGACCACTTGCTGACGCACCTCGCGGCAACGCGTGCCGATGTCGCCCGGGTAGCCCAGTTCGAGGTGCATGCGGATGCGGGCCACGTCGTGGTGGACGACGACGGTGGCGTACGGCGGCTCGGCATCGGCGGGAAGCTTCCCGAGCGCCTCGCGGGCCGCCTGTCCGGCGACCTTCGCGACCACCCGGTCGGCGATCCTCGTGGCCCCTCGGTCACCGGGGGGAACGGCGGTCGGGGTCAGGGGTCTGCGGAGCTCGTCCGCCGCACCGGCCGCACTGCTCACGGACGTCATCTCCGCCGGTCGTCACGGGTACGGAAGAAGTCGCCGATCTCCAGGTCCCCTTCCAGGAACCGGCCGACGACGAAGCCGATGGCGCCCAGCGCCGCCACCAGCAGAAAAGCGCCGAACCCGCCGAAATATCCCGCGAAGCCCAACGCCATGCCGGCGATCAAGCCGACCACGGCCATGCTCATCCTGCGCTCCCTCAAGGTCCCTGGGGCTGAGTGCGGTCACTGGATCCGGGGCTCCGGCTCCTCGTCCTCCTCGTCGGGCAGCTTCACGTCGCTCACCGCGATGTTGACCTCGACGACTTCGAGGCCGGTCATCCGCTCCACCGCGGTCACGACGTTCTCCCGCACGGCCTTGGCCACGTCCGCGATCGAGACGCCGTAGTCGACGACGATCTCCAGGTCGAGCGCGGTCTGCACCTCGCCGACCTCGGCCTTGACCCCGCGGGTGGCCGACTTCGAACCGCCGGGCACCCGGTCCCGTACGGCGCCGAAGGTGCGGCTGAGTCCGCTGCCCATGGCGTGGACGCCGAGGACGTCCCGGGCCGCGAGCCCGGCGATCTTCTCCACGACCCCGTCGGCGATGGTGGTCCGCCCTCGGGTCGCCGGGTCACCGCCGCCGCGCTTGACGGTCTTGCGCGCCTGCGACTCCACCTCGGTGTTCTGCGTCGTCTCGGTCATCGCCGTCACCCCTTTCGGTCGTCCTCCTTCGACCACCGTAAGCGCGGTTGCGCGAACGCGCGCCGGAGATGCGGCAGGCTGGAGGAATGACGGCGGAGCAGTGGGCACGGACGGTGCGGCGGCAGCTCGGGCTGGGCAGGCTGCTGCCGCTGGGCGGGCCGCGTGACGGCGCGTGGATCTCCGAGGAGGCGGCCCGGCAGGCGCTGCGGGCGGCCGCCGGGGGCCTTTCGGGCGTACGGCTGGGCGCGGTACGCATCGGGCTCGCCCGTCCGGAGGAGACGTACGAACCCGCCGTACCGCCGCCCCAGAGCGCGCTGCCGCCCGGACCGCTGCGGCTCTCGGCGGAGTTCGAGGCCACGCCGGCCGAGCCGCTGCCGGTGACCGCGGAGCGGCTGCGCGGCGTGCTCGCGGGGGCGGCAGCCGGGCGGCTGGGGCTGGAACTCGGCGAGGTGGACCTGCGGGTGACGGCCCTGCTGGAGGAGGACGCGGAGCGTTCCGCCGAACGGGCGCCGGAGCCGCCGCGTCCCGCGGAGGCGGGGCCGGGCGACGAGACCCTCGTGGCGGTCGCCGCGCTGGCGGTGCCCGGTGTGGACCGGCTGACCGGGATGCTGGGCCGGCCGGTGCACATCGAGGACCGGGAGTCCGGGGCCGGTGCGCTGCCGCGCCGCCATGTCCGCGTCGAACTGGCGGTGGGCGCGGACCGCCGGGCCCTCGACGTGGCCCGGGAGGTCCGTGCCGCGGTGGGCGCGGCGCTGCCGGACGGTCCGACGGTGGCCGTGCTGGTGACGGCCGTGCCGATTCCGGCCCTGCCCTAGTCGCCGACGCCGGCGAGGTCCCGCAGCCGGCGGGTCTGGGCCGCGCGCTCGGCGCCGCGCTGCTCGTCGTAGGTGCGGTCCTGGGCGCCGCGCAGCAGCGTCTTGGTCTCGATGACCGCGTCGCGGGGGGCGGCCAGGAGTGCGGCCGCCAGGTCCCGCACCGCGCCGTCGAGCTGGTCGAGCGGTACGGCGATGTTGGCGAGGCCGGTGCTCACGGCCTCCTCGGCCGTCACGAAGCGCCCGGTCGCGCAGATCTCCAGCGCCCGGGCGTATCCGACGAGGCCCACCAGGGGGTGGGTGCCGGTCAGGTCGGGAACCAGGCCGAGGCTGGTCTCGCGCATGGCGAACTGCACGTCGTCGGCGACGACGCGCAGGTCACAGGCGAGGGCGAGCTGGAAGCCCGCGCCGATGGCATGGCCCTGCACGGCGGCGACGGACACGAGGTCATTGCGCCGCCACCAGGTGAAGCCCTCCTGGAACTCCGCGATGGCGGCGTCGAGTTCGGCGTCACCACTGCGGGCGAGGTCGATGAACGACGGCTCGCCCTCGATCCCCTCGGGGGTGAACATCTGCCGGTCGAGGCCGGCGGAGAAGGACTTGCCCTCGCCACGCAGCACCACGACGCGGACGGAGCCCGGCACCAGCCGGCCCGCCTCGGCGAGCGCGCGCCACAGAGCGGGGCTCTGGGCGTTGCGCTTGGCGGGGTTGGTCAGCGTCACCGTGGCGAGGGTGTCCTCGACGGTGAGCCGTACGCCGTCCTTGTCGAGCAGGGGAACGAGTTCCTGGCCGTCCTGGCTGGGCGAAGCCATGGGGCGCCTCCGATGAGTGCGGTCATCCTCCGTGCCGCGGGACGGCACAGCTAAGTGACTGCACAGTAACCACCCGGCCAGTCGACCGACCGACCGGGTGGTCACCATCGAAGCCGATGGGCCGCCCGGTTCAGGACGAAGCGGCCTTCTTGCCCCGCGTCGCTCCGCCACGCCCACGAAGCGTGACGCCCGATTCGCTGAGCATCCGGTGCACGAAGCCATACGAGCGGCCGGTTTCCTCGGCCAGCGCCCGAATGCTCGCACCGGAGTCGTACTTCTTCTTCAGGTCTGCCGCGAGCTTGTCGCGCGCGGCGCCGGTTACCCGGCTGCCCTTCTTCAGAGTCTCGGCCACCCGTGCCTCCTCATGGGAAGTGCGCTCTGGTTCTCTCATGATCACCCCTCCGGGCGTTCATGGCCACCCATTCGGCAAGGTCCGTAAGACATGGTTTTGACGACAGGAGCGGGTCCCCACATACGGAATCCCTGATTCCATGCGGGCGCGTTCGTACCGCCGAACGGGTTCCTTTGTGAAGTGCCAGGTCAGAGACGCGCGACGGCCGAGCCCTTGTCGATAAAGGACTCGGCCGTGAAATCGATGTAGGACACACCTCGGTACGAGGAGATCTCACACAGATGGTGGATCACCGGTGGGCCGAATGATCCATACGCCGTTGATCACGCATTCGATCAAGCGGCACCGGCGGTCAGGCGAGGGCGACGAGATCCGCGTAGTCCGCGCCCCACAGGTCCTCGACGCCGTCCGGCAGCAGGATGATCCGCTCCGGCTGGAGCGCCTCGACGGCGCCCTCGTCGTGGGTGACCAGGACGACCGCGCCCTTGTAGGTGCGCAGCGCGCCGAGGATCTCCTCGCGGCTCGCGGGGTCGAGGTTGTTGGTGGGCTCGTCGAGCAGCAGGACGTTCGCCGAGGAGACGACCAGGGTGGCGAGGGCGAGGCGGGTCTTCTCACCGCCGGAGAGGACCCCGGCCGGCTTGTCCACGTCGTCGCCGGAGAACAGGAAGGAACCGAGCGTCTTGCGCACCTCGACGAGGTCGAGGTCGGGGGCCGCGGAGCGCATGTTCTCCAGGACCGTGCGCTCCGGGTCGAGGGTCTCGTGCTCCTGGGCGTAGTAGCCGAGCTTGAGGCCGTGGCCGGGCACGACCGCGCCGGTGTCCGGCTGCTCGGTCCCGGCGAGCAGGCGCAGCAGGGTCGTCTTGCCCGCGCCGTTGAGGCCGAGGATGACCACGCGCGAGCCCTTGTCGATGGCCAGGTCGACGTCGGTGAAGATCTCCAGCGAGCCGTAGGACTTCGAGAGGCCCTCCGCCATCAGCGGGGTCTTGCCGCAGGGCGCGGGCTCGGGGAAGCGCAGCTTGGCGACCTTGTCCTGCTGGCGGACCGCCTCCAGGCCGGAGAGGAGCTTGTCGGCACGCTTGGCCATGTTCTGCGCTGCGACCGTCTTGGTGGCCTTGGCGCGCATCTTGTCGGCCTGCGAGTGCAGGGCCGCGGCCTTCTTCTCGGCGTTCTGCCGCTCGCGCTTCCTGCGCTTCTCGTCGGCCTCGCGTTGCTGCTGGTAGAGCTTCCAGCCCATGTTGTAGACGTCGATCTGGGCGCGGTTGGCGTCCAGGTAGAACACCTTGTTGACGACCGTCTCGACCAGGTCGACGTCGTGGGAGATCACGATGAAGCCGCCGCGGTACGTCTTGAGGTAGTCACGCAGCCAGATGATCGAGTCGGCGTCGAGGTGGTTGGTCGGCTCGTCGAGGAGCAGGGTGTCGGCGTCCGAGAAGAGGATCCGGGCCAGCTCGATACGGCGGCGCTGACCACCGGAGAGGGTGTGCAGGGGCTGGCCCAGCACCCGGTCGGGGAGGTTCAGCGCGGCGGCGATGGTGGCCGCCTCGGCCTCCGCGGCGTACCCGCCCTTGGTGAGGAACTCCGTCTCCTGGCGCTCGTACTGCCGCATGGCCTTCTCGCGGGTGGCGCCCTGGCCGTTGGCGATGCGCTGTTCGTTGTCGCGCATCTTCTTCAGCAGGACGTCGAGGCCGCGCGCGGAGAGGATGCGGTCGCGGGCGAGCACGTCGAGGTCGCCGGTGCGGGGGTCCTGGGGGAGGTAGCCGACCTCGCCGGAGCGGGTGATCTGGCCCGCGGCCGGGATGCCCTCGCCGGCCAGGCACTTGGTGAGGGTGGTCTTCCCCGCGCCGTTGCGGCCGACCAGGCCGATGCGGTCGCCCTTGGCGACTCGGAAGGTGGCGGACTCGATGAGGACTCGGGCGCCGGCGCGCAGCTCGATACCGGAGGCGGAGATCACGGACAGACTCCAGGGCGGATTCAGGATTGACGGATGGGCGGCTGAGGACGTTCCCGCCGTCTAATGCGCGAGGAGAATGGCCATGGGCCAAGTCTAACGGGGCCGTGCAAGCACTTTTTCTGGGTTCGGGTGTTCGGTCGGTCTCGCTCCGGGTATCCGGTCGGTCCCGTCGCCGTCCCTCGTTCGGATGTCCGTCGAGGCCGGGGAGGGCCCGCCGGGCGAGGATGCCCTGCGGGGGCCGGTGAGCGCAGAGGGCGGTGTCCGCATGCAGTTCGACGACGACGCCAGGTTGGACACCTCCGAGGTGCAGGACGTGCGCGGCAGTCGCATCCCGGGCGGCCGGGCGACCGTCGGCGGTGGCATCGCCGGGGTGATCGCCCTGCTTCTCGGGCTCTTCCTCGGCGTCGGCCCCGACCAGCTCGGGCTCACCGACAGCGGCGCACAGCCCGCGGCCCCGGCCTCCGGCCTCGCCGAGGTCGAGCGGAGCTGCCGGACCGGGCAGGACGCGAACACCCGCGACGACTGCCGGACCGTGGCCGTGGTCAACAGCGTGCAGGACTACTGGGACCAGGAGTTCGAGCGGCGCGGCAGCACCTACACCAGCTCCCCCACGGTCCTCTTCGGCGAGCAGGTCGGCACGGCGTGCGGGTCGGCGACCTCGGCGGTCGGGCCGTTCTACTGCCCCGGCGACCGGAAGGTCTACCTCGACCTCGGGTTCTTCGACGAGCTGCACTCGAAGTTCGGGGCCACCGGCGGGCCGTTCGCGCAGGCGTATGTCGTGGCGCACGAGTACGGGCATCACGTGCAGGACCTGATGGGCACGCTGAGCCGGTCGCAGGACGGGCGCACGGGCGCCGACAGCAACGCGGTGCGGGTGGAGCTCCAGGCGGACTGCTACGCCGGGGTGTGGGCGCGCCACGCGACCACGACGAAGGACGAGTCGACGGGCCGCCCGCTCATCACGAGCCTCACCGACGCGGACATCGCCGACGGCCTGGACGCGGCGGCGGCCGTGGGCGACGACCGGATCCAGGAGCGGTTCCAGGGCCGGGTGACACCCGAGTCGTGGACGCACGGGTCGGCGCAGCAGCGGCAGAGCTGGTTCCGGCAGGGCTACGAGTCCGGCGACATGGCGCGCTGCGACACCTTCCGCTGAGGGCCCGGCCCGCCCGGGCGGGCGGTCCGGAGGGCCGCTGTCAGTGGTCGCTGCCAGACTGGACGGCAGAGAGATCCACGGCTACTGGTCACAAGGGAGTGATCGGCATGGCGGGCACGAGTGACGGACGTCCGAGCATCTTTCCGGCGCTGCTGTACGCGGACGCGAAGGCGGCGATCAAGCAGCTCACGGAAGCCTTCGGCTTCACCGAGCTCGCGGTGTACGAGGGCGAGGACGGCCTGGTGGCGCACGCCGAGCTGGTGCAGGGCAACGGCGCGGTGATGCTGGGCTCCAAGGGCACCGGCAGCGCCTACGACAAGCTGATGAAGGACGCGGGCCCGGCCGGGACGTACGTGGTCGTGGACGACGTCGACGCGCACCACCGCCGCGCCGTGGAGCACGGCGCGGAGATCCTGATGCCCCCGACGGACCAGGAGTACGGCTCCCGGGACTACATGGCCCGGGACGCCGAGGGCAATGTGTGGAGCTTCGGGACCTACGCGCCGCAGACCCGCCCCTGACTCAGCCGCCGGTGTGCACCTGGAAGGCGGCGCGGCGGACGGCCTTTGCGAGGGCCGGGTCGGGGTGCGCGGCGGCCAGCGCGACCAGGACCTGCACGGTGCGCGGGTGGCCCACGGCCCGTACCTCGTCGAGCAGTTGGGGCACGGTCGGCTGGAGGGCGGACTCCAGGTGCCGCACCAGCATCGGGGCCTCACCGTGGTCGGCGACGGCGGCAGCCGTGTCGACCCACAGCCAGGTGGCCTCCTCGCGGGTGAGGACCTCGTGGGCGTCCTCCGGGTCGATCCCGTCGTGCTCGGCCAGCCACAGCAGGGCGTACGGCCGCAGGGTGGGCTCGTCGGCCACCGAGCGCACGTCGGGCTCGGCGGGGGCGCCGACCACCCGCAGCGCCTCGAAGGCGAGGCCGCGCAGCAGGGCGTCGTCGCCGCGGGCGGCCCCGAGCAGCTCGGTGACGGCACTGCCGACGGGGCGGGCGGCGAGCCAGGCGCGGTACTCGGCGCGGGCCGCGTTGGGTCGGAGCTGGGCGCAGCCGCGCAGCATCTCCTCGGCGGCGACCTCGATGTTGCCGGCGGGGCTCTGGGCGGCCACGCAGATCTGCTCCAGCTTGACCCACACCGCCCAGTTGCCGAGCGGGGTGAGGGTGGCCTGGCCGTCGCCGTAGGTCAGGGCGCCGACGGAGGCGAGGGCGCGCAGGGCCCAGTCGAGGAGGGGGGCGAGGGGCGCGTCGGCCGTCTCCGGCTCCTCCACGGGCTCCGGCTGCGGGCCGTAGGGGATCTCGCAGCGCTCGGTGCGCAGTTCGGTGACGCGCTGCTCCAGGAGGTCCAGGAGCTGCTCGACGGGGACGGGACCGGCGGACAACTGGAGGAAGGAGAGCACCTGGGGCATGGCCGAGACGACCTCGGCGACGGTGGCGGGCTCCCGGTCGGCGGGTTCCGGGAAGGCGAGCGACCAGGCGTCGAAGAGCGCGACCCAGCCCCGCAGGACGGCGCTGTCGTCGCGGTCCCACGCGCGCAGCCGCCAGCCCGGGCGGGCGTTGTCGCCGTGCACCTCGACGAGGCCGGCGAGGCGGGCGGTGTCCCAGTCGGCGCGGACCTGGGCCGCGGTCAGGCCGAGGTCCGCGGCCGCGCGGGCGGCGGTCTCGTCGGAGAGCGTGCCGCTGCCGTCGGAGCCCGCGCCGTCCCGGCCGGGTCCCAGGGCGCCGTCGGCCCAGTGTGCGACGCGGGCCGCGGCGGCAAGACCCCTGCGCGCCATTCTGGCCAGCTCCGCGGGGGCCGGTGTGCCCTCCGGAGGGCGGGGCGCGGGGCGCCGTGGGCGCCGTTGGTTCACGGCTGTGGGGGCGGCGGCCAGGGGTCGCGGGCGGACGAGTCGAAGCCTGGAGTCGCGCGGGATACGGGACGTCACGGGTGCAGTCTTCCGGTTGACGGTCCGAAAACCCAAACGGAATGCCACGGCGGGCCCCGGGCGGGGCCCGCGCCGGGGCCGCGCTGCGGGGCATACGCCGAGATCAGGCCAGTGGTACGGGCTTAAACGGAAGCTCCGGGACCGGGGCGCCCGGAGGTCACATCAGCGGGGTGAGGAAACGGCGCAGTGCCTCTTCGTAGGCGCTCGGGTCGGCGTTCCACATCGCCGCGTGCGGGGCCTGACGGACCGTGTGGAGGGCGATCCGGTCGGGGTGGGCGTCGGCGAGCCGGCGGGAGAGCTCCCAGGGCGCGATCGTGTCGCTGGGGCCGTGCAGGATCAGGGTCGGCGGCGGGGGCCGGTCGGGGCCCATGTCGTCGGTCCGGTCCTCGTGGTCCTCGTAGGGGACGGTGCGGTCGGCGTACAGGCCGGAGTGGTCGCTGGGCAGGCCGGTGCGGCCCTGGGCCGCGCGCACCGCGAGCGGGAGGAGCACGCCGGGGGTGCGGCGGGCCGCGGCGAGGGCACGCAGGGTCAGCTCCCAACTGAGGACCGGGGAGTCCAGGACGAGCCCTTTGACGCGGTCGCGCACCCCGGAGTGCGCGGCGGCACGCAGGGCCATGGTGGCGCCGGTGGACCAGCCGAGCAGCACGAGTTGGCGGGCGCCGGCGCTGACGGCGTAGCGCATCGCCGCGTCCAGGTCGCGCCACTCGGTCTCGCCGAAGTGGTTCAGGCCGTCCGGCGGGCGGGGCGCGCCGACGTCGCCGCGGTGGACTGGGGCGAGCACCGGGAAGCGCTGGCGATGCAGGAACTCCATGACGTTCAGGGCCTGTTCGCGGGTCGTGCCGAGGCCGTGGACCGCGATGACCCAGGTGTCGCGCACCCCGGGGACGAACCAGGCGGGCAGGGTGCCGAGTTCGCCGGGGATCTCGACGTCGGTGTGGTCGAGGCCGAGGGCCGACCCCGGGTCGCCGACGTACGCGTTCGGGGTGAGCCACACCTTGTCGCCGGGGGCCAGGGTGCCGTGCGTGACGCGTTCCAGGCGGCGCACGACGGTGTCGGCGGAGTGCGGTTCCGCGGCGAGGACGGGCCCCACGACGGCGTGGGAGCCGTCGCCGGCGAGGCCGTAGGTGCCGGGACGCAGGGAGGCGAGGTCGCGGGTGAGGGTGATGCGGCCGGCGGCGGTGGAATGGACGGTGAGCCGCGGTTCGCCGGGCAGCGGGCGGCCCGCGGGCGCCCTCAGTCCGGCGTCGCTGGCGATCCGCCCGGCGACGATTCCGGCGGCGCCGGCGGCCAGGGCTGCGGTGACGGCAGCGGCCGTCGCTTTGACAGTGCGCACGACTCCCAGTCTCCTGTCGAACGCGCTGTCAGGCCAGTGGACGGGATACCTGCGGCGGCTGGGCGGGTTCAGGTGCGGGTGCGGGTTCGGTGGGGGCGGGGGATTTTGCGCAGTTCCCCGCACCCCTGAAGGCTTGCGGCTCGGTGGGGGCGGGCGTCTTCGCGCAGTTCCCCGCGCCCCTGAATGCCTGCGGCGGCTGGACGTACGTTCACCGTTCCCACCAGGGGCGCGGGGAACTGCGCGATCGGCCACAGCCTGCCCGCACCCGTCCGACGACCGAACCCGGCACCCCCCGCAAGGCCCGCTAGGCGCGCTGTCCGTACCCCCGCAACCGCTCCCCCACCTCCGCGAGCTGTTCCGGCGTCAGCAGGGTCGGGGTCAGGTCCGGGACCGAGCGGGCCGTCAGCCACAGGCGGCACATCCACTCCAGTTGGGCCGTGCGGTCGTAGGCCTGGGCGAGGGTGCCGCCGTAGGCGATCGTGCCGTGGTTCTGGAGGAGGCAGGCGGACCGGTCGGCGAGGGCGTGGAGCATGTTCCGGGCCAACTCGTCGGTGCCGTAGGTGGCGTAGGGGGCGACCCGGACGGGGCCGCCGAGGGCGCTGGTCATGTAGTGGATCGAGGGGAGCTCGGGGACGAGCGTGGAGACGGCCGTGGCGTGCACCGCGTGGGTGTGGACGACCGCGCGGGCGTCGGTGCTGCGGTAGACCGCGAGGTGCATGGGGAGTTCGCTCGTCGGCACCAGGGTGCCGAGGACCTGACGGCCCGCCAGGTCGACACCCGTCACGTCCTCCGGTCCGAGGCGGTCGTAGGGGACGCCCGACGGGGTGACCAGGACCGTGTCCCCGACGCGTACCGAGACGTTGCCGGAGGTGCCGACGACCAGTCCGTCGGTGACCGTCCGGCGGGCCGTGTCGACCAACTCGCCCCAGGCGTCCGCCTCCTCGGCCCGCACCTCGCGCGCGCCGCCCCCGGCACCCCGTACCTCTTGATCCTGCCGTCGCTCAGCCATGCCGTGATCCTGCCAGGGGGTGCCGGGGCGTCGCGAGGGCGGGACTTCGTCCTCCTTGTGCGTCTTGGCCGGAGATCATCCGTAATCCGGGGATCTTCCAGTATCCTCTGGGCTTTGTTCGCACGACGCCGTCCCGGGGGGACACATGGCCCGTGACCGCAGGACCGCCCGTCACCGCATCCGCGCCCTGGCCCTGTCCGTGGCCGTTCTCGCCGTGGGAGGCGCGGCGCTCGCCGGGACGCCCGCCCCGGCGGCGGGCCTGCCCAGGGGACACGACGTCTCCTCGCACCAGAAGACCGTCGACTGGCGCGGGGCCAGGGCCCAGGGCGCCCGGTTCGTCTACGTCAAGGCGACCGAGTCGACCGACTACCGCAACCCGCACTTCGGGCGGCAGTACGACGGGGCGCGGGCCGCCGGGATCCTTCGCGGGGCGTACCACTTCGCGCTGCCGGACAGGTCCTCGGGCCGGGCGCAGGCCGCGTACTTCGTGCGCAACGGCGGCGCCTGGTCGGCGGACGGCCGGACGCTGCCGCCCGCGCTCGACGTCGAGTACAACCCGTACGACAGGAAGCACCGGTGCTACGGCCTGAGCAGGGCGCGAATGGTCGGCTGGATCAGGTCGTTCAGCGACGAGGTCGAGCGGCGCACCGGGCGCCGGCCGGTGATCTACACGACCGCCCATTGGTGGAACGCCTGCACGGGCGGCAGCGGCGCCTTCGCCGCGGACCACGCGCTGTGGGTGGCCCGGTACGCGGCGGACGTGGGTGCGCTGCCCGGCGGGTGGTCGTACTGGACCATCTGGCAGTACGACCACAGCGGCAGCCTGCCGGGTGACCAGAATCTCTTCAACGGGTCCCTGCGGCAGCTCGAGAGGTTCGCCGCCGGGACCTAGCCGTGGGGCGCATGGGTCGAAAGGGGGCAGCGGTGTTCGGCAAAGCCATAGCCGAAGACTCCGGTCACCGAGCGGCCCGCCCCAGTTCACCTTCCGTTCATCCAGGTTACCTACCTTCAACGTGCCAATGACCTCGAACGATTGCCTGGGTAAATGGAAAACTTCTCGCTGATCCTCGCGATTGTGGTGGTAACCGCACTCGCGTTCGATTTCACGAACGGTTTTCACGACACCGCCAACGCGATGGCCACCACCATCTCGACCGGTGCGCTCAAGCCCAAGGTCGCGGTGGCCATGTCCGCCGTGCTGAACCTTGTGGGCGCCTTCCTCTCGGTGGAGGTCGCCAACACGATCTCCAAGGGTCTCGTCGACGAGACCGGCATCCGTCCCGAGGTCATCTTCGCCGCCCTGGTCGGCGCGATCCTCTGGAACCTGCTGACCTGGCTGGTGGGACTGCCCTCCAGCTCCTCGCACGCCCTCATGGGCGGTCTGATCGGCGCCACCATCGCCTCGGCCGGCTTCGGCGCCGTCCACGGCGACGCGCTCGTCACCAAGGTCCTGATCCCGGCGGTCGCCGCGCCGATCGTCGCGGGCGTCGCCGCCATGCTGGCCACCCGGCTCTCCTACTCACTGGGCAAGAAGGCCGACGGCAAGGCCGCCGCCAAGGGCTACCGCACCGGCCAGATCGCCTCGGCCGGCCTGGTCTCGCTCGCCCACGGCACCAACGACGCGCAGAAGACGATGGGCATCATCACCCTCGCCCTGGTCGCCGGCGGCGCCGTCGCCCCCGACTCCGACCCGCCCACCTGGGTCATCCTCTCCGCGGGTCTCGCCATCGCGCTCGGCACCTACCTCGGCGGCTGGCGCATCATCCGCACCATGGGCAAGGGCCTGACCGACCTCCAGCCGCAGCAGGGCTTCGCCGCCCAGACCAGCGCGGCCACGGTCATCCTGGCCTCCTCGCACCTCGGCTTCTCCCTGTCCACCACGCACTCCGTCTCCGGTTCGGTGATGGGCGCGGGCCTCGGCCGCAAGGGCGGGGTCGTGCGCTGGTCGACGGCCACCCGGATGTTCGTGGCCTGGGGCCTCACGCTCCCGGCGGCGGCCCTGGTGGGCGCGCTGGCCGAGTCGGTCACCGACCTCGGCGACTGGGGCACGGCGGTCGTGGCGGTCTTCCTCATCGCCTCCAGCGCGGCGATCTGGAAGATCTCGCGGCGCGAGGTCGTGGACGCGTCGAACGTCAACGCGACCGACGAGCCGGCCGGCGTGGTGACCACGGCCATCGCCGCCGTGATCCCGCCGCCCGCGGGTCCCGTGGCCGAGGAACTCACGGCCACGATCCCGGCCCCGCCCGCCACGACGGAACCGGCCGCCCCGCCGGCCGCCGTCTGAGCCCGCAGTCCTAAGGAAGCCTCACCATGCAGATCGACTGGGAAGCACTCGGTTCCGTCTTCGGCGTCAGCCTCGTCGTCACCGTGGGCCTCGTGGCCCTGTTCACCCTCGGCATCATGGGCCTCTCCCGTCAGGAGCGGGCCACGGCACAGGGCGGCTCGGCCGCCCTCGCGGTCACCGGCGCCTACGCCTGCTTCGCGGCGTGCACGGCGGCGGTGGCGTACGGGATCTATCTGATCGTGGCCTGACGGCACTCCCGTCACTCGACGGCCGGGCGGGCACGGAACCTCGGTTTCCGTGCCCGCCCGGCCGTCTTCCATGACCGGCGATGTGGGGTTCTGCACACTCCCCCGCCGCAGGTCAACAGCAAGTTGACGGGTCTCGAAGGCCCGTGGTGGACTGCCGGAGCCATATACGGCGGCAGAAGAGGAAGCCGGTGCGAATCCGGCGCGGTCCCGCCACTGTCACCGGGGTAGACACCCCCGGGAGCCAGGAACTCTCGCCGCCGGACTCGTCGAACCAGGGCGTGGACACCCTGAGTGAGGACATGACGCGATGCTCGCCTGCCGATCGACCAGCAGTACCAGGCACTTGAACGACCCCGCGATCGGCTGACCCGATGCGAGCCGATCGCGTTTTCGCGTACGGCGCTGCCGCCGGTCTGATCGGTGACCTCCTGCTCGGCGACCCCCGTCGCGGGCATCCGGTCGCCGCGTTCGGGCGGGCCGCCGGGGCCGTGGAGCGGGTGCTGTGGCGGGACCACCGGGGCTGGGGCGCGCTGCACACCGCCGTGTGCGTGGGCGGCGCGGTCGCCCTCGGCGCCGCCGCGGAGCACGCCGTACGTCCGTCCCGTGCCGCCTCCGTCGTGCTCACCGGCGCCGCCACCTGGGCCGTCGTGGGCGGGACTTCGCTGGTGCGGGAGGCCCGGCACATCGGACGGGCGCTGGCGGCCGGGGACGTCGAGGCGGCCCGGGCCCGGCTGCCCCATCTGTGCGGGCGGGACCCGCAGGCCCTGGACGCCGACGGGATCGCGCGGGCGGTCGTGGAGTCCGTTGCCGAGAACACCTCCGACGCCGTCGTGGGGGCCCTGGTGTGGGGGGCCGTCGGCGGGGTGCCGGGGCTGCTCGGGTTCCGGGCCGTGAACACGCTGGACGCCATGGTGGGTCACAAGTCGCCCCGGTACCGGCGTTTCGGGTGGGCCTCGGCCCGGCTCGACGACCTCGCCGGGTGGCCGGGGGCGCGGCTGACCGCCGTGCTCGCCACGCTCGCCGGAGACGATCCGCGGGGTGCCGTGCGGGCCTGGCGGGAGGACGCGCACCGGCATCCGAGCCCCAACGCCGGTCCGGTGGAAGCCTCGTTCGCGGGGGCGCTGGGCGTCAGGCTCGGGGGGACCCTCTCGTACGCGGGGCGGGTCGAGCACCGGCCGGTGCTGCACCGGGAGGGGCGTGCCGTCGCCCCGTACGACATCGAGCGCGCGGCGCGGTTGTCGCGGCGGGTCGGGCTGCTCGCGCTCGGCGTCGGTGCCGTGGCGCGGGCCTTGGTGAAGGGGCGCAGCGCATGACGGGTGGAGGGCTTCTCGTCGCCGGTACCACCTCCGATGCCGGCAAGAGCGTGGTCACCGCCGGGATCTGCCGGTGGCTCGTGCGGCAGGGGGTGAAGGTCGCGCCGTTCAAGGCGCAGAACATGTCCCTCAACTCCTTCGTCACGCGCGAGGGCGCCGAGATCGGGCGGGCCCAGGCCATGCAGGCGCAGGCCTGCCGGGTCGAGCCGACCGCGCTGATGAACCCCGTGCTGCTCAAGCCCGGTGGCGAGCAGAGCAGTCAGGTCGTGCTGCTCGGGAAGCCGGTGGGAGAGATGAGTGCCCGCGGGTATCACGGCGGGCGGCAGCAGAAGCTGCTCGGGACGGTGCTCGACTGTCTCGCGGAGTTGCGGGGCACGTATGACGCGGTGATCTGCGAGGGGGCCGGGAGCCCGGCCGAGATCAACCTGCGGCGGACCGACATCGTCAACATGGGCATCGCCCGCAATGCCCGCCTTCCGGTGCTCGTCGTCGGTGACATCGACCGCGGTGGGGTCTTCGCCTCGTTCTTCGGGACCGTCGCGCTGCTCAGTCCCGAGGATCAGGCGCTCGTCGCCGGGTTCCTCGTCAACAAGTTCCGGGGTGACGTCTCGTTGCTGGAGCCGGGGCTGGACATGCTCCAGGGCCTCACCGGGCGGTCCACGTACGGTGTTCTGCCCTTCCGGCACGGCCTCGGGATCGACGAGGAGGACGGACTGAGAGTGTCCCTGCGCGGGACGGTCCGGGAGTCCGCGGTGAGCCCTCCCGTGGGTGAGGACGTGCTGCGGGTCGCCGTCTGCGCGATCCCGCTGATGTCCAACTTCACTGACGTCGACGCCCTGGCCGCCGAACCGGGTGTCGTGGTGCGGTTCGTGGACCGGCCGGAGGAGCTGGCCGACGCCGACCTCGTCGTGATCCCCGGAACCCGCGGGACCGTCCGCGCGCTGGAGTGGCTGCGGGAGCGGGGGCTCGCGGACGCCATCGGACGCCGGGTCGCCGAGCGGCGGCCCGTCCTCGGCATCTGCGGCGGCTTCCAGATCCTCGGCGAGCACATCGAGGACGAGGTCGAATCGCGCGTCGGCGCGGTCGACGGACTCGGAGTCCTGCCCGTGCGGGTGCGGTTCGCACGGGAGAAGACCCTCACCCGGCCGGTGGGGGAAGCCCTCGGCGAGCGGGTCGAGGGGTACGAGATCCATCACGGGGTCGCCGAGGTCGGCGGCGGTGTCCCCTTCCTCGACGGCTGCCGCGTCGGCCAGACCTGGGGCACGCACTGGCACGGCTCGCTGGAGTCGGACGGCTTCCGGCGGGCCTTCCTGCGGGAGGTGGCGGCCGCCGCGGGCCGCCGGTTCGCACCGGCCCCCGACACGTCGTTCGCCGGGCTGCGCGAGGAGCAGCTCGACCGGCTCGGCGACCTGATCGAACAGCACGCGGACACGGACGCGCTGTGGCGGCTCATCGAGTCCGGCGCGCCGCAAGGACTGCCTTTCATTCCACCGGGAGCGCCCGCATGAGCACAGTGTTGTTGTTGTCGACCGCCGACACGGACCTGTTGGCGGCCCGGGCCGCTTCCGGTGCCTCGTACCGGATCGGGAACCCGACCCGGGTCGACGTCGCGCAGGAGCTGCCGGCGCTGATCGAGGGCGCGGACATCGCCGTCGTACGGCTGCTCGGCGGCAAGCGGGCCTGGGAGGACGGGCTCGCCGCGCTGCGGGCCTCCGGCATCCCGACCGTCCTGCTCGGGGGCGAGACCGTGCCGGACGCCGAGTTGATGGCCGAGTCGTCCGTGCCGGCCGGTGTCGTGGCCGAGGCGCTCAGGTACCTCGTCGAGGGCGGGCCCGCCAACCTGGCGGAACTCGCCCGGTTCCTGTCCGACACCGTGCTGCTGACCGGTGAGGGCTTCGTCGAGCCGCGGAAGATGCCGGAGTACGGCGTCCACGGCTCCCCCGTGCGGGACGACGGCCGCCCCACCGTCGGTGTGCTCTTCTACCGGGCCCACGAACTGAGCGGCAACACCGGCTTCGTGGACACGCTGTGCGAGGCCATCGAGGCGAAGGGCGCCAACGCCCTTCCGGTGTACTGCGGTTCACTGCGCGGGGCCGACCCCGGGCTCTACGAGATCCTCGCCGGGGCCGACGCCCTCGTGGCCACCGTCCTCGCCGCCGGCGGCACCCACGCCTCGCAGGCCTCGGCCGGTGGTGACGAGGAGGCGTGGGACATCGGAGCCCTGGCCGACCTCGACGTGCCGGTGCTGCAGGGGCTCTGCCTGACGACGTCCAGGGCGGCCTGGGACGAGTCCGACGCGGCCCTGTCCCCCATGGACGCGGCGATGCAGGTCGCCATCCCGGAGTTCGACGGACGCCTGATCACCGTGCCGTTCTCCTTCAAGGAGCAGGGCCCGGACGACGTGCCGGTGTACGTGGCCGACCCGGAGCGGGCCGCGCGGGTCGCCGGGATCGCCGTACGGCACGCGGTGTTGCGGCACAAGCCGAACGCCGAGAAGAAGCTCGCGCTGGTCTTCACCGCGTATCCGACCAAGCACTCACGGGTCGGCAACGCGGTGGGTCTCGACACGCCGGCCTCCGCGGTGCGGGTGCTGGACGCGCTCCGGGACGCCGGGTACCTCGTGGAGGGGTACCCCGACAACGGCGACGAGCTCATCCACCGGCTCATCGAGGCCGGCGGTCACGACGTCGAGTGGCTCACCGAGGACCAGTTGGCCGCCGCGCCCGCTCGGGTGCCGCTCGCCGACTACCGGGCGTGGTTCGACCGGCTGGACCCGTCGTTGCGGGACGCGATGCTGGAGGCGTGGGGCGAGCCGCCGGGCTCGCTGTACGTCGACGGGGACGACATCGTGCTGGCCTCCCTCCAGTTCGGGAACGTCGTCGTGATGATCCAGCCGCCGCGCGGCTTCGGGGAGAACCCGATCGCGATCTACCACGACCCGGACATGCCGCCGTCGCACCACTACATGGCCGCCTACCGGTGGCTGGACCACTCGTTCGGCGCCGACGCGGTCGTCCACATGGGCAAGCACGGCACGATGGAGTGGCTGCCGGGCAAGGGGCTCGGTCTGAGCGGGAGTTGCGCGCCGGACGCGGTGCTCGGTGAGCTGCCGCTGATCTACCCGTTCATCGTCAACGACCCCGGCGAGGGCACCCAGGCCAAGCGGCGCGGTCACGCCACCGTCGTCGACCACCTGGTGCCGCCGATGGCGCGCGCCGACACCTACGGCGACCTCGCCAAGCTGGAGCAACTGCTCGACGAGTACGCGCTCGTCTCCGACCTCGACCCGACCAAGGCCCCGGCCGTGCGCGCCCAGATCTGGACGCTGGTCAAGGCGGCCGAGCTCCACCACGACCTGCATGTCGACGAGCAGCCGGACGACGCGGCGTTCGACGAGTTCGTCATGCACATCGACGGCTATCTGTGCGAGATCAAGGACGTGCAGATCCGGGACGGCCTGCACGTCCTCGGTGGCGGCCCGGTCGACGAGGCCCGGGTCAACCTGGTGCTGGCCGTGCTGCGCGCCTCGCAGGTGTGGGGCGGCCGGGCGAACGCGCTGCCGGGGCTGCGGGCCTCCTTCGCCGCCCATTTCGGGCTGGTGGAGAAGGAGTTGCTCGCGGAGCCGGGTGCACCGGTGAAGGTGCCGGTCGAGCTGTCCGACCTCGTCGAGGGGCCCGCCCGTACGGCCGCCGACGCGATCGACCTGCTGGAGCAGCTCTGCCGGCGGGTCGCGGAGGGCATGGAGGCGGTGTCCTGGGACGCGGCGGCCGTGCCGGGTCTCGTCCGTGACGTCCTCGGCACCGAACTCCCCGAGGCCGTCGCCGTGCTGGAGTTCGCCTGCACCGAGGTCGTGCCGCGTCTCGCCCGTACGACCGACGAGATCGGGCACATCCTCAAGGCCCTGGACGGCGGGTACGTGCCGGCCGGGCCGTCCGGCTCCCCGACCCGCGGCCTGGTCAACGTCCTGCCGACCGGCCGGAACTTCTACTCGGTCGACCCCAAGGCCATCCCGTCCAGGCTCAGTTGGGAGGTCGGGCAGGCGCTCGCCGACTCGCTGGTGCAGCGGTACCTCCAGGACACGGGCGAGTACCCGAAGTCCGTCGGCCTGACGGTGTGGGGCACGTCCGCGATGCGCACGCAGGGCGACGACATCGCCGAGATCCTGGCGCTGCTCGGCTGCCGTCCGGTGTGGGACGAGGCCTCGCGGCGGGTCACCGGCTTCGAGGTGATCGGCCTGGCGGAGCTCGGCCGGCCGCGCATCGACGTCACCGTCCGGATCTCCGGGTTCTTCCGGGACGCGTTCCCGCACGTGGTCGGGCTGATCGACGACGCGGTGAGCACGGTGGCGGAGCTGGACGAGCCGGCCGACCGCAACTTCGTGAAGGCGCACGCCGACGAGGACACCGTCGAGCACGGTGACCGGCGGCGCGCGACCGCCCGGATCTTCGGGTCCAAGCCGGGGGCCTACGGCGCCGGGCTGCTGCCCCTGATCGACGCCCGCAACTGGCGCTCGGACGCCGACCTCGCCGAGGTGTACGCGGTGTGGGGCGGTTACGCCTACGGGCGCGGGCTCGACGGGCGGGCGGCGCGCGGGGACATGGAGACCGCGTTCAAGCGGATCAACGTGGCCGCGAAGAACGTCGACACCCGCGAGCACGACCTGGTCGACGCCGACGACTACTTCCAGTACCACGGCGGCATGGTCGCCATGGTCCGCCACCTCACGGGCGTCAACCCCGAGGCGTACGTGGGCGATTCGGCCACGCCCGACCAGGTGAAGACCCGGACGCTCGGCGAAGAGACCCACCGGGTCTTCCGGGCCCGGGTGGTCAACCCGCGCTGGATGGCGGCCATGCGGCGGCACGGCTACAAGGGCGCCTTCGAGATGGCGGCGACCGTCGACTACCTCTTCGGCTACGACGCCACCGCGGGCGTGGTCGACGACTGGATGTACGAGAAGCTCAGCGCGGAGTACGTCTTCGACGCGGAGAACCGGGACTTCATGAAGAAGTCCAACCCCTGGGCGCTGCGGGGCATCACGGAACGGCTCCTGGAGGCCGCCGACCGCGGACTGTGGGCCGAGCCGGACGCGGACACGCTGGAGCGGCTGCGGGCCACGTACCTGGAGCTCGAGGGCGACTTGGAGGGTGACGAGAAGTGAGTACCCCGTTTCCGTTCACGGCCGTCGTCGGCCAGGACGACCTGCGGCTCGCGCTGCTGCTGAACGCCGTCTCGCCGCAGGTCGGCGGAGTGCTGGTGCGCGGCGAGAAGGGCACCGCCAAGTCGACGGCGGTGCGCGCCCTGTCGGCGCTGCTGCCCGAGGTCGCGGTCGTCCCCGGCTGCCGGTTCTCCTGCGACCCGGCCGCTGCCGACCCCGCGTGCCCGGACGGCCCCCACGAACCGGGGCCGGGCACCTCGCGGGCGTCCCGCATGGTCGAACTCCCCGTCGGCGCCTCCGAGGACCGGCTCGTCGGCGCCCTCGACATCGAGCGGGCGCTCGCGGAGGGCGTGAAGGCCTTCGAGCCGGGACTCCTCGCCGACGCGCACCGCGGGATCCTCTACGTCGACGAGGTCAACCTCCTCCACGACCACCTGGTCGACCTGCTCCTCGACGCCGCCGCGATGGGGGCGTCGTACGTCGAGCGCGAGGGCGTCTCGGTGCGGCACGCCTCGAAGTTCCTCCTCGTCGGCACCATGAACCCCGAGGAGGGCGAGCTGCGGCCGCAGTTGCTCGACCGGTTCGGGCTGACCGTCGAGGTCGCGGCCTCGCGGGAGCCGGACCAGCGGGTGGAGGTCGTACGGCGACGGCTCGCCTACGACGACGACCCGGCCGGGTTCGCCGCGCGCTGGGCGGACGAGGAGGCGGTCGTACGGCAGCGGATCGTCGCCGCGCGGGAGTTGTTGCCGTCGGTGCGGCTGGGCGACGGGGCGCTGCGGCAGATCGCGGCGACCTGTGCCGCGTTCGAGGTGGACGGCATGCGGGCCGACATCGTGATGGCCCGCACCGCGACGGCGCTGGCCGCGTGGGCCGGGCGGACCGACGTGCTCGCGGAGGACGTGCGGCAGGCCGCGCTGCTCGCGCTGCCGCACCGCAGGCGCCGTAACCCCTTCGACGCGCCGGGGCTCGACGAGGACAAGCTCGACGAGACGCTGGAGGAGTTCAGCGGCTCCGGGGACTCCGGGGACTCAGAGGACGACGACGAGCCGGACCCGGACGGGTCCGGCGGGGGTGGTGGGCAGCCGCCCTCCTCCGACGGGCCGCGGGCCGACGGGGGCTCCGGCGCGCAGCCGGAGGCCGGCGACGGCGGCGAGCCGCAGCCGTCCGGCGCCGGGGAACAGGCCGCCGCACGGGCCTCCGAGCCCTTTCGCACCAAGGTGCTCAGCGTGCCGGGACTCGGCGACGGTGCCGCCGGGCGGCGGTCGCGGGCGCGGACCGAGTACGGGCGGACGACAGGGGCCCGGCGGCCCCGAGGGGCCCTGACCAAGCTGCACCTGGCGGCCACCGTGCAGGCGGCCGCGCCCCATCAGCGGGCGCGGGGGCGGTCGGGACGCGGTCTCGTGGTCAGGCGTGACGACCTGCGGCAGGCCACGCGTGAGGGGCGCGAGGGCAACCTCGTGCTGTTCGTCGTCGACGCCTCGGGGTCGATGGCGGCGCGGCAGCGGATGAGCGCGGTGAAGGGGGCCGTGCTGTCGCTGCTCCTGGACGCCTACCAGCGCCGGGACAAGGTGGGGCTGGTGACCTTCCGGGGGTCGGCGGCGGAGGTCGCGCTGCCGCCGACGTCGTCCGTGGACGCGGCGGCGGCCCGGCTGGAGACGCTGCCGACGGGTGGGCGCACCCCGCTCGCGGCCGGGCTGCTGCGCGCCCACGAGGTGCTGCGGGTGGAGCGGCTGCGGGATCCGGCGCGGCGGGCGCTGGTCGTGCTGGTGACGGACGGCAGGGCCACCGGTGGGCCCGAGCCGGTCGCCCTCGCGGGGCGTGCGGCCCGGCTGTTCGCCGCGGAGGGCGTCGCCTCGGTGGTCGTGGACTGCGAGTCCGGTCCGGTGCGGCTGGGGCTCGCCGGGCAGCTCGCCGGTGAACTGGGCGGGACCGCGGTGACGCTGGACGAGTTGCGGGCCGACTCGATCACCGGACTGGTGAAGGACGTACAGAGGAGGGCCGCGTAATGCCGCAGGGACAGCCGAGTGTGGTGCCGGACGACGGACTGACGACCCGTCAGCGACGGAACCGGCCGTTGGTCGTCGTGCACACCGGGGTCGGCAAGGGGAAGTCCACCGCGGCTTTCGGGCTCGCGCTGCGGGCCTGGAACCAGGGGTGGCCCATCGGGGTGTTCCAGTTCGTCAAGTCGGCGAAGTGGAAGGTCGGCGAGGAGAACGCGCTGCGGGTGCTCGGGGCGTCCGGCGAGGGCGGGTCCGTCGGCTGGCACAAGATGGGCGAGGGCTGGTCCTGGGTGCAGCGGGACCAGCAGATGGACAACGAGGAGAAGGCCCGGGAGGGCTGGGAGCAGGTCAAGCGGGACCTCGCCGCCGAGACGTACAGGCTGTACGTGCTCGACGAGTTCGCCTACCCGATGCACTGGGGGTGGGTGGACACGGACGAGGTCGTGGACGTGCTGCGGAACCGGCCCGGTACCCAGCATGTCGTGATCACCGGGCGGAACGCGCCCGAGAAGCTCGTCGACCTCGCCGATCTCGTCACCGACATGTCCAAGGTCAAGCACCCGATGGACGCCGGGCAGAAGGGGCAGAGGGGCATCGAGTGGTGACGTCCTCCGTCCCCCGGCTGGTCATCGCCGCGCCCTCCTCGGGCAGCGGCAAGACCACCGTCGCCACGGGGCTGATGGCCGCGTTCGCCGCGCGGGGGCTCACCGTGTCCCCGCACAAGGTCGGGCCGGACTACATCGACCCCGGGTATCACGCGCTCGCGAGCGGGCGGGTGGGGCGGAATCTCGACGCGTACCTGTGCGGTCCGGAGCTGGTGGCTCCGCTGTTCCTGCACGGGGCGCGGGGGGCCGACATCGCCGTCGTCGAGGGGGTGATGGGGATGTTCGACGGAGCCGCGGGCGAGGGTGAACTCGCGTCCACCGCCCATGTCGCCAAGCTGCTGCGGGCGCCCGTGGTGCTGGTGGTCGACGCGTCCTCGCAGTCCCGGTCGGTGGCCGCTCTGGTGCACGGGTTCGCCTCGTGGGATCCCGAGGTGCGGGTCGGGGGCGTGATCCTCAACAAGGTCGCCTCCGATCGGCACGAGGAGCTGTTGCGGGAGGCGTTGGACTCGGCCGGGGTGCCGGTGTTCGGGGTGCTGCGGCGGGTGGGACAGGTGGACACGCCGTCCCGGCATCTGGGGCTGGTGCCGGTCGCCGAGCGGCGGGCGGCCGCGGTGGACGCGGTGGCGGCGATGGCGGAGCAGGTTGCTCGAGGGTGCGATCTGGAGGCGTTGGTCGGGCTGGCGCGGGGTGCCGGTGCGCTGCCGTGTGCGGCCTGGGATGCGGCCGAGGTCCTGGGGGCCGCGCCCCCAGACCCCCATCGGCCCGAAGGGCCTCGTCCTCAAACGCCGGACGGGCTGGAAGATACGACCAGGTGGGCACGTCAGGGGCGCGGGGAACTGCGCGACCAGCCCCCACCGGACCCGCGGCCGAGCTCTCCCCTGGTTGCGGTGGCCGGCGGTCCCGCCTTCACCTTCTCCTACGCCGAGCACTCCGAACTGCTCACCGCCGCCGGAGCCGAGGTGGTCACCTTCGACCCTTTGCACGACGAGCAACTGCCCGACGGGACCGCCGGGTTGGTCATCGGGGGCGGGTTCCCCGAGGTCTACGCCGCCGAGCTGTCCGCCAACGAACCCTTGCGGAAGGCGGTCTCCGCCCTCGCGGAGACCGGCGCTCCCGTCGCCGCCGAGTGCGCCGGGCTGCTGTACCTGTGCCGGGAGTTGGACGGGCAGCCCATGTGCGGGGTCCTCGATGCCGACGCGCGGATGACGGAGAGGCTCACGCTCGGGTACCGCGACGCCGTGGCCGTCAGCGACAGTTCGCTGGCCGTCGCCGGGACCCGGATGCGCGGGCACGAGTTCCACCGGACCGTGGTGGAGCCTGGGGCGGGGGACGCGGCTGCCTGGGGTGTACGGGTGCCCCGGCGGCGCCTCGAGGGTTTTGTACAGCGTGGTGTGCACGCGAGTTATCTGCACACGCACTGGGCGTCCGAGCCCGGTGTCGCCCGTCGGTTCGTGGAGAGGTGCCGGACGTCATGAGCAGCAAGTTGATCGGGGTCGGGGTCGGGCCCGGGGACCCGGAGCTGGTGACCGTCAAGGGCGTCAACGCCCTGCGCGCCGCCGACGTGGTCGTGGTGCCGGTCATGGACACCGGAGAGCGGGGCCGGGCCGAGGCGACCGTGCTGCACTACGTGCCGCAGGAGAAGGTCGTACGGGTCGTCTTCGCCCTCAACGAGCGCACCGATCACGGTCGGCGCGAGGCCGCCTGGGACGCCGCCGGGGAGCGGGTGGCCCAGTTGCTCACCGCGCACCCGTCCGTCGCCTTCGCGACCATCGGCGACCCCAACGTCTACTCCACCTTC
The DNA here is from genome assembly GCF_055582845.1 of Streptomyces sp. NPDC107471. NCBI lineage: Bacteria > Bacillati > Actinomycetota > Actinomycetes > Kitasatosporales > Streptomycetaceae > Streptomyces > Streptomyces sp. NPDC107471. The sequence continues at coordinate 415,944 of NZ_JBVJPC010000009.1, read as the reverse complement.
ACCTATCTCGCCCACACCATCGGCGCGCTCGTGCCCGGTGTCGTCGTCGAGACCGTGCCCGGCATCACCGCCATGCAGGATCTCGCGGCGCGTTCCGGGGCCGTGCTGACCGAGGGCACCGAGCCGCTCACGCTGGTGCCCGTGACCGCCGGTTCGGCCGTGCTCAAGGACGCGCTCGCCGGGCCCGGGACCGTGGTGGCGTACAAGTTCGGGCGGCAGGCCGCCGAGGTGGCCGAGGTGCTCAGGGAGACCGGGCGGATCGAGGACGCCGTGTGGGGGTCGGCGCTGGGTCTCGAGGGCGAGTCCATCCGGTCCGCCGCCGAACTCGACGGGGCTCCCCTGCCGTACCTCTCCACGCTGATCGCGCCCGCGCGGCGGGACGGCACCCGGGGCGGCAAGTTGTGACCCCCTCGGCGAAACCCTCCGGGGCGGCCGGGTCAGCCGGCCAGGCCCACCACCAGCCAGATGAAGCCGACGCCCGCGACCGTGCACAGCAGAGTCGAGCGGGCGGGGTGTTCGTGGTGGGCCTCGGGGAGGATCTCGGCCGCCGCGAGGTAGAGGAGCGCGCCGCCGAAGAGGCCCAGATAGCCGCCGAGCAGGCCCTCCGGGATGGTCACGAACGTCGTCGAGGCGGCGCCCAGCACCGGGGCCACCGCGTCCGCGAACAGCATGGTCAGGGCTTTGCGGCGGGCGTTGCCGTACAGGCTCGTGATCGTGTACGTGTTGAAGCCGTCCGCGAAGTCGTGGGCCACGACTGCCAGCGCGACCGCCGTGCCCATGCCGCCGCCCACCTGGAAGGCCGCGCCGATGGCCACGCCGTCCATGGCGCTGTGGCCGACCATCGCGGCGGCCGCCGTGAGGCCGACCTCGGGCACCCGGCCGTCGTGCTCCTCCCCGCCGTGCGCGGCCTGGCGGGCGGCCAGCAGGCGTTCCACCAGATGGGCCAGCAGGAAGCCGGCCACGAACAGGAGCAGGGCCGCGGGCACGCCGAAGACCTCGTCGCCGGCCGCGTGCAGTGCCTCCGGCAGCAGGTCCAGGCCGACCACGCCGAGCATCAGTCCGCCGGCCAGGCCGAGGACCAGATGACGGCGGTCGGTCACCCGCTGTGCCGTCCAGCCGCCGGCCAGCGTCATCAGGAACGCGCCGAGCGCGACGAAGACCGCCATAGGGCCTTGGTATCCGATCAACCCCCGTTCGCGCACATCCGGCCACCGCGCCGACCCCAGCCGTAAGACCTTTTAAGACCTTTTGTGATGAGAGGACCGATTTCCATGGCCGATGCCCCCACCGGCAAGGTGACCTTCGTCGGTGCCGGCCCCGGCGCCGCCGATCTGCTGACGTTCCGGGCCGCGCGCGTCATCGCCGAGGCCGACGTCGTGATCTGGGCCGCGAGCCTGGTGCAGGCGGAGGTCCTCGAGCACGCGCGCGAGGACGCGGAGATCCTCGACTCGGCGACCATGTCGCTGGAGGACGTGGTCGCGGTGTACGAGCGGGCACGCGAGGAGGGTCTCCAGGTGGCCCGTATCCACTCCGGCGACCCCGCCCTGTGGGGCGGCACGCAGGAGCAGCTCGACCGGTGTGCCCGGATGGGCATCGCCACCGAGGTCGTGCCCGGCGTCTCCGCCTTCTCGGCGGTCGCCGCGCTCGCGCAGCGCGAGCTGACCATCCCCGAGGTCGCGCAGTCCGTGGTGCTCACCCGGCTCGGCGGCGGCAAGACGCCGATGCCGCCCGGCGAGGAGGTGCGGGAGTTCGCCAAGCACGGCACCACCATGGCGATCTTCCTGTCCGCCGCGCGCAGCGGGCAGTTGGTGCGGGAGCTGCTGGAGGGCGGCTACCCGACGGCCACGCCGGTCGTGGTCGCCTACCAGGCGACCTGGCCCGAGGAGCTGGTCGTGCGCTGCACGATCGAGACGCTGGAGGAGACCGTCAAGGAGCACAAGCTGTGGAAGCACACGCTGTTCCTGGTCGGTCCCGCGCTGGACGCCGAGGGCACCCGGTCGCACCTCTACCACCCCGGCCACTTCCACGGGTACCGCAAGGCCGACCCGGAGGCCCGGCGGGCGCTGCGGGCGTCGAAGGGCGCCGGAACATGATCACGGTCGTGGGTACGGGGACGGGGGCGGCGCCCGCGGAGTCCCTGGCCGGGGCCGAGCTGGTCGTGGGCGGGCGGCGGCACCTGGACGCGGCGGCGGTCCCCGCGGACGCCGAGCGGGTCGTCCTCGGTCCGCTGGCACCGGCGCTGGACGTCATCGGACGGCATCACGACAAGGGCAGCCGGATCGTCGTGCTGGCCTCCGGCGACCCCGGGTTCTTCGGGATCGTGCGGGTGCTGGCGGAGCGGTTCGGTGCGGCCGCGCTGGACGTCCGTCCCGGTGTGTCCTCCGTGGCCGCCGCGTTCGCCCGGGCCGGGGTGCCGTGGGACGACGCGGTGGTGGTCAGTGCGCACGGGCGGGATCTGCGGACGGCGGTGAACGTGTGCCGGGCCCGTCCGAAGGTGGCGGTGCTGACCGGGCCGGGGGCCGGGCCTGCGGAGCTGGGAGCGGCGCTCGCGGCGAGCGGCGCCGAGGAAGGTCGTCGGGCGGGTGCGGCGCTGTTGGGGCTGGCCGCGCAGTTCCCCGCGCCCCTGGAACGCGTACTCCTGGTTGCCTCCGCACTCGGTACCCGCGACGAACGTGTCGAACGCGTCACCCCCGCCGAAGCCGCCGCCCGGGACTGGGGTACGGCCGTGAGTGTCGTCCTCTGTCTTGACGAGCAGCGGGCCCTCGGTGCCGTGCGCACCGTCGCCGGGCCTGCCCCACTCCCGTCCCGATGGGCCCTGGAAGAAAGCGAGTTCGCGCACCGTGACTCGATGATCACCAAGTTCGAGGTGCGGGCGCTGGCGCTGGCCCGGCTCGGGCCGCGGCTCGGGGAACTGGTCTGGGACGTCGGTGCCGGGTCCGGGTCCGTGGCCGTGGAGTGCGCGCGGCTCGGGGCCGCTGTCGTGGCGGTCGAGAAGTCGGCCGACGGGGTCGAGCGGATCCGCGCCAACGCGGCCGCGCACGGGGTCGACGTACAGGTCGTGCACGGGTCCGCGCCGGACGCGCTCGCCGAACTGGACGATCCCGACGCCGTGTTCGTCGGCGGCGGCGGACGCGAGCTGCCGGAGATCGTCGCCGCCTGTGCCCGCCGGGCCCGGCGGAGCGTCGTCGTCGCCCTGGCCGCGCTCGACCGGGTGCCGGCCGTGCGCGCGGCCCTCACCGACGCCGGGTTCGACGGCGACGGCGTACTGCTCCAGTCGTCCCGGCTGGCGCCGCTGCCCGGGGACGTGACCCGGCTCGCGGCGACCAATCCGGTATTCCTGCTGTGGGGCCTCAGAAACCCCGTGTATCGAGAGGGAGTTGCTCAGTGATCGGCCTCATTTCCGCCACCGCGGCGGGGGCGGCGGCACGTGACCGGCTGGCCGCGGCCCGGCCGGACCGCACGCGCGTGTACGACGGACCCGTGGGGGACGCCGTGCGCCGGGCGTTCGCGGAGTGCGAGCAGCTCGTGTGCTTCCTGGCCACGGGGGCGGTGGTCCGCCTGATCGCGCCGCTGCTCGGCGACAAGGCGTCCGACCCGGGTGTGGTGTGCGTCGACGAGGGCGGCCGGTTCGCCGTGTCCCTGGTCGGCGGACACGGCGGCGGTGCCAATGAACTCGCCCGGGAGGTCGGCGAGTTGCTCGGCGCCGAGCCCGTGGTGACCACGGCGACCGACGCGGTGGGGGTGCCGGGGCTCGACACGCTCGGGCTGCCCGTGGAGGGAGCGGTGGCGGCCGTATCGCGGGCGCTGCTGGACGGCGAACCGGTCGCCCTGCACAACGAGTCGGGCTGGCCGCTGCCCCCGCTGCCGATCGCCGCCGAGGGGCCCTACGGCATCCGGGTCACGGACCGGCTCGTCGAGCCCTCCGGCCGGGAGGTCGTGCTGCGTCCGCCCACGCTCGTGGTCGGGGTGGGCGCCTCCAGGGGCGCGCCCGCCGAGGAGGTGCTGGAGCTGATCGAGGGGTCGTTGCGGGAGGCCGGGCTGTCCCCTCGTAGCGTCGCCGCGCTCGCCACCGTGGACGCCAAGGCCGAGGAGCCCGGGATCGTGGCGGCGGCCGAGGCGCTCGGCGTGCCCCTGGTCACCCACGCGGCGGCGGAGTTGGCCGCCGTCGAGGTGCCCAACCCCTCGGACGCTCCCCTGGCCGCCGTCGGCACACCCTCGGTCGCGGAGGCCGCGGCGCTCGTCCATGGCGGCGAACTCCTCGTCCCCAAGCGGAAGTCGGCCGCGACACCCGCAATGGCGACCTGCGCGGTCGTACGGCGTCCCGCGCGCGGCCGGCTCGCGGTCGTCGGGCTCGGTCCCGGCGCCCGGGACCTGCTCACACCCCGCGCGAAGGCGGAGCTCCAGCGGGCCGCGGTGCTGGTCGGGCTCGACCAGTACGTCGACCAGATCCGTGATCTGCTGCGGCCCGGGACCCGGGTCCTGGAGTCCGGCCTCGGGGCGGAGGAGGAGCGGGCGCGCACGGCCGTCGAGGAGGCCCGCAAGGGTCAGGCGGTCGCGCTCATCGGCAGCGGGGACGCCGGCGTGTACGCCATGGCCTCCCCCGCGCTCGCCGAGGCCTCCGACGACATCGACGTGGTCGGCGTCCCCGGGGTGACCGCGGCCCTCGCGGCCGCCGCGATCCTCGGCGCCCCCCTCGGGCACGACCACGTGTCCATCAGCCTGTCCGACCTGCACACCCCGTGGGAGGTCATCGAGCGACGGGTGCGGGCGGCGGCCGAGGCGGACATCGTGGTCACCTTCTACAACCCCCGCTCCCGGGGCCGGGACTGGCAGTTGCCCAAGGCGCTCGCGATCCTCGCCGAGCACCGGGAGCCGGCCACGCCGGTCGGGGTGGTGCGGAACGCGTCGCGGCCGGACGAGTCCGGCCGGCTGACGACACTGGCGGCGCTCGACCCGGCGACGGTCGACATGATGACGGTCGTGACCGTGGGCAACACCGCGACCCGTGACATCGCGGGGCGCATGGTGACCCCGCGCGGCTACCGCTGGCAGACGTCGGAGGAGGGCTCGAAGTGAACCGTGTCGTCCACCCCATCGAGGTGGAGTCCTACCGGCGGATGCGCGCCCGCCTGGACACCTCGCACCTCCCGCCGCTGACCCGGGCGGTGGTGGAGCGGGTCGTCCACTCCGCCGCCGACCTGGAGTACGCGACCGATCTCGTCATGGACGAGGGCGAGTTGGAGAGGGCGCACGCCGCGCTGCACGCCGGCGCGCCCGTCGTCACCGACGTGGAGATGGTCGCGGCCGGGATCACCCGCCGGGAGACCGTCTGCCGGCTGCGGGACGCCGAGTCGGGTCCCGGGCTGACCCGTTCGGCCCACGCGATCCGCCTCGCCCACGAGCAGGTCGGCGCGGGCGCGATCTGGGTGATCGGCAACGCGCCCACCGCGCTGGAGGAGTTGCTGACCCTGGACGCGGACCCGGCGCTCGTCATCGGGCTGCCCGTCGGCTTCGTCGGCGCGGTCGAGTCCAAGGCCGCGTTGCGCGAGAGCGGGCTGCCCGCCGTGAGCAACGTGTCCGAGAAGGGCGGTTCGGCGGTGGCCTCCGCCGCGCTGAACGCCCTGCTGTACCACCCCACCCACCCCTCTGAGGAGACATCGTGACCACCCCGCCGCCCGCCCTGCTCATCGCCGGTCATGGCACCCGGGACGAGGCCGGAGCCGAGGCGTTCCGCGACTTCGTCCGGGAGCTGGGGGCCCGCCATCCCGAACTGCCCGTCGCGGGCGGCTTCATCGAGCTGTCCCCGCCGCCGCTGGGCGATGCGGTGGCCGAACTGGTGGAGCGCGGTGTCCGCCGGTTCGCGGCCGTGCCGCTGATGCTGGTGTCCGCCGGGCACGCCAAGGGCGACATTCCGGCGGCGCTGTCCCGCGAGAAGGAGCGCCACCCCGGGATCTCGTACACCTACGGTCGCCCGCTGGGCCCGCACCCGGCGCTGCTGAACGTCCTGGAGCGGCGTCTGGACGAGGCGCTGGGCGCCATCGGGGGGCGCACCCCGCTGGACCGGGCGGACGTGACCGTGCTGCTCGTCGGCCGCGGCTCCACCGACCCGGACGCCAACGCCGAGGTGTACAAGGCGGCCCGGCTGCTGTGGGAGGGGCGCGGCTACGCGGGCGTGGAGACGGCGTTCGTGTCGCTGGCGGCCCCGGACGTGCCGAGCGGGCTGGACCGGTGTGCGGCGCTGGGGGCGCGCAGGATCGTCGTGCTGCCGTACTTCCTGTTCACCGGGATCCTGCCGGACCGGGTCAGGCAGCAGACCGAGGGCTGGGCAGCCGCGCACCCGGAGGTCGAGGTGCGGTCCGCGGACGTCATCGGTCCGGAGCCGGAGCTGCTGGACCTGGTGATGGAGCGGTACCGGGAGGCGGTCAAGGGCGATCTGCGGATGAACTGCGACTCGTGCGTGTACCGCATCGCGCTGCCGGGCTTCGAGGACAAGGTGGGCCAGGCCCAGCAGCCGCACTTCCACCCCGACGACGACGGCCACCATCACCACCACGGCCACCACCACGGCTCCCACAGCCATGCGCACTGACAGCACCCGCAGCGGCGAGGATCACGACCTGCGGCACCACGGCGACGCCGAGGTGCGGGACGCCGGTGCGCGGCTGACGGACCTCGCCGTGAACGTCCGCGCCGACACGCCCCCGGCCTGGCTGCGGGAGCGCGTCGCCGGCTCGCTGACCGGGCTCGCCGCCTACCCCGACGGGCGCGCGGCGCGGGCCGCGGTGGCGGCCCGGCACGAGGTGCCCGTGGAGCGGGTGCTGCTGACCGCGGGGGCCGCCGAGGCGTTCGTCCTGCTCGCCCGCGCCCTGACGATCCGTCACGCGGTGGTGGTGCACCCGCAGTTCACCGAGCCGGAGGCGGCCCTGCGGGACGCCGGGCACGCGGTCGACCGGGTGCTGCTGCGGGAGGAGGACGGTTTCCGGCTCGACCCGGCGGCCGTTCCCGAGGACGCCGACCTGGTGGTCGTGGGCAACCCCACCAACCCGACGTCGGTGCTGCATCCGGCCGCCACCATCGCGGCACTGGCCCGCCCCGGGCGGACGCTGGTGGTGGACGAGGCGTTCCTGGACGCGGTGCCGGGCGAGCGCGAGGCCCTGGCCGGGCGGACGGACGTCCCCGGACTCGTCGTGCTGCGCAGTCTGACGAAGACGTGGGGCCTGGCGGGGCTACGGATCGGTTACGTCCTCGCCGCCCCGGAGACCGTCACCGACCTGGAACGGGCCCAGCCCCTGTGGCCGGTGTCCACTCCGGCCCTCGCGGCGGCCGAGGCGTGCATGGAGCCGCGGGCTCTGGCGGAGGCCGCCCACGCGGCCCACCGCGTCGCCACCGACCGGGCCCATCTCGTCGCCGGACTGCGGGAGTTCGCTCCGGACGGGCTCCGGTTGGTCGAACCTGCCGAGGGTCCCTTCGTCCTCGTACGGCTGCCGCGGGCCGCGGAGGTACGACGGCACCTGCGCGACCTGGGCTTCGCGGTGCGGCGCGGGGACACGTTCCCGGGGCTCGGCGAGGAGTGGCTGCGGCTCGCCGTACGGGACCGGGCGACGGTCAACTCCTTCCTCCAGGCACTGGACCAGGCGGTGACGCTGGGCCAGGGCTGAGGCGGGTGCCGTCGCGCCGGCCGGGACGGCACCGCGACCGGGTCCGGATCCGTGCGGCACCGGGGCTCCCCCTCCGTGCCCCGGTCACCCGCGCTCATGCGGCACGGCTTCCCGGAGCCACCGCCTGCCCCGGTCACCCGCGCTCATGCGGCACGGCGTCCCGAGCCACCGCGTGATGCGGGCAGACCCGGCGCGGGTGCCACGTCCGCCGCCTGAAGCGAGGCACCCCACCTCCGCCCGGCCCGAGGGGCACTGCGGCCGGGGTCCGGATCAGCTTCGGCGGCGGGACACCGCCACTGCTCCCCCGCCTGCCACCAGCAGGGCGATCGCGCCGGTCATGAGGTACGACGTCATGGAGCTGGTGCCCGTCTCGGCGAGGCCCGCCTCCTTGGCGGGGCCGCCCTGGGGCTTGACCTCGGGTGCGGGGGTGTCCGGCGTGGCGGGGGCGGGCGGGGCCTCGCAGGTTGCCTTCGCGAGGGTCAGGGTGCCCTCGACCTGGGCGACTCCCAGCTTCAACGGGTCGACGGAGACGGTGAGTTCGAGCGCGGTGGCGGCGGCTGTGCGCGAGGTGGTCACGTTCTTCGACAGGTCGAGGCGGACCTCGCCGACCCCGGGCACCTTCACGTCGGTCGGGCCGCCGGTGGTCACCGTGACCTTCTTGCCGAGCACCGTGACCGCGCCGAGGAGGTTCGAGGAGGCGGTCGGGGTCCGGCCCGCCGCGCAGGTCGCCCGGGAGGTGACGCCCTCGATCTCGATGAGGGACAGCAGCGGAAGGCCCGGGACGTGGAGCCGGGCGTGGGTGAGACGGGTGGACGCCTCGGCCTTCCCGTCGGTGACGGTCGCCCCGGCGTCGGCCACCTCCGCGGCGAGCACGCTGAACGGCCGCCCCCCGTCCACGCCGTCCAAGGTCGCCGTCAGCGTGGTCTGCCGGGCACTGCGGGGCGCCTGGACCTCGTTGAGGGTGACCGCGAGGGGCACGTCGACGGTCTTGTCGAGCAGGCTGACGTCCAGCCCGGTGCGCAGGACGACGGCGCTCGCGCGCCCCTGGTCGCCGGTCGCGTGCGCGGCGCCCGCGCCGGCCAGCGCCACGGGACCGGCGGCGAGGACGGTGGCCGCCGCCACGGTGGCGAGACGGCGTGCGGGCATGCGGAAGTCGGTGCTGTTCAAGGTGGTGGGACCCCCAGAGAGGACTGGCTCGGGACCTCGAAAGGATGTCGCACCACCGGCCGTTCGACAGCGATCCGCGGGGAGTTCACACGATCGTGGCGCACCCGCGCACGCTTTCGAGCTCACCCCGCCGTCCGGGTCACTCGGCCCTACTGCACGACCCGGCCGTTCAGCACGACCCGGGCCGGGTCCGCGAGCACGCGCACGTCCGCGCGGGGGTCCTGGGCGTACACCACGAGGTCCGCGGTGGCGCCCTCCTCCAGCCCCGGCCGGCCCAGCCACTCCCGGGCCGCCCACGTCGTCGCCGACAGCGCGTCCAGCGGCGGGATCCCGGCCGTGACCAGCTCCGCGACCTCCGCCGCGACCAGGCCGTGCGGGAGGGTGCCGCCCGCGTCCGTGCCGACGTAGACCGGGATGCCGGCGTCGTAGGCGCCCCGGACGGTGTCGTAGCGGCGGGCGTGGAGTCGGCGCATGTGGGCCGACCAGCCGGGGAACTTGGACTCGCCGCCGTCCGCCAGCTTCGGGAAGGTCGCGATGTTGACCAGGGTGGGGACGATCGCGACACCGCGTTCGGCGAAGAGGGGGATCAGCTCGTCGGTGAGGCCCGTGGCGTGCTCGACGCAGTCGATGCCCGCCTCGACCAGGTCCGGCAGGGAGTTCTCGGCGAAGCAGTGCGCGGTGACGCGGGCGCCGAGGCGGTGGGCCTCCGCGATGGCCGCCTCGACCGCCCTCCGGGGCCAACTGGGCGCGAGGTCGCCCACCTCCCGGTCGATCCAGTCGCCGACCAGCTTGACCCAGCCGTCCCCCCGCCGGGCTTCCCGGGCGACGTACGCGACGAGGTCCTCGGGCTCGATCTCCCAGGCGTAGCCCCTGATGTAGCGGCGGGTGCGGGCGATGTGCCGGCCCGCCCTGATGATCTTCGGGAGGTCCTCGCGGTCGTCCACCCAGCGGGTGTCGGAGGGCGAGCCGGCGTCCCGGATCAGCAGGGTGCCGGCCTCGCGGTCGGCCAGCGCCTGCTTCTCGGCCACGTCCTGGTCGACCGGCCCGTGCGCGCCGAGGCCCACATGGCAGTGCGCGTCGACCAGGCCGGGCAGCGCCCAGCCGGACACCGTGCGGACGTCACGGGCGGCGACGGGACGGTCGTAGGAGATCCGCCCGTCGACCACCCACAGTTCGTCCCGGACGTCCTCGGGGCCGGCCAGGATCCGCCCCTTCACGTGCAGCACCGTGCGATCGTTCATGACCGCACCCTAGCCAGGCCGGGGTCACTGCTCCCAGGGCGGTGGTCCCTCGAAGGCGAGCTGGTGGACGTCGAACAGGACCGCCGCCTCGACGCCGAGCGCGGGGCCGCCCCGGCGGGCCGCCCAGGTCAGGAAGGGGCGCGGTTCGAAGGCTCCGGCGCCGAGGCCCTTGGTGTACTCGGCGTGCGCGTTGAGGGAGGCGATGCCGCGCTCCAGGGGTTCGCCGGAGACGTCGACGCCGTGGGTGGGGCGGTCGGTGCCGGCGACGGCCACGAAGCGGACCCCGCCCCAGGGTTCGAGGCCCTCGTCGGCGAGTTCGGGGAAGATCCAGCGGTTGCCGGCGTCGCGTGCCGCGTCGAGCGCGGCCAGGCCCACCACGCGGTGGTCGGCCTGGTTGACCACCCCGGCGACCATCCGCACGGTGTACGCGCCCGTCACCACGACCTCGGGCCGGTGCCGCCGGATCGCCCGCACGATGTCGCGGCGCAGGGCCGGCCCCTCCTCGATCATGCCGTCGCGGTGGTCGAGGAACTCCACCGTGTCCACGCCCACTTCGCGCGCGCCCGCCCGCTCCTCGCCCTCGCGCAGCGGGCCCGCCTGGTCCGGGTGCAGTCCGTCGATGCCGGCCTCGCCGCGGGTGGCCAGCAGGTACGTGACCCGCTTGCCCTGGGTGGTCCAGCGGGCCACCGCGGAGGCCGTGCCGTACTCGATGTCGTCCGGGTGCGCGGCCACGGCCAGGCAGCGCTCCCAGTCCTCCGGCAGCGGGGGCAGTGTGCCGCCCACCGCGAAGCCGCCCGTGTCGTCATGAGTCGTCATGCCCGAATGATGACGGTTGTCGGCCTCTGCGGGACAGAGGAACGTACGTCCCGTTTCAGGTGTCCTCTCAGGTGTCCTTCCCGAGGTTCCGTGCCGTGCCGTTCGCGGCGCCGTCCTCCTCCACGTCGGCCATCGCCGGGTCGAGGAGACGGGAGAGGAAGTGGCGGGTGCGCTCGTGGCTCGGGGCGCCGATGACCCGGTCCGGGGTGCCGTCCTCGACGATCGTCCCGTCGTCCATGAAGACGACCCGGTCGGCGACCTCGCGGGCGAAGGTCATCTCGTGGGTGACGACCATCATCGTCATGCCCTCCCGGGCCAGCATCCGCATGACCGCGAGCACGTCGCCCACCAGCTCCGGGTCGAGGGCCGAGGTCGGCTCGTCGAAGAGCATCACCTCGGGGCCCATGGACAGGGACCGGGCGATCGCGACGCGCTGCTGCTGTCCGCCGGAGAGGGAGGCGGGGTAGGCGTCGGCCTTCTCGGCGAGCCCCACCCGCTCCAGGTTCTCCGCGGCCACCTTCGCCGCCTCCGCCTTGCCCCGCCTGAGGACCCTGCGCTGCGGCAGCGTGAGGTTCTCGGTCACCGTGAGGTGCGGGAACAGGTTGAACTGCTGGAAGACCATGCCGATGCGGCGGCGTACGGCGTCGATGTCGACGTCGGGGTCCGTCAGCTCGGTGCCGCCGACGAAGACCTGCCCCCCGGTCGGCTCCTCCAGGAGGTTCACGCACCGCAGCAGCGTCGACTTGCCCGAGCCCGAGGGGCCGATCACACAGACGACCTCGCCCTGGCCGATCTCCAGGTCGATGCCCTTGAGGACCTCGTTGGCGCCGAACGACTTGCGCAGACCGCGTACTTCGATCTCGGGACGGCTGTCCGCAACGCTCATTTCACGGCCTCCTGGGCCTTGGCCTCCATACGGCGGACCACGAACCCGAGCGGGATCGTCACCAGCAGGTAGCACAGGCCCGCGACGAGGATCGGCGTGGAGTTGGCGGTCGTGCTGGCCAGGTCACGGCCGTACTTGGACAGTTCGCGCTCCTCCAGGGTGACGCCGAGGAACAGCACCAGGGAGGAGTCCTTGAAGAGCAGGACGAGTTCGTTGGTCAGCGGCGGGAGGATGATCCGGAACGCCTGCGGGATGATGATCGAGACCATCGCGCGGGCCGGTGAGAAGCCCAGTGAACGGGCCGCCTCCATCTGCCCCTTGGGCACCGCCTGGATGCCCGCGCGGATCGTCTCCGCCATGTAGGCCGCCGCCACCAGGCCGAGCGCGAGGGCGACCTTGCCGTAGGTGCCGCCGATGATCTCCGTGCCGGGGAACGCGAGCGGTACGGCCACGCCGATGAAGATGAAGATCAGCAGCGCGGGCAGACCGCGGAAGATCTCGATGTAGACACCGGCGAACCAGCGGTACGGGCCCACCGACGACAGCCGCATCAGCGCGATGACCATGCCGAGGACGAGTCCGACGACGAAGCCGGACAGCGTGTAGAGCACGGTGTTCTTCAGCGCCAGCGTGATGACGTCGGGGAACATCTGGCCGGCGATGTCCGCCTGCGCGAACTGGTTCTTCAGCCGCCCCCAGTCCGCCGAGACCGCGAAGGCGATCACGGCGGCGACGAAGACGACGTACTGGATGCCGCGGGACAGACTGCGCTTCTGACGTCGCGTCAGGCCCTTTTTGCGAGGCTGGAGTTGCGTGTCCGCCGCGGTCATGAGGCGGCGGGAGACGCGACCGACTCGTCGTACGGGCCGATCCACTTCTCGTAGAGCTTCTTGTAGGTGCCGTCCGCCTTGGCGTCCGAGAGCGCCTTGTTGATGGCGGTGCGCAGCTTGGTGTTGCCCTTCTTCACCGTGAAGCCGTACTGCTCACCGGTGTTGATGTTGTCGGCGACCTGGAAGGCGTCGGCGTTGGCCTTGTCCTTGAGCCAGCCCTGGACGACCGGGTAGTCGATGACGACGGCCTTGACCTGTCCGGAGCGCAGGCCGTTGAGGACGGCGTCGGAGGACTCGAAGGAGACCGGGTCGAAGCCCTGGCTCTTGACGTAGTCCTCGCCGGTGGTCTGCGCCTGGGCGCCGAGCTTCACCTTCTTCGCCTTGGCGTCGGCGAGCGAGGAGATCCCGCTGCCCTTGGCGACCAGGAGGGCCTGGGTGGCGTCGAAGTAGGGGTCCGAAAAGTCGACGTTCTTCTTGCGCTCGTCGGTGATGGTCATGCCGGCCGCGGCCAGGTCGCACTCGCCGGAGTTGAGGAACGCGCCGGTCTTGAAGTTCTCGAAGGGGGTGTCGAGGATCTCCTGCTTCACGCCCAGGTCCTTGGCGACCAGGTCGATGAGCGAGACGTCGAAGCCCTGGACCTTGCCGTCGATCTCGGACTGGAACGGCGGGTAGGGCAGGTGGGTGCAGGTGGTGAGCTGTCCGCCCTTGACCAGTTCGACCCCGCCCGCGGCGGTCTTCGAACCGCTGCCGCCGTCGTCGCTGGAGGTGCAGGCAGCGACGAGCAGGAGCCCGGCCGTCGCGGTGGTGGCGGCCAGGACGCGGGTCCGGCGCCCGGAGAGGGTGTTCACGGGAGGCCTCCTGTGGGGGAACTGAGAGTTCCGATTATAAGGAAAGGTTTGAGTGTCTCAAACCAAACCGATGGTCGCGAGGCCGTTCAGCCTAGGAAGTCGCCGGTCGTCGGGGGTTGATCGGAAACGGTTACGCTCGTTCACGTCTACCCCAGTGAGCGAAGAGAGCACCGTCGTGACGCACCCCTTCCTGGACCTGGCCCCGCTCGGCGCGGCGCAGTTCGCCTCGATCGAGGACCGTGTGGCGCGGCTGCTGCGCACCGAGCAGGACGTCGTGATCATGCAGGGCGAGGCGCTGCTGCCACTGGAGGGGGCGATCCGGGGGACCGCGGGTCCGGGCACGACCGCACTGAACGTCATCACCGGCCCGTACGGACAGACCTTCGGGAACTGGCTGCGGGACTGCGGCGCGACGGTGATCGACCTCGCGGTGCCGTTCCACACCGCGGTGACGGCGGAGCGGATCGCCGCGGCCTTCGAGGAGCACCCGGCGATCGACTTCGTGTCGCTGGTGCACGCGGAGGCGGCGACCGGCAACACCAACCCGGTCGCACGGATCGCGGAGGTCGTACGGCGGCAGGGAGCCCTCTTCTACCTGGACGCGGTCGCCTCCGTGGGGGCCGAGCCGGTGCTGCCGGACGCGTGGGGCGTGGACCTGTGCGTGATCGGGGCGCAGAAGGCGATGGGCGGTCCCGCGGGCGTGTCGGCGGTGTCGGTGAGCGAGCGGGCGTGGGCGCGGATGGCGGCGAACCCGGCGGCGCCGCGCCGGTCGTACCTCTCCCTCCTCGACTGGAAGGAGCGCTGGATCGACGGCGGCCGCAAGACCCTGCTGCACGCTCCGGCGCAGTTGGAGATGCTGGCGCTGGAGGCGTGCGTCGAGCGGATCGAGACGGATGGGCTGGAGACGGTGATGATCCGGCACCGGGCCGCGGCGGCGGCGACCCGGGCGGGTGCGCGGGCACTGGGCGGCGGCCTGGAGCCCTATGTGCACGAGGACCACGAGGCCGCACCGGTCGCCACGACACTGCGTTCCCTGTCCGGCACGGTGGCCTCGGAGCTCGTCGCCCGGGCGCTGTCCTGCGACCCCGCGCTGCCCCTGGCCGCGGGCGGGGGCACCCTGGCGGCGGAGATGGTCCGGGTCAACCACTACGGCGTGGACGCGACGTCCGGGGCCGTCCGGGCGAGCCTGGCCGCACTGGGGGCGGCGCTGACCGAGAAGGGGCTCGCGGTCGACGTGCCGGGCGCGCTGCGAACGGCCGAGGAGACCTTTGACCGGTTCATGAATGCACGCGGCACCGATGCATAATTCATAAAGACAATTCCGGGGTTTATCGAGAATAGCTTCCCGTATTCTTCTGCCCGCTTTCCCTCGACCTAAACGCAAAGATTCTGCGAACGCGAACGGGCGGAATTCGAGTAGATCCCGTGGTGGTCACCTGCTTGTGACGCGTTACACAACGTGATCAATTTGCCCCTTATTTGCTGGGCGTAATCGTACATAACGGTCACCGCTTGCGCGGTGGCGCGCGCCCGCGTGATAACACACGGAGCGCTCCGACGTAACCCCGTCCGGCGATGCAATTTTGAATTTCGCTCGGTAAATTCAATTCGCATGACTGCCGCACAAGCAGACCTGCACATCGACCGGCCGACGGTCGCGGACGGAGCCGCACTGTGGCGGATCGCCCGCGACTCCGAGGTTCTCGACCTGAACTCGTCGTACAGCTATCTGCTGTGGTGCCGCGACTTCGCCGCCACATCGGCGGTGGCACGGAACGACCGCGGGGAGGCGATCGGCTTCGTCACCGGGTACGTCCGCCCGGACCGGCCCGACACCCTCCTCGTCTGGCAGGTGGCCGTGGACTCGGCCCACCGCGGCCGCGGTCTCGCCGCCGCCCTGCTCGACGGACTGACCGCGCGCCTCGCCGCCGAACGCGGGACGACCACCGTCGAGACCACGATCACGCCGGGCAACACCGCCTCCGAGCGGCTGTTCACGTCGTTCGCCGAACGCCGTGGCGCCCGCCTGGAGCGCGAGGTGCTGTTCGACACCGGCCTGTTCCCCGACGGGCCGCACGACCCCGAGGTCCTCTACCGGATCGGGCCCCTCGCCCCCGGTTCCCCCACCCGCACCGCCTGACCCCCCACGCACCCCGAGGAGCGATTCGTCGTGACCATCACCCAGCCCGACCTCAGCGTCTTCGAGACCCTCGAATCCGAGGTGCGCAGCTACTGCCGCGGCTGGCCCACCGTCTTCGACCGCGCGCAGGGCAGCCGCATGTACGACGAGGACGGCCACGCGTACCTGGACTTCTTCGCCGGTGCCGGCTCGCTGAACTACGGCCACAACAACCCCGTGCTGAAACGGGCGCTGATCGACTACCTGGAGCGTGACGGCGTCACGCACGGCCTCGACATGTCGACCACCGCCAAGCGCACCTTCCTCCAGACCTTCCAGGACCTGGTGCTGCGCCCGCGCGACCTGCCGTACAAGGTCATGTTCCCGGGCCCGACGGGCACCAACGCCGTGGAGTCCGCGCTCAAGCTGGCCCGCAAGGTCAAGGGCCGCGAGGCCATCGTGTCCTTCACCAACGCCTTCCACGGCATGTCCCTCGGGTCGCTGGCCGTGACCGGCAACGCCTTCAAGCGGGCCGGCGCCGGCATCCCCCTCGTCCACGGCACCCCCATGCCGTTCGACAACTACTTCGACGGCACCGTCGAGGACTTCCTGTGGTTCGAGCGGCTCCTGGAGGACCAGGGCTCCGGCCTCAACAAGCCGGCCGCCGTGATCGTGGAGACCGTGCAGGGCGAGGGCGGCATCAACGTGGCCCGCAGGGAGTGGCTCCAGGCGCTCGCCGCGCTGTGCGAGCGGCAGGACATGCTGCTCATCGTCGACGACATCCAGATGGGCTGCGGACGCACCGGCGCCTTCTTCTCGTTCGAGGAGGCGGGCATCACGCCGGACATCGTCACCGTCTCCAAGTCCATCAGCGGCTACGGCCTGCCGATGTCCCTGTGCCTGTTCAAGCCGGAGCTGGACATCTGGGAGCCGGGCGAGCACAACGGCACCTTCCGCGGCAACAACCCGGCCTTCGTCACCGCCACCGCCGCCCTGGAGCAGTACTGGGCGGACGGTTCCGCGA
The DNA here is from genome assembly GCF_055582845.1 of Streptomyces sp. NPDC107471. NCBI lineage: Bacteria > Bacillati > Actinomycetota > Actinomycetes > Kitasatosporales > Streptomycetaceae > Streptomyces > Streptomyces sp. NPDC107471. The sequence continues at coordinate 399,355 of NZ_JBVJPC010000009.1, read as the reverse complement.
TGGAGAAGCAGACCCGCGGGCGCGGCGAGCAGCTCGAGCAGGGGCTCATCTCCATCACCGAGGAGAACCTGGCCGACATCAAGGAGTACCGCGGCCGCGGGCTGGTGTGGGGACTGGAGTTCCACGACAAGGAGCGCGCCGGACGGGTGGCGCACCGGGCCTTCGAGCTCGGGCTGCTCATCGAGACGTCGGGCCCCGAGAGCGAGGTCGTGAAGCTGCTTCCGGCGCTCACGATCACCCCGGACGAACTGGACGAGGGGCTCAGCATCCTCGCCCGCGCCGTCCGGGAAACCGTCTGAGCACCCGTCTCAGCAGACCGTCTAACTAGGAGGCATCGCAACACCGTGATCGTCCGTTCGTTCAAGGACATCGAAGGCACCGACCGCCATGTGAAGGCCGCCACCGGCACCTGGGAGAGCAAACGCATCGTGCTCGCCAAGGAGCGGGTCGGCTTCTCGCTGCACGAGACGATCCTGTACGCGGGCACGGAGACGTCGATGTGGTACGCGAACCACATCGAGGCCGTCGTCTGCGTCGAGGGCGAGGCCGAGCTGACCGACCACGAGAGCGGGCAGACGCACTCGATCACGCCGGGGACCATGTACCTCCTGGACGGTCACGAGCGGCACACACTGCGGGTCAAGGAGGACTTCCGCTGCATCTGTGTGTTCAACCCGCCCGTGACCGGCCGGGAGGACCACGACGAGAACGGCGTCTACCCGCTGCTCACCGAACCCGAGGAGGTGTGACCGCATGACCACCGTCACCGATCTCTACCCCAGCCGCGGCGCCACCGAGGTGTCCGTCCCGCGCAAGGACCCGGTCGTCTGGTCGGCGCCCGGCACGCCGGGACCGTTCGCCACGGCCGACCTGGAGTCGTTCGAGCGCGACGGCTTCCTCGCCGTCGACCAGCTCATCGGTCCGGACGAAGTCCCGGTCTACCAGCGCGAGTTGGAGCGGCTCATCACGGCTCCGGAGATCCGCGCGGACGAGCGCTCGATCATCGAGCCGCAGTCCAAGGAGATCCGCTCGGTCTTCGAGGTGCACAGGATCAGCGAGGTCTTCGCGAACCTGGTGCGCGACGAGCGGGTGGTCGGCCGGGCCCGGCAGATCCTCGGCTCGGACGTCTACGTCCACCAGTCGCGGATCAACGTCAAGCCCGGTTTCGGGGCCAGCGGCTTCTACTGGCACTCCGACTTCGAGACCTGGCACGCCGAGGACGGCCTGCCCAACATGCGCACGGTGTCCGTCTCGATCGCGCTGACCGAGAACCACGACACCAACGGCGGCCTCATGATCATGCCGGGGTCCCACCGCACCTTCCTCGGGTGCGCGGGCGAGACCCCGAAGGACAACTACAAGAAGTCCCTCCAGATGCAGGACGCGGGCACGCCCTCGGACGAGGCGCTGACGGAGATGGCCTCGGAGTACGGCATCAGGCTGTTCACCGGCAAGGCCGGTTCGGCGACCTGGTTCGACTGCAACGCCATGCACGGCTCCGGCGACAACATCACGCCGTTCCCGCGCAGCAACGTGTTCATCGTGTTCAACAGCGTGGAGAACCAGGCCGTGGAGCCGTTCGCGGCGCCCGTCCGGCGGCCGGAGTTCATCGGCGCGAGGGACTTCACCCCGGTGAGGTGACCCGGCGCAGTGACCCGGTGCAGTGACCCGGTGAGCTGATCTCACAGCCACGACAGCGACGCGGCCCGCTCCAGTACGTTCCGTACGGCGGCCGCGTCGCCCGTCGTGGTCCGGGGCACGGTGTCCGGGGCGTGCCGGCCCCCGACGAGCAGGCAGAAGTCCACCGGGTCCAGGGTGAGTTCGGCGGCGACGGGCTCGCTCTGCGAACCGAGGACCCACTGCTCGCCGCCCCTGACGGCGAACAGCACCGGCGCCGCCTCGGCCCCGAGGACCCCGCCGAGGATGCGCACGGCCAGCCCGACCAGCCGCCCCAGGTGCTCCTCGGGCGGCGGCGGCACGGCCAGGCCCAGGGCGCGGCCGAGGTCGTCGGTGTGGATCCAGGTCTCGAAGGCGCGCACCAGGAAGTGCTCGGTGACGGGCAGCCGGACGCCCATCGACAGCGTGGTCCGGGCGGCGAGTTCGGGGTCACGGGCATGCGCGGTGCCGAGCAGTCCGGCCGCCTGGGCGGACCAGTCGGCGACGGTCTCCCCGGGCGTACGGCCGTACTCGTGGGCGATGACCTCGGCGGTGCGGCGCTCCCAGGCCCGCGTCCAGTCCGCGTCCTCGTCGATCCGGGCACCCGGCACCCGGGCGGCGATCCCGAGCCGCAGGGCCAGGTGTTCGTCGGCGGCGAGCAGATGGGCGACGGTGGCGTGCACGTCCCAGTCGTGGACGACGGGGGTGGACCAGCGGCCCTCCAGCTCGGGCCGCAGCGCCTCGAACCCGGCGACCGCGGCCGCGTAGGGCGCGGCGTGCCGGGCCACCCGGGCCGGCGCGGCGCGGGCGCGGAGGGCTCCGGCCAGGACGGCGTCGAGGGCGGGCGGCGGCTCGTCGAGCGTCGGCCCGTCCAGCAGGCGTACGGTCGCGCGCAGGCGTTCCGCCTCCGCAGCGCAGCTCGCGCACTCGGTCAGGTGCGGGGCGACCAGCCGCTCCTCGGCCGGTTCCAGGGCGCCGCAGGCCCAGGCGGCCAGCAGGTCGCGCACGTCCTCGTGATCGGTCACCGCTCGCCCCCCTCCCTGTGTTCCCCTGCCGCCATCATGCGCCCTTCTCCCACGCCGGGTCGGGCGGGTCGGCCAAAGTCTCCGCCAAGGTGCGCAGCGCGGTGCGCAGCCGGGTCTTCGCGGTGCCCTCGGGGATGCCGAGCTCGACGGCGGCCTGCCGGTAGGTGCGGCCCGCGAAGTAGGCGAGGTGCACCACCTCCCGCTGGGGTTCGGGGAGTTCGGCGAGGGCGGTGTGCAGCAGGAGGGAGCGCTCCCGGTCGACGACCGCCTCGGCGGGGCCGGGTGAGGCGTCCGGGATGCCGTGCAGGGCGAGGTCGTCGGCGCGGACGTCCTTGCGGTGCCGGGCCTCGCCGCGCACCCAGTCCACGGCCCGCCGGTGGGCGAGCACCGACAGCCAGGTGCGCAGGCTGCCCCGGGCCGCGTCGAAGGCGTACGGCCTGCTCCACAGGTGGGCGAAGACCTCCTGCGCGACGTCCTCGGCCGCGCCCCGGCTGCGGGTCACGCGCAGGGCGACCGCCCGCACCAGCCCGCCGTACGCCCCGTACGCCTCGGCCAGCGCGGACTCGTCGCCGTACACCAGCCGCCGGTGCAGCTCCGCGTCTGCGGGTCGCTGCACGGACGTCGTCCCGTCCGTGGACTCCACGGCACCACCACCCCTTGGTGCCCTTCCTAGCGTCCCGGACGGCGCGGCGCCAGCGGTTCAGTCAGACAGGGCGTCCAGAAGCCGGTCGACATCCGCCGCCGTGTTGTAGAGGTGGAAGGAGGCGCGCAGGTTGCCGACGCGGTCGGACACCTCGATGCCCGCCGCGCTCAACTCGGGCTGCCGCCCGCCGAGTCGGGGCACGGACACGATCGGCGAGCCGGGCGCGGGCAGCGGTTCGTGGCCGAGGGCGGCGAGCCCGGCGCGGAAGCGGTCGGCGAGGGCGAGGTCGTGGGCGCGCACGGCGTCCACCCCGAGTTCCGCCAGGAGTTCGAGGGAGCGGCGGGTGCCCGCGTAGGTGAACAGGGCCGGGCTGACGTCGAACCGCCGGGCGGAGTGGGCCAGTTCGGCTACGGGGCCGTAGCAACTGTCCCAGGGGTTCTCCCCCGCGACCCAGCCGGCGAGCACCGGCCTCAGGTCGCCGAAGTCCTCCGGCACGACGAGGAAGGCCGCGCCGTGCGGGCCGAGCAGCCACTTGAAGGTGGTGGCGACGGTGTAGTCGTACGACCCCGCGTCCACCGGGAGCCAGCCCGCGGCCTGCGAGAAGTCGACGTAGGTGCGGGCCCCGTGGGTCTGCGCCGCCTCGCGCAGGGCGGGCAGGTCGGCGATCCGGCCGTCGGCCGACTGGGCGGCGCTGACGGCGACGAGGGCGGTGCCGGGGCGGACGGAGTCGGCGAGCCGCTCCAGCGGCACGGCGCGCACCTTGAGGTCGCCGCGGGTGTGGAAGGGGTTCACCACGGAGGTGAAGTCGTCCTCGGCGGTGAGGACTTCGGCACCCGGCGGCAGCGAGGCGGCGACCAGGCCGGAGTGGGTGGACACGGACGCGCCCGCCGCGACCCGGGCGACCGGGACGCCGGCGAGCTCGGCGAACGCGGCACGGGCCGCCTCCACGTCCGCGAACAGCGGATCCAGCGGCCTGCCCTCCGCCCGGATCAGCGCGGCCTCCTGGAGGGCGCTCACGGTGCGGGCCGGGAGCAGACCGCTGCTCGCGGTGTTGAGGAAGGTGTTCTTCGGGGCGAACTCGGCACGGACGAGGCTCTCGAAGGTCTCCATGGGTCCACTGTGGGGCCGCGAGACCTCCCGGTCCATTGCGATTTTCTACGTGGTTCCGCCAAGGAACGCTTATACGTCCGCCCCGACCTGCGCGTTCTCAGCCCTGCTGGGGTACCGCGCACCCGTCGGGGCCGCACACCTCCGCACCGGCGCCGCCCTGGTCGACCAGTCGCAGCGGGGAGCGGTCGCCCCAGGCCTTGGTGAGGGCCTGGGTGAAGACCTCGGCGGGCTGGGCGCCGGAGACGCCGTAGGTGCGGTCCAGGACGAAGAAGGGGACGCCGTTGGCGCCGAGCTCGGCGGCCTCGCGCTCGTCGGCGCGGACCTCGTCGGCGTAGGCGGTGGGGTCGGCGAGGACCGTGCGGACCTCGTCGGCGTCGAGCCCTGCCTCCACGGCGAGCTCGACGAGGCGCTCGTCGCCCTCGGTGAACAGGGACCGCTCCTCGGCGAAGTTGGCCCGGTAGAAGATCTGGACGAGCTCGTCCTGCCTGCCGTGCTCCTTGGCGAGGTGGAGGAGGCGGTGCAGGTCGAAGGTGTTGCCGTGGTCGCGGTCGCGGGTCCGGTAGGCGAGGCCCTCGGCGGCGGCCTGGGCGCCGAGGTTCTCCTCGCCGGCCTGGGCCTGGGCCTCGCTCATGCCGTACTTCTTGCTGAGCATGGCGAGGACCGGCTGGACGTCGTCCTTGGCCCGCCCGGGATCCAGCTCGAACGACCGGTGGACCACCTCGACCGCGTCACGGTGCGGGAAGGCCTCCAGCGCCTTCTCGAAGCGGGCCTTGCCCACGTAGCACCAGGGGCAGGCGATGTCGCTCCAGATCTCGACGCGCATGTGTACGGCTCTCTCCAGCTCGGACGGCGACGGAGACACCCTCCGCCTTATTGAATGAACGTTCAAGCAGAGGGTTCCATTCCCGTCGCCGCCCCTGTCTCACCTGCCGTCGCGCAGGTCGGCCGGCCAGTCGGGCCTGAACGCGAGGTGGTCGTACGTCACCACACAGCCCTCGCCCATCGGGGACTGCGCCATGAAGCCGACCAGGGCCGCGCCGGTCTCCTTCTCGTCGCCGAGGGTGAAGAGGCGGACGAAGGTCCAGCGGCTGCCGTCGCGGGAGGCGTGGAAGGCGAAGGCGCGGCCGGTGCGGCTGACCCGCAGCCACACCGAGGTGCCGTCCACGGTGAAGGAGTTGCAGTCGTCGGAGTGGCCCCGGGTGACCACCGTGCAGACGGTGGGCACGTCCGGGGAGTTCTCCAGGCAGAGCTTGGCCCAGGCCCGCTCACCGACGTGGACGTACAGCACGCCCGCGTCGAACGAGCCGTTGAAGCCGACGGTGACGCGGGCTATGAGCTGGAAGTCCCCCTCGGGGGCACCGAGCAGTCGCGGCGCGTCGGCGGCGGGGTCGAGGGACTCCCCGGTGGGCGGCACGAAGCGGTCCTGCCGCGGGCCGGCCCAGCCGGAGAGGATGCCGTCCTCGTAGGCCCAGTGCCCGTCGGGGCCGTAGGTGCGCAGGGAGAAGGGGAGTTCGGGAAGTTCGACGTCCATCGCCCGATTGTTTCAGGTCCGGTGGACATCCTCAGGGGTGCGGGGAACCGCGCGGCCGGCCACCCGCGACCGGCACCCCGCGGACGGCCCGCGCCCCTTCGGCGCTATCGCTCCAGCCGGCCGTTGAACCGACGGGGCAGCCCGAGCGGGTTCTCGTCCCGCAGCTCCGGCGGCAGCAGGGCCTCCGGCGCGTTCTGGTACGCCACCGGCCGCAGCCAGCGCTCGATCGCCGTGCCGCCGACGGACGTCGACGTGGACGTCGTCGCCGGGTAGGGGCCGCCGTGGTGCTGGGCCGGGGCCACCGCGACACCGGTCGGCCAGCCGTTGACCAGCACCCGTCCGGCCAGCGGGGTCAGCTCGGCGAGGATCTCCGCGCCGCGTCCCCGGCCGGCCGCCTCCTCGGTGGACAGGTGGACGGTCGCCGTGAGATTGCCGGGCAGCCGGGACAGCACGGTCCGCGCCTGCTCGTCGTCGTCGTAGCGGACCACCACGGTCACCGGGCCGAAGCACTCCTCCAGGAGCAGGTCGTACGCCCCCTCCTCGGTTAGCTTCTCCGCCGCCACCGTGAGGAAGCCCGGGCTGACGGTGTGCTCGCCGCCCGCGCCGGGCGTCACCGGCGATTCGACCTCGGGCAACTGCGCGCGCTCGGCGACGCCGGCGACGAAGTTGTCCCGCATGCGGTGGTCCAGGAGGACGCCCGCGTCGGTGTCGCTGACGGCGTCGGTCAGGGACTTCACCAGGCCGTCGCCCGCCGCGCCCGACGGCACGAGGACCAGACCCGGCTTCACGCAGAACTGGCCGACGCCGAGGGTCATGGAGCCGGCGAGCCCGGCGCCGATGGCCTCCGCGCGCTCGGCCGCGGCCTCCTCGGTGATCACGACGGGGTTCAGGGAGCCCAGCTCGCCGTGGAACGGGATCGGCACCGGACGCGCGGCCGCCGCGTCGAACAGGGCACGGCCGCCCTTCACGGAACCGGTGAAGCCGGCGGCGGCGACCAGCGGGTGCCTGATCAGCTCGATGCCGGCGTCGAAGCCGTGCACGAGACCGAGCACACCGGCGGGGATGCCGTGCTCGGCGGCGGCCCGGCGCAGCACGGACGCGACCAGCTCGGACAGGCCCGGGTGGTCGGGGTGGGACTTGACGACGACCGGGTTGCCGGCCGCCAGCGCGCTCGCGGTGTCGCCGCCCGCGACCGAGAAGGCGAAGGGGAAGTTGGAGGCCGAGTAGACGGCGACGACGCCCAGCGGCACCTTGTAGCGGCGCAGGTCCGGGATCGGCGGGGTCGCGGTGTCGTCGGGGTGGTTGATCACGACGCCGAGGAACTCGCCCTCGTCGACGATGTCGGCGAAGGCGCGCAACTGGTAGCAGGTGCGGGCGAGCTCGCCGGTCAGCCGGACCGGGCCGAGCGCGGTCTCGGCGTCCGCGGCCTCGACGAGGTGCTCCTTGGAGTCCTCCAGCCTGGCGGCGGCGGTGCGCAGGAAGGCCGCGCGGACGGTGCGGTCGGCGAGGGACGCGCGCGCGTCGTGCGCGGCGCGGACGGCGGCGTCCACCTCCTGGGCTGTGGCCTCCACCGCAACCTGCTCGCGCTGCTTCCCGGTTCGGGGGTCGACACTCCAGACTGGTGCTGCTGCCACCGCGGGTCCCTCCACGTGTATCAGGGTCATCCACCAGGACCGTTCGATATACTGAACGCTGTCCCTGATGGTGAATATGCTGTTGGAGACTATTTCCCGTCGAACGAAGGGGTCAAGGGCGATGTCGGCTGGCGAGACGGGCGGCGGGTCACAGGTCAAGTCCGCGGTACGGACGGTTGAACTGCTCGAATACTTCGCCGGACGTCCCGGCATGCACTCCCTCGCGGCGGTCCAGGAGGCCGTCGGATACCCCAAGTCGAGTCTCTACATGTTGCTGCGCACGCTGGTCGAGCTGGGCTGGGTGGAGACGGACGCGACGGGCACGCGGTACGGCATCGGGGTGCGGGCGCTGCTCGTCGGCACCTCCTACATCGACGGCGACGAGGTGGTCGCGGCGGCCCGGCCGACCCTGGACCGGCTCTCCGACGACACCACCGAGACCATCCACCTGGCCCGCCTCGACGGCACGAACGTCGTCTACCTCGCCACCCGGCAGTCCCAGCACTACCTGCGCCCCTTCACCCGGGTCGGCCGCCGCCTCCCGGCGCACTCCACCTCCCTGGGCAAGGCGCTGCTGAGCACCTACTCCGACGAGCAGGTCCGCAAGATGCTGCCGGAGACCCTGCCGGCGCTCACCGAGCACACCATCACCGACCGCGAGAAGCTCATCGAGGAGCTGCACCAGATCCGGGAGCAGGGCTTCTCGGTGGACCGCGAGGAGAACACGCTGGGGCTGCGCTGCTTCGGCGTCGCGATCCCGTACCGCACGCCCGCGCGGGACGCCATCAGTTGCTCGGTGCCGGTGGCACGGCTGACCCCGGCGCACGAGCAGATGGTGAAGGACGCGCTGTTCGACGCGCGGGACCGGCTGACACTGGCCACCCGTAGGCTCTGAGGCATGCAGATCGTTCTCCGCGAAGTCCACGACAGCGATCTGCCGGTCTTCTTCCGGCAGATGAACGACCCCGAGGCCCTGCACATGGCGGCCTTCACCCCGAAGGACCCGGCCGACCGGGACGCCTTCGACGCCCACTGGGTACGCATCCGCGCCACCGACGCCGTGCACCGCACGATCCTGGCGGACGGTGACGTGGTGGGCAGCGCCGCGGTGTACGGCGAGCCGGGCGAGCGCGAGGTGACGTACTGGGTCGACCGCGCCTACTGGGGGCGCGGCATCGCCACGGCGGCCCTGCGCGAGCTGGTCGCCCAGGTGCCCGAGCGCCCTCTGTACGCCCGCGCGGCGGCCGACAACACCGGCTCGCTGCGCGTCCTGGAGAAGTGCGGGTTCCGGGTGACGGCCCAGGCCTCCGGGTACGCCAACGCGCGCGGCGCGGAGATCGACGAGCTGGTGCTCGCGCTGGACGCGTGAGCCCGCCGCGGATGAACGTCCGATGAGAAAAGCGGACGCATGGGAACGATTCGCTCCCGCCTGATCGTCTTCTCGGTGGGATGAACAAGACGATCAGGCGCGCATCGGTCTTCGCGCTGCTCCTGGTGTTCGCTCTGCTGATCAGGGCGACCTGGGTGCAGTTCTACGAGGGCCAGGCACTCGCGGACGACAACGACAACCGGCGGAACGCGATCGAGACGTACTCCTCGCCGCTCGGGAACATCATCGTGGCCGGAAGGGCCGTGACGGGTTCCGCGAGGACTACGGACAGCGACCTCGCGTACAGACGCACGTACACGGACGGCAAGTTGTACGCGGCGGTGACGGGGTACGCCTCGCAGGCCTACGCCCCGACCCAACTGGAGGGCATCTACGCCGACCTCCTCAACGGCACGGACAGCCGGCTCAGGACCGTCATGGACACCGTCACCAACCAGCGGGCCGAGCCCGGTGATGTGATCACGACGATCGACCCGTCCGTGCAGAAGGCGGCGTACGACGCGCTCGGCGACAAGAAGGGCGCGGCCGTCGCGATCGACCCGGCGACCGGCAAGATCCTCGCCGTCGTGTCGACGCCGTCGTACGACCCGTCCTCGCTGACCGACGCCAACACCGCGGGCAGCGCCTGGAAGCAGCTCACCGCGGACTCCGACAAGCCGCTCACCAACCGCGCGCTGCGCCAGCCGCTGCCGCCCGGCTCGACGTTCAAGCTGGTGGTGGCCGCGGCCGCGCTGGAGGACGGCCTCTACTCCTCGGTGGACGAGAAGACCGTCAGCCCGGACCCGTACACCCTGCCGGGCACGGTGACCGAGCTGGGGAACGAAAGCGCCTCGGCGCCCTGTGAGAACGCCTCGATCCGGGTCGCGCTCGAGTACTCCTGCAACACCGTCTTCGCGAAGATGGCCGTCGACCTCGGCCAGGACAAGGTGCGGGCGATGGCAGAGAAGTTCGGCTTCAACGACGACGAGCAGGACGTGCCGGTGCGGGCCTACACCAGCGTCTACCCCTCCGGCATGGACAAGTCGTCCACGGCCCTGACCGGCATCGGCCAGTACGACGTCACGGCCACCCCCCTCCAGATGGCCATGGTCTCCGCGGCGATCGCCAACGGCGGCGAGCTGGTGACGCCCCACATGGTGTCGACGATCACCGACCACGGCGGCGACGTCCTGAAGAACTACGACGACGAGGCCGCCACGACCCGGATCGTCAGCTCCGACACGGCCGAGCAACTCCAGTCGGCGATGCAGTCGGTCATCACGGACGGCACCGGCACCAACGCCCGCATCGACGGGGTCACCGTGGGCGGCAAGACGGGCACCGCCCAGCACGGCGAGAACAACAGCAAGACGCCGTACGCCTGGTTCACGTCCTACGGCAAGGCCGGCGGGAAGCAGGTCGCCGTGGCGGTGGTCGTGGAGCAGTCGAACGCGGCCCGCTCGGAGGTGAGCGGCAACGGCCTGGCCGCCCCCGTGGCCAAGGCCATGATGGAGGCGGCCCTGAAGAACTGAGCCTGCGCGGCGGTCACTTGACGCCGAGTGCCTGCTCGATCGGGTCGATCGCGAAGTACACGAGGAACAGCGCCGAGGCGGCCCACAGCAGCCAGTGGACCTCCTTGGCCTTTCCCAGCAGCACCTTGATCACGACGTAGGCGAGGAACCCGGCCCCGATGCCGTTGGTGATCGAGTAGGTGAACGGCATCACGGCGATGGTCAGGAAGGCCGGGATCGCGATGTCGTAGCGCTCCCAGTCGATGTGCTTGACCTGGGTCATCATCAGGAAGCCGACGGCGACCAGCGCGGGCGCGGCGGCCTGGAGCGGGACGATGGTCAGCAGCGGGGTCAGGAACAGGGCCAGGCCGAAGAGGCCCCCGGTGATCAGGTTGGAGAAGCCGGTGCGCGCTCCCTCGCCGACGCCGGCGGCCGACTCGATGTACGACGTGGCGGAGGAGGCCGAGGCCGCGCCGCCGGCCACCGCCGCCGCCCCGTCGATCAGCAGGACCCGGCCGAGGTGGGGGACCTTGCCCTCCTCGTCCAGGAGTCCGGCCTCCGCGCTGATCCCGACGACCGTGCCCATCGTGTCGAAGAAGTCGGACAGGATCAGCGTGAAGACCAGCAGGACGACCGTGACGACCCCGACGCCGGGTGCGCTGAAGGAGCCGAACAGGCTGAAGTGGCCGAGCAGTCCGAAGTCGGGGGCGTCGACGACCTTGTCGGGCCACTGCGGGGTCGTCAGCCCCCAGGTCCTGATGTCGGCGACCGAGTTGATGACCATCGCGAGGACCGTCATGGTCACGATGCTGATCAGGATCGCGCCCTTGACCCCGCGCGCGAGCAGCCCGACCGTCAGCAGCACCCCGAGGCAGAAGACGAGGGCGGGCCAGCCGGTGAGCGCTCCGGCGCCGCCGAGCTGAACCGGCACGGTGGTGTTCGCGGCGTCGGGCACACGGCTCACGAACCCGGCGTCCACGAAGCCGATGAACGCGATGAACAGCCCGATGCCGACACTGATCGCCTGCTTGAGCGGTTGCGGGATGGCGTGCATGACGGCCTCCCGCAATCCGGTCACCACCAGCACGCAGATGAGCAGCCCTTCCAGGACGACCAGCCCCATCGCGTCGTCCCAGCTCATCAGAGGGGCGATCTGGAAGGCGACGACCGCGTTCAGTCCGAGTCCGGCGGCGAGCGCGAGGGGCAGGTTGCCGCCCACGCCCATGATGATCGTCATCACCGCGGCCACCAGAGCCGTCGCGGTGGTGAGCTGGACCGCGTCCAACTGGTGCCCGAACCTGTCCTTCGCGCTGCCGAGGATGATGGGATTCAGGACAAGGATGTAGGCCATCGTGAAGAAGGTGGCGAAGCCGCCGCGTATCTCACGGGCGAAGGTGGATCCCCGTTCGGAGATCCTGAAGTACCGGTCGACGGACATGGTCGCTGCTCCCTGGGGCCTGCGTGATCGGTGTGCGGATGCTGGCTGGATTGTTCCCGTGCTGAATGCGCTTCAGGTTTTCCCCGTGTTACGGAATTCGGGGGTCGCCCCGTCATACATTGTTCGAAGACCCGTACGAGAGCGCTTACCAGGTCGCTGCTACGCTTCCGGATCTCCGTCCGGCCACCCCCGGACGCTCACCTGTCATTCACATGACACCCGAAGGGGAGGGAGCCCGTGGGCACAGTCGTCGACGACGCCGCCTCCGTGGAGTTCCACGCCTTCTTCGAACGCCATTACGCCGAACTGTCCCGCCTCGCCCATCTGTTGACCGGCGAGCCGGACGCCGCCGACGACCTCGCGGCGGACGCCCTGCTGGCCCTGTGGCACCGCTGGGACCGGGTGCGCGCGGCCGACCACCCGGCGGCGTACGCCCGCGGGGTGGTCGCCAACCTGGCCCGCACCCGGATCCGCAGCGCGGTCCGCGAGCGCCGGCGGGTCGCCCTCTTCTGGTCGCAGCGCGAGGAGAAGGTCGAGAACCCCGACGTGGCGGGCGCGGTCGACGTCCAGGAGGCGCTGCGCAGACTGCCGTTCCGCAAGCGGGCGTGTGTCGTGCTGCGGCACGCGTTCGACCTCTCCGAGAAGGACACCGCGCTGGCCCTGGGCGTGTCGGTCGGTACGGTGAAGAGCCAGACCTCCAAGGGGATGGCCGAGTTGCAGCGACTGCTCGGCCCCCGGAACGCTCCGCTGAGGGTGCACGCCGCGATGGCGCGCACCGGTGACGCCGGAGGAAGGGACCGATGACCATGCGGCGGGACGTGCACGGCGAACTGCGCGCCCGACTGCAGGGCGCGGCCGAGGCCCACGAACCGGACCGCGAGCGGATGCTCGCCCGGATCGAGCGCGGTATGTCCGAGGAGGCCCACCCCGACCACCGGGCGACCCGGCCGCCGGTGTACGGCTGGGTGCGGGTGGTGAGCGCCACGGCGGCGGTCGCCTGTGTCCTGGGCCTCGGCGGATACGCGGTGGCGTCCGCGGTGAAGGACGAGCCGCCCGTGCGGAGGTCGGTCGCCGCCACGGGCACGCCCACCCCCTCGCCCGACGCGACGAGCCGTCCGCCCGCCCCGCCGGCGGATCCGGCACCGACCGGCAGCCCGACACACCGGACCGGGAAGCCGAGCGCCACGCCCTCGGGCGCCCCGAGCGCGTCCACCGAGGTACGGGCGCCGGGCGCCGAGGACGGTCCGCTGTGGTCGGACGGCTCGGTGGACCCGCACAGCAACGAGTTCTGGGCGCAGAGCAATCTGACCTTCAGGACCTCCGAGCAACTGACCGCGCTCACGGTCGAGTTGCGGATCGCGCAGACCGGCGGTGTCACCGACGCCGGCGCCTGGCGCTCGCTGCCCGAGGACGACTTCACCCTCACGGTCGCCGAGAAGGACGGTTTCCTCGTCTACACCTGGGAGCTCAGGGCCGGGCGTACGGTCCCGAAGGGCGAGTGGGTGTTCGCGGGGCAGTACAACCACGAGCGCGGCGGCCGGGACGCGAAGGACGACGGCTACACCGCGACGGCGGCCACGAAGTCCGACGACCTCACCGTGCAGGGCGGCTTCGCGGCCCAGGACGAGGGGGGCGTGGACGGGGACTCGTGACCCTTCGCCGGGTCCCGCCGAAAAGTTTTCGCCGACGCGGCAACCGTTTCCTCCGCAGCGGCGACCGGAGGGGTGCAAGGTCTCCCCGCGGGCCGTTCCCACGGCCCCAAGCGACACAGAACGCGCTTCCTCACCACGAGTTCACGGTGGGGGAACAACCATTCGGTCACCTTCGACGTCCCATGTAGTGCCGGGATCACGGAATCCGCGCGGAAGGACCCTGTCGGCCTGAGCCCCCCTCGGGCCGGCAGTTGCCGGCTGGAGCCCCCCTCGGGCCGGCACGAGGAACGCCCCGCCTGTGACGACAGGCGGGGCGTTCCGTCGTTTCCGGCTCGGTGCCTCGCCGTGCCGAGGGCGGTCGGCCGGTGGCCGGAAGGTCGCGGAGGGCCCCCGACGAGAACAACCGAAACTTTCGCTGCTCCTCATCGCGCGCTCATCGATTGACGTGCAGTTTCCCGCTCGCAACACTCCGAAGGCGCACACAGCCCCCAACAGAAACCCCCACACCCCCACACCTCCAGGAGCGACATGCGCCCTCGTATCCTCCTCGTCGCCTGTCTCTCGCTGTTGCTGGCCCTTCTCACCGCACCGCCCGGTTCCGCCCACCCAGGAGCACCATCCGTGAGCCACCCCGAGTACGCCGGTTATCTCTTCGCCTACTTCACCGGCGAGGGCACCGCGGACGGCGAGCAGATCCGCTACGCCCTCAGCCGCGGCAACGACCCCCTGCACTGGCGGGAGCTGAACCAGGGCAGGCCGGTCCTGACCTCGACGACCGGCGAGAAGGGCCTGCGCGACCCGTTCGTGATCCGCTCCCCCGAGGGCGACAAGTTCTATCTGATCGCCACCGATCTGCGCATGTACCAGAACAGCAGCGGCAGTTGGGACGAGGTCCAGCGGCACGGCAGCAAGTCGATCATGATCTGGGAGTCCACCGACCTGGTCCACTGGACCGACCGGCGGCTGGTGCGGGTGGCCCCGGACACCGCGGGCAACACCTGGGCGCCGGAGGCCTACTGGGACGACAGCCTCGGCGCGTACGTCGTCTTCTGGGCGTCGAAGCTGTACGCCGACGACGATCCCGGGCACACGGGATCGACGTACAACAAGATGCTGTACGCGACCACCCGGGACTTCCGCACCTTCAGCGCGCCGAAGGTCTGGGACGACCCCGGTCACTCGGTGATCGACTCGACGGTCGTGAAGTACGAGGACACCTACTACCGCTACACCAAGGACGAGCGGGACCCCACCTCCGGCTCGCCCTGCGCCAAGTTCATCACCGGCGAGAAGTCCACGAGTCTGACCTCGACCACCTACGACCTGGTCGCGGACTGCATCGGCAGCGGGGCGATGGACCGCGGCGAGGGGCCGACGGTGTTCAGGTCGAACACCGAGAAGAAGTGGTACCTGTTCATCGACGAGTACGGCGGCCGCGGGTACGTCCCCTTCGAGACCACCGACCTCGACTCGGGCCGGTGGACCCCGTCCGCGGACTACCAGCTCCCCGCCAGCCCCCGGCACGGCACGGTGCTTCCGGTGACGCGGGCGGAGTACCACCGGCTGCTGGCCGCCTACCCGTCGACGCCCACCTCGGTCGTGGACGCGACGGCTCCCGGCCAGAAGGGGTACGCGATCGTCACGGAGGCCGCGTCGAAGGTCGTGCTGCCGATGCGGCCGGGCACCGATCTCACGCGTCTGGCACCGGAGTTGGCCGTCGGCGCGGGCGCCACGGTCACTCCGCGGTCCGGCACCCGGCGGGACTTCCGCACGCCGCGGACGTACACCGTGACGGCGGCCGACGGGACGTCCCGCAGATGGACGGTCGAGGCCGTGCCGACCGGCAGCCCCGTCCTGCCCGGGCTCAACGCGGACCCGGACGTGCACTACCTGGACGGCGAGTACTGGATCTACCCGACGACCGACGGCTTCCAGGGCTGGGGCGGCACCCGGTTCAAGGCGTACTCGTCGAAGGACCTGGTCCACTGGAAGGACCACGGGGTGATCCTGGATCTCGGTCCGGACGTGGCCTGGGCGGACAAGTACGCCTGGGCGCCGGCGATCGCCGAGCGGGACGGGAAGTACTGGTTCTACTTCTGCGCCGAGCAGCAGATCGGCGTCGCGGTGGCGGACTCCCCCGCCGGGCCCTTCGAGGACGCGCTGGGCGAGCCGCTGGTGGCCAAGGGCGGTGCGTTCAAGGGGCAGATGATCGACCCGGCCGTCTTCACGGACGACGACGGGACGTCGTACCTCTACTGGGGCAACGGGCACGGGTACGTGGTGCCGCTGAACGACGACATGGTGTCGTTCGACGCCGCGAAGGTGCGGGACATCACGCCGGACAACTTCCGCGAGGGGTCCTTCGTGATCAAGCGGAACGGCACGTACTACTTCATGTGGTCCGAGGACGACACCCGCAGCGAGGACTACCACGTGGCCTGTGCGACGGGACCGTCCCCGCTCGGCCCGTGGACCGAGCAGGGGACGATCCTGTCCAAGCGTCCCGAGTACGGCATCCTCGCCACCGGCCACCACTCCGTGGTGAACGTCCCCGGCACCGACGACTGGTACATCGTCTATCACCGGTTCGCCCTGAACGGGCCGGGGAGGCCGGGCGGGGACGGCATGCACCGGGAGACCACCGTCGACCGCATGGAGTTCGCGGCGGACGGCACGATCAAGCCGGTGGTGCCGACCCTCGGGGGGATCCGGCCGGTGCGGGACTAGCTCACGAAGTACGTCGGGTTCGGGAGCTTGTACGTCCGGTCGGCGTAGCCGCCCTCCAGGTCCGAGTACTGGTCACCGAAGTTGGCGACGATCTCGTACCCGAGGTCCTTCTCGATGTGCGCACGGGTGCCGGACTTGTACTGCACGGTGGTGCAGGTCCAGGTGCCCGCGGATGCGCAACCGCTCAGGTACGACGGCGGGTTGGCGGTGTTCTTGAGGAACATGTGGTCGGCGTCGAGGTTCACGTCGGCGCCGACCTTCTTCAGGTTCTCCACCGCGGCGGAGCGCTGGGCCTCGCTCAGACCGGAGTTGTAGAAGACCTCGACGCCCTTCTTCTCGGCGTACTGCACGAGTTCGGGGCTGCCGAAGACCGCCGGGCGGTCGGCCTTGTTGACGTAGGCCGCCCAGGAGGCGGAGTTGTACGTGTAGTTGTAGCGCTTCTCGTAGTCGAGGCTGAGCAGCAGCGTGTCGTCGATGTCGAAGACGACGGCCGGCTTCTCGCCCTTGTGGCGCGCCTTGCGGGCGGCCTGGTCGATGTACTTGCGCGCCGCCTTGTCGATCGACGCCAGGTCCTTGGCGTAGGGGCTGGTGGGGGACGCCTGGTAGACACCGTTCGCGTCGGGCGCGGTGCCGTAGTAGGTGTCGATGTCCTTGACCAGGAGCCCGATGTTGTAGGGCTCGTGCGTGGAGTTCGCCGTGGACTGGCCGGCGGTGGCCGCCCCGGCGCCGTAGAGGGCGCCGGCGGCGACGGCACACGCCGCGGTGACGGCTGCGATACGCAGTGGCTTATGCATGACAGACGTTCTACGCGCGTCACCATGTCGGGCGCGAGACCCGCCCGGTAAAAAACGGGTCAAGCGCCCTGAACGTGCTAGTTCATGGTCGCGCCGATGGTGGTGCTGCCCGTCGTCAGGAACGTGGTGGCGGGCAGGGTGCCACTGGCGCTGCGCGCGTTGTACGTCGTCGAGGCGTCCGTCGACCTGAAGGCGGGCGTGCCGATCCCGCTGTCCCAGTTGTTGCCGGCCGAGGTGACCTTGGAGCCCTTGCTGACCGAGCCGCTGCCGTTGCTCACCGCGAGGTTCTTGCCGAGCTTCGCGGAGCTGGTGGCGAAGTAGTAGCCCCACTTGCTGTTGGCGTAGGCGGTGGTGCGGTTGATGACGATCGCGCCGGTGTTGGAGTTCTCGGTGAAGCCGTTGCCGGCGTTGCCCCAGGCGGCGGAGTTGTTGACGACGTGCGCGACGACCTCGCCGTCGCCGCCCAGCTTGTAGCCGTTGCCGTCGCCCGCGAAGGCGGAGTCGGACCAGCGGTTGACGCCGTTGCCGAAGGACCAGGTGTGCTCGACGGTGACCGGTGAGGAGAAGGACCAGAAGTCGATCCCGTCATCCGCGTTGTTGTAGAGGCGGGCCCCGGTGATGAGGTTGCCGGTGCCGGAGCCGAACTTCACGGCGATCCCGTCGGCGTTCTCGCCGTGGTTGGCGGCGTCGTAGTTGCCGTAACTGTCGATGTTCTTCACCGTGTTGTTCACGGTGCCGTCGCCGGTGAGCGTGAAGCCCGAGTCACCGCCGTTGATGGTCTTGATGTTGTTCCAGTTGGTGCCGGTGCAGGACGTGCAGACCACCGCGCTGTCCGGGGAGTTCTGGAAGGTCATGTTGGAGACGTTCCAGTAGTCCGCGGTCAGTTTGAGGATCCAGTCGCCGTCGGGCAGCGAGGAGCCGTCGATCTTCACGGTCTCCGAGCCGTACGCGGTGAGCGTGATCGGCGCGGCGGAGGTGCCGTTGGCGGTGGACTGGAGGGTGGCCGTCGGGTAGTAGGTGCCGCCGCGGACCTGGATGACGGTGCCCGCGGTGGCGTTCTTGACGGCGTTGGACAGGTCGGTCGAGTTGCTGACGACCACGGTGGCGGCCTGCGCCTGGGTGGGGAGGACGGCGAGCCCCGAGCCGAGGGCGAGGGCGGCCGTGGCGAGGAGCGCGGTACGACGAGACATGGCGAGCGGGTCCCTTCTCGTGCGGGTGGGGGGAGGGTTCACAGAACGGTGTCGAGCCAGGTGAGGACCTCGTCCTGCATGCGGTCGACGAACACGTGGCCGAGCTCGGGCCAGGTCCTCAGGTGCAACCGCTCCTCGGCGTGGCGGGAGCGCCAGACGGCGCGCAGCTTGTCGTGGGCCACGCGGACGCCGTCGGCGGGGAACAGCGGGTCGAGGCCGCCGTTGAAGAAGAGCATCGGCCTGGGTGCGGCGATGCTCGCCACGTCGGGGAAGTCGAGGAAGCGGGGCAGCCCCGGGTGGAGCATGTAGTAACTGGACTGTCCGCGCAGGGTGTTGTTGCCGGGCACCATCATCTCCTTGAGGCCCGTCATCCAGCAGACCGCGGCCGTGGCACGGACCGCGTCGGTCAGCGCGGCGGTCTGCCAGGCGCGGTAGGCGCCCATGGAGAACCCGACGGCGGCGACCCGGCTGCCGTCCACCTTCTTCAGTCCGGCCAGGAACTCGGCGGCGCGGGCGTCCTCGCGGGCCATGAGTCCGGCGAGCGAGGAGCCGAGGAGGTAGAAGTTGCCGGCCAGGGCCTGCTGCTGGTCGTAGGTGATCGGTCCGCGGTCGCCCCAGCCGAGCGCGTCCGCGCACAGCACGACATAGCCGCGCCGGGCCAGCTCGTCGCCGACGAACCTTCCGCTGAAGTACTTGTCGGCCCAGGCCTGCGCGGAGGCCAGCCGGGTGTCGTCGTACCAGGGCCGGACCAGTTTCTCCTTGCCGATGTCGAACTTCGCCCCGTGGTCGTGGAGCAGCAGCACGGCGGGGAAGGGGCCGGGGCCGTGCGGGGTGAGCAGGGCGGCGCGGACCCGTTCGTACCGGGTGAGGGAGAGGGTCACCAACTCCCGTGTGAAGCCGTCCCCTTGGGAGCGACCGGTGTAGGCGGGGGCGTACGGCGTGCCGTCCTCGCGGTCGACGAGGAGGTGCTCCTCGACCTTGGCGCGAGCGGCCCGTCGCCAGGCGCGGAAGTCACGGACCGGCGCGTTCCCCCAGGCCAGCGGGAAGGTCAGCGCGGCCTTGAGCGCGGGGTGGAAGTCGGGCAGCGGCCCGTCCACGACGCCGGCCCGCGCGGGGCCCGCCGCTCCCCCGGCCAGCGCGGCCGCCCCGGCGCCCACCACGAACGCCCGCCGCCCGAGCGGGTCACCGGCACGCATAGGGCCTCCAGTCGCCGAGATAGGTGCGCGGGGTGTGCGCCGCGGCCTCGGCGGCGGTGAGCTGCGGCCGGTTGTCCGGGACGGAGATCACCGCGCCGGGACCGGAGTTGGCGTGCTCGCGGAAGCGCATGGTCTGCCAGGGGTAGGCCGCGCGCATGTCGGTCCAGGGCGCGACCGGGTCGATCCCCGGGCCGAGCCAGGAGTCCCGCACGACGAGGGAGGGCCAGGCGGTCGTCTCGTACGAGGGCACCCAGGGCCGGGCCAGCTTGTACGCCCCGTCCTCGGCGCCGGAGGTGACGCGGGAGCGGACGGCGAGGATGCCGTACGGGTTGGCGCGGGCCGTGGAGGGCGCGAAGACCATGCCCTTGGGGGTGAAGTCGACGTCCCGCCGGAGGGTGTGGAAGTGGCAGTCCTCGAAGACGGCGGTGGCCCGGCCGAAGACGAAGTCGACGTCCCCCTCGATGTAGCAGCGGCGGAAGTACTGCCGGTCGAAGGAGGCGAGCGCGGTCGTCTCGACGAAGAGGGTGTCCTGGTGGGCGAGGAGCCGGACGTTGTCGAAGCGGGTGCGGTCTCCGTAGGTGTACGCGGCGACCGCCTGGGTGCCGGTGATGTCGGGATGGTCGGCGCGCAGCCAGTCGTTGGCGAGGGTGAGGTCGCGGACGGTGAGGCCGGGGGCCGCGGAGGTGAAGGTGGCGGACCCGGCGGTGCCGTAGGTGCCCGAACCGTCCGGCTTCTGCGTCCCGTTGGCGTTGTCGTGGACGATCACGGCGGCACGCGGATCGCGGCGGGCACCCCGGACGGTCAGCTCGGCCTTGTCGGCGGGGACGCTGACGACCTCGCGGTACGTCCCCGGGTGCACGACGATCGTCCAGCCGGGGCCGGTGACCGCGTCCACGGCGGCCTGGACGGAGTCGCCGGGGCGGACGTGGAGGACCCGGCGGGTGCCGGCGTGGGCCGGAGCGGCCGTCGCGGCGACGAGTCCCGCACCGGCGGCGAGGAAGGTCCTTCTGCGCATCTCAGCACGCCTCCTTCCACGGCTGCCAGGCACCGAGGTAGGTCTCGCGGGTCGCGGACGCGGCCTGCTCGCGGGTGAGCCGGGGCCGGTTCTCCGGGACGGTGACGCGGGCTCCGGGGCCGGTGTTGCGGTACTCGGCGAAGCGCTGGTCGTGCCAGGGATAGGTGTCCGACATGTTGGTGTAGGGGGCGGCCGCGTCGATCCCGGGCCCCAGCCAGGTGTCCCGCACCACGAGCGAGGGCCGGGCCGTGGGGTCGGAGCTCGGCACCCAGGGCCTGGCCAGCTTGTAGAAGGCGTCGGGGGCTTCGCTGGTGATCCGGCTGCCGGTGACGAGGTACCCGCGCGGGTTGGCGCCCGCCGTGGAGGGCGCGAAGACGAACCCGTACGGGGCCGCGGCCAGGTCGGTCCGGTTCAGGGTCCGGAAGTGGCAGTGCTCGTAGACCGCCGTGGCCCGGCCGAAGACGAAGTCGACGTCGCCCTCGGCGTAGCAGTGCGCGAAGTACTGGCGGGCGAAGGAGGTCAGGGCGATCGAGTCGGCGTAGAGGGTGTCCTGGTGGCCGAGGAAGCGGCAGTGGTGGAAGGCGGAGCGGTCGCCCTGGACCTTGAGGGCGACGGCCTGGGTGCCGGTGATGTCGGGATGGTCGGCGCGCAGCCAGTCGTTGGCGAAGGTGATCCAGCGGGCGGTGAAGCCGTCGGCCTGGACCGTGGTGGTGGCCGAACCGGTGGTGCCGTGGGTGCCGCCGCCGGGCTTGGGGGTGCCGGCTGCGGTGTCGTGGACGATGACGACGTCCCGGGGGTCCTCGGAGGCGCCGATCCAGGTGGCCTCGGTGCGGGTGGCGTCGACGGCGACGGTCTCCCGATAGGTGCCGGGGGCGAGGACCAGGGTCCGGCCGCTGCCGGTGGCGGCGGTGACGGCGTCCTGCACGGTGGTGTGGTCGCCGCGGCCGAGCGGGTCCACGTACAGGGTCAGGGGCGTGAGCCGGGCGGCGGGTGATCCGAACCGGCCGAACGGGCGCCTGCCGCCGTCCGCCCGGGCCTGTGCGGGGGCCGGGGTCAGTGCGAGCGCGGTTGCCGCTCCGGTGCTCGCGAGCAGGAAACCCCTTCTGGAGAGGGGAAGTCGGGTGTGGTGCGAGGACATGCGGGGGCTCCTTGGGGACGCGGCTCTGGGGGGTGGGGTGCCTCGCGTGGGGGGTTGGGGTGGGTGGCCGGGGCGGCCGCTGGATACCGCCCCGGCCGGTCCGGGGGCCGGCCTCGGGGACCCGGCCGGTCGGGAGGCCGGTGTCGGCCGATACGGCCGGTGAAGGGGCCGGTGTCAGCAGAGGCGGCCCGCGCCGGCGCCGCGGTCGACGATTCCCGGGACCTTCCTGGCCGGGTCGACCTTCGTGCGCAGGGTGGGTGTCCAGCCCGCGCCGGACTCCAGGGTCTCGGCGGGGATCTCGGCGTTGTGGACGGCGATCAGGTCGGTGAGCCTGCCGTTGACGTAGTTGTCGGCGGCGGTGAGCGGGGAGACGTTCCACCGCTTGAGCACCTTCGCCGCGCTGACGCCCTTGGGCAGGGTGAACGCGTTGTGCTCGGCGACGAGTTGGGACTCCTTGCCGATGCCGAAGCTGTAGGCGTAGTCGTCGTTCGCCACGAAGTGGTTGTTGTAGGAGTCGACCTGTCCGAAGCGCACGCGGGGCGCGCGCTCGACGAGGTTCGAGAACAGGTTGTGGTGGAAGGTGACCTTGAGCTTGCCGCGGTCCCCCACCGCCGTGGACTCGCTGTCGCTGTTGCCGATCAGGATCGTCTTGTCGTGCTCGGTGAAGACGTTCCAGGAGGCGGTGACATAGTTCGCGCCGCGGACGATGTCCAGTTCGCCGTCGTGCTGCTGGTAGAGCATCCCGAAGTAGGTCGGGGCCGCGCTGTCGGGGTGGCTGCCGTCGGTGAAGGTGTTGTGGTCCAGCCAGACATGGGTGGAGCCGTAGACGACGGCGGTGTCGTACTCGGAGTTCCAGTTGCCCTGGTCGCCGTCGGTGGGGTCCCACTGCGGGAAGCAGTCGATGGGGCTATCGAAGGTGAGGTTGCGGACGATGACGTTGTCGACGGCCTTGATCTGGAGGCTCGCGCCCTTGAACCCGGCGTTCTTGCCGACGCCGATGATCGTGGTGTTGGCCGGCACGTTCGCCTTGATGGTCTGGTCCTGACTTGCGGCCGAGGCGCGGCGCAGTCCCTCGGGGCTGTCGTCGGGCTCGGCGCTCAGGTCGGTGTCCAGGCCCCAGGCCTCCGGCGAGTACTTCGCCAGGTAGGCGTCGAAGTCGTAACCGGGCGCGGCCAGGGAGTCGCAGCCCTCGGAGACGGCGTCGATGGTCCCCTTCACCTTGATGATCTTCGGTGCGGTCCCGCCCGCGGCGAGGGCCGCCTTGAACCCGGCCCAGTCGGTGACGGTGTACACATGGGCGGCGTCGGCGGCCGCGCCGCCGGTGGTGCCGGTGCCCTCGGAGGCCCAGCCGTCACCGGCGGCGAGGGTCTCGCGGGCCGTGTCGTGGCCCTTGGCCTGGGCGGTGGTGCCGGTGACCGTGAGGACGAGGGCGGCGCAGCCCACCACGGCCAGCACCTTTGTTGTGACATGCCCATGCCATATCTGTGCGTTCATTGTGCGGCTCTCTTTCGACTGCGGAGAAGGAGGGGTCAGACGGTGGCCGGCGACGGCCAGGTGATCCAGGAGTCCGGGATCGCGGCGTCCAGCCGGCGCACGTCCCGGGGCGCCAGCACGCGGTGCCGCAGCAGTTCACGGGCGACCAGCCGCGCCACCGCGACGGCTCCGGGCGGGTTGAAGTGCGTGTTGTCCTGCTCGGTGTCGGTCCAGTTGAAGTACTTCTTGGTCTCCTCGACGCCGAGCTCCTGCCACAGGGCGAGCGACAGCGCTTGGATGTCGAGCAGCGCCACGCCCTCCTCCCGGGCGAGCGCCCGCATCGCCGCGGGGTACTCCCCGTGGGTCGGCACGGCGTCGCCGTCCGCGTCGAACTTCCGCCGCTCGACGGAGGTGGCGAGGACCAGCCGGGCCCCCTTAGCGCGGGCGCCGTCGACGTAGAGCCGGAGGTGGTCCTGGTAGGTCGTCCAGGGCTCGGTGTAGCGGGTCGGGTCGGCGGTCTTCTCGTCGTTGTGCCCGAACTGGACGAGGAGGAGGTCACCGGGCTTGATCAGCCCGAGGACGACGTCCAGTCGCCCCTCGTCGACGAAGGACTTCGAACTCCGCCCGTTCACCGCGTGGTTGGCGACCGGCAGATCCCTGTGCAGGAAGAAGGGCAGTGCCATGCCCCAGCCGGTCTCGGGAGCGGCGTCGGAGTACTTCTGGGCGGCGGTGGAGTCACCGGCGATGTAGAGCGTGCGGGTCCTTCGAGGGGCGGCTTGGGCGGTACCGGTCGCCGCGAGGGCGACGGGCACGGCGGCGAGCGCCGCCACGGTGACTTGTCTGCGGGTCAGAGCCATCTCAGGTGCACCTTTCTGTCTTCAGGGGCGCGGGGAACTGCGCGACCAGCCACAACCGGCCGGCAGCTCCCCCCAACCGGAACCACCCGGGCTCTCAGCCGGTCTGTTCCTTCCACTCCGCCTGGGCCTTGTTCAACTGGTCGGCCATGGTGTCCAGGAAGTCCTTGGCGCTCATGTCACCCAGCAGCACCTTCTGGAAGTTCGGCTCGTTGTCCGCCTTCGAGACGGTGTTCCAGTCGGGCAGGTAGTACGGCAACTGCACGATGGTCGTGGAACCGTCGCTCAGCGCGGCCGCCGCCAGCTTCGTCGGCTCCGCCTCGGAGACCCACGGGTCCTTCGCGGCCTCGTTGTTGGCCGGCACCTGACCGGCGGACTTGTTGAACTTCGAGTTCTCCGCGTGCGATATCGCGAACTCGACGAACTTCCACGCGGCGTCCTTGTTCTTCGAGCTCTTGAACACGCCGAGTCCGTCGACGGGGTTGGACACCTGGACCCGCTTGCCGGCGGACCCGATCGGCTGCGGAATGCCCCGGAACTTCTCGACGCCGAGCGCCTTCACGTGGTCCTGGTACGAGCCCAGGTTGTGGTTCAGCATGCCGATGGTGCCGGAGTCCCACTGCGCGACCATCTTGGTGAAGTCGTTGTTGAGGTCGGCCGCGGGCGTGTCCTTCTTGTACAGCGCCGCGTACTTCTCCAGCGCCGCCACGTTCTTCGGGTCGTTGACCGTGGTCTTGTCGCCGTTCCAGAACGAGGTGATCCCGCTCTGCCCGTACATCGCGTCCAGGGCCTGTGCGATGGAGCCGGCACCGCCCCGGATGGTGTAGCCGAACTCGTTCTTCTTGGCGTCGGTGAGCTTCTCGGCGGCCTCGTAGAACTTGTCCCAGGTGGTCGGCTCGTCCAGGCCGGCCTTCTCGAACAGGTCAGTCCGGTAGTACAGCACACCGTTGTTGGCGGAGGTCGGGATCGAGTACAGGGTCCCGTCGCCGCCCCCGGCCGCCTTCAGCGAGGCGACCATGTCCTCGTTGAGCTTGCCGCTCAGCGAGGAGTCGGCGAGCCGGTCGTCCAGCGGCTCCAGGGCGTTCTGCGCGGAGAACCCGGCGAGCATGGCCGCGCCGACCCCGCCGACGTCCGGCAGGCCGCCGCCCTGGATGGCGGTGTCGACCTTGGACTGGTACTCGGTGGACGCGATGCCGACGTACTCGACCTTGATGTCCGGGTTCGCCTTCTGGAAGTCGGCGATGATCTCCTTCCAGATGTCGGTGCGCACACCGCCGTTGTTGTCCCAGAAGACGATCTTGCCCTTGCCGCTGCCCTCGTCGCCCTTGTCACCGCCGGCACCGCTGCCGTCGTCACCGCAGGCGGTGGCGGTCAGCGCCAGGACGGACCCGAGGGCGACGGCTATGGCAGCGCGCCTGCTTCTGCGGATACTGATCTTCATTGATCGGCTCTCTTCTTCTTCTGATTCCAGCGGAGATGTGACGTCGTGGGGGGAAGTCAGTGGTGGGCGTGGGGGGCCCAGTCGTCCGTGCCCCGGAGGTAGTCCGTGACGGTGTACGTCCTCGCGTCGGCGGCGGCGAGCTGCGGACGGTCGGCGCTCGGGGCCGCGCCCGGTCCGAAGTTCCGGTACTCGGCGAACCGCGCGTCCTTCCACGAGAACCCGCTCATGTCGGTCCACGGCGAGGTCTTCACGGCGGCCGGGAGCGCGGTGTCGCGGATCAGCACCTGGGCCACGGCGGCGGGTTCACCGCCGGGGTGCCACGGCCGGCCCAGGTGGAAGGTCCGGTCCGGGGCGTCGCTCACGATCCTCGACCGGGTGATCAGGAACCCGTACGGGTTGCCCGTCCAGGTCGAGGCGGCCGTGATGTACCCGTTGTTGGAGTCCGAGCCGCGGCTCAGCGCCCGGATCACGGACCTGTCGATCACCGTGGTCGCCCGGCCGTAGACGAAGTCGACATCGCCCTCGATGTACGCGTCGCGGATGTAGACCCGGCTGATCACGTCCAGCCTGGGGCTGTCGGTCATGAGGGTGTCCTGGTTGCCCAGGAAGGCGGTGTCCTCGAAGACGATCCGGTCGCCGGTCGTCTTCATGGCGAGGGCCTGCTCGCCCTTCAGCTCGACCGCGGCCTCGTCGAAGTCGTTGCTGAAGGTGAGGTGGCGGGCGGTGACGTCGTTCGCGGCGATCCGTACCGTCGCGCTGCCCGTCGAACCGCCGTACTCGGCGGGGGTGTCGTGAACGATGACGGTGTCGGACCGGTCCCGTCCGGTCCCCTGGAGCACGATGTTCGGCTTGGTCACCGGGATGTACACCTTGGCCCGGTAGGTGCCCGGCGCGACGGCGATCGTCACCGGCACGGTGTTCCCGTCGGGCACGGCGTCAACGGCGGCCTGCACGGTCGGGTGGTCACCGGGGACGTGCAGGGTCACCCCGATCCGCCGCTGCGGGCCGGAGAGGCGGGACACCAGCGCGGGCACGGCGGCGGCCGGGTCCAGCCGGTAGTCGTAGAAGGACCGCGGGTCGAACGCCGTACCCCAGGCGTCGGTGCGCCCGGTCGTGTTCCGCAGGATCGACCCGCGCTGCACCAACTCGGCTGTGGCGTCGGCCTGGTAGGGATGCTGGACGCCGTCGTAGTAACTGTTCTCGATGACCATTCTGGTCCGGCCGCGCGACCAGTTCCCGTACGTCCACACCGGGTCCCCGTCGGCCACCTGCGCCGAGAGGTAGTTGTTGTACAGGTGGGCGTAGGCGCAGTTGTCGGCGGAAGGGTTGCGCTGCTTGGTCCCGGTGAACCAGTTGTGGTCGATGGTGATCTGGGTCAGCACCTGGGTCGTCCAGCCGATCCCGAACGCCTTGTTGTGGCTGCGGAACTGGTTGTACGAGACGGTGACGTACTGGCTGTCCTTGCGGATGTCGAGCAGCCCGTCGCCCATGTGCTCGAAGCGGTTGTGGTCGATCCAGACGTGGTCGGCGGTGTCCATCTGGATCGCGTCGAAGTCGGTCGTCTTGCCGTCCCAGTCGCCCTCGACGTACGAGTCGCGGATCGTCAGGTTGCGGATGATCACGTTGTGCGTGCCGGGATTCAGGTGCAGCTCGCCGTGGACGATCTCGCCGGTGTCACCGACGCCGATGATCGTCTTGTTCGAGGTCACGACGATGTCCGAGCCGAAGGGCTCGACGGCTATCGCGCCCGAGACCCGAATGACGTACGGCTCCTCGGCGGCCGCGTAGGCGGCCAGTGCGGCCTGGTCGGTGACGGTGACGACCTTGCCGCCGGCGCCTCCGGTGGTGCCGCCGGCGAGCGAGGCGAAGCCGTGCGCCCGGTCGCTCCAGCGGTCGGCGCGGACCTGGTCGCTCTGCCGCTCGGCCGGGGCCTGCTCGACGGAGGCGGCCCCGGCCTGCCCGATCGCCCCGAGGCTCAACGCGGCCACCAGACCGAGCACAGCGGCCAGGACCTTGCCGGGTCCCGGTCTCTGCAAGCGCTTGCTATGAAGGTGCTGCGTCATTGCGGCTCCCAACAGGCTTACGGGTTCGGTGCGTTACAGGGGGTCGATCCTGAAGTGCGAGAAGGTTGCCGCGCCGGCGTGTCCTCCTCCGCCGGGTGCCAGGGCGAACAGTCCGAGCAGGGCCCCGACCCAGCGCCAGGGCGTGGCGGCGAAGACGGGTCCGGAGGGCTGCGGGCCGTCGCCGAGGTCGTGGAAGAAGCGGCAGCGGGCGCCCGCGCCGATCTCGATCCGCAGCCGCGCCCGGCCGTCGGGGGCGAGCGAAGGATGGTCGGCGTCCCGCTCCCGCTCGGCGACGCCCTCGGCGAACCGGTGCACGAGGTGGACGCTCCCGTCGGTCCCCCGCTGGAGCCCGATCCATCCGAACGCGTCCCCGAGGACGGCAAGTCCGGCCCGTGCGCCCGGCTCCTCGCTGTGCAGCTCCAGTTCGACCTCGACGGCCGCGGGCGTGCCGGGCAGCCGCTGGGTGAGGATGTTCGGCAGTAGGCGCAGGTCGTGCGCGTCGGCCGAGCGGACACAGGTGAGCCGCAGCCCGTCACCGGAGTGATGGGTGGCCCAGCCGGGCTGCGGATTGGCGGTCCACTGCCACTGGCGGCCGAAACGGCCCCCGGGGAAGTCGTCGTCGGTGGCGGGTGCCGTGTCCGGCTGCACCGGCAGGGCGGGCCTTTCGTGGACGGCGACGGGGGCGCCCGCGTCGCCGAGCACCGGCCAGTCGTCCGGGCCCCAGCGCATCGGCTGGAGGTGGACGACCCTGCCGTAGGGGCCCCTCTGCTGGAAGTGCAGGAACCAGTCCTGGCCGGACTGGGTGCGCACCCAGCCGCCCTGGTGCGGCCCGTTGACGTCGGTGTCCTTCTGTTCCAGGACGATCCGCTCCTCGTACGGGCCGAAGAACCCGCGCGAGCGGAAGGCGCCCTGCCAGCCGGTCTCCACTCCCCCGGCGGGGGCGAGGATCCAGAACCAGCCGTCGTGCTTGTAGAGCTTGGGGCCTTCGAGGGTGAACCAGCCGGGGATCCGGTCGCCGTCGACGATCACCTTGCCCTCGTCGAGGAGTTCACGTCCGTCGAGGTCCATGCGGTGCCCGGTGAGGCGGTTCTTGACGCCGGAGCGGGACTTGGCCCAGGCGTGCACCAGATAGGCCTCGCCGCTCTCCTCGTCCCACAGCGGGCACGGGTCGATCAGGCCCTTGCCGGACTTCAGGAGGTGCGGGCGGGTCCAAGGGCCCCTGATCCCGGGGGCGTTGATCTGGAAGATGCCCTGGTCGGGGTCGCCCCAGAAGATCCAGAACCGTTCGTCGTGGTAGCGGAGGGACGGTGCCCAGACCCCGCAGTCGTGCCGGGGCCGGGTGAACTCCGCGGCCGGTTCCAGTCGTTCGAGGGCGTGGCCGATCAGGGTCCAGTTCACCAGGTCGCGGGAGTGCAGCAGCGGCAGGCCGGGGACCCGGCCGAAGCTGGAGGCGGTGAGGTAGAAGTCGTCGCCGACCCGGATGACGTCGGGGTCGGACCAGTCGGCGTTCAGCACGGGGTTCGTGTACGTCGTCGACGGGTTCGGGCGCGTGGGTGTCACTGGCTGACCGCCTTCCGTACCAGGGCGGCCGCTTCCAGCCTGGGCAGGCGTCCGTCGGCGACGACGGTGACGATCCGCCGTACGACGGTCTCCCCGGGCGGGATCGGCAGTCTCTCCCGGTCGGCGAGCGAGGAGCCCACCCCCGGGTACTCGTCGGCGCGCACGAACCACGGGTCGCGGCGGGTCCGGTCGGTGGCCCCGGCGAAGACGAGCGTCCAGGTGGCGCCGGAGAGGGCCACCCAGTCGGCGCGGGTGCCGTGGACCGCCTCCTCCCCCTCGCGGTCGACGGTGAAGACGTCCGGTGCGTCCGGTTCCTTGCGGGCCCGCCAGAAGAAGCCGCCGTAGGCCGCGCCCGGGCGGCCGTTGGTGGCCGGGCTGCCGATCGACAGGGGGTCCCGGGTCACATTGGTGAGGGAGAAGGTGAAGTCCAACGCCCAGGCGAAAGTGGTCAGTTCGGTGGCCGCGACAGTACGGCGCTCGCGCAGCAGCTCCGCTCCCGAGGCGACCCAGCGCAGCTCCTCCACGAAGCCGTCCGGGTCGCGGAGCTGGAAGGAGTGGTGGCGCTGGGCGCCGTGGTTGTCGAGCTCGGTGGGGCCCTGGTCGCGGACGTAGGTGCGCCCGCCCCAGAAGTTGTGCCCCTCGACGTCGGGAACGGCGACACCGACGCCGAGGTGGTGGATGTGGTCGGCGGGGCTGAGCTCGGTGACAGCCGTGCCGGCCAGGGTGGTGACCGGGTGCAGATAGGGGCGTGGGGAGAGCCGGTCGGGCAGCTCGGGCCGGGTGACGTAGCGGCCGACCGGGCGGCCCGCGACACGCAGGACCGGGGAATCGGGGGTCGTCATGTGCTCACCTCGTTCGCTTCGTGTGGCCGGGCCCAGTCGGCGCCCAGCTCGGAGTAGAGGGCGAGGTTGTCGGCGGCGGCCGCGACGAGTCCGTCGACGCCGGGGACGACACGGCGGTCCTCGTCGGGGAGCAGGTGCCAGGCGCTGGCCGGGAGCGCGGTGGGGTCCGGGGCCAGCCGGATCGCCTCGACGACCTTCATGAAGGCGCCCGTCGCCTCCGGGACGACCAGCAGGTCGTCGCCGTCGGTGACGTGGTCGGCCAGGTTCTCCAGCAGGTCGGTGCGGCCGTACTCGTACTCCTCGGGGCCGTGCCCGGCCCGCTGGAGCAGCACCCGGTCCTGCTTGTACCAGTAGGTGATCCGGCCGTGGCTGCCGTGCACGACGACGTACGGCTCGCCGGGGTCCTCGGCGCACAGGGTCGCGGCGACGGTGACCTTGCGGCCGTTCGCGGTGGTGACGCGGACGCAGGAGGTGTCGTCGGACTCGATGTCGTTGGCGCGCGCCAGCTCGGTCTCGATGCGGGTGACGTCCTCGGCGCGGGTGGTGCCGTTCAGGGCGAGCGCGGTGGCGACGGCGTGGGCGAGGGGGTTGGTCAGCACGCCGTCGATCACGTCGACGCCGTTCATCCGCCGCCTGCCCGCCCAGGGCGCCCGCCGGTAGTACGCCTCGGCACGCGCCCAGGCACCGGCCCCGCCGATCCCGGTCACCTCGCCGATCGCGCCTTCCTCGACCAGTTCGCGGATCGCGGGCACGGCGTGCGAGCCCAGCGACTGGAAGCCGATCTGGCAGGCGACCCCGGCCGCGGCGACCCCGTCGGCCATGCGGCGGAACTCCGCGTACGACGGCGCCGGGGGCTTCTCCAGCAGGATGTGGACACCCCTGCGCGCCGCCACGAGCGCCAGGTCCGTGTGGGTCGGGATCGGGGTGCAGATCACCGCGATCCGGGCGCCGGTGGAGTCGAGGAGCGCACCGAAGTCGGCGGACTGCTCGGGCGTGCCCAGCCCTTCGGGGATCTCCTCGCCGGTCAGCGGGGTCAGCTCGCAGATCCCCGCCAGTCGTACGATCCCCTTGTCCTGCAGCCGGCGGATGTTCTCCAGGTGCCAGCGGCCGTGTCCGCGCGCGCCCGCGAGGACGATGTCCACGGTGCCCGTGGTGTTGTCGGTGTTCATGGCAACCTCCCTGCGCCCGCGCCGCGCGCCACCTGTCGGTCGGCCGCTTCGGCGCTGTCGATCTCTGTGTGCAGGGTAGGCGTCCAGCCGACGTCCGCCGTGAGGTCGCGCTCGCTGCCGGAGTTGTAGGCGTTGTGGATGGCGAGCAGGTCCACCGGATAGCCGTTGAAGAGGCTGCCGGTCTGGTGCAGCGCGCTGCCGTTCCAGCTCTTGACCAGGTCGGCGACCTCTATGTGGCCGGGGGTGTGGAAGGCGTTGTTCTCGGCGAGGATCGCGGACTCGGTGGAGACGCCGAGGGAGTAGCGGTAGTCGTCGCCGGGGATGTCGTACCGGTTGTTGTAGACGTGCACCTGTCCGAAGCGGACGCGGGGGGCGCGTTGTACGACAGACTCGAACTCGTTGTGGTGCAGGGTGACCCGGAGCCTGCCGCGGTCGCCGGTGGCCGCGTCGCTGTTGCCGATGAGCATCGCCTTGTCGTGGTCGGCGAACCGGCTCCAGGAGACGGTGACCAGGTCGGAGCCGTTGGTGATGTCCAGCAGGCCGTCGTGGCGCAGGTAGTTGCGGGCGAAGTACGTGGGCTCGGCGGTGTCGGGGCGGCCCTTGTCGCTCAGGGTCACGTGGTCGACCCACACATGGGTGGAGCCGGTCAGCCAGATGTTGTCGTACGCCGTCTTCCAGTCGCCGAGGCCGCCGGTGTTGGGCTGCCAGACGGGGAAGCAGTCGTAGGCGTCGCGGATGTCGAGGTTGCGGACGATGACGTTGTTCGCGTTCCTGACCTGGAGGCTGCCGCCCTTGAGGACGGCTCCCTTCAGTCCGACGATCGTCGTGTTGGACCCGACGGGCAGCTCGATCCGCTCGGCCTGCTTCCGCGCGGACGCCTGCCGGGCCTCCTCCTGCGGTCCACCGGGCTTGGCGGAGCCCCAGGTGCGGGGGTCGTAGGCGGCGAGGTACTTCTTCAGGCCGTAGCCGTCGGTGGCGTAGTCGGCGCAGTCCAGGTGCTCGCCGTCGTCGTCGCTGTTGGCGTCGACGGTCCCGGCGATCCTGATGATCTTCGGCGTGGCACTGCCACCGTCGAGGGCCCGGACCAGCCCGGCCCGGTCGGTGACGGTGTACACATGGTCCGCGTCGGCGGCGGAGCCTCCGGTGGTACCGGCCCCCTCGGCGGCCCACCCGTCGTTCACGGGCAGGGTGTCCCGACCGATGTCCCGGGCGTCGGCCTGGGCGGGGAAACAGAAGAGCCCCACCATGCCCGCCGCCAACGCCATGTGACGAAGCCTCATGCGCGCGCCTCCTCAGGGGAGCCCGCGAGCCGCTCGACGGGGTCGTCGTGGCGGGCGGCGGGGGCGTCGAGGCGCGCGAGGGGGTCGTCGAGGCGCGCGCTGTCGGCAGTGAGTACCGCCTCGGGCACGGCGTCCGGGTCGTCGACCGGCGCGAGTTCGGCCGGCCACACCCCGTCCCGCACTCCGTCGCCCACCGCCTCGGCGGCCCCCTGCGAGAGCCGGGCCCCGCAAGCCGTCCGCCTCCGGATACCGGGACGCACGACAGCCTCGGCGCGAGCACGGACGGTCTGCACACGCACTGCCCCGGGGACGGGGAGACCGGAGGGCCCCGCCCTGCGCGAGTGGCACCTCATACGCTCACCCCCGCACCGGTACCAGAGGTGACCGACGCCCCCCTCGCCTCGGACATCCGGGCATCGCCCAGCCCCAGCAGGACACGGCCGACGGCACGTCCCTCGGCTCGGACGGCGATGCCCACGAGGCCCAGCACCAGGCCCGTCATGGCGATCCGACGGAGTCTCACCTCGCCGTCACCTCCTTGCTCTCCGTGCGGAAGTCGGCGGAGCCGAGCCGCCGGACAGGCAGCGCGTCCCCGTCGGCTCGGCCGACGTCAGCCGCCCTCGTCCGCGGACAGCCGGCCCGTCCCGCGGAGACCGTCCTGGGGCGGCTGACCGTGGGGACACAGCCGGTCCGGAGGCTGACCGTACGGTCACCGCCGAGGGCCGCACCCGGTCCGGCGGCCGAAGCCGAGCTCACCTCGGCGCACGGGCCCCGGAGGCCGGCCCAGCCGGGCGCGGTTCCGGTGCGGTCACAGCCTTCACCGGACGTCACCGAGGCCGTCGACGTCTGCGTTCCGCTGATCCGACGGAGTGTCATCCCTTCACCGCCCCCGCGCTGAAGCCCGTGATCAGCCACTTCTGGATGAAGGCGAACACGATGACCACGGGCACGGCGGCGATGATGCCGCCGGCGGCCAGCGCGCCGAGGTCGACGCTGTCCGCGCTCATCAGGGTGTTGAGGCCGACCGGGATCGTCTGCTTGTCCTGGTTGTTGAGGAACATCAGGGCGAACAGGAAGTGGTTCCAGGAGTGCACGAAGGCGAAGGAACCGACGGCGATGAGACCGGGACGCAGCAGCGGCAGGACGACGATCCGGAACGCCGTAAGCCGGTTGCAGCCGTCGACCCAGGCCGCCTCCTCCAGGGAGTACGGCACGTTCTTGATGAAGTTGCTGATCAGGATCATCGACAGGGGCAACTGGAACACCGTCTCGGCGATGATGACGCTGCCCAGCGAGTTGATCATCTTCAGCTCGGCGAAGATCTCGAACAGCGGCACCAGGAGCAGCGCGCCCGGCACGAACTGCGAGCACAGCAGCGCCAGCATGAACGCGTTCTTGACCTTGAAGTCGAACCGGGCGAGGGCGTAGCCGCCGGCCAGGGCGACGAGTGTCGTCACCACCAGGGTGGCGAGGCCGACGTACACGCTGTTCTCGAAGTAGGTGCCGAAGGCCCGCTCCGTCCACACCTTCTCGAAGTGGTCGAAGGTGATCGGCCAGGGCACCAGCGAGGTCGAGCCGGCCGGGCGCAGCGCGAAGAGCAGGATCCAGTAGAAGGGGATGAGCGTGAAGACGAGGTAGATCGACAGCGGCAGGTAGATGTGCCACCGCGGGACCTCGTCCCAGGCGCGGCGGTGCTTCACCGAGCGGGGCGGTTCCGGCGTCTCGCGCACCGGGGCGGGTGCGACCTCCGTGGCCTCCTTGGTGATCACTTGGAACCGCCTCCGAACTTGCTCAGCCGCAGGTACACCATCGAGCAGAAGAGCAGAATCACGAACGCGACCGTGGTCAGGGCGGACGCGTAGCCGAAGTTGTGGGCGTCGACGCTGGTGTTGGCGATGTAGAGCGGGAGGGTGGTCGTCTCCCCCGCGGGGCCGCCGCCGGTCAGGGTGTAGAGCAGGTCGACGTTGTTGAACTCCCACACCGCGCGCAGCAGCGTGGACAGGATGATCGCGTCCTTGAGGTGCGGGAGCGTGATGTGCCAGAACTGCTTGATCGTGCTGGCCCCGTCGACCTCGGCGGCCTCGTACAGGTCCTTCGAGACGGACTGGAGGTCGGCGAGGATGAGGATGGCGAAGAAGGGGACCCCGCGCCACAGGTCGGCGACGACCGCCGCCGAGAAGACGGTGGAGGTGTCCGAGAGCCAGCTCGTGCCGTAGGAGCCGATGCCCATGTCGGCGAGGTAACGGGTGATACCGGTCTGCGAGTTGTAGAGCAGCACCCAGATCGCGGAGGTCAGTACCCCGGAGACGGCCCACGGGGAGAAGACGAGCGCGCGGCCCATCGCCCGGCCCACGAAGGTCTGGTTGACGATCAGCGCGAGCGCCAGGCCGAACAGGAGCTGGAGTCCGACCTCGACGAAGACCCACTTGGCGCTGAAGGCCAGGGTGTCCCAGAACTGCGGGTCCTCGGTGAAGATGTGGACGAAGTTGTCGAAGCCCGCGTAGCCGTTGCGCCACGGCTTGGTGGGGTTGTAGTTCTGCAGGCTGTAGTAGAAGACGCTGATGACCGGGTAGGCGATGAAGCCCAGCATCAGCAGGGCCGCCGGTGCGATCAGCAGGTACGGCAGCCTGCGCGGCGTGGCGGAGGCACGGCGTCGCCGGGGTGGCGCGGGCGGTTTCGCCACGGCTGCGGCTTGGGCCATGACAGGTCTCCGTTCTGGGTACGTCGTGCGGTGGTCGTACGGGAAGCGCTTTCTCGTTGTGCAGGGGTCCGCCCCGGTTCTCGCGGTACGGGGTGCCTCGTGCTGCTGTGTGGCGAGTGCGGGTGCGTTGGGGCTTGTCGCGCAGTTCCCCCCGCCCCTGAGTGGGTTCAGTCAGCCCGCGTAGGGATCTGGGGCCTTGCCTGGGCGTGCCAGGAACTCGAAGTCGCAGCCTGTGTCGGCCTGGGTGATCTGGTCGTTGTAGAGGGCGCCGTAGCCTCGCTCGTAGCGGATGGGCGGAGGGGCCCAGTCTGTCCGGCGGCGCTCCAACTCCTCCTCGTCCACGTTGAGTTGCAGGGAGCGTGCCTCGACGTCGAGGGTGATGCTGTCCCCCGTGCGCACGAGGCCGAGCGGTCCGCCGACGTACGACTCGGGCGCCACGTGCAGCGCGCACGCGCCGTAACTCGTGCCGCTCATACGGGCGTCGGAGATACGGACCATGTCCCGCACGCCCTGCTTGAGCAGGTGGTCCGGGATCGGCAGCATCCCGTACTCGGGCATTCCCGGGCCGCCCTTGGGGCCGGCGTTGCGCAGCACCAGCACGGTGTCGGCGGTGATGTCCAACGCCGGGTCGTTGATGGTGCGTTGCATGGTCCGGTAGTCGTCGAAGACGACCGCGGGCCCGGTGTGCTTGAGCAGGTGCGGTTCGGCGGAGATGTGCTTGATGACGGCACCGTCCGGGCAGAGGTTGCCGCGCAGGACGGCGACCCCGCCCTCGCTCGCGACCGGGTTGTCGCGGGGGCGGATGACGTCGTCGTCGTGGACGACGGCCCCCTCGATCTGCTCGCCCAGCGTGCCGTTGACGGTGGGCCGGTCCAGGTGGAGCAGGTCGGTGATCCGGGAGAGGAAGGCGGGCAGACCACCGGCGAAGTGGAAGTCCTCCATCAGGTACGTCTGTCCGCCGGGCCGGACGTTCGCCAGCACCGGCACCGTCCGCGCGATGCGGTCGAAGTCGTCGAGGGTGAGCGGGACCTGGCAGCGTCCCGCCATCGCGATCAGGTGGATGACCGCGTTGGTGGAGCCGCCGAGCCCGAGCACCGTGGTGACGGCGTCCTCGAAGGCCTCACGGGTGAGGATCTCGGACGGCCTGAGCCCGGTCCAGGCGAGCTCGACCGCCCGGCGCCCGGAGGCCGCGGCCATCCGCTCGTGCGCGGAGTCCACGGCCGGGATCGAGGAGGCGCCCGGCAGGGTCATGCCGAGGGTCTCCGCCGCCGCGGTCATCGTGGACGCGGTCCCCATGGTCATGCAGTGGCCCGGGGAGCGGGCCAACCCGCCCTGGAGTTCGCGCAGTTCGCAGTCGGTCAGGTTGCCCGCGCGGTGCTCGTCCCAGTACTTCCACATGTCGGTGCCGGAGCCGAGGGTCTCGCCGCGCCAGTGCCCCGGCAGCATCGGCCCCGCGGGCACGAAGATCGAGGTGACGTCGGCCGAGGCCGCGCCCATGAGCAGTGCGGGGGTCGACTTGTCACAGCCGCCGAGCAGCACCGCCGCGTCGATCGGGTACGACCGCAGCAGCTCCTCCGTCTCCATGGCGAGGAGGTTGCGGTAGAGCATCGGGGTCGGCTTCTGGTAGGTCTCGGACAGGGTGGCGACCGGGAACTCCAGCGGGAAGCCGCCGGCCTGCCACACTCCCCGCTTGACCGCCTCCGCGCGCTCGCGCAGGTGGACGTGGCAGGGGTTGATGTCGGACCAGGTGTTGAGGACGGCGATCACCGGGCGGCCCCGGTACTCCTCGGCCTCGTAACCGAGCTGCCGCATGCGGGCGTTGTGCGACCAGGTGCGCAACTGGCCCTCGGTGCCGTACCACTGGTGGCTTCGGAGCTCTTCGGGGCGCTTCCTGTCGGTCATATGGACCACCCGGCGGCTATCGCGGCGACCTCGGCGCGGGCGCTCTCGGGCAACTCGCGGCTGGGCGGGCGCACTTCGCGGCGGCACAGGCCGAGGGAGGCGAGGGCCTCCTTGACGACGGTGACGTTGTCGGCGGAGCCGTTCGCGGCGCGGAGTTCCTCGAAGCGGCGGATCTGCTCCCAGACCTTCATGGCGGCCGGGTAGTCACCAGATCGAAGCGCTTCAATCATGTTCAGCGAAACGGCCGGGGCGACGTTCACGAGCCCGGAGGTGAAGCCGGTGGCGCCCGCGGAGAAGTAGGAGGGGGCGTAGGGCTCGGCGAGGCCCGCGACCCATACGAAGCGTTCCAGTCCCGCGTCCCGGGCGAAGGCGGCGAACTTGGCCGCGTCCGGGACGGCGTACTTCACGCCGATCACGTTGGGGCAGGCGTCGGCGAGTTCGGCGAGCCGGTCGCCGCCGAGCTGGGCGTTGCGGATGTACGGGACGACCCCGAGCTCCGGGACGGCCGAGGCGATCGCCCGGTGGTAGTCGATCCAGCCGGCCTGCGAGACGTAGGGGTGGACGGGCTGGTGGACCATGACCATGCCCGCGCCGAGCTCCCTGGCGTGCCGGGCGGAGGCGACGGCGGTGGGGACGTCGTGGCCGACGCCGACGAGGATGTCCGCCCGCTCCCCGGCCTCCTCGACGGTCGACTCCGTGACCAGGCGGCGCTCCTCGGGGCTGAGGGCGTAGAACTCGCCGGTGTTGCCGTTGGGGGTGAGGGTGGTGATCCCCGCGTCGAGCAGCCGGCGCAGCAGGGCCCGGTGGGTGGCCCGGTCGACGGTGCCGTCCTCGGCGAACGGGGTCACCGGGATCGCCACCACGTCGGCCAGGGCCGCCCGCTGGGTCTCGAAGCTCTCGCCGCTCATTCCTGGCCTTCCTGTTCCAGCACTCCGGGGAACGCTCGTTCCACGAAGGACGCGATGTGGGCGTGCAGGGCGCGGGCCGCGCCGTCCGCGTCGCCGGCCAGGGCGAGCCGCAGGATCTCCCGGTGCTCCCCCGCCTCCCGGTCCCAGGAGGGCGAGGCGGCCCAGGCGACGGCGGAGACCAGGGCAGCCTGGTCCCGGACCTCGTCGAGCATCCGGCCGAGCAGCGGATTGCCGCAGGGCAGGTAGAGGGCGCGGTGGAACTCCCGGTTGGCGAGGGAGCGTTCGGCGGTGTCGGTGGCGTCGTCGGCCCGGGTCAGGGCGTCCCGCGCGGCCTCCAGCGACGCCCCGCGCCGCACGGCCCGCTTCAGCGCCTCGGGTTCGAGGAGCAGCCGGACGTCGTAGACCTCGCGCGCCATGTCCGCGTCCACCATGCGCACCGTGACGCCCTTGTACTGGCTCATCACGACGAGCCCGGTCCCGGCCAGGGTCTTGAGCGCCTCGCGCACCGGGGTCTTGGACACCCCGAACTGGGCGGCGAGTTCGGTCTCCACCAGGGCCTGACCAGGCGTCAGGCGCCCGGTGAGGATGCGGCGTTTGATCTCCTCCAGCACGTACTGCGTGCGGGAGGGGATCGGCGTGGGCACAGAGGTCATGCGCGCCTCTCGGATCTCGCGTATCGGATCTTGCGTATCTGATCTCGCGTATCGCGTCTCATATATGACGTACGAAGTACGACGCGTTGAAGGTAGGAGGGGCGTGATGTTTCGTCAATGCTTCCGGCAAAGGAAGTTGAAGTCGCGGTGAGGACGAGGGGCGGACGAGCCGGGTGGCGCCCTCGAAGGCGGCGGCCGCACGCGTGGTCGCCGCCTACCTGGGTGAGCGTGGGCCCGATGTCACCGGGGTCCTAGGGGGTCAGGTGGACCTGTTCGCCTTCGCGATGCCGGTCGATGTCCGCCTCGCACAGGAACACGTCCGACTCCGCGGCGAGTTCGACCAGGGCCGCGCAGGGCCCGACGTCCCCGGGTACGCGAGGACGCGTCCGGCGCACTCGGCGCGCAGCCCGTACGCCTCGGTGTCGTGCGCGCCGGCCCGTGCGGCGGGCCGGAGGTTCCAGTGCCGGACGTCATGGCCGTCGTACAGGGGATGGCAGGCGGACTCACCCCGTCCGCCCCGATCCCGGTGTACGCGCCACCCGGCTGCGCCCACCGGCTCGCCGGGTTCTTCGGCACCGCCCGGTCGAGCGAGGCCGAGACCGGGGGAGGTCGGCGTGCGGGTGGGAGATCCGGATCGCCGTCAGGCGGGACGGATCCGTGTGCCGCTGCAACTCCGCGAAGGTTACGGGCCCGGCGTCCACCCACACCTCGGCGCCCCCGCCGCGCAGCAGACGGCCGGAGCAGGGGCGGCCGGCGCCGGGTGCGGGGAGGCGGTCCCGGCGTCTACGGCATCCAGCCCGGGTTCCGCCCGCTCAGGCCCAGGGCCCGGTCCAGCAGCGGCGCTTCCTGGGGCACCGGGACGATCGGGCCGAAGATGGCGTCCCGGCTCGGGTCCTCGGCGGAGGCCTCCAGGAAGTCGTACGTCGACCGGAGCGCGGCGGGGTCCGGGTCGTACGGCTGGCCGGTGGCCATGGCCAGGTCCCAGCCGTGGACGACCAGTTCGTCGACGGCGACGGCCGCGGCGATCTCGCCGGGCAGGTCGACACCGCCCGCGCGGGTCATGCCGGTCCAGGCGGCCGGGTCGCGCCAGGCCTCGGCGAGTTCGTCGAGGACCTTGGGGAGCTCCTCGCGCCAGCCCGGGCCGATGTCCGGGACGGAGTCGGTCGGCGGGGTGTCGGTGGTGGCGCCGAGGTCCTTGCGGCCGGCGTCGCGGAAGGCGACGGAGAGGCCGAGCAGGTGGCCGAGCAGGTTGCGCACCGGGTACTCGGGACACGGCGTGGCGTACCCGAGCTGTTCGTCGGTGACGCCCTCGGCCAGCAGGGCGATGACGCGGGTCTGCGGTCCGAGGTCCAGGGGCGGAACGGTCATGCGGTGCTCCTCAGGGTTCGCGATGTGACAAGAGGTGGACCGCCGCCGTCGCGAAAACTCATCGCCCGCGTTCGCCCGCGTTCTAGGGAACCTGCCCCATCCCGTCGCGGGGGCCTTAGACCCACGATGGGCAGGCATGACGAAGACATGGGCGGTGCTCCACGACCGCGACGCCAGGCTCTGTCTCAGCGGGGTGCTCGTCTCCGGCTTCGGCACCTCGGCCCTGTGGCTGGTGTCCGGCGTCTGGGTCAAGGACCTCACCGGCTCGGACGGTCTGGCGGCGCTGTGCATGCTCGCGATGTGGCTGCCCACCCTGGCGGGCCCGCTGCTCGGCACGATCGCCGACCGGGTCCGCCGCAAACCGCTGCTGATCGGCGGCAACCTGCTGCTGGCGGCCCTGCTCCCGGCCCTCCTCACCGAGCGGGTCACGGTCGTCCTCGCGGTCCTCCTCGTCTACGGCGCGACGGGCGTCGTCCTGGACGCCGTGGAGTCGGCCCTGGTCGCCGGCACGGTCGCCCCGGCCCTGCTCGGCGACTTCAACGGGCTGCGCATGGCGGTCAACGAGGGCATGAAACTGGTGGCCCCCCTGGCCGGAGCGGGCCTCTACACCCTCTACGGCGGCCCCGCGGTGGCCCTCCTGGACGCGTTCACGTTCGTGCTCGCCGCGCTCCTCTACCGCGGTCTGCGCGTCCGGGAGGACGGACCCGGCCCGTCCCCTCGCACCCCGTTCACGGAAGGCGCCCGCCACATATGGGCCCACCCCACGCTCCGCCCCCTGATCCTGGCGGGCGCCACCACCATGCTCTGCGCGGGGGTCAACGGCGCGCTGATGTACGCCGTGATCGACGGACTCGGCCACTCCCCCGCGTACGCCGGTGCGCTGTACGCCGTCCAGGGCGCCGGTTCGGTGGCGGTGGGGCTGCTCTCCGGGCCCGCCCTGCGCCGACTCGGCGGACGCCGGTTCGCCGCGTACGGCATCGCCCTGACCGCCGTGGCCGCCGGACTGCGGGCGGTCCCGTCCGACCCGCTGGTCCTGGTGTGCGGCGCGGCCGTCGGCCTGGGCCTGCCCTGTGTGCTGATCGCCGCGCTCACCGCCGTGCAGCGCGAGACCCCGGACGCCCTGCTGGGCCGTACGGTCGCCACCGCCAACACCCTGGTGTACGCCCCGAACGTGCTCGGTCTCGCGGTGGGCGCGGCCCTGGTCGAACTGGCCGACCAGCGACCACTGTCAGCCGTGCTGGGCACGCTGTGGCTCACCGCGACGATCCCGCTGCTCCAGAGGCGCCCCGGGGCCGACCGGACCGCACCCAGATCGCCGTCGGACGCCAACCCGGCGTAACACGACTCGCCGCCCGGGCCCCCTGCGTCAAAGGCGGCCCAGAGACGAGCGGACCACCTCCAGGCCCCCGACCCCCAACCCGGCGTCATACGGCTCGCCACCCGAACCCCCTGCCTCAGACGCGGGACAACCCCTCTCGGATCGCCTCCAGGTCGTCGTCCGACGCCAACCCGGCGTGGTACAGCCGGAGTTCGCTCGCGCCGGCCGCCCGCGCGCGGGACGCGTCCGTCGCGAGCGTGCCGGGGCTGCCGCCCATGCCCGACACGACCGTGAAGTTGGCGGCGACGACCGCGCCCTCGCGGACCCCGGCGAAGGGCGCAAGCAGGTCCGGGCCGCCCGCGCAGGGCACGACGACCCCGTCCGCGACGGACAGGATGTGCTCGGGGTCGACGCCCACGTTGGCGCCGACGTGGTAGGTCACGGGGTCGGCGTGCAGCAGGATCTGGAAGCCCTCGGGGGCGGCCGAGCGTACGGCCCGCACCGCGGTCTCCTGGAGCGTCCGGGCGGTCCCGTCCCGCCACGCGCGCGTGGCCGCCGCCTGTTCGAAGCCCAGGAGCTTCTCGACCCCGGCCCAGCCCCCGTCGTCCGGCGCCCCCTGCCACAACGGCTCCAGGGCGGCGCGGACGGCGGCGGCGAGCGCGTCGGCGTCCAGCCCCTGTTCGCCGTACCCCTCGCGGCACGTCCCGCAGAAGCAGAGCGCCATGAGGTACAGGCCGGCGTCGCCGAGCGGCACCCCGCCGGTCTTGTCGTGGGCGTGCAGGTGCTGGAGGCCGTACCAGCCGAGGGACTCCAGTTCGGTGCCGGCGGCGCCCGGGCGTACGGCGGCCTCGACGGCGAGGTCGACGAGGTACGCGCGCGTGGCGGGCTGCGCGATGCACGGGGCCCACGGGTAGCGGTCGCCGTAGGCGTTGACGACGGAGGTGTCCGGATGCTCGGCGCCCAGGCGGGAGTTGTGCGCGAGGACGACCCAGGTGTGCACGTCGAGACCCGCCCCCGCCAGGGCCTCCGCCGCCTCGCCGTAGGCGTCGCCGGGGGCCCAGTCGCCGGCAGGGTACGGCCGCAGGGCGCGCTTCTCCCAGCGGGAGTCCGTGGGGTACAGCACGGCCGCGTGCTCGGCGGTGACGATGCGGTGGCGCGGGTGACGGGGGGTCAGCGCGCGCGTGGAGTGGTAGGCGGAGGCGAGGGTCGCCTGCCGCACGCCGAGCCCGGCGATGCGGGCCGCGGCCTCGGGGTCCCCGTTGACGTCCCAGGGGTAGACGAAGGTGGACGCCTTCACTGTGCCTCCTCCAGCAGCGCGTACCCGCGCTCGATGATCTCGGCGAGCTGCTTCACATGGTCCTCGCCCGGTTCGTGCAGCGGCGGGCGGACCTCGCCCACGTCGAGCCCCCGCATGCGGACGGCGGCCTTGACGAGGGAGACGGCGTACCCGCGGCCCTGCGCGCGCAGTTCCACGAAGGGCCGGTAGAAGCCGTCGAGCAGCCGGTCGGCGGTCGCCCGGTCGCCGTCGACGAGCGCGCGGTGGAAGGCGAGGGCGATCTCGGGGGCGAAGCAGAAGACGGCGGAGGAGTAGAGGGGGACGCCGATGGCCTGGTAGGCGAGCTGGGTCTGCTCGGCGGTCGGCAGTCCGTTGAAGTAGAGGAAGTCGCCGGGGACCTCGGTGCGCACCGCGCTGACGGTCCGCTGCATCAGGTCGAGGTCGCCGAGGCCGTCCTTGAGGCCGATGATCCCCTCGGTGCGGGCCAGTTCGACGACGGACTCCGGGGTGAAGACGGCGTTGTCGCGCTGGTAGACGATCACCGGGAGCGCGGTCGCGGCGGCCACCTCGCGGTAGTGCCGCACCAGTCCCTCCTGCCCGGCCACGACGAGGTAGGGCGGCATGGCGAGCAGCCCGTCGGCGCCGGCCGCCTCGGCGAGCCGCGCGTACCGGACGGCGAGCGCGGTGCCGTATCCGGCGCCCGCGACCACCGGCACGCGCCCCGCCGTCTCCTCG
The DNA here is from genome assembly GCF_055582845.1 of Streptomyces sp. NPDC107471. Classification (NCBI taxonomy): domain Bacteria; kingdom Bacillati; phylum Actinomycetota; class Actinomycetes; order Kitasatosporales; family Streptomycetaceae; genus Streptomyces; species Streptomyces sp. NPDC107471. The sequence goes on along the minus strand of NZ_JBVJPC010000009.1, from coordinate 356,183 downwards.
ACGGCCGCCCGGACGCACGCCTCGAACTCCTCGGGCGTGAGCGCGTGGAACTCCCCGGTGCCGCAGCAGGCGAACACGGCCGCGGCCCCCGCGTCCACGCCTCGGCGTACGTGCGCGCGGTACACGGCGAGGTCGAGGGATCCGTCGGGGCCGTAGGCGGTGACGGGGAAGAACAGCGGCCCGCTGGGGATGCCGAGTCGGTGGGCGAGGTCGGCGGACGGCGTCACAGGCTCTCCCTAAAGTGGCATGCAGAATACTGATCAGAGTTTATATTTATGAACACGCATCGCGCCACCCTTGACGAAGTCAAGAAGCGATCCCTAACTTGTCCACGCATGTGAATACCGTACTCATGAGCCCGTTCAAGGAGACTTGCGGATGCCCGCTCCCCGTACCGTTCTGCTCACAGGCGCCGCCGGCGGGCTCGGCACCCTGATGCGGGATCTGCTCCCGGCCTACGGCTACGAGCTGCGCCTGCTCGACCTGCGGCCCGTCGAGGGCGAGCCGGACGCGATCGTCGCGGACCTCGCCGACAGGGACGCGCTGCGCGAGGCCGTACGGGGCGTCGACGCGATCATCCACCTCGCGGGCATCTCCCTGGAAGCCCCCTTCGAGAAGATCCTGAAGGCGAACATCGAGGGCACCTACCACCTGTACGAGGCCGCGCACGCGGAGGGCGTCGGACGGATCGTCTTCGCCTCCTCCAACCACGCGGTGGGCTACACCCCGCGCCCCCGGGGCGACGACCCGCTGATCCCGATCGACGCGCCGCGCCGCCCGGACACCTTCTACGGTCTGTCCAAGTCCTTCGGCGAGGACCTCGCGCAGTTCTACTGGGACAAGCACGGCCTGGAGACCGTCTCCGTGCGCATCGGCTCCTGCTTCCCCGAGCCGACCAGCGTGCGCATGCTCTCGCTGTGGATGAGCCCGGCCGACGGCGCCCGCCTCTTCCACGCGGCCCTGACCGCCGAGCAGGTCGGCCACACCGTGGTCTACGGCTCCTCCGCCAACACACGCCTGTGGTGGGACCTCACCACCGCGCGCGCCCTCGGCTACGACCCGCAGGACGACTCCGAGCCCTACGCCGAGAAGCTGATCGCCGAGCAGGGCGAACTCCAGGAGGGCAACGAGGGCCACGCCTACCTGGGCGGCCCGTTCGTGACGGACCCGCCGATCTGGCCGTACTGAGACACCGACGCACGGACGGGCGGGCACAGAACGGGCCCGCCCTCAGTCGTTCCGGGCACGAGAGACAGCGTGGGGGGCAGGTGCGAAGCGCCGCCCCCAGGGGCGCGGGGAACTGCGCGACCAGCCACAACGCACCGGCAGCCGCCGTACGACCGAACCACCCGAACCAGGAGGCGCGCCCCGCCCGAACGGGCACACGCGGTCACTATCACCCGAGCAACAGACCTGGTCACCACACCCCACCCGCTGTACAACTTCCTGCATCGGCCCGAACGGGCAGCACACGACAGGAAGGCGGGTGACCGAATGACCAGAACCGCGGAAGAACGCCAGCGGGAGATCGTACGGACCGCCCGCACCACGGGCGCCGTGGACGTCAACACCCTGGCCGCACAACTCGGCGTCGCCAAGGAGACGGTGAGGCGAGACCTCCGCGCCCTGGAGGACCACGGCCTGGTCCGCCGGACGCACGGCGGCGCCTACCCCGTGGAGAGCGCCGGGTTCGAGACGACGCTCGCCTTCCGCGCCACCAGCCACGTGCCCGAGAAACGCAGGGTCGCGGCCGCCGCGGCCGAGCTGCTCGGGGACGCCGAGACGGTCTTCGTCGACGAGGGCTTCACCCCGCAGCTCATCGCCGAGGCCCTGCCCCGGGACCGGCCGCTGACCGTGGTCACCGCGTCCCTCCCGGTCGCCGGTGCGCTCGCGGAGGCCGAGAACACCTCCGTCCTGCTGCTCGGCGGCCGGGTCCGCCCCGGCACCCTGGCGACCGTCGACCACTGGACGACCAAGATGCTGGCCGGTTTCGTCCTCGACCTCGCCTACATCGGCGCCAACGGCATCTCCCGCGAACACGGCCTCACCACCCCCGACCCGGCCGTGAGCGAGGTCAAGGCGCAGGCGATCCGGGCCGCGCGCCGGACCGTGTTCGCCGGTGTGCACACCAAGTTCGGCGCGGTCAGCTTCTGCCGGTTCGCGGAGATCGGCGCACTGGAGGCGATCGTGACCAGCACGCTGCTGCCCTCCTCCGAGGCCCACCGCTACTCACTGCTGGGACCCCAGGTCATCCGCGTCTGACCCTCCGGCCGACGCGACCAGCAGGACTTCCGCGCCCCCGAGGCGCCCGTTATATCCCTCTATGTCCAGGAGCGATCCATGCGAACCCAGAGCCGACGACGGCCACCGCGAGCCACGCTCGCCATGGCCGCCGCAGGGACGCTGCTCGCCCCGCTGCTGTCCGGCTGCTGGGTCGGCGCGGGCGGGGCGGGGTCGGGCGGCGACGCCATCAACGTCCTGATGGTCAACAACCCCCAGATGACCGAGTTGCAGAAGCTGACCAGAGCCCACTTCACCAAGGAGACCGGGATCAAGGTCAACTTCACCGTCCTGCCCGAGAACGACGTCCGCGACAAGATCAGCCAGGACTTCGCCAACCAGGCCGGCCAGTACGACGTGGCGACCCTGTCCAACTACGAGATCCCGATCTACGCCCGCAACGGCTGGCTGCACGAGATGGACTCGTACGTCGCCAAGGACCCGGCGTACGACGAGAAGGACGTCCTGGCACCGATGCGCCAGTCGCTGACCGGCGACGACGGCAAGCTCTACGGCCAGCCCTTCTACGGCGAGTCGTCCTTCCTGATGTACCGCAAGGACGTCTTCGAGCAGAAGGGCCTGACGATGCCGGCCCGTCCCACCTGGCAGCAGGTGGCGGACCTGGCGGCGAAGGCCGACGGGGCCGAGCCCGGCATGAAGGGCATCTGCCTGCGCGGTCTGCCGGGCTGGGGCGAGGTCATGGCACCCCTCACCACGGTCGTGAACACCTTCGGCGGCACCTGGTTCGACAAGGGCTGGAAGGCCCGCCTCGACTCTCCCGCCTTCGAGAAGGCGACGAAGTTCTACGTCGACCTCGTCCGCGAGCACGGCGAGTCCGGCGCCGCCCAGTCCGGCTTCGCCGAGTGCCTCAACAACATGACCCAGGGCAAGGTCGCCATGTGGTACGACGCCACCTCCGCGGCCGGTTCCCTGGAGGCGAAGGGCTCCCCGGTCAAGGGCAAGGTGGGCTACGCCCCCGCCCCCGTGGAGAGGACGGAGTCCTCCGGCTGGCTCTACACCTGGGCCTGGGGCATCCAGGACGCCTCCCGCAACCCCGACAAGGCCTGGAAGTTCGTCTCCTGGGCCTCCAGCAAGCAGTACGAGCAACTGGTCGGCGACCAGATCGGCTGGTCCAACGTCCCGGCCGGCAAGCGGGCCTCGACGTACACCAACCCGGCCTACGCCAAGGAGGCCGCCGCCTTCCAGGAGATGACCAAGCGGGCCATCGAACAGGCCCGGCCGAACGACCCGGGCGTGCAGCCGCGCCCCGCGCCCGGCATCCAGTTCGTCGGCATCCCCGAGTTCACCGACCTCGGCACCAGGGTCTCCCAGGAGATCAGCGCGGCCATCGCCGGACGCCAGTCCGTCGAGTCGGCCCTGAAGAAGTCCCAGCGGATCGCCGAGAAGATCTCCGAGGAGTACGAGGGACGATGACCGCCACGACCATGGCCCCGCCGGCCACCACCCCCGTGAGCACCGCCCGCCGGCCCTCGGGCCGACTGCGCGCCTGGGCCACCCGCGCCCCGCTGCTCCCCGCCCTGATCTTCATGATCGTGGTCACCCAACTGCCCTTCGTGGCCACGGTGGTGATCTCGTTCTTCGACTGGAACGCCCTCTACCCCAAGGCCCGTCACTTCACCGGCGTCGACAACTACCAGGAGGTCCTCACCGACGCGGACCTGCGCCACTCGGTGTGGACGACGATCCTGCTGACGGTGACCGTGGTCCTGGTCAGCCTGGTCCTCGGGCTGCTCCTGGCCCTGCTGCTGGACCGCCGGTTCAAGGGCCGGGGCGTGGTCCGCACCCTGCTGATCGCCCCCTTCCTGGTGGTCCCGGTGGCAGCGGCGCTGCTCTGGAAGCATGTGCTCTACAACCCTGAATACGGCCTGCTCAACGGGTTGTTGCACTATGTGGGCGGCCCACAGCCGGACTGGATCTCCAACACCCCGCTGCTCGCGGTCGAGGCCTCCCTGGTCTGGCAGTGGACCCCGTTCATGATGCTCATCCTGCTGGCCGGCCTGCAGAGCCGCGACCAGCAGCAGATGGAGGCCGCGCGGGTGGACGGCGCGAGCGACTGGCAGATCTTCCGCTATCTGACGCTTCCGCACCTGCGCCGCTATCTCGAACTCGGCGCCCTGCTGGGCTCGATCTACATCGTGCAGAACTTCGACGCGGTCTTCACGATCACCTCCGGCGGCCTCGGGACCGCCAACCTGCCCTACACCGTCTACCAGAGCTTCTACCAGGCCCACGAGAACGGCCTCGCCTCGGCCGCCGGCGTCCTGGTCGTCATCGGCTCGATCATCATCGCGACCTTCGCCCTGCGCGTGGTGTCGTCCCTGTTCCGTGAGGAGGTCGGCCGCGCATGAGCAGCACCATCGCCGTGAAGCGCAAGGGACTTGGTCTGGGCCTGGTGGCCTGGCTGGTGGGGATCGTGTTCTTCCTGCCGATCGCCTGGATGGCCCTGACGTCCTTCCACTCGGAGTCGGACGCGGCCACCAACCCGCCCTCCTTCGGCGCCGCCCTCACCCTGGACGGCTACCGCGAGTTCTTCGGCACGGGCGGCGGCGCGAGCCCCTGGCCCGCACTCGTCAACTCGACCGTCGCCTCCCTGACCTCGACCCTCTTCGTCCTGCTCCTGGCCCTGCCGGCGGCGTACGCGCTCTCCATCCGGCCGGTCAAGAAGTGGACGGACGTCCTGTTCTTCTTCCTGTCCACGAAGATGCTGCCGGTGGTCGCGGGCCTGCTGCCCATCTACCTGTTCGCGAAGAACACCGACATGCTCGACAACATCTGGCTGCTGGTCATCCTCTACACCTCGATGAACCTGCCGATCGCGGTCTGGATGATGCAGTCCTTCCTCGCCGAGGTCCCGGTCGCGGTGATCGAGGCGGCGCGGGTGGACGGCGCGCGGCTCCCGACGATCCTCGCGCGCGTGGTCGCCCCCATCGCCCTGCCGGGCATCGCGGCCACGGCCCTGATCTGCTTCATCTTCAGTTGGAACGAACTGCTCTTCGCGAGGGTGCTCACCGGCGTGGTCGCCGAGACCGCCCCCGTCTTCCTGACCGGCTTCATCACCAGCCAGGGCCTGTTCCTGGCCAAGGTGTGCGCCGCGTCGCTCGTCATCTCCCTGCCGGTGCTCGCCGCGGGGTTCGCCGCCCAGGACAAACTGGTCCAGGGCCTGTCGCTGGGAGCCGTGAAATGAAGGCCGCCGTCATCGAGTCCGTGGGCCGCGCCGTCGTCGCCGAGGTCCCGGACCCGACACCCGGCCCGCGCGAGGTCGTCGTCGAGGTCGCCGCGTGCGGCCTGTGCGGCACCGACCTGCACATCCTCCAGGGCGAGTTCGCCCCCGAGCTGCCGATCGTGCCGGGTCACGAGTTCGCGGGCGAGGTGGTCGGGGTCGGCACCCAGGTCACCGAGCTCGCGGTCGGCGACCGGGTGGCGGTGGACCCGTCCCTGTACTGCCACGAGTGCCGGTACTGCCGTACGGGCCACAACAACCTCTGTGAACGCTGGGCCGCGATCGGCGTGACCACGGCGGGAGGTGCGGCGCAGTTCGCCGTCGCCCCGGTCGCCAACTGCGTACGGCTGCCCGAGCACGTCCGTACGCAGGACGCCGCTCTGGTGGAGCCGCTGTCCTGCGCGATCCGCGGGTACGACGTCCTCCAGTCCCGGCTGGGCGCCCATGTGCTGATCTACGGCTCCGGGACCATGGGCCTGATGATGCTGGAGCTGGCCAAGCGGACCGGCGCGGCGAGCGTGGACGTGGTCGACGTGAACGCGGCCCGCCTGGAGACGGCCCGCAAGCTCGGCGTCTCGGCCTCGGCCGGGAACGCGGACGAGCTGGACCGACCGCAGGGCTGGGACCTGGTGATCGACGCGACCGGCAACGCGGCGGCGATCCAGGACGGCCTGGACCGGGTCGCCAAGGCCGGCACCTTCCTGCAGTTCGGCGTGGCCGACTACGCGACACGGGTGACGATCGACCCGTACCGCATCTACAACCAGGAGATCACCATCACCGGCTCCATGGCGGTCCTGCACAGCTTCGAACGCGCGGCCGAGCTGTTCGCGACCGGGGTCCTGGACCCCGACGTCTTCATCAGCGACCGGCTGCCGCTGGACCGCTATCCCGAGGCGCTGGACCAGTTCGCCTCGGGGGTGGGCCGCAAGATCGTGGTGGTGCCGTAGAAGATTAAGGGAACGGTAAAGCGCCCTTGCTCGTTCACCGGGCATGACAGCTATGACCCCCGGCTCGAACATTCCCCTCCCCGTCGCCCGAGTGACGGTGGACGTCTCCGCCCCGGTGCGGCTCGACGTATCGGGCCTGCTGCTCACCGCCGACGGCAAGGTGCGCTCCGACGACGACTTCATCTTCTACAACCAGCCGACGGGACCGGGGGTCACCTACCGGTCGGGCGGCGGTACGGCGCCGGACGCGATCAGCGTCGACACCGCCGCCCTGCCCCCCGGCATCGAGAAGATCGTCGTCACCGCGAGCCCGGACGCCGCGGGCCAGACCTTCCAGGGCATCGAACCGACGGCCACGATCCGCAACGCGGACGACAACAGCGAGCTGGCCACCTTCACCCCGCCGCAGCTCGGCACCGAGACGGCACTGGTCGTCGTGGAGATCTACCTGCGCAACGGCGCCTGGAAGGCCCGTGCGGTGGGGCAGGGGTACGCCAACGGCCTGGCCGGGATCGCGACGGACTTCGGCGTGACGGTGGAGGAACCCGCCCCGGCGCCGGTGGCACCGCCGGTCGCGCCCGCGGTGCAGACCCCGGCGGCCCCGCCCGCCCCGCCCGCCCCGGCCGTGGACCCCCGGCTCGCCGCGCCGCCGGCGCCCGCCGCTCCCCCGGCGCCGCCGGCGCCGCCCGCTCCCGGCGCCGGGAAGATCAACCTCGACAAGGGCCGGGTCAGCCTCCAGAAGAACCAGACCGTCTCCCTGGTCAAGGGCGGACGGCCGCTGCTCTCCCAGGTCAAGATGGGCCTCGGCTGGGAGCCGGCGTACCGCGGCAAGGACATCGACCTCGACGCGTCCGTCATCGCCTACGGCCCGCAGCGCAACCACATCGACAGTTGCTACTTCGGCAAGCTGTCCATCGTCGGCGGCGCGATCAAGCACTCCGGCGACAACCTCACGGGCGAGGGCGGCGGTGACGACGAGGTGATCGTCGTGGACCTCGGCCGGCTCCCCCAGGAGGTCACCGGTCTGGTCTTCACCGTCAACTCCTTCTCCGGCCAGAAGTTCACGGAGGTCGCCAAGGCGTACTGCCGCCTCATCGACGCAGCGAGCGGGGAGGAACTGGTCCGCTTCGACCTCACGAACGCGGAGGCGCAGACGGGCGTGATGATGGCCAAGCTGATCAAGCAGTTCTCCGGCGAGTGGGAGATGACGGCGATGGGCGACTTCGTGAAGTCCCGCACGGTGCGCGGGATGGTGAAGCCGGCCGCCCAGGCGCTGTAGCCGGGGAACGGGTCGCGGGGAGCTGATCACACAGCTCCCCATGACCCGGGCAGCAGCCGCCGGCCTCCCGGCTAGAACAGCGCGCTGTACCCGTTGAGCGCGGGCTGCCCGCCGAGGTGGGCGTAGAGCACCGTGGACTCCGCGGCGATCTCCCCGCGCCGCACGAGGTCGATCATCCCGGCCATGGACTTGCCCTCGTACACGGGGTCGGTGACCATCCCCTCGGTGCGGGCGGCGAGTCGCATCGCCTCCAGCGTGGTCTCGTCGGGGATGCCGTAGACGCCCGCGTGGTAGCGCTCGTCCAGCTCCACGTCCTCCTCGGTCAACTCCTTCCGCACGCCGATGAGCTGCCCGGTACCGTGGGCGATCCGCGCGATCTGCTCCCGGGTGGCGACAGGCTTGGCGGAGGCGTCGATACCGAGGACGCGCCGGGGCCGGCCACCCGCCTCCTCCAGCGCCCGGAACCCGGCGACCATGCCGGCCTGGGTGGACCCGGTCACCGAGCAGACCACGACCGTGTCGAAGAAGACGCCCAGATCCCGCTCCTGGTCGGCGACTTCGTAGGCCCACGCGGCGAAGCCGAGACCGCCGAGCGGGTGGTCGGAGGCACCGGCCGGGATGGCGTACGGCGTGCCGCCCGCCTCCTCGACGTCCCTGAGCGCCTGCTCCCAGCTCTCCTTGAAGCCGATCCCGAACCCGGCCTTCACCAGCCGTACGTCGGCCCCGGCGAGCCGGCTGATCAGGATGTTGCCGACCTTGTCGTAGACGGCGTCCGGCCAGTCCACCCAGCTCTCCTGCACCAGCACGCACTTGAGCCCGGCCCGTGCGGCACAGGCCGCGACCTGCCGGGTGTGGTTGGACTGGACGCCGCCGATCGAGACGAGGGTGTCGCAGCCCTTCGCGAGCGCGTCGGCGACGAGGTACTCCAGCTTGCGGGTCTTGTTGCCGCCGTACGCGATCCCTGAGTTGCAGTCCTCGCGCTTGGCCCACAGCGCGGCTCCGCCGAGGTGCGCGGTCAGGCGTTCGAGGCGGTGGACGGGGGACGGCCCGAAGAGGAGCGGGTAGCGGTCGTAGGACGAAAGGGGCATGGGGTCCTCCCGGGTGGGTCGCTGGGGGCTCAGTCGCTGTCGGCGAGTTCGGCCAGTCCCCGCCAGATCTCGGCGGTGACCCGGACGGCCTCGGCCACGTCACCGGCCGCGCAGGCCTCGATCAGCCGGTCGTGCAGCCCGGCCGAACGGCAGGTGCCGCCCTCACCGAAGCGCCGGCGTTCGAGGCGGCGGATGAGGGGGGTGTAGCGGGCGGCGGTGGCGGCGGCCGCGCGGTTGCCGCTGACCCGGACGAGCACGTCGTGCAGGTCGTCGTCGGCGCGCAGGGCCTCGTCCACGTCCCCGGCGGTGACGGCGGCCGCGAAGCGTTCGTTGGCCGCGCGCATGGTCGCGATGTCGGCGGCGAACAGCCGTGGCACGGCGACCCGTGTCACCAGTTCGTGCATGGCCCCGACCACGGCGGCGGCGTCCCGCACCTCGGCGGCGACGACCTGGGTGACCCGGGTGTAGCTCTGCGGCTTGCTCTCCAGCAGCCCCTCGTCGACCAGCCGCGCGAAGGCCTCCCGCACGGGCGCCCGGGACAGCCCGAGCCGCTCGGCGAGATCGGCGTCCCGCACCACCGCCCCGGGCTCGATCTCCCCGGCCACGATGGCGTCCCGGATGGAGGCGTATGCCTGGTCCCGGAGCAGGGTGCGGGTGAGTGGTCGTATGGCCTTCACGAACTGAAATGTTAGATGTTAACCAGCGGGCATACAAGGGGCTCGGATGCAGGGCAGGGTGGGGTGCCGGTCAGCGGCCTGCATTCCCGCCAGGCCGCCAGACCTCCTGGTACCGGCGGCTCTGCTTCTGGCGTACCGGTTGAACACGTGGATTGTTCAGGTGTTGGTAATTGGGGGTCAGCGCATGGCAGTTCGGGCACAGCAGACGCACGTCCTCCGGACGGTTCTTCGTCCGGTCGCCACCGATATGGTCCACATGCAGTGGCACTCGCCCCGAGACCGGATTGACTTCGGCCCACCCACACTTCTCGCAGCGCTGCCCTCTCAGCAGGACGAGTCCCTGACGTACTCGCCCATCAGGTCTGCCGTCTTCTCGCGTGCCGCTGATCTCACCCGCCTGCCACGCGGCCAGCCACCGCGCGAAGGTGCCCGTGCGCTCGTAGCGGTCGTCGTTGAAACACTCCCAGGAGCAGTAAGGTCCGGCGGAACGGGGGCGCCGCCGTGTGGTCCCGCAGCGGAGGCACGGCGTGGGCCCCACGTCGTGCCTCCGCCTCCCGCCTGCGCGTCACGTTGGCACAAGCACGGCCGCAATGAACCGCGCCACGGGTCAGCACGGGCTTTCCGCACTGAGGGCACTGCGGCTTGGGCCTTCTGCGCGATTCGGCTCGTTGTCGCGCCGTCCCCAGGAGACTGCAGACGTTGCTGCAATAGCGTCTACGCGCATTCCTTACCGGCACACCGCACTGCTCGCACGACTTGGACATGCAGGGAAGGTATGTCCGGCACGCCGCATCATCAGCCGATTCGCACAGGCCCACCCGGACGAGTGATCCTTAGTTCTAGCGCTTCTGCCGCTTCCACGGCCCAGTGATCGCCAGCATGATCCCCGGCGTCTGGATGTTGGCGTACAGGGTCCTTCCGTCGGGTGAGAAGGTGACGCCGGTGAACTCGCTGTACTCCGGCTCCTCTTCGGTGCCGATGTTGAGTTCGTTGCGGGCGATCGGGTAGGTGCGGCCGCTCTCGGTGGCGCCGAACAGGTGCTGGACGCCCTCGCCGTCCTCGGCGATGACGAGGCCGCCGTACGGCGAGACGGTGATGTTGTCGGGGCCGTCGAAGGCGCCGTCCTCGGACGGGTCCGGGTTCACGCCGAGGAGGACCTTGAGCGTGAGGGTGCGGCGCTTGGGGTCGTAGAACCAGACCGCTCCGTCGTGCTGGACGGGGCTCTCGGTGCGGGCGAACGAGGAGACGATGTACGTGCCGCCGTCACCCCACCACATGCCTTCCAGCTTGCGGGCGCGGGTGATCTGGCCGGCGCCGAACTGCTTGCGGACGGAGGTCGTCCGCGCGTCGCGGTCGGGCACGTCCACCCAGTCGACGCCGTACACCGTGCCGATCTTCGTGGCGCGGGAGAGGTCGTCGACGAACTGGCCGCCGGAGTCGAAGCACTTGAAGGCCTGGAGGGTGCCCGCGTTCTCGGCGAGGGTGCGCAGTCGGCCGTGGCCGTGGCGGAAGCCCTCGGGCGGGGTCCAGCGGTACAGCAGACCGTTGGGGTTGGAGGCGTCCTCGGTGAGGTAGAGGTGCCCGCGCTTGGGGTCGACGACGACGGCCTCGTGGGCGTAGCGGCCGAGCGCCTTGATGGGCTGGGGGTTCCGGTTGGCGCGGCGGTCGCAGGGGTCGACCTCGAAAACGTAGCCGTGGTCCTTGGTGAAGCCGTTGGTGCCGGCCTTGTCCTCGGTCTCCTCGCAGGTCAGCCAGGTGCCCCAAGGGGTGTTGCCGCCCGCGCAGTTGGTGGCGGTGCCGGCGATGCCGACCCACTCGGCGACCTTGCCGCCGGGGCGTACCTCGACGACCGTGCAGCCGCCGGCCGCGGCCGGGTCGTAGACGAGGCCCTCGGTGAGCGGCACCGGGTGCGGCCAGTCGGCGCGGGGGCCGGCGAGTTCGTGGTTGTTGACGAGGAGGGTGGTGCCGCGGGGGCCGTCGAAGGTGGACGTGCCGTCGTGGTTGGAGGGGGTGAACTCGCCCGACTCCAGCTTGGTCTTCCCGCTGTAGGTGATGATCTTGTACTTGAATCCGGCGGGCAGCGCGAGGATGCCGTCGGGGTCGGGGACCAGCGGCCCGTAGCCGACTCCGCCGTGGGCGCCCGCGGTCTGCGCGCCCTCGCTCTCGACGTCGGTGGCGGCGAGGGCGTTGGGGGCGGTGGCGAGGGCGCCGACCGTGCCCGCCAGCGCGACACCGGCTCCGGTGAGCGCGGATTTCGCGGCAAAGTCCCTGCGGGTGAGCGACATGGTGTCTCCTGAGACGGTGGATGAACGCCGTGGAGGGTGGGGGACCTCGGGTCGGCGCAACCGTCTCGCCCATGTCTGAACACCGGTTGAACAGCGAGAGGATTCAGTGGAGCAGCTTCAATGAAACAACCAGGGCCGCGGAGACCCGGTCGGGGGCGCGGGGAACCGCGCGACCAGCCACGGTTCACCCGCACTCGACCGACCGGCCTCAACCCCCCTGCTGCGAGCGCGCCTTGAACGCGGCCTTGCGAGCCTCCTTGGCCACCTTCTTGTCGGGATGCAACCGCCCCATCGCCTCCAGCACGTCGGCCGTGGCAGGATGGTCGACCTTCCAGGCCGCCGCGAAGAACCCGCTGTGCTGCTGGGCCAGCCCCTCCACCAGCCCCTGGAGCTCCTCGGAGTGCCCTTCCGCGGCCAACTGCGCGGCCAGGGTGTCCACCGTCAGCCAGAACACCATGTCCTGGGAGGGCGCGGGCACGTCCCCGAACCCCCGCTCGACCAGCCAGACCCGGGCCAGCCCGCCCAGCTCGGGGTCGCCGAGGACCTCCCGCAGGGCCGGTTCGGCGACCGGGCCGACCAGCGACAGGGCCTGCTGGCAGCGCAGCCTGCGCAGCGGTGCCCCGGCGTCGCTCCCCCGGGCCGCCGCCAGCAGCTCCCGTGCGGCGGCCAGTGCCTCACGCCGGTCCAGCCACTGCTCGGTCTCGGCCTGGGCGGCCGAGGGCGGGAACGCGGCGGTCCCGTCGAGCAGCGCGTCCGCGCCCTTGTCGGCGAGGTCGCCGACGGCCGGTGCGGCGATGCCCGCCTCCAGCAGCCGGGACCGCAGTCCGTACAGTCCGAGCGGGGTCAGCCGGACCATGCCGTACCGGGAGACGTCGGTGTCGTCGACGGCCGCGGCGGGCTCCTCGTCGGCGTCGGCCATCAGCGCCTCGTCGACGGGCTGGTACTCGACGATCCCGATCGGCTCCAGGACGCGGAACTGGTCGTCCAGCCGCATCATCGCGTCGGACACCTGTTCAAGGACGTCGTTGGTGGGCTCGCCCATGTCGCTCGGCACGATCATCGACGCCGCGAGGGCGGGCAGCGGCACCGGCCCGTCGCCGGGGCCGTCCTCGCTGACCGTGAGCAGGTAGAGGTTGCCGAGCACCCCGTCGAGGAACTCCTGCTCGGCCTCCGGGTCCCAGTCCAGGGCGGCGAAGTCGACCTCGCCGTTCTCGTCCAGGGCGTCGACCAGGTCGTCCAGGTCCGGCACGCTCGCGTCGGCCAGCGCCGTCTCCAGCGCCGTCAGCCACACGCCGAGCACGTCCTGCGGGGAGCCGGAGAGCAGGGCCAGGTCCTCGCCCGTGGCGACGGTGCCCTCCTCCTCGTCGAGGATCTCGACGAGCCCGGTGTCGACGGCGACCCGCCAGGCCTCGCTCGCGAGGGCCGCGGCCTCGTCCCCGGTCAGGTCGAGGTGGGCGGCCGCCGCGGGCAGCAGTTCCTCGACGAGTCCGCCCCCGGCGTCGACCCGCGTGTCCTCGCCGGCCCAGCGGGCGAGCCGGGCGGCCCGGGCGAGCAGCGGCGTGGACAGGGCGTCCCGCGCCAGCTCCGCTTCGGGGTGCAGCCGCACGGGCGGCAGGGGGGAGCTGTCTGACATCGGCTGGTTCTCCTAGGACGCGTCGTGCCACTCAGCCGCTCAGCGTAGACGGATATCCACCTATGCCGCCCGGTTCATCTCCCCGACAGGGTGCGTACATGGCTGAAACCTTGACAAGTGGCCTGACCAGGCAGGAGATTGACGCGCGTAGAAATCCCGGCGGACACCTGTTCACCGTATTTTCTACGCGCGTCGCCACCGCCCCACAGGTCGCGGCTCCCACCGTTCCACGTTCACCCTCGTCCCGGCGTCTACGTTCGTCCCCGGAGGGATCCCGTTGCCGAGCAAGAAGTCCGCGCGTCTCGCCGCGCTCACCGTCGCCGCCCTGTCGGCGGCCTCCACCGTCGCCCTCGTCTCACCCGCGCACGCGGCCACCGTGAGCATCCACGACATCCAGGGCGCGACCCGGATATCCCCGTACGCCGGGCAGAAGGTCACCGATGTGGCCGGAATCGTCACCGGCGTGCGCACCTACGGCTCCTCCAAGGGGTTCTGGATCCAGGATCCGAACCCCGACGCCGACCCGGCCACCAGTGAGGGCGTCTTCGTCTTCACCAGCTCCACCCCGAAGGTCGCCGTCGGTGACGCCGTCACCGTCACGGGCACGGTCTCGGAGTACGTCCCGGGCGGCACGTCGAGCGGCAACCAGTCGGTCACCGAGATCACCAAGCCGACCGTCACGGTCGTCTCCAGCGGCAACGCGGTCCCGGCCGCCACGGTCGTCGACGCGAAGTCGGTACCGGCCGCGTACGTCCCGGCCGGCGACCCCGCCGCGGGCAACTCGGTCAACGGTCTGACCCTGGAGCCGAAGAAGTACGCCCTGGACTTCTACGAGTCCCTGGAGGGCATGAACGTCCAGGTCGCCGACACCCGCGTGGTCGGCGCGACCGACCCGTACACCGAGCTGTGGGTCACGGTGAAGCCGCGCGAGAACGCCACCCGCCGCGGGGGCACGCTGTACGGCTCCTACGACGCGCAGAACACCGGCCGGCTCCAGATCCAGTCGCTGGGCTCGACCTCCGCCTTCCCCGTCGCGAACGTCGGTGACGTGCTCACCGGCTCCACCGCGGGCCCGCTGGACTACAACCAGTTCGGCGGCTACACCCTGGTCGCCAACGAGATCGGCACGCTGAAGAGCGCCGGTCTCACGCGGGAGACCACGCAGAAGCAGAAGAACGGCGAGCTCGCGGTCGCCACGTACAACGTCGAGAACCTCGACCCGTCAGACGCCACCTTCGAGGAGCACGCCTCCGCGATCGTGAACAACCTGAAGTCGCCCGACATCGTGTCGCTGGAGGAGATCCAGGACAACAACGGCGCCAAGGACGACGGCACGACCGCGGCCGACGTGACGGTCACCAAGCTGATCGACGCGATCGTCGCGGCGGGTGGCCCGAGGTACGACTGGCGCTCGATCGACCCGGCCAACGACACCGACGGCGGCGAGCCGGGCGGCAACATCCGCCAGGTGTTCCTCTTCAACCCCGAGCGGGTCTCCTTCACCGACCGGGCGGGCGGCGACGCCACCACGGCGGTCGGGGTCACCAAGGTCCACGGCAAGGCGCAGCTCACGGTCTCCCCGGGGCGTGTCGCCCCCACGGACGAGGCCTGGAAGTCCAGCCGCAAGCCGCTGGCCGGCGAGTTCGTCTTCCGCGGCCGCACGGTCTTCGTGATCGCCAACCACTTCAACTCCAAGGGCGGCGACTACGGTCTGACCTCGGCGACCCAGCCGGTGCCGCGCAGCTCGGAGGTCCAGCGCCACCAGCAGGCGACCCTGGTCAACGCCTTCGTCAAGGACATCCTCGACACACAGAAGAACGCGGACGTCATCGCCCTCGGCGACATCAACGACTTCGAGTTCTCCGACACCGCGAAGATCCTGGAGGGTGACGGCGAGCTCTGGTCGGCGATCAAGTCGCTGCCGAAGAGCGAGCGTTACACCTACGACTACCAGGGCAACCAGCAGGTTTTGGACCAGATCCTGGTCAGCCCGTCGATCCGGCGCGGCTGCGACTTCGAGTACGACAGCGTGCACATCAACTCGGAGTTCAACGACCAGATCAGCGACCACGACCCGCAGGTGCTGCGCTTCAGGCCGTAGTCGGCAGGGGAGGTCAGGCCTGGCCGAACACGCCGTTCAGCCAGGCCTGCCACTCGCTCTCGCACTCCTTGATGTCGCTGTCCGCCGAGAAGTCGTGCAGGGAGATGCCGACCGGGTGGCCCCAGTGGTTGCGCCCGAAGACGCGGGTCATGCCCCGCTCGGTGCGCAGCCCGATGAAGTAGGTGTTGCGGAAGTCGACCACGGCCTCGAAGGTGTCGGGGCCGTGGACCGTGACGCGGGTGCCCGCGGCCACGTCCTCGCCGACGCCGAGCGCCCGGCCCACGACGGCCAGGGCGTCCGGTGCCTTGGACGCCTCGGGTCCGTCGAAGGTCGCGAAGGCGGCCGGGCGGGGCGCGAAGTGGGTCAGGTACTCGCGCAGGGTGTGCAGATAGAAGTCGGTGTGCTTGGCGGCGCCGTCGTACTGGTTGTCCCAGTCGTCGACGAAGATCCCGCTGTGGACGTAGCGCACCCAGGCCCGCCGGCCTTCGTCACGGGGTTCCACCGTGTAGTCGAGCTGGTTGAGGGTCTGCTGGGAGATGCCGTCGACGTCCTCGACGCGGTTGGTGTAGCGGTGCGGCGGGTCCCAGGCGATGACCTTGGACCCGAAGGGGCCGGTGCCGCCGACGCGCGGCTCGGGCGGCTCCATCGGCCACAGGTAGCCGCCGGTTCCGGTGGTGATCGCCTCCCACACCTGCTCCGGGGTGGCGTCGACCTCGAACTCGCGGGCGATCTCGAACTCCTTGGACATGATCTACTCCAACTCGGTCTGCTCGGTGGGTTCGCTCTGCCTGAGCGTGGGATGGACCGCCACGACGATCCGGTGGTCCCGGCCGCCCTCGGCGTCCGGGGCGTCGTACTTGCGGATCAGGGCGGTGACCCCGGCCGTCAACTCCTGGATGAACGCGGCTCGTTCGGCGGCGGAGGCGAAGCGCACCTCGCCGTCCAGCGCGTAGGTCGCCAGCCGCTTGCGGGCCTTGGCCGCCCCGGTGATCAACTGGCCGACGTCCCGCACCAGCCGGGCCCCCAGCGCCAGCAGCCAGCGCGCGGAGAGCTGGTCGCGGAAGCGGTCGGGGTCGGGCTGCACGGAGGCGAGGGCGAGCGGTGAGATCACGTACGAGGCCGCGGTCGCCCGCATCAGCCGCTCGGTGACGTTGCCCTTGCGGCGCTCGCCCGCGAGCTCGACCAGGCCGTGCCGCTCCAGCGCCTTGAGGTGGTAGTTCACCTTCTGGCGGGGCAGCCCGACCTTGCCGGCGAGCATGGCGGCCGACGCGGGGCCGGCCGCCAGCTCGGCCAGCAGCCTCGCCCTTATGGGGTCCAGGGAGACGGCTGCGGCCTCGGGGTCCTCGATCACGGTGACGTCCAGCATGCGTCCACCGTCTCACCGAAAACTTTTTTTGTCCAGGCAATCGAAGTGTTCGGTGGAAGGACTGGTGGAAGGACTATTCGGGAAGCAGGGCGAGGGCGTGGTCGTACCGGCTGACCACGCTGCTCTTCAGCCCGGGCCAGGTCTGCACGCGCTTCCAGCGGTCCGAGGCCGAGCCGATCCCGTCCCCCGGGGCGGCGAGCGCGTCGAGGTGGGCCTGGGCGCTCTCCCACTCGGCGTGGTTGAGGACGCGGGTGCCGTCGGTGCTGAGGTGGAAGTGGGCGCCGATGCCGCCGGGGTGCGGGTTCGGCTCGTGCTCCAGCGCGTCGATGACGGCGTCCACCCAGGCCCGCTGCCGGTCGGGGTCGGGACCGTCGAACTCGATGTCGACGATCACTGTGCAGCCCGGCACCCGCAGGTCCCCGTCCCGGACGACGCTGCGGTGATGCCGGTAGCGGCCGAGTCCGAGCCGCTCGATGTGGGGCACGGCGGTGTCGATCTCGTCGACGCGCTCCAGCCGCTGCGTCCGCGCGAAGGCCTCGTACGCCTGCTCGTCGGTCCACTGCGAGTAGTGCAGCAGGCTCGCGGTGTCGTGTCCGGTGTAGACGTGGTAGGCGAGCAGTCCGTCGGCGGGCCACGGCCGGCGTTCCCAGGCGGCGGCGACGGCCTCGACGGCCTGTCGTTGGCGCAACGGGTTGCCCACCCGCCAGGTGCTGAAGAGGGACGCTCCCACTCCGGGACGGGCGAGGTCGGGATGGGTGTCGGTACGACGGGTCATGCGTGAGGTCTCCTCGGTTCGCTGGTCGACGTGTTCGTCGGCCAGCCTCCGACCTCAACCAGGATTCAGGTCAAGTCGGCGGTTCGGGCGGTGGTTTCGGGAGACCCGCCAGGACATGGACGAGCAGGCGGACGACCAGCCCCGACGCACCGCCAAGTTGCCCGCGCGAGCCTGGCGCGCGGTGCTGGGACGTACGGCGAAGGAGTTGCTGGACGACGAACTCGCCGACCGCGCGGCGGCATTGACCTATTACGGCGTCCTGTCGCTGTTTCCCGCCCTGCTGGTGATGGTCTCCCTGCTGGGCGTGGTGGGGCAGCGCGCCACCGACAAGATCCTGGACAACATCGGGGACCTCGCACCGGGTCCGGCCCGGGACATCCTGCGGGACGCGGTGGTCCAGCTCGGCGACAGCGGCGGCACGGGCAGCATCCTCGCGGTCCTCGGCCTGCTGGCCGCGCTGTGGTCCGCCTCCGGGTACGTCGCCGCGTTCATCCGTACGTCCAACGCGGTGTACGACCTGCCCGAGGGGCGCCCCGTGTGGAAGCTGACGCCGCTGCGCCTGGCGCTGACCGTGACGCTGATGCTGATGCTGGCGGCGAGCGCGCTGATCGTGGTGTTCACGGGCCCGCTGGCCGAACGGGCGGGCCGGGCCGTGGGGTTCGGTGACGCGGCGATCGCGATCTGGGGCGTGGCCAAGTGGCCGGTGCTGCTGCTCCTGGTCGTCGTGATGATCGGGCTGCTGTACTGGGCCGCCCCCAACGTCCGCGGCCGCGGTTTCCGTTGGATCTCCCCGGGCAGTGTCATCGCCACCCTGGTCTGGGTCGCCGCCTCCGCGGGCTTCGCCCTCTACGCCGCCAACTTCGCCTCCTACAACAAGATGTACGGCGCTCTCGCCGGTGCCATCGTCTTCCTGGTGTGGCTCTGGCTGACGAACCTGGCGATCCTGCTGGGCCTGGAGTTCGACGCGGAGCTGGCCCGGGAGCGGGCGATCGCCTCCGGCGCGGCCGAGCCGACGGAGGAGCCCTACGTGGAACCGCGGGACACCCGGAAGTGGCCGCCGAGGCTGCGGGCGGCACGAGGGAAGGGACGCGCCTGAGGGCGGCACGCACACGCGGAGGCGGGCGGCACCCGTGCTCCCGGGTGCCGCCCGCCTTGGGCTCACGGATACCGCGGCCTGCTTCCTCGTCGGCCTCTTCGCCGGCTTCTTCAGTCGGCGTCTTCGGCCTACTTCTTCGGCCTGCTTCTTCGGCCTACTTCTTCGGGTACCGCCACGACACGACGACGATCGCGGCCAAGGCCGCGCCGACGATCAGCACCGGTCGCGGATGCCGGATCGCCGCCATGACCAGGGGCCGGGCCGGCTGGGGCACGCTGTGCTGCGCCCTGCGCTCCAGCGCGGCGCCCGTCTCGGTGGCCTTGCCCTGGGTGAGCCGGCCCGCCCGCTGCGTGCGTCCCTGGACCTTGTGGCCTGCCTGCGCGGCCCGGTCCTGGACCTTGTGGCCGGCCTGCGTGGCCTTGTCGTGCACGGTGTGACCGGCCTGTGCCGCGCTGCTGCGAAGCTGCACGGTCATCGCGCCGGCCTTGTCCCTGAGATCTGCCGCGCGGGCCCGCGCACGGCCCTTGACGTCCATCTTCCCTGCCAACTCCTCAACCGTGTCGCCGAGTTCACTGCGAGTCCGCTCGATCTGCTGCCGCAGCTCCTCGGGCCCCTTGGCCCCCGTCGCGGGGGGCTTGCCGCCCGTCCTGTCCGTCATCGGTGCGCCCTTTCCCTGATCTCCTCGACATCCGCCTTGACGCTGCCGAGGGCCTCCTCGGGCGTCGGGGGTGTGGCTCGGCGGAGCTGGGCGCGGCCGGTGGCGGCGAGCACCCCCGCGATCACGAACAGCACAGCCGTCACGATCAGCGCCGCGGCCCACACCGACAGCACCAGCGCGAGCGCGGCGATGCCGGTTCCGGCCAGGGCGAGCAGCCCCGCGTAGGCGAAGGCGCCGGCGGCACCGAGCAGCCCGCCGCCCTTGCCGGCCCGTCGGCCTTTCGCGGCCAGCTCCTCCTTCGCGAGGGCGACTTCCTGCCGCACCAGCCGGGAGACCTGCTCGGTGGCCTGTCCGACGAGTTCGCCCACCGAGTGATGTTCGTCGTGCGCCGGCCTGGGGGCCGTGGTTCCGGTCACGGTGTTCCGCCTCCTCTCGGTCGGAACATCCGGGTACCCGGCCCGCTCTTCTGCTACCCCCTCGGGGGACCGTCGTCCGGGCCGCGCTGTCCGAGCCGGGCCAACTGGCTCTGGAACCAGTCGAGCCGGGCCTGCAACAGGGCTGCCTCGGCGGCGAGTTCGGGCACCCCGAGCCCCTGGGGCAGACCGGGATCACCGGCTGCGGGGACGGCGGCGGGCCGGGCCACCACCCGCAGTCCCTCCCCGGCCAGCCGGGCGAACCCGGCGAGCGAGACGGCCGTACGTCCGCGCAGACAGCCCGCGCAGGAGGGGGCCAGGGCCCGCCAGCCGGGTCTGCCCCAGTCGGCGTCGGCGAGCGCCGCCGCGACCGTGCCGCAGGCGCAGGGTCCGACGGTCGCGGTCCGCACCCGCTGGCGGGCGTAGCGGAAGCCGCGCTCGAAGCGGAGGTAGCGGCCGAGGACCAGGACGTCGAGGAGGACGGCCGTGCGGTGCTCGGCCGTGCACAGCAGTGCCTCGGCCGCCGCGCGGTCGTGGACGCAGTGGAAGCCGCAGTCGCAGCGGCGGCTCGGTGCCCGGTGCCGCAGGCCGTAGACGCAGGACGCGTCGGCCAGGACGCCGTACGGCAGCGCGCCGCCGAGCGACACACCGGTGAACCCGGCCCGGGTGCCGTCCTGGGACAGCACCGGGTGGGCGATCTTGTATCCGGTCGGCGGCTCCGCAGGGCGTTCCTCCGGAAGCCGCAGTCTCATCGGGCCGCCGGAACCTCTTCGGGGGCCTTCAGTTCCTTGATCTCCTCGGGGAGTTCGAGCTCTTCCTCGGGGATCTCCGGCCGCTCCTCCGCGACTCCGGTGGCGAGTGCCTTGCCGAGCTTCATGACGCCTCCAGGACCAGGGGTCGTGCACCGTCCTGACCATGGTGACCCATCGGGGCCCTCTTTGGACATACCGCCTTTTCGCAGCATCGCTTAGCGATATACCGTAGAAGAATTAAGTGGAGCTTCACGGTTGGTGCGTCGAGACTACGCCCATGACCACTGCCGCCCCGCCCTTCGGCCGCGCCCTCTGCGCCATGATCACACCCTTCGAGGAGACCGGTGCCCTCGACCTCGACGGCGCGCAGACGCTCGCCGACCACCTGGTGACGGAGGGCTGCGACGGGCTCGTCCTGTCCGGCACCACGGGTGAGTCGCCGACCACGACGGACGCGGAGAAGTCCGCGCTGGTGAGAGCGGTACGGGAGGCGGTGGGCGGCCGGGCCTCGGTGGTGGCGGGGGTGGGCACCTCGGACACCCGGCACACCGTGGAGCTGGCCCGCGCCGCCGAGGAGGCGGGCGCGGACGGGGTGCTGGTGGTCAGCCCCTACTACAGCAGGCCACCGCAGGACGCGCTGGAGCCACACTTCCGCGAGGTCGCGGACGCCTGCGGACTGCCCGTCATGCTCTACGACATCCCGGGCCGCACCGGCACCCGCATCGAGCCGGAGACCATGATCCGGCTCGCCGAGCACCCCCGGATCGTCGCGGTCAAGGACTGCTCCTACGACTTCCTCGGCGCCCAGAAGGTCCTGGACCGCACGGAGTTGGCCTACTACGCGGGCTGCGACGAGCACATCCTCGCCCTGTACGCGGTGGGCGGAGCGGGCTACGTCAGCACCGTGGCCAACGTGGTCCCGGGCCGGCTCCGGTCGATCCTCGACCTGTTCGAGGCGGGCGACACCCCCGCGTCCGCCCGCCTCCAGCAACGGGCCACGCCACTGATCGAGGCGATGATGTCGGCGGGACTGCCCGGCACGGTCACCACCAAGGCCCTCCTCCACGCGCTCGGCCTGCCGGCGGGCCCGGTCCGCGCCCCCCTGCGCCCCGCCGACCACCGGACGACCGACGCTCTGCTGACGGAGTACGAACGCCTCATGACCACCTGACCGGGCTGGGCGAACGGCAAAAAGTCGCCGCGGAGGACACGTGGTCCTCCGCGGCGACTTGCTGCCGTGCGGGTCAGTTCCAGGAGTACCCGTCGCCGATCAGCAGCCCGTGCTCCAGGACGTCCTCCATCGGGTCGTCCACCTGGCCGATGTTGACCAGTCCGACCCGGGGGCCGTTGTGGGAGGCGGTGTTGGTCTCGTCGGCGTGTGCGCTGCCCGCGGGCAGCAGACACGTCACGGCCAGCGCCGCCAGCCCGCCCGTCACGGCCCTCGTCCGTACGTTCCTCATCGCTCGGCCCCTCGTTCGTCGTCTCGGCGTCTGATCGGACTCTTCGTCCACCCGTTCATCTGCCGAAACGACCCCGAGGTCACGCCGAGCAACCCGTACGTGATCTTCGAGGGGTCAGTTGTGGCTGTGCAGGACGTCGTTGAGGCCGCCCCAGACCGCGTTGTTCGGGCGGGCCTCGACCGTGCCGGTGACCGAGTTGCGGCGGAAGAGGATGTTCGAGGCGCCGCTGAGCTCGCGGGCCTTGACGATCTGCCCGTCGGGCATGGTGACCCGGGTGCCCGCGGTGACGTAGAGGCCGGCCTCTACGACGCACTCGTCGCCCAGCGCGATGCCGACGCCCGCCTCGGCTCCGATCAGGCAGCGCTCGCCGATGGTGATGCGGACGTTGCCACCGCCGGAGAGCGTGCCCATGGTGGAGGCGCCGCCGCCGATGTCCGAGCCGTCGCCGATCACGACACCGGCGGAGATACGGCCCTCGACCATCGACGTGCCGAGCGTGCCCGCGTTGAAGTTGACGAAGCCCTCGTGCATCACGGTGGTGCCCGCGGCGAGGTGCGCGCCGAGGCGGACCCGGTCGGCGTCGGCGATGCGGACGCCCTGGGGGGCCACGTAGTCCGTCATGCGCGGGAACTTGTCGACGCTCGTCACGGCGAGGTGCAGGCCCTCGGCGCGGGCGTTGAGGCGCACCTTCTCGATGTCGTCGACGGCGACCGGGCCGAGCGAGGTCCAGGCGACGTTGGGCAGGAGGCCGAAGATGCCGTCCAGGCTCTGGCCGTGCGGCTGGACCAGGCGGTGCGAGAGCAGGTGCAGACGCAGGTAGGTGTCGTGCGTGTCGAGCGGCTTGTCGTCGAGGGAGGCGATGACCGTGCGGACCGCGATCACCTCGACGCCGCGGCGGGCGTCCGGGCCGATCGCCTTGGCGGCGCCGTCGCCGAGCAGTTCCACGGCCCGCTCGGCGGAGAGCCGCTCGGTGCCGGCGGGGCCCGGTTCGGCGGAGAGCTCGGGAGCGGGGAACCAGGTGTCGAGAACGGTGCCGTCGGCGGCGACGGTGGCGAGGCCTGCGGCGATGGCGCCGGTGGTGCGCGGGGCAGTCGTGTCGGTCATGAGGGCAACCTAACCGGCGGGAGGCGCGGGACGCGAACCCGTACGCGGGCCATCTCGGCTACTGAGCGCCTCGCGCTACCCCACGCTCCCGGTCACCCCCACCGGCCCGCACGACACGTGCCGGGCCACAGGCGCCCACGCTCCCCCACGACACCCGTCAGAACAGCACGCACCCACCGGCAGCCAGGCACCGCCCCACGCGCCCCCACGACACCCGTCAGGACAGCACGCGCCCACAGACAGCCAGGCACCGCCCCACGCTCCCCCACGGCACCCGTCAGAACAGCACGCGCCCACAGACAGCCAGGCGCCGCCCCACGCTCCCCATGGCTCCGCCCCGGGCCGCACCCACCAACCACCCGACCGAGCCCACGCTCCCCGGCAGCACCGCCCAGGCAGCACGCACCCAACAGGCCCCCCGACTTCAGCCCCTCGTCGACGCCCCCGGCGGGATCACCCGCGCCAGCATCTCCCGCGCATAGGCCTCGTCGTACGGCGCCCCCGTCAGCAGTACCTGGAGGCAGATGCCGTCCATCAGGGCGACCAGCGCTCGTGCGGTGACCGGATCCGTGCGGTGGGTCAGGCGTTCGGCGAGGTCGTCGGCCCATTCGGCGGCGACGGGGCGCAGGGCGGGGCGGCGCAGGGCGGCGAGATAGAGCTCGTACTCCAGCTCGACGCCGGTGCGGTCGCCGCCGAGCCAGTCGCCGAGGACGCGGGCGAGGCCGGCCGCCAGGTCGCCGCCCGTGTCGTCCAGGGCGCCCTGCGCGGCGACCGCCTTGGCGAAACCCTCGCTGGCCTGGCGCAGCGCGGCG
Organism: Streptomyces sp. NPDC107471; assembly: GCF_055582845.1. NCBI lineage: Bacteria > Bacillati > Actinomycetota > Actinomycetes > Kitasatosporales > Streptomycetaceae > Streptomyces > Streptomyces sp. NPDC107471. Next base: position 332,213 of record NZ_JBVJPC010000009.1, on the reverse strand, counting down.
ACCATCAGCTCGTCGAGGCTCCTGAAGTGGTACGTCGTCGACCCGAGCGGCACGTCGGCCTCGGCGGCGGCGCTGCGGTGGCTGAGCCCCGCGAGCCCTTTCGCCCCGACGACCCGGATGGCCGCGTCGATGATCCGCTGCCGGCGCTCGGGGTCGTGCCGGCGGGGCATCAGTGCGCCCCGCCCAGGTTCAGCACCACGACGCCCACGATGATCAGCGCGATCCCCGCGGCCTTGGTGGCGGTCATCGGCTCGTCGAGGAAGACCATGCCGATCGTGACGATGGCCGCGGTGCCCACCCCCGCCCAGATCGCGTAGGCGGTGCCGACCGACACCGTCTTCAGCGTCTGGGCGAGCAGCGCGAAGGACAGGACGTACCCGAGCACGGTCACCAGCGAGGGCCCGAGCCTGCTGAAACCCTCGGTGTACTTCATGGCCGTGGTCGCTCCGACCTCGGCGGCAATGGCTCCGGCGAGCAGCAGGTATCCCATGTGTACAAGCGTACATAACGGCTGGTTCAGGCGGCCGCCACCGGACCGGCCTCCCGTATCCGCGTCAGGCGGTCGAGGACGCGCCGCTTGGCGTGGGCGGCGCGGCGCAGGGCCGCGACCCTGCGGTAGCGCAGGAGTTCGGCGGGGTCGGGCGGCACGGCCCCGCTGAGTGCGTAGCCGTGGCCCAGCAGCTTCTCGCCCAGCACAGCGTCGCACAGCCGTATCTGGTCGGGTGTCAGCCGCTGCCGCCAACTGCCCGCCCGGGCGGCGTCCAGGACCCCGTGGGTACGCCGGTGCCAGGTCTTGCGGGCGGGGACGGCCCCCGCGGCCTGGCGGCGGGGCTCGGTCATCGCGGGCGCGTACTCCTCCCCCAAGTAGGCGCACAGTTCCCGCAGTCGCGGCTCGGGGTCGGCGACCAGGTCCTCGAAGCGCAGTTCGTGCCAGCTCTCCGGACCCAGCCGGCTCGCATACCGCCGGGTGACGTCCATGACCTGCGCCCAGGTGGCGACCGCCTCGTGGAAACCGCGGTGCCACCAGGGCATCCCCAGCAGCGAGGCCACACAGTCCCGCCCGTCCCGTACGAGGTGGACGAACTGCGCGTCCGGGAAGAGCCGCAGGATCTCCTCCACGTGCAGCGCGTATGCCGGCCGTTTGTCGCCCCAGCGGACCTTGCCGTGCCGTTCGGCGTACGACCTGAGCGGGACCCCCAGCGCCGAACCCAGCGTGGGCGGGCCGCTCTCGATGCGCCGGGCCACGGTGTCCGCGTCCAGGCCGAGTTCGTGGAAGCGGGTCTCCTCGCGCCGGGTGATCCAGGCGGCGAGCCGGGCCCGGTTGCCGGCGTCCCCGAGATCGCCGAAGCGCAGCCGGTCCGCGTAGGCGGGCAGCACGAACCGGGTCTCCGGGGGCAGGGCGATCCTCGGGTGCGCGTGCAGCATGAGCTGGAGCAGCGTGGTGCCCGAGCGGGGGCAGCCGAGGACGAAGACGGGCCGGACGGGACAAGGGGGTGCAGAGGTGACCACGTCCTCACCCTGCCGTCGCCGGATGGGACGGGGCTGGGAGCCCGCTGAGCGGGGAATGTGGAAACCGGTTGCTTCAAAGGGCTGCTGGCGAACGCCGGTTACCACTAGTGTTCCCCCCGGAACCACCTGTGGTTCACCCTTCACCTACCGCGCCACCACAGCAGCGGCACGTCGCCTCGCGCCGCGCCGGAGGAACCGCGCATGCCCGAAGACAAGTCCCGGCCGCCCCAGGACCGCCCCTGGGAGAACGGCTGGACGCTGGACACCTCCCGCACACCCGGCACCCGACGGCTCTATCTCGCCGGGGCGCTGGCGGTGGCCACGATCATCGCCTGTGTGGCGGCGACAGCGGCCACGGACCACGTGGCCGACGAGCCGTCGAAGACCTCGCGGGCCGAGGGGTCCGGCCTGATCTCGTTCTCCTCGCAGCCCGCGACGACCGTACCGCCGCGGGGCGACAGCGGCCTCTCGTCGGTGTCCCCCTCCCCCGGCAGCCCCCGGCAGCAGGGCGCCGACCCCACGGTCACGGTCACGGCGGTGCCGAAGCCCCCCAAGTCCACCGCGACCAGGGCGAGTTCGTCGAAGCCGCAGCCCTCCGCGAGCTACCGTTCGTTCCGCTCGGTCAACTACCCAAGCCGCTACTGGCACGTGGACGACGGCTATGTGGGCCTGGACCCGGTCAGCGGAGCGCAGTCCCGCGAGGACGCCACCTTCAGGCAGGTCGGGGGACTGGCGGACGCCTCCTGCCGCTCGTTCGCCACCCGGGACGGCCGGTACCTGCGCCACCGCTCCTTCGTCCTGCGGGCCGAACGCGACGACGGCTCGTCCCTCTTCGAGCAGGACGCCACGTTCTGCCCCCGGGACGCCGCCCACTCGGGCGCGACCATGCTGGAGTCAGTGAACTACCCCGGCTACTTCCTCCGCCACAAGAACTTCGTGGTCCGTCTGGAACGCTTCGCGTACGACTCCCAGTACCTCGCGGACTCGTCGTTCCAGCTCGTGGACGGTCTGGCCTGAGCCGCGTCCCGGCACACGGAAGCGGCGGCACCCGAGAGTGCCGCCGCTTTTTACGTCCGTACGTCCCTCAGACGTTGAACCCGAGCGCCCGCAACTGCTCGCGTCCGTCGTCCGTGATCTTGTCCGGCCCCCACGGCGGCATCCACACCCAGTTGATGCGCAGCTCGCTGACGAGGCCGTCCGTGGCGGACTTGGCCTGGTCCTCGATGACGTCCGTCAGCGGACAGGCCGCCGAGGTCAGGGTCATGTCGAGGGTCGCGATGTTCGCGTCGTCGACGTGGATGCCGTAGATCAGGCCGAGGTTGACGACGTCGATGCCCAGCTCGGGGTCGACGACGTCGTACAGCGCCTCGCGGATCTCTTCCTCCGAGGCCGGCTTCATCTCAACGGTCTCGCTCATGCCGTCTTCCTTTCGGCGTCGGCTCCGGCGTCCATCGCCTGGGCCGTCGCGTCCTTCCATGCCATCCAGCTCAGGAGGGCGCACTTGACCCGGGCCGGGTACTTGGAGACACCGGCGAACGCGACCGCGTCCTCCAGCACCTCCTCCATCGCGTCGTCCGGCTCGATCCGGCCCTTGGACTGCATCAGCTCCAGGAAGGTCTCCTGGATCTGCTGCGCCTGGTCCAGGTCCTTGCCGACCAGCAGGTCGTTCAGGACGGACGCGCTGGCCTGGCTGATCGAGCAGCCCTGCCCCTCGTAGGAGACGTCCTCGATCCTCGTGCCGTCGTACTTCACGCGGAGGGTGATCTCGTCGCCGCACGTCGGGTTCACGTGGTGCACCTCGGCGTCGCCGTCCCGGAGACCACGCCCGTGCGGGTGCTTGTAGTGGTCCAGGATGACTTCCTGGTACATCGAGTCCAGCTTCATGCGATAGCCCGTTCCCGTCAGCCGAAGAAGTTCCGTACGTGCTCCAGGCCCTCGACCAGTGCGTCGATCTCGGCCGGAGTGGAGTACAGATAGAACGACGCTCGCGTGGTCGCGGGAATTCCGTACCGCAGGCAGACCGGCCGCGCGCAGTGGTGGCCGACCCGGACCGCGATGCCCTGCTCGTCGAGGACCTGGCCCACGTCGTGCGGGTGGATGTCACCGAGCGTGAAGGAGATCGCCGCGCCCCGGTCCTCGGCCGTGCTCGGGCCGATGATCCTGAGGTCGGGGACCTCCGTCAGACGCCGGACCGCGTACTCGGTCAGCGCGTGCTCATGGGCGAGGATCTTGTCCATGCCGATCGACTGGAGGTAGTCGATCGCCGCGCCCAGGCCCACGGCCTGCGCGACCGGGGGCGTGCCCGCCTCGAACTTGTGCGGTGCCGGGGCGTACGTCGACGAGTGCATCGACACGGTCTCGATCATCTCGCCGCCGCCGAGGAACGGGGGCAGGTCCTCCAGGAGCTCCTGCCGGCCCCAGAGCACGCCGATGCCCGTCGGGCCGCACATCTTGTGGCCGGTGAAGGCCACGAAGTCGGCCTGGAGCGCCTGCACGTCCACCGGCATGTGCGGGGCGGCCTGCGAGGCGTCGATGCAGACCAGCGCACCGACCTCCTGCGCACGGCGGATGATCGCCTCGACCGGGTTGACGGTGCCCAGGATGTTGGAGACCAGCACGAAGGAGACGATCTTCGTCTTCTCGGTGATGACCTCCTCGATGTTGGAGAGGTCGAGGCGGCCGTCGTCGGTCAGCCCGAACCACTTCAGCTTCGCACCCGTGCGCTGCGCGAGGAGCTGCCACGGCACGATGTTGGAGTGGTGCTCCATCTCCGTGATGACGATCTCGGTCTCGGAGTCCACGCGGTAGGGCTCGTCGGCCCAGCCCAGCATGTTCGCCACGAGGTTGAGCGACTCGGAGGCGTTCTTGGTGAAGATCACCTCGTCGCGCGAGGGCGCGTTGATGAACTCGGCGACCTTGTCGCGCGCGCCCTCGTACAGCGCCGTGGCCTCCTCGGCGAGCACATGCACACCGCGGTGGACGTTGGCGTTGTAGCGCTCGTAGTACTCGCTCAGGGCGTCCAGTACCTGGCGCGGCTTCTGCGAGGTCGCCGCGTTGTCCAGGTAGACGAGCTTCCGGTCGTCGTGGACCAGGCGGTCCAGGATCGGGAAGTCCTTGCGGATCGCCTCGGTGTCGAGGAGGCCCGGCAACTGCGTCACGCTGATACGCCACCCTTCGTGTATGCCTCGTAGCCCTCGTTCTCCAGCTTGTCGGCGAGCTCGGCACCGCCGGACTCGACGATCCGGCCGCCGGAGAAGACGTGGACGAAGTCGGGCTTGATGTAGCGCAGGATGCGCGTGTAGTGCGTGATCAGCAGGGTGCCGACCTCGCCGGTCTCGCGGACCCGGTTGACGCCCTCGGAGACGACGCGAAGGGCGTCGACGTCGAGGCCGGAGTCGGTCTCGTCGAGGATCGCGATCTTCGGCTTGAGCAGTTCGAGCTGGAGGATCTCGTGGCGCTTCTTCTCACCGCCGGAGAAGCCCTCGTTGACGTTGCGCTCGGCGAAGGAGGAGTCCATGTGGAGGCGCTCCATGGCCTCCTTGACCTCCTTCACCCAGGTGCGCAGCTTGGGGGCCTCGCCGCGGATGGCGGTGGCGGAGGTGCGCAGGAAGTTCGACACGGAGACACCCGGGACCTCGACCGGGTACTGCATCGCGAGGAACAGACCGGCGCGGGCGCGCTCGTCGACCTCCATCTCCAGGACGTCCTCGCCGTCGAGGGTGACGGTGCCGCCGGTGATGGTGTACTTCGGGTGACCCGCGAGGGAGTAGGCGAGCGTCGACTTGCCGGAGCCGTTGGGGCCCATGATGGCGTGCGTCTCGCCCTGCCTCACGGTCAGGTCGACACCCTTGAGGATCTCCTTCGTGGCGTTGTCGGCCTCGACGGTGACGTGCAGGTCTCGGATTTCAAGCGTTGCCATGGGTGCCTCAGGACTCCTGGGTGAGGGAGACGAGCACGTCGTCCCCTTCGATCTTTACGGGGTATACGGGGACGGGGCGCGTCGCGGGTAGGCCGGACGGTTTGCCGGTGCGCAGGTCGAAGCTGGAGCCGTGCAGCCAGCACTCGATCTGGCAGTCCTCCACCTCGCCCTCGGAGAGCGAGACGTTGGCGTGGGAGCAGATGTCGTGGATGGCGAACACCTCCCCCTCGGTCCGCACGACCGAGACCGGCGTGCCGTCGAGTTCCACCCGCTTGGGGGTGTCCTCCTCCAGCTCGCTCAGCCCGCAGGCGCGTACGAAGTCGGCCATCAGACGGTGGCCTCCAGCTCCTCGTCGATCTTCACGAGAAGGCGCTCCTCGATGTCGTCGACACCGATCTGCTGGACCAGCTCGGCGAAGAAGCCGCGGACCACCAGACGCCGGGCCTCGTCGGCGGGGATGCCGCGGGCCATCAGGTAGAAGAGCTGCTCGTCGTCGAAGCGGCCGGTCGCCGAGGCGTGACCCGCTCCGACGATCTCGCCGGTCTCGATCTCCAGGTTCGGCACGGAGTCGACCCGGGCGCCGTCGGTGAGGACGAGGTTCCGGTTCATCTCGTAGGTGTCCGTGCCCTCGGCCTTGGCCTCGATGAGCACGTCGCCGATCCACACCGCGTGGGCGCCCTCGCCCTGCAGCGCGCCCTTGTAGACGACGTTGGACTTGCAGTGCGGGGTGTTGTGGTCGACCAGGAGGCGGTGCTCCTGGTGCTGGCCCTGGTCGGTGAAGTACAGCCCGAACAGCTCGGCCTCGCCGCCGGTGCCGGCGTAGGACACGCGCGGGTGCAGCCGTACGACGTCGCCGCCGAAGGTGACGACGACCGACTTGAAGGACGCGTCCCGGCCGATCAGCGCGTTGTGCTGGGCGACGTGCACGGCCTTGTCGTCCCAGTCCTGGACGGAGACCACGGTCAGCTTGGCGCCGTCGCCCAGGATGTAGTCGACGTTGGCGGCGAGCACCCCGTCACCGGTGTGGTCGATGACGACGACGGCCTCGGCGAAGGCGCCCAGCTCGATCACCTGGTGGCCGAAGCGGGTGCCGCCCTCGCCGTGCACGGCGATGCGGATCGGCTCGGTGAGGACCGTCTCCTTGGGGACGGTGACCACGCCGGCCTTCTCGAACGCCGAGTACGCCTGGGCGGCGATGCGGTCCACCGGGGTGCCGGCCCTGCCGATCCGGGCGTCGTCGCGGTCGACGGTCTCCACGGTCACGCCCTCGGGGGCCTGCACGTCGACCGTCACGCCGTCACCGGTCGCGACGGCGGTGCCGTCGTGCAGTCCGCGCAGGCGCTCCAGCGGGGTGAACCGCCACTCCTCCTCGCGGCCGTGCGGGACCGGGAAGTCCGCGACGTCGAAGGACGGGGGCGCGCTCATGCGCGTGGCGACGGTCGACTCGGCGGCCACCGCGATCTGGCCCGCGGTGGTGGACCCCACGGGGATGTTCTGAGCCTCAGCCATGGCTGTCGGTCTGCTCTCTTCCTACGTCAGAAATGTGCCGCTGCTTCTCGAAGGACGGGTCAGCCGACCGCGCCTTCCATCTGCAGCTCGATCAGCCGGTTGAGTTCGAGGGCGTACTCCATGGGCAGCTCCTTCGCGATGGGCTCGACGAAGCCGCGCACGATCATGGCCATCGCCTCGAACTCGGAGAGACCACGGCTCATCAGGTAGAAGAGCTGGTCCTCGGAGACCTTGGAGACGGTCGCCTCGTGGCCCATGGACACGTCGTCCTCGCGGACGTCCACGTAGGGGTACGTGTCGGAGCGGGAGATGGTGTCGACGAGCAGCGCGTCGCACAGGACGTTCGACTTGGAGCCGTGGGCGCCCTCGCCGATCTCGACGAGACCGCGGTAGGACGTACGACCGCCGCCGCGCGCCACCGACTTGGAGACGATGTTGGAGGAGGTGTTCGGCGCCATGTGGACCATCTTGGAGCCGGCGTCCTGGTGCTGGCCCTCGCCCGCGAAGGCGATGGACAGGGTCTCGCCCTTGGCGTGCTCGCCCATCAGGTAGACGGCCGGGTACTTCATGGTGACCTTGGAGCCGATGTTGCCGTCGATCCACTCCATGGTCGCGCCCTCGTACGCCACGGCGCGCTTGGTGACCAGGTTGTAGACGTTGTTCGACCAGTTCTGGATGGTCGTGTAGCGGCAGCGGGCGCCCTTCTTCACGATGATCTCGACGACCGCGGAGTGCAGGGAGTCCGACTTGTAGATCGGGGCCGTGCAGCCCTCGACGTAGTGGACGTAGGCGTCCTCGTCGACGATGATCAGCGTCCGCTCGAACTGGCCCATGTTCTCGGTGTTGATCCGGAAGTAGGCCTGGAGCGGGATCTCCACGTGCACGCCCTTCGGCACGTAGATGAAGGAACCGCCGGACCACACCGCGGTGTTCAGCGACGCGAACTTGTTGTCGCCGACCGGGATGACGGTGCCGAAGTACTCCTTGAAGAGCTCGGGGTGCTCCTTCAGGGCGGTGTCGGTGTCGAGGAAGATGACGCCCTGCTCCTCCAGGTCCTCGCGGATCTGGTGGTAGACGACCTCGGACTCGTATTGGGCCGCGACACCGGCGACGAGGCGCTGCTTCTCCGCCTCGGGGATGCCGAGCTTGTCGTACGTGTTCTTGATGTCCTCGGGCAGGTCCTCCCAGGACTCCGCCTGCTTCTCCGTGGAGCGCACGAAGTACTTGATGTTGTCGAAGTCGATGCCGGAGAGGTCCGAGCCCCAGTTCGGCATGGGCTTCTTGTCGAAGAGGCGCAGACCCTTGAGGCGGAGCTTGGTCATCCACTCCGGCTCGTTCTTCTTCGCGGAGATGTCGCGGACGACGTCCTCGTTGATACCGCGCCGCGCGGAAGCGCCAGCCGTGTCGGAGTCGGCCCAGCCGTATTCGTACTTGCCCAGGCCCTCGAGCTCGGGGTGGGCAGTCTCCGTGGGGAGAGTCATGCGGGGTTCCTCCCGGCCGTGCTTGCAGATGCGTGATGAGACATGTGGGAAATCTTGGGGATGAACGTCGTGCAGACGCCGTCGCCGTGCGCGATGGTCGCAAGTCGCTGGACGTGCGTTCCGAGCAGTTGCGAGAAGATCTCGGTCTCCGCCTCGCAGAGCTGGGGGAACTTCTCCGCGACATGGGCCACCGGGCAGTGGTGCTGGCAGAGCTGCTCGCCGACCGGTGCGCTTCGCGCCGTAGCAGCGTACCCGTCCGCGCTCAGGGCCTTGGCCAGGGCTTCGGTGCGCTCCTCGGGGGCGGCGGACTCGACGGCCTTGCGGTACACCTCGGCCTGTGCGGCGATCCTCGCGCGGGCGAAGGCGACGACCGCCTCGTCCCCGCCGAAGCGCTCCTGGATCCAGCGCAGGGCGTCCGCGGCGAGCTTGTCGTAGGACTGGTCGAAGGCGTCCCGGCCGCAGTCGGTGAGCGCGAAGACCTTGGCGGGACGGCCGCGCGTGCGCGCGCCGTAGACCCGCTGCTCGCGCGCCTCGACGACCTCGTCGGCCACCAGGGCGTCCAGATGGCGTCGTACGGCCGCCTGGGTGAGCCCCAGTCGTCCGGCCAGCTCGGCGACGGTCGACGGGCCGTGGTCCAGGATGGATCGCGCGACGCGGTTGCGGGTGGACCGCTCACCGGTCGCGAGCTCCTCCTGAGGGGCCCCCGTGGGGGTCTCCCGAGCCTCGCCGACGTTTTTCACAACGCCATTGTTGCGTAATTCCTCAGGACCGGGCAAGCCGCGTCCGCTCCGCCGGACGGTGCCCTGCGTCACTTAGGTCCACCTAACCTGACCTGGGAAAACGATCTTTGATCGATCAAAGCGGTGGCGGCGGACGGTCCTGTCAGGGACACTCCCGAACCATGCCGACACCACCTCCCACCGGCCCACTTGTCACGCGCGACACCCTCGCCGGGCATCTGCGCGAGCTGGGTGTCACCAGCGGCGAGACCCTGCTCGTGCACTCCTCCCTGAGCTCCCTCGGCTGGGTCTGCGGAGGCCCGGTCGCGGTGGTGCAGGGACTCCTGGACGCCCTCGGCCCGGACGGCACCCTGGTGGTCCCCACCCAGACCGGCGACCTCTCGGACCCGGCGGTGTGGAGCAACCCACCGGTGCCCGAGGAGTGGTGGGACACCATCCGCGCGACCATGCCCGCCTACGACCCCCTCGTCACACCCTCGCGCGGGGTCGGCGTGATCCCCGAGACCGTCCGCACCTGGCCCGGCGCCCTGCGCAGCGCGCACCCGCAGACCTCCTTCGCGGCGATCGGCTCCCACGCGCGTGCGGTCCTGGACGGCCACGCCCCCGACTGCCGCCTGGGCGAGCGCAGCCCCCTGGCCAGGCTGGAGGCCCTGCACGCGCGCGTACTGCTCCTGGGCGCGGGCTACGACACCTGCACGAGCTTCCATCTCGCCGAGTACCGCGTCCCGGCCCCGCGGGTGAAGGTGGGCCGCCCGGGACCGGACGGCTGGGAGGTGGTCACGGAGGTCTCGATCACCTCGGACCGCTTCGACGAACTCGGGCACGACTTCGAGCGGGACACCGGGGTGGTCGTACGGGGAAGGGTGGGCGCCGCCGACGCGCGACTGTTCCCCGTCGCCGACGCGGTGGCGTACGCCGAGCGCTGGTTGTCACTGCACCGCTCCCGCGAGGAGGAGGTCCCGCTCGCGGCGCGGGAGGAACTCGGGCGCACCGGGAGGGCCTGAGATGCGACTGAACCGCGTGCAACGCCCCGGCGGAACGCGCTCGAGAACACCCGAGCCGGTCCGGATGTCCCCGGACCGGTTCGAAAGGCCGCGCGTGGCGCGGTCCGCATGACGCCGGGCCGGTCCGGAAGGACCCGAGCCGGCCCCAGGACGCTGGACTGGACCGGAAGGACCCGGACCGGTCCGACAGGCCGCCTTCCGGCCCACCCCCGGCCAGGTCCCGGCCAGGTCCCGGCTAGGTCCCGAAGACTCCGGCCGGCCGGTCCCGAGACCCCGGGGACCCGTCTCGGGGACGCCCGGTACCGAAGACACCCGAGCGTGTCCGAGACCGCGAGCCGTCTCGAAGACCGCTGGACCGACCCCCGAGACCCCGTGACGACCCCGCTGAAACGCCACGACGGCCCCGGAAAGCCTCCCGGCGGTGGAGATCTCGCACCCGCCCGTCTGCGGCACGGGCCGCGAACCTAGACTCGGGCCCATGCGAAGTGAGCCCGTGGTCCAGGTCCACGCCCTGGTGAAGCGGTACGGCACGAAGACCGCCGTGGACGGCCTCGACCTGGTGACCCGGGCGGGCGTGACCGCCGTACTCGGGCCCAACGGCGCCGGCAAGACGACGACCGTGGAGACCTGCGAGGGCTACCGCAGGCCGGACTCCGGCACGGTCCGGGTGCTGGGCCTCGACCCGGTGCGCCAGGCCCGTGAGCTGCACCCGCGGATCGGCGTGATGCTCCAGTCCGGGGGCGTGTACTCGGGCGCCCGCGCCGACGAGATGCTCCGGCACATGGCGGGACTGCACGCGCACCCGCTCGACGTGGACGCGCTGATCGAGCGCCTGGGCTTGGAGAGCTGCGGCCGGACGACGTACCGCCGGCTGTCGGGCGGCCAGCAGCAGCGCCTGGCCCTCGCCATGGCCGTCGTGGGCCGCCCGGAACTGGTGTTCCTGGACGAGCCGACCGCCGGCCTCGACCCGCAGGCCCGCCGCGCGACCTGGGACCTGGTCCGCGACCTGCGCGCCGACGGCGTCTCGGTCGTCCTGACCACGCACTACATGGACGAGGCCGAGCAGCTCGCCGACGACGTGGCGATCATCGACGGCGGCCGGGTCATCGCCCAGGGCAGCCCGGAGGAGCTGTGCCGCGGCGGCGCGGAGAACACCCTGCGCTTCTCCGGCCGCCCCGGGCTCGACGTGGGATCGCTCCTGAAGGCCCTCCCCGCCGACTGCACGGCGGCCGAACTGACCCCCGGCTCCTACCGGGTGGTCGGCAAGGTGAACCCGCAACTGCTGGCGACGGTGACGTCCTGGTGCGCCCAGCACGGCGTGATGCCGGAGAAGATCTCGGTGGAACGGCACACCCTGGAAGACGTCTTCCTCGAACTGACCGGCAAGGAGCTGCGCGCGTGACCGCCACCGGTACGTACACCCCGAAGCCGGGCGCGGCACCCCTGGGACGCATGATCGCGTCCCAGGCGGTCCTGGAGACGAAGATGCTCCTGCGCAACGGTGAGCAGCTCCTGCTGACGGTGGTGATCCCGACCCTCGTGCTGGTCCTGTTCAGCTCGGTGGACATCATCGACACCGGTGCGGGCAGCGCGGTGGACTTCCTCACACCGGGCGTGCTGGCCCTCGCGGTGATGTCGACGGCCTTCACGGGCCAGGCGATCGCGACCGGCTTCGAACGCCGCTACGGCGTCCTCAAGCGCCTGGCCTCCTCCCCGCTCCCCCGCTGGGGCCTGATGACGGCGAAGACGGCGTCGGTCCTGGTGACGGAGATCCTCCAGGTGATCCTCCTGACGGTGATCGCGTTCGCGCTGGGCTGGTCCCCGCACGGCAACCCCTTCGCCGTCCTCCTGCTCCTGATCCTCGGCACCGCGGCCTTCTCCGGCCTCGGCCTCCTCATGGCGGGCACCCTCAGGGCGGAGGCCACCCTGGCCGCGGCCAACCTGGTCTTCCTGCTGCTCCTGGTGGGCGGCGGAGTGCTCGTCCCCCTGTCCAAGTTCCCCGCCGGAGCCCAGGACGTCCTCGGCCTGCTGCCGATCTCGGCACTGTCGGACGGACTGCGGGACGTGCTCCAGCACGGGACCGGGATGCCCTGGGGCGACCTGGGGACCCTGGCGGTGTGGGCGGTGGCCGGACTGGCCGTGGCGGGGCGCTTCTTCCGCTGGGAGTGAGGCCGGGCCCGCCGCCAGGAGGGGCCCTCGTGAACGCGTGCACAAGCGGCCCCCCTACGATGGAGGGCGTGCCGAACCTGACCCGCGCCGACGCCGTAGCGGCCGTCCGCAACCCGCTCGCCTTCATCGCCGCACGCTGGACCCCGACCCCCCGGACGGTTCAGCGGGCGGCTCTCTCCGCGCTCGTCATGGCGGTGGTCATCGTGGTCACCGGCGGGGCGGTGCGGCTGACCGGGTCGGGACTCGGATGCCCGACCTGGCCCAAGTGCACGGACGACTCGCTGACCGCGACCAGCGCGATGGGTTTCCACGGCGCCATCGAGTTCGGCAACCGGATGCTCACTTACGTGCTGTGCGCCGCCGTCGGGTGGGCGATCATCGCCGCCCGCTCGCAGAAGCCGTACCGGCGCAGCCTGACCCGGCTGGGCTGGGCGCAGTTCTGGATCGTGATGAGCAACGCGATCCTCGGCGGCATCGTCGTGCTGGTGGGTCTCAACCCCTACACGGTCGCGGCCCACTTCGTGGCGACGACGGCCCTGATCACGGTCGCCGCCGTGATGTGGCAGCGCACCCGCGAGGGCGACACGGCACCCCGTCCGCTGGTCGGCAAGCCGGTGCGGCAGCTCGTGTGGTTCATGGTCGCGGCCGCCGCCCTGCTGATCCTCGTCGGCACCGTGGTCACCGGCGCCGGACCGCACGCCGGGGACTCCAGCGAGGTCGAGCGGATGCCGCTGGACTGGGAGACCGTCAGCAAGGTGCACGCGGTGCTGGCCTGGATCGTGGTGTCGCTGACCTTCGCCCTGTGGTTCATCCTCAAGGCGGTCGACGCCCCCAGGGGCCCCCTGCACCGCACCCGCGACCTCTTCCTGGTCCTCCTCGCCCAGGGCGTCATCGGGTACGTCCAGTACTTCACCGACCTGCCCGAGTTCCTGGTCGGCCTGCACATGCTCGGCTCGGCCCTGGTGTGGATCGGGGTGCTGCGCGTCCTGCTGGCCCTGCGGGAGCGGTCCGAGGACGAGCTGCCCGAGGTGCCTGCTCAGTACGCGGCCACCAGCTCGTCGATCGCCGGCCCCAGGTAGCCGCGGGTCAGCTCCGCCCGGTTCTCGACGGCGGGTCCGGGTTCGCCGTAGCGACGCCCCCGGACGTCCTCGACGACCTCCTCGGGCGCCCCGAGCCGGGGCAGCAGGTCCAGTGCCTCGCGCTTCGAGATCAGCCGGCCCTCGCGGACGGTCACGGTCGCGCGGGCGAACGTCAGCAGCCCCAGGTCGACCCACACGTCCCGGTGCCACAGCGCCGCGTTGTCGAGCGCCGGCCGCCAGAAGTCACGCTGGTCGCGGACCACGAAGTCGGCCAGCTCCCGGTCCGACACCGGCGGCAGCAGGTCCGCGGGCGGCTCGCCGTGCAGCACCCGCCCGAAGGCGTGCAGTTCGCGCCGGGTCACCGGGGAGACCGACCGCCTGAACAGCTCCTCGTGGGCCCAGGTGAGGTGGCGGCGGTCCAGGTCGGCCGAGGGCGTCAGATAGGTGCAGTGGAGCTGCGCGGACAGCGGCTCGGCCCGCAGTCGGGCGTGCAGTTTCGCCAGACGCCACACCGTGCGCGGCGTGATCGAGGGCAGCACGGCGATCAGGTCCAGGTCGCTGCGGCCCTCCTGGTAGTCGCCGCCGGCCAGCGAGCCGTGGGCCCACACGGCGACGGGCGCGAGCGGGGTCAGGTCGGCGAGGAAGCGGTCCAGCAAGGCGTCGGTCTGCATGGGCCCATCCTGGACAGCTCACTCCAGTCCGTACACCCTGCGCGCGTTCCCCGCCGCGATCAGCCCGGCCACCCGCTGGGCGTCCGTCAGCGACCAGGCGCCCTCGGCGACCCAGCCGCCCAGCACCCGGGCCAGCGCCTCACGGAACAGACGCGCGCCCACGACGTGCAGTTCGGGCAGGCTGTGCGCCCCGCTGGAGAAGACGATCTTGCCGAAGGGGGCCAGTTCCAGGATCTCCGCGAGCACGGTCGCCGCGCGGGCGCCGGTGCGCACGAGGGCGGCCCCCGAGTCGGTGTAGACGTGCGGGAAGACACCGGCGAGATGGGCGGCGTGCCGGTGGTACGGGTAGCTGTGCAGCAGCACGAGGTCGGTGCCGAGCCCCGCGGTGGCCCGCACGAAGTCGGTGAGCAGGACGGGGTCGGTGCGGTCGATGCGCAGTCCCGGTTCGCCGAGCCCGGCGTGCAGTTGCAGGGGCAGTCCGGAGGCGGCCGCGATCCACAGCAGGTGCCGCAGGAGCACGGGGTCGGACAGCTCACCGCCGACCCGGCGGCCCGCCAGCCAGCGGCCGGCCGCGCCCCGCACCTCGCCGGGACCGGGCGGCTCGGGCGCGAGCGCGAGCCCGTGCCGTACGCCCGCCACCGAGGTGAAGGCGACCGCGTTCGCGGCGGCCCCGTGCACCGACTCGGCGAGGTTGGCCAGGAAGGACTCGACGGTGCCGGAGGTGTCGGCGACCTGTTCGGCGAGGAGTTCCAGGCGCACGATCTCGCGGGTCTGGGCGTCCGCGGCGGAGGCCAGCTCGGTGGGTCCGGTCAGGTCGCCGGGCAGCCCGGTGTCGACGAGGTAGGTGGTGATCCCGCTGCCGCGCAGCAGCCTGCGACCCGCTTCCAGCACCCCGAGCTCCCGGCGCCGGGCCAGGTAGCGTGCGGGCGGGCAGTGCGGTTCCAGGCCGAGCAGGGGCGGGCACCAGCGCCGTACGGCGAAGCCCGTCTGGGTGTCGAACAGCGTGGTTCCCGGGGCGGGCGGGCCCTCGGTGCGGGCGAGCTGGGCCTCGAAGGTGCCGAGCCCCAGCTCCGTCCTCAGTACGCCGTGGCAGTACTGGTCCACGAGGGACGGCGTTTCGATCATCCGGACTCCCCGTGTGGTGGACCGTGTCGCTCTAACAGGTCCTAACGGGTGAACCGGGCATCAGGTGTTGGGGTCGCACACCCCGGGTGAAAGGCCGACGGATCTCAGCCGTTCGAGGGACCGCCGACCTGGATGCCGGCCATGCGGCTCCACTCGTACGGCCCGGTCCTCACCTTGGCCGCGAACTCGCCGTCGAACTCCTCGTGCACGGTGATGCCGGACTTCTCGACGGCCTTCTCGGCGATCTCGTACGAGGGGGCCACCAGGTCGCCCCAGGTGCCGTCCTCGCCGACGAGGACGATCCGGGTGCCGCGCTCACCGATGTAGGCGAGCTGGCCCTCGGCGCCGCCGTGCTCCTTGGAGAAGGCGCTGATCTGCTTGGCGAGCCGGGCGACCGTGCGCTCGGCCTTCGCGTCAACCTGCTGGGTGTCTGCCATGACCAGGATGCTACCGACGAGTAGAGAGGACGGCGACGTGACCCTTACCTCAGGAAGGGGTCGACCGCCACCGCGAGGAAGAGGATCGACACATAGGTGATCGACCAGTGGAACAGCCGCATCTCCTTGAGCTTCGCGCCCGTCACCTCGGCCTTGGCGCGGTTCTGCAGGCCGTGTGCCTCCCACAGCCAGAAGCCGCCCGCGAGGAGCGCGACCGCCGTGTAGAACCAGCCGGTGTAGCCGAGCGGGGTGAGCAGCAGCGAGACCGCGACCATCACCCAGCTATAGATGACGATCTGCTTGGCGACGACCTTGTTGGAGGCGACCACCGGCAGCATCGGCACGCCCACACGCGCGTAGTCCTCGCGGACCTTCATGGACAGCGGCCAGTAGTGCGGCGGCGTCCAGAAGAACATGACGAGGAAGAGGACGATCGGCGCCCACGACATGGAGTTCGTGACCGACGACCAGCCGATCAGGACGGGCAGGCAGCCGGCGATCCCGCCCCACACGATGTTCTGCGAGGTGCGGCGCTTGAGGATCATCGTGTAGACGACGACGTAGAAGAGGAGCGCTCCGAGGGAGAGCCAGGCGCTCAGCCAGTTGACGGTGAGGCCGAACAGCAGTGTCGACACGACCGCCAGCGTGATGCCGAAGGCGAGGCACTCGCGCGGCGACACCATGCCGGTCACCAGGGGACGCTGCGAGGTGCGGTCCATGAGCGCGTCGATGTCACGGTCGATGTACATGTTGAGCGCGTTGGCGCCGCCCGCGGACAGGTAGCCGCCGACGCAGGTGAGCAGCACCAGCGTCAGGTCCGGCACGCCCTGCTGGGCGAGGAACATCACCGGAACGGTGGTGATCAGCAGCAGCTCGATGATCCGGGGCTTGGTCAGCGCCACGAATGCCTTGACACGGGCCCCGAACGGCCGGTGACTCGAGCTCTTGCTCTCCCCCAGCACTCCGGCTGGACGGGATTCGACGGCCGTCACGCACACCCCTACAGAGACATCCCAGCGAGCCTCTCCCGTGTGAAGTCCCGGTAAAGGCTCGCGCGTACCACGCCACTGTAGACGTTGCCCATACCCCGATATTCGCGGGGGTCGGGTCGTGTCCGCGGACACCCCCGGAAGAGCTGTGTCCCACTCGGTTGAGCACTCGGACGAGCGGCTGCGTATTCAGTTGCCGAATGCGGTACGGGCCAGTCGGGAGGCGGATCCCCGAAAGGCCCGGCAGTCTGGAATGACTCGAAAAAACGCACGTACTTGCGGGGGTAGGCTCGACAACGGCCGGGCGTCCCGTGCACCGGCATTTCGACATGTGTGACATGTGGAGAGGAGCCCTGACCCAGGGTGAGCACCAAGCCGACCACCACAGACCTCGAGTGGACCGAGTTGGACCAGCGGGCCGTCGACACCGCCCGCGTCCTGGCCGCCGACGCCGTACAGAAGGTCGGAAACGGCCATCCGGGTACGGCGATGAGCCTGGCTCCCGCCGCCTACACCCTCTTCCAGAAGGTGATGCGGCACGACCCGGCCGACCCCGACTGGGTCGGGCGCGACCGCTTCGTGCTGTCCGCCGGCCACTCGTCCCTGACCCTCTACACCCAGCTCTACCTGGCCGGTTTCGGCCTGGAGCTGGACGACCTCAAGGCCTTCCGCACCTGGGGCTCGAAGACCCCGGGCCACCCGGAGTACGGCCACACCAAGGGCGTGGAGACCACCACCGGTCCGCTCGGCCAGGGTGTCGCCAACGCGGTGGGCATGGCGATGGCCGCCCGCTACGAGCGCGGTCTGTTCGACCCCGAGGCCCCCGAGGGCACCTCCCCCTTCGACCACTTCGTCTTCGCCATCGCCGGTGACGGCTGCCTCCAGGAGGGCATCTCCGCGGAAGCCTCCTCGATGGCCGGCCACCAGAAGCTGGGCAACCTCGTCCTGCTGTGGGACGACAACCACATCTCGATCGAGGGCGACACCGAGACGGCCGTCTCCGAGGACACCGCCAAGCGCTACGAGGCGTACGGCTGGCACGTCCAGCGTGTCGCGCCGCAGGCCAACGGCGACCTCGACCCGGTCGCGATCTTCGAGGCGATCCAGAAGGCCAAGGCGGTCACCGACAAGCCGTCCTTCATCGCGATGCGCTCGATCATCGCCTGGCCCGCCCCCAACGCGCAGAACACCGAGGCCGCCCACGGCTCGGCGCTCGGCGACGACGAGGTCGCGGCCACCAAGCGGGTCCTCGGCTTCGACCCGGAGCAGTCCTTCGAGGTCTCCGAGGAGGTCATCGGCCACACCCGCCAGGCGCTGGAGCGCGGCCGGCAGGCCAAGGCCGAATGGGAGAAGTCCTTCCAGGAGTGGCGCAACAACAACCCCGAGCGCGCGGCCGACTTCGACCGCATCGCGGCGGGTGAGCTGCCCAAGGACTGGGAGTCGGCGATCCCCGTCTTCGAGCCCGGCAAGGGCGTCGCCACGCGTGCCGCGTCCGGCAAGGTGCTCCAGGCGCTCGGCGCGGTGGTCCCCGAGCTGTGGGGCGGCTCCGCCGACCTCGCCGGCTCTAACAACACCACCATCGACAAGACCAGCTCCTTCCTCCCGGCGGACAACCCGCTGCCGGAGGCGGACCCGTACGGCCGCACGATCCACTTCGGCATCCGCGAGCACTCCATGGCCGCGGAGATGAACGGCATCGCGCTGCACGGCAACACGCGCATCTACGGCGGCACCTTCCTGGTGTTCTCCGACTACATGCGCAACGCCGTACGCCTCTCGGCG
Source organism: Streptomyces sp. NPDC107471 (assembly GCF_055582845.1). Classification (NCBI taxonomy): domain Bacteria; kingdom Bacillati; phylum Actinomycetota; class Actinomycetes; order Kitasatosporales; family Streptomycetaceae; genus Streptomyces; species Streptomyces sp. NPDC107471. The sequence continues at coordinate 313,799 of NZ_JBVJPC010000009.1, read as the reverse complement.
CTGATGCACCTGCCGGTGACGTACGTGTGGACGCACGACTCCATCGGCCTCGGCGAGGACGGCCCGACCCACCAGCCGGTCGAGCATCTGGCCTCGCTGCGCGCGATCCCCGGCCTGAACGTGGTCCGCCCGGCCGACGCCAACGAGACCGCGATCGCCTGGCGCGAGATCCTCGGCCGCTGGACCAAGGAGTTCGGCAAGGGCGCCCCGCACGGCCTGGCGCTGACCCGTCAGGGCGTGCCGACGTACGAGCCCGACGAGGACGCGGTCAAGGGCGGTTACGTGCTGTTCGAGGCCGAGGGCGGTGCGCCGGAGGTCATCCTGATCGCCACCGGTTCCGAGGTGCACGTGGCTGTCGAGGCGCGTGAGCAGCTCCAGGCCGACGGCGTGCCGACGCGTGTCGTCTCCATGCCGTGCGTGGAGTGGTTCGAGGAGCAGGACCAGGGGTACCGGGACAGCGTCCTGCCCCCGTCCGTGAGGGCCCGTGTCGCGGTCGAGGCGGGGATCGGTCTGACCTGGCACAAGTACGTCGGGGACGCCGGTCGCATCGTTTCCCTGGAGCACTTCGGGGCTTCGGCGGACGGCAAGGTCCTCTTCCAGGAGTTCGGCTTCACCGGCGAGAACGTGGCCGCCAAGGCGCGGGAATCTCTCGCCGCCGCCCAGCGCTGACGCTCACATACGACACGTAGGAGATGTAATTCCATGACAGACGCACTCAAGCGCCTCTCCGAGGAAGGCGTCGCGATCTGGCTGGACGACCTGTCGCGCAAGCGGATCACGTCCGGCAACCTCGCCGAGCTGATCGACCAGCAGCACGTCGTGGGCGTCACCACCAACCCCTCGATCTTCCAGAAGGCGATCTCCGAGGGCGACGGCTACGACCAGCAGCTCTCCGACCTCGCGTTCCGCAAGGTCACGGTCGAAGAGGCCATCCGCATGATCACCACGGCGGACGTCCGGGACGCCGCCGACATCCTGCGCCCGGTCTACGACGCCACCGGCGGCCAGGACGGCCGCGTGTCGATCGAGGTCGACCCGCGCCTGGCCCACAACACCAAGGCGACGGTCGCCGAGGCCAAGCAGCTCGCCTGGCTGGTCGACCGCCCCAACACCCTCATCAAGATCCCGGCCACCCGTGCCGGCATCCCCGCCATCACCGAGGTCATCGGCCTCGGGATCAGCGTCAACGTCACGCTGATCTTCTCGCTCGAGCGCTACCGCGAGGTGATGGAGGCGTTCCTGGCCGGTCTGGAGAAGGCCAAGGAGCGGGGCCTGGACCTGTCGCAGATCCACTCCGTGGCGTCCTTCTTCGTGTCCCGCGTGGACACCGAGATCGACAAGCGCATCGACGCGCTCGGCACCGACGAGGCCAAGGCCGCCCGCGGCAAGGCGGGCGTGGCCAACGCGCGTCTGGCCTACCAGGCGTACGAGGAGGTCTTCTCGGGCGAGCGCTGGGCGCAACTGGAGAACGCCGGCGCGAACAAGCAGCGTCCGCTGTGGGCCTCGACCGGCGTCAAGGACAAGGCCTACAAGGCCACCCTGTACGTCGACGAGCTGGTGGCGCCCAACACGGTGAACACCATGCCGGAGGCCACCCTCCAGGCGACCGAGGAGGGCGGCGAGATCCGCGGCAACGCGATCGCCGGCACGTACGAGCAGGCCCGTGCCGATCTCGACGCCGTCGAGAAGCTCGGGATCTCGTACGACGAGGTGGTCCAGCTCCTGGAGGACGAGGGCGTCGAGAAGTTCGAGGCGTCCTGGAACGACCTGCTCAAGTCGACCGAGGCGGAGCTCCAGCGCCTCGCCCCCTCGGAGGGCTGAAACCTTGTCGAGCAGCAACCCGCTGCGTGACCCTGCCGACCGACGGCTCCCGCGTATCGCGGGGCCGTCGGGCCTGGTCATCTTCGGCGTCACGGGCGATTTGTCACGAAAGAAGCTCATGCCCGCCGTGTACGACCTCGCGAACCGGGGTCTGCTGCCGCCGGGCTTCTCACTGGTCGGCTTCGCCCGGCGGGACTGGGAGAACGAGGACTTCGCCGAGGTCGTCCACGACGCCGTCAAGGAACACGCCCGGACCCCGTTCCGCGAGGAGGTCTGGCAGCAGCTCATCCAGGGGATGCGCTTCGTCCAGGGCACCTTCGACGACGACGACTCGTTCGAGCGGCTGCGCGACACCATCGACGAACTCGACAAGGCGCAGGGCACCGGCGGCAACTTCGCCTTCTACCTGTCCGTGCCGCCGTCCGCCTTCCCCGTGGTCATCCAGCAGCTCAAGAAGCACCGGCTGGCGGACCAGTCGGGCGGCTCCTGGCGGCGCGCGGTCATCGAGAAGCCCTTCGGTCACGACCTGAAGTCGGCCGAGGAGCTCAACGCGACCGTCGAGGAGGTCTTCGCCCCGGACCAGGTCTTCCGCATCGACCACTACCTGGGCAAGGAGACCGTCCAGAACATCCTGGCGCTGCGCTTCGCCAACACGATGTTCGAGCCGATCTGGAACCGGTCCTTCGTGGACCACGTGCAGATCACGATGGCCGAGGACATCGGCATCGGCGGCCGGGCCGGCTACTACGACGGCATCGGCGCCGCCCGTGACGTCATCCAGAACCACCTGCTCCAGCTCATGGCGCTCACCGCCATGGAGGAGCCGGCCTCCTTCGACGCGGACGCGCTGGCCGCGGAGAAGACCAAGGTGCTCGGCGCGGTGCGGCTGCCGAAGGACCTGGGCCGGGACACCGTGCGCGGCCAGTACGCGGCGGGCTGGCAGGGCGGCGCGAAAGCGGTCGGCTACCTCGAAGAGGACGGCATCGACCCCCAGTCGAAGACCGACACGTACGCGGCCATCAAGGTGGAGATCGACAACCGCCGCTGGGCCGGGGTGCCGTTCTACCTGCGCACCGGCAAGCGGCTCGGCCGCCGGGTCACCGAGATCGCGGTGGTCTTCCAGCGGGCCCCGCACTCCCCCTTCGACACGACGGCCACCGAGGAGCTGGGCTCCAACGCGATCGTCATCCGGGTCCAGCCCGACGAGGGCGTCACCGTCCGCTTCGGCTCCAAGGTGCCCGGCACCTCGATGGAGATCCGGGACGTGTCCATGGACTTCGCCTACGGCGAGTCGTTCACGGAGTCCTCGCCCGAGGCGTACGAGCGCCTGATCCTCGACGTCCTGCTCGGCGACTCCAACCTCTTCCCCCGCACGGAGGAGGTCGAGCTGTCCTGGAAGATCCTCGACCCGATCGAGGAGTACTGGGACACGCACGGCAGGCCCGCCCAGTACCCCTCCGGTACCTGGGGCCCGGTCGAGGCGGACGAAATGCTCGCACGAGAGGGACGGAGCTGGCGCCGGCCATGAAGACAGACCTCACGGACACCACGGCCAGCAAGATCAACAAGGCCCTGGTCAAGGGGCGCCGCGCCATCGGCACCCCCGCCGTCGGCATGGTGCTCACCCTGGTCATCGTCACGGACGAGGAGAACGCCTACGACGCCCTCAAGGCCGCCAACGACGCGTCCCGCGAGCACCCCTCGCGCACGCTGGTGGTCATCAAGCGGGTGTCGCGCAGTCCTCGTGACCGCACCCAGTCCCGCCTCGACGCCGAGGTGCGGGTGGGCGCGGAGGCGGGCACCGGCGAGACGGTCGTGCTGCGGCTGTACGGCGAGGTCGTGGACCACGCCCAGTCGGTGGTCCTCCCGCTGCTGCTGCCGGACGCGCCGGTCGTCGTCTGGTGGCCGGTGGACGCGCCGATCGACCCGGCCGGGGACCCGCTCGGTGCGCTCGCCCAGCGGCGGGTCACCGACACGTACTCCTCCGAGCAGCCGGTGCGCGAGCTGACGGCGCGCGCCGACACCTACACGCCGGGCGACACCGACCTCTCCTGGACCCGGATCACCCCGTGGCGCTCGATGCTGGCCGCCGCGCTCGACCAGGTCACCTGCAAGGTGGAGGCCGTCGAGGTGGAGGGCGAGGAGTTCAACCCGAGCTGCGAGCTGCTGGCGATGTGGCTGGCGGACCGGCTGGACGTGCCGGTGAAGCGGTCCCTGTCGAACGGCCCCGGCCTGACGGCGGTCCGCCTGCACACGGACAGCGGTCCGATCGTCCTGGACCGCGCGGACGGGTCGCTCGCCACGCTCTCCATCCAGGGGCAGCCCGACCGTGCGGTGGCGCTCAAGCGCCGGGACACGGCCGAGCTGATCGCGGAGGAGCTGCGCAGGCTGGACCCGGACGACACGTACGCCTCCGCACTGCGCTTCGGCGTGGAACGCCTGAACCCGTCGGCGCCCTTCCCGGAGACGGGTGGTGACGCCGGAAAAGGTGACGACAGTTCGGACGCCAAAGGAGAACCCGTCTCCGAAGCCCCTGTCGAGGGCACTGCGGAAACTCCCGGGGCGCAAGGGCCGCAAGAGTCGGCACCGGAATCGCTGAAGCCGGTCCCCTCCGGTCTGTCCGGCGGCGGGAAGGCGGCGAAGTGAGCACTCCGCAGCTCGTCGTGCACCACGACAAGGAACTGATGGCGCAGGCCGCCGCGGCCCGGCTGATCACCAAGATCGTGGACGCGCAGGCCTCCCGGGGCTCGGCGTCGGTGGTCCTCACCGGCGGCCGCAACGGCAACGGCCTGCTCGCCGCCCTGGCCGCGGCGCCCGCCCGGGACGCGATCGACTGGGGCCGGCTGGACCTGTGGTGGGGGGACGAGCGCTTCCTGCCCGAGGGCGACCCGGAGCGCAACGTCACCCAGGCCCGCGAGGCCCTGCTCGACTCCGTACCGCTGGACCCGAAGCGCGTGCACGCCATGCCCGCGTCGGACGGCCCGCACGGCGAGGACGTCGAGGCCGCGGCGGCCGCGTACGCCGAGGAGCTGGCCCGTGCGGCCGGCCCCGAGAACCACGGCGCGGTCCCGACCTTCGACGTCCTGATGCTGGGCGTCGGCCCGGACACCCACGTGGCGTCCCTGTTCCCGGAACTCCCCGCGGTACGGGAGACCGAGCGCACGGTCGTGGGCGTCCACGGCGCGCCGAAGCCGCCGCCCACCCGGGTGTCGCTGACCCTGCCCGCGATCCGCGCGGCCCGCGAGGTCTGGCTGCTGGCCGCCGGTGAGGACAAGGCACAGGCCACGGCGATCGCCCTGTCCGGCGCGGGCGAGATCCAGGCCCCGGCGGCGGGCGCCCGGGGCCGGGCCCGCACCCTGTGGCTGCTGGACTCGGCGGCGGCCTCCCAGCTCCCCAGGTCGCTGTACCCGCCGGCGTCCTCGTAACGGCGCTCTCGCACACGGCAGTCGACGCCGGGTCCCTCCCAGGAGGGGCCCGGCGTTCGCTCAGAAGGAGCCCGGTGTCGCGGCGACCTCGGGGAAGTCGTACCCCTCCCAGTTCTCCGGCGACAGTCTGATCTCCCGCAGCAGGTCCGAGAACACCTGCCCGTCGTACAGCACACCGCTGTATGCGGCCGGGATCCGTACGGCGTTGATCACCGCGGTCGGGGTGCCCGGTCCCTCCGGCTGCGTGCTGTCACCGGCGCTCTCGTAGGCCTTCTCGGACGCCGTCACGAAGGCCGCGTACTCCATGTCCCGCACCGCCGAGTCGAAGGCCGGGCCCCGCAACCCGTCGACCTGCCCGGCCAGTTCGAGCAGACGGTCGTCGGTGTAGCCGTCCTCGGACTCCTCGGGCTGGTGGCGGTAGAGCACCTGGTGGTACTCCGCGAACCTGCCCTCCGCCAGCGCCGCCCGCAGGGCGTTGACCGCCTTCTTCGAGCCGCTGCCGCCGAGCCTGTCGTCCAGGAAGGACGCCATGGTGTACTCGGTCTTCGCCTCACCCCGCAGGGTCGCTTCCTGGAGCTGCGGACCACCGCCGGTGGACTCGAACTCCTCGCAGTACGGGCAGCGCGGATCCTCGTACATGTGCACCGTCACCGGCGCGCGCGGGTCTCCGACCGTGATCGTCGTGCCGTCGGAGCCGAGCTTCTCCGGCACCTTCTCCAGACTGCTGTACGCGCCTCCGTGCTCGTAGGCCCGTTGACCGCAGCCCGCGAGCGCCGCTCCCAGAAGGGCCGCCGTGAGTGCCACGGCGACCCGCCCCCCATGCTTCATCCGTACCTCTCGTCTCCCCCAGGTTCAGCGCGACCCTAGGGCATGGGCACAGAAAGCGCACAGCAGTTCCCGTCCGGGGGCCTCACTACCGGCCGCGCAGCTCCCGGTACGTCGCCACCAGGGCCTTCGTCGAGGCGTCCAGGCCCGGCACCTCGACGCCCTCGGTGAGCGCCGGTTCGACGCGCTTGGCGAGGACCTTGCCGAGCTCGACGCCCCACTGGTCGAAGGAGTCGATGTTCCAGATCGCGCCCTGGACGAACACCTTGTGCTCGTAGAGGGCGATGAGCTGGCCGAGCACGGACGGGGTGAGCTCCTTGGCGAGGATCGTGGTCGTCGGGTGGTTGCCGCGGAACGTCTTGTGCGGGACCAGTTCCTCGGCCACGCCCTCCGCGCGCACCTCCTCGGCGGTCTTGCCGAAGGCGAGCGCCTGTCCCTGCGCGAACAGGTTGGCCATCAACAGGTCGTGCTGCGCCTTGAGTTCGTCGCTCAGCTCGCCGACCGGACGGGCGAAGCCGATGAGGTCGGCCGGGATCAGCTTGGTGCCCTGGTGGATCAACTGGTAGTAGGCGTGCTGCCCGTTGGTGCCGGGCGTGCCCCACACCACCGGTCCGGTCTGCCACTGCACCGGGTGGCCGTCGCGGTCCACCGACTTGCCGTTGGACTCCATGTCGAGCTGCTGGAGGTAGGCGGTGAACTTCGACAGGTAGTGCGAGTAGGGCAGGACCGCGTGCGACTGGGCGTCGTGGAAGTTGCCGTACCAGACGCCGAGCAGGCCCAGCAGCAGCGGCACGTTGGACTCGGCCGGGGCGGTGCGGAAGTGCTCGTCGATGATCCGGAAGCCGTCGAGCATCTCCCGGAACCGGTCCGGGCCGATGGCGATCATCAGGGAGAGGCCGATCGCCGAGTCGTAGGAGTAGCGGCCGCCGACCCAGTCCCAGAACTCGAACATGTTGTCCGGGTCGATGCCGAAGTCGGTGACCTTCTCGGCGTTCGTCGACAGCGCCACGAAATGCTTCGCGACGGCGTCCTGGCCGGCCTTCAGCTCGCCGAGCAGCCACGCGCGGGCCGAGGTCGCGTTGGTGATCGTCTCGATCGTGGTGAAGGTCTTGGAGGCGATGACGAACAGCGTCTCGGCGGCGTCCAGGTCGCGGGTGGCCTCGTGCAGGTCGGCGCCGTCGACGTTCGACACGAAGCGGACGGTGAGGTCGCGGTCGGTGAAGGCCCGCAGCACCTCGTAGGCCATGGCGGGGCCGAGGTCGGAGCCGCCGATGCCGATGTTGACGACGTTCCTGATCCGCTTGCCGGTGTGGCCGGTCCACTCGCCGGAGCGGACCCGGTTCGCGAAGTCGCTCATCTTGTCCAGCACGGCGTGCACACCCGGGACGACGTTCTCCCCGTCGACCTCGATCACCGCATCACGCGGGGCGCGCAGCGCGGTGTGCAGCACCGCCCGGTCCTCGGTGAGGTTGATCCGCTCACCGCGGAACATCGCGTCCCGCAGCCCGAACACGCCGGTGGCGGCGGCGAGTTCGCGCAGCAGCCGCAGGGTCTCGTCGGTGACCAGGTGCTTGGAGTAGTCGACGTACAGGTCACCGACCCGCAGTGTGTATGCGGTGCCGCGCCCGGGATCGGCGGCGAACAGCTCCCTCAGTGCCACCTCGCCGACCTCCTCGCGGTGCTCGGCGAGCGCGGTCCACTCGGGTGTGCGGTTGAGCCTGGTACGGCCGTCTGCGTTCATGTCCGACTTCAGCCTTCTTTCGTGCCTGTCCCAGCGGTTCCCACCTATTTGATCAACGCGGGGCACGAGCCGTGGTGGCCTCGGCGTCCGGCGCACCCACAGGTACGTGCGCAGGGGGCACGGGTATCAGCCGGGACGGCGGACGGCACGGAGAGGGCGGCTGCGCACCGGGCAGCCCGGCACCGGCCGTGGAGGGCACGCGGACCCCGCACAGCCGTGAAACCGCTCCGGCCAGGCACCCCTCGGTACCCGGCCGGTTTCGACGTCTAGATCTCGCCTCGCAGCTTGGCGAGCGCCTCGGCGAGGATCGCCTCGCCGTCCGCGTCGCTGCGCCGCTCCCGTACGTACGCGAGGTGCGTCTTGTACGGCTCGGTGCGCGGCGGGTCCGGCGGGTTGTCCCGGTCCTGTCCGGCGGGGAAGCCGCAGCGCGGGCAGTCCCAGGTTTCGGGGACCTGCGCGTCGCTGGCGAAGCTGGGCTGCGTCTCGTGCCCGTTGGAGCACCAGAAGGAGATGCGCAGACGGGGCGCGGACTCGCCCCGCTCGGCCTCGCCCATCGGCCCCGCCCCGACCCGGCTACCTCGGATCGCGTTGCCACTTGCCACGGTCGTAACTCCCTGCGTGATGGTGCCGCGAAGCGAGTCGACGTGTCGCTTCGTTGCGAGCGCCTCAGTCTACGTAAGGCCCAACGCGCGTCCAGTGATTGGAGTTACAGCCCCCACACCTAGACGCAAGCCCCATGATAGGCCGCGCTCAGGTGCGCGTACCGAACATGGGGCCTTACGTGCGGAATGGACGTGCTGTGTGGGGCGTCGCCGCTCAGTTGTTCGTCTTCATGAGAAGACCGAGTACGACAATGCACGCGAACCACAGCAGACCGATCACCACGGTGATGCGGTCGAGGTTGCGCTCGGCGACCGAAGAACCACCGACGGACGACTGCATGCCGCCACCGAACATGTCGGAGAGGCCGCCGCCCTTCCCCTTGTGCATCAGCACCAGCAGCATCAGCAGCCCGCTGAAGACGATCAGGGCGATCGAGAACCCCAAAACCACGGCTGGACCAACTCTCTCGGATTCGGATGAACGACGGGGGCACGGCCTTCAGGGCCATGCCCCCGCAAGGGTACGACGGATCGCCGCCAGGGCCTACTTACTGGTCCCGGAAGCGCACGATCTTGACGAACTCGTCGGCGTCCAGCGAGGCACCGCCGACCAGGGCGCCGTCGATGTCGGCCTGCGCCATGATCTCGGCGACGTTGCCGGCCTTGACGGAGCCGCCGTACTGGATGCGGACCTTGTCGGCCAGCTCCTGCGTGTACAGCTCGGCGATCTTGCCGCGGATGGCGGCGCAGACCTCCTGGGCGTCCTCGGCGCCGCAGACCTTGCCGGTGCCGATGGCCCAGACGGGCTCGTAGGCGATGACGACGGACTCGGCCTGCTCGGCCGGGACGTCCTTGAGGCCGCCCTCGACCTGGGTGAGGGTGTGGGTGACGTGGTTGCCCGCGTCGCGGACCTCCAGCTCCTCGCCGACGCACAGGATCGGGGTCAGGCCGTGCTTGTAGGCGGCCTTGACCTTGGCGTTGACGATCTCGTCCGTCTCGGCGTGGTACTGGCGGCGCTCGGAGTGGCCGATGGCCACGTACGTGCACTTCAGCTTGGCCAGCATCGATCCGGAGATCTCGCCGGTGTAGGCGCCCGAGTCGTGCGCCGAGAGGTCCTGGGCGCCGTACTTGATCTTGAGTTTGTCGCCGTCGACCAGGGTCTGCACGGAACGCAGGTCGGTGAAGGGCGGCAGGACGGCGACCTCGACGGCCTCGTAGTCCTTGTCCGCGAGGGCGAAGGCGAGCTTCTGGACGTGCGCGATGGCCTCGAGGTGGTTGAGGTTCATCTTCCAGTTGCCCGCCATGATCGGCGTGCGAGTGGTCATGCGGGGTCAGTCCTCCAGTGCGGCGAGGCCGGGGAGCGTCTTGCCCTCGAGGTATTCGAGGGAGGCGCCGCCGCCGGTCGAGATGTGTCCGAAGGCGTTCTCGTCGAAGCCCAGGATGCGGACGGCCGCGGCGGAGTCGCCGCCGCCGACGACCGTGAAGGCCGAGGAGTCGAGGAGAGCCTGGGCGACCGCCTTGGTGCCCTCGGCGAACTCGGGGTGCTCGAAGACGCCCATCGGGCCGTTCCAGAAGACGGTGGCGGCGTCGGTGATCTTCGAGGCGTACAGCTTGCCGGACGCCGGGCCGATGTCCAGGCCCATCCGGTCGGCCGGGATGGCGTCGGCGGCGACGGTGGTGGCGTCGGCCGGGGCCTTGGTCTTCAGGTCCGGGAACGCCGGGGCGACCACGGCGTCGACCGGCAGGACCAGCTCGACGCCGGTCTTCTCGGCGCGCTCGATGTACTCCAGGACCGCGGGGATCTGGTCCTCCTGGAGGAGGGAGGCGCCGACCTCGTGGCCCTTGGCCTTGAGGAAGGTGAAGGCCATGCCGCCGCCGATGAGGATGCGGTCGGCCTTGCCGAGCAGCTCGTCGATGACGGCGAGCTTGTCGGAGACCTTGGCGCCGCCGAGCACGACCACGTAGGGCCGCCGGACCTCGTCGGTGAGCTTCTTCAGGACGCCGACCTCGGTGGCGATGAGGTAGCCGGCGTAGTGCGGCAGCCGGGCCGGGAGGTCGAAGACCGAGGCGTGCCCCCGGTGGACCGCGCCGAAGCCGTCACCGACGTAGACGTCCGCGAGGGCGGCGAGCCGGTCGGCGAACTCGCCGCGCTCGGTGTCGTCCTTGGAGGTCTCGCCGGCGTTGAAGCGCAGGTTCTCGATGACCGCGACCTGGCCCGGCTGGAGGCCGTTCACCGCGTCGTGGGCGGCGGGGCCGACGGTGTCCTGGGCGAAGGCCACGGGGGCGCCCAGGAGTTCGCCGAGCCGCTCGGCGGCCGGAAGCAGCGAGAAGGCCGGGTCCGGGGCGCCCTTGGGGCGGCCCAGGTGCGAGGCCACGACCACCTTGGCGCCCGCGTCCGCGAGGGCCTTGACGGTGGGCAGGACGGCGCGGATGCGGCCGTCGTCGGTGATGAGGCCGTCGGCGAGCGGCACGTTGAGGTCGGCGCGGACGAAGACCCGCTTGCCGTCCACGCCTTCGGCGAGAAGTTCGTCGATCGTCTTCATGAGGGAACTCCTGGTGAGGGTGCTCTGATCGTACGAGAGCTGATCTGCACGCGAGTCAGGGCCCGGACGGCGCGTCCCTGCGCCGCCCGGGCCCTGCTCTCACGTCAAGGTGTCTGCTCTGTGGATCAGAGCTGGTTGCCGACGAAGACCGTGAGGTCGACGAGGCGGTTGGAGTAGCCCCACTCGTTGTCGTACCAGCCGAGGATCTTCACCGACTTGCCCTCCTGGACCATGGTCAGGGAGGAGTCGAAGGTGCAGGACGACGGGTCGCTGACGATGTCGGAGGAGACGATCGGGTCCTCCGTGTAGGACAGGTAGCCCTGCAGCTCGCCCTCGGAGGCCTTCTTGAACGCGGCGTTGACCTCGTCCTTGGTGACCTCGCGCTCCAGCTCCACGACCAGGTCGGTGGCGGAACCGGTGGGGACCGGGACGCGCATCGCGATGCCGTCGAGCTTGCCCTTGAGCTGCGGGAGGACCAGCGCGGTGGCCTTGGCGGCACCCGTGGTGGTCGGGATGATGTTCTCCGCGGCGGCGCGGGCGCGGCGCAGGTCGGAGTGCGGGAAGTCCAGGATGCGCTGGTCGTTGGTGTACGCGTGGACCGTCGTCATCAGGCCCTTGACGATGCCGAAGTTCTCGTCGAGGACCTTCGCCATCGGCGCCACGCAGTTGGTGGTGCAGGAGGCGTTGGAGATGACGTGGTGGTTGGCCGCGTCGTACTTGTTCTCGTTGACGCCCATCACGATGGTGATGTCCTCGTCCTTGGCCGGAGCCGAGATGAGGACCTTCTTGGCGCCGCCGGCGATGTGCTTCTCGGCGTCGGCCTTCTTCGTGAAGATGCCGGTCGACTCGATGACGATGTCGACGCCCAGCTCGCCCCACGGGATGTCGGCGGGGTTGCGCTCGGACAGCACCTTGATGGTGTGGCCGTCCACGGTGATCGTGTCTGCGGTGTGCGAGACCTCGGCCTTCAGACGGCCCAGGATGGTGTCGTACTTCAGCAGATGCGCGGTGGTCGCGGTGTCACCCAGGTCGTTGACAGCCACGATCTCGATGTCAGCACCCTGCTCCAGCAGCGCGCGGAAGTAGTTACGACCGATGCGGCCAAAGCCGTTGATGCCTACGCGGATCGTCACGAACCGATCTCCTCGTTGGTACGCCGGTTGTGAGACCGGCGAGCTGTATGGGATGTCCCCGACCACCCCCGACCCTACCTCCCTGAGCCTTTCGAGGTGACATCGAGACGCCCCATACACGGCAGGGCGGTCCGTACCCGCCAGTAGGGGTACGGACCGCCCCGGACCGAAGGCTCCGGTCACCCGGAATCACCACTCCGGGTCACCCCGGGTTCACCCGCCGACGGCCGCGAGTGCCTTGCGGATCAGGGCCGTGCGGTCGGCCGCCGCGGTGACGTGCTCCAGGCCGAAGCCCAGCAGCACGGTGTCGTCCGTGGTGACCGCGCCGTACGTCTTGAACAGCTCTCCGGCGCGCCCCCAGTCCTTCACGACCGCGGGGCTGCCCGCGGGCGGCCCGGGCACGCTCCACGCGCCGAGCGAGGTCTCGAAGCCCTCGGTCTCGGTGGCCTGGCCGCCGACGACCACGGAGGCGTTGTCCGCGAGGACACCGCGACCGCCCGAGCCCGGGTCGGTGATGTAGCTGAGGGACACCTCGACCTTCTTGCCGGCGTACGCGGAGAGGTCGAAGGAGACCTCCTGCCAGCCGGCCGACGCCCCGGTGAGGCTGTTCCACTGGCCGCTGGTGCCGGCGGCGGTGCAGCCGTCGGCGCCCTGCGTCAGATACCGCTTGAGCGCGGGGTGGGCCGCGATGAAGAACCCGGCCTCGCACTCGGCGGGCACCGCGTTGCTGGTGGCGCCGTTCTTCTCGGGGAGCGTGGTCCAGTCGTCCGCCCCGGCGGTGTGCGCCTCCAGGACGGCGTGGTCGTAGCCCTCCTCGGTGTCCCACAGCAGCCGGGTGCGCAGCATGGGCGCCTGCGCGGCGGTCACCTGGGTGAGGTCGATCGTGCGGGTGAGGCGGTTCCAGGCGTAGTCGCTGTGCGTGACGGCCGCCATGGAGGCGCCCTCGTACGGCCCGTACGGGTTGGGCGTGCCCGGGTACGTGCCCGCTCCCGCGCTCGCGAACTGCGGGAAGGTCGCCACGGGCAGGTTGTCCGAGGTGACGCTGAAGGAGCCGGCCGTGTCCAGCGGGTTGCCGGGGGCGGCGCCGAGGGTGCCGGCGGTCCCGGCGAGCTTGCCGGTGCCCTGGAAGGCGGTGGCGCCCGGCAGGGTCGTCCGGGTGTAGGCGCCCAGGTAGTACTGGCTGAAGTCGTTGGACAGCGTGCCGCCGCCCAGGTCGACGCTGCCGCCGGCCCGCTCGCCGGCCTCGATCAGCTTGCCGCCCTCGTTGAGGAAGGCGCGCAACTGGAGCTGGGTGGGGTTGCCCGGCACGGCCGCGCCCGTGTAGTGGACGACCGACCTGAAGTGGTCCAGGACCCCGAGCGCGTCGGGCGCGCCCTGGGTGGCGACGTTCCAGACGATCGCCGTGCGGCCGGCCGCCTTCAGCGCGTCGACGTAGGTCTGCGCCTGTGCGGCGGTCGCACCCTCCTCGGCGACCACGAGCACGTCCGCGCGCGGCCGCTGCGCCACCGTGTACGTGAAGTGCGTGCTGGAGACGGGCTTGCCGCTCCTCGCCCGGCCGGTGAACCAGACCTCGACCTTGTCGCCCGGGTCGGCGTCCTCGACCTCGGCCCGGTACTCGTCGAAGTAGAGGTTGTCCTCGCCGCCGTAGGTCTCGCCGCCCTTCCAGGCCCTGAGGTCCCGGTCGTGCGTACGGCCGCCGTTGACGCGGTACTTGAGCTCCTTGTCGCGCACCGACCTGCGGACGACGACGGAGACCTCCTGGTCGGCGCCGCGCGCGTAGGACGTGGCGAAGGTCTTCGGGGTGAAGTCGGCGGCCTGCAGTCCGAGCGAGGACTTGGGCTGGTCGGGCCGGGCCGCGGACTCGGCGACGGAGAGCGCGAAGGGGATGTTCTTCTCGAACTCCTGCTGGATCAGCTTCTCGTCGTCCGGGAAGTTGAAGACCGACTGGCAGTCGGCCGCGTTCCACTGGTCGTTCGGGTCGAGGTCCGAGGCCGTCTGGCAGGTCGACATCTCGGGGGTGAACATCGCCAGGCCGTTGACGTTCGACGCGTGGCCGTCCGCCTCGCCGTTGGTGGTGTACAGCTCCGAGGAGACCTGCGGGCGGTAGCCGGGGATCGCGGAGTTCTCCGGGGTGCCGGCGAGCGCCTTGTAGAGGACGTCGTCGGGCGTGTCGGTGGCCACCTGCCAGCCGACTCCGTACAGCAGGAGTTCGGCCGCGGAGTGGTAGTTGATGCCGTACGTGAAGCCGATCCGCTTCTCGAAGGCGTCCAGGGCCTTGGTCTCGGGCTCCGAGGAGGGGGCCGGGCCGCGGTAGGTCTCACTGGTGGGGTTGGGGGACGAACCCTCGTTGTCGTAGCCCCACTTGTAGGAGAAGTTGCGGTTCAGGTCGACGCCGTCGCCGACGCCGACGGTGCCGTCGCCGTTGTTGTCGCGCAGGTTCTTGCGCCACAGGCGGTTGTCGGCGTTCTGGAAGGTGTAGTCGTAGCCGTCGGGGTTGGCCGACAGGACGAACCACAACTCGGTGGTGTCGACGATCTTCTTGAGGCGCTTGTCGGTCTTGTAGCCGTCCACGTAGTGGTGGAGCAGCCGCCGTGTCATCTCCGGCGTGATCCACTCGCGCGCGTGCTGGTTGGACATGTAGAGGACGGAGGGTTTGGCGCCGTCCTTGGACTTCTTCGCGTTCTTGGTCAGCTTGAGCGCGAGGATGTCCTGGCCATTGACCGTCTTGCCGATGGAGACGACCTTGGTGAGAGCGGGGTTGGCGCGGGCGGTGGCGAGGAGTTCCTCCCTGAGCCCGCCGCTTCCGCTGTAGGGCCGGAACACCCCCTCGGCCGCCTTGTCCACGCGGGCCTCGGCCTTGGCGGTCAGGGTGTGCTCGGTGAGCTCGACACCCTTCGCCTCGAGCTTCGCCGCCTCCTGGTCGGTGAGGTAGACCTCGACGGTCGCGGTGCCCTTCGCGGGCACCTGCTCGCTCAGTTCGTGGCCGTCCTGCCCGGCCGCCAGCAGCAGGGGTACCTGCCCGCTGGTGACCTCGGCGCGGAAGACCTTGACTTCGTTCGGATCAGGAGAACCTGGGCCCTGCGCGGCTTGGGCGACGGGTGCGATGCCCGCGCCGCCGAGCAGGAGCGCGCCAACAGCGAGGATCGGTCTCGCTCTTCGTCTCATGAGCCCCCCTTGCGGTGGTCCGCCACAGCAGCGAACAGATGCCAGGCTCATGACAGTTCATGATCCAGTCAAGGGTGCCTCACGGATACGTAAACGCCGGTGCCGACCACCCAAGTGGGCGTCGGCACCGGCGTGCTGAGGAGAGGTCAGCCGACGAGGTTGTCGGCCATCTCCTCGGTGATGCTGGACTCCGTACCCGGGATGCCGAGGTCGGAGGCGCGCTTGTCGGCCATCGCGAGCAGCCGGCGGATACGGCCGGCGACGGCGTCCTTGGTCAGCGGCGGGTCGGCGAGCGCGCCCAGCTCCTCCAGCGAGGCCTGCTTGTGCTCCATGCGCAGCCGCCCGGCGGCGGCGAGGTGCTCGGGCACGTCGTCGGCGAGGATCTCCAGGGCCCGCTGGACCCGGGCTCCGGCGGCGACCGCCGCGCGCGCGGAGCGGCGGAGGTTGGCGTCGTCGAAGTTGGCGAGGCGGTTCGCCGTGGCCCGCACCTCGCGCCGCATCCGGCGCTCCTCCCAGGCGAGCACCGACTCGTGGGCGCCGAGCCTCGTCAGCAGGGCGCCGATCGCGTCACCGTCCCGGACGACCACGCGGTCCACCCCGCGCACCTCGCGGGCCTTCGCGGCGATCGACAGGCGGCGGGCGGCGCCGACCAGCGCGAGCGCGGCCTCCGGGCCCGGGCAGGTCACCTCCAGGGAGGAGGAGCGGCCGGGCTCGGTCAGCGAGCCGTGCGCCAGGAAGGCCCCGCGCCAGGCGGCCTCGGCGTCACAGGTGGCACCGGAGACGACCTGCGGGGGCAGACCCCGGATCGGTCGGCCCCTGCCGTCCACCAGGCCGGTCTGGCGGGCGAGCTGGTCACCGCCGGCGACGACCCGGACGACGTACCGCGAGCCGCGGCGCAGCCCGCCCGGGGCCATCACGATCAGCTCGGAGCTGTGGCCGAAGATCTCCAGGATGTCCCGTTTGAGGCGGCGGGCCGCCATCGCGGTGTCCAGCTCCGCCTCGATCACAATGCGCCCGCTCACCAGGTGGAGGCCGCCGGCGAACCGCAGAATGGCGGAGACCTCCGCCTTTCTGCAGCAGGTCCGGGTGACGGGGAGCCGGGAGATCTCGTCCTTCACCGCTGCCGTCATCGCCATGGGCCGATCCTTCCATGCATCCGAAAAATACGGTCGTACGCGGCGGCCAACAGCTCCGGGTCGTGCCTCGGGGTTCCGTCGGGCCGGGCCACCGGCGCCAGCTCGACCGCGGCGCCGAACCGCTTGGCGGCATCGGTCAGCGAATCGCGGTCGGGCACGGCGGCCTGGTCGGCCAGCACCACGTCCAGGGCGAGTTTAGGGGCGTGTCGTCCCAAAACCTCCAAATGACGCTGCGGGGAGAAGCCATCGGTTTCTCCCGGCTGCGGTGCGAGGTTCAGGGAGAGTACCCGGCGCGCCTTCGTCTGCGTGAGCGCGTCCAGCAGTTCGGGCACGAGCAGGTGCGGGATGACCGAGGAGAACCACGAGCCGGGGCCGAGGACCACCCAGTCCGCGTCCAGGACCGCCTCGACCGCCTCGGGGACCGCCGGCGGGTCGTGCGGCACGACGTGCACCGACTGCACCTCGCCCGGCGTCAGGGCCACGGTGGCCTGGCCCCGTACGGTGTCCACGTCCTCGGGCCGCTCCGGGTCGTGCCCCTTGACCAGGGCCTGGAGCTCCAGGGGTACGGCGGACATGGGCAGCACCCGGCCATGGGCGCCCAGGAGCCTGCCGACCAGGTCGAGGGCCTGGACGTGGTCGCCGAGCTGCTCCCACAGGGCGACGATCAGCAGGTTGCCGACCGCGTGTTCGTGCAGGTCGCCCTTGGACTGGAAGCGGTGCTGGATGACCCGGGCCCAGGTCTGGCCCCAGTCGTCGTCGCCGCACAGCGCGGCCAGCGCCTTGCGCAGGTCGCCGGGCGGCAGGACGCCCAGCTCGTCGCGCAGGCGCCCGCTGGAGCCGCCGTCGTCGGCCACGGTGACGACGGCGGTGAGGTCGCCGGTGATCCGGCGCAGGGCGGCGAGCGAGGCGGACAGGCCCATGCCGCCGCCGAGCGCGACCACCTTGGGCTGGGCACCGCGCCGGCGGGGCCGTGCCCCACGGGTCTCGACGGGCCGGGCCGCCCGCCCTTCGGGGACGGCCCGTCGCAGCCTGCTCAGCCGCGGACTACGTGCGGTCATTCCCGTCCCATGTCCCGGTGCACGACCACCGTCTCCACACCCTCGGCCGCGAGGCGCGCGGCGAGCTTCTCCGACGTGGCGACCGAGCGGTGCTTGCCGCCGGTGCAGCCGATGGCGATGGTCACGTACCGCTTGCCCTCGCGGCGGTAGCCGGCCGCGATGAGGCGCAGCAGCTCGGCGTAGCGGTCGAGGAACTCCTTGGCGCCGGGCTGGTTGAAGACGTACGCCGACACCTCCTCGTTGAGGCCGGTGAAGGGGCGCAGCTCCGGAACCCAGTGCGGGTTGGGCAGGAACCGCATGTCCGCGACCAGGTCGGCGTCGACGGGGAGGCCGTACTTGAAGCCGAAGGACATGACGGTGGCGCGGAGTTCGGGCTCCTCCTCGCCGGCGAACTGGGCGTCCATCTTGGCGCGCAGCTCGTGCACGTTGAGGCTGGAGGTGTCGATGACCAGGTCGGCGTCGCCGCGCAGCTCGCGCAGGAGTTCGCGCTCGGCGTCGATGCCGTCGACGATCCGGCCGTCGCCCTGGAGGGGGTGCGGGCGGCGCACGGACTCGAAGCGGCGCACGAGGGCCTCGTCGGAGGACTCCAGGAAGACGATCCGCCGGGTGACGTGCTTGGCCTCCAGGTCGGCGAGGGACTCGCGGAGGTTGTCGAAGAAGCGCCGGCCGCGGACGTCGACGACCACCGCGATCCGGGCGACATTGCCCTGGGAGCGGGCGCCGAGCTCCACCATGGTGGGGATCAGGGCGGGCGGGAGGTTGTCGACGACGAACCAGCCGAGGTCCTCCAGACACTTGGCGGCGGTGGAGCGGCCGGCGCCGGACATCCCGGAGATGATCACCAGCTCGGGGATGGCGGCCTCCGGGACTCCCGCCGTGTCGTGGGGCGCGCCCGTGCTCACCTGTGCGTCTTCTCCGCCCTGGTCCTGTCGTTCTTCGTGCTCGTTCACATTCATGTCTCCTGCCCCCGTCGTTCGTCCGGGGCGCCCGCCGTCACGGGGTCCCCGTCGGAACCCGTGGTACCGGGTTCCTCGTCATCCATGATCTCTCCAGTCGCCGTGTTGACGGCGGGCGCGGCCGGGGCCGCCTGGGCGAGGGCCACGGCGATCGTCTCGGCCGTCTTGCGGCCTATGCCGGGGACCTCGCAGATCTGGTCGATGGTGGCGGATCGTAGTTTCTTCAGGGAACCGAAGTGTTTCAGCAGGGCCTGCTTGCGCGTGTCCCCGAGGCCAGGGACGTCGTCGAGCGGGCTCGACCGGAAACGCTGGGACCGCTTGGTGCGCTGGTAGGCGATCGCGAAGCGGTGGGCCTCGTCACGGACCCGTTGCAGAAGGTACAGGCCTTCGCTGGTGCGGGGCAGCACGACCGGGTCGTCCTCGCCCGGCACCCAGACCTCCTCCAGGCGCTTGGCGAGGCCGCAGACGGCGATGTCGTCGATGCCGAGCTCGTCCAGGGCCTTCTTGGCGGCGGCCACCTGGGGCTGTCCGCCGTCGACGACGACGAGCTGGGGCGGGTAGGCGAACTTCTTGGGACGGCCGTCGTCGTCCTTCAGCCCGATCTCCGGGAGGCCCTGGGGGGCACCGTCACGGGAGGTGCCGTCCTGGGAGCCGTCCTGGGAGCCGTCCTGGGAGGTCTCTCCCTGGGCGGTCCCGTCCTGGGGGACGCCGCCCTGGGAGGCGTCGTCCACCCACTCGCCGGTCTTCTCCTTCTCGGTGAGGTACCGCCGGAACCGGCGGGAGATCACCTCGTGCATGGACCGGACGTCGTCCTGTCCCGCGAAGCCCTTGATCTGGAAGCGGCGGTACTCGCTCTTGCGCTGGAGGCCGTCCTCGAAGACGACCATGGACGCGACCACGTCGTCCCCCTGGAGGTGGGAGATGTCGTAGCACTCGATCCGGAGCGGGGCGCTGTCCAGGTCGAGGGCCTCGGCGATCTCCTCCAGGGCACGCGAGCGCGTGGTCAGGTCGGAGGCGCGCTTGGTCTTGTGCAGGGCGAGCGCCTGGAGGGCGTTGCGCTGCACGGTCTCCATCAGGGCCTTCTTGTCGCCGCGCTGCGGGATGCGCAGCGAGACCCCCGACCCGCGGCGCTCGGCGAGCCACTCCTGGACCGGCTCGACCGGCTCGGGCAGGGCGGGGACCAGGACCTCCTTGGGGACCGAGTCGCCCTTCTCCTCGCCGTAGAGCTGCTGGAGGGCGTGCTCGACGAGGGCGCCGGTGGTGATCTCCTCGACCTTGTCGGTGACCCAGCCGCGCTGGCCGCGGACGCGTCCGCCGCGGACGTGGAAGATCTGGACGGCGGCCTCCAGCTCGTCCTCGGCGACCGCGATCAGGTCGGCGTCGGTCGCGTCGGCGAGCACGACGGCGCTCTTCTCCATGGCCTTCTTCAGGGCCCCGATGTCGTCGCGCAGGCGGGCCGCCCGCTCGTACTCCATCTCCTCGGCCGCGTCCGCCATCTGCTGTTCCAGACGGCGGATGTAGGTCCCGGTGCGGCCGGCCATGAAGTCGCAGAAGTCCTCGGCCAGGTCGCGGTGTTCGTCGGCGGAGACGCGGTCGACGCAGGGCGCCGAGCACTTGCCGATGTAGCCGAGGAGGCAGGGGCGGCCGGTGCGGGCGGCGTTCTTGAAGACGCCGGCGGAGCAGGTGCGGACCGGGAAGACGCGCAGCAGGAGGTCGACGGTGTCGCGGATCGCCCACGCGTGCCCGTACGGCCCGAAGTACCGCACGCCCTTGCGTTTGTGGCCGCGCATCACCTGTACGCGCGGGAACTCCTCGTTCATCGTCACGGCGAGGTACGGGTAGCTCTTGTCGTCGCGGTACTTGACGTTGAACCGGGGGTCGAACTCCTTGATCCAGGAGTACTCCAGTTGCAGGGCCTCGACCTCCGTGGACACCACCGTCCACTCCACGGACGCGGCCGTGGTCACCATCGTGCGGGTGCGGGGGTGCAGGCTCGCCAGGTCCTGGAAGTAGTTCGCCAGGCGCTGGCGCAGGCTCTTCGCCTTTCCGACGTAGATCACCCGGCGGTGCTCGTCGCGGAACCTGTACACCCCGGGAGTGTCAGGGATCTCCCCTGGTTTGGGGCGGTAGCTGGAGGGGTCGGCCATGTCTCACACCCTACTGGCGTGCGCTGACACTCCGGTGAGCCTGTGGACAACGACAGGACGACGACAGGAGCCGCCGACCTGCCAGTGTGATCTGGGACTCCAGGAACGTGTGTACATCGGAGCGGCCCCTGGGAGCGGCTCGGCGGTTGACCCCGGTCCTGCTCGCCCGGCCCGCGCGGAGCGGCGTCGGCGCTGTTCGCGAGCGCGATCCGGGAGCTGCTAAAGGGCGGCGGGCGGGCCGGCGCCGGCCGGGCGGGCGGGTCTCATACCGGCCGGGAGTGCATCACCGTTCGGCGGCAGGTGTTGTCGGGAATTGGTCAACACGCTTCAATGCGGGGGAACTCGGGGCCGGGAACGACGGCGTACGGATGTGAAGCCTCCCCCCGGCCTGCCACGGACGGCCCCGAGACACACCCTCGCGGACGGCCTGACCAGCCGGCCGGACCTGTACAGAAAGGCCCCTGCATGCCGCACGCCACACAGCACGCGGACGACGTGAGCGTCGCCGACGCGGAACTGGACTCGGCCCTGCGCGGCGGCCCCTTCCACGTCGCGCTGCGCGCGGCGATCGCCGCGCGGGGGCTGCCGCTCCAGCGCGTCCAGCACCATCTGTCGCGCTACGGAGTCAAGGTCGGTGTCACCAGTCTGAGCTACTGGCAGCAGGGCGCCCGGCGCCCGCAGCGCCCCGAGTCGCTGCGGGCCGTACGCGCGCTGGAGGAGATCCTGCAACTGCCGGAGGAGTCGCTGATCCGGCTGCTCGCCGAGGACGAGGACCGGTCGGCCGCCGAGCGGCCCGCGGCCCGCTCCTACCGCTCCCTCATCGCGGCCACGGACGTCCTCGGACAACTGCTGGGCGAGCTGGACGCGCCGCCCGACGGCGGGCTGCACACCCTCGGTCATCACGAGCGCATAGACATCGGGACGCGCCGCGAGCTGCGCGGCGTCGAGTCGCACCACATCGTGCGCGCCCACCGCGAGGGCGTCGACCGTTTCATCGCCGTCCACCACGGCGACCCGGGGTGCGTGCCGGAGCTCATGACCGTGCACGCCCTGGAGAACTGCCGTACCGGGCGCGTCCGTTCGCACCACGACACCGGAGTGCTGGTGGCCGAGCTGCTGCTCGACGCCCGGCTGCGGGCCGGGGACACCTTCCTGTTCCGCTACGCCGTCGAGGACGGCACGGGCGGGGTGTCGCGCGAGTACGTCCGCGGCTTCGGTTCGCCCGGCGGGCAGTACGCGCTCCAGGTCCGGTTCGACGAGAAGGCCCTGCCGGTGCGCTGCCACCGCTTCGCCCAGCACTCCCCCGCCGCGCCCCGCAGCGGCCGCCGGGACCTGTCCCTCACCGGCCACCACCACTCGGTGCACCTGGTCGAGCCGCGGGTGCGGTCGGGGGTCGTGGGGATCGGGTGGGACTGGGAGTGAGCGGGACGACGTATCGGGTCCCCCGCGGCGCGTAAACGCTTGCGCAAGCGTTTACGCGGGCCTGCGGATGGGATACCTTCCCGGCCGTGGGCCCTCGACGTACGGGGGTCGCGCACGCCGTTCCGGAGGGGGAGCCGATGCCGACCATGGCCGACGTGGCCCGCAGCGCGGGAGTGTCCGTGGCGACCGTCTCGCACGTCCTCAACGGCACCCGGCCGGTCCTGCCCCACACCCGCCAGGCCGTCCTGGACGCCGTCGACGAGCTCGGTTACACCCCCAACACCCTCGCCCGTTCGCTGGTGACCTCCCGCACCCGTTCCATCGGGCTGGCGGTGTCGGCGATCAGCAACCCGTACTTCACCGAGATCCTCCAGGGCGTCGAGGCGGGCGCGCTGGAGCACGGCTACAGCCTGCTCATCGCCGATCCGCACGACGATCCCGACCACGAGCGCAAGGTCGTCCAACTCCTGCACGAGCGGCGCGTGGACGGCATGATCGTCGCGCCCTCGCCGGACCCGCGTGAGCTGGTCTCCTACCTCGGCCGCCACGGGGTGCCGACGGTGTTCCTGGACCGGGTGATCGACGGTGTCGGCGTCGGTGTCGGCGAGGGGGCGGATTCGGGGACGAGCGGGGACGGGGGTGCTGCCCCGGCGGACGGACTCCCGCGGTTCGACCAGGTCTGCGCCGAGAACACCGAGCCGATGGCCCGGCTGGTCACCCATCTCACCGGACTCGGTCACCGGCGCATCGGCCTGGTGGCCGGCCTGCCCGGGCTGAGCACCACGGCCGAACGGATCGCCGGGTACCGGCAGGCCCTCACCGCCGCCCGCCTCCCCTACGACGGCCGCCTGGTCGTCCACGGCGACTCCGCGTCGGCCGGGGCCGAACGGGCCACGGCCGCCCTGCTCGCGCTCGACACGCCGCCCACGGCCCTCGTCACCGCCAACAACGCGATGACCATCGGCACCCTGCGGGCCCTGCGCGAGCACGGCCTCTCGGTACCGGACGACCTCGCCCTGTGCTGCTTCGACGACTTCGCCTGGGCCGATCTGTTCTCGCCCCGGCTCACCGCCATCGCCCAGCCCAGCAGGGAGATCGGCGCGCAGGCGGTCCGGGTGCTCCTGGAGCGCCTCGACGAGCCGGACCGGCCCGCCCGGACCGTGCGCCTCGACTGCACGTTCGTGCACCGCTCGTCGTGCGGCTGCCCCGGCTCCGGGGAGGGGGCGGCGCGGTCCGGTCGGGCCGCCAGGTCCTCGCTGCCCTCCGAACGCCCTTGACCGCGCACTTCTCTCAGCCCTCCGTCCCTCGCAGTTCGAGAAAGGACCCGTTTCGTGATCGTCGTCGCCGGTGAGGCCCTCATCGATCTCGTCCCGCAGGGCACGGGTGCCCTCGCGGCTCTCAAGCCGGCGCTCGGCGGCGGCCCCTACAACACCGCGGTGGCCCTCGGCCGGCTCGGCTCCCCCACCGCCTTCTGCTCCCGCACCTCGCTCGACGCCTTCGGCGAGGCCCTGCTCGACGGGCTCCGGGAGGCGGGGGTGGACGTGTCGGCCGTGCAGCGCGGCACCGAACCCACCACCCTGGCCGTCGCCACGATCGACACCGACGGCTCGGCCGCGTACTCCTTCTACGTCGACGGCACCGCCGACCGCCTGTTCGCCGCCCCGGCCCGACTCCCCGCCGGTACCCGCGCGGTGTCGTTCGGCACCTGCTCGCTCGTCCTGGAGCCGGGCGCGAGCGCCTACGAGGAGCTGATGCGGACCGCGGCCGCGCAGGGTGTGTTCACCGCGCTCGACCCGAACATCCGGGCCGGGCTGATCGCCGACGCGGACGCCTACCGGGCCCGGTTCAAGAACTGGCTGCCGTCGGTGTCGCTCCTCAAGCTCTCCGAGGAGGACGCGCTGTGGCTGGGCGGCACCCCGCAGGAGTGGCTGGCCGCGGGGCCGGCGGCCGTGGTGATCACCCACGGCGGTGACGGGCTGACCGTGTTCACCCGGGGCGGGGCGGTGTTGCCGGTGCCCGGCGAGAAGGTCGACGTGGTGGACACGATCGGCGCGGGCGACACGGTGAACGCGGCCCTGCTGCACGGCCTGGCCGCCCTCGACGCGCTGTCCCCGGAGGCGCTCGCCGCTCTGGGCGTCGAGGACTGGACCCGGCTGCTGCGGTTCGCGGCCCGCGCGGCGGCGATCACCTGCTCACGCGCCGGGGCGCAGCCGCCGTACGCCTCGGAACTGGGCGAGCTGTAGGGGCGAGGCTGGTGACGAAGCGAGCGGTGCCCCGCGGGACGTCCCGCGGGGCACCGCTCGCTTCGTCGTCCGGCTCAGGCCTTGCGGGCCCGGGTCGTCTTCTTGGCGGGCGTGGCCTTCCCGGTGGCTCCGGTGGCCTTCTTCGCCGCCGTCGTCCTGGCCGTCGCCGTCTTCTTCGCCGTCGTCGACTTGGCGGCAACCGTCTTCTTCGCCGTCGTCGACTTGGCGGCGACCGTCTTCTTCGCCGCGGCCGTCTTCCGGGCCGGTGCCTTGCGCGGGGCCTTCACCGAGGTCCCGTCGCTGATCCGGTCGGCGCCGAGGATCTCCCTGAGGAACTTGCCGGTGTGGCTCGCCGGGACTCCGGCGACCTCCTCCGGGGTGCCCTCGGCGACCACGAGTCCGCCGCCCGCACCGCCCTCGGGGCCCATGTCGACGACCCAGTCGGCCGTCTTGATCACATCGAGGTTGTGCTCGATGACGATCACGGTGTTGCCCTTGTCGACCAGGCCGGACAGGACCTTCAGCAGCTTGCTGATGTCCTCGAAGTGCAGACCGGTGGTCGGCTCGTCCAGGACGTAGACCGTGCGGCCGGTGGAGCGCTTCTGGAGCTCGCTGGCGAGCTTCACGCGCTGCGCCTCGCCGCCGGACAGGGTGGTCGCGGCCTGGCCGAGACGGACGTAGCCGAGGCCGACGTCCTTGAGGGTGTTGAGGTGGCGGGCGATCGCGGGGACGGCGTCGAAGAACTCCGTCGCCTCCTCGATCGGCATGTTCAGGACGTCGGCGATGGACTTGCCCTTGTAGTGGACCTCCAGGGTCTCCCGGTTGTACCGGGCGCCGTGGCAGACCTCGCACGGGACGTAGACGTCCGGGAGGAAGTTCATCTCGATCTTGATGGTGCCGTCGCCCGCGCAGTTCTCGCAGCGGCCGCCCTTGACGTTGAAGGAGAAGCGGCCGGGCATGTAGCCGCGGACCTTCGCCTCGGTGGTCTCGGCGAACAGCCTGCGGACGTGATCGAAGACGCCGGTGTAGGTCGCCGGGTTGGACCGCGGGGTGCGGCCGATGGGCGACTGGTCGACGTGCACGACCTTGTCGACGAGGTCGTCGCCGTCCACGCGCGTGTGGCGGCCCGGGACGCTCCTGGCGCCGTTGAGCTCGCGCGCCAGGTGGGTGTAGAGGATGTCGTTGACCAGGGTCGACTTGCCGGAGCCCGAGACGCCGGTGACCGCGGTGAAGACGCCCAGCGGGAAGGACACGTCGATGTCCTGGAGGTTGTTCTCCCGGGCCCCGTGCACGGTGAGCTGCCGGGTCGGGTCGAGCGGGCGGCGGATGTCGGGCAGCGGGATGGCCTTCTTGCCCGACAGGTACTGGCCCGTCTCCGACTCGGCGTTGTCCAGCAGCTCCTTCAGGGAGCCGCTGTGCACGACCTTGCCGCCGTGCTCCCCCGCGCCGGGGCCGATGTCGACGATCCAGTCGGCGACCTTGATGGTGTCCTCGTCGTGCTCGACGACGATGAGCGTGTTGCCCATGTCGCGCAGCCTGACCAGGGTCTCGATCAGCCGGTGGTTGTCGCGCTGGTGCAGGCCGATGGACGGCTCGTCGAGGACGTACAGCACGCCGACGAGTCCGGAGCCGATCTGGGTGGCCAGGCGGATGCGCTGGGCCTCGCCGCCGGACAGGGTGCCGGCCGCGCGGTTCAGCGAGAGGTAGTCCAGGCCGACGTCGACCAGGAACTTCAGCCGCTCGTTGACCTCCTTGAGGACCCGCTCGGCGATCTTCTTGTCCCGGGCGCTGAGCTTCAGCTCGCCCAGGAAGTCCGCGCAGTCGCTGATGGACATGCCGGAGACCTCGGCGATCGACTTGCCCATGACGGTGACGGCGAGGACGAGCGGCTTGAGGCGGGTGCCCTCACAGGTGGGGCAGGGCACCTCGCGCATGTAGCCCTCGAAGCGCTCGCGGCTGGCGTCGCTCTCGGACTCGCTGTGCCGGCGCTTGACGAAGGGGACGGCCCCTTCGAAGGGGGTCGTGTAGACCCGCTCGCGGCCGTACCGGTTGCGGTAGCGGACCTCGATCTGCGTCTTGTGGCCGTAGAGCAGGGCCTTCTTGGCGCGCTGCGGCAGTCCCGCGAAGGGGATGTCGGTGCGGAACCCGAGCGCGTCCGCGAGGGCGCCGATCAGACGGCCGAAGTAGTCCTTGGTGTGCCCGTGCGACCAGGGGTGGATGGCGCCCTCGTCGAGGGACTTGTCCTCGTCCGGGACGATCAGCTCCGGGTCGACCTCCATGCGGGTGCCGATGCCGGTGCACTCGGGACAGGCGCCGAAGGGCGAGTTGAAGGAGAAGGAGCGGGGCTCCAGCTCCTCGAAGGACAGGTCGTCGTACGGGCAGTACAGGTGCTCGGAGAACATCCGCTCGCGCTCGGGGTCGTCCTCGGGGAGGTCGACGAAGTCGAGCACGACCATGCCGCCGGACAGTCCGAGGGCGGTCTCCACGGAGTCGGTGAGCCGGCGCTTGGCGGAGTCCTTCACCGTGAGGCGGTCGATGACCACCTCGATGGTGTGCTTCTCCTGCTTCTTCAGCGTGGGCGGGTTGGAGAGCTGGACGGTCTCGCCGTCCACCCGCGCGCGGCTGTAGCCCTTGGTCTGGAGGTCCGCGAAGAGGTCGACGAACTCTCCCTTGCGCTCCCGCACCAGCGGCGAGAGCACCTGGAAGCGGCTGCCCTCCGGCAGCTCCAGGACCCGGTCGACGATGGCCTGCGGCGACTGGCGCGAGATCGGGCGGCCGCACTCGGGGCAGTGCGGCTTGCCGATGCGCGCGAAGAGCAGACGCAGGTAGTCGTAGACCTCGGTGATGGTGCCGACCGTCGAGCGCGGGTTGCGCGAGGTCGACTTCTGGTCGATGGAGACCGCGGGCGAGAGGCCCTCGATGAAGTCGACGTCGGGCTTGTCCATCTGGCCGAGGAACTGGCGGGCGTACGAGGAGAGCGACTCCACGTAGCGCCGCTGGCCCTCGGCGAAGATGGTGTCGAAGGCCAGGGAGGACTTGCCCGACCCGGACAGGCCCGTGAAGACGATGAGCGAGTCGCGAGGCAGGTCGAGCGAGACGTTCTTCAGGTTGTGCTCGCGCGCGCCACGGACGATGAGACGGTCGGCCACGCCGGTCCGCACCTTTCTTGAGAGAAGTGACAGGGGCGGGGCCCCCGTGCTTCTTCAGACTAGGGGGAGCCACTGACAACGCCGGTCGGATTCCCGGATGCATAACAATCCCCGGCCTTCCAGCATGCCCGACGCCGCACCCGACCATATAGCACGTGCATTCGATTTACGGCACTCCTTCACCACCTTCACCCGAAGGTGTGGCGGCACTAGGGTCAGGAGCATGATTGATCACGCTCATGACCTGGAGTCTGTACGTGGTGCGACCGAGCGGCTGCTGACCGCAGCCGCCACGATGGACAACGCGACCGTGACGCAGTCGTCACGGCTGCCGGGCTGGAGTCGCGGCCATGTCCTCGCACATCTGTCCCGCAATGCCGACGCCCTGGTGAACGTTCTGCGGGGTCGGCCCATGTACCCCTCCGCCGAGGCGCGCGACGCCGACATCGAGCGCGACGCCCCGCGCCCCCTCGACGTCCAGCTCGCCGACCTCCGTGAGAGCGCCGCCCGCTTCCAGGAGGCCGGGGCCGCGCCGGCCGACTGGTCGCGCACGGTCGAGCTGCGCAACGGAGTCACCGACTCGGCGTCCCGGGTGCCCTTCCGGCGGTGGGTCGAGGTGGAGCTGCACCATGTGGATCTCGGGACCGGGTACGAGCTGGAGGACCTCCCCGAGGATTTCACCCGGCGCGAGATCGACTTCCTGGCCGAGCGGTTCCGGGGCCACCCCGACGTACCCGCGCTCGTGATCGAGCAGGACGACGGCCGGCGGATCCCGACCGGCGGTGCCGGGGAGCCCGCGCTCGTGGTCACGGGCCGTCCGGCCGACCTCCTCGGCTGGCTCGCCGGCCGCCGCGACGGCTCGGCACTGACGGTCCACGGCGGCACCCTTCCCCCGCTGCCCCCGCTATAGGCTGACGGCCATGACGTACAGCGGACAGGTGACGGTCGGCGGGCCCGCCGACGTGCACGAGCTCAAGGACCTGATGATCACCAAGATCGCGGTCGGCCCGATGGACAACAACGCCTATCTGCTGCGCTGCCGGGCCACCGACGAGCAACTGCTGATCGACGCCGCCAACGAGGCGGACACCCTGCTGGGCATGATCGGTGACGACGGCATCGCCTCCGTCGTCACCACGCACCGGCACGGCGACCACTGGCAGGCCCTCGCGGCGGTCGTCGCGGCCACGCGTGCGCGTACCTACGCCGGCCGGGACGACGCCGAGGGCATCCCCGTCCCCACCGACGTCCTGGTCGACGACGGCGACGTCATCCGCGTCGGCCAGGTCGAACTGACCGCACGCCACCTGGTCGGCCACACCCCGGGCTCGATCGCCCTCGTCTACGACGACCCGCACGGCCATCCCCATGTGTTCACGGGGGACTGTCTGTTCCCTGGGGGCGTGGGCAACACCCGCAAG
This sequence comes from Streptomyces sp. NPDC107471, assembly GCF_055582845.1. NCBI lineage: Bacteria > Bacillati > Actinomycetota > Actinomycetes > Kitasatosporales > Streptomycetaceae > Streptomyces > Streptomyces sp. NPDC107471. The sequence goes on along the minus strand of NZ_JBVJPC010000009.1, from coordinate 285,012 downwards.
GATCCCGAGGCGTTCACCGGCCTGCTCCACGACGTCGAGACGAAGATCTTCGACGCACTGCCGGACGAGACGTGGGTCTACCCGGGGCACGGGAACGACACGTCGCTGGGCGCGGAGCGGCCGCACCTGCCGGAGTGGCGCGCGCGGGGATGGTGAACTCCGGGGCGTGCGCCCCGCGTACACCGCTTCGCACGCGCCCCGTGTGAACTCTTCGCACGCGCCGGTGTCACGCGCGCGCTCCCGGCGTACTTGGTTGCGCAGTCAACTGGGAGCAGCCCCGCACAGGATGACGGCTCCTGCGCGGTACGGGCCGCCGGTCTTTCATCCCCGCCCTCGACCGGCGGCCCCGGCAAGCTGTCCGAAAACAGTTCACAGGAATGCAACGCCCGTTCCCAATATGCGGACGATTGCCGTCGTGACCTCGACAAACGGGACAGTGGACTGTCACCCTCCCGCCATGCACCCTGCCCCTCGCGCCCTGCGCCGCGCCGTCGCCGCGGCATCGATAGCCCTGCTCGCCACCGCTGTCGGCTGTGCTCCGCAGTCCGACGACGACGCGACCGCCAAGGCCTCGGGGTCCACCGGAACCACCTGTGCCAAGGGCGAGTTGGCGACCGAGACCTCCGGCAAGCTGACGATCGCGACCGACGAGCCGGCGTACGAGCCCTGGTTCAAGGACGACAAGCCCGCGAACGGTAAGGGCTTCGAGTCGGCGGTCGCGTACGCCGTGGCGAAGCAGCTCGGTTACGACAAGAGCGCCGTCGTCTGGCAGAGCGTCCCCTTCAACAAGGCCTTCGCACCCGGGGAGAAGACCTTCGACTTCGACATCAACCAGGTGTCGATCAGCGCCGAGCGCAAGAAGGCCGTGGACTTCTCCTCCGGCTACTACGACGTGCGCCAGGCCGTCATCGCGCTGAAGGGCACCAAGGCCGCGAAGGCGACGAGCATCGCGGACCTGAAGGGCCTCAAGCTGGGCGCCCAGGTCGGCACCACGAGCCTCGACTACATCGAGAACGTGGTGAAGCCGAGCCGGGAGGCCGCCGCGTACGCGAAGAACGACCAGGCCAAGTCCGCGCTCCAGAACCGCCAGGTGGACGCCGTCGTCGTCGACCTGCCCACCGCCTTCTACATCACCGCGGCCGAGGTCACGGACGGCACGATCGTCGGGCAGTTCGAGAACCAGGGCGGCACGCCCGAGCAGTTCGGGCTCGTGCTCGACAAGGGCAGCGCGCTCACCTCCTGCGTGACCGGCGCGGTGGACGCGCTGCGCAAGGACGGCACGCTCGCCAGGCTGGAGCAGGAGTGGCTGTCGGACGCCGTCGACGCCCCGGTGCTGAAGTGACGCTCACGAAGGACGAGGCAGGCCGGGAAGGCACCGGTGACGCCTACACGCCGTCGCAGCGGCGGATCGAGCGGGAGCGCCTCAAGCGCACCCGTGCCCGCCGCGCGACGGCGATCGCCGCCGTCTCGACCCTGGTCACCGCCGTCGTCCTGTACCTGGTCGTCGTCAGCGCGCCCGGCTGGCCGCGCACCAAGGAGACGTTCTTCAACGGGCAGTACGCGCGCGAGGCGTTCCCCAAGGTCCTCGAAGGACTGTGGCTGAACATCCGGCTGCTGCTGATCTGCGGTGTCGCCGTGCTGGTGCTCGGCATGCTGATCGCCATCGCCCGCACCCTGCGCGGCCCGGTGTTCTTCCCGCTGCGCTTCCTGGCCGCCGCCTACACGGACTTCTTCCGCGGCCTCCCGCTCATCATCAACCTCATGATCGTCGTCCTGGGCGTCCCGGCGCTGCGGCTCCAGGGCGTGACGGTCGACCCGGTGTGGCTGGGCGGCACGGCCCTCACGCTGACGTACTCGGCGTACGTGGCCGAGGTGTTCCGCGCCGGCATCGAGTCCGTGCACCCCTCGCAGCGCGCCGCGGCCCGCTCGCTCGGGCTCTCCAACCGGCAGGCGCTGCGGCACGTGGTGCTGCCGCAGGCGGTGCGCCGCCAGGTGCCGCCCCTGCTGAACGACCTGGTGTCCCTCCAGAAGGACACCGGCCTGGTGTCGATCGGGGGTGCCGTCGACGCCGTACGGGCCGCCGACATCATCGTCGGACGGAGCCTCAACTACACGCCGTACATCGTCGCGGGCCTGGTGTTCGTGGCACTGACCATCCCGATGACCCGCTTCACGGACTGGGTGACGGCACGGATGGACCGCCGGCGGGCCCAGGGAGGAATCGCATGAGCGACGCAGACGGACCGGTGCTGCGGATGGAGTCCGTCCGCAAGACCTTCGGCGACTCGGTCGTGCTGCGGGACGTCGACCTGGAGGTCGCCCCGCACACGGTGACCGCGCTGATCGGCGCCTCCGGCTCCGGCAAGTCGACGCTGCTGCGCTGCGCCAACCTCCTGGAGGAGATCGACGACGGTGCCATCTGGCTGGACGGCGAGGAGATCACCGACCCGCGCGTCGACCAGGACGCGGTACGCCGCCGTATCGGCGTGGTCTTCCAGGCGTACAACCTCTTCCCGCACATGACCGTGCTGGAGAACATCACGCTGGCCCCGCGCCGGGTGCACGGCGTGGCCCGCGCGGAGGCCGAGGAGCGCGCACGAGAGTTGCTGGAGCGACTCGGGCTCGGCGGGAAGGCCGGCGAGTACCCGGACCGGCTCAGCGGCGGTCAGCAGCAGCGGGTGGCGATCGTACGGGCCCTCGCCGTACGTCCCCGTCTGCTGCTGCTCGACGAGATCACCGCGGCCCTCGACCCGGAGCTGGTGGGCGAGGTGCTGAACGTCGTGCGGGACCTGAAGGGCGACGGCATGACCATGGTGCTCGCCACGCATGAGATGAGCTTCGCGCGGGAGGTCGCCGACCAGGTCTGTTTCCTGGACGGAGGCGTGGTGCTGGAGCGCGGGACCGCCGAGCGGATCTTCGGCGACCCGCAGCAGGAGCGGACCCGGCGCTTCCTGCGGCGGATCGTGGAGGCGGGGCGCCTGTAGTCGGTGTAAGGGGCGCCCGCCATTGCGGGCGCCCCTTACAGCCCTAGGCCTCGGCCCGGGCGGGTCCCGCCAGCGCCGCGACCCGCTCCACGCCGAACACGTACCCCTGCACCCCGCAGCCGGCGATGACCCCGTCCGCGCGCAGCGAGACGTAGGAGTGGTGCCGGAAGGACTCGCGCTGGTGGATGTTGGAGATGTGCACCTCCAGCACCGGCAGCCCGTCACAGGTGTTGAGCGCGTCCAGGATCGCGACCGAGGTGTGCGAGTAGGCGCCGGGGTTGATGACGATCCCGCAGTGGTTCAGCCGCGCCTCGTGGATCCAGTCGACCAGTTCGCCCTCGTGGTTGGACTGCCGGAAGTCGATGGTGCCGCCGTGCGCGGCGGCGGCCTTGACGCACAGGGCCTCGACGTCGGCCAGGGTGTCCTTGCCGTAGATCTCCGGCTGCCGCTGCCCCAGCAGGTTCAGGTTGGGGCCGTTGAGGATCATGATCGGGGCGTTGGCCAGGGTGCGGGGCACGGTTCCTCCGGTCGGTGAAGACGGGCTGCTCGGACCCGGTTTATCACGGTGCGCCGCGCGCGGCGGGGCCCGTACCCTCCGGGCATGACGACGATCTCCTACCCGCCCAAGCCCGTACCCGGCGACCGTATGGCCGTCATCTCCCCCGGTGCCGGTCTGCCGGGGCTCTTCCCGCGCCCCTACGAGCTGGGACTCGAGCGGCTGCGCAAGGAGTTCGGGCTGGAGCCGGTGGAGTACCCGTCGACCCGCAGGATGGGCGCGACGCCCCGGGAGCGCGCCGACGACATCCATGCCGCGTTCGCCGACCCGGACGTCAAGGCGGTCATGGCGTCCATCGGCGGTGACGACCAGATCACCGTGCTGCCCTTCCTGGACCGGGAGTTGATCCTGGCGAACCCGAAACCGTTCTTCGGGATGAGCGACAACACCAACCTGCTGGCCTACCTGTACAACACCGGGATCGTCGGCTATCACGGCGCGACCGTGATGACCTCGCTGGGCCGGCCGGTGGCCATGAGCGCGCTGACCGCCGACTCCCTGCGAGCGGCCCTGTTCACCTCCGGCGCCTACGACCTCGCGCCCGCCGACCGCTGGCGGGACGTCGACCGCGACTGGGCGGACCCCGCCACCTTCACCACCGAACCGGAGACCCTCCCCGGCAACGGCTGGACCTGGGTGAACGCCGACCGGGTGGTGGAGGGCCGCAGTTGGGGCGGCTGCCTGGAGATCCTCGGCTGGCTGCTGATGGCCGACCGCGAGATCGCGCGCGACCTCAGCGAGTACGACGGCGGGGTGCTGCTCCTGGAGACCTCCGAGGAGATGCCGAGCGACGTCGAGGTCTTCCGCACCCTGCGCAACATGGGCGAGCGCGGCCTGCTGGAACGCTTCTCCGCGCTGCTGATGGGCCGCCCGAAGTCCTGGTCCTTCGAACGCCCCAACAGCCCGGCGCAGGCGGATCGTTACGCCGCCGCCCAGCGCGAGGCCGTACTGCGCGCCATGCGCATCTACGCCCCCCGCACCACCGTCGTCCTCGACGTGGACTTCGGCCACACCGATCCCCAACTCGTCATCCCCTACGGCGGTCTCGTCCGTGTCGACGGTCCCGCCCGGCGCATCACCGTCACGTACTGATCACCCCGTGCGCGCCCGCACGCCCCCGTAACCCGTGATCACTGTGGGTAGTTGACCCAGCATGCACGACGTACGCTCCGTGAGGACGCCCTCCATGCCGCGACTCGCGGCCGCCTCCCTCGCCGGGACGGCCATCGAGTTCTACGACTTCTTCGTCTACGGGACGGCCGCGGCGCTGATCCTCGGGCCGCTGTTCTTCCCGACCTTCTCGTCGGTCGCGGGGACACTGGCCGCGTTCGGGACCTTCGGGGTGGGGTTCGTCGCGCGGCCGCTCGGCTCGGTGCTGTTCGGGCACATCGGTGACCGGCACGGCCGGCGGCCGGTCCTCGTGGCCTCACTGCTGCTGACCGGCGCCGCCACGGTCGCGGTCGGGTGTGTGCCGACGTACGACACGATCGGTGCGGCCGCCCCGCTGCTGCTCCTGGTGCTGCGCTTCCTCCAGGGGCTCGGGCTGGGCGGGGAGTGGGGCGGGGCGGTGCTGCTGACCGCGGAGCACGCGCCCGCCGAGCGGCGCGGGCTGTGGACGAGCTTCCCGCAGGTGGGCCCCGCGCTGGGCTTCCTGCTCGCCAACGGGGTGGTGCTGGCGCTGTCGGCGACGCTGTCCGAGGCGCAGTTCGCCGCGTGGGGCTGGCGGGTGCCGTTCTGGGCGGCCGGGGTGCTGGCGGCGGTGGGGCTGTGGCTGCGCTCCTCGCTCCCGGAGAGCCCCGGGTTCCTGGAGATCGACGACCACGCGCGCGTGCCGCTCGCCGTGGTGGTGCGCGAGCACGGTCGGCTCGTCCTGGTGACGGCCGGCGCGCTCGCGGTCGGGTACGCGATCTTCTACGCCGTGACGACGTGGTCGCTCGCCTACGGCACCGAGCGGCTCGGGGTGAGCCGTACCGTCATGCTGACCTGCATCATGGCCGCGGTGCTGGTGAAGGGCGCGCTCACGCCGGTGGCGGCGCTGCTCGGGGACCGGTACGGGCGGCGGCCTCTGTGTCTGGCGGGATGTGCGGGGGCCGCGTTGTGGATGTTCCCGATGGTGGCGTTGCTCGCCACCGCGGAACCGCTGCTGATGTTCCTAGGCTTCCTGGGCGCGATGGTCGCGTTCATCACGATGTTCGCGGTGATCGCCGCCTATCTGCCGGAGCTGTACGAACCGCGGGTGCGCTGCACGGGGGCCGCGGTCGGCTACAACCTCGGCGGGGTGCTCGGGGGCGCGCTCACCCCGATCGTGGCGACGGCTCTGGTGGAGCACGGCGGGCGGGTGCCGTGGGGCGTGGGCGCGTATCTGACCGGGATCGCCCTGCTGAGCCTCGGGTGCTTCGCCTTGCTGCCGGAGACGCGGCCGGGGTCCGTAGCGGTGGCGGAGCCGGCTCTGGAGCGGCCCGTCACGGGTTGATCGCCAGCTCCAGGTAGGCCGCGAACACCACAAGGTGGACGCCGCCCTGGAGCGGTGTGGCCCGCCCGGGAACCACCGTCAGGGAGCTCACCACCACCGTCAGGGCCAGCAGCACCATATGGGTGGCGCCGAGACCGAGGACGAGCGGGCCGGAGAGCCACACGGAGGCCAGGGCGACCGCGGGGATGGTCAGGCCGATGCTGGCCATGGCGGAGCCGAGGGCGAGGTTGAGGCTGGTCTGCACGCGGTCGCGGCGCGCGGAGCGCAGTGCGGCGATGGTCTCGGGGAGCAGCACCAGCAGCGCGATGATCACGCCGACGACGGCATGCGGAAGGCCGGCCTTGGCCACCCCGGACTCGATGGTGGGCGAGACGCCCTTGGCCAGTCCGACCACCCCGATCAGGGCCAGGCCCAGCAGGCCCAGGCTGATCAGCGCGGCCCGGGCGGTGGGCGCGTGGGCGTGGTCGTCGACGGTGATCACCTCGCCCTGCCGGGTGATCGGGAGGAAGTAGTCGCGGTGCCGTACGGTCTGGGTCGCCACGAACAGCCCGTACAGGATCAGTGAGGACAGCGCGGCGAAGGTGAGCTGGGTGGTGGAGAACTCCGGGCCCGGTTTGCTCGTCGTGAACGTCGGCAGCACCAGGCTCAGCGTGGCCAGGGTGGCGACCGTGGCGAGGGCGGCGCCGGTGCCCTCGGGGTTGAAGACGGCGGTGCCGTGCCGCAGTGAGGCCACGAGCAGGCTGATGCCGACGATGCCGTTGCAGGTGATCATCACGGCCGCGAAGACCGTGTCCCTGGCCAGGGTCGCGCTCTTGTCGCCGCCGTCCACCATCAGGGTGACGATCAGGGCCACCTCGATGATGGTGACGGCGACGGCGAGGACCAGCGAGCCGAACGGTTCGCCGACCCGGTGGGCGACCACCTCGGCGTGGTGCACGGCGGCCAGCACGGCCCCGGCGAGCACCAGGGTCACCAGCACGACGACCGCCCCGGGCAGGTCACGGCCCCAGGTGAACACCAGCAGGACGACCGCGAGCACCGGCACGACGGACGTCCAGCTCGTGGCGAGCGACCTCAGCCGGGCGGTCATGCGGCGATCGTCGCAGAGGCACGCGGCCCTCGCACCACGCCGGGACTACTTGATTTCACCGGATTCCAGGACGTCGCAGTTGGTGTAGACGCGGTCGCCGATGGTCAGCGCGCCCAACTGCTCCGCGAGCCTGCCGGTCTCGGGGGCGTCGCTGTTGCGCATGGCCTCGTCGTACGAGTCGAACTCGATCAGGGCCAGATAGTGGTTGGGCTTGTCCCGGTCCTTGAGGAGCATGCGGTGGGTCGGGCCGCCCGTCCCGCCCGCGCTGCGCTGTCCGGCCTCCTCCATCAACTGCCGCATCTCGTCCAGGCGCTCGGTCTCGAAGCCGATGATCTGCACGAACTTCATGGCGTCTCCAGCCGGCCGCGGCGCCCCCGGGCCGGGGAACGCGCTCTGGAACAAAACAAGCACCGGGAGCGATACCCGGCAATTCGCCGCGCATCGCTCCCGGTGGTGGTTCTTCCTACGTCGGCCGTGGTCAGGCCTCGATGCTGTCCTTCGGGGCGCCTTCGCTCTTCTCCTGCGCCGCCTCGGCAGCCGCCTGCTTCCTGGAGGCCATCAGGCTGGTGACCGTGGTGACGATCAGGACCGAGCAGATCACGCCGAGCGAGACCGGGATGCTGATCTCCGGGACATGCACCCCGGACTCGTGCAGGGCGTGCAGCACCAGCTTGACGCCGATGAAGCCGAGGATGATCGACAGGCCGTAGCTCAGGTGGACCAGCTTCCTCAGCAGGCCGCCGATGAGGAAGTAGAGCTGGCGCAGACCCATCAGGGCGAACGCGTTGGCCGTGAAGACGATGTACGGGTCCTGGGTCAGACCGAAGATCGCGGGGATCGAGTCGAGCGCGAACAGCACGTCGGTGGAGCCGATGGCGAGCATCACGACGAGCATCGGGGTCATGACCCGCTTGCCGTTCTCCACGATCCACAGCTTGGTGCCGTGGTAGCGGTCGGCCACGCCGAACCTACGCTCGGCGGCCTTGAGCAGCTTGTTCTCCTCGAACTCCTCGTCCTCCTCGTCCGCCCGGGCCTCCTGGATGAGCTTCCAGGCGGTCCAGATGAGGAAGGCGCCGAAGATGTAGAACACCCAGGCGAAGCTGGCGATGATCGCGGCGCCGGCGGCGATGAAGATCGCGCGCAGCACCAGGGCGATGAGGACACCGACGAGGAGCACCCGCTGCTGGTACTGCGAGGGCACCGCGAACTTCGCCATGATCAGGACGAAGACGAAGAGGTTGTCCACGCTCAGGGACTTCTCGGTGATGAAGCCCGCGAAGAACTCACCGGAGGGCTGACCGCCGGCGAAGAGCATCAGGCCGAGGCCGAAGAGGCCGGCCAGGGCGATCCAGACGACCGTCCAGATACCGGCTTCCTTGATCGACACGTCGTGCGGCTTGCGGCCGATGAAGAAGTCGACCGCGATGAGGGCGGCGAGGCCCACGATCGTCAGGACCCACAGGGTCACGGAAACATCCACAGTTCCTCCGGCAATACGTAACGGCAAGTAACCAGCGTCGTCGCGCTGCCGGAGGTCTCTTCCACCCACGGTGGGCCGACGCCCCGGGATCAGGCCTGATCCGTATTGACGGGTACGCCGCGGTCGACAGGGAGTACTCCCCTCCGTGCCACCAACCGTACCCCAATCACCAAGGAAAGGTAAAGCGATTGGCAAAAGAAAGGTCAAAATCCCTGGTGGAGGTGGCTTTACGTGTACTTGGTATGGGCCTCCGCGACCTGGTTGAGGACCTGCTGGAGCACCTGGCTGCCGGGCGGCGGAAGCGGCGGTTCGTAGGTCCAGGCATGGCCGACCCAGGGGTCGGCGAGGTGGTCGTCGGGCACCGGGGTCAGCCGCATCAGCGAGCGCCACAGGGGGTCGAGAAGGGGCCCGTAGCCGGAGGCCTGCTCACGGTCCGCGACCATCATCAGATGGACTCCGACGGACGGTCCCTCGTCCGCGAGGTAGCGGAGCCGGGTCACGGCACGGTCGTCGAAGCCGTGCGGGAAGTCGTTGACGATCAGGAGCTGCTCGGCGGTGTCGAGGCCGGGCGGGAGGGCGTCGGCCGCTCCGCCGCGCACCGCCATCTGCACGAGGTCGACGCGTTCGGTGAGACGGGCCAGTACGTCCGTCACGCCCGCGGCGCCGACGGCGGGCGGGGCGGCGAGCACGCCGGACCACACCAGCGGGGCGAGCGCCTGCGTCCCCGAGCCGGCCGGGTCGATGACGTGCAGGGTGTAGTCCCCGGCGGGGTGGACGGCGAGCAGCCGGGCCGCGAGCGCCACGGCCGTGTCCATGGCGAGGCGGTGCAGTTCGTGGGAGTCGAGGAACGAGCCGTCGAGGGATCCGGCCGCCCCGCTGTCGATCCACAGGCCGCGCTCCAGGGGCAGCCGGACCAGCATGGGGATGCGCAGCTCGGCGCTCTCGGGCAGATGCAGGTCGCCCAGGCGCACGGCCATCGGCACCTCGAACGGCACCCGGTAGCCGTGCCAGACGGGGTTGTCCCAGCGGGCGTAGGCCGGCGGGAGGGCGGGTTCGACCACGTCCGACTCGGCGGTGAGCTGGCCGAGGTCCCGGTCGTAGGCCGCGCGGGCCTGTTCGACGAGCTGGGCGTGCTTGGCGCGGGCCGCCTCCCGTGCGGCGTCGCCCTGTCCGCCGATCCGGTTGCGCGGGTCGGCGAGGGCCGCGTCCAGCTCCTTCTCCATGCGTGACTCCGCGAAGTCCACGGCACTGCGGTAGGCGGCCGTGGAGCGGGCCAGGTCCTCGAACATGCCCCACACCTGGTTGTAGAGGCGCTCCTCCATGGACCAGCCGGTGGCGTCCCCGGCGACGGGCCGCGCGGGCTGCCCCGGCTGTGCGGGGGGTGCGGCGGGCGGGGGCGGCGGCGGGGCGGTGTTCTGCCGCCGGGGGTGGCTGTAGTCGATCGGACCGCCGGCGGTCGGCGGCTGCCCGGTCGGGTCCGCGGGACCCTGGGTGGGTCCGGGCTGCGTCGGACCTGCCGCCGGAGTGCCCGGTGCGCCGTATGGGGAGGCGGGCTGCGGTGTGCCGGGGACCGGCCCACCGCTCGGGGGCTGTGTGCCGTACGGCGACAGCGGCTGCGTACTGCCGGGGGACGGTGACTGCGGTACGGCACCGGGGGCGCCCTGGGCCGCGGACGCGCCCTGGTCCGGGCCCGGCGCCGGGGTGGCCGTCTGCCGGGGGCGGTCGCCGTCCGCGGTGAGCGGTGGTGGCATCGGCACCGCGCGGGCCAGGCCGCGGGCCACCGCCTCGTGGATGTCGTGGGCGAGCTGCTGGGCCTGGGGAAGGCCCTGGTCGGTGAGGAGTTCGGCGAGGCCGCCCGCGTACCCCTGCCCCACGGCACGTACCTTCCAGGCGCCCTGGCGGCGGTAGAGCTCCAGCGCGACGACCGCCGACTCGGCGTCCAGGCCGGTGAGGGTGTAGCTGGCGAGCTCGGTGCCGTCGAGGCCGGTGACCGCGACGAAGGGGGCGGCGACGGCGCCGAAGCGCACGGGGCCGCCCGCCGCGGGCAGCGCGAGCAGCACATGGACCCGGTGGACGGTCTCGGGCAGCGCGCCGAGGTCGACGGCGAGGCGGTGGTCGGCGGCCGCCTGCCGGGAGACCTCCAGCCCCGGCAGGGTGGGCGCGCCCGGGTGCAGGACCCATTCGACGCCGTGCACCCTGCCCTGCTCGTCGCCGAGCGTGGCTCCGGCCACGACCGGCGTGCCGGCCGCGATCCGGATCTCGAGTCGGGCCTGGGAGAGCGGGTGGTTCTGCCCCCGCACCAGCTCGGCCGTCATCGCCTTCTCCCCCCGTGTCGTGGTGTCGGTCGGATGCCGCTCGGCCGGCCGGTTACAGGTGCGGCAGGATCGCCGGCATCAGGTCCTGGAAGGTGCGGCCGTTGGCCGGGGTGCCGAGGGCCGTCATGCTCCAGCCCGAACCCGCCCGGTGCACCTTCGCCATGATCTGGGCGGTGTAGGCGCCGCCGCCGGCGAGCGTGTAGCGGGCGAGCTCGTCGCCGTTCGTCTCGTCGACCAGTCGGCAGAAGGCGTTCTGCACCTCCTGGAAGGTCTGGCCCGTGAAGGAGTTCACGGTGAAGACGATCTGGTCGATGTGGACCGGCACGCGGGAGAGGTCGACGAGGATCGCCTCGTCGTCCCCGCCCTGGCCGACGCCGCCGACGAGGTTGTCACCGGTGTGCTTGACCGAACCGTCGTCGCTCACCAGGTGGCGGAAGAAGACGACGTCGACGGGCTGCTTGTCCGCGAACAGCACGGCGGAGGCGTCCAGGTCGACCTCCCGCGTGCGCGAGCCGAACAGGCCGCGCCGGGGAGCCGCCTGCCAGCCGAGGCCCATGCGCACCGCGGTCAGGCTGCCTCCGTCGTTCTTCTGCAGACTGATGGCCTGACCCTTGGTCATGTTGACGGTCACGCGCCGAACCCCTCTCGCTGTCCCCTGTTGCCGCGGCCCCCGCGGTTGTCCAGAACCCTACGCAGGGCCGCCGACGGTGACGCACCCCGAAGCGCACTTTGTGTCGGTCTTGCAACACAGCGCGATGCGGTCAGGCCAGGCCCGCCTCCTTCATCTGCCGGAGCTCCTTCTTCATCTCCGAGACCTCGTCGCGCAGCCGGGCCGCGATCTCGAACTGGAGGTCCGCGGCGGCGGCACGCATGCGTGCCGTCATCTCCTCGATCTGCTCGGTGAGTTCGGCGGCGGGACGGTCCGTCGGGACGGTCTCCTTGGCCTTGCCCTTGGCGGCCTTGGTGCCGGCCGCCTTGCCGCCGAGGGCGGGCACGGGCGCCTTGGCCGGCTTGCCGTCCTTGCTCTTGCGGTAGCCGGAGCCGAGCAGTTGCTCGGTGTCCACGTCCTCGCGGGCGATCTGCGCGACGATGTCGTTGATCTTCTTGCGCAGCGGCTGGGGGTCGATGCCCCGCTCCTTGTTGTACGCGACCTGCTTCTCCCGGCGGCGGTTGGTCTCCTCGATGGCCTTCTCCATCGCCGGGGTGATCTTGTCGGCGTACATGTGGACCTGGCCGGAGACATTGCGTGCCGCGCGGCCGATGGTCTGGATCAGGGAGGTGCCGGAGCGCAGGAAGCCCTCCTTGTCGGCGTCGAGGATCGCGACCAGGGACACCTCGGGCAGGTCGAGGCCCTCCCGCAGGAGGTTGATGCCGACCAGGACGTCGAACTCGCCGGAGCGCAGCTCGCGCAGCAGCTCCACGCGGCGCAGGGTGTCGACGTCGCTGTGCAGATAGCGGACCTGGATGCCGAGCTCCAGGAAGTAGTCGGTGAGGTCCTCGGCCATCTTCTTGGTGAGCGTGGTGACCAGGACACGCTCGTCCTTCTCGGTGCGGGTACGGATCTCGTGCACCAGGTCGTCGATCTGGCCCTCGGTGGGCTTGACGACGACCTCGGGGTCGACCAGGCCGGTGGGGCGGATGATCTGCTCGACGACGCCGTCCCCGCGCGAGAGCTCGTACTTGCCGGGCGTGGCCGACAGGTAGACGGTCTGGCCGATGCGCTCCGTGAACTCCTCCCACTTCAGGGGGCGGTTGTCCAGGGCGGACGGGAGGCGGAAGCCGTGGTCGACGAGGGTGCGCTTGCGGGAGGCGTCGCCCTCGTACATCGCGCCGATCTGGGGCACGGTGACGTGCGACTCGTCGATGACGAGCAGGAAGTCGTCCGGGAAGTAGTCCAGCAGGGTGTTCGGCGGGGAGCCGGGCAGGCGGCCGTCGAAGTGCATCGAGTAGTTCTCCACGCCGGAGCAGGAGCCGATCTGGCGGAGCATCTCGAGGTCGTAGGTGGTGCGCATCCTCAGGCGCTGGGCCTCCAGGAGCTTGCCCTGCTTCTCCAGCTCGGCCAGGCGCTCCCCGAGCTCCTTCTCGATGTCGTTGACGGCCCGCTCCATGCGCTCGGGACCCGCGACGTAGTGGGAGGCCGGGAAGACGTACAGGTGCTCGTCGTCGCTGATGATCTCGCCGGTGAGCGGGTGGAGCGTCGAGAGGGCCTCGATCTCGTCGCCGAACATCTCGATGCGGACGGCGAGCTCCTCGTAGACCGGGAAGATCTCGATGGTGTCGCCGCGGACGCGGAAGGTGCCGCGGCTGAAGGCCAGGTCGTTGCGCGTGTACTGGATGTCCACGAAGCGGCGCAGGAGCTGGTCGCGGTCGATCTCGTCGCCGACCCTGAGGGGGACCATGCGGTCCACGTACTCCTGGGGCGTACCGAGGCCGTAGATGCAGGAGACGGACGCGACCACGACGACGTCACGGCGGGTGAGCAGCGAGTTGGTCGCGGAGTGGCGCAGCCGCTCGACCTCCTCGTTGATCGAGGAGTCCTTCTCGATGTAGGTGTCCGACTGCGGGACGTAGGCCTCGGGCTGGTAGTAGTCGTAGTACGAGACGAAGTACTCGACGGCGTTGTTCGGCAGCAGCTCGCGGAACTCGTTCGCGAGCTGGGCGGCCAGCGTCTTGTTCGGGGCCATCACGAGGGTCGGGCGCTGGAGCTTCTCGATCATCCACGCGGTGGTGGCGGACTTTCCGGTGCCGGTCGCGCCGAGCAGGACGACGTCCTTCTCACCTGCCTCGATGCGCTTGGCCAGCTCGGCGATCGCCGCGGGCTGGTCGCCGCTGGGCTGGTAGGAACTGACGACCTCGAAAGGCGCCACCGTACGTTCGATGTGGGAAACGGGCCGCATGGAGTCAACCGTACGACTCCCCACTGACAACGCGGTGGGATCTGGGGGGTGTGGGGGCTTAGGGAGGGGTGGGGTGGGGGCTGGGGGGGGACGTACGACGGTCTGGGGTGGGTCGGGGACGAGCGGGGCGCCGGCCGAGGAACCGGGCAGCGGTGGCGCAGCCTGCCCCGGCCGTGAGGACCGTACGCCGCGGCAGCGGGAGGGGGGCACGTCAGGCAGGCGGGCCGTGCGGCGTCGGTCTCCGTGGGGTCAGCGGTTTTGTGGGGTTCGGGAATCTCGGTGGGGGGTGTTGCGGTGGGGGCGGAGTGACGGGCGGCGGGTCGGGGGGTGGTGGACGACCTCGCGGGCGGGGACGCCGGGCTTGTTCTCGGCGGGGGACCACACGGGCTTGCCCATGACCATCAACGGATCGAACATCACGACGACGCCGGCGAGCAGCAGGAAGGCCAGCGGGCCGACCATCATCGGCGCGAGCAGGGAGGCGGGCGAGTCACCGGCGACGGGGGCGGACGTGTTGTGCAGATGGACGCTGAGGGCGGCCATGCCGGTGTAGTGCATGCCCGTGACGGCGAGGCCCATGACCAGGCTCGCGCCCACGGTCCACAGGAATCCCCTGACCTGCCCGGCGGCCCACAGGGCGGCGGTGGCGGCGACGACGGCTATGACCACGGAGACGGCGACGGTGACCGTGTTGTACTCCAGTTGCCCGTTCAGGCGCATGCCGGCCATGCCCAGGTAGTGCATCGAGGCGATGCCCAGGCCGGTGACGGCACCGCCGGTCATCAGGGGGGTGCCGGTCGCGCCCCGGTAGCCGACGATGAAGACCCCGATGCCCACCATGACGATGGCGACGCCCAGGCTCGCGAACGTGATCCCCCGGTCGTAGTGGATCGGCGCCTGCTCGACCTTGAACCCCATCATGGCGACGAAGTGCATGGTCCAGATGCCGGAGCCGATCGCCGTCGAGCCGAGAGCCAGCCAGCCGGGTCGCCAGGACCGGCTGACCAGCATGGATCTGGTGGTGCAACGCAGGCCGAGGGCACCGCCGAGGCAGGCCATGAGGTAGGCCACCAGCGGTGTGACGAGTCCGTAGCTGAATCCGTCGACCGTGCCTTGCATGCGCGGCTGCCCTTCCGCCCTCTTACGTCCCGGAATTCCCTGAAAAGTGCCCCTTCCCAGCACCGCCCGAACGGTCAGGGCTGAGGCAGAGAGTATGACTGCCACCGGAATGGTCGAACGATTTTCCGGCAAAGAAACACGCCCTTGCCCCAGTTGTGCGGCACCAGTGAGCGGACTCGGGACACGCCCGTTCAGGATGTGTCCATTCTGTACCCCGCTGCTGTTGACCCGGTGCTGTCACAGTTGTGCTGTACGTGATCGCTCGACGCGAGGAGTACGTATGCACGCGCGCGCCGCGGCCGCCCTGACCACCGCCCTCCTGGGGACCGCCGCCCTCCTGCTTCCCGCAACCGACGTCCGGGCCGTCGAGGACGGCACCCCGCCCACCCTCATCGCCCACCGGGGCGGTTCCGCCTACGCCCCCGAGAACACCCTTGCCGCCGTCGACAAGGCCGCCCGGCTCGGTGCCGTCTGGGTCGAGAACGACGTCCAGCGCACCAAGGACGGCGAACTCGTCGTCCTCCACGACGACAGCCTCCAGCGCACGACCGACGTGGAGCAGGTCTTCCCCGGACGGGCGCCCTGGAAGGTGAAGGACTTCACCGCCGCCGAGATCGCCCGGCTGGACGCGGGCGGCTGGTTCAACGCCGCCTACGCGGGCGCGCGCGTGCCGACGCTGGAGCAGTACGTGCGCCGCGTCGATCTCCACCATCAGAAACTGCTCCTCGAACTCAAGAACCCGGAGCTCTACCCGGGCATCGAGCGGGAGACCCTCAAGCTCCTCGGCAACGAAGGGTGGCTCGACGGGACGCACCGGGGCCGGCTGGTCGTGCAGAGCTTCAGCGCCGCCAGTCTGCGAACCGTCCACGACCTCGCCCCCGCTGTGAAGACCGGCTTCCTAGGCACGCCGTCCGTGGCGGACCTGCACACGTACGCGTCCTTCGCGGACCAGATCAACCCGTCGTACACCACCGTCTCCACGGCGTACGTCTCCGCCGTCCACGCCTTCACCGGTCCGCACGACAAGCCGCTGGAGGTCTCCGTCTGGACCGTCAACACCGCGGAGGCCGCGCGCAGGGTCGCCGGGTACGGCGTCGACGGCATCATCACCAACAAGCCGGACGTGGTGCGGGACGCGCTGTCCGGCTAGCGGGCGGTTCGCCCAGGTCACCGCGTGTTGTCAGTGGCGGCTCGTACGGTGGTGGCATGAACAGCCATGGGCAGGGCGAGCAGCGGATCGTGTGGACCGTCGTCGGCACCGACATCGGCCCGCTGCTGCTGGCCGCGACCGACGAGGGTCTGGTCAACGTGGTCTTCCACGCCACCGACCCGGTCCGTGACAAGGCGCTGGAGCGGCTCGCGTCCCGGCTGGGCACCGAGCCCGTCGAGGCGCCCGGCTCTCCGCTCCTGGCCGAGGCGATACGCCAGGTCGAGGCGTATTTCGCGGGCGAGCGGCACGACTTCGAGTTGCCCCTGGACTGGTCGCTGATCTCCGGCTTCAACCGGCAGGTGCTGCGCGAGCTGGCGTCCGGCGTGCGGTTCGGCCAGGTCGTCGGGTACGGCGATCTGGCCGGGCGGGTCGGTCAGCCGGGTGCCGCGCAGGCCGTCGGGGTGGCCATGGGCTCCAACCCGCTGCCGGTCGTCGTGCCCTGCCACCGGGTGGTCGAGAGCGACGGCGGCATCGGGGGCTTCGGCGGGGGTCTGGAGACCAAGCGGAAGTTGCTGGCTCTGGAGGGTGTGCTGCCCGAGCCGCTGTTCTGAGGCGGTGCCGCCTGGCGCCCCTGAGAGGTCCTGTCCGGCGCTCCGGATGCCGCCTCGACCGGCGCTCCGCAGGAGTCTCGTCCGGTCCGCGCGCGACGGCTGGCCGGAAGGCCGACGCGGTAGCAGACTCCGCCGTGCGCACAGCCACTGGCATCCGAGGGCTCGGAGCCGAAGGGACGGCGATCAGACATGAGCGGAAACAGGGCAGTCGCGTATCTCAAGCCGGGTGCGGTGGAGGTCAGGACCGTCGACCACCCCACGCTCGAGCTCCAGGACGGGCCGGGGGTGTCTCCCGAGGCGGTCGGCAGGAAGTGCCGGCATGGGGTCATCCTCAAGGTCCTCGCCACCAACATCTGCGGCAGCGACCAGCACATGGTGCGCGGACGGACGACCGCGCCCGAAGGGCTGGTCCTGGGACACGAGATCACCGGCGAAGTCGTCGAACGGGGCCCGGACGTCGAGTTCGTCGACGTCGGCGACATCGTCTCCGTACCGTTCAACATCGCCTGCGGGCGGTGTCGTAACTGCAAGGAGGGCAAGACAGGGATCTGCCTGAACGTCAACGCGTCCCGCCCCGGGGCGGCCTACGGCTATGTCGACATGGGCGGCTGGGTCGGCGGCCAGGCCGAGTACGCCATGGTGCCGTACGCCGACTTCAATCTGCTGAGGTTCCCCGACCGGGACGAGGCCCGCGAGAAGCTGCTCGACCTGACCATGCTGTCGGACATCTTCCCGACCGGCTTCCACGGTGTGGTGACGGCCGGCGCGGGCGTCGGTTCGACCGTGTACGTCGCAGGGGCGGGCCCGGTGGGCCTGGCGGCGGCCGCCTCGGCGCAGCTCCTCGGCGCCGCCGTGGTCATCGTCGGCGACCTCAACGCCGAGCGTCTCGCCCAGGCACGGAGCTTCGGCTGCGAGACCGTCGACGTGTCGCAGGGCGCCGTGGAGGACCAGATCGCCCAGATCCTCGGGGAACCGGAGGTGGACGCCGCGGTCGACGCGGTGGGCTTCGAGGCCCGCGGCCACGGCAAGGACGCCCAGGAGGCGCCCGCGAC
This sequence comes from Streptomyces sp. NPDC107471, assembly GCF_055582845.1. Classification (NCBI taxonomy): domain Bacteria; kingdom Bacillati; phylum Actinomycetota; class Actinomycetes; order Kitasatosporales; family Streptomycetaceae; genus Streptomyces; species Streptomyces sp. NPDC107471. The sequence continues at coordinate 267,285 of NZ_JBVJPC010000009.1, read as the reverse complement.
CGTCCTCAACTCGCTGATGGGTCTCACGCGCGCGGGCGGTGCGCTGGGGGTCCCCGGCCTGTACGTCACCGAGGACCCCGGCGGGGTCGACGAGGACGCGAGGAGCGGGACGCTGAAGGTGCGGCTCGGGCTCGGCTGGGCCAAGAGCCACCGCTTCACCACCGGACAGTGCCCGGTGATGAGGTACCACCGGAGCCTGATGATGGCGATCCTGCACGGCCGTGTGCACATCGCCAAGGCGGTCAACGCGACGGTCATCGGACTGGAGGACGCGCCGCGCGGCTACGCCAAGTTCGACCAGGGCGCCAGCCGCAAGTACGTGCTCGACCCGCACGGGGCGCTGAACGGCGTACGGCCGGTCTGACACCGTGGGCGAGGGGGCCACGCGTGCGCGTGCGCCCCCTCGCGCGGTCAGTCGTAGTGACGTGCCTCGAAGACGTTCCCGTCCGGATCACGGAAGTAGAAGCTGCGCCGGGCCATTCCGCGGGCGCCGAAGGAGTCGTGGGAGAAGTCCGAGACGGGCACGGAGCGTTCCTCCAGCCGGGCCCGGAGTGTCTCGAACTCGCCGGCGGGCATGGCCAGGCAGACATGGTTGACGGGGTGTCCCGCGCTCTCGGCGGCGCCGGGGACCATGGACATTCCGCCCGCCAGGGTGAGCGGCATGAGGTCGAGGATGGTCTCGTCGTTGAGCCGTACGGAGGGGAAGGACACCGTTCCGGCGGCGTAGTCGGTGAGCCGCACGGGCTCCGTGCCCAGGGTCTTCTCGTAGAAGTCGGCCGATGCCACCGGGTCGCGCACCCAGAGGACGACATGGTCGAGACGTGTCGAGTTGTCCGTCATGCACCCCAGGCTGGGGTCCTCCTCCCCGGCTCGCAAGGGTTTGACCGGACGTGCCGCCCGCCAGAGATGAGGGAAGACCGATCGACAGGAGGCAGGCCGTGGTGCTGGTGGTGTCCGAAGAGGTGCGCGAGGCGATCGACGCGCGTCGACCCGTGGTGGCCCTGGAGTCCACGATCATCGCGCACGGGCTGCCGCGTCCGCGCAATCTGCAGGTGGCGCTGGAGCTGGAGGACGTCGTACGGCAGGAGGGGGCCGTGCCGGCGACGATCGCCGTACTGGACGGCCGTCCCCATGTCGGCCTCGACAAGCAGCAGTTGGAACGGGTCGCGAACGAGGACGGGATCCGCAAGCTGGGGCACCGGGATCTGCCGCTCGCGGTGGCCGCGGGGGTGAGCGGGGCGACCACGGTGTCCGCCACGGCCCAGCTCGCGGCGCTGGCCGGGGTGGAGGTGTTCGCCACGGGCGGGCTCGGCGGGGTGCACCGGGAGTGGACGACGACCCAGGACGAGTCGGCCGACCTCGGCCTGCTGGCGCGTACGGCGATCACCGTGGTGTGCGCGGGCGTGAAGTCCATCCTGGACGTGCCCGCGACGCTTCAGCGCCTTGAGACGCTGGGGGTCGCGGTCGCCGGTTACGGCACGGACCGCTTCCCCGGCTTCTACCTGTCCGACTCCGGTTTTCCGGTGGAGTGGCGGCTGGACTCCCCCGAGCAGGTGGCGGAGGTCATGCGCGCGCGTGAGGCGCTCGGCGCGCCCGGCTCGGCGCTGATCGTCGCCAACCCGGTGCCCGAGGAGGAGCAACTGGATCCCGACTTGCACGCGCGCGTGCTCGCGGAAGCGCTCCAGGCCTGCGAGGAGGCGGGCGTCACCGGTCAGGGGGTCACGCCGTTCCTGCTGAGCCACCTGATGCGGCACACCGACGGCGCGTCCCTGAGCGCCAACCTGGCGGCGGTGCGGGGCAACGTGCGGCTGGCGGCACGGATCGCGGCCGCGCGGGCTGGGGCGTGACGACGGACGGGCTCGACACCGCCGCGGCCGTCCGGGGTGGCGCCCTCCTGGTCGTCGGGGACGTCATCACGGACGTCGTCGCCCGGCACCGGGGACCGCTCGCCGCCGGAACGGACACCGCCGCCGCGATCCGTACGGTGCCGGGCGGGGCGGGGGCCAACGTGGCCTGCTGGGCCGCCCGCGGCGGCGGTGCGGAGGTACGGCTGCTGGGGCGGGTGGGCGCGGACTCGGCCGCCTGGCACGAGCGGGAGTTGGTCGCCTGCGGCGTACGACCCAGGCTGGTCGTCGATCCGAAGGCGCCGACCGGGACGGTGATCTGCCTCGTGGACAACGGGGAGGCCGCCGAGCGGACGTTCCTCACCGACAGCGGCGCCACGCTGCGGCTGGAGCCGGACGACTGGTCGGACGCGTTGCTCGACGGCGTGGCGCGGCTGCACGTGTCGGGCTACCTCCTGTTCTCGGAGCCCAGCCGGGCGCTGGTGGCCGTGGCCCTGGAGTCGGCACGCGCGCGTGGAGTCCGGGTCAGTCTGGACCCGGCCTCGGCGGGCTTCCTGCGCGAGGCGGGACCGGGCCGCTTTCTCTCGCTGGTCGAGGGGGTGGACGTCCTGCTGCCGAGCCGGGACGAGGCGTGCCTGCTCACCGGCCTGCCCGACGTGGCCGACGCCGCGGCCGAGTTGAGCCGCCGCTTCCCGCTGGTGGTGGCCAAACAGGGGGCGCAGGGTGCGCTGATCGCCCGGTCCGGAGCGGTGTACGCCCACGTGCCCGCGGTGGCGGCGACGCCCCGGGACACGACGGGGGCGGGTGACGCCTTCACGGGCGCGTTCCTGGCGTCCCTGCTGGCGGGCGCCAGACCTGAGGAGGCGGCGGCGGAAGGATGCCGGGCGGGCGCGCTGGCGGTCGAACGGGTGGGCGGGAGACCACCGGTTCCGGAATGAGGGCCGGGTGGGGCCGGGTGGCTGGGCTGAGTCGGGCAGATGGCCGATCGGCGGGTCGCCGGCCGCCGGAGTGACGGCCGGCGGGTGGGCCGACGGCTCGGGACCGACGACCGGTCGTTCCGCTGGCGGACACTGGATTGACGGAGCGTCAGCGGGCGCCCGGGGCGGCAGATGCTGCTGGAAGCTCCAAGCTCCGGACTCCGGCCCGCTGAGACGACTCCCGCTCCCCCGCTACGCTTTGCGCCCCCAGGCCGAGATCAGCGGGGCCGTGGCCAGATCCATCGTGCCGGTGGCGACATTGGCGAGGTGACGGTCGATGTCCTCGTCCGTGGCGAGGCCCGCCTTGACCAACTGCGCGCGGATCTGGCGGATCGTGGCGGACTCCAGGGCGGCGCAGGCAGGCGAGGCGAGCGGGAAGTACGCGTCGGCGGCCACCTGGCGCAGACCGGCCTCGCGAAGCAGACGCGGGAGGGTGCGTCCGTAGGAGAGGTCGGCGCCGCGGTCGGCGAGCAGTCGGCGAAAGCCCTGGCGCAGCCGGTTCGCGAGCTGTTGCTCGGGGCCGTGCTCGTCGGGGCAGGTCAGCGGTTGCAGGGCGGGGTCGCCGTCCTCCAGCAGGAGCCGCCCGCCGGGACGCAGGGACTTGATCATCGAGCGCAACGCCCTTTCCCGGTCCGGCACATGGACCAGGACGAGCCGGGCGTGCACCAGGTCGAAGCCGTCCCCGGGCGGTTCCTCGGCGCTCACGTCGTGGACGCGTACGTCCACCGGCGGGCGGGCCGCCGCGGTGAGAAGGGTGGTGTCGATGTCCGTGGCGACGACCTTGCCGGTCGGGCCGACCTTCTTCGCCAGCCAGGACACCACGGACGTGCCGCCCGCGCCGACCTCCCAGCAGCGCCAGCCGGATCCGATGCCGAATGCTTCGAGGTGCCGGAAGGTCGTGGGGTCGAAGAGGGTGGCGAAGGCGTCGAAGCGCTCTGCCGCCTCCGCCTGCCGGTTGTCGAGGAGGTACCCGTCGGTTGGTGTCATGTCGCGATGATCCCAGTCGTCGGGCTTGTCCGAACGGACGACGCGGTTCCTACGAGGAGAGGGTCGCAGTCCGTCCACCGGACGACCGGCGCGACAGCCGGGGCGAGGGGTTTTCCACAGGCGGGAACCAAGCGGAACGGGCCCTGTCCACAGGCTCACCCGGTGCTTGCGTCGACCTGGCAAACTGGCGCGCCAGGACGCAGAACCGCGTCGCACGGAGGTCCACGCGAGGAGATCCAGATGTCCATGGCAGGGAATCTGCGAAAGGTCACGAGCTTCGGCAGGGTCGGTGGCCTGCGCAAGGTGGCCCGGTTGGCCAGGCGGCGTCCGCGCGTCGACCTGAGCCACCACGCCCGCTCCCCGCTGGGCACCTCGGTGGTCAACTGCGTGACGTACAAGGAGGGCGCCCGCATCCCCGTCGACGGCGATCTGGTCGACACCGTGGAGCGGGTGCGCGACAGCCGTGACGGTTTTGTCTGGCTCGGTCTGCACGAGCCGTCGGACATCGAGTTCGAGGGCATCGCGGACCTCTTCGACCTGCATCCGCTGGCCGTCGAGGACGCGGTCGAGGCCCATCAGCGCCCGAAGGTGGAGCGCTACGGCGAGACGCTGTTCGCGGTGTTCAAGACGGTCTGCTATGTGGAGCACGAGGAGCTCACGGCGACGAGCGAGGTGGTCAACACCGGCGAGATCATGGTGTTCGTCGGCGAGGACTTCGTGATCACGGTGCGGCACGGCAGCCACGGTTCGCTGGGTCCGCTGCGCGAGGAGCTGGAGTCCGACCCCGCGCAGCTCGCCAAGGGGCCTGCCGCGGTCCTGCACGCGATCGCGGACCACGTGGTCGACGACTACCTGGACGTCACCGACTCCATCCAGTCGGACATCGACCTGGTCGAGACGGCCGTGTTCGCGGACAACGGCGCGCGGGTCGACCCGGGCCGCATCTACCAGCTCAAGCGCGAACTCCTGGAGCTGAAGCGGGCGGTGGCCCCGCTCAGCCGCCCGCTGGAGGAGCTCTCCGCCCGGCCGATCCACGTCATCGCCCCGGAGATACAGGCGTACTTCCGGGACGTCTCCGACCATCTGCTGCGCGCCAAGGAGCAGATCGCCGCGTTCGACGAGCTGCTCAACTCGATCCTCCAGGCGCACCTCGCGCAGGTGACGGTCGCGCAGAACGAGGACATGCGGAAGATCACGGCCTGGGCCGCGGTGATCGCCGTCCCGACGATGGTCTGCGGGGTCTACGGCATGAACTTCGAGCACATGCCGGAGCTGCACTGGACGTTCGGCTACCCGTTGGTCATGGGCGTGATAGCCGTCGGCTGCGGTGTCCTGTACCGCGGTTTCCGGCGCAACGGCTGGCTGTGATCGGAGGCCTACGCGGGACGGGTGCGTGGACGGGTCAGTGGGTGGTGGAGGAGCGCGCGTAGACGCTCTCGGCCCAGCCGGCGATCTGCTCGTCCGTCAGGTGCCGGGCCAGGTCGGACTCGCTGATCATGCCCACCAGGCGCTTGTTCTGGATGACGGGGAGCCTGCGGATCCGGTGCTCCTGCATCTCGTGGAGGACATCGCTCACGTCGGCGCCGGCGTCGATCCAGCGGGGGGTGCCCTGGGCCATCTCGCCGGCGGTGACCGCGGCCGGGTCGCGGCCGACGGCGACACAGTTGATGACGATGTCGCGGTCGGTGAGGATGCCGCACAGCCGTTCGTCGGCATCGCTGATGGGCAGGGCTCCGACGCCGAGTTCACGCATCAACTGGGCGGCGCGGTCGAGGGTCTCGTGGGCGGGGATCCACTGGGCACCCCGGTGCATGATGTCTCCGGCGGTGGTCATGGAGTACCTCCCGGTGCCTGACGGCCGGCGCGGCGCGGGCGGCACCGCAAGTCCCGGCGCCCTACATTCTCGCGGCGCCGGAAGGGGCCCGCACCTGGAACCGGGCGGTAACGGAGCCGGGGGGTAACGGGGGCGGGCGGTAACGGGCCGGGGCCGGGCAGCGGCGCCACGCCCCTCGGATCACCGGGATCGGCCGGAGCAGCCCGAACAGCCCGGACAACCGGATCGACCGGAACAGCCGGAGCAGCCGAACGGTCGGATCGGCAGGGTCAGCCAATCGGCAGGACAGGCAGGACAGGCCGGTTCACCCGTTCCACGCAGGGTGGCGGGGATCGTCGGCGCGGACGAGGACGTCGGCCGTGCCGGCCGGGTCGGTCTCCTCGCCGTAGCGCTCGTAGGCGGGGAGGGTCCAGTGGTCGGGCTCGGGGGTCCGGCGACGGAGGGCGCCCTCGGAGAGGAGGACGTGGACGGTCAGGTCGAAGGGGAACCAGTGGCGCAGCAGGAGGGGGCCGTGGAGCAACAGGACGCCGCCGGGCGGGAGTTGGACGTAGGGGCTGCGGGTGGCGCGGTCGGTGACCGGGTCCCACAGGTCGGGCAGGATCCGTCCGTCGCCGCCGGGTTCGAGGGGGCCGAAGACCTCGCGCCAGAGGGCACCGGTGTCGAACCAGCCGTTGTAGTAGGCCTCCAGATCGTGGTGGCCGTATTCCAGGCGGAGGGAGGCGGGGCGCAGGAAGCCCTCGACGCCGACGACGAGCGAAGGACGGCCGCGTATCCGGAGGGCCTCGGCCACGCGGTCGGCGAGTTCGCCCGGGCGGGCCGCGGGGGCGCCGTCGAGGGCGACGCGGGGCCAGGGGCTGCCGTCGGCCGGCTTCAGGTCGAGGAGGCGGTCGGCCAGCCGCTCGCCCAGTCGGTCCCAGGTGATCGCTTCGAGTCGCACGTGGCCATGATGCGTCAGACGAGGATCAGGATGCCGCGGGCCTGGGTGGCGGGGCTGACATCCGCGCTCGACGCCCTCCCACGGACACCCGCACCCCGCCGTGCCGCGTCGGCGACACCATCCCTGCGCCCACTGCACCCGGTGCGGCGGGCTGCGGGCGTGGGTGTCGGTGAGGGGTGCGGCCGGGGAATGAATCCCTCATGACCGGCCTCGCGACTCCTCCGGCCCGTGGCGGGCTTCTCGTGGTCCAGCCGTTGCGGAGGCGGCACTGTGCGGAGTGCCGGGGCGGACCGTTGCCGCTGCTGGTGGTCGAGGGCGGGGCGCCTCGGTGTCTCGACTGCGCCGACCTCGGCCACCTGGTGTTCCTGCCGCGCGGGGACACGGCGCTGACGCGTCGGTCGCGGGAGGAGAGCGGCCTGTCGGCGGTGGTGGTCCGGTTCAACCGGCGCAAGGGCCGGTACGAGCGGCAAGGCGTCCTCGTCGAGGAGGCGGGGCTGGCCAAGGCCGAGGGGCGGTGTCTGGCCGACGCGGAGGCGCGACGGCGGCGTCGGGTGCGGGACGCGCGGCGGCGGGCGGCGGAGGACGTGCGGTTCGCGGAGGCGTTCGCCGCGGAGATACGGAGGCTGTTCCCTGGGTGTCCCGACGGGCGGGCCCGGGCCATCGCCTCGCACGCGTCCCTGCGGGGCAGTGGGCGGGTGGGGCGCAGTGCGGCGGGGCGGGCCCTGTCGGAGCGGGCGGTGGTGTCGGCGGTGGTGGCGTCCGTACGGCACGTGGACACGCCGTACGACGCGTTGCTGATGAGCGGGGTGGCGCGACACGAGGCGCGGCGGCGGATCGCGGGGCGGGTGGAGGCGGTACTGACGGGGTGGCGGGAACCGGGGCTGGTGGTACGGGAGGAGGCGGGCTGACGATCCCACGTCTGACGATCCACGCCTGGCGATCCCACGTCTGGCGATCCCTTCTCGGCGACCCTTTCTCGGCGACCCCTTCTCGGCGCCCCCTGCTTGGCGACCCGGACAGCGGCTCCTTGGCGTCCCCGGTTGCGAGCCGGCCGAGGTCCTGACAGCCGGCCGAGGTCCTGACAGCCGGGGCGCATCCCTCCCCCACTCCCCAGCCCCACCTCCCGCGCGCACCCGGTGTGAAGGGCTTCTGGGCGGATCGTGGGGATGGACGGCTGGTTATGCGGGTGCGCGGAATGGCCATGGTCCGTGGGGCGGGGGCGGGATTCACTGGTGGGGACGGGTGGTGCCGGGCCGGACGTGGGAGCTGGTGTTGAGATGATCGATGGGCCTTACTTCGTGCTGGTCGTGCTCGGGGTGCTGGGGACCGGGCTGGTGGCCGGGGTGTTCTGCGCGTTCTCGACGTTCGTGATGAGAGGGCTCGCCGCGTTGCCGCCCGCACAGGGCGTCGCCGCGATGAACGCCATCAACGTGAGCGCGGTGCGGCCGCCGTTCATGGCGGTGTTCGCCGGGTCCGCGGTGCTGTGCTCGGTGATCGCGGTGGTGACGTTCGTGCTGTGGCCGGACGAGGGGACCGTGGAGCTGCTGGTGGGCAGCGCGCTGTATCTGTTCGGCGCGTTCGGGCTGACGATGGTGGCGAACGTGCCCCGCAACGACGCCCTGCTGCGACTGGACCCGGGCACCGCGGAGGCGACGGCGTACTGGCCGACGTACGTGCGCGAGTGGACGATGTGGAACCACGTGCGCGCGGTCGCCTCCGGCGCGGCGGCGCTGGCGTACCTGCTGGCCCTCACCTGAGCGCACAAGCACCCCCTCCCCGGGACACGTCCTGCGAACCCGACCTTCACAGCCCCGGGAAAGCGCTGTCCCGTACCGCTCACCGGCACTCTGCGCGAGTGGCCGAGGAGTCGTATCGTGGCCGAAAGGAGTTCCGCAGGGGTGCCGCCCGATGACGCACGTCCGTGTCGGACGCGTCAGCGTCACCAGCGCGAGCGAGGAAGACGGCCATGGCCGATCCCAAGGGATTCATGACCACCCCGCGCCAGGACTGGCCGCGTCGGCCGGTCGGGGAGCGGGTCCGGGACTGGGACGAGGTGTACGTCCCCGGTGCGCTGCTGCCCATCATCAGCAAACAGGCGGATCGCTGCATGGACTGCGGCGTCCCCTTCTGCCACCAGGCCTGTCCGCTGGGCAACCTCATCCCCGAGTGGAACGACCTGGTCTCACGGGAGGACTGGCGGCAGGCCGCAGACCGGCTGCACGCGACGAACAACTTCCCCGAGTTCACCGGCCGGTTGTGTCCGGCGCCGTGTGAGGCGGGGTGCGTGCTCGCCATCAACCAGCCGGCCGTCACCATCAAGAACGTCGAGGTGGCCGTCGCGGAACGGGCCTGGGAGCTCGGGTTCGCGCCACCGCGCCCGCCGGACCGGCTGTCCGGGCGGACCGTGGCGGTGATCGGGTCGGGGCCGACCGGGCTCGCCGCGGCACAGCAGTTGACGCGGGCGGGACACACCGTCGCCGTCTACGAGAAGGACGACCGGCCAGGCGGGCTGATGCGGTACGGCATCCCCGAGTTCAAGATGGAGAAGCACCATCTGGAGCGACGGATCGAGCAGATGCGGGCCGAGGGGACGAAGTTCCGTACGTCGACGGCGGTCGGGCGGGATGTCGGGGCGGCGGAGTTGCGGACCCGGTACGACGCCGTGGTGATCGCCACCGGGGCCACGGCCTGGCGTGAACTGGACGTGCCGGGGCGGCAGTTGGCCGGAGTGCGGCAGGCCATGGAGTATCTGCCGTTGGCCAACCGGGTCCGCGAGGGGGAGCTGGCGGTGTCCCCGCTGTCGGCCGCCGGGAAGCATGTCGTGATCGTGGGCGGGGGTGACACGGGGGCCGACTGTCTGGGGACCGCGGTGCGTGAAGGGGCCGCCTCCGTGACCCAGTTGGACATCTACGCCCAGCCGGGAGGTGCGCGGGACGAGGATGTCGAGCCGTGGCCGACGTACCCGAAGATCTACCGGCTGTCGGCGGCGCACGAGGAGGCCCGCGATCTGGTGACGGCACCCGCGGCGGATGCGGACGCGCGCCTGTTCGCGGCGTCCACGCTGCGCTTCACCGGGGACGAGGACGGGCATGTGCGGTCGTTGCACCTCGTCGAGGTGGACGCGGCGCGGCGGCCGGTGACGGGCACGGAACGGACGCTGCCCGCCGACCTCGTGCTGCTGGCGCTCGGGTTCTCCGGGCCGGACCGGGAGGACGGGCTGGTGGATCAGTTGGGACTGGAGCTGGAGCCCCGGGGGACGGTCGCGCGGGACGCGGGGTTCGGGACGAACGTGCCGGGGGTGTTCGCCGCGGGGGACGCCGCCCGGGGGCAGTCGTTGATCGTGTGGGCGATCGCGGAGGGGCGGGCGGTCGCGGCGGCGGTCGACCGTTATCTGACGGGGAGTTCACAACTCCCGGCGCCGATCGGCCCGTACGACCGGCCGATGACGGTGTGAGCCGGCGCAGAGGTCGACACGAAGGTCAGCGCAGAGGGCGACACGAAGGTCAGCGCAGAGGTCGACACAGGGAAACTCCCCGGCCCCTCACCTCCGTGCACCCCCAGCCCCTCACCCCCGTTCATCCGTCCCCGCCACCTTCCCCGTCGCCAGGGCCACCCTGTTCCACGTGTTGATCGTGAGGATCAGGGACAGCACGTGGGCCAGTTCCTGTTCCTCGAAGCAGGCCGCGGCCCGGGCGTAGACCGCGTCCGGGACTCCCCCGTCGGCCACCAGCGTGACGGCCTCCGTGAGGGCGAGGGCCGCCTGTTCCCTCTCCGTGAAGAAGTGCCGGGCCTCGCGCCAGACCGGGACCATGTGGAGGCGGTCCTCGGACTCGCCGGCCTTGCGGGCGTCGTTGGTGTGCATGTGGAGGCAGTACGCGCAGTGGTTGAGGTGCGAGGCGCGGATCTGGATCAGCTCGACGAGGGCGGGGTCGAGGCCCTCGCGGGCCGCCGTGTCGAAGCCGATCAGCGCCCGGAAGACCTTCGGGGCCGCCTTCGCGAGGTTCAGTCGGGCGGTGTCCGTCACGTGCTGGTTCGTCGTGGTCATACAAGGAATCTACGGCCCGGAAAGACCGGTTGTAGGGTGCATTTCCGTGGCGGAAACGTGGGTCAATTACGCGCAGCGGATCGGCTCCGACCTGCATCTGGAGCTGGTCGGGCCGGGGAGTGGACGGGCCGTGCTCATCACGGCCCTGCGGGACGCCGTCCGCAGCGGGCGGCTCGCCCCGGGCACCCGGCTGCCGCCGTACCGCTCGCTCGCCGCCGACCTCGGGGTGGCGCGCAACACCGTGGCGGACGCCTACGCCGAACTCGTCGCCGAGGGCTGGCTCACCGCCCGTCAGGGGTCCGGCACCCGCGTCGCCGAACGGACCCGGCCGCTCGCCGCCGCCGTACGCCCGAAGGCACCCGCGCGGGCCCCGCGCCACGACCGGCCCGTTCTGCACGACCTGCGCCAGGGCACCCCCGATGCCTCCTCCTTCCCCCGGTCCGCCTGGCTCGCCTCCTACCGCCGGGCCCTCCACCAGGCGCCCAACGAGGTCTTCGGACCCGGCGACCCCGCCGGGCGGCCGGAGTTGCGTGCGGCCCTCGCCGACTACCTCGCACGCGCGCGTGGCGTGCGCACGGAGCCGAGCCGGATCGTCGTCTGCTCCGGGTTCGCGCACGCCCTGCGACTGCTCTTCGGACACGGAGCCGGAAGCGGAAACGGAGGGGGAGGCGGAAGCACCAGCGGACGCAGGCGCGGAACCGGAGAACGAGCCGGCGACCGGGTCGGCGGTGGACGGATCCTGCGCGGACCGCTCACCGTCGAGGCGTACGGACTCCCCTTCCACCGGGAGCTGCTCGCGGCCCAGGGCGTACGGACCGTGCCGCTCCCCCTCGACGCAGACGGCGCGCGCGTGGACCGGCTGGGCCGCGAGCGGGTCGTACTGCTCACGCCCGCCCACCAGTTCCCCACCGGCGGCCCGCTGCACGCCGAGCGGCGGGCGGGGGTGGTCGACTGGGCACGCGCGCGGGGCGCGGTGGTGCTGGAGGACGACTACGACGGGGAGTTCCGCTACGACCGCAAGCCTGTCGGCGCCCTCCAGAGCCTCGACCCCGAGCGGGTGATCCTGATCGGCTCGGTCAGCAAGAGCCTGTCGCCCGCGGTGCGGCTGGGCTGGATGGTGCTGCCCGAGCGGTACGTCGACGACGTGCTCGCGGCCAAGGGCGAGCGGGAGGCCTGGGCGAGCGTGCTCGACCAACTGGCCCTCGCCGACCTGATCGCCTCCGGGTCCTACGACCGTCACGTACGCCGGATGCGTCAGCGCTACCGGAGTCGCCGGGACCGGCTCGTCGCCGCGCTGGCCGAGCACGCGCCGCACATCGAGGTCAGCGGGGTCGCGGCGGGACTGCACGCGGTGCTGCGGCTGCCGCCGGGGACCGAGCGGTCGGCCGTCGAGACCGCCGTACGGCACGGGGTCGGGCTCGACGGGCTCGCGGGGTTCCGTCACCCGGACACCGACATGCCGGCCCACGACGGCCTGGTCGTGGGGTACGCGACGCCTCCCGAGCACGCGTACGGAGCGGCCCTGGAGGCACTGTGCGCGGTGCTGGCGCAAGGAGGCCCGCCTCTGTAGGAACCTCCCGCCCCTCTTCACAGGGCCCTTGAAAAGCGGAACAGCCACCCCTGCCGGTGGTGGCTGTCAGCAGGATGGTGGCTGCTCCGCGTCGTACGGCGTCCTGGTTCCGAGCCCTCTTCTCAGTCGGTCCCGACGATTCAGTGCTTAGCAATGGCGCAACGAGTCAGGAGAGCAGGAAGTCGGCCACCCCCGCCTTCGCGCCCTCGATGAAGGCGGTCATCTCGTCGGTCGTGTAGATCAGTGCCGGTCCGTCCGGATCGGTGGACTGGCGCACGGCGATCCGTCCGTCGGCGAGCTTCATCGCCTCCAGGCAGTTGCCGCCGTTGCCGCCGCTCCACGGCTTGTGCCAGCCTTCGCTCCCCAGCTCCCGGGCGGGCATGCCGTTGTAGACGGGGAGACGGGGCTTGATGCGATTCATTCACAGCTCCTTGCGGAGATCCCGGAGGATCTCCTTCGTGCGATGTGCCGTAGCGGCCTGCGCCGCCATGCGGTCCATGACCTCGAGGTGGGTCGCCACCTCGACACGCGCGTCCAGGTAGACCGCGCCGGTCAGGTACTCGCTGTAGACCATGTCCGGGAGTTCCGGCATGGCGAATCGGAAGAGCACGAAGGGCCCGTACGTCCCGGGGTGCGGCCCGTTGGCGAACGGGGCGACCTGGAGCGTCACGTTGGGCAGCTTCGTCGCCTCGAGCAGCTTGTCGATCTGCGCACGCATCACCTCCGGGCCGCCGACGGGGCGGCGCAGCACGGTCTCGTCCATGACCACCCACAGCCGGGGCGCGTCCTGACGGGTGAGCAGTCCCTGCCGTTCCATGCGCAGGGCCACATGGCGCTCGATGTCCTCGGGGCTGGTCTGGCCGATGGCGCCCGAGCGCAGGACGCCACGCGCGTAGTCCTCGGTCTGGAGCAGACCGGGCACGAAGTGCGGCTCGTACTCGCGGATGAGCGCGGCCGCGCCCTCCAGGCTGACGTGCATCGAGAACCAGCCGGGCAGCACGTCGTGGAAGCGCTGCCACCAGCCGGGGCGGTTGGCGTCCTCGGCGAGCTGGACGAAGTCCTCGGCTTCCTGGTCGGAGACGCCGTAGGCCTTCAGCAGCAGTTGCAGGTAGGGGATCTTGAGCCCGACCTCGGCCATCTCCATACGGCGGACGGTGGCGGGGGCGACCCGGAGGATGCGGGCGGCCTCCTCGCGCTTGAGCCCGGCGCGTTCCCGCAGGTCCAGCAGGCGCCGACCGAGGACGACCTGCCCGACCGTCGGCGCGGACCGCGGTTCGCTCACGCTCCACCTCCACTGAGTCACATTCGGCGCGTCAAGGCATGTACGGGCGTCACCGCCACCAGCATGCTGACAGGCCAGCGGCGCCATTCGAAGACCTGAATCGAAGATCTGTACGAATACGAATATCGCTGCGTACGGATCTCCGGTGATCCCAACTGGCGCCGCTCGACATGCTGTTGCGAGCAGTGTGCCACGGCCTCTCACCGCGTCACACAGCACTCTGCATTTTTCAGAGTGACACTTGCCAAGTGTTCACGACGGGGCGATAGTGGCAAGCGTGATTCCGTCCCCGCCCTTAGGAACAGACGCTGCCGAAGACCGTCCCCAGGGTCTCGGTGCTGTCGCGGGACTGGGGCCCGACAGGGCCGCTGCCCGGCGCCGGTTCCGTTTCGAGCTGGCCGCGCACCCGGGTTCTCCCGCGCAGGCCAGACGCCTGACGAGGGCGCGGCTGACCCATTGGTCCGTCTGTGAGGACACCTGCGACTCGGCCGCCCTGGTGGTCTCCGAGCTGGTGACCAACGCCATCGTGCACACCGCGAGCAGCCGTGTGGTCTGCGAGCTGCACGACAACGACGACCTGGTGCGGATAGCCGTCCGTGACGAGGGCTGCGCGCCGGGTGAACCGCATCCGTCCCCGCAGCGCGGCGAAGAGGAGCACGGGAGGGGACTGCTCCTCGTCGACTCCCTCTGCCACGCGTGGGGCGCCCATGAGCACGGCCCCGGGCTGCTGGTCTGGGCGGAGCTGCCCCGCAAGGCGGACGAGCCCCGCACGGACACCGCTCCGCGCAACGACCTGGGCTGGGGAGCCCGCCCCAAGCCGGTGCCCTCCGGGGAGCCGGGCCAGGGGGACGAGGCCGAGGAACACCACAGAGCGGCGCCCGAGGGGACGGCCCGCGAGCACGGATCGGGGGGCGCGGACGCATGGGCGTGAGGAGCGGGTCCGGCGGCCAGGTGCTGAGCCTGGACACGCTGGTCCGCCTCGGTCGCGGACTGCGGACACCGGGGACACCGCACCGGCTGGCCGTGCCGGAGGGGATGACGGCACCGCTGGGCTGCGACGCGGTGCGGATACCGGCGCCGCTGAGCGAGCAGCTCGTGTCCCGGTTGCCACGGGCCGGGTGCGTGTACGCCGATGACACGCACTGGTGGTGGCTCGTTCCCGCCGACTCCGACTACGCGCTCGAATGGCCCGTGCCCGCCCAGTACGCCACCGGGGCGCTTGTTCCGGACGCCCCGGTGGTGCCGTCCCTCGTGCACCGGGGCGAGGGGACGCTGCCCTACACCCCGCCGATACCGCTGTACCTGGCGCTGTGCCGGCTGACGGGGACGACACCCACGTGGTCCCGGCCGGTCAGCCCGGCGGGACAGGTTCCCTGAGGCGGATCGCCCGCCGGGTCCCGTGAAGGGGCTCGCCCGGACGGCCCGCCGGGTCCCGGGTCCCTTGGAGGAATCGCCCCGAGGCGTGCGCCCGCTTGTTCCGCCCGCTTTCCTCTGCGCCCTGCCCTGCTCCCGTCCGCCCCGCCATAGTTGCCCCGTCCACGATCGGGGGGAGGCCGGCGGTGGGGAAACGGCGTGGTTCCGAGCAGCCCGGCGTCTCCGAGTCGGAGCGGCTGCTCTTCGGGGGGCCGTTGCGCTACGACGCGGGGTGGAACTCGCACTCCGACGCGTTCCTGGAGCTGGGGTTCCGGGCCATGGTCGGCCGGTTGCCCGCGCTGCTCTCAGGGAGTCTGCGGCTCGCCTGGCAGGCCGACCGGCGGGCCGCGCGGATCGTGCTGGTCGCCGAGGTCGGCCGGGGACTGACGCAGGCCGTGAGCCTGCTCGCCGTGAACAGCGTGCTGGGGCGGCTGATCGGCGGCGGCGCCCTGGAGGACCGGCTGCGGGGGGCCGTGCCCGCGCTGGTGACGATGGCCGCCGTCATGCTCGTGGGAGCGGTGCTGCGGGCGGCGTCGACGTACGCCACGGGTCGACTCGAACCCAAGGTCGAGCGGGTGGCGACCGAGCGGTACCTGGAGCAGGCGGCCACCGTGGAGCTGGCCGCGATCGAGGACCACGCCTTCCACAAGCTGCTGGACACCGCGCAGTACGGCGCCTCCTCGGCCCGCCGGATGATCTCGTTCGCGACCCGTGTGGTGAACGCGATGATCTCGCTGATCGCGGCGGCGGGCGTGCTGACCGTGCTGCACCCCGCACTGCTGCCGTTGCTGGTCACGATGACGATCCCGAGCGGCTGGGGCGCGCTGACCATCGCGCGCCGGCAGTACGAGTCCTTCCACACCTGGGTGCAGCACGCGCGGGCGGGCCGGCTGCTCGGCGCCCTGCTGATCGAGCCGGAGTCGGCGCCGGAGATCCGGGTGCACGGGGTGGGCCCGTTCCTGCTCAGGCACTACCGGGCGATGGCGGAGACGGCGGAGGCGGAGCAGGCCCGGCTGGCCCGGCTCGCCGCCCGCACCGGGCTGATCGCGGCCGCCTGGACGGGCCTGGCCACGGTGGCGACGTACGCGACGCTCGGCGGGCTGCTGCTGGGGGGCGCGATGGCACTCTCGGTGGCCGGAACGGCCGTGATCGCCGTGCGCACCGGCTCGCAGAGCCTGAACACCCTGGTCGTCGAGATGAACGCGCTGCACGAGGAGGCCCTGTTCGTCGGGGACCTCCAGCGGCTCTACCGGGAGGCCGCCAAGTGGGCCGTCCCGACGGGCGGGGAGGCGCTCCCGGACGAGCCGCGCGAGATCCGCTTCGAGAACGTCACCTTCGGCTACCCGGGTGACACCCGCCCCGCGCTCGACGACGTGACGCTCACCCTGCCGCTCGGCAAGATCATCGCGCTGGTCGGTGAGAACGGCTCGGGCAAGACCACCCTGGTCAAGCTGCTGGCCGGGCTGTACGCCCCGGACCGGGGCCGGATCCTGTGGGACGGGGTGGACGCGGCGCACGCGGACCGGCGGCTGCTCGCGGAGCGGGTCGCGATGGTCGCCCAGGACTTCAAGCGGTGGCCGTTCACCGCCCGCGTCAATGTGGCGGTGGGCCGCACCTCGGCGCCGCTGACCGACGAACGGGTGTCCGGGGCGGTCGCGGAGGCCGGGGCCGGGGAGGTGCTGGCCGATCTGCCGCGCGGTCTGGACACCCTGCTGGCCCGCAACTTCAGCGGCGGGCACGAGCTGTCGGGCGGGCAGTGGCAGCGGCTCGGGATCGCCCGGGCCGCCTACCGGCGCGGCCACATCCTGATCGTGGACGAACCGACGGCCGCCCTGGACGCCCGGGCCGAGCTGGAGGTGTTCGAGAAGATCCGCGCGCTGGCCGGTACCGGTCAGACGGTCGTCCTGATCACCCACCGGCTGGCGTCCGTACGGCACGCGGATCTGGTGCACGTCCTGGAGCAGGGCCGGCTCGTGGAGTCGGGCACGCCCGACGAGCTCCTGGCCTCCGGTGGTGTCTACGCGGAGCTGTACTCGCTCCAGGCCGAGCAGTTCACGGCAAGGGTGCCCGCCGAGGAGGCGGGCTGACCTCATGCGAGGGCGTCGACCGCTGCCTCTCCACTGCGGACGATCACCAGGAACATGTCGGACGCGAGGTCCATGACGACCTCCGCCTGCAGCCCTTCGAGACGCCTCGCCTGCGCGAACTCCTCCGCGGGCCACGATCCACGCGGCCCGCCAGCGGGAAAGCGTTCGAGCACTGTTCGCCCGTTCACCACCCTGCACCTCCAGAAAGCGTGTGCTCACCCGTAGGAGCACTTGTAGGAGTTAACGCCTTCCGTGGCCCGAAAGCCTCGGTGAGTTGCCGTACTGAGACGTAGTTGACACGCGTTCAGCGCGAAGCGTGAGATTCCGACTACTCACCGGTCACTTCCGTCGCTTTATGTGTCAGTCCTCGTACTCATCGTGATAACGCATGCGCACACTGCCCGCAGGCGCCCCAAGAGCCGACGCACGCCCCTTGGGTTCCTCCCACTCCTCCTGCCGGCCCAGGGCGGTCAGGTCGAGGAGGGTGGTGGTGGAGCCGAGTCCGTCGAGGCCGCGCTCATAGGTCGAGTAGGTGTGGAAGACCCGGTCCCGGTCGCGCAGGAAGCAGCTCATCCCGGGCCGCTCGGCCGGCTCCCCGTCGATCTCCAGGGTGACCTCGAAGTCGCGGTTGAAGTCGCTGTCGTACGACGAGTACCAGGGCACGGTCCATCCCATCCGCGCCTTGAACGGCAGGATCCTCGTGTACGGCGCTCTCGACACGGCCGCGAACGTCGTCCCCCGCGCCTTCAGATGCGCCAGGTGCCCGATCTGGTCCAGGAAGGCGGAGCAGCTCCGGCAGCCCGCTTCCCATTCCGGGGCGAACATGAAGTGGTAGACGACGAGCTGGCCGCGACCCTCGAAGAGGTCCAGCAGGGTGGCCTTGCCGTCGCCGCCCTCGAAGACGTACTCCTCCTCCACCTCGACCATGGGCAGTCTGCGCCGCTCGGCGTTGAGGGCGTCCCGCGCGCGCGTGGCCGCCTTCTCCCTGACCAGCAACTCCTCGCGCGCCGCGCGCCATTCGTCCCGCGAGACGATCTCCGGTAGCGCCATGGGGTCCCTCCTGTGCAACGGTCCGTCCGGGGTGGTGACCGCGGGGAGGGGCGGAACTCATCGGTGGCGCGGAGATTTTTTCCGTACGGCGCCCGGGGCGCGGGGCCTTGACGCCCGAGTCCGGTTACTGGCCGGTACGAAAGGTTTGTAAGATCCACTTCGACCAATGCAAGCCCACCATGGGGGAAACAGCACATGACCAAGCGCTACTCCGTTCTGGCCGTCTCCGCGGCCGTCGTCGGCGGCTTCTTCCTCACGTCCGTGCCCGCTCACGCCGCCGTCTCGGCGGACCGGGGCGCGGTGACGGTCAAGGCCACCGTGACCTGCGACAAGAACCGGATGCGGCAGCAGATCGCCTCCCTGAAGAGCAAGGCCGCCAAGCTGAAGCAGTTGGGGGAGACCGCGGCGGCCAGGAAGGCGCTCAGCGACGCGGCCGCCCTCCAGAAGAAGCTCGACGCCTGCATCAGGGCCGAGGAGGACACGAGCAAGCCGTTCCCCGGCTAGGTTCCGCCTTCCGGCGCTCGGTGCCGTCCGCCCCGTTCAGCGGGCGGGCGGCGCCGTCGCGGTCAGGGGCTGCCCGACTCCGTGACACCTTGGGCGAGTTGACCGACCACGTCCACGACTCCGTGCCCGAAGGCCGTCGGAGCGATCAGGATCCCGAAGATCAGCACGATGGCCACGGTCAGCTTCTCGTCGTTCCGGCTCCGCGCCTGCGTCCGTCGGCGCAACCGCAGGACGATGATGACAGCGAGCAGTACGGCGACATTGATCGTCAGCTCCATCCGGCCGGCCCTCCCCGTCAGGCGGATGTTCCCACTGTCATATGTAACGTGGAATGACCCGGCGCGACCGTCCGATCACCCGTGGTTGGCGCCAAAGTGCTTCTGTACGACCGGATTTCAAGTGTCGTAGTCCTGGATGCGCCGCCCGTGGCTCCGGTCCAGCAACGCGGGCATCCGCTCCGCCAACTCCCCCACGACCGCGGCCACGTCGACGGTCAGCAGCTCCCGGTCCCGCATCAGCACACGGCCGTCGACGATCGTCGTCCGGACGTCGGAGGAGCGGGCGCTGTGGACGAGGGTCGCGGCGAGGTCGTGGACGGGCTGGGTGTGCGGGCCGGTGAGGTCGACCAGGACGATGTCGGCGCGGCGGCCGGGCGCGATGCTGCCGACGACGTCACCGAGTCCGACCGCGCGGGCGCTCTGCAGGCTCGCGTGGTGCAGTGCCTGACGGGACGTCAGCCAGCGTGGGTCGCCGGTGGTGGACTTCTGGATCAGCGCGGTGAGCGCCATCGACTCCCACACGTCGAGGGAGTTGTTGGAGGCCGCCCCGTCCGTGGCGAGTCCCACCGGGATGCCGAGGTCGTGCAGGGCGCGCACCGGTGTGGTGGTGGGCCAGGCGAACTTGAGGTAACCGCGCGGGGCGGTCGCAACGGCCGTACGTCCCGCGGCACTTGCCAGCAGGGGCAGGTCGCGGTCGAGGATGCCGCTGCCGTGGGCGATCAGGACGTCCGTGTCGAGGACGCCGGTGCGCCGCAGCACCTCGATGGGCGTGACGCCGTGCTTGGCGAGGCTCGCCTCGGCCTGGTCCCGGTTCTCGGAGGCGTGCAGGTGGACGGGCAGGCCGTGCTCGTGGGCCAGCGAGGCGGTCGCGGCGAGGTCGGCGTCGTCGACCGTGTAGGGGGCATGCGGGGCGAGTGCGGTGGTGATGCGGCCACCGGCGGCACCGCGGTGCCGCAGCGCGAACTCCAGTGACCGCTCCCGCCCTTGGGGTCCCTGGGAGGAGAAGTACGCCTGGCCGAGGTGGGCGCGGATGCCGCACTCCTCGACGACCGCGGCGACGGCGTCCATCGAGAAGTAGTGGTCGGCGAAGCAGGTGACCCCGCCCCGGATCATCTCGGCGCAGGCCAGCCGCGCCCCCAACTCCACGTCCCTCTCGGTGAGGTTGGACTCGATCGGCCAGACGACGTCGTTGAACCACTCCTCGGTCGGGAGGTCCTCGGCGATCCCGCGCAGGGCGACCATGGGCGCGTGGGTGTGGCAGTTGACGAGCCCGGGCAGGGCGATCTGCCCCCGCGCGTCGATGCGTTCGGCCGCGGGCAGTTCCCCGGCTCGCGCACTGCTGGTCACCGAGGCGACGACACCGTCCCGTACGACGATCGCCGCGTCCCGCTCGAACCCGATCCGCTCTTGATCGTCGTGCGTGAGCACGGTGCACGGAGAGATGATGAGACCTGCGGGAGAAGGCGTCATACAGGCACCGTACGACGCGGTCGTGCCCTCGCAGTGGGTGGACCGCGCATCCCGTCGCCGCTCTGTCGCGGCGGCGCGGGCGCGTGCACCCTGGCCTCACCACCGCCCGTCGTACGCCTTCCGAAAGGGGTCCGGCATGCTCGTCGGCACCTGGAACCTGGAGAATCTGATGCTGCCGCTCAGCGGCGACGGCGCTCCGGCGACCGAGGCCGAGTACGAGGCGAAGGTGGCGGCCCTCGCCTCCGTGATCGCCGCGCTCGACCCGGCGCTGCTCGGTGTGCAGGAGGTCGGGCAGGAGGAGGCGCTCGCCGATCTGGCCAAGGCCGTCGGCGGCGAGTGGCACATCGCGCTGTCCCGGCACGCGGACCGCAGGGGCATCCGGGTCGGCTTCCTCAGCCGTACACCTCTGCGGACCCGGCGGGACACCCATGTGTTCGCGGACGGGCTGCGCCCCGTGCAGGGCGACGACGGCACCGGGCCCGACCCGCACGACCACGAGACCAGCCGTGGCTTCCTCGCGGTGGAGACGGACACCGGGGACGGGGTGCTGCACGTGGCGGTCGCCCATCTCAAGTCGAAGCTGCTGTCGTACCCGGCGGCGCCGGGCAAGAGCCGCTTCCAACCGCACGACGAGGCCGAACGGGCCCGCTTCGGCGCCTACGCCCTCTACCGGCGGGCGGCCGAGGCGACGACCCTGCGTGCCCTCGCGGACTTCCTGCTCGAAGGCGCCGGGACGGAACGGGACGTGATCGTCCTCGGTGACATGAACGACGTCGTCAACGCCGCCACCACACAGATCCTGCTCGGCCCGCCCGGCTCCGAGCTCGACAGGCCGCGCGCGTTCCACAAGTCCGACCTGGGCGATCCGTTCCGGCTGTGGGACATCGCCCCGTGCATACCGGAGGAGCGCCGCTTCTCCCGGGTCAGCTTCGGACGCGCCGAACTGATCGACCACGTCCTGGTGAGCCACCGTCTGGCCAAGCGCATCGAGGAGGCGGGGACGGGACTGCCCGAGCACCGGGACGACACCCTCGTCCTGCCGTCGGTCGACGAGGACCCGAGGAAGCGGGTCGGCACGCCCGGCTCGGACCACGCCCCGGTGTGGGTACGGGTGTGACTCCTAGCGGACGAGCGGGAGTTCGGGCCGCCTCAGCCCGACCCGCACACGCCCCCGGTCGAGTCGGCCGAGTTCGTCGAGGAGTTCGGCGAGCCGACCGACCTGTTCCGAGGTGAGCCGCCCGGAGTCGTCGAGGTGGACGGCGCACGCGGTGGTCGTGTCGACGATCCGCTCCAGCACGGCCACGATCTCGTCGGCACCCTCCGAGTGCCGGGCCAGCGCGGGCAGTTCGGCGGCGGCGACGGCGATGGCGGTACGGGCCTCGGCGAGCGCGCGGTAGGCCTCGCGACGCAGGGACCAGCGCAGGGGACGGGTGTCCGTGTCCTCGGTGAGGGTGTTCCGTACGACGGCCCGGGGGAGCGACCGCGTGACCTCCCGTGTCTCTGGTCGCCGCCCGGTCTCCTCCAGAACGTGCGCGAGGTACGCCTGCGCGGCCGCGCCCGCCGCGGCCAGCCGGGACCGCACTCCCCCGCCCCGCTGCCCCGGCATCGGCAGATGACCCACGAGCAGCACGATGGCGCAGGCGAGCAGCGTCTCGGTGATCCGGCCCGCGGAGGCCTGCGGCTCGCCGCCGACCATGACGAGCGCCAGGACGAGGACGGTGACGACGGCGGTCTGCGCGGCGAAGTGCCGGGTGGCCACCGGGATGAGCGCCCCGCTGACCGCGACCAGCGCGACGAGCCCCTCGGGCCGCGGCAGCACGAGCGCGAACCCGGCGAAGACCAGCGCGCCCAGGACGGTCCCGGCGGCCCGGCACAGCACCCGGGAGGCGAGCGGTCCGAGGTCGGGCTTGACGAGGAAGACGGCGGTGGCGGGCAGCCAGTACCAGTGCGCGTGCGCCCCGTACCAGTGGGCGTGGTGCAGGGCCTGCGCGACGGCCGCGCTGGCCCCGAAGCAGAGGGCGACCCGCAGCCCGTACTCCCGTCCGCCGGCCCCGAGGACGGACCGCAGCAGGTCCCGAACGCTGCGTCGGCGGGCGTGCAGGTCCCCGCCCCGCCCGCGGTCGAACGCCTCGGCGGCCCGCAGCAGGGCGTCGTCCAGCGCCCGCAACGCGGGCCGGGACCGGTCGGGCGCGGGCAGCGGGCCGGTCCGCGTGTTCTCCCGTACGGCGGCGGCGAGCCGCCGGGGCCCCGCGGAGGCCCGCCCGGGCACCGGTTCCGCCGCCCAGGCGAGCGCGGTGGCGGCCTCCGCGAGCGGCAGCGCGGCCGCGTACTGCGCGTGCAGCCGCCGCTCCGCGCTCGAACTGGCGTACCGCCGCAGCCGGGGCCCGGTGAGCGCGTCCTGGGCGTGGTCGAGAGCGGCGGTGAGCGCGACGCGGCGGGCGGTGCCGTGGTCGGTGCCCACGGCGTCGAGCAGGTCGGCGACGGCGTCGTACACCCCGGCGACGGCCGCCCGCTCCCCGTCGAACCGGAAGTCCCCGGCGAGGGCGCCGGGGGTGGGCAGCACGAGCCGCAGCGCGAGCAACCAGCAGGCCCCGCCGAGGTAGGCGACGGCCCGCAGCCATCCCTCCGCCGGCAACGGCATGCCCGCTCCGATCGCCGACGCGACGAGCAACTGCGTACCGGCCGCGGAGGCCACGGGCCCGACGGCGCTGATGCCGCCGGCGACCAGCCCGACGAAGGTGAGCAGGATGGTGAGGGTCACGGCGCCCGCGTACTCCCCCGCGTACGTCCCGACGACCATGCCGACCGCGCCCGCGAGCGCGGGCACCCCGATCCTCGTCACGGAGACCCGCCGGCTCCCGGGCCGGTCGTTGATCCCGGCGAGCATCGCGGCGATGGCGGCGACGACACCGACCGAGGTCTGCCCGACGAGCACGGCGAAGAGAAGGACGGGCCCGGCGGACAGGGCTCCCCGCACGACCGCGTTCCACGGGATCGGCCCCCGCTGCGCACGGAGGGCATGGGCGAGCCAGGGCGGTGGGGCGAGCGACACGGGGCTCCTGTCGTCTGGTCGAGGCGGGGCGTGCCTCCGGACGACGGTGGCCGGGCGCTGGGCTGTGAACCCCACGGTAGACGGCGTTCCCGGACGAGTCGGGGCGCTGGTGTTACCTGCGTGTGACGATGCATGCAAAAGCCACGTTCTTTATGAACGCAACGCGTCCCGGGCTCGGGGAGGCCGCTCAGCCCGCCCTGTCGAACAGCTCCCGCGTCGCCGCGACCGCGCGGGCGGCCGACTCCGACGCGGCTGAGGCCGTCAGGGACTCGACGATCCGGTCGACGTCCCGCAGCCCGGCCCGTTCCAGCAGCCGCTTCTCGTTCGTCACCCACTCCCCTCGCGACGCCAGCACGGAGTGCCCCATCTGGACGGCGGCCGTGGCGACGGCGCCGGCGGTCTCGGTGAGGCGACCGGCCGGGGCGTGGTTGGCCTCGGCGTAGGCGAGGGTGAGACGGGCGGTCTCGCGCCAGCGGGCGGCGGCGGATTCCCGGAGCTTGTCCGGGTAGGCCGCCGGGCGTGGCAGGTCACCCCTGAGGACCCGGTTGACGGCGAGTTCGGCGACGATCAGGTAGGTGGGGATGCCCGCGAGGTGGAACAGCAGCGGCTCCACCCGGAACCGGCCCTCCACCGCCTCCGCCAGCTCCCGATCCACCACGTCGAGGTCGCGGTAGTGCACGTCCACCCGTCGGCCGTCGATCGTCAGCCAGGCGCCGCCGTTGAACACCCCGCCGCCCCAGCCGCCGACCTCGGACACCTCGCCCTCCCAGCCGACGGCCCGCAGGTCGGCGGGGTCGAAGTCGCCGAGGTAGTAGACCGCGAGGTCCCAGTCGCTGTCCGGCCGTGCGGTGCCCTGGGCGCGGGAGCCGCCGAGGGCCACGGCCCGGACGGCGGGGAGGGCGGCGAGGCGGTCGGCGGCGGTGTCGAGGAAGGCGTCGTCGGAGAGCTCGGGGCGCATGGGCGCAGCCTACGAAGGCCCGTTGTCAGTGGCACGCGTTATCAATGAAGTCGTCACTCAGTGTTACGACGACGGGGGATCGGCGATGACGACGGGCGAGAGGGACCAGGACCCGCGAGCGCACCGCACACACCTGTCCGCGGCCGGGCTCCGGGCGCGCGGCTGGACGGCCGGGATGATCCGGCGGCTGCTCGGTGAGCCGGATCTGCGGCGGGCCGACCCGTTCTTCGGTACGGCCCCGCCGACCCGTCTCTACCGCGTCGAGCGGGTCGAGGCGGCCGAACGCAGCGAGGAGTTCAGAGCGGGGTCGGCGGTCGCCGTCCGACGGTCCGCCGCGGTGCGGGCGGCGGTGTCGCGCAGGCGGCGGGAGGTTCTCGCGCGGATCGCGGCGGAACCGATCGACGTGCCCGCGCTCACCCCGGAGGAACGGGCGGCCCTTGCCGCCGAGCACCGCGAACGCCCGCGCGAGGCCACGGAGTTCCCGTCGGCGCCAGGGAACGCCAACTGTCTCTGCGGTCGACTGACCCGGTACGACGACATCCTCGACGAGCTGTCCGGCCGCACCGGACACGCGGCCGCGGAGGAGCTGCTGCGGCTCAGGGTCTGCGCGGCCGTCTGCGCGGCGTACCCGGACCTCGCCCAGGAGTGCGCACGCCGGTCGGGCCCGGAAATTGAGATGCGGTCCCGTCCGCCCGCCCCCGATGATCGAAAGGTTGTCCGCTCTTCGCCTCAGGAGTCCACGTGATCCAGCGAGTCACCGCCCCGGGTCTTTTCCCGCCGCCGACCTACTCCCACGCCTCCGTCGTCGAGGCGGGCACGAAGCTCGCGTTCCTCGCCGGTTCCGTTCCGCTCGACGCCCGGGGGAACCTCGTGGGCGAAGGGGATCCCGCCCGGCAGGCCGAGCAGGTGATCGCCAACCTGCGGGAGCAACTGCACGCCGTCGGCAGCGACCTGGAGCACGTGCTGGCGACCGACGTGCATGTCGTGAGCAGCGAGCCCGCGGTGCTGTCCGCGGTCTGGGAGGTCGTCGAGGCATCCGGCCTGAGCAGCGGTCCGCACTCCTCGACGCTCATCGGGGTCGCCTGCCTCGGGTACACCGGCCAGTTGGTGGAGATCACGGCGACGGCCGTGGTTCCGGAGGTGCCGGCGCGGTGAGCGCGGTCGTCATCCGCCGGGCCGCCGCCCCGGACGCCTCCGCCGCGGCCGACGTGTACCTGCGCTCCTTCGCCGCCGCGCTGCCGACGGTGGTACGGCCGCGGTCCGACGACGAGGTGCGCGCCTACATCCGGGACGTCGTCGTGCCGCTGCGGGAGACCTGGGTCGCCGAGGACTCCGGGACGGGCGGGATCGTCGGGCTGATGGTCCTCGCCGGGGACCTGCTGTCCCAGCTCTATCTCGACCCCGGCTGGCGGGGCCGCGGCATCGGCGACCGGTTCGTCGCGCTCGCCAAGGAGCGCAGCCCGCGGGGGCTGACCCTGTGGACCTTCCAGGTCAACGAACCGGCCCACCGCTTCTACGAACGGCACGGCTTCGTGGAGGCCGAACGCACCGACGGCAGCGGCAACGAGGAGCGGGAGCCGGACGTGCGGTACGTCTGGCTCCCCTGAGCGGGACCGGATCAGTCCGCCCTCGCTCCCCACACCCGCCGCTTCGGCACCGGCTTGGCATAGCCGCCCACCCGGCTGGTGCTGAGCCCCAGGTCCACCAGTGACTCCGCCAGCTTCACCGCCGCGCCCACGCCGTCGACCACCGGAAGGCCCAGCTTCTCCCCCACCGTCCGCTGCAGTCCGGTCATCCCGGCGCAGCCCAGCACGAGCACCTCGGCGCCGGCCTCCCGGGCCCGTTCGGCCGCCGCGAGGAAGGCGGTCTCGGTGCGTTCCTCGTCGCCCAGGTCGAGCACGCCGAGTCCGGTGCCGACCACCGCCGCACAGTTGCGGCCCACCCCGGCCAGCTCCAGGCTGTCCTCGATCTGCCCGCAGGACCGCTCCAGGGTGGTGACGACCCCGTAACGCCGGCCGAGCAGACAGGCCAGATGGGCGGCGGCCTCGGTGATGTCGACGACCGGTACGTCCGTCAACTCCCGGACACCCTCCCGTCCGTGCTCGCCGAAGCCGGCCATGACGACGGCGTCGTAGGACGGACCCTCGTACGTACGCAGCAGGTCGATGACGGCCGCCGCGGAGAGGTAGCTGTCGAGCCAACCCTCCGCGGACTCGGGGCCCCACGCGGGAGTGAGACCGAGCACGGTGGTGCCCGGGCCTGCGGCGGCCCGGGCACCTCGCACGATCTCCTCGGTCATCTCCTGCGTGGTGTTGCAGTTGGTGACGACGATCCGCACGTTTACCGGACCTCCACAGCCTCGGGGACCGTACGAGCCGCTCGCTCGTTCCGGCACAGCAGCGCGTACAGGCCGGCCGCGAGGGCCGTGCCGATGAACCAGGAGTACGGGGCCACGTCGCTGAACGTCTTCACCAGGGCGAGGACGCCCGCGACGCCGGCCGCGGGCAGGAACGCCCACAGGGCCTTCGGGTTGACGCCCCGTCGGTAGTAGTAGCGGGAGCCGGGCTCGGCCCTGAACAGCTCGTCGACGTCGACGCGGCCCTTCTTGACCCAGTAGTAGTCGAGCATGATCACGCCGAACAGCGGGCCGAGGAAGGCCCCGAGGCCGCCGAGGAAGTAGTTGACGACCGTGGGGTTGGAGAAGAGGTTCCACGGGGTCACGACCAGCGCGGCGACCGTACTGATCATGCCGCCGACCCTGAAGGTGATCTTCTGCGGCCAGACGTTGGCGAGGTCGTACGCCGGGGAGACGAAGTTGGCGACGATGTTGACGCCCATGGTGGCGATGGCGAAGGTGAGCGCGCCGAGGACCATCACCCAGGTGTTGCCGACCTTGGCGACCAGCTCGGCCGGGTCGGTGATGGCCTGGCCCCAGACCTCCAGCGAGCCCGCGGTGACGATCACGGAGACCACCACGAAGGCCGTGGAGTTGATCGGCAGGCCCCAGAAGTTGCCGCGGCGAACGGTCGGGTAGTCCGGTGCGAAGCGGGAGAAGTCGCAGAAGTTGAGCATCAGCGTGCCGTACGTGGCGAGGATCAGGCCGATCGCGCCGAACCACTGCCGCCACTGCTCCCCGACGGAGACCGGGTGCGGGGTGGTGGTGAGCGAGATGCTCCAGCCGGCCTTGGCCAGCACCCACAGCGCCAGCGCGATCATGACCAGCCAGATCGCCGGGCCGCAGAAGTCCTGGAACTTCCTGACCGACTCCATGCCCTGGCTGATGATCAGCGCCTGGATCAGCCACAGGGAGAGGAAGGAGACCCAGCCGAGCGCGTCCAGGCCGAGGAAGGAGCTGTGCGTCCAGGACTCCAGTCCGGGCCAGGCGGCCAGCAGCATCACGTTGACCGCGACGGAGGCGAGGTAGGTCTGGATGCCGTACCACATGATGGCGATCACGGCCCGGATCAGGGCCGGGATGTTGGCGCCCCACACTCCGAAGCTGATGCGGCTGACCACGGGGAACGGCACGCCGTGGCGCTGGCCGATCCGTCCCATCCAGTTCATGCCGACGTAGATGAGCACGAAGCCGACGAGCAGGGACGTGAAGACCTGCCAGACATTCATACCGAGGACGAGCAGACCGGCCGCGAAGGTGTAGTTGCCCAGGTTGTGGACGTCGGACATCCACATGGCGAAGAGGTCGAAGACCTTCCAGTTGCGCTTGCCCGCGGGCGCCAGGTCTTCGTTGGTGAGCCGGGGATCGGGGACGAACGCTGGTGCGGCGGTGGCTTCGGCGCGGTCGGCGAGGGACACAGGGCCTCCAAGGACGGGGGACAGGAGGATGGCGGCCGCCTGGCATCCGGTTTTGGTATACCAAACTGCCGACATGGTCCCGCCGTCAAGAGTCCTGACCGATGTCGCGTTCGTTAACGCCGCGTAAAACAGCTCCGGCGCCGACGACGGCTCACGCGTCGGAGAAGATGGCTCCATGAGCTCCACGACGAACACCGAGCCCCTCGGCGCCGTCCGCGAACGCGTCCTGGCCACCCTGCGGCAGGAGATCATCGCCGGTGGACTGCGGCCGGGCGACCGACTCGTCGAGCGGGAGCTCGCCGACCGTTTCGGGGTCTCCCGCGTGCCGGTCCGCGAGGCGATCCGCGCGCTGGTCGCCGAGGGCTTCGTCCACTTCGAGACCCCCCGCCGCACGGTCGTACGGCGGCTGACCCCGAACGACGTCAAGGAGCTCTTCGAACTGCGCGAGGCGCTGGAGGTCTACGCCGCCGGTCTCGCCGCGGCCCGGGCGACCCCGGAGGATCTCGCCGAGGTGGAGCGGCTCCTCGACCTCGCGGCGACCGCGACCGAGGCGGGCGACGCGGAGACCATCACGGACGTCAACAGCCGTCTGCACGACAGCATCGTGGCGATGGCCCGCAACAGCCTGCTGGTCGAGGCCCTGGAACCGGTTGCGGGCCGACTGCGCTGGATGACCCGGCGCAACGAGGAGTGGCCCCAACTCCTCGTGGAACACCGGGACTTGTACGAGGCCATCGCCTCCGGCGACCCCGACCGGGCCCGCGCGCACGCCCTCGCGCACGTGCGGACCAACTACGAGTCGACGGTACGGCAGTTGTTCGGGGACGCCGCCGAGATGATCTAGGAGCGCGAGCGGCGGGCGTATCTGTCGGTCGCCGCCACCAGCGTGGCCGTACCCAGTTCCCCGGCGTTGTGTCCGCCGCCGTCGATCACCGTCAACTCGCTGCCCGGCCAGGCGTGGTGGAGCCGCCAGACGGTGCCGAGGAGGTTGCCGAGGTCGAGGCTGCCCTGCACGAGGGTGCCGGGGATGTCCTTCAGCAGGGGCGCGTCACGCAGCACGACACCCTCGTCGTTGCCCTCGCCCAGGAAGTGGTCGTTGCCCCAGTAGTGGGTGACGGTCCGGGCGAACCCCTGGCGGAACACCGGGTCCTCGTACCGCGGCACCGAGCGCGGCGGCGCGGGCTCGATCGCGGTCTCCCAGTCGGTCCACGCCCGCGCCGCCCGCGCCCGCACCTCGGGATCGGGCGATTCGAGCAACCGGTTGTAGGCGGCGGCGAGGTTCCCGGACCGCTCCTCGACGGGCAGCTCCCCGACGAACCGCTCGAACGCCTCCGGGAACATCTTCCCAAGTCCCCTGGTCAGCAAGGCCACTTCGGGATTCGAACCGGTCGCGACCCCGGTCAGCACCAGCTCCGTCACCACGTCCGGATGCGTCTGCGCGTACCGCAACCCGAGCACCGACCCGAACGACACACCCCACACCAGCCACCGCTCGATCCCCAGATGCCGCCGCAGCAGCTCCAGATCCGCGATGAGACGCGGAACGGTGTTGACGCTCATGTCGGTCTCGTACGCGCTCGCGGGCGGGGTCGACCGCCCGGCGCCCCGCTGGTCGAGCAGCACGATCCGGTACACGGCGGGATCGAACAGCCGCCGCGCCCACGGCGAGCAGCCGGACCCCGGCCCCCCGTGCAGCACCACCGCCGGCTTCCCGCCCGGGTTTCCGCAGGTCTCCCAGTACACGCGGTTGCCGTCGCCGACGTCGAGCATCCCGTGGTCGTACGGTTCGATCTCCGGGTAGAGAGGCATCCGGCGACCCTAACCGTCGTACGGCGGCCCCGTCGCCCCGTTTTCAGGCGGTACGGCCCCGCAGTCCGGCCGCGTCGGCCGCCGTGCCCAGCACGTCCCTCAGCATCTCGGGCGTGAGCTTGCCGGTGAAGGTGTTGCGCTGGCTGACGTGGAAGCAGCCGAAGAGTTCGAGTCCGTCGAGCGGAACGCGCACCCCGTGTCCGAAGGCGGGCCGTGGCCGGGGCACGTTCCAGCCCGCCTCCGCGAAGGCGGGCAGCGCGGCCTGCCACCCGAAGGCGCCGAGCACGACCACGGTACGCAGGGTGGGCCTGAGCAGGTTCAGCTCCTGGACCAGCCAGGGCCGGCAGGTGTCACGTTCGCCGGGGGTGGGCTTGTTGGCGGGCGGTGCGCAGTGCACGGGCGAGGTGACCCGTACGCCGTACAGCTCCAGTCCGTCGTCCGCGGTCACGGCGGTCGGCTGCGAGGCGAGCCCGATGTCGTGGAGCGCCTGGTACAGCACGTCCCCCGAACGGTCGCCGGTGAACATCCGCCCGGTCCGGTTCCCGCCGTGCGCGGCCGGAGCGAGCCCGACGATCAGCATCCGCGCGTCCGCAGGACCGAAGCCGGGCACGGGCCGTCCCCAGTACGTCCAGTCGGCGAAGGCGGCCCGCTTGGTCCGGGCCACCTCCTCCCGCCACTCGACCAACGGCGGGCAGGCACGACAGCCGGAGATCCGTCGGTCGAGATCGTCCAGGGCGTTCACGGGTCCACGGTACGGGCAGGGCGCGGGGGCGGTGGTGAGCGGGTGGGGAAGTGCGGTCTGCTGACGGGCGCCGCCCCAAAAACCCACCCGGGGTGCAGGGTCCCGAGTACTAAGGTCGGAGCCATGGCTGTGGAACGTACGGACGACAACGAGACCGGTGGGACGGGCCGGGCCGACGTGGCTGCCGACGGTCCCGGCACGGAGGTCACCGCCTCGGACGCCACCGCTCCCGGTGACCCGGCTCCCGGTAATTCGGCCCCCGAGGCGCCGGACCCCAAGATCGCCGCCGCTGTCGCCGCCGCGGAGGCCGCGGGGCCGCAGAACGGCGAGAGTGTGCGCACCGACAGTTGGATCTGGTCGGTGCGGCTGGTCAAGACCCGTTCCGCGGGAGCCACCGCCTGCCGGGGCGGGCATGTGCATGTGAACGGCGAGCGCGTGAAGCCGGCCCACTCCCTGCGCGTCGGCGACGAGGTGCGCGTCCGGCAGGAGGGACGGGAGCGGATCGTCATCGTCAAGCGGCTGATCCGCAAGCGGGTCGGGGCCCCCGTGGCCGTCCAGTGCTATGCCGACAACTCTCCCCCGCCCCCGCCCCGCACTGCCGTCGCCCCCGCCGGTATCCGCGACCGCGGCGCCGGCCGCCCGACCAAGCGCGACCGCCGTGAGCTGGAACGCCTGCGCGGTCTCGCCGAAGGCAACCGCCGGACCCGCTTCGGCGGACCCAGCGGGTTGAGCGGGCCGGACGCTGTGAGCGGACCCGACGCTCCGGAGGGTGCCGGCGGCTCGGATGCGGCGGGCGACTCGGGCAGGGCACGCCGTTCGGACCGGACCCGCCGTGCGGACCGGGGCGGGAACGCGGGCAGAGGCGGGCGCTCGCGCTGATCCGGCCGCCGGCACAGGCAAAGGGCACCAGGCATCAGGAACCAGGCACCAAACACCGAGCACCCTGCGTCAGGTCCGACGCTGAACCCGGCACCCGTCGGTCAGCACGCTGAGGCCGGTCCCCTCCCCGAAGGGCAGGGCACCGGCCTCAGCGCAGTGACCGTGGGCGGTGGCGCTCCTCACGCCCGTCGTCGCACCAGCCGCAGCAGGTCCGCGTTGTGCCCGCGCCGGGCCCAGGCGATCAGGGCGAGCGGGATGATCAGGATGAGCGGAGTCGCCGCGTTCTCCCCGTCGAAGTAGGTGAGCTGGACGACGAACGCGCCGACCATCAGCCCGCTCAGCGCCATGGCCGCCACCGACTGCAGCACCGGGATCAACAGTGCGATCCCTCCGGCCACTTCGAGCACACCGATGGTGTACATGCCCGCGCTGCCCCAGCCCATCTTGTCGAAGCCCTCCGCGGCCGAGGGGTGTGCGATCAGCTTGGGAAGCGCGCTGGCGATCACGTAGAAGAGGGCGAGCACGACCTGAAGGGTGCGCAGGGCGATCCGGGCGCGGCGGCCGCGGACGGTCGGGGACTCGGCGATGACGGGAGAGGCGGTGGAGGCGGCGGTGCGGGTGACGGGGACGGTGGTCTCGGACATCGGGGTCTCCTGTGGGAAGCGGTCCGTGGTGCTGTCACAGGGGTAGACCCGGACCCGCACCCGAACTCATCGCCGCCACGTGACCGATTTCCCGCCGACCCCGGGCCTCAACTCACCCCGCTCCGCCCGCTACCGGCACGGCCCGCACCCATATCCGGTCCTCCGTCAGAT
This sequence comes from Streptomyces sp. NPDC107471, assembly GCF_055582845.1. Classification (NCBI taxonomy): domain Bacteria; kingdom Bacillati; phylum Actinomycetota; class Actinomycetes; order Kitasatosporales; family Streptomycetaceae; genus Streptomyces; species Streptomyces sp. NPDC107471. The sequence goes on along the minus strand of NZ_JBVJPC010000009.1, from coordinate 234,939 downwards.
ACCGGTCACCGCGCAGCCCCGCCTCCCCCAGTGCCTCCTCGAACTGCTCCTGGGTCAGGGGGCGGGCCCGGAACGTCTGGGTCCAGGTGGCGTCCGGGAACTCGTACTCCACGTGGACCGAGTGGACGCCCGGCGCCACCGGTTCCGACGACACGATCCGCACGGTGAACCCGCCCGGGTCGACCCGCTCGCGCGGCAGAGCGGTGTGGTAGTCCTCGCCCTCCCGCTGGATCAGCACACAGCCGTCCGCCGCCACATGCCGGGCACAGGCGCGCAGCATCCCGCGCCGCACCTCCGGGTCGGCGTTGTGCACGAGGAACGACGCGAGCAGCACCACGTCGAAGGTCTCGCCCAGGTCCAGGCTTTCGATCGGCCCGCACACCGTGCGCGCCCCCCGCACGCGCTCCAGCATCTCGGCGGACTCGTCCACCGCGGTGACCGTGAACCCCCGCTCCAGCAGCGGTCCCGTCACCCGCCCCACACCACTGCCCAGCTCCAGGATGCGCGCCCCCGCCGGCACCGCCGCCGCGATGATGTCCGGCTCCGCTCCCACGGGCAGCCGCGAGTAGAGCTCGACCGCGCATCCGTCCGGGGTGATCGCCCCGGGTCCCGTCCCCTGATGTCCCGCTCGCCTCTTCAACTCCATACCCGTCCAACGGCCCACCTCCGCACGGCCGTTCCCCCATCGCACAGGTTCACCCGTCCGAGCGACGGGAGAACCAGCCACGCGCTACCGCCGGCGTCCGCCCTCCGACAGAACCACCGAAGCCCGGCCCACTGGCGGAATGACCTCGCCCGCCCCTAGGCAAATCGCTGACGCCCACCCACAGCCGAGCCCTCGCCCGTCGGCCCCGGCGGAGCCGCCCCCGCCCTACAGCCAGAAGAACCCATGCCCGATGTACCAGTGCCCTCCACCCCGCAGGTGATCCCCCACAGCCCGTTCCAGCGCCGTTCGCCGCGGCAGGGTCTCCGGGGGCAGGTCCGGGTCGCCGAACACGAACTGCACCGGCTCGGTGTCCTCCGGCTCAGGGTCCTGGGGGGCAATCCGGAAGCGTTCCTGGAAGCGGACGATGTTGGAGTCCGCGGGCAGGTACTCCTTCAACTGCGCGTCGAGCAGCCAGGAATGGCACAGCGCGGCACGGTACGGCTCGTCCGCGAAGTGGCGGGCGAAGAACTCGGCTGCCAGGGCCAGCGAGCGATCGCAGGCCGCCGGTGACAGCGGGCCGAGGAAGTCGGGGATGTGCAGGCTCAGACAGGGTGTCCCGGGAGCGAGGTCCAGTCCGGCCGCCGCGAGCGATCGGCTGTTCCACACCCCGTACCGCGTCCGCTCGAACTGGAGTCGCCCCAACTGGTACAGCTCGCCCCGCGCGTGCCGGGTCAGCCAGCCCGGTGACTGCACGCCCGCCCTGCCGTACCGCCTGCGGTGCACGGCCATGTTCCGCCCTAGGTCGGCGAGGGTGCGCCGGGACACCTCGTCCGGGATGCCGCGTGAACGGTGGTACGCGCGCGTGTGGGGCAGCGCCGCGACGAACACGTAGGCGGGGAAGCAGCGCTGGAGGGCGCCGGCCGGCCAGTCGAGCTCGGGCAGGACGACCGGGTCGTCGGCCTTGCCTATGTCCCGGACCAGTTCGTCCACGGAGTGCTCCAGGAACCGCCGCAGCTCCGGGTCGTCCATGACCCGTCGGCCCATCCGCACGAGTTCGTTGACGTCCTCGTGCGGTACGGCGAGCTCCACCAGCACCTCGGCCAGTTCGTCGGCGTCCGGCAGCACGCGGTCCCCCTGTTCGGCCCTGTGGTCGGCGTCTGTTCCGAAGAGTACGTTGCAAGGGAGGAGTGGTGATCCCGATGCGTACGGGCAGTGAGCCGACGACAGCGCGCAGCGCACTGCGGGCGCGGTTCTGGCTGAGCGTGTGGGGACTGGTCTGGGCGATCTTCGGCACGGCCGCGTTCGCACTGGCCGGTCGCCCCGGGTGGGCGATCGCCTGCGGTGTGCTGTGGCTGGTGATCACCGTCGACACGACGATGATCCTGCGGCACATCCGCCAGGGCCCGCACTACCAGCCGGGCCCCGACGTCCCGCCGTACCGCCCACCGGAGAGCCGCCCCCGGTAGTCCCACCGCGGACGGAAGGAGAGCCTCCACCGCCGGCCCCAGCAGACAACCGCGAAGCCAACATGGAGCATCTGGGAGCCGTCCCGGCAGCCACCGCGCCCCGCAGGCACCCCTGCATGCCCCGGCAACCGATCAGACACCCCTCCGCGCCGCACAGCCCCGTCACGAGTCGAAGCGGGCCGCCTTCAGGAACTCCGGGTTCGGGTCCAGCGCGGCCGCGAGGCGGAAGTGGCGCCTGGCCTGGTCGGGCCGCCCCTGTCGCTCATAGGTGCGGGCGAGCGCGAAGTGGGCGAAAGCGTTGTCCGGCTCGCGCTCCAGGACGATGGTGAACTCCAGCTCGGCGGGGCGCAGTTGCGCGGCGGCGAAGAAGGCTCGCGCGCGCAGCAGCCGGGCGGCGGTGTTCTCCGGGTGGGCGGCGATGACGGAGTCGAGCAGCTTCACCGCGCCCCGCGGGTCCCGCGCGGAGAGCAACTGCTCGGCTGCGCGGTAGTCGATGACATGCGTCTCCGGAGTACGTCCGGTCGATCCGCTGATCTCGGGCACGGCACAGTCCTTCCCTCACTGGAAGGGTTCAACGCCCGGACGGGGGGACGCTATTCCTGAGGCGCCCCGGTGGCACGGGCCCGGCGCACGAGCTCGTCCCACACCTCCCGCACCCGTCGGTGCAGCTCATCGAGGGGTACGTCGTTGTCGATCACGAGGTCCGCGATCTCCAGGCGCTTCTCGCGCGTCGCCTGGGCGGCCATACGCGCGCGTGCGTCCTGCTCGGTCATGCCGCGCAGCCGGACCAGCCGGTCGAGCTGGGTCTCGGGGCTCGCGTCCACGACGACGACGAGGTCGTAGAGCGGCGCGAGGGCGTTCTCCGCGAGGAGCGGGACGTCGTGGACGACGACGGCGTCCTCGGCGGCGGCGGACTCCAGTTCCTGGGAGCGGGCGCCCACCAGGGGATGGACGATGGAGTTCAGTACGGCGAGCCGGTCGGGGTCGGCGAAGACGATGGAGCCCAGCCTGGGCCGGTCGAGGCTGCCGTCCTCGGCGAGCACCTCCTCGCCGAAGGCCTCCACGACCGCGGCGAGGCCGGGCGTGCCCGGCGCGACGACCTCGCGTGCGATGCGGTCCGCGTCGATCAGGACGGCGCCGTGCTCCACGAGGAGCCTCGACACCTCACTCTTGCCGGCGCCGATACCGCCGGTCAGGCCCACCTTCAGCATGACCGGAAGCCTAGACGCTCGGTGCCGCGGGTCAGTTGTCGCCTTCCCGCTCCGCGAGGAAGCGTTCGAACTCCAGGCCGATCTCGTCCGCCGACGGGATGTCCACGGGCTCGGCGAGCATGTTGCCCCTGGTCTCCGCGCCGGCCGCCGCGTCGTACTGGTGCTCAAGGCCTTGGACCAGAGCCACGAGGTCCTCGTCGCCCTCCTGGATCTGGCGGTCGATCTCGGTCTGGGTGCGGTGGGCGTCGGTGCGCAGGGCGTGCGCGATGCCGGGCAGGACCAGTCCGGTGCCGGACGTGATGGCCTCCAGGACGGTCAGGGCGGCGTCCGGGTAGGGCGAGCGGGCGATGTAGTGCGGGACGTGCGCCGCGACGCCCAGGACGTCGTGCCCGGCCTCCATGAGCCGGTACTCGACCAGGGCCTCCGCGCTGCCGGGCACCTGGGCTTCGTCGAAGGGGCTGCGGTGGCCGGGCACGAGGTCGTGGCGGTTGCCGTGCGGGGTGAGGCCCACGGGGCGGGTGTGCGGGACGCCCATGGGGATGCCGTGGAAGTTCACGGACAGCCGGACCCCGAGCCGTTCCACGATCTGCTGGACGGCCGCGGCGAAGCGCTCCCACTCCACGTCCGGCTCCGGGCCCGACAGCAGCAGGAAGGGCGCTCCGGTGGCGTCCTGGACGAGCCGCACCTCGATGGTGGGCTCCTCGTAGTCCGTCCAGCGGTCGCGCTTGAAGGTGAGCAGCGGGCGGCGGGCGCGGTAGTCCACGAGCCGGTCGTGGTCGAACCGGGCCACGAGCTGGTGGGGCAGCGAGTCGAGCAGCCGGTCGACGATCTGGTCGCCGGTCTCGCCCGCGTCGATGTATCCGTCGAAGTGGTAGAGCATGACCAGACCGGCCGACTCCTGCGCGAGCGCCATGTCGACGACGGCGAGGCCCTTGGGCTCCCATGCGTACAAACCCTGCGGATCAAGCACAGTGACCGCTCCTCCTCGTGTTCATACGCTTCAACACGCCCTGGAACAGCGGCATTCCCACCCGAGCACCTGATCAGCCAACATCTGGGCCCTTTTCATGGCGGGCCTGAAGCGCAACGCGCCCCCGAAGGGGCGCGGGGAACTGCGCGCCCAGCCCCCACCGGCCGAGCAGCCGAACTACGAGCGAGGACAACACCGAGGGGCCGCACCTCGAAAGGTACGGCCCCTCAGTTACCGAGTTACCGGCTAAGCCTCAGCGGCAAGCGTTCAGCTCTGGCCACCGGCAAGCTTCTCGCGAAGCGCGGCGAGCGCCTCGTCGGAAGCCAGCGCGCCGGAGGTGTCCGCACCCTCGGAGGAGTACGAACCGCCACCGCCGCCGCCACCCGCGGCCGGAGCCGCACCGGCGGCGTCCCCGCCCTCGGCGGCAGCAGCCGCGTCGGCCTCGCGGGACTTGATGACCTGCTGCTGGTGCTGCTCGAAGCGGGTCTGCGCCTCGGCGTACTGGTTCTCCCACACCTCACGCTGGGACTCGTAACCCTCGAGCCAGTCGTTGGTCTCGGGGTCGAAGCCCTCGGGGTAGATGTAGTTGCCCTGGTCGTCGTACGACGCGGCCATGCCGTACAGGGTCGGGTCGAACTCGACCGAGGCCGGGTCGGAACCGAAGGCCTCGTTGGCCTGCTTCAGCGAGAGGCTGATGCGACGGCGCTCGAGGTCGATGTCGATGACCTTGACGAAGATCTCGTCGTTGACCTGGACGACCTGCTCCGGGATCTCCACGTGGCGCTCGGCCAGCTCGGAGATGTGGACCAGACCCTCGATGCCCTCGTCCACGCGGACGAACGCACCGAACGGAACCAGCTTCGTGACCTTGCCGGGCACGACCTGGCCGATCTGGTGGGTGCGGGCGAACTGCTGCCACGGGTCTTCCTGGGTCGCCTTCAGCGACAGGGAGACACGCTCGCGGTCCATGTCGACGTCGAGGACCTCGACGGTGACTTCCTGGCCGACCTCGACAACCTCGGAGGGGTGGTCGATGTGCTTCCAGGAGAGCTCGGAGACGTGGACCAGACCGTCGACGCCACCCAGGTCCACGAAGGCACCGAAGTTGACGATCGAGGAGACCACACCGGAGCGGACCTGACCCTTCTGCAGGGTCGTGAGGAACGTCTGGCGAACCTCGGACTGGGTCTGCTCGAGCCAGGCGCGGCGGGACAGGACCACGTTGTTGCGGTTCTTGTCCAGCTCGATGATCTTGGCCTCGAGCTCCTTGCCCACGTAAGGCTGGAGGTCGCGAACACGACGCATCTCGACGAGGGAGGCCGGCAGGAAGCCACGGAGGCCGATGTCGAGGATGAGACCACCCTTGACGACCTCGATGACGGTACCGGTGACGATCCCGTCCTCTTCCTTGATCTTCTCGATGGTGCCCCAGGCACGCTCGTACTGGGCGCGCTTCTTCGAGAGGATCAGGCGGCCTTCCTTGTCCTCCTTCTGGAGAACAAGGGCCTCGATCTCATCGCCCACGGCGACGACCTCGTTGGGGTCGACGTCGTGCTTGATGGAGAGCTCGCGGCTCGGGATAACGCCTTCGGTCTTGTAACCGATGTCGAGCAGGACCTCGTCCCGGTCGACCTTCACGATGACGCCGTCGACGATGTCGCCGTCGTTGAAGTACTTGATCGTCTCGTCGATCGCGGCGAGGAAGGCTTCCTCGTTACCGATGTCGTTGACCGCTACCTGCGGAGTGGTAGAGGTGGTCTCGGTGCTGCTCGTCATGTGGGAAAGGGCTCCGGTACGGACAGTGAGTCGTAGGTACTGCTTACGCCGGGAGCCTGTTTCGCTCTGAAGAAGCCGGACAGCCAAGGAAGCGCCACACAAAACCACTGGTGGCGCCTCGACAACCGAGGGGACATACAACAGATGCGAGCGCAGCCTGCTACGTCTGAGGAGCGCAGGCCCGCAGCGCAACTTGTAGCATACGGGGGCAGCCGGACAGGGTCAATGCGCGAAGGCGCACACCCGGGGCGGATCGCCGCATACCCGGCACAAAACCTGTCTCACGAGGCCACGCGCGCGTGACGGCGCCCCATTTATGACGGCCGCCGCGACGGGTTGGACGGAAGAGTACGACGAGGGAGCCGATCATCCAAGAGCCCGCATCACACCCGCAGGAGTCCGGCCCGGATGCCGACTCGCAGGCCACCCGCCGTGAGGCGGACGTCACGGAGAGCGCCCGCGCCAACCGTGGCTGGTGGGACCGCAACGCGGACGAGTACCAGGTCGAGCACGGCACCTTCCTCGGCGACGACCGCTTCGTGTGGGGCCCCGAGGGTCTCGACGAGGTGGAGGCGGAGCTGCTCGGGCCGCCCGAGGACCTCAAGGGCAGGGACGTCCTGGAGATCGGCGCCGGCGCGGCCCAGTGCGCGCGCTGGCTGGCCGCGCAGGGCGCCCGTCCCGTCGCCCTGGACATCTCCCACCGCCAGCTCCAGCACGCCCTGCGCATCGGCGCCTCCTTCCCCCTGGTGTGCGCCGACGCGGGAGCGCTGCCCTTCGCGGACGGCTCCTTCGACCTGGCGTGCTCGGCGTACGGCGCCCTGCCGTTCGTCGCCGACCCCGTGCTGGTGCTCAAGGAGGTGCGCCGCGTCCTGCGCCCGGGCGGCCGCTTCGTCTTCTCGGTGACGCACCCCATCCGCTGGGCCTTCCCGGACGAGCCCGGCCCCGAGGGCCTGTCCGTCTCCGCCTCCTACTTCGACCGCACGCCCTACGTCGAGCAGGACGAGGAGGGCCACGCGGTCTACGTCGAGCACCACCGCACGATCGGCGACCGGGTCCGTGACGTGGTGGCCGGCGGTTTCCGCCTGGTCGACCTGGTGGAGCCGGAGTGGCCGGCCTGGAACACCTCGGAGTGGGGCGGCTGGTCCCCGCTGCGCGGCAACCTGATCCCGGGCTCGGCGATCTTCGTGTGCGAACGGGACTGACGTACGAGGGCGGCCGCGGCCGTACGACACTGGGGACGTGATCCGTTACGACGCCCTGGACGCCCTTCCCGTACGCAGTGCCCTGCCCGCGCTGGGCGACGCCCTGGAGGGGCGCGGCAGCGCGGTGCTCGTGGCGCCGCCCGGCACCGGCAAGACGACTCTCGTCCCGCTGGTCCTCGCGGGCCTGCTGGACTCCGGGGCGCCCGCGCGGAGCGTCGTCGTCGCCGAGCCCCGCCGGATCGCCGCCCGCGCGGCCGCCCGGCGGATGGCGTGGCTGCTGGGCGAGCGGGTCGGCGAGAGCGTCGGCTGGACCGTGCGCGGCGAGCGGGTGGTCGGAGCGTCCACGCGCGTGGAGGTCGTCACGACGGGTGTGCTGCTCCAGCGGCTCCAGCGCGACCAGGAGCTCGCGGGCGTCGACGTGGTCGTCCTCGACGAGTGCCACGAGCGGCATCTGGACGCGGACACCACGGCGGCCTTCCTGTGGGACGTACGCCAGACCCTGCGGCCGGAGCTGAGGCTGGTGGCCGCGTCCGCGACGACCGACGCGCAGGGCTGGGCGCGGCTGCTGGGCGACGCGCCCGTCGTCGAGGCGGAGGGTGTCTCGCACCCGGTGGAGGTCGTCTGGGCGCCGCCCGCGCGTCCGGTACGGCCGCCGCACGGCATGCGGGTCGATCCCGCGCTGCTCACGCACGTGGCGTCGGTGGTGCGGCGGGCGCTGTCCGAACGGCCGGGGGACGTGCTGTGCTTCCTGCCCGGGGTGGGCGAGATCGCGCGCGTGGCCGGGCAGTTGGGCGGTCTCGGTGACGTGGAGGTGCTCCAGGTGCACGGGCGGGCGCCGGCGGCCGTGCAGGACGCGGTGCTGGCGGGCGGGGAGCGGCGCCGGGTGGTGCTCGCGACCGCCGTCGCGGAGTCGTCCCTGACCGTGCCGGGGGTGCGGGTGGTCGTCGACTCGGGGCTCGCGCGGGAGCCGCGTGTGGACCACGCGCGCGGACTGAGCGCGCTGGCGACCGTGCGGGCCTCGCAGGCCGCCGGGCGGCAGCGGGCGGGGCGGGCCGGGCGGGAGGCGCCGGGCGCGGTGTACCGGTGCTGGGCGGAGGCCGAGGACGCCCGCCTGCCGCGGTTCCCGTCGCCGGAGATCAAGGTGGCCGACCTGACGGCGTTCGCGCTCCAGGTGGCCTGCTGGGGTGATCCGGACGCGTCCGGTCTCGCGCTGCTGGATCCGCCGCCGGGCGGGGCGATGGCGGCCGCGCGGGCCGCTCTCGCGGCGGTGGACGCGGTGGATGCGGCCGGGCAGGCCACGGAGCGGGGTGTCCGACTGGCCCGGCTGGGGCTGCACCCGCGGGTGGGCCGGGCGCTCCTGGACGCGGCCGCGACGGTCGGCGGCGAGCGTGCCGCCGAGGTGGTCGCGCTGCTGAGCGAGGAGGCGCCGCGGGAGTACGGGGACGACCTCGCGGGCGCGTTGCGGGCCGCCCGGCGCGGAGGTGACGCCTACGCGGGGCGGTGGCGCACGGAGGTGCGCCGGCTGCGGGGCCTCGCGTCGGAGTCCCGGCGCCCGCAGGGCCCTGGCGCTCCCCGGCCGGTGGCGCCCGGGGAGGACGGGGTCGCCGGGCTCGTGGCCGCTCTGGCGTTCCCCGAGCGCGTGGCCAGGGCCGACGGCGGCTCCTGTCTCATGGCCTCCGGGACCCGCGCCGAACTTCCCGCCGGATCCCCGCTGCGCGGCGCCCCCTGGATCGCCGTGGCGGTCGCGGACCGTCCGGTCGGCAAGGGGCACGCACGCGTGCAGCTCGCCGCCGTGATCGACGAGGACACGGCCAGGTCGGCGGCGGCCTCCCTGCTCTCCGAGCGGCAGGAGGTGCACTGGGCGGACGGGGACGTCGTGGCCCGCCGGGTGGAGCGGCTCGGGGCGATCGAGCTCGCGGTACGGCCGCTGCGGGACCCGGACCCCGCGCTCGTACGGCAGGCCCTTCTGGAAGGGCTGCGCCAGGACGGGCTGCGGCTGCTGCGGTGGACGCCCGACGCCGGGCTCCTGCGGCAGCGGCTGGCGTTCCTGCGCCACCACCTCGGCGAGCCGTGGCCCGAGGTCTGCGACGAGGCGCTGCACGCGCGCGTGGACGAGTGGCTGGAGCCCGAGCTGGGCCGTGCCCGGCGCCGGGCCGACCTGGCGCGCATCGACGCCGGGCAGGCGCTGCACAGGCTGCTGCCCTGGGCCTCCGGTGAGGCCACGCGGCTCGACGAGCTGGCGCCGGAGCGGATCGCCGTACCGAGCGGGTCGCGGATCCGGATCGACTACGGCTCGCCGGAACAGCCGGTCCTCGCGGTGAAGTTGCAGGAGATGTTCGGGCTTCAGGAGTCGCCGCGGGTCGCCGGTGTGCCGCTTCTGGTCCATCTGCTCTCCCCCGCCGGGCGGCCCGCCGCGGTCACGGCCGACCTCGCCTCGTTCTGGCGGGACGGCTACAAGGGCGTGCGGGCGGAGCTGCGCGGCCGGTATCCGAAGCATCCGTGGCCGGAGGACCCGGCGGGCGCGGAGCCGACGCGGCACACCACCGCGCGGCTCAGGCGGTGACCGGTTCGGGTTCGTCGGCCTTCGCGGGGGCCGGGTGGCGGCCGCGGGCCTCCAGCAGCAGCGCGAGCGCCAGCAGCAGGACGCCCAGGACCAGGAAGCCCCACGGCAGGTACGAGGTCATGAGGAGGACGAGGGTGCGGTTCGACTTGACCAGGTCGACGGTGTGCCGGATGTAGTCCTCGCGCATCTTCACGTCGCCGGCGAAGACCGTCACCTTGTCGCGGTCGCCGAGCAGGGTGCCGCCGCGCAGTTCCTCCTTGTGGAGTTCCTCGCCGTAGACGGGGGCGCCGGTGAGGGGTTCGACCCAGAACCTGCGGACCGTGGTGTACCAGCGGGTGGTGCCGGTCTCGGCGATGGACTCGGGGGTGATGCCCTGGACCGGCATGGTCTTCGGGAAGGGCACCTTGGTCCAGGGGATGGTCTGCTCGAAGTAGTAGACGTCGAGGCCGCGGAAGTCCTGGGTGCCCTTGTAGTGGATGGGGGCCGAGGTGCGGGCCTGGGCGTCGAAGTACTCGTAGTCGCGTTTCTCGGTGAGGAAGGGCCACTTGAACTCGATGCCCTCGCGTTTCACGGGGTCGCCGTCGACCATCTCGCCGGTGGCGTGCACGGGGTCCTGGGTGTGGGCGTCGAAGATGTACCGCTCGGGGATCTTGGAGACCATCCTGCCGTCGGGTCCGACGACGTAGGACAGGCCGTCCCAGACGACGACGTCCTTCCCGGCCGTCTTCTCGATCTTCTCGGAGGCCTCCACGTTGCCCTTGAGGGTCTGCACGATGGTGACCTTGGAGACCTTCTTCGCGGTCATCGAGCCGTAGTCGATGAGGGTCGCGTCCCTGGCCTCCAGGACCATGTCCTGGTACTGGTTCGCGGGGATCTTCGCGAGGCGCGGGAAGGCGTACCAGCGCAGCAGCGGGGACAGCGCCGCGAAGAACACGGCGAGGGCGAGCAGGACCAGGCTGGTCTTGCGGCGCATCTCGGCCTCCCGGGGGTCACGGGTGTGCGGGCACCGTGGTCAGCAGCGGCTTCGGGGACGTCCCGCCGGTCGGCGTGCCGAGTGCGGTGATGGTGAGGACCAGCGCGAACGCGAGGGCGAGACCGGTCGCGGCGGCGATGAGGGCGCGCATGTCCACCTCCCGGCGCTCAGGAACTGATACATCGTCAGGTCCCGGCACGGTAGCAACGGGCGGGCGAGATGAGAACAGCTCGCGCATGCACGGAGGGCGCCCTGTCCGCCGTGGCGGAAAGGACGCCCTCCGAGGTGGGTCCGGTGCTTACGAACTCGCGCTGGGACTGGGCGAGGGGCTCGCCGGGGTGTCGGTGGAGGTGTCCGTGGCGGCCGCCACGGTCAGCGTCACGTCGAGCGTCGCGCCGCCCGCGGTGGTGATGCGGAGCACGAAGGTGCCTGTCGTGTCGTCGCCGTAGAGCTGCGGCAGTTTCAGCAGGCCGTCCGCGTCCGTCGTCAGACCCGTCAGGGTGCGGACGGTCTTGCCGTCGGCGTCCTTGAAGTAGGGGCCCTTGTCGTTGGCGGTCGCGTCGTCGGCCGACTTGATCAGGGTCGCGGTGGCGGCGACCTTGTCGGCTGCGGCGCCCTTGTAGGTGGCCTTGACCTGGATCGCGTCGGCGAACTGGCCGCCCGGGGTGCAGGTCGGCGCGGTGTCGCTGGTGCGCACGAGGGCGTCGGCGACGCGCTGGGTGACGGTGGCCGAGTAGATCGGGCCGGTGACGGTACGGCCGATGAGAGTGGCGCGGACCGCGAAGGTGCCGGTGGTCTCGCCGGCCTGGAGCGCGGGCGCGGTGGCCACGCCGGAGGCGTTGGTGAGGGCGGTGGCGACCTTCTCGCCGCCGGTGAAGGTGGCGTCGGTGTCGCCGACGATCGTGTAGCGGATCCGGACCTTGGCGACGCCCTTGCCGGCCGCGTTCTCCGCCTTGGTGCTGATCTTCTCGGTGAACGCGTCGCCCGCCGTGGCGGTGAGCTTCGCGGTGCCCGAGTCCTCCAGGTGGTCGACGGTCTGGGTGGGGGTGACCGGCGTCGTGGGCGGCGGGGTCGTCGGGGTCCCCGACGGGGGCGTGGTCGACGGCGGGGTCGTGCTCGGGGAGCCGGGCGTGCTCGGCTTCGGCGTGTTCGGCGTCGAGGGCGAGGACGGGGAGGAGGTCGAGCCGCCGCTGCCGGTGCTGCCGTCGCTGCGGCTGTCCGGGACGGTGCCGGTGCCGTCGGGGATCTCGTGGGTGCCCTTGCGGAAGTACTCCAGCCACGACAGGACCGTGTTGAGGTAGTCCCGCGACGGGTTGTAGCTGAGGATCGCTTGTTCCATGTCGCCGGCGTCCGACAGGTTCCAGCCGTTGCGGCACAGGTAGTGGCCGGCGGCGAGGGAGGCGTCGTAGATGTTGTTCGGGTCCTTCACGCCGTCGCCGTTGCCGTCGCGGCCGGCCCACGCCCAGGTGGACGGGATGAACTGCATGGGGCCGACGGCCGAGTCGTAGGCGCTGTTGCCGTCGTAGGCACCGTTGTCGGTGTCCTTGATGAGCGCGAAGCCGTTGCCGTCGAGCTGCGGGCCGAGGATCTTGGAGGTCGTGGTGCCGTCCGCGTCGACCTTGCCGCCGCGGGCCTGGCCCGACTCGACCTGACCGATGGCGGCGAGGAGCTGCCAGGGCAGGTTGCAGCCGGGCTTGGACTCCTGGAGTTCGGCCGCCGCCTTCTTGTAGGCGTCGAGGACGGTCGCCGGGATGCCCGCCTCGGACTGGACCGGGGAGATGGTGGCGGTGCCGTCGGTCGGCGCGGGGCTCGGGGTGTTCAGCGGCGGCAGGTCCGTGTAATAGGGCGAGTTGCCGGTCGCGCCGTCGTCGGTGGCCGCCGCGTCGGGAGTGGGCTGGGCGTCGGCGGCGGTGGATCTGCCGTGGTCGTCGACCGTGGCCCCCGGGGCCTGGGAGGCGGACAGTGCCGCGACCGCGGCCGCGGCCACGGCGGTGGTCACCGCTCCCTTGCGCAGCCTCCTGCCGAATTGCGCCGCCATAAAGTGAACCCCTCCTGTGGACGCCCGAGCGCCCTCTTCCGTCTGTCGCTCTCGTCCAGTAGTGACAGTCGAACCGTCCTGGAGGTTGCCCCTGGGACGCGCGGTAATTCCTGGTTCGCACGTTCGACCGAGCTCTCCAGCGCGGTGACCCGTGTGACCCTACGACAACTTCCTTTTCTCGGACACCGGTTCGTGCCCGATATTCACCGGTTGGCCATGTTCGATCGGTGCGGGATCGCGTCGCCCATACTGGACGGGACCGATCAGCCGGGCCGCCGCCCGGCCAACACCCCCTGCGAGGAGCCCCGTTGCCGTTCACCCTGAGCCACGCGGCGGCGGTGCTGCCCGCGGTGCGCACCGACGGAATGGGCCGGGGCCGACTGGTTCCGGCCGTGCTCGTGGCCGGATCCTTCTCTCCCGACATGACCTACTACGCGGCAAGTGTCGTGTCCGGGGCGATGGAGTTCGGCACCGTGACGCACTCGTTCCCGGGCGTCTTCACGGTCGACGTGCTCGTGGCCTGGGCCCTGGTGGGCCTGTGGCTGGTGCTGCGCGAACCGCTGGTGGCCCTGCTGCCACGGGGGCGGCAGGGCGGGGTGGCGGCGCTGCTGCGCTGCGGGGCGCCACGCGCACGCGTGCGCACGTCACTGGTCGTGCGCTGGTACGCCTCCGCCGTCGTCGGGGCGCTGACCCATGTCGTGTGGGACGCGTTCACGCATCACGACCGGTGGGGGATGCGGCTGTTCCCCGTCCTCGGCCGGGAGGTGGCCGGCTCCCCCGTGTTCTGGTACCTGCAGTACGGCGGTTCGGCGCTGGCCGCGGTGGTGATCGCCGTGTTCTGCGGGCGCGCGTTGCGCCGGGCCCCGGTGGCGGTCGGCCCGCGGGGCGTGCCCGTGCTGTCGGCGCGGGACAGGTGGGGGGCCGTGGCCGTGATCGGCGGCTGCATGGCGGTGGGGGCGTTGCAGCGGGCCTCGCGGTGGTGGGAGTACTGGGGTTCCACCGCGAAGCCCTGGGAACTGATCCCGACCCTCTGCTTCGGCGCGGGCGCCGGGCTGCTGCCCGGAGTGCTGCTGTACGCCGCCGGGGTCAGGCTGTGGCGCCCGGCCCCGGTGTCCGACGCCCCGGAAGAGGAGGCCGGTCTCCCGCTCGCCCGCTGACGCCGTCCGGGGCCGCGACGAACACCGTCATGGTGGGCATCGGACGGGACCGGGGCAGCAGGGTGAGGGCGAGAGCGAGATAACTCAGGGCCAGTTCGGCCCACAGCCTCGGACCGGACGGCTCTTCGCGTCCTACGACGTCCCGCTCGCGGCGGGCGACGCGGTGCCGTAGCTCGGTGGCGGCGTGGCGCAGGGAGGTGGTGAGGCGGGCGCCCGCTCGCGCTCGGCGCAGGAGTGTCGCCAGGTCGAAGGGGATGCGGGCGGTGCTTGCGGCGGCCGCGTGGGCCGGAACCGGGGGCCGTACGGACGGGGCCTTGTCGGCGTGCGCCTGTGCCTGCGTCCGTCCGGGGACCGCCCGGCCGTGGAGCATGCGTATACCCATGACGGCATCCTGGCCGGGGCGGCGAGCGGGGGCGCGGCGATGGGAGCCACGCGAGTGACGGTGCCTGCGGCGCTTGCGCGGATGCCGGGTCGGGGTCTCGGGTGGGTGCCGGTCGGTGGGGGCTGGTCGCGCAGTTCCCCGCGCCCCTGGGGAGCTGCAGTCACCCTGCGCCACAATGGACCCGCCGTGTCGCGCGGGCCGCCGCAGGCATCAGGGGCGCGGGGAACTGCGCGACCAGCCCCCACGCACCCGCACCCGCCGTATGCGACGCCCCACCCGGGCCGCGCGGGCCGCCGCAGGCAGGGGCGCGGGGAACTGCGCGACCAGCCCCCACGCACCCGCACATGCACGTGTAGCCGCACCCGCACAGACCCCCCGCCCAACCGCCGGAGGCTAGTGCGCTGCGGATTCCCAGTCCGTGCCGTCGCCCACCGAGACGCCCAGCGGGACGTTCAGCCGCACCGCGTCGGACATCTCGCGGCGGACGATCTCCTCCGCGGCCTGCCGCTCCCCCGGCGCGACCTCCAGCACGATTTCGTCGTGCACCTGGAGCAGCATGCGGGAGGCGAGACCGGCGTCCCGCAGGGCGCCGTCCACCTTGAGCATCGCGATCTTGACGATGTCGGCCGCCGTGCCCTGGATCGGCGCGTTGAGGGCCATCCGCTCGGCCGCCTCACGCCGCTGCCGGTTGTCGCTGTTGAGGTCGGGCAGATACCGCCGGCGCCCGAAGAGCGTCGCCGTGTACCCGGTGGCCCGCGCCTCGTCGACCGCCCGGCGCAGATAGTCCCGCACCCCGCCGAACCGCTCGAAGTACGCGTCCATGAGGGCCCGCGCCTCCCCCGCCTCGATGTTGAGCTGCTGCGAGAGCCCGAACGCGGACAGCCCGTACGCCAGCCCGTACGACATCGCCTTGATCTTGCGCCGCATCTCCGCGTCGACCGCGTCGGGCTCGACCGCGAAGACCTGCGCGGCGGCCGTGGTGTGCAGGTCCTCCCCGGAGGTGAACGCCTCGATGAGGCCCTCGTCCTCGGACAGGTGGGCCATCACCCGCAGCTCGATCTGGCTGTAGTCAGCGGTCATGAGGGACTCGAAGCCGTCCCCCACCACGAACCCGCGCCGGATCGCCCGGCCCTCGTCCGTGCGGACCGGGATGTTCTGCAGGTTCGGGTCCGTCGACGACAGCCGGCCCGTCGCCGCGACCGTCTGGTTGAACGTCGTGTGGATACGGCCGTCCGCGGCGATCGTCTTGATCAGGCCCTCCACGGTCACCCGCAGCTTGGCCTGCTCTCGGTGCCGGAGCATGATCACCGGGAGTTCGTTGTCCGTCTGGGTCGCCAGCCAGGCGAGCGCGTCGGCGTCGGTGGTGTAGCCGGTCTTCGTCTTCTTCGTCTTCGGCAGGCCCAGCTCTCCGAAGAGGACCTCCTGGAGCTGCTTGGGCGAGCCGAGGTTGAACTCGTGCCCCGCCGCCGCGTGCGCCTCCTTCACGGCCTGCTGGACCGCCCCGGCGAACATCTGCTCCATGGCCTCCAGGTGCGCCCGGTCGGCCGCGATGCCGTGCCGCTCCATGCGGGCCAGCAGGGCGGAGGTGGGCAGCTCCATGTCCCGCAGCAGATCGGCGGCGCCGACCTCCTCCAGGCGGCCCTCGAAGGCGATGCCCAGGTCGAGCACGGCCCGCGCCTGGATCATCAGCGCATCGGCCTCGGCCCCGTCGTCCGCGCCGAAGGCGAGCTGCCCGTCGGCCGCGGCGGCGGGCGCCAGCTCCCGGCCCAGGTACTCCAGCGACAGCGCGTCCAGGTCGAAGGAGCGGCGCCCCGGCTTGACGAGGTACGCGGCGAGCGCGGTGTCCATGGTGACGCCGGCGACGCTCCAGCCGTGCTCGGCGAAGACCCGCATGGCGCCCTTGGCGTTGTGCAGCATCTTGGGCCGGTCGGCGTCGGCGAGCCAGGCGGCCCAGGCCCTCTCGTCGGCCTCGTCCAGCTCGGAGGGGTCGAACCAGGCGGCGGCCCCGCCGGACGCGGCGAGCGCGACCTCGGCGACCGAGCCGGTGCCCAGGCCCCAGGTGTCGACCGTGGCGAGACCGAGGGGCTGCCCCGAACCGTGCTCGGCGAGCCAGCCGGCCAGCTCGCCGGTGCCGAGCACCGTGCCGTCCACCGCCACGCCGGGCGCGGCGACCGGGGCGCCCTCGGCCTCCTCGGCGCCCGGGTCGACGGCCAGGAGCCGCTCCCGCAGGGACGGGTTCCTGATCTCCAGGGTGTCGAGGATCATCGCGAGCGTCTTGCGGTCGTACGGGGCGCGCTCCAGGTCGGTGACCGTCTTCGGCAGCTCCACCGTGCGCACCATCTCGGTGAGGCGGCGGTTGAGCTTGACGGCCTCCAGGTGGTCGCGGAGGTTCTGCCCGGCCTTGCCCTTGACCTCCTCGACGCGCTCGACCAGCTCCGCGAACGAGCCGAACTGGTTGATCCACTTCGCGGCGGTCTTCTCGCCGACGCCGGGGATGCCGGGGAGGTTGTCGGACGGGTCGCCGCGCAGGGCCGCGAAGTCGGGGTACTGGGCGGGCGTCAGGCCGTACTTCTCGAAGACCTTCTCCGGGGTGAACCGGGTCAGCTCCGAGACGCCCTTCGTGGGGTAGAGCACGGTGGTGTGCTCGGAGACGAGCTGGAAGGAGTCGCGGTCGCCGGTGACGATCAGCACGTCGAAGCCCGCGGCCTCGGCCTGGGTGGCGAGGGTGGCGATGACGTCGTCGGCCTCGAAGCCGTCGACCGCGAAGCGCGAGACGTGCATCGCGTCGAGGAGCTCGCCGATCAGCTCGACCTGGCCCTTGAACTCGTCCGGGGTCTTGGAGCGGTTGGCCTTGTACTCCGTGAACTCCTCGGAGCGCCAGGTCTTGCGGGACACGTCGAAGGCCACCGCGAAGTGGGTGGGGGCCTCGTCGCGCAGGGTGTTGGCCAGCATCGACGCGAAGCCGTAGATCGCGTTCGTCGGCTGGCCGGTCGCGGTGGTGAAGTTCTCCGCGGGCAGCGCGAAGAACGCGCGATAGGCCAGCGAGTGCCCGTCCATGAGCATCAGGCGCGGGCGGCTGCCGCCGGGGCTGTTGTCGGTCTTCTTCGCTGCTGTCTCTGCCACGCCCCCGATCCTGCCACGCCCCACTGACAGTCAGGCCCGTCCGCCGCCGACGGCACGCACGGCGCACGCTGTGCCGACGCTTCCCGTGGGCCCGGCAAACGTCGTTGTCAGCCGCGCGTGCGAGGATCGGAGACGTACCTCACATGTGTGCGCGAAGGAGAGAGTCCGATGGCCACGAAGCCGCCCAAGGGTGATCCGGTTCAGGACGCTCCACAGGTCACCGAACCGAAGCACGCGGCGGCCGGCCTCCCCGCCATCGGCCACACCCTGCGGATCGCCCAGCAGCAGATGGGCGTGAAGCGCACCGCGCTGACCCTGCTGCGCGTCAACCAGAAGGACGGCTTCGACTGCCCCGGCTGCGCCTGGCCGGAGCCCGAGCACCGGCACTCGGCCGAGTTCTGCGAGAACGGCGCGAAGGCGGTCGCCGAGGAAGCCACCCTGCGCCGCGTCACCCCCGAGTTCTTCGCCGCGCATCCCGTCGCCGACCTCGCGACCAGGAGCGGCTACTGGCTCGGCCAGCAGGGCCGGCTCACCCACCCCATGTACGTCCCCGAGGGCGGCACCCACTACGAACCGGTGACCTGGGAGCGCGCCTTCGACATCGTCGCCGAGGAGATCGCCGCCCTCGGCTCCCCCGACGAGGCCGTCTTCTACACCTCGGGACGCACCAGCAACGAGGCCGCGTTCCTCTACCAGCTCTTCGCCCGCGAGCTCGGCACGAACAACCTGCCGGACTGCTCCAACATGTGCCACGAGTCGTCCGGTTCGGCACTCAGCGAGACCATCGGCATCGGCAAGGGCAGCGTCCTGCTCGACGACCTCTACAAGGCCGACCTGATCATCGTCGCCGGACAGAACCCGGGCACGAACCACCCCCGGATGCTCTCCGCCCTGGAGAAGGCCAAGGCGAACGGCGCGAGGATCATCAACGTCAACCCGCTGCCCGAGGCCGGCCTGGAGCGCTTCAAGAACCCGCAGACCCCCCAGGGCATGGTCAGGGGCGCCGCGCTCACCGACCTGTTCCTCCAGATCCGCATCGGCGGCGACCAGGCCCTCTTCCGCCTCCTCAACAAGCTGATCCTCGACACCGAGGGCGCCGTCGACCGGGCCTTCGTCGACGAACACACCCACGGCTACGAGGAGTTCGCCGCAGCCGCCCGCGCCGCCGACTGGGACGAGACACTCGCCGCGACCGGTCTCACGCGCGCGGAGATCGAGGAAGCCCTCTCCATGGTCCTCGCCTCCGAGCGGACCATCGTCTGCTGGGCCATGGGCCTCACCCAGCACAAGCACTCCGTGCCGACCATCCGCGAGGTCGTCAACTTCCTCCTCCTGCGCGGCAACATCGGCCGCCCCGGCGCCGGCGTCTGCCCGGTCCGCGGCCACTCCAACGTCCAGGGCGACCGCACCATGGGCATCTTCGAGCGCCCCGCGCCCGCCTTCCTGGACGCCCTGGAGAAGGAGTTCGGCTTCGCCCCGCCGCGCGAGCACGGCTTCGACGTGGTCCGCGCCATCCGCGCCCTGCGCGACGGCGAGGCCAAGGTCTTCTTCGCCATGGGCGGCAACTTCGTCTCCGCCTCCCCCGACACCGACGTCACCGAGGCCGCCATGCGCCGGGCCCGCCTGACCGTGCACGTGTCGACCAAGCTCAACCGCTCGCACGCGGTCACGGGCGCGCGTGCCCTGATCCTGCCCACCCTGGGCCGCACCGAGCGCGACCTCCAGGGCAGCGGCGAGCAGTTCGTGACGGTCGAGGACTCCATGGGCATGGTGCACGCCTCCCGGGGCCGACTGGAGCCCGCGAGCGGGCAGTTGCTGTCCGAGCCCGCCATCGTGTGCCGCCTGGCCCGCCGCGTCCTCGGCGAGAACAGCGCCACGCCCTGGGAGGAGTTCGAGAAGGACTACGCCACCGTCCGCGACCGCATCGCCCGCGTGATCCCCGGCTTCGAGGACTTCAACGCGCGTGTGGCCCGCCCCGGCGGCTTCACCCTGCCGCACGCCCCGCGCGACGAGCGCCGCTTCCCCACCGCCACCGGCAAGGCCAACTTCACGGCCGCGCCCGTCGAGTACCCCGAGCTGCCCGAGGGCCGGCTGCTGCTGCAGACGCTGCGCTCGCACGACCAGTACAACACCACGATCTACGGCCTCGACGACCGCTACCGCGGCATCAGGAACGGCCGCCGGGTCGTCCTGGTCAACCCCGAGGACGCGTCCGGGCTCGGGCTCGCCGACGGGTCGTACGTCGACCTCGTCAGCGAGTGGAAGGACGGCGTGGAGCGGCGGGCCCCCGGGTTCCGGGTCGTGCACTACCCGACCGCCCGGGGCTGCGCGGCCGCCTACTACCCCGAGACCAACGTCCTGGTGCCGCTGGACGCCACCGCCGACACCAGCAACACCCCGGCCAGCAAGTCCGTCGTCGTACGTCTGGAACAATCGACTACCGACTGAGCGTTTGCTCAGCGCAGGCAGTCGTAGCTACCAGGACGAACGGAGCCCGCCCATGGGTGAGCAGCAGCACGCCACGTTCCCGCAGGAGGTCATCGACGAGTACGCCGCGCTCGGCGTCGACCTCGTCGCCATGTTCTCGGCCGGGCACCTGGGCACCCGCATGGGCGTGCAGATCGTCGAGGCCTCCGCGGACCGCGTCGTCGGCACCATGCCCGTCGAGGGCAACACCCAGCCGTACGGCCTGCTGCACGGAGGCGCCTCCGCCGTGCTCGCCGAGACCCTCGGGTCCGTCGGCTCCATGCTGCACGCCGGCAGCTCCAAGATCGCGGTCGGCGTGGACCTGAACTGCACCCACCACCGCGGAGTGCGCTCGGGACTGGTCACCGGCGTGGCCACACCCGTGCACCGGGGCCGGTCCACCGCCACGTACGAGATCGTGATCAGCGACGAGGAGGGCCGCCGGGTCTGCACCGCCCGACTGACCTGCCTGCTCCGGGACACCCCGACCCGCTAGGGCCTCCGGCGGACCGGGCCGACATCACGGGCCCCGGAAGCCACCCAATTGACCGGGACCTGTGGACCGGCAGCACGGGTGCGGAGAGCTGTCCGGCGGGCCGGCGGGCCGGCATCACAAGTGCCGGTAGCTGCCCGGCGGACCGGCACCACAGGCGCCGCAAGCCGTCCGGCCCATCGGCATCACAGGTCCCGAAAGCCCCGGCGGGCTGGCGGGCCAGCAACACAGGGCCGAAAGCCGTCCGGCGGACCGGCATCACGGGAGCCGGAAGCTGTCCGGCGGACCGACAACACAGGTGCCGGTAACCGCCCGGCGAACCGGCACCACAGGTGCCGAAAGCCACCCGGCGGGCCGGCGGGCGGCATCACAGGGCCGCAAGCCGCCCGGCGGACCGGCACCACGGGAGCCGGAAGCTGTCCGGCGGACCCGCACCACAGGTGCCGGAAGCCGCCCCGCGGACCGGCGGACCGACACCACGGACACCGGACGCCGCCTGGCCGACCGGCATCACAGGTGCCGGAAGCGCCCGGCCGACCGGCATCACAGGGCCGCAAGCCGTCCAGCCGACCGGCACCACGGGTGCCGGTGCACCGGTCCGCAGCCCCGTCCCCGCCCGGCGTCCCGCGCCCGGGCGCCCGCCTCGGCGCCCCCTCCGCCTCGCGCCCCGACCCACCAGCCCGCGCGCTCCGACGGCCCCGCACAGATCCCGCCGCACGCCCGGCCCGCCCGCCGCTCGGCCGGGCGTCCCCTCCGCCTCGCACCCCCACACCCCAGCCCCCGCACGCCGACGGCCCCGCACAGACCCGCCGCACGCCCGGCCCGCCCGTCGTCCGGCCGGTACACACCGACCCCTGACTCTCCCGACATGCACCGCTCCCCTCCGCCGCCCCGCAGAGATCCGCGCCGGACAGCCCCCGAGGCGCCCCCCGGCTGGGCACGCCCCCCCCCGGACCCCCTACCGTTCTCCCATGACCGGTATCGGCCCCGTCGAGCCCGTCGACTCACCGGATTCCGGGGAGACTTACGACGTCATCGGCACCGACGGGCCCCGACTGACGGACCGTTGGAGCGCCCGGTGGCGCGGACTGACGCCCCGCGCCCGCAGAACCACCCTCACCGCCACCGCAATCACCCTGCTGGCAGCCGGAGTTCTGGTCCCCCGCAACCTCTCCGCGGACCCCCGCCCCGAGCCCGAGCGCACCCCCGTCCCCTGGCCCGCCAACGTCACCGCCTGGCGCTACCTCGGACCCGCCGGACTCCCCCGACCCCCCGGCACCCACCCCACCAGCGGCCGCTTCCGCTTCGCCGTCGACGTCCACAGCGGGCCCCCCGTCACCCTCCAGGTCACCGGCGCCGCCTTCACCGGCCTCACCGCCCACGCGCTGCCCGACGCCTTCACCGTGCACCCCGGCACCACACGCCGGGTCACCGTCGAGATATCGGTTTCCGACTGTTCGGGCCTGCCCCGTAATGCGGACCTACCTTTTCTTGACGTAACGCTCCGTAACGCGCGCGCAATACAGCATCACAGCTTCATCTTCGGCCAGGCCTATTCCCGCGACCTTTTCCGGCTCCTCCGGGGCGCCTGCGCCCCGGCACCGGCGCCACAGCCCGGACGGCCAAGCGGAAGTGCAGGTTCTCAAAATGCGGACTGAGGGAGTAACCCGCCAAACCGGCCGAGAGTCCCCTCCGCGGAAGCCCGCCATCCATCACGTCATAACAAGAAAGTCACAAGCCCGTGCACAGCGATGCCGCTGCCCGCAAACCGGGCTTAGAGTCACGGCCAGTCACCGCTCCATCGGGAGTTCGGTAAAGCGCGGGCACCAGCCGCACCCACGAGGGCGCGCGTGCCTGCGGAAAGGACTGATTGTGCGACGTTCCATGGTGATCCTGACCTCCGTCATGGCGACGGGGGCTCTCACACTCACCGCCTGCGGCTCCCGAGACGACAAGGGCGGCGACAGTGACAGCGGGGGTGGCACCACCCTCACCATCGGCGTGGACGCCCCGCTCTCCGGCGAGAACTCCACCACCGGTCTCGGCATCCAGTACGGCGCCCAGATCGCCGTCGACGACGCCAACAAGAACAAGCTCGTCCCGGGCGTGACCTTCAAGCTGAAGGCCTTCGACGACAAGGCGCAGCCGGCCACCGGCCAGTCCAACGCCACCACCATCACCGGCGACAAGACCGCCGTCGGCGCTGTCGGCCCCCTGAACTCCGGCGTCGCCCAGTCGATGCAGCAGGTGTTCGCCTCGGCCAACATGGTCCAGATCTCCCCCTCGAACACCAACCCCGAGCTGACCCAGGGCAAGAACTGGCAGACGGACAAGAAGCGGCCGTACAAGACGTACTTCCGCACCGCCACCACCGACGAGCTCCAGGGCAGCTTCGCCGCCGACTACGCGTACAACGGCCTCAAGAAGAAGAAGGTCTTCGTCGTCGACGACAAGCAGACCTACGGCGCCGGCCTCGCCAAGATCTTCACCGAGCAGTTCAAGAAGCTCGGCGGCACCGTGGTCGGCTCCGACCACATCAACACCGGCGACAAGGACTTCGGCTCCCTCGTCACCAAGATCAAGAACGCCAAGGCCGACCTGCTCTACTACGGCGGCCAGTACGACGAGTCCTCCCTCATCACCAAGCAGATGAAGGACGGCGGAGTCAAGATCCCGCTCTTCGGCGGCGACGGCATGTTCGCCTCCACCTACATCGAGACCGCGGGCGCGGCCTCCGAGGGCGACCTCGCCACCGCCGTCGGCGTCCCCGCCGACACCCTGCCCGCCGCCAAGACCTTCATCGAGACCTACAAGGCCAAGGGCTACAAGGGCGACTACGGCGCCTACGGCGCGTACTCCTACGACGCCACCACCGCCATCATCAAGGCCGTCAAGGCCGCCGTCGACGCCAACGACGGCAAGGTCCCCAGCGACATCAACGCCCTGCGCTCCTCCGTCGTCGACGGCGTCCAGAAGTCCGACTTCGAAGGCATCTCCGGCAAGGTCGCCTTCGACCAGTACGGCGACACCACCAACAAGCAGCTCACCGTCTACCAGGTCACCAAGGGCGAGTGGAAGGCTGTGAAGACCGGCACCGCCGACCTCGGCTAGTCCAGGCCCCAGCAGCAGACAGCACCACCACAACGGGCCGCGCGGGAGGGGACCCCGACCGCGCGGCCCTTGCCACACCCCACCCCGGCACGCAATACGTGCACACGACCACCAGCGACAATGGAGGCCACGCGGTGAACACCCTGCCGCAGCAGCTGGCCAACGGGCTGCTCCTAGGCTCGATGTACGGGCTGATCGCCATCGGCTACACGATGGTGTACGGCATCGTCCAGCTCATCAACTTCGCGCACGGCGAGATCTTCATGACCGGGGCCTTCGGCGCCTTCACGGTCTACTTCTACATCCTGCCCGACGGCACCTCGATGGCCCTCGCCGTCCCCCTGATGCTGATCGGCGGCGGCCTCGTCGCCATCCTCATCGCCGTCGGAGCCGAACGGTTCGCCTACCGGCCCCTGCGCGGAGCCCCACGGCTCGCACCGCTCATCACCGCGATCGGTCTCTCCCTGGCCCTCCAGGAAGTCGTCCGCAACTTCTACCCCCGCGCCGACCGCGCCGTCGCCTTCCCCGGCCTCGACGCCACCCACGACATCGGCTCCGTCACCATCAAGGACGCCGACATCTTCCTCGTCGTCGCCGCGATCGTCTGCATGTCCGCCCTCGCCTTCTTCGTCCGCAAGTCCCGCACCGGCCGCGCCATGCAGGCCACCGCACAGGACCCGGACACCGCACAGCTCATGGGCATCGACACCAACCGCATCATCGTCATCGCCTTCGCCATCGGCGGCTTCTTCGCCGCCGTCGCCGCCGTCGCCTACGGCCTCAAGTACGGCAGCATCGACTACCGCATGGGCTTCCTGATGGGCCTCAAGGCCTTCACCGCCGCGGTCCTCGGCGGCATCGGCAACATCTACGGCGCCATGCTCGGCGGCCTCGTCCTCGGCGTCGCAGAGACCCTCGCCTCCGCCTACATCGACGACATCCCCGGCATGCACCTCTTCGGCGGCGGCTCCTGGAAGGACGTCTGGGCCTTCTGCCTGCTCATCATCGTCCTCCTCGTCAGGCCACAAGGCCTGCTCGGCGAACGCGTAGCGGACAGGGCGTGATCACCATGACCGACAACACCACCCGCGGCCTGATCCCGCTGCCCCTCCCCGCGGCCCGCGCACTCAGCCTCGTCGGAGGCATCGCCACCGCCGCCTCCGCCTTCCTCGCCTGGACCTGGACCAGCGAGTTCCCCGGCGACCTCACCATCACCGGCTACCCCGGCGGCCTCCAGTGGCTGACCCTCATCGCCGGCCTCCTCACCACCCTCTTCGCGCTCTCCGCCTACGGCGTCCGCGGCCTCGGCTGGCTCATCCCCGCCCGCAACAACGCCCCCCTGGTGCTCACCGCACTCGGCGGCTTCGGCGTCACCTGGTACACGGTCGTCTCCATCGCCGCCGAACTCGGCGGACTCGCCAACCTCGAACCCGGCGGCTGGGTCGCGGCCATCGCCTCCCTCCTCCCCGTCCTCGGCGCCTTCGCGCTCCCCGAACCGCGCTCCGAGAACACCAAGGAAAACCTCAAGGCGTACCTCGCCAAGCCCGACGGCATCCCCGCCCCCGCACCCCTCAGCCCCTGGCTGGAGCGCGCGGTCATCACCGTCGTCACCATCATCGGCCTGGCCGTCTTCACCTACGGCATCGACACCGAGTACGGCGAACTCTTCGTCGGCTTCCTCATCGTCGTCGTCTTCGCCGTCTGGGCCCTGCACACGGCCGGCCTCAACGACCGCTTCTCCCGCATGGTCGCCCGCAACCGCAGCTTCACCCTCGCCATGGGATTCGCCGCGGCCATCGCATTCCCCTTCACCCAGACCAACGACCACTACGCCAACATCGGCGTCAACATCCTGATCTTCGGCACGGTCGCCCTGGGCCTCAACATCGTCGTCGGCCTCGCGGGCCTCCTCGACCTCGGATACGTCGCCTTCCTCGGCGTCGGCGCCTACACCGCCGCCCTCGTCTCCGGCTCCGAGTTCTCCCGCTTCTCCGGCGTCCACTTCCCCTTCTGGGCCGCCGCCCTCACCGGCGCCGCCGCCTCGCTCGTCTTCGGCGTCCTCATCGGCGCCCCCACCCTGCGACTGCGCGGCGACTACCTCGCCATCGTCACCCTCGGCTTCGGAGAGATCTTCCGCATCGCCGTCAACAACCTCGACGGCGACTCCGGCCCCGACCTCACCAACGGCCCCAACGGCATCCCGGCCATCCCCGACCTCAAACTGTTCGGGTTCAACCTCGGCGAAGCCCACGACATCGGCAGCTTCACCCTCGGCCGCTTCGCCAACTACTACCTGCTCATGGTGCTGATCATGGCCATCGTGGTCCTGGTCTACACCCGCGCCGCCGACTCCCGCATCGGCCGCTCCTGGATCGCCATCCGCGAGGACGAGACCGCCGCCACCGCCATGGGCATCAACGGCTTCCGCGTCAAACTCATCGCCTTCGCCCTCGGCGCCACCCTCGCCGGCCTCGCCGGCACCGTCAGCGCCCACGTCACCTACAGCGTCGTCCCCACGCCGTACCAGTTCGCGGGCTCGACACCCCCCAACTCGGCCTTCCTCCTGGCCGCCGTCGTCCTCGGCGGCATGGGCACCGTCGCCGGCCCCATCCTCGGCGCCGCCCTGCTCTACCTGCTCCCGGAAAAGCTCGTCTTCCTCCAGGACAAGTCCCTGCTCGCCTTCGGCATCGCCCTCATCCTGCTGATGCGCTTCCGCCCCGAAGGCATCATCGCCAACCGCCGCCGCCAACTCGAATTCCACGAGACCGGCCAACTCGACGTACCAGAAACAACCACACTCACCGGCGAACCGGCCGCCGTCACCAAGGCGGGGGCGTGAGCACCATGACCACACCTGTACTCGAAGCACGCAACGTCACCATGCGCTTCGGCGGCCTCACCGCCGTCCGCTCGGTCGACTTCACCGTCAACGCAGGCGAGATCGTCGGCCTCATCGGCCCCAACGGCGCCGGCAAGACCACCTTCTTCAACTGCCTCACCGGCCTCTACGTCCCCACCGAGGGCACCGTCTCCTACAAGGGCACCGTCCTCCCGCCCAAGCCCCACCTGGTGACCAAGGCCGGCATCGCCCGCACCTTCCAGAACATCCGCCTCTTCGCCAACATGACGGTCCTCGAGAACGTCCTCGTCGGCCGCCACACCCGCACCAAGGAAGGCCTCTGGTCCGCCCTCCTGCGCGGCCCCGGCTTCAAGAAGGCGGAACGAGCGAGCGAAGACCGCGCCATGGAACTCCTCGAGTTCATCGGCCTCGCCGGCAAGCGCGACCACCTCGCCCGCAACCTCCCCTACGGCGAACAGCGCAAGCTCGAGATCGCCCGCGCCCTGGCCTCCGAACCCGGCCTGCTCCTCCTCGACGAGCCCACCGCCGGCATGAACCCCCAGGAGACCCGCGCCACCGAGGAGTTGGTCTTCGCCATCCGCGACAAGGGCATCGCCGTCCTCCTCATCGAGCACGACATGCGCTTCGTCTTCAACCTCTCCGACCGCGTCGCCGTGCTCGTCCAGGGCGAAAAACTCGTCGAAGGCACCTCCGAGGTCGTCCAGGCCGACGAACGCGTCATCGCCGCCTACCTCGGCGAACCCTTCGAAGGCGACCCCGACGCGGCCGAAGCGCACAGCACCACCAGCACCAAGGGAGAAGGCCAGTGACCGCACTCCTCGAAGTCGAGGACCTCCGGGTCTCCTACGGCAAGATCGAAGCCGTCAAGGGCATCTCCTTCAGCGTCGAAGCAGGCCAGGTCGTCACCCTCATCGGCACCAACGGCGCCGGCAAGACCACGACCCTCAGGACCCTGTCCGGCCTCCTCAAGCCGACCTCCGGCAAGATCCTCTTCGACGGCAAGCCCCTCAGCGGCGTCCCCGCCCACAAGATCGTCTCCTTCGGACTTGCCCACTCCCCCGAAGGCCGGCACATCTTCCCCCGCCTGACCATCTTCGAGAACCTCCAGCTCGGAGCGTTCCTGCGGAAGGACAAGGAAGGGATCGAAAAGGACATCCAGCGCGCCTACGAGCTCTTCCCGATCCTGGGAGAGCGCCGCAACCAGGCGGCGGGCACCCTGTCCGGCGGCGAACAGCAGATGCTGGCCATGGGCCGCGCGCTCATGTCCCAGCCCAAGCTCCTGATGCTCGACGAGCCCTCCATGGGCCTGTCCCCCATCATGATGCAGAAGATCATGTCGACCATCGTGGAGCTGAAGTCCCAGGGCACGACGATTCTGCTGGTCGAGCAGAACGCCCAGGCCGCCCTCTCCCTGGCCGACCAGGGACACGTCATGGAGGTCGGCAACATCGTCCTCTCCGGCACCGGTCAGGACCTCCTCCACGACGAGTCCGTCCGCAAGGCATACCTCGGCGAAGACTGACCGTCCGGCCGTACGACGAGGCCCGCGCCCCCTACTGGGGACGCGGGCCTCTGTCTGTCACGGCTACTGCTCTCAGCCCTTGTTGGCCTTCTTCTCGTCCGCGTCCTGAATGACCGCCTCAGCCACCTGCTGCATGGACATCCGCCGGTCCATCGACGTCTTCTGGATCCACCGGAACGCGGCCGGCTCGGTCAGACCGTACGACGTCTGCAGAATCGACTTCGCCCGGTCCACGAGCTTGCGCGTCTCCAACCGGAGCGTCAGGTCGGCGACCTCGTTCTCCAGCTCCCGCAGCTCCGTGAACCGGGAAACGGCCATCTCGATCGCCGGCACGACATCACTCTTGCTGAACGGCTTCACCAGGTACGCCATCGCACCGGCGTCCCTCGCCCGCTCGACCAGGTCACGCTGCGAGAAGGCCGTGAGCATCAGCACCGGGGCGATGCGCTCCTCCGCGATCTTCTCGGCCGCGGAGATGCCGTCCAGCTTGGGCATCTTCACGTCGAGGATCACGAGGTCCGGCTTGTGCTCACGGGCGAGCTCCACGGCCTGCTCGCCGTCGCCCGCCTCGCCCACGACGCTGTAGCCCTCTTCCTCCAGCATCTCTTTGAGGTCGAGCCGGATCAGGGCCTCGTCCTCGGCGATGACGACACGGGTCGTCAGCGGAGGCACGTGCGACTTGTCGTCGTCGGGCGCGTCTACGGGCTGGGGCGACTCGGGGGAGGTCACGGGGGCTCCTCGTTCAGGGGCAGGGGTACTGCTGACAAGAGCCTACCTAGCTGCAGCTCGGGCAGGTCACCCGGTACACTCCTCTGGGGTTGGCCAGCCGGGTTGGCGGAATGGCAGACGCTGATGTCTCAAACACATCTGTCCGAAAGGACGTGCGGGTTCGAATCCCGCACCCGGCACCTCTGAAAGCGGATGTCCACGTTCTCGTGAACATCCGCTTTTTGCTGCACGCAGTCGCGATCACTCACTCAGGGTAGTCGCATGCATTTTCACGGCACTGAGGTTCGACAGAAGGCGCTCGCACTGCTGCGTGGCGGTGCAAGAAACGCGGAAGTCGCTCGCGCGTTCAGCATTCCACCAGGGACCGTCGCCTACTGGAAGCATCTGGACAGAGCGAAGCGCGGTGAGTGCCCGGGTAAGCACGACCCGACGTGCCCGCGATGCGACGGCCGGGAGCTCGACCCCGCGGCATACAGCTACTTGCTCGGCCTCTACCTGGGTGATGGCCATATCAGCCGCTACTCCGCGCACCGGGTGCCCAATCTCATGATCACGTGTGACGAGTCATGGCCCGGGCTGATGGACGCGTGCGAGCAGACCATGCGCAAGGTGTTCCCCGACAATGCCGTGTGCCGCGTTCGCAAGACCGGCTGCCGCAACGTGAAGGTCTACTCGAAGCACCTGCATTGTCTGTTCCCCCAGCACGGCCCCGGCAAGAAGCACGAGCGCTCGATCGTCTTCGCTTCCTGGCAGCAGGACATCGTCATCGACCACCCCTGGGAGTTCATCCGTGGCCTGATCCACTCCGACGGGTGCCGCATCACCAACTGGACGACCCGGCTCGTAGCCGGTGAGCGGAAGCGCTATGAGTACCCGCGGTACTTCTTCGCCAACAAGTCCGATGACATCCGGCGCCTCTTCACCGACGCCCTCGACCTCGTCGGTGTCGAGTGGACGACTCTCGCCCGGGGCAGCGACCCGTTCAACATCTCGATCGCCCGAAAGGCCTCAGTCGCCCTGATGGACACCCACGTGGGCCCCAAGCACTGACCCCTCCCTACTTGGGGCTGTCGTCCTCGCCGACGTGGTGGACTCGGACCAGGTTCGTCGAGCCGGAGACGCCGGGTGGGGAGCCGGCCGTGATGACGACGACGTCGCCCTTCTCGCAGCGGCCGTACCGCAGGAGCGCCTCGTCCACCTGGTCGACCATCGCGTCCGTGGAGTCGACCTGCGGGCCGAGGAAGGTCTCCACGCCCCAGGTGAGGCTGAGCTGGGAGCGGGTCGCCGGTTCCGGGGTGAAGGCGAGGAGGGGGATCGGCGAGCGGTAGCGGGACAGGCGGCGGACGGTGTCGCCGGACTGGGTGAAGGCGACCAGGAACTTCGCGCCGAGGAAGTCGCCCATCTCGGCCGCCGCGCGGGCGACGGCGCCGCCCTGGGTGCGGGGTTTGTTGCGTTCGGTGAGCGGGGGCAGGCCCTTGGCGAGGATGTCCTCCTCCGCGGCCTCGACGATCTTCGCCATGGTGCGGACCGTCTCGATCGCGTACTTTCCGACGCTCGTCTCGCCGGACAGCATGACCGCGTCCGTGCCGTCGATGACCGCGTTGGCGACGTCGGAGGCCTCCGCTCGGGTGGGGCGGGAGTTCTCGATCATGGAGTCGAGCATCTGGGTGGCGACGATGACGGGTTTGGCGTTGCGCTTGGCGAGTTTGATGGCGCGTTTCTGGACGAGTGGCACCTGTTCGAGGGGCATCTCGACGCCGAGGTCGCCGCGGGCGACCATGATGCCGTCGAAGGCGGCCACGATGTCGTCGATGGCCTCGACGGCCTGCGGCTTCTCCACTTTGGCGATCACCGGGACCCGGCGTCCTGCCGAGTCCATGATCCGGTGGACATCCTCGATGTCCCGTCCGCTGCGGACGAAGGAGAGGGCGATGATGTCGAAGCCCATGCGCAGGGCCCAGCGGAGGTCTTCTTCGTCTTTGTCGGACAGTGCGGGGACCGATACCGCCACTCCGGGGAGGTTGAGTCCCTTGTGGTCGGAGATCATGCCGCCTTCGACCACTCGGGTGTGGACGCGGGGTCCGTCGACCGAGGTGACCTCCAGGCAGACCTTGCCGTCGTCGACGAGGATGCGTTCGCCTGCGGAGACATCGGCGGCGAGGCCGTCGTACGTCGTTCCGCAGGAGCGCTGGTCGCCTTGTGCGCCTTCTTCGACGGTGATGGTGAAGGTGTCGCCGCGTTCAAGGAGTACGGGGCCTTCGATGAAGTGGCCGAGGCGGATCTTCGGGCCTTGAAGGTCGGCGAGGAGGCCGACGCTGCGGCCGGTTTCGTCGGAGGCCTTGCGGACGCGGTGGTACCGCTCCTCGTGCTCGGCGTGGCTGCCGTGGCTGAGGTTGAAGCGGGCTACGTCCATTCCGGCGTCGACCAGGGCTTTGATCTGGTCGTATGTGTCGGTGGCGGGGCCCAGGGTGCAGACGATCTTTGCTCGGCGCATGTTTCGACCCTAGACCTTACCGATGGGTAGGGAATTGGGTGGGTGTGACCACTCAACCACCTTTGGGTTAAGGGCTGTTGACAAGGGTTGAAGTGTGCGGCTCCCCGCTCGGATGAGCATTTCGATCGCAAATACGCTGGTCGCTCACAGGGTGGGGGGTGTCATGGTGAAGCGGGCGTTGACCTGGGCGTGGACGTGTTGGCGTTGGGGTTCGAGGTCGAGGGGGGCGGCTGCGGTGTCGGCTTCGTAGGCCATGGAGCGGGCGCGGCTGGCTTTGCCGACGAAGCGGGGTTCGGGGTCCTCCGCTCCGATGTCGGCGAGTTCGAGCAGGGAGGCGAGGGAGGTGTCGAGGGCCTCGGCGTACTCCTTGGCGCGTTGGACGGCGTCCCGTACGGCTTGCCGGCGGGCTTCCCGGTGGGCGGGTGAGGTGCGGCGCAGGGCCCACCAGGGGCCGTCGACGGTGGTCAGTTCCTGGTCGGCCAGTCGGGTCGTCAGTTCGCCGAGTGCGGTGAAGTCGTTGAGTTCGGCGGTGATGTGGACGCGGCCGTGGTAGGCGTGGACGCGTTCGC
Organism: Streptomyces sp. NPDC107471; assembly: GCF_055582845.1. Taxonomy (NCBI): domain Bacteria; kingdom Bacillati; phylum Actinomycetota; class Actinomycetes; order Kitasatosporales; family Streptomycetaceae; genus Streptomyces; species Streptomyces sp. NPDC107471. The sequence continues at coordinate 203,188 of NZ_JBVJPC010000009.1, read as the reverse complement.
CGCGGCCGTGTTCCTTGAGTTCGGGGGTGACGGAGAAGGAGCCGGTTTCCAGGTGTTCGACGGCGTCGCCGTAGGACTTGAGCAGGTCGAGGGCGTGTGCGTTGCGGCGGGTGAGGTCGTCGAGGGTGGTGCGGCGGTCCTTGCCGCGGCTGGTGACGGTGATGCTGATGCGGGCGATCTCGGGGTCGACTTCGAGGTGGGCTTCGCCGCGGACGGCGATGCGGGGGGCGTCGGGGGTGCCGTAGGGAACGGAGTCGGTGGCCATAACGACCCACTGTGTCAGTTGTTGGCCGGTTACGGACCTGGTCGGTCGTGGTCGGGTCATCAGATCGCAACCTGCGGGGACTGTTGCCGTTCGACATGTGCGGGTCAGAATCTACGCGCGTTGTTGACCGTTCCCCGAGGAGATCAAGAGATGGCCTTGAACCGCAGGAAGTTCCTGGAGAAGTCCGCCGTGACCGGTGCGGGTGTCGCGCTGGCCGGTGCCGTGGGGGCGCCGGCCGCCCAGGCCGCGGCGGCCGGAAAGGGGCGTGCGAAGCGCTACTCGCTGACGGTGATGGGCACCACCGACCTGCACGGTCATGTCTTCAACTGGGACTACTTCAAGGACGCGGAGTACAAGGACGCGGCGGGCAACGCGCAGGGTCTGTCGCGGATCTCGACGCTGGTGAACCAGGTCCGCAAGGAGAAGGGCCGCTGCAACACGCTGCTGCTGGACGCGGGTGACACGATCCAGGGGACGCCGCTGACGTACTACTACGCGAAGGTGGACCCGATCACCGCGAAGGGTGGTCCGGTCCATCCGATGGCGGCGGCGATGAACGCCATCGGGTACGACGCGGTGGCGCTGGGCAACCACGAGTTCAACTACGGCATCGAGACGCTGCGGAAGTTCGAGGAGCAGTGCGACTTCCCGCTGCTGGGCGCGAACGCGCTGGACGCGAAGACGCTGAAGCCGGCTTTCCCGCCGTACTTCATCAAGAAGTTCCAGGTGAAGGGTGCGCCGCCGGTGAAGGTGGCGGTGCTGGGGCTGACGAACCCGGGTATCGCGATCTGGGACAAGGCGTATGTGCAGGGGAAGCTGACGTTCCCGGGGCTCGAGGAGCAGGCGGCGAAGTGGGTGCCGAAGCTGCGGTCGATGGGTGCGGACGTCGTGGTGGTGTCGGCGCACTCGGGTTCGTCGGGGACGTCGTCGTACGGTGACCAGTTGCCGTACGTGGAGAACTCGGCGGCGCTGGTGGCGCAGCAGGTGCCGGGGATCGACGCGATCCTGGTGGGGCACGCGCATGTGGAGATCCCGGAGCTGAAGGTCACCAACGCGAAGACGGGGAGGACGGTCGTGCTGTCGGAGCCGCTGGCGTTCGCGGAGCGGCTGTCGCTGTTCGACATCGAGCTGGTCTTCGAGAGGGGGCGCTGGTCGGTCGAGTCGGTGTCGTCCAAGGTGCTCAACTCGAACGCGGTGGCGGACGACCCGAAGATCACGAAGTTGCTGAAGGACGACCACGACGTGGTCGTGAAGTACGTGAACCAGGTGGTCGGTTCGGCGACCGAGACGCTGACGACGGTCGAGGCGCGGTACAAGGACGCGCCGATCATCGATCTGATCACGAAGGTCCAGGAGGACGTGGTCAGGGCGGCGCTGGCGGGCACGGAGTACGCCTCGCTGCCGGTGATCGCGCAGGCGTCGCCGTTCTCGCGGACGTCGGAGATCCCGGCCGGGGACGTGACGATCCGGGATCTGTCGAGCCTGTACGTGTACGACAACACGCTGGTGGCGAAGTTGCTGACGGGTGCGCAGGTCAGGGCGTACCTGGAGTACTCGGCGGAGTACTTCGCGCAGACGGCCGCGGGTGCGGTCGTGGACGTGGAGAAGCTGACGAACGCGGGCAACCGGCCGGACTACAACTACGACTACGTGTCGGGTCTTTCGTACGACATCGACATCGCGCAGGCGGCGGGGTCGCGGATCAGGAACCTGACGTACAACGGTGCCGCGCTGGACGACGGGCAGAAGTTCGTGTTCGCGGTGAACAACTACCGGGCGAACGGTGGCGGGGCGTTCCCGCACGTGGCCTCGGCCCCCGAGCTGTGGTCGGAGTCGACGGAGATCCGGACGCGGATCGCGGAGTGGGTGACCGCGAAGGGTGTGCTGGACCCGAAAGACTTCGCGTCGGTGGACTGGAGGCTCACGCGCGAGGGCACGCCGGTCTTCTAGAGGTCGAGCAGGGTCACGTCCACGGCGTCGGCGATGGCTTTTGCGCCGGCGTCGTTGACGTGGAGGCCGTCGCCGGCGTTGTAGTCGGGGTGGATCCGGTCGGGGTCGGCCGGGTCCGCGACGGCGGCGGCCACATCCACGATCCCGTCGAAGGGATGGTCGTCGCCGAGCAGCCAGGCGTTGACCTCGGCGCGCACGGCCTGTCCGGTCGCGGTGTCGTAGCCGTCGTGGACGGTGCCCTTGTAGGGGCCGATGGTGGAGCCGATGACGGTGAGTCCGGCGGTGTGGAGGCGGTCGGCGAGGGTGGTGAGGCCGGCCTTGAACTCGGCGGCGGTGGGCCCTTCGGCGGGTTCGGGGTAGGCGAAGTGGCCGGGCAGGCCGAGGTCGTTGAGGCCGATGTGGGTGATGACGTGGCTGACGCCGGGGACGGCGAGGACGTCGTGGTCGATGCGGGCCAGGAGGTGTTCGCCGATGGCGTCGGTGAGGAGCCGGTTGCCGGAGATGCCGGCGTTGACGATCCAGCCGTGCTTCAGGCGGCGGCTGAGCCGGCCGGGGAAGCTGTTGTCGGTGCCGGGGGTGGTGGCGGCGCCTTCGATCCAGGAGTCGCCGAAGGCCACGGCGATGCGGGTGCCGGCCGGGGCGAGGACGTCGGCGCCGGCGAGGAGGTGTCCGGTGGCGAACTCCTCGGGGTCTTCGAGGAGTTGGGCGGACAGTTGGTTGCCGGGGACGGCGTGTCCGGTGTCGTAGGGCACGGCGGTGTAGGTGGTGAGTCCGGTGTCGCCGGGCAGGTAGAGGCTCAGCGCGAGCTCTTCTCCCGCGGTCACGGGTAGTTCGACGGGGTCGCTGAGGGTTTCGCCGCCGGCGGGGACGGTGACGGTGGGGGCGCCGGAGAAGTGGAGCGGGGTGTCGCTGCCCGGGTCGATGCCGCTGCCTTTGGTGCGCAGGGCGAGGTGGGCGCCGCCGATCTCCAGGGGTTGGTCGCCGTAGCGGTTGGTCAGGCGGATGCGGACGGCGTCGCCGCCGCCTGCCAGGCGCAGGTACTGGCGGACGGTCTGGTCGGTGAAGCCGCGGGACTCGAAGAGGGCGGGGCTCTCGTGGGGGCTGATGGCGGCGGCGCGGTGGGCGGCGGTCCAGGTGGTCGTCATGTGGGGGCCAACCGGCCCGGTGCCGGGGTTCTTCCGCCGCCGCCGGTTTTTTACCGTCCCTCGACGAGGGGGGTCAGGGCGGGGGCGGTGCGGGCGGGTGGGATGCGGGGCAGCCGGTCCTCGAGGCCGAAGGTGGTGAAGGCGGTGCGGGTGGGCAGCGGGTAGGTGTCCTTGCCGGTGACGGCGTTGAGGATGGTGGCGCTGCGCCAGGCGGCGAGGCCGAGGTCGGGGGTGCCGACGCCGTGGGTGTGGCGTTCGGCGTTCTGGACGTGGATGTGGCAGTCGGCGCCGGTGACGGACGGGTCGAGGACGAGCCGGAAGTGTTCGTCGACGCGGGGGCGTTCGCGGCTGTCGCGGCGCATGTAGGGGTCGAGTCCGGCGAGGATGCGGTCGAGGGGGCGTTCGCGGTGGCCGGTGGCGAGGACGACCGCGTCGGTGGTGAGGCGGGAGCGGCTGCCCTGCTGGATGTGTTCGAGGTGGAGTTCGATCTTCGTGGTGGCGATCCTGCCCGCGGTGCGGACGCGGACGCCGGGGGTGAGGACGGCGTCGGGCCAGCCGCCGTGCAGGGTGCGGCGGTAGAGCTCGTCGTGGATGGCGGCGATGGTGTCGGCGTCGATGGCGCGGTGGAGCTGCCACTGGGTGGTGCCGAGGCGGTCGCGGACGCTTTCGGACAGGGCGTGGAAGTAGCGGGTGTAGTCGGGGGTGAAGTGTTCGAGGCCGAGCTTGGAGTACTCCATGGGTGCGAAGGCTTCGGTGCGGCCGATCCAGTGGAGTTGTTCGCGGCCGGTGGGGCGGTTGCGGAGGAGGTCGAGGAAGACCTCGGCGCCGGACTGTCCTGAGCCGACGACGGTGACGTGGTCGGCGGTGAGGAGGTGGTGGCGGTGGTCGAGGTAGTCGGTGGCGTGGATGACGGGGACGCCGGGTGCTTCGACGAGGGGTTTGAGGGGCTCGGGCACGTAGGGCTCGGTGCCGATGCCGAGGACGATGTTCTTGGTGTAGGTGCGGCCCAGGGCCTCGGCTTCGCCGTCGCTGTCCAACTGGGTGTAGTCGACTTCGAAGACGTCGCGTTCGGGGTTGAAGCGGACGGCGTCGACCTGGTGGCTGAAGTGGAGTCCGGGGAGGTTCTCGGCGACCCAGCGGCAGTAGGCGTCGTACTCGGCGCGTTGGATGTGGAAGCGCTCGGCGAAGTAGAAGGGGAAGAGGCGCTCGCGGGTCTTGAGGTAGTTGAGGAAGGTCCAGTGGCTGGCGGGGTCGGCGAGGGTCACCAGGTCGGCGAGGAAGGGGACTTGGACGGTGGCGCCGTCGATGAGGAGTCCGGGGTGCCAGCCGAAGGCGGGGCGCTGTTCGTAGAAGACGGCGTCGAGTGCGGTGAGGGGCTGGGCGAGGGCGGCGAGGGAGAGGTTGAAGGGTCCGATGCCGATGCCGACGAGGTCGCGGGGTGCGTCGGGCTCGTGGTGTGGGGGGTGGGGGTTCATCGGGGGGTGGTTCCTTCCACGAGGTGCAGGAGTCCGGCGAGGTCGGCCGGCCGGGTGGTGGGGTTGAGGAGGGTGACCTTGAGCCAGAGCCGGTTCGCCGCGCGGGCTCGGCCGAGGACGGCGCGGCCGTCGGTGAGGAGGTGGCGGCGTACGGCCGCCACGGCGTCGTCGGTGGCGTGTGCGGGGCGGAACAGGACCGTGCTGATGGTGGGGGGTGCGTGGAGTTCGAAGCCGGGGTGTTCCTCGACGGCTCGGGCGAACTCCTCTGCCTGTGCGCAGACTTGGTCGACGAGGGCGGCGAGTCCTGCCCGGCCCAGGGTCTTGAGGGTGACGGCGATCTTGAGGATGTCGGGGCGGCGGGTGGTGCGCAGGGAGCGGCCGAGGAGGTCGGGGAGGCCGGCCTCGGTGTCGTCGTCGGCGTTGAGGTAGTCGGCGCGGTGGGTCAGGGCGGCTAGGTCCTGGGCGTCGCGGACGGCGAGGATGCCTGCGGCGACGGGTTGCCAGCCGAGTTTGTGGAGGTCGAGGGTGGCGGTGGCCGCGGCGCTCAGGCCGGTGAGCTTGGCTCTGTGCCGTGCACTGAGGAGGAGCCCTCCGCCGTAGGCCGCGTCGATGTGCAGCCGTGCGCCGTGTTGTGCGCACCGGGCGGCGATCTCGGGGAGGGGGTCGATCAGGCCGGCGTCGGTGGTGCCCGCGGTGGCGGCGATGAGCAGCGGGCCGGGCGGGAGTGTGTCCAGGGCGGCGGGGTCGAGGGTGCCGTGGGGGGTGGGGATGATGAGCGGCTCGGGCAGGCCCAGGAGCCAGGCGGATCTGGGGAGGGAGTGGTGGGCGTTCTCGCCGCAGACGAGGCGGACGTCCTGGCCCAGGGTTTCCCGGGCCAGGAGGATGGCGAGTTGGTTCGATTCCGTGCCACCCGTAGTGACCAAAGCGTCGGGCCGGTGGGGGCTTGTCGCGCGGTTCCCCGCGCCCCTGAGTGTCTCGCCGTACACCTCGTCTGCCAGTGCCCGGGTTACCTGGGCCTCCAGCTCTGACGCTGCCGGGGCCTGGTCCCAGGAGTCGAGGGACGGGTTCAGAGCTGAGGCGGCCAAGTCGGCGGCTGCGGCCACCGCGAGCGGCGGACAGTGCAAGTGGGCCGCGCAGAAAGGGTCCGCCGGGTCCGCTGAGCCTTCTGCCAAGGCGCGCACCAGGCGTCGTAGAGCCTCCGGATCGCCCTCCTCCGGGAGTACGGTCCCCAGCGCCTCGCGCACCCGGGCTGCAACCGGCTCCGGCCCACCCGCCGGCAGTGGGCCTCCCCTCGCCCGCGTCCCCTCCCCCAGCGCCTCCAGGACCGTGTCCAGCAACGGGCGCAGCGAGGAGGGGCCTTCGGGGCCCGAGGCCAGGGGCGGCGTGTGCATCGTCGACCTCCGGGGGCGCTGGGGACTTCCAGCTTGGACGCGGTTGCCTGGGCGCGCCCGGAGAGTTCAACGATCCTGACCCGAAAGGGGGTACTGCCGTACGGGGAAAATCCGCTCTACAGGCCCGCTCTACCGGCCCCGCACGCGCAGGGCCCGTGCCAGGTCGTCGAGTTGGTCGACCAGTTTGCGGCGCAGGGCGGGGATGGGGTCGGCGTCGCGCAGGCAGGCCTCGCCGAGGTGCAGGTTGTCCTCGTCGACGGCGTGGTCGGGGAAGGCCCAGCGGCCGGCCGCGTCGGCGATGGCGGGGCCCCGGCGGGCGGCGAGGGCGACGGCGTCCTCGTAGTAGCGGGGTACGTACTGCCGTACGAGGTCGGCCTGTTCGGGCTGCCAGAAGCCTCGGGCGGTGGCGGTGAACAGGTAGTTGGAGAGGTCGTCGCGGCTGAACATCGCCTCCCAGGCCTGTGCCTTGGCCTCCTCGGTGGGCAGGGCGGCGCGGCAGCGGGCGGCGCCTTCCTGGCCGGTGGCGGAGGGGTCGCGGGCCAGTTCGGCGGCGATGGCGCTCTCGTCGGTGGCGCCGAGGGCGGCGAGGCGGGCGAGGACGCGCCAGCGCAGTTCGGGGTCGAGTTCGGGGCCGCCGGGGACGGTGCCGTCGGCGAGCCAGGCGGCGATGGTGTCGGGGTGGGCGGCGACGTCGATGCAGTGGCGGACGGCGATCAGGCGCAGGCCGGGGTTGTCGCCGTCCTCGGTGCGGCGGATGAGGTCGCGGCACAGGGAGGAGAGGGTGGTGAGGGCGGCGGGGCGCTGCTCGGGGGTGACGTAGCGGTCGGCGACGTAGGTGGAGGCGAAGGCGAGGACGCCCTGGACGAGGGCGAGGTCGGTCTCGTGCGGGAGGTGGGTGCGGGCCGTGTCCAGGTAGGCGGTGGGCGGGAGTTCGCCGTCGCGGACCGCGTCGCGCAGGGCGTTCCAGACGACGGCGCGGGTCAGGGGCGAGGGCAGGCCGGACAGGCACTCGGTGACGGCCTTGAAGGAGTCGGTGTCGAAGCGGACCTTGGCGTAGCTGAGGTCGCCGTCGTTGAGGAGCAGGAGGGTGGGGCGCTTGCCGATGGGCTGCGGGGTGTGCTGCGGGACGTCGAGGTCGAGGCGGTCGCGCAGGACGAGGTGGCGGCCCTCGTCGGTGACGTCCTGGTCGTAGAGGCCGACGGCGATGCGGTGCGGGCGGCTGCCCTCGTGCTCGACCTGGAGGGTGTAGGTGCCTTCCTCGCCGCGGGTGACGGTGGGCCTGAGGGTGTCGACGCCGGTGGTGCGCAGCCAGGCGTCGGCCCAGGCGTGGACGTCGCGTTCGGTGGCGGAGGCGAGGGAGTCGATGAAGTCGGCGAGGGCGGCGTTGGCGAACTTGTGGCGGGCGAAGTGGGTGTTGATGCCGGCGAGGAAGTCCTTCTCGCCGAGCCAGGTCACCAACTGCCGCAGGGCGGAGGCGCCCTTGGCGTAGGAGATGCCGTCGAAGTTGAGGAGGGCTGCGGCGGTGTCGTCGACGGCGTCGGGGGCGACGGGGTGGGTGGAGGGGCGCTGGTCCGCGTCGTAGCCCCAGCCCTTGCGGACGACGCCGAAGTCGACCCAGGTGTCGGTGAAGCGGGTGGCCTCGGTGAGGGTCTGGTAGCCCATGTACTCGGCGAAGGACTCGTTCAGCCAGATGTCGTCCCACCAGCGCAGGGTGACGAGGTCGCCGAACCACATGTGGGCCATCTCGTGGGCGATGACCATGGCGCGGGTCTGGCGCTCGGTGTCGGTGACGGCGGAGCGGTAGACGAACTCGTCGCGGAAGGTGACGAGGCCGGGGTTCTCCATGGCGCCGGCGTTGAACTCGGGGACGAACGCCTGGTCGTAGGAGTCGAAGGGGTAGGGCTCCTCGAACTTCTCGTGGTAGCGGTCGTAGCACTGCTTGGTGATCTCGAAGATCTCGTCGGCGTCCGGGTCCAGGTAGGGCGCGAGGGAGCGGCGGCAGTGGATGCCGAAGGGCAGGCCGCGGTGTTCGGTGCGCACGGAGTGCCAGGGGCCGGCGGCGACGGCGACGAGGTAGGTGGAGATCAGAGGGGTGGTGGCGGCCTGCCAGTGGCCGTCGCCGAGGTTGCTGGTGATGCCGTTGGCGAGGACGGACCAGTTCTCGGGGGCCGTCACGGACAGGTCGAAGACGGCCTTCAGGTCGGGCTGGTCGAAGGCGGCGAAGACGCGCTGCACGTCGTCCAGGAAGAGCTGGGTGTAGACGTAGGTCTCGCCGTCGGTGGGGTCGGTGAAGCGGTGCATGCCCTCGCCGGTGCGGGAGTACCGCATGACGGCGTCGATGCGCAGTTCGTGCTCGCCGGCGGTCAGCCCGGTGAGGGGCAGCCGGTTGTCCTCGAGGGTCTCCGGGTCGAGGGGGTGGCCGTCGAGGGTGGCCTCCCGCAGTTCGGCCGGCTTGAGCTCGACAAAGGTGTCCGCCTGCGTGCGCGCGGTGAACCGGATGACCGTCCGGGACGCGAAGGTCTCGTCACCGGTGGTGAGGTCGAGCGCGATGGTGTAGCGGTGAACGTCGAGGAGCTTGGCACGGGTCTGCGCTTCGTCGCGCGTCAGTACGGACATGCAGGACATGCTGCCTGATGGCACGGGCAACTCACAGAGGCGGATCGGTACACGCCTTATGTCCGGTCCTGTTCGAGCTCCCCGGTGTGCGCCCCGTTGCCGCGCTGCACCGGTACCCGGGCGTCGGGGTGGGGCAGGGCCAGGTGGGCGGCGGGTTCCTCGTCCTCGTCGTGGCCCTTGTCCTCGGTGTGGTCCTTGACGAGGGCGCGTAACTCGCGGACCTCGTGTTCGAGGGCGAGGTGGCGGCGGTGGGCGTCGAAGAGGTAGCGGACCTTGGTGCGCAGGGCCCAGGGGTCGATGGGTTTCATCACGAGGTCGGCGACGCCGAGGCCGAAGGCGGCGGAGGTGAGTTCGTGGTCGGGGCCGAAGCCGGTGACCAGGACGACGGGGATGTGCTGGGTCTGCTCCAGGCGCCGCATGTAGCGGACCACGTCGAGTCCGCTGACGCCGGGCATCCGCACGTCGAGGAGCAGGAGGCCGACCTGGCCCCGGAGCACCTGCTTGAGGGCCTCGTCACCGCTGGTGGCGCGGCCGAGCCGGTAGCCCAGCGGGGCGAGGGCGCTCTCCAGGGCGTAGAGCGTGTCCTCGTGGTCGTCGACGATGAGGATCTTGGCATCCGAAGGCATGGCCCGACGTCCCTCCCTCGCGGACAGCCAGCCTACGCCCGTGCGCTGACACGGAGTGCTCGCGGGCTGACGAGGAGTGCACAGCGCAGCATGCCGGGTGCGGGCGCCCGTGTCACCTCCCCGGGGTCGCGGGCGGGCTCAATCGGCCAGGGGCGCGGGGTCGTTGACGGTGTCCTCGGCGATGCGCTCGTGGTGCCGGATCACCTCGGCGATGATGAAGTTCAGGAACTTCTCGGCGAAGGCCGGGTCGAGTTTGGCGTTCTCGGCGAGGGTGCGCAGCCGTTCGATCTGGCGGGCCTCGCGGGCCGGGTCGGCGGGCGGCAACTGGTGGCGGGCCTTGAGGTGGCCGACCTGCTGGGTGGCCTTGAAGCGCTCGGCGAGCATGTGGACGACGGCCGCGTCGATGTTGTCGATGCTGTCCCGCAGCCGGTTGAGCTCTTCGCGGACGGCGGGGTCGACGTCACCGGATCCGGTGTTGCTGGTGGTCATGGGCGACAACCCTAGACGGACGGCCCAGCACCCCGGGCCCCGGACCTGCGACCGACGCCGCCGTACCCGACTGGTCAGCCCCTTTCCCGTGGCCGGCACGCCCCTTGGCCGACGCCTCCGTGGCCGACACCCCCGCGTCCAGCGCCCCCTTGCCCGACACCCTCCGCCTCCCCCCCTCCTCAGATCCGCGGTGGATCGTCCGGGTCCGGTACCTGGTTGCTCCAGCCGCCCGGTACGGTCCGGCTCTCCTGGGCGCGGAAGCGGACGGGGGCCATGCCGACGCGGCGGGTGAAGAGGCGGGAGAAGTAGGCGGGGTCGTCGTAGCCGACGCGGCGGGCGACGGAGGCGACGGGGAGTTCGGTGGCGGCGAGCAGTTCCTTGGCGCGGCCGAGGCGGATGCCGAGGAGGTAGTCCTTGGGGCTGCACCCGGCGCCGCGGCGGACGGCGGTGCGCAGTTCGGCGAGGGTCATGCCGTGCCGGGCGGCGTGGTCGGCGACCGACATGGGTGTGCAGGCGTCGCGGGCGAGGGCCTTGAGGACGGGGTCGCCGTCGGGGGCGAGGTCGGCGCGGGCGCGGCGCAGGGCGACCAGCAGTTCGTGGACGGCGGCGCCGGTCTCGACCTCCAGGAGGGGGTTGTCGCGGCGGGCGGCGCGGGCGATGCGGGCGATCACCGCGCGCGGGCCGGTGGCGTCGGACAGGGGCACGACGGGGCGGTCGGGTTCGATGTAGCCGAGTTCGGTGTAGGTGGCGGTGGCGGGCCCGGTGAAGCCGACGAACCCCTCGTCCCAGCCGTTCTCCGGGTCGGGCGCGTAGTGGTGGGGGATGCCGGGGGTGAGCCACAGCAGGCAGGGCGCGGTGACCGTCGTACGGCGGCCGTCGGGGGTCTCGTACCAGCCGGTGCCGGTGCTGATGACGACGGCGACGTGGCTGTCGAGGATGCGGGGACCGACGGTGGGCAGCGCGCCGTACTGGAGTCCGACTCCCAGGCAGACCAGGCCCAGGCGGTGGTGGACGGGGCTGGGGCTGAGGAATCGCATCCAGGTGTGGTACATCGCGCTCCTTGCATGCGCTTCGGTCCAAGCAGCGCCGATCTTTGTCCATGGACGTGATCGCCGCCAGTGGTGAGGGTGGAGCCTATGAGCGAGTTCACGGTGGGTGAAACCGATTTCCTGCTGGACGGACGGCCGGTGCGGCTGCTGTCCGGTGCGCTGCACTACTTCCGGGTGCACGAGGCGGCGTGGGGGCACCGGCTGGCGATGCTGCGGGCGATGGGCCTCAACTGCGTGGAGACGTACGTGCCGTGGAACCTGCACGAGCCGCACCCGGGTGACGTCCGGGACGTGGAGGCGCTGGGCCGGTTCCTGGACGCGGCCCAAGAGGCGGGGCTGTGGGCGATCGTGCGCCCCGGCCCCTACATCTGCGCGGAGTGGGAGAACGGCGGGCTGCCGCACTGGCTGGAGGGGCACGCGCGCACGAGCGACGAGCGGTACCTCGCGCAGGTCGGGCGCTGGTTCAGGCGGCTGCTGCCGCAGGTCGTGGAGCGGCAGGTCGACCGCGGCGGCCCGGTGGTCATGGTGCAGGCGGAGAACGAGTACGGCAGCTACGGTTCGGACGCCGCCTACCTGCTGCGGCTGACGGAGCTGCTGCGCGCCGAGGGCGTGACCGTCCCGCTGTTCACCTCGGACGGCCCCGAGGACCACATGCTCACCGGCGGCTCGGTCCCCGGTGTCCTCGCCACGGTGAACTTCGGTTCCGACGCCCGCACGGCCTTCGAGGCGGTGCGCCGGTACCGGCCGGACGGCCCGCTGATGTGCATGGAGTTCTGGTGCGGCTGGTTCGAGCACTGGGGCGGCCGGCCCGTCGTGCGGGACGCCGGGGACGCGGCCGCGGCGTTGCGGGAGATCCTGGAGTGCGGTGCCTCGGTGAACCTGTACATGGCGCACGGGGGCACGAACTTCGCGGGCTGGGCGGGCGCCAACCGGGGCGGGGGCGCGCTGCACGACGGTCCGCTGGAGCCGGACGTGACGTCGTACGACTACGACGCGCCGGTCGACGAGTACGGCAGGCCGACGGAGAAGTTCTGGCGTTTCCGCGAGGTGCTGTCCGAGTACGGCCCGGTCGCGGACCTGCCGCCCGCGCCGGAGGTGCTCGGTGCCGTCAGAGATGTGGAGCTGACCGAGTGGGCCTCGCTGTCCGCCGTGCTGGAGGAGCGCGGCGGTCCGCCCCACGAGGGTCCCGTGCCGCCGACCTTCGAGGAGCTGGACGTCGACCGAGGGCTGGTGCGGTACGAGGTGACCGTGCCGGGGCCGCGGCAGCCGTACCCGCTGATCGCGCGCGGGCTCAGGGACCTGGCGGTGGTGTACGTCGACGGGAAGCGGGCCGGGGTGCTCACCGAGGAGGACGTGCAGCTCAAGGAGCCGGTCGCGGGGCACGCGCGCGTGGAGCTGTGGGTGGAGTCGCTGGGGCGGGTCAACTACGGGCCGCGGAGCGGGGAGGCCAAGGGGATCACCGGGGGGCTGCTGCACGAGCGGCAGTTCCTGCACGGGGTGCGGGCGCGGGGGCTGCGCCTCGACGCGCTGGACTCGGTGACGGGGATCGGCTTCGGCGCGGTCCCCGGGGACGGCTCGCCGGGCCTGTACCGGGGTGCGGTGGAGGTGCGGGGCGCCGGGGACGCGGTCCTGGAGCTGCCGGGCCTGACCCGGGGGTTCGTGTGGGTCAACGGCTTCGGTCTCGGCCGGTACTGGTCCGCGGGCCCGCAGCGCACGCTGTACGTGCCCGGTCCCGTGCTGCGGGAGGGCCGCAACGAGGTGTGGGTGCTGGAGCTGGAGGAGGCGCCGGCGCACGGGCCGGCGCTCCGGCTGCGTGCCCCGGATCCGGCCCACGAGAATCCGGCCGCGACCTCGTAGAGTGGAATCGGGTTCAGGGCGTCTTGGGGGTACGGGCGTGACGAACGACGGACCGGTCCAGCACGGCTACCCGCACCTGGAGACGGTGCGGGCCTCGATCAACGCGCTCTACAGGCGGCTCTCCTACGACACCGTCCAGACGTTCGCGACGAGCGTGGCCCCGGTGGACGTGGCGTTCTGCGACACCGACGACCTCCATCTCGGGGCGCAGCGGGTGGCCCGGGAGCTGGTGCGGCACTACCGGCTCCCGGACGCCCGGCTCGTGGTCGGCTTCCGCGAGATGACGCACGCGGCGAACATCGAACTCACCGCGGGCCCCGAGTACTTCGTCGAGCTGAACGACCGGTTCCGCACGCATCGGCGGGACATCGGCGCGGCGCTGGCCCACGAGGTCATGCACGTGTACCTGCACCGGCTGGACCTGTCCTTCCCGGGGGTGCGCGAGAACGAGATCCTCACCGACACGGCGACGACGTACCTGGGCGCGGGCTGGCTGCTGCTGGACGCGTACCGGGAGGACGCGGCGTCCTCGCAGAAGCTGGGGTACCTCACGCCGGAGGAGTTCGGGTACGTGCTGGCGAAGCGGTCGCTGGTGTTCGGGGAGGACCCCTCGGTGTGGTTCACCAGCGCGCAGGCGTACACCGCGTACGAGAAGGGCATGGCGCGGGCCCGGCAGGACTCCGAGCAGCCGCCCCTCACCGCGGCGGGCTGGGCGGGCCGCCGCCGCTACGCGCGGGACCGCCGTCATGCCCCCGGCCCGCAGCCGGGCGTCCCCTACACCTTCACCCCGGACGGCCCGGGCCGGCTGCGGGTCTCCTTCCCGTGTCCCACCTGCCACCAGCGGATCCGGGTGCCGGTGCGGGGGCGGGTACGGGCTCGCTGCGCGTTGTGCAGGACGGTGCTGGAGTGCGACACGTAGGGTGGCGCGTTACGTCCCGTACACCGGTCGGGGTGTCCCGGCCTCCCCCAACAGCTTCCGCGCCGTGTCTCCTGCCTCCGCCGGGGTCCACCTCGCGCCTCTGTCCGCCGTCGGGCCGGGCCGCCAGCCCTCCATCACCGTGATCCGGCCGCCCTCGGCCTCGAAGACCCGGCCGGTCACGCCCGCGCTGGACTGCGAGCCCAGCCAGACGACGAGCGGGGACACGTTCTCCGGGGCCATCGCGTCGAATCCGTCGGCCGGGGCGGCCATGGTGTCGGCGAACGTCCGTTCCGTCATCCTCGTCCGGGCCGCGGGGGCGATCGCGTTGACCTGGACGCCGTAGCGGGCGAGTTCGGCCGCCGCGACCAGGGTGAGGCCGAGGATCCCGGCCTTCGCGGCGCTGTAGTTGCCCTGCCCGACCGAGCCCGACAGGCCGGCGCCGCTGGACGTGTTGACGATCCTGGCCACCGGGGCGCGGCCCGCCCTGGTCTCCGCCCGCCAGTGCGCGGCCGCGTGCTTCAGCGGCAGGAAGTGGCCCTTGAGGTGCACCCGCAGCACCGCGTCCCAGTCCTCCTCGTCGAGGTTGACGAGCATCCGGTCGCGCAGGAAGCCGGCGTTGTTGACCAGGGTGTCGAGCCGGCCGTACGCCTCCAGGGCCGCCCGGACGAGGGAGGCGGCACCGTCGGAGGTCGCGATGTCGCCGCCGTGGGCGACCGCCTCGCCGCCCGCCGCGCGGATCTCCTCGGCGACGAGGTGGGCGGGGCTGTCGGGGTCCGGGGTGCCGTCGAGGCCGACGCCGAGGTCGTTGACGACGACCCGTGCCCCCTCGGCGGCGAAGGCGAGCGCGTGGGCGCGGCCGAGACCGCGGCCGGCGCCGGTGACGACGACGACCCGGCCGTCGCAGATTCCGGTCATCTCACGTCTCCTCGGGGGCGGTTGCGGCGTCCAGGAAGGCGGGGCGCTCGCCGCCGCCGTGCACCGGCAGCGAGGCGCCGCTGATGTAGGCGGCGGCGTCGGAGGCGAGGAAGACGGCTGCCGCGCCCACGTCGGAGGGTTCGGCCAGACGGCCGAGCGGGACCGTGCGGGAGACGGCGGCCACGCCCTCCTCGTCGCCGTAGTGCAGATGCGAGCGCTCGGTGCGCACCATGCCGACGACCAGGGTGTTCACGCGCACGTGGGGCGCCCACTCCACGGCCATCGAGCGGGCGAGGTTCTCCAGGCCCGCCTTGGCCGCCCCGTACGCGGCCGTGCCGGGCGAGGGCCGGCCGCCGCTGACGCTGCCGATCATGACGATCGAGCCCCGGGCCCGCTTGAGGTGGTCGTACGCGGCCAGGGACACCGTCAGCGGGGCGAGGAGGTTCAACTCCACCACACGCGCGTGCCGTTCGGGGCTCGCGTCGGCGAGCAGCCGGTAGGGGGCCCCGCCCGCGTTGTTGACCAGGACGTCCAGGCGCGGCAGGGCGGCGAAGAAGTGCCGTACGGCGTCGCCGTCCCGGACGTCCAGCGCCACGAACCGCCCTGTCGGCGACGGGACTTCGGGCGGTCTGCGCGCGCAGACGACGACGTCCGCCCCCGCCCGTGCGAAGGAGCGGGCGATCCCGGCGCCGACTCCGCGCGTGCCGCCGGTGACGACCACGACCCTCCCGCTCAGCTCCATTCGCCGCTACCCTTCACCTAACAAACGTTTGGTGGAAAGGTAGCTGATGCGGCCATGGGTGTCTCCACCTCGTCCCCGGAAAAGGGCATCGTCCTGGTCGGGGTCGACTTCCCGCCGGTGAACGCCCTTCCGGTGGACGGCTGGTTCGCCCTGGCCGACGCCGTGCGCGCGGCCGGCCGCGATCCGCAGGTCAGGTGTGTGGTGCTGACCGCCGAGGGGCGCGGTTTCAACGCGGGCGTGGACATCAAGGAGATCCAGACCCGCGGCCCGGCCGCCCTCGTCGGCGCCAACCGCGGCTGCTTCGAGGCCTTTTCGGCGGTGTACGACTGCGAGGTGCCCGTGGTGGCGGCCGTGCAGGGGTTCTGCCTGGGCGGCGGCGTCGGCCTGGTGGGCAACGCGGACGTGGTCGTGGCGAGCGAGGACGCCGTCTTCGGCCTGCCCGAACTGGACCGCGGGGCCCTCGGCGCGGCCACCCACCTGGCCCGGCTGGTCCCCCAGCACCTCATGCGCGCCCTGTACTTCACCTCCCGCACGGTCACCGCCGCCGAACTGCGGCAGCACGGCTCGGTGTGGAAGGTCGTCCCGCGGGACGAACTCGCCGCGACGGCCCTGGAGTCGGCCCGCGAGATCGCCGCCAAGGACGGCGAACTGCTGCGCCTCGCCAAGGCCGCCATCAACGGCATCGACCCGGTCGACGTCCGCCGCAGCTACCGCCACGAACAGGGCTTCACCTACGAGGCGAGCGTCAGCGGGGTCGCCGACCGGGTCCGTGACACGTTCGGCAGGGAGGCCGAGTGAGCGACAAGACCATGACGGCCGACGAGGTCGTCTCCCGGCTGCGCAGCGGCATGACCCTCGGCATCGGCGGCTGGGGCTCGCGCCGCAAGCCGATGGCGCTGGTGCGCGCGGTGCTGCGCTCGGACCTCACCGACCTGACGATCGTCTCGTACGGCGGCCCGGACGTCGGCATGCTCGCCGCCGCCGGGCGCATCCGCAGGCTCGTCACCGCCTTCGTCACCCTCGACTCGATCCCGCTGGAACCCCATTACCGGGCGGCCCGCGAGGCCGGTGCGTTCGAACTGACGGAGATCGACGAGGCGATGTTCATGTGGGGCCTGCACGCGGCCGCGAACCGGCTGCCGTTCCTGCCGGTGCGGACGGCGATCGGCTCGGACGTCCTGCGGGTCAACCCCGGCCTGCGGACGGTGACCTCGCCCTACGACGACCGGGAGACGTTCGTCGCCGCGCCGGCGCTCCGCACGGACGCCGCCCTGGTGCACATGAACCGCGCCGACCGGCTGGGCAACGGCCAGTGCCTCGGCCCCGACCCCTACTTCGACGACCTGTTCTGCGAGGCGGCCGACACCGCGTACGTCTCCTGCGAACGGATCGTGGACACCGCGGAGTTGACGAAGGACGCGCCGCCGCAGTCACTGCTCGTCAAGCGGCACACGGTGACCGGCGTGGTCGAAGCCCCCGGCGGCGCCCACTTCACCTCCTGCGCACCCGACTACGACCGGGACGAGACCGTCCAGCGGGAGTACGCGACCACGCCCTGGCCGGAGTTCGCCGCACGGTATCTCGGGGGACCTGCATGACCGCGACCCGGAGTGAGTACTGCGTGATCGCCTGCGCCGAGGCATGGCGGGACGCGGGGGAGATCCTGGCCAGCCCGATGGGCCTGATCCCCTCGGTCGGCGCCCGGCTCGCCCGCCTCACCTTCTCCCCCGACCTGCTGCTCACCGACGGCGAGGCCCTGCTGGTCCGCCCGGACGGCACACCCGAGGGCTGGCTGCCCTACCGGCAGCACCTCGCCCTGGTCACCGGCGGGCGGCGGCACGTGATGATGGGCGCGAGCCAGCTCGACCGGTACGGCAACCAGAACATCTCCTGCATCGGCGACTGGTCGAGACCGGCACGCCAACTGCTCGGGGTGCGCGGCGCCCCGGTCAACACCCTGAACAACCCGACCAGTTACTGGGTGCCCAGGCACTCCCGCCGGGTGTTCGTCGAGAAGGTCGACATGGTGTGCGGAGTGGGGTACGACCGTGCCGCCGGGGCGCGTTTCCACCGCATCCCGCGCGTCGTCTCCGACCTGGGTGTCTTCGACTTCGCGGGCCCGGACCGCTCGATGCGGCTGGCCTCGCTGCATCCGGGGGTCACCGTGGCACAGGTGCGGGAGGCCACCGGTTTTGAACTGGCGGTCCCTGACGAGGTGCCGTACACCCGCGAACCGACCGCCGGTGAACTGGAGTTGATCCGCGAGGTGCTCGACCCGCACGACACCCGGTCCCGGGAGGTGGCCGGCTGATGGAGACCGCGCTCACCCGGCTGACCGGGGTCCGCCGTCCGATCGTGCAGACCGGGATGGGATGGGTGGCGGGACCCCGCCTGGTCTCCGCCGCGGCGAACGCGGGCGCGCTCGGCGTCCTGGCCTCCGCGACCATGACCCTCGACCAGCTCCGGGACGCCGTGCGGGAGGTGAGGTCCCGTACCGACGCGCCCTTCGGGGTCAACCTGCGGGCCGACGCGGCGGACGCCGGGGACCGGGTGCGGGTGATCATCGACGAGGGCGTGCGGGTGGCGTCGTTCGCCCTGGCGCCCTCGGCCGAGCTGATCGGCACGCTCAAGGAGGCGGGGGTGGTCGTCGTCCCCTCCGTGGGGGCCCGGCGGCACGCCGAGAAGGTCGCGGCCTGGGGCGCCGACGCGGTGATCGTGCAGGGCGGGGAGGGTGGCGGGCACACCGGGGAGGTGGCGACGACGGTGCTGCTGCCGCAGGTGGTGGACGCGGTCGACATCCCGGTCGTGGCGGCGGGCGGCTTCTTCGACGGGCGGGGCCTGGTCGCGGCACTGGCGTACGGGGCGGCGGGCGTCGCCATGGGCACGCGGTTCCTGCTCACCTCGGACTCGACGGTGCCGGACGCGGTGAAGGCCCGCTATCTCGCGGCGACGGTCCGGGACGTGACGGTGACCCGGGCGGTCGACGGCCTTCCGCACCGCATGCTCCGCACCGACCTGGTGGACGCCCTGGAACGGGCGGGGCGGGCGCGCGCCCTGCTGCGGGCCGCCCGGCACGCCGCCGCCTTCCGCCGCCTGTCCGGTCTGACCTGGCGCCGGCTCCTGCACGACGGCCGCGCGATGCGCCACGGCAAGGACCTCACCTGGAGCCAGGTGCTGCTCGCCGCCAACACCCCCATGCTGCTCAGGGCGGCGATGGTGGACGGCCGTACGGATCTCGGCGTGATGGCCTCCGGGCAGGTCGCCGGGGTCATCGACGACCTGCCGTCGTGCACGGAGCTGGTGGAACGGATCATGAGGGAGGCGGAGGAGGTCCTGGCGAGCCTCAAAGCCTCTCAGTGACCGTCACTTCGCCTGCCCCGTCGTCACAGCCTCTCGATGACCGTCACGTTCGCCTGTCCCCCGCCCTCGCACATGGTCTGGAGGCCGAACCGGCCGCCCGTGCGCTCCAGTTCGTGCAGCAGGGTCGTCATCAGGCGCACGCCCGTCGCGCCCAGGGGATGGCCGAGGGCGATCGCGCCGCCGTTGACGTTGACCTTGTCCGGGTCGGCTCCCGTCTCCTTCAGCCAGGCCAGCACCACCGGCGCGAAGGCCTCGTTGATCTCGACTAGGTCGATGTCGCCGATGGTGAGGCCGGTCTTCTTCAGGGCGTGCGCGGTGGCCGGGATGGGAGCCGTGAGCATGCGGATGGGGTCCTCGCCGCGCACCGAGAGGTGGTGCACGCGGGCGCGGGGGGTCAGCCCGTGTTCGCGCACCGCCCGCTCCGAGGCCAGCAGCATGGCCGCCGCCCCGTCGGAGACCTGCGAGGAACAGGCCGCGGTGATGGTGCCGCCCTCGATCACCGGCTTCAGCCCGGCCATCTTCTCCAGGGAGGTGTCCCGGCGCGGGCCCTCGTCGACCGCGACCGGGCCGTAGGCCACCGTCTCGCGCTCGAAGCGCCCCTCGTCGATGGCCCGCAACGCCCGCCGGTGGGACCGCAGCGCGAACTCCTCCTGGTCCGCGCGGCTGATCCCCCACTTCCCGGCGATCGTCTCCGCGCCGACGAACTGGTTCACCGCCCGGTCCCCGTACCGCGCCCGCCACCCCTCGCTGCCCGCGAAGGGCCCCTGGGTCAGCCCGAGCGGCTCGGCGGCCTGCCGGGTCGCGAACGCGATCGGGATCATCGACATGTTCTGCACCCCGCCGGCGACCACGAGGTCCTGCGTGCCGGACAGCACGCCCTGCGCGGCGAAGTGCACGGCCTGCTGCGAGGACCCGCACTGCCGGTCCACGGTCACCCCGGGCACCTCCTCGGGCAGCCCGGCCGCCAGCCACGCGGTCCGCGCGATGTCCCCGGCCTGCGGCCCGACCGCGTCGAGGCAGCCGAAGACGACGTCCTCCACGGCGGCGGGGTCGATCCCGGCCCGCTCGACCAGCGACTTGAGCACGTGCGCGCCCAGGTCGGCCGGGTGGACCCCGCTCAGTCCTCCGCCGCGCCGCCCGACGGGCGTACGGACCGCTTCGACGATGTAGGCCTCGGCCATGGCAACTCCCTCATCCGTCAGGGCTGTTCGCGTACGGCGATCCCGTCCAGCACCATCGACAGGTACTGCCGGGCGATCTCCTCCGGGCTGTGCTGTCCGCCGGGCCGGTACCAGGACGCGGCGACCCACACGGTGTCACGCACGAACCGGTAGGTCAGCCGCACGTCGAGGTCGGCCCGGAACACCTCGGCCGCGACCCCGCGCTCCAGCGTGGACAGCCAGGCCTTCTCGAACCTGCGCTGCGAGTCGGCGAGGAACGCGAACCGCTCCTGCGCCACCAGGTGCCTGCTCTCCTTCTGGTAGATCGCGACGGCGGCCCGGTGCCGGTCGATCTCCCGGAACGACTCGGTGACCAGGGCCTCCAGCGTCCCGCGCGGGTCGAGTTCGGCGCTCAGGACGGTGTCGTAGCCGTCCCAGAGCTCGTCGAGGAAGGTCCGCAGGATCTCCTCCAGCATCGATTCCTTGGAGTCGAAGTGGTAGTAGAGGCTGCCCGCGAGCATGCCCGCGTGGTCCGCGATCTTGCGTACGGTCGTGGCGTTGTAGCCCTGTTCGGCGAAGACCTCGGCGGCGGTGTCGAGGAGTTCGCGACGGCGCGCGGGGGCGGCGGCGCTCACCTGGGGCTTCTTCTTGGTCGGCACATCGTCCATTGTCCTAGGCGTGCTGGCTGCTGACGGCGACGACCTCGCCCGTCATGTACGAGGAGTAGCCGGACGCGAGGAACACGATCACGTTGGCCACCTCCCAGGGCTGCGCGTACCGCCCGAGGGCCTCGCGCGCGGTGAGCTCCTCCAGCAGCTCGGCCGAGGTCACCTTCACCAGGTGCGGGTGCATGGCGAGGCTGGGCGACACGGCGTTGACGCGGACGCCGTACCGGGCCGCCTCCAGTGCCGCGCACCGGGTGAGCGCCATGACCCCGGCCTTGGCGGCGGCGTAGTGCGCCTGTCCGGCCTGGGCGCGCCAGCCGACGACGGAGGCGTTGTTGACGATCACCCCGCCGGAGTCCCGCATCCGCCGCAGGGCCGCCCGGGTGCAGCGGAAGGTGCCGTTCAGCGTGACGTCGAGGACGCGGGTCCACTGGTCGTCGGTCATGTCGACGAGCTCCGAAGTGCCGCCGAGGCCGGCGTTGTTGACGACGATGTCGAGCCGTCCGTGGTCCCGGACGGCGGTGTCGAGGAGCGCCTCCACCTGGGCCTCGTCGGTGACGTCGCACGCCAGGGAGGTCACCGCGCCCGGGAACTCGCGGGCCAGGACCGTCTCGTGCTCCTTCAGGCGCCGTGCGTGCGCGTCGCTGATCAGGACGTGCGCGCCCTCCTCCAGGAAGCGGCGTGCGGTCGCCCCGCCGATGCCCGCGCCGGCGGCGGCGGTGATGACGGCGGTGCGTCCCGCCAGCAGCCCGTGCCCCGGCTCGTAGGCCGGACTCTCGACGCCTGTCATGGCGCCACGCTAACCTACCAAACACTTGTTAGGGAAGGACGGGTGTCCATGGATCTGGCGTTCACGCGGGAGGACGAGGCCTTCCGTGCGCAGGCCCGGGCGTGGCTGCGCGCGCATGTGCCCGCCTCGCCCCTGCCCTCCCTGGAGACCCGGGAGGGCTTCGCGGCCCACCGCGCGTGGGAGGCGGAACTCGCCGCGGACCGCTGGTCGGTGGTCGACTGGCCCGCCGAGTACGGCGGCCGGGACTGCGGGCTGATCCGCCGGCTGGTCTTCGAGGAGGAGTACTACGCGGCGGGGGCGCCCGGCCGCGTCGGCCAGAACGGCGTCAGTCTGCTCGCCCCGACCCTCTTCGACCACGGCACGCGGGAGCAACGCGCGCGCGTGCTGCCGCCGATGGCCACCGGCGAGGTGGTCTGGGCGCAGGCCTGGTCGGAGCCGGAGGCGGGCTCCGACCTGGCCTCCCTGCGCTCCAAGGGGGTGCGCACGGACGGTGGTTGGCTGCTCAGCGGCCAGAAGACCTGGTCCTCCCGGGCCGCGTTCGCGGACCGCGCCTTCGGGCTCTTCCGCACTGACCCGGACACTCCGAGACCCCATCAGGGCCTGACCTACCTGATGTTCGACCTTCGGGCCCCCGGCGTCACCGTCCGCCCGATCCGCCGCCTCGACGGCCGACCGGCCTTCGCCGAGCTCTTCCTGGACGAGGTGTTCGTACCGGACGAGGACGTCATCGGCGAGCCCGGCCAGGGCTGGCGGATCGCGATGTCTGCGGCGGGCAACGAACGCGGTCTGATGCTGCGCTCACCGGGCCGCTTCCTGGCGGGCGCCGACCGGCTGTGCGCGCTGTGGCGGGCGCAGGGCTGCCCGTCACAAGCGCGGACCGGGGTGGCGGACGCCCTGATCGGCGCCCGCGCCTACCAGCTCTTCACGTACGCGGCGGCAGCCCGGGCCCTGGACGGCGAGAGCCTCGGCCCGGAGTCCAGCCTGAACAAGGTCTTCTGGTCCGAGTACGACATCGCGCTCACCGAGACGGCCCTGGACCTCCTCGGCGAGGAGGAGGACCCGGACTGGTCCGAGCGCTACGTCTTCGCCCTCGCCGGCCCGATCTACGCCGGCACGAACGAGATCCAGCGCGACATCATCGCCGAACGCCTGCTGGGCCTGCCGAAGGGACGTCGTTGATGCGCTTCCTCCTCGACCCCGAGCAGCGGGACTTCGCCGCCTCCCTGAACGCCCTGCTGACCGCCGCGGACACCCCGTCCGTCGTCCGGGACTGGAGCCGCGGCGACCACGAGAGGGGCCGCGCGCTGTGGCGCCGTATCGCCGAGGCGGGCGTCTTCGCCCTGGCGGTGCCTGAGGCCTACGAGGGACTGGGGCCGCGCCCCCTCGAACTCGCGCTCGCCTTCGTGGAGTTGGGGCGGCACGCGGTGCCGGGCCCCTTGGTGGAGACCGTGACGGCGGCCGCGTTGCTCACCGAACCGGCGGCGGCGAAGCGACTGCTCCCGGCGCTGGCCTCGGGAGCGACGATGGCCACCGTGGCGCGTGCCGGCGGACACGCCCTGGACGGCGAGGCCGCGGACGTCCGCCTCGCCCTGACCGCCGACGGCCTGTACCTCGCCCCCGGCCACGGCCCGGTACGCCCCTCGCTCGACCCCGCCCGCCGTCCCACCCCGCTGGCGCCGGGCGGCGAACTGCTCAGCGCGGACCCGCCCGTCGCCGCCGCCCTCCTCATGGCCCGCCTCACCACCGCCGCCCAGGCCCTCGGCGTGGGCCTCGCCCTCCTCGACAGGACCGTCACCCACGTGCGGCGGCGCACCCAGTTCGGCGTGCCCATCGGTTCGTTCCAAGCGGTCAAGCACCAACTGGCCGACGCGAAAATCGCCTTGGAGTTCGCGCGTCCCCTGCTCCTCGGCGCCGCCCTGACGATGACCGCGCAGGACGTCGCCGCCGCCAAGGTCACGGCATGCGAGGCGGCGTACCGGACGGCCCGTACCGCGCTCCAGCTCCACGGCGCGATCGGGTACACGGCGGAGTACGACCTGTCCCTGTGGCTCACCAAGGCCCGTGCCCTGCGCACCGCCTGGGGCAGCCCCGACGAGTGCCGTGCCACCGTCCTCAGTGGTGACGGTCGCCGCTGCTGATCTCCCGGTACTCCTCCGCCGTCGGCTTGGCGATCCGCGTGTCGGGCCCGAACATGGCCCGCGCGAGCCCGGCCCGCATCCGCTGGGCGCGCCTGACGGGCCGTCGCACCCCGTTGGCGTCGACCGACGGGCCGATCTCGTACGGCGGTTGCTGCTCGTGCTGGGTGAGGGTGTGGAGCTGCGCCTGCGAGAGGGGCTCGTGGAGCTCGACGAACTCCCCGTGCGGCAGCCGCCTGATGGTGCCGCTCTCCCGCCCGTGCAGCACCTTGTCCCGGTCCCGGCGCTGGAGCCCGAGGCAGACACGCTTGGTGATCACGAAGGCGAGCACCGGCACCACGAACACGGAGACCCGCACGAACCAGGTGATCGCGTTGATGGACAGGTGCAGATGCGTGGCCACGATGTCGTTGCCGCCGCCGATCAGCAGCACCACGTACAGGCTCAGCCAGGCGACCCCGAGGCCGGTGCGGACGGGGGCGTTGCGCGGCCGGTCCAGGATGTGGTGCTCGCGCCTGTCGCCGGTGACCCACGCCTCGACGAAGGGGTACACCCCGATCGCGAGCAGGATCAGCGGGAAGAGGGAGAAGGGGATGAAGACGCCGGGTTCCAGGGTGTGGCCCCAGAAGTTGATCTCCCATCCCGGCATCACCCGGATCAGCCCCTCGGAGAAGCCGAGGTACCAGTCGGGCTGGGCGCCGGTGGTCACCAGGTGCGGGCTGTACGGCCCGAACGCCCACACGGGGTTGATCTGGGCGAGCCCGCCCATGAGCGCCAGCACGCCGAAGGTGAGGAAGAAGAAGCCGCCCGCCTTGGCCATGTAGACCGGCAGGAAGGGCATGCCGACCACGGACCTGTTGTCGCGGCCGGGCCCCGGGTACTGGGTGTGCTTGTGGTAGAAGACCAGGATCAGATGGGCGACCACCAGGCCGAGCATGATCCCGGGCAGCACCAGGACGTGGATCGGGAAGAGCCTCGGGATGATGTCGTGGCCCGGGAACTCCCCGCCGAACAGGAAGAACGACAGGTACGTCCCGACGATCGGGATCGACAGGATGGCCCCGTCGGCGAACCGGATGCCGGTGCCGGAGAGCAGGTCGTCGGGGAGGCTGTAGCCGGTCAGGCCGGTGATGATGCCGAGGAACAGCAGGGTCCAGCCGAACACCCAGTTGAGCTCGCGCGGCTTGCGGAAGGCGCCGGTGAAGAACACCCGCATCATGTGCACGAGCATGCCGGTCACGAAGACCAGGGCCGCCCAGTGGTGGATCTGCCGGATCAGCAGTCCGCCGCGCACGTCGAAGCTGATGTCGAGCGTGGACTCGTAGGCCCGGGTCATCACCACGCCGTTGAGGGGCTCGTAGGAGCCGTGGTAGACGACCTCGACGCCGCTGGGCTCGAAGAACAGCGTGAGGTAGATGCCGGTGAGGATCAGGATGAGGAAGCTGTAGAGACAGACCTCGCCCAGCATGAACGACCAGTGGTCCGGAAAGACCTTGCGCATGTTGGCCTTGGCCAGCGCGTACAGGCCGAGCCGCCCGTCCGCCCAGTCGGCGATCCGCTCGCCCTTGCCGGCCTCCGCGCCCCGGGCCGTCCGCTCCACCGATCGTGCGCCGTCCATACGTCGTCGCCTCCCCGTCGGATCACTGTCAGGGTGCCACGGCGGTACGGCTGAGCCAACGGGGCCGACAGGGCGTAACGGATGATCACGGCCGGGGCCCCGCCGCTCTCCCCCCTCCCCCGCGTTCGCTATTTTGTTCGCCGCCGACCCCACCGGCTCGATCATCGTCCCCGCCACTTCGAGGAGCCGGCCGTGGAGCCCGAATCCACCGTCACCACCTGCTACCGCCATCGCACGGTGGAGTCCCATGTCCGCTGCACCCGCTGCGAGCGGTACATCTGCCCGGACTGCATGCGGGAGGCGGCCGTGGGCCACCAGTGCCCCGAGTGCGTCCGGGAGGGGGCGCGCTCGGTGCGGCAGGCCCGGACCGTGTTCGGCGGCCGGATCACGGCCGTCCCCCTGGTGACGTACGTCCTCATCGGCCTCAACGTGCTCGCCTACCTCGGTGAACTCGTGCGCCCGGCGATCGTGGACCGGTTCGAGATGCTGGGCGTCGGTCTGGTGGGGACGGACGGCGGCCACTACGTGTGGCAGGCCGTCCACCCCGCCGCCTTCCACGCCGAGGGCGTCGCCGACGGCGAGTGGTACCGGCTGCTGACCGGCGCCTTCCTCCATCTGCCGCCCACCGAGGGCACGTTCGGGATCCTGCACATCGTGATGAACATGGTGTCGCTGTGGAACATCGGCCGCGTGGTCGAGACCCAGCTCGGGCGGGTCCGCTACCTCGCCCTCTACCTGCTGTCGGCGCTCGGCGGCTCGGTCCTCGTCCTGCTCGTCTCCCCCACCACCCCCACGCTCGGCGCGTCCGGCGCGATCTTCGGGCTCGGCGCCGCGTACTACGTGATGGCCAGGCGTCTCGGCGCGGACATGGCCCAGGTCAACCGCTTCATGGCGGGTCTGCTGCTGTGGCTGCTGATCTCCGCGGGCCTGACCTCCTGGCAGGGGCATCTGGGCGGTCTGCTCGCCGGCGGCGTCGTCACCCTCGCCTACGCGTACGCCCCCCGGGACGGCCGTCGCACCCTGGTGCAGGCGGGCGCCTGCGTGGTCCTGCTGGTGGTGCTCGTGGTGTCTACTTGGGCCAAGGTCACCGAACTGACGGGAAACCCGTGAAACGCCCCCGCCTGCTGCTCCTCGCGGCCGTCCCCGTCCTCGTCACGGCGTCGGTCTATCTCCTCGTGCCCGAGGACTCCGACGCGGGACGGGCCGGCCCCGACCTCTCCTCCGCCTACCGGTCGCAGGCGGCCCAGGACGCCGCCGCCGCCAAGGCCCGCGCCGAGGAGGCGGAGAACGCGGCGGACGACAAGATGCTCGCCGACCTGCCGCCCGGCCTGGCCGCCCCCGCCCGGAAGGAGCTCGCGCAGCAGCTCGTGGCCAGCGCCGAGAACTCCACCCTCGACTGGCGCAGCGCCTACGCCTACATCGAGGACATCGGCGACGGCCGGGGCTACACGGCCGGCCCGGTCGGCTTCTGCACCGGCACCCACGACCTGCTCACCCTCGTCGAGCGCTACACGAAGGCCCACCCGGGCAACGGGCTGGCGCGCTACCTCCCCGCCCTGCGCGAGGTCGACGGCACCGACTCCCACGAGGGCCTGGACCCCGGCTTCACGGCCGCGTGGAAGGCGGAGGCCGCCCGGCCGGCCTTCCGCAAGGCCCAGGACGCGGAGCGCGACCGCGTCTACTTCGATCCCGCGGTCCGCCTCGCCAAGCTCGACGGACTCGGCACCCTCGGCCAGTTCGTCTACTACGACGCCATGGTCTTCCACGGCCCCGGCACCGACGCCACCAGCTTCTACGGCCTGCGCGAACGCGCCCTGCGGAAGTCCCACAGCCCGACCGAGGGCGGCTCGGAGAATGCCTACCTGGACACCTTCCTGGACCTCCGCGTGGACGCCATGCGCGCCCGCGACGCGGACATCGACACCACCCGCGTCGACACCGCGCAGCGGCGCTTCCTCGACGAGGGCAACCTGGAGCTGCGCACACCGCTGACCTGGCAGGTGTACGGGGAGACGTTCGAGGTGCCCTAGGAGAGGTGCCGTAGGAGAGGTGCCGTAGGAGCGCATGCGACGGCGCCCGCCTCCGGTCCGGTCGGGGACGTGGAGGCAGGCGCCGTCAGTGTTCCGTACGCCTTTGTACGGGACGTTCGGGGGCCGTCAGACCATCAGGGAGCGGTCGGTCGGCCGGATCGGGGCGGGCAGTTCGCTCGCGCCGGTCAGGAAGCGGTCGCAGCCGCGGGCGGCCGAGCGGCCCTCCGCGATCGCCCACACGATGAGCGACTGGCCGCGGCCGGCGTCACCGGCGACGAAGACGCCCGGCACGTTGGTCTGGAAGTCGGCGTCGCGGGCGATGTTGCCGCGCTCGTCGAGCTCCAGGCCGAACTGCTCGACCAGGCCGTTCTCGCGGTCGGTGCCGGTGAAGCCCATCGCGAGGGTGACGAGCTGGGCGGGGATCTTGCGCTCCGTGCCCGGCTTCGAGGTCAGCTTGCCGTCGACGAACTCGACCTCGCTCAGGTGCAGCCACTGGACGTTGCCGTCCTCGTCGCCCTCGAAGTGGGTGGTCGAGACGGAGTAGACCCGCTCGCCGCCCTCCTCGTGCGCGGAGGTGACCTTGTACAGCATCGGGAAGGTCGGCCACGGCTGGTGCGGGGCACGGTCCTCGCCCGGACGGGGCATGATCTCGAGCTGCGTCACCGAGGCCGCGCCCTGGCGGTGGGCGGTGCCCACGCAGTCGGCGCCGGTGTCGCCGCCGCCGATGACCACGACGTGCTTGCCCTCGGCGGAGATCGGGGAGGAGACGTAGTCGCCCTCCTGGACCTTGTTCGCCAGCGGCAGGAACTCCATGGCCTGGTGGATGCCCTTGAGCTCGCGGCCGGGGACCGGGAGGTCACGCGCGGTGGTGGCGCCGGCGGCGATCACGACGGCGTCGTACCGCTTCTTCAGGTCGGTCGCCTTGAGGTCGCGGCCGATCTCGATGCCGGTACGGAAGCGGGTGCCCTCCGCGCGCATCTGCTCGATACGGCGGTTGATGTGCCGCTTCTCCATCTTGAACTCGGGGATGCCGTACCGGAGGAGGCCTCCGACGCGGTCCGCGCGCTCGTAGACGGCGACGGTGTGACCGGCCCGGGTGAGCTGCTGGGCGGCGGCGAGACCGGCGGGTCCTGATCCGATGACCGCGACGGTCTTGCCGGACAGGCGCTCGGGGGCCTGCGGCTCGACGTCACCGCTGTCCCACGCCTTGTCGATGATCGAGACCTCGACGTTCTTGATGGTGACCGGCGGCTGGTTGATGCCGAGCACGCACGCCGACTCGCAGGGAGCCGGGCACAGCCGCCCCGTGAACTCGGGGAAGTTGTTCGTCGCGTGCAGACGCTCCGAGGCCGCGGCCCAGTCCTCGCGGTAGGCGTAGTCGTTCCACTCGGGGATGAGGTTCCCGAGCGGACAGCCGTTGTGACAGAACGGGATGCCGCAGTCCATGCAGCGGCTGGCCTGCTTGCTGATGATCGGCAGCAGGGAGCCGGGGACGTAGACCTCGTTCCAGTCCTTCAGACGGACGTCGACGGGGCGGGACTTGGCGACCTCGCGGCCGTGGTTCAGGAAGCCCTTCGGGTCAGCCATTGATCGCCGCCTCCATCATCTTCTCGGTGATCTCGGACTCGGAGAGTCCCGCCTGCTCGGCGGCGTCCTTGGCGGCGAGCACTGCCTTGTACGTGCTGGGGATGATCTTGCTGAAGCGCTCGACGGCGGTGTCCCACTCGGCGAGCAGCTTCTCGGCGACCGTGGAGCCGGTCTCCTCCTGGTGGCGGCGCACCACGTCGTGCAGCCACTGCTTGTCGGCGTCGTCGAGCGCCTCGACGGCGTTCACGTTGCCGACGTTGACGTTCTCCTTGGCCAGATCGATGACGTACGCGACGCCACCGGACATGCCGGCCGCGAAGTTACGGCCCGTCTCGCCGAGGACCACCGCGTGACCGCCGGTCATGTACTCGCAGCCGTGGTCGCCCACGCCCTCCGAGACCACCAGTGCACCGGAGTTGCGGACGCAGAACCGCTCACCGGTACGACCGCGCAGGAACAGCTCGCCGCCGGTCGCGCCGTAGGCGATGGTGTTGCCCGCGATCGTCGAGTACTCGGCGAGGTGGTCGGCGCCCCGGTCGGGACGGACGATCACCCGGCCGCCGGAGAGGCCCTTGCCGACGTAGTCGTTGGCGTCGCCCTCCAGGCGCAGCGTGACACCGCGCGGCAGGAAGGCGCCGAAGGACTGGCCCGCGGAGCCGGTGAAGGTGATGTCGACGGTGTCGTCGGGCAGGCCCGCGCCACCGAACTTCTTCGTCACCTCGTGGCCGAGCATGGTGCCGACCGTGCGGTTGATGTTGCGGATCGCGACCTGGGCGCGCACCGGCTGGGCGTCGGTCGCCGAGTCGGCGGCCAGGGCGTCGGCGGCGAGCTTGATGAGCTCGTTGTCGAGCGCCTTCTCCAGGCCGTGGTCCTGCTCGACGACCTGGTGCAGCGCGGCGCCCTCGGGCAGTTCGGGCACGTAGAACAGCGGCTCCAGGTCCAGGCCCTGCGCCTTCCAGTGGTTGACCGCGCGGGTCACGTCGAGGGTCTCGGCGTGGCCGACGGCCTCCTCGATGGAGCGGAAGCCCAGCTCGGCGAGGATCTCGCGGACCTCCTCGGCGATGAACTTGAAGAAGTTCACGACGTACTCGGCCTTGCCGGTGAACCGGTCGCGGAGCACCGGGTTCTGGGTGGCGATGCCGACCGGGCAGGTGTCCAGGTGGCAGACGCGCATCATGACGCAGCCGGAGACGACGAGCGGCGCGGTCGCGAAACCGAACTCCTCGGCGCCGAGCAGCGCGGCGATGACGACGTCACGGCCGGTCTTGAGCTGGCCGTCGGTCTGGACGACGATCCGGTCGCGCAGGCCGTTGAGCAGCAGGGTCTGCTGGGTCTCGGCGAGACCGAGCTCCCAGGGACCGCCCGCGTGCTTCAACGACGTGAGGGGCGAGGCACCCGTACCTCCGTCATGGCCGGAGATGAGCACGACGTCCGCGTGCGCCTTGGAGACACCCGCGGCGACCGTGCCGACGCCGACCTCGGAGACCAGCTTCACGTGGATCCGCGCCTGCGGGTTCGCGTTCTTCAGGTCGTGGATGAGCTGCGCCAGGTCCTCGATCGAGTAGATGTCGTGGTGCGGCGGCGGGGAGATCAGACCGACACCCGGGGTCGAGTGGCGGGTCCTGGCGACCCACGGGTAGACCTTGTGGCCGGGGAGCTGGCCGCCCTCGCCGGGCTTGGCACCCTGGGCCATCTTGATCTGGATGTCGTCCGCGTTGACCAGGTACTCGGAGGTCACGCCGAAGCGGCCGGAGGCGACCTGCTTGATCGACGAGCGCCGGGCCGGGTCGTACAGCCGGTCCGGGTCCTCGCCGCCCTCACCGGTGTTGGACTTGCCGCCCAACTGGTTCATGGCGATGGCGAGGGTCTCGTGCGCCTCCTTGGAGATGGAGCCGTACGACATGGCGCCGGTGGAGAAGCGCTTGACGATCTCGGAGACCGGCTCGACCTCGTCGACGGGGATCGAGGGGCGGTCCGACTTGAAGCCGAAGAGGCCGCGCAGGGTCATCAGGCGCTCGGACTGCTCGTTCACGCGGTCCGTGTACTTCTTGAAGATGTCGTAGCGGTTCGCACGCGTCGAGTGCTGGAGGCGGAACACCGTCTCCGGGTCGAACAGGTGCGGCTCGCCCTCGCGGCGCCACTGGTACTCGCCGCCTATCTCCAGGGCGCGGTGGGCCGGCGCGATGCCGCTCGCCGGGTACGCCTTGGCGTGCCGGGCGGCGACCTCCTTGGCGACGACGTCGATGCCGACGCCGCCGATCTTGGAGGCGGTACCGCTGAAGTACTTCCGGACGAAGCCCTCTTCGAGACCGACGGCCTCGAAGACCTGGGCGCCGCGGTAGGAGGCGACGGTCGAGATGCCCATCTTCGACATGACCTTGAGGACGCCCTTGCCCAGGGCGTAGATCAGGTTGCGGATGGCCTGCTCGGCCTCGATGTCCGACAGGAAGGTGCCCGCCCGGACCAGGTCCTCGACGGACTCCATGGCGAGGTACGGGTTCACGGCCGCGGCGCCGAAGCCGATCAGCAGGGCGACGTGGTGGACCTCGCGGACGTCACCGGCCTCGACCAGCAGGCCCACCTGGGTGCGCTGCTTGGTGCGGATGAGGTGGTGGTGGACGGCCGCGGTGAGCAGCAGCGACGGGATCGGCGCGTGCTCGGCGTCGGAGTGCCGGTCGGAGAGCACGATCAGCCGGGCGCCGTTGGCGATGGCGGCGTCGGCCTCGGCGCAGATCTCCTCGATGCGGGCGGCGAGGGAGTCGCCGCCGCCGGAGACCCGGTACAGGCCGGAGAGGGTCGCGGCCTTGAAGCCGGGCATGTCGCCGTCGGCGTTGATGTGGATGAGCTTGGCCAGCTCGTCGTTGTCGATCACCGGGAAGGGCAGCACGACGGAGCGACAGGAGGCGGCGCTCGGGTCGAGCAGGTTGCCCTGCGGGCCCAGCGAGGAGCGCAGGCTGGTCACCAGCTCCTCGCGGATGGCGTCCAGCGGCGGGTTGGTGACCTGCGCGAAGAGCTGGGTGAAGTAGTCGAAGAGCAGCCGCGGACGCTCGCTGAGCGCGGCGATCGGCGAGTCGGTGCCCATCGAACCGATCGGCTCGGCACCGGCCTTGGCCATCGGCGCGAGCAGGACGCGCAGCTCCTCCTCGGTGTAGCCGAAGGTCTGCTGGCGGCGGGTGACCGAGGCGTGGGTGTGCACGATGTGCTCGCGCTCGGGCAGGTCGCCGAGCTCGATCTCGCCGGCCTCCAGCCACTCCGCGTAGGGCTGCTCGGCGGCGAGGCCGGCCTTGATCTCGTCGTCCTCGATGATGCGGTGCTCGACGGTGTCCACGAGGAACATCCGGCCGGGCTGGAGACGGCCCTTGCGGACGACCTTGGCGGGGTCGATGTCGAGGACGCCGACCTCGGAGCCGAGGACGACGAGGCCCTCGTCGGTGACCCAGTAGCGGCCGGGGCGAAGGCCGTTGCGGTCGAGGACCGCGCCGACCTGCTTGCCGTCGGTGAAGGTGACACAGGCCGGGCCGTCCCAGGGCTCCATCAGGTTGGAGTGGAACTGGTAGAAGGCGCGGCGGGCCGACTCCATGGAGTCGTGGTTCTCCCACGCCTCCGGGATCATCATCAGCACGGAGTGCGGCAGCGAACGGCCGCCCAGGTGCAGGAGTTCGAGGACCTCGTCGAAGGACGCGGAGTCGGAGGCGTCCGGCGTGCAGATCGGGAAGACCCGCTCAAGTGCCTTGCTGTCGTTGCCGAACAGGTCGGAGACGAGCTGCGACTCGCGGGCCGCCATCCAGTTGCGGTTGCCCTTGACGGTGTTGATCTCACCGTTGTGCGCGACGAAGCGGTACGGGTGCGCGAGCGGCCACGACGGGAAGGTGTTCGTGGAGAACCGGGAGTGCACGAGCGCGATCGCGGAGGCGAAGCGGCGGTCGGACAGGTCCGGGAAGAAGGGCTCGAGCTGACCGGTGGTCAGCATGCCCTTGTAGACGATGGTCCGCGCGGACAGCGACGGGAAGTAGACGTCGACCTCGCGCTCGGCGCGCTTGCGCAGCACGAACGCCTTGCGGTCGAGGGCGATGTCCGTGGCGGGCGCGGCGGCGCCGTCGGTCACGAAGACCTGGCGGAAGGCGGGCATCGTCGAGCGGGCGGTGGCGCCCAGCAGCCCGGGGGCGACCGGGACCTCGCGCCAGCCGAGGACGGTGAGGCCCTCCTCGGCGGCGATCGTCTCGATCCGCGAGACGGCGTCCTCGGTGCCGTCCTCCGGCAGGAAGGCGATACCGACCGCGTACGCACCGGCCGCCGGCAGCTCGAAGCCGACGACGTCACGGAAGAAGGCGTCCGGAACCTGGGACAGGATGCCCGCGCCGTCACCCGAGTCGGGCTCGGAGCCGGTGGCACCGCGGTGCTCCAGGTTGCGCAGAACCGTGAGCGCCTGCTCGACCAGCGCATGGCTCGCCTCGCCGGTGAGGGTGGCCACGAAACCGACGCCACAGGCGTCCTTCTCGTTGCGGGGGTCGTACAT
Source organism: Streptomyces sp. NPDC107471 (assembly GCF_055582845.1). Taxonomy (NCBI): domain Bacteria; kingdom Bacillati; phylum Actinomycetota; class Actinomycetes; order Kitasatosporales; family Streptomycetaceae; genus Streptomyces; species Streptomyces sp. NPDC107471. The sequence continues at coordinate 169,888 of NZ_JBVJPC010000009.1, read as the reverse complement.
ACCCTGCGCAGCAGGGCGAGCATCCATGAAGGACCACTTCTGGCCATTCGTGGAGTGCTGGGACGGCTGGCGCGGCGTACGCATCGGCTCTCCCGTCGTCGTCATTGGCATGTTTCAAATTGCCGAGGGACGACGTTGGCCCTCTGCGTGAGTGCAAAATTTCGTGCAGGTTACATGATGGAGCGGATCTCGGGAACCGGATACTCCGTTCCAACATGCGGACGCCACGCGGTGCGAGGGGGGTGCCGCACACGTGGCCTGAAGTATGTGGGGGTCGATCCGGACCGATCGGTCAGATCATGGTCCGTCGACCCATGGGCGGTGAAGGCGTCGTCGCCGACCCCGCGGGTGCGCCGCAAGCGTCATTGCCCACAGTGCTTACGGCTCATTCCCAACGGTGATGCCGCCGAAACCAGCGAGTAACGGCTACTTATGCGGCCCAACGCATAAGTAGCAGTCGCACTATCCTACGGCCGTTCCGAAGAAACTGCCCAGGGCGTACGTCACACCGGCTGCCGCACCTCCCAGAGCGAGCTGCCGCAGTCCGCTGTACCACCAGGTCCGCGCGGTCACCCTGGCCACCACGGCACCGCAGGCGAACAGTCCGACGAGGGCGAGCAGCACGGCGGGCCACAGCGCGGTCGCGCCGAGCAGGTACGGCAGTACGGGGAGCAGGGCGCCCAGGGCGAAGGAGCCGAAGCTGGACACGGCGGCGACGAGCGGCGAGGGCAGGTCGCCCGGGTCGATCCCCAGTTCCTCCCGGGCGTGGATCTCCAGAGCCTGCTCGGGATCCTTCGACAACTGCCGGGCGACCTCCCTGGCCAGCTCGGGTTCGACGCCCCGGCCCTCGTACAGGGCGGCCAGCTCGGCCTCCTCGTCCTGCGGGTGCTTGCGCAGCTCCCGGCGCTCCACGTCCAGCTCGGCCTCGACCAGCTCACGCTGGGAGGCGACGGAGGTGTACTCGCCGGCCGCCATGGAGAAGGCGCCGGCCGCGAGCCCGGCCAGCCCGGTCAGCACGATGGTGTGCTGACCTACGGCCCCGCCGGCGACTCCGGACATCAGGGCGAGGTTGGAGACCAGTCCGTCCATGGCGCCGAACACGGCGGGCCTGAGCCAGCCGCCGTTGACGTCCCGGTGCGTGTGGTTGTCGCGGTGCGCCTCGTGGAGGGGCGCTTCGATGTCGATGACGGCCATTCCGGTCCCCCAGGGAAGCTAAGCCAAAGCTAACTTTGGACACGTTCTAATTCTTAACAACGCTCACAGTACGTCGGTCCATTCCTCGTCGCCAGCAAGGAAAGGCTGGGCTAACCTGCGGTTTTACCTTGCGCACGCGCAGACGATCATGACTCCGCTCAGATGTCGACCGGGTGACGTTGGGGGCAGGGAGGCTGAGGTCAACCGCCGATGGTGGGACATATGCGGCACAAGGTTCCGTTGTGGAGAGGCCGCGCATGACATCGATCGCCCGCGTTCCCTCGGTCCCGACACCCCAGGACACCGCCGAACTCCGCGAGCGGGCCCGCGGCGCCCTGCTGGGCCTGGCGGTCGGGGACGCCCTCGGGGCCCCCGCCGAGAACATGAAGCCGTCGCAGATCCGCGCCCGCTGGGGCCGTATCGAGGGCTACGTCATGGACGAGCCGACCGGCACGGACGACACCGAGTACGCGATCTTCTCGGGTCTGCTCCTCGCCCGTCACGGCTCGGCCCTCACCGCCGCCCACGTGGAGGCGGCCTGGCACGAGTGGATCGCGGACCGCGACGAGGGCCCGTTCCGGGGCGCCGGCTTCAGCGAGCGCGGCACCCTGGAGAACCTGCGCCGGGGCCTGGCCGCCCCCATCTCCGCCCAGCACCGGCACGCCTGGAGCGACGGCCTGGCCATGCGGGCGGCCCCCTTCGGGGTCTTCGCGGCGGGCCGCCCCGCGGAGGCCGCCCGCCTGGTGGCCGTCGACGGCTCGGTGAGCCACGACGGCGAGGGCATCTACGGCGGCCAGGCGGTCGCGGCGGGAGTGGCGGCGGCGATGGCGGGCGCCCCCACGATCGCCGTCGTCGCCTCAGCGCTGGCGGTGATCCCGGACGACAGTTGGACCGCCCGGTCCCTGCGCCGGGCCGTGGCGGTGGCCCACCGGGGCGAGCGGGCGGTCCGCTCCGCGGTGGTGATCGGCGGCTATCCGTGGACCGACCTGGCCCCGGAGGCGGTGGCCCTCGCCTTCGGCGCGTACGCGGCGGCGGACGGCGACTTCCGGGAGGCCGTGCTGACGGCGGTGAACATGGGCCGGGACGCCGACACCACGGCGGCGGTGGCGGGGGCGCTGGCCGGAGCGACGAGGGGCGCGTCGGCGATCCCGGCCGACTGGGCCGCGGCGATCGGCCCGGCGAAGGGCAGTTGCCTGCCGTCGATGGCGGGCCACCACGTGCTGGACGTGGCCGAGTTGCTGGTGCCGGGCGAGGCCGAGAAGTGGACCACGACCGGCCTCCCCCAGAACTGGCCCCCACCGACCCCGAACGCCTTCACCCTGGCCCCGGACGCCCCGGACGCCTTCGCCTTGCCGGCGGGCGACCCGGACACCTTCACCCCGACACCGGGCGCCCCGGACACCTTCACCTTGGCAGCGGGCAACAACACGGGACCGAACCGATGAGGCCGCCGGGCCCCTGGGGCGAGACCACACCAGACCTGCCGACACCGCTCGTCCTCGCCCCCACCGACGGCGAACGCGCCACGGAGGAACCGCCCACAGCCGCCGAGGAAAGTGGCACGGGCGATGCCGACGAGACCACCCCACAGGCCCCACCCACACCCGACGACGAGACCTCCACGACCACCCCCACCAGCACGACTAAGCCGACGGCCCCTGTAGCCGCCGCCGCAGCCGCGACCACCCCCCAGGCGCCACCCACACCCGCCGACGAAAGCCGCACGCCCACCCCCGCGGCTCCCAATAACACCCCACAACGACCCCCCGCCCCCCACCACGAAACCCGCACGACGACCCCCACCCCCACGTCAAACCCGCCCACCCCCGCAGCCGCCGACGACGAGAACACCCCACAGGGGCCACCCGCACCCGACAACGAAAGTCGCACGGGTGGTGCGGGTGGGAACAACCAGGCCGAAGGCGAAGCCGAGGCAACCCTCACCGCACCCCCACTCCCGCACACCACACCCCACCCACCCCCCCGCCAACACCCCCACCCCGGCCAGAAAATCCAGGGCCTCCTCCTCGGCCTGGCCGCAGGCGACGCCGCCGGCTGGCCCGCCGCCCGTCACAGAGCCGCCCGTATGCCCGACTGGACCCGCCGCCTCACCCGCGAACTGGACACCTTCGCCGAACAGAACGCCACCACCACCCTCCCCGTCCCCATCGCCCTCAACCAGCCCCCCGAACCCCTCCGCCTCGGCCCCTCCGACGACGCCGAATGGGCGGCCTTCACCGCGGAGGCCCTCCTCAGGGCGGGCGACGACACCGCCCTGGGCGACCTGACGAGACAACGCCGTACGAGAGCCGCCATCGACCTCGCCTGGAACGCCCTCGCCGCCGAAGTCGCCGCGGCAGCGGACCGCGCCCCCGAGATCGAGTCCGCCGTCCTCCCCCTGCGCGCCCGCATCTCCGTACGGGCCGGACTCGGCAACCTCGCCACCGGCCTGCGCCCACCCGCGACCGGCCATGACAACCCGCACTACTTCGACGACGCGGCCTGCGTCAGGGCCTGCGTCCTCGCGGTGGCCCACCCCGGCGACCCCGGACTCGCCGCGGAACTCGCCGAGTTCGACGCCCGCTACACCCAGGACGGCGACGGGGTGCACGGAGCGAGGGCGATGGCCGCGGCCGTCTCCGTGGCCCTGGCCGGCGCCCCCGTCGACGCCTGCGTGACCGCGGCCCTCGCCGAACTCCCCGAGGAGACGGAGATCGGCCGCAACGCCCGCCACGCCCTGCACCTCGCCCGGACCGCCGACGGCACCTTCGCCCTGATCCCGGCCCTGGAGCACGAGATCGTCGACCACGTCTACAGCTACGGCATCGCGGCCGCCGAGACCGTCCCCGTGGCCCTCGCCCTGGCCACCGCCGCCCGGGGCCGCATCGCCGAGGCGGTCCCCGCGGCGGCCTGTCTGTCCCGGGTGGCCGACTCGGCCCCGGCCCTGGCGGGCGCCCTGACCGGCGCGCTCGGCGGTGCCGGCGCGATCCCCGCCGCCTGGCGGGACACCTGCCGCACCCTCTCCGGCTGCGCACTGCCCCGCCTCACCGGCACGGACCTCGTGGAACTCGCCGGACTCCTGGAAGCCGCACAACCGCCCCTCCCGGGAGGATGATTCGGGCATGACGCCCAAAAACTCAGAAAGCAGCCTTGAGGACCGGATCACCGGAGCCCTCGTGGGCGCGGCGGTGGGCGACGCCCTCGGCGGCCCGGTCGAGGGCTACTCCCCCGACCAGATCCTCGAACGGCACGCCGGCCGCGTCCACGGCATCGTCGGCCCCTGGAACGGCGACGCCTGGCGCACCGCCCGCCCCATCGCCCCATACCACAAGGGCGACGGCCACGTCACCGACGACACCTTGATGACCCACGCGCTGATCCGCGTCTACGACCGGGTCCGGGACCACCTCGACGCCTACGCGATCGCCGACCACCTGGTCCCGGACCTGATGACGAACCCGCGCTGGATCCCGGAACTGGAGGCGGAGGCCCTCCCCCTGCACCGGATCTTCCTCGCGGAGAAGTGGCTGGTCACCCGTCTCCACTACGGTCACGTCGACCCGCGGGAGGCGGGCGTCGGCAACATCGTCAACTGCGGTGCGGCGATGTACATGGCCCCGGTGGGCCTGGTCAACGCGGCGAACCCGCGGACCGCCTACACCGAGGCCCTGGACGTCGCGGGCGCCCACCAGTCGTCGTACGGCCGTGAGGCGGCGGCGGTCTTCGCGGCGGCGGTGGCGGCGGCATGCGAGCCGGGCGCGACCCCGGACTCGGTCGTGACGGCCTGTCTGAAGCTGGCGAAGGACGGCACCCGGGCGGCGATCGAGAAGGTCTGCGAAGCGGCCGCCCCCCACACGGACTTCGAGTCGGCCCTGCGGCCGCTGCGGGACGCCGTGGCTCCCTACGACACGGTCGGACCCGACTACCGCGCCCCCTCCCTCGGCGCCCGCCGCCCCTCCCGTCTGCACACGATCGAGGAACTGCCCGTCGCGCTCGGGATGTTGCTGGTGGCCGGGGGCGACTACCGGCACGCGGTGCTCGGCGCGGTGAACTACGGCAGGGACTGCGACTCGATCGCCACGATGGCCGGGGCGATGGCGGGCGCGCTGGGCTCCCCGGTCCCGGACGACTGGGCGAAGACGGTCTCGGAGGCGAGCCGGCTGGACCTGTGGGAGCCGGCGGTGACGCTGACGGCCGTGACCCGGGAGGTTTTCGAGCGGGACCTGGCGGGGCGCAGGACCCACGAGGCGGCCTTCGCGGAGCTCGGAGGCCCCAGATGCTGCGACTGACCTGGGTCCAGCCGGAGGACCTGATCGGCCACGAACTCCGTCAGGCGGCCCAGGACGGCAGGGAGCCGTCGGCGATCGCGGCACGCTGGCGCGCGGCGGGCGGTGGCCAGGCACCGGCCCGGGCGGGCGCCTCGGCGGAACCCGCGTCCAGGTATCTGCGGCAGCTCGCGGAGGACCTGCTGGACGAACTGGCGGACCTGCCGAGCGCGTTGGAGGACGACGAGCCCACCGACCTCGCACGGATCAAGGCCCGCTGCCGGACCTGGCCCGCGCACGCCTCCCCGGCCACCCTCACCCAGGGCGCCCTGGAAGCGGCCTGGCTGGGCCGGGCCGTGGGCTGCCTGCTCGGCAAACCCGTGGAGAAGCTCCCCCTGGAAGCCATCCGCGCACTCGCCCGTGCCACCGGCAACTGGCCCCTGCACACCTACTTCACGGCGAAGGGCGTCCCCGCCGAACTCCTCGCCGCCCACCCCTGGAACCGCCGCTCCGCCGCCACCTCCCTCGCCGAGAACATCGACGGCATGCCCGAGGACGACGACCTCAACTACCCGCTGCTGAACCTGCTGTTGCTGCAACGCCACGGCAAGGGCTTCACCACCGCGGACGTGGCGCGCCTCTGGCTCGACGAGCTTCCCGCCGGCCGCACCTTCACCGCCGAACGGATCGCCTACCGCAACCTCCTCCAGGGCCTGGAACCCCCGAGAACGGCCCGCCACCGCAACCCCTTCCGCGAGTGGATCGGAGCCCTGATCCGCGCGGACGTCCACGGCTGGACCAACCCCGGCGACCCGGCCGCCGCGGCCGAACAGGCCCACCGGGACGCCACCCTCACCCACACGGCGAACGGCGTCTACGCGGCGATGTTCACGGCCGCCGTGATCGCCCAGGCGGCGGCGACCCCCGACATCCGCACCTGCCTGCGCACCGGCCTCGGCGTGATCCCCCCGAACTCCCGGCTGGCGCAGGCGATCACCCACGCCGTCCGACTGGCCGAGCGGCACGACGACTTCGACAGGGTCGTGGACGAACTCCACGCCCTCCACGCCCCCACCCACCACTGGGTCCACGCGATCCCCAACACCGCCCTGATCGCCGCCGCCCTCACCCACGCGGACGGCGACTTCACCGGCTCCGTCTGCCGGGCGGTCGCCGGCGGCTGGGACACCGACTCCAACGGCGCCACGGCCGGCAGCGTCGCCGCCCTCCTGGCGGGCGCCCCGGAACACCTCCCCGACCACTGGACCAGCCCCCTCAAGAACCGCCTGGCCACCTCCGTGGCCGACCTCAACGGCACCGGCTTCGACACCCTGGCCCGTCTCACCCACCGGGAGGCTGCTCGCCCATGACCCACATCGCCGTGCTCGGCAGCACGAACATGGACCTGGTCGCCTACGTCGAGAAGGCACCCCGGCGCGGAGAGACCGTCACCGGGAGGGAGTTCCGTACGATCCCCGGCGGCAAGGGCGCCAACCAGGCGATCGCCGCGGCCCGCGCGGGCGCCACCGTCTCGATGATCGGCGCGGTCGGCAACGACGGCTTCGGCACCCGCCTGCGCTCCACCCTCGAACATTCCGGCGTCACCACCGACCACCTGCGCACCATCGAGGGCCCCTCCGGCACCGCGCACATCGTGGTGGACGACGAGGGCGGCAACGCGATCGTCGTCATCCCCGGCGCGAACGGCACCGTCGACCACCTCGCCCCCGGCGACGAGGGCCTGATCGCCTCGGCCGACGCCCTCCTGCTCCAACTGGAGATCCCCGTGGCAGCCGTCCTCGCGGGCGCGCAGACGGCCCGCGCCCACGGCGTCCGTACGATCCTCACGCCCGCCCCGGTCCAGTCCCTGCCGCCCGAACTCTTCGCCGCCACCGACCTGTTGGTGCCCAACGAGCACGAGGCGGCCACCCTCACCGGCCTGGCCGACCCGTTCGCCGCGGGTGCCGCCCTCCTCGACCGGGTCCCGCGCGTGGTGATCACCCTGGGCGAGGCAGGCAGCCTGTATCTGACCCGGGACGCCGAACCCCTCGTCGTCCCCGCCCCGCGGGTCGCCGCGGTGGACTCCACCGGTGCGGGCGACACGTACGTGGGCGCCCTCGCCGTCGCCCTCGGCGAGGAACGGCCGATCCGGGAGGCGATGGTCTGGGCCGCCGCGGCCGCCGCACTGTCCGTCCAGCGGGAAGGCGCCTCGGCGTCGATGCCCTACCGCTCCGAGATCGAGGCCCGGTACACGTCATGACCCAGACCCCCCTGCACGGCCTGCGCGTGCTCGACACGGCCACCCTCTTCGCCGGCCCTCTCGCCGCCACCCTGCTCGGCGACTTCGGCGCCGAGGTCCTCAAGATCGAGCACCCCACCAAGCCCGACCCCTCCCGCGGCCACGGCCCCTCGAAGGACGGCATCGGCCTGTGGTGGAAGGTCCTGGGCCGCAACAAGCGCACCCTCACCCTGGACCTGTCCAAGGCGGGCGGCCGGACCACCTTCCTCAGGCTGGCCGCCTCCGCGGACGTGGTCATCGAGAACTTCCGCCCCGGCACCCTGGAGAAGTGGGACCTCGGCTGGCCCGAGCTGTCCGCCGTCAACCCCCGGCTGGTCCTCACCCGCGTCACCGGCTTCGGCCAGTTCGGCCCCTACGCCCACCGCCCCGGCTTCGGCACCCTCGCCGAGGCGATGAGCGGCTTCGCGGCGATCACCGGCGAGCCGGACGCGCCCCCGGTCCTGCCGCCCTTCGGCCTGGCCGACTCCATCGCGGGCCTGGCCACGGCGTACGCGGTGATGACCGCGCTCGCGGCCCGGGAACGCACCGGCGAGGGCCAGGTCGTCGACATGGCCCTCATCGAGCCGATCCTGACGGTCCTAGGACCCCAGCCGACCTGGTACGACCAGCTCGGTCACGTCCAGGAGCGCACCGGCAACCGCTCCGCCAACAACGCCCCGCGCAACACCTACCGCACGGCCGACGGCACCTGGGTCGCCGTCTCCACCTCGGCGCAGTCCGTCGCGGAACGCGTGATGCACCTGGTGGGCCGCCCTGAGCTGATCGACGAGCCGTGGTTCGCGACCGGCGCCCAGCGGGCCGCCCACTCCGACGTCCTGGACGCGGCGGTCGGCTCGTGGATCGCCGCGCGCACCCGCACCGACGTGCTCGCCGCCTTCGAGAAGGCGGAGGCCGCGATCGCCCCGATCCAGGACGTCCGGGACGTCCTGGCCGACCCGCAGTACCAGGCGCTCGACACCGTCACCACGGTCGACGACCCCGACCTCGGCCCCCTGCGCATGCAGAACGTCCTCTTCCGGCTCTCCTCGACCCCCGGCGCGATCCGCTGGGCGGGCCGTGCGCACGGCGCGGACACGGACCAGATCCTCACCGAACTGGGCCTGACACAGGACGAGTTGGCGGCCCTGCGCGCGGAGGGCGCCCTGTGAGGCCGTACCCTCTGACCTGGCTCTACGTGCCGGGCGACCGCCCGGAGACCGTCAGCAAGGCGCTCGTCGCCGGTGCCGACGTCGTGGTCGTCGACCTGGAGGACGCGGTCGCCCCCGAGCGCAAGCGGTACGCCCGCGAGGCCACCGCCGAACGGCTCGGCGACCCCCAGCCGGTCCCGGTCCACGTCCGGGTGAACTCCCTGGCCGGCCCCCTGGCGGCGGCGGACCTGGCGGCCGTCGCCGCCCTCCCGGGCCTCGCCGGCCTGCGCCTGCCCAAGGTCACCGCCCCCGCCCAGATCACCCGCGTCGCGGCGGCGGCGACCCGGCCCGAAGGAGGCGTCCCACCCCTGTACGCCCTCCTGGAATCGGCCCTCGGCATCGAGCACGCCCACGCCATCGCCACCGCCCACCCGGGTCTGCGCGGCATCGCCCTCGGCGAGGCGGACCTGCGCGCCGACCTCGGCGTACGGCACGACGGCGGCCTGGACTGGTGCCGCTCCCGGGTGGTCGTGGCGGCGCGCGCGGCGGCCCTGCCTCCCCCACCGCAGTCGGTCCACCCCGACATCCGGGACCTGGAGGGCCTGCGGGCCTCCTGCGCCCACGGCCGGGCCCTGGGCTTCCTGGGCCGGGCGGCCATCCACCCCCGCCAGCTCCCGGTGATCGAGCGCGCCTACCTTCCCACGGAGGAGGAGATCGAGCAGGCGGAGACGGTCCTCAAGGCGGCGGAGGCCCACCAGGGGGCCCAGGCCCTGCCGGACGGCACCTTCGTCGACGCGGCGGTGGTGGCCCAGGCCCACCGCACCCTGTCCCTGGCCCACCGCGGCTGACACACGACGAGGGCGCCCCGACAGCTCGGGGCGCCCTCGTCGACGTACGTACGACCGACCGTCAGCTCTTCTTGGCCGACTCGGCCTCGTCGGCGGTCTCGGCGTCGGCCTTCTCGTCGGCGTCGGTGTCGCCGTCGGCCTTCCCGTCGGCGTCGGTCCTCTCGGCCTCGCCGGGCTCACCGTCGTCGGTGTCCGCGCCCGGCTCGACGACCTCCTCGCGGCCGGGCCGCTTCTTCGCCGAGACCACGATGTACGTGACGGCGAGCAGGAACACGATGATCGCGGTCCAGACGTTGAGCCGGAGCCCGAGGATGTGGTGGGCGTCGTCGATGCGCATGTACTCGATCCAGCCGCGGCCCGTGCAGTACGCGGCGACGTACAGCGCGAACGCCCGTCCGTGCCCGAGCTTGAAGCGGCGGTCGGCCCAGATGACGAGGAGCGCGACACCGACGCACCACAGCGACTCGTACAGGAACGTCGGGTGGTAGTAGCCCGGCACCCGTCCGTCCGTGGAGGACGTGATGTGCAGGGCCCACGGCAGGTCGGTCGGCTTGCCGTACAGCTCCTGGTTGAACCAGTTGCCCCAGCGGCCGACGGCCTGCGCGAGGGCGATGCCGGGGGCGATGGCGTCGGCGTAGGCCGGCAGCGGGATGCCCCGGCGGCGGCAGCCGATCCACGCGCCCACCGCACCGAGCGCGATCGCGCCCCAGATGCCGAGGCCGCCCTCCCAGACCTTGAAGGCGTCCACCCAGTCACGGCCCTCGCTGAAGTACAGCTCGTAGTCCGTGATCACGTGGTAGAGGCGGCCGCCGAGCAGTCCGAACGGCACGGCCCAGACCGCGATGTCGGCCACCGTGCCGGCCCGCCCGCCACGGGCGATCCAGCGCCTGTTGCCGAGCCAGACGGCAACGAAGACGCCGATGATGATGCAGAACGCATAGCCACGCAGCGGGATGGGACCGAGGTGGATCACCCCGCGCGACGGGCTGGGAATGTAGGCAATTTCCATGGCAGGGTCGACGCTACCCTGCCGGGCCGGGCCCACGGCAGGCGGCCCGGCAACGGGTCCATAACAGGCGGGTGAGAGGCACCGGCCCCCGTCTTACCGGCCGTCAGCCCTTGTTGGCGGCCTCCACCTGCTGCTTCAGCTTCGCCGGGGTCATCGACTGGTCCTGGTAGATGTTCTTGCCGTCGAGCAGCACGGTCGGGGTGCCGGAGAAGCCGCCGTTGCGGAAGGCGGCCGCGGACTTGTCCACCCAGCCGTTGTGGGTGCCCTTCTCGACGCAGGTGCGGAACGCGGGCGTGTCGAGGCCGTCGACCTTCTTCGCCAGTTCGAGCAGTCTGTCGTTGTCGGCGTAGTCGTCGCTGGTCTCCACGGGCTGGTTCTCGAACAGCACGTCGTGGTACCCCGGGAACTTCCCGGCGTCCTGGGCGCAGGCCGCCGCGTTGGCCGCGTTGCGGGAGCCGGTGCCGCCCATGTTGCCGTCGATGATCGTGGCCAGGTGGTACTCGACCTTGAGCTTCCCGGAGCCGGTGAGCTCGTGGATCGTCGGGCGGTACGCCGTCTCGAAGGCCTTGCAGGCCGGGCAGCGGAAGTCCTCCCAGACGACGAGCGTCGACCTGGCCCCCTCCTTGCCGACCGGGATGGCGAGACTGTCCTGGCCGTTGGCCCCCGACGGCACCACGACCGGGCCCGAGGAGCTGTCCTTCTTGTCCTTGCCGGAGTTGGCCGCGACGACGCCGACCACCGCGGCGAGACCGAGGACGCACACGACACTCGCACCCACGATCAGCACCCGGCGCCGCTTCTCCGCGGTCTTCTGCTTCGCGCGCTCCTCCGCCAGCCGCTCGCGGGCGGTGCGCTTTCCCTCACGGTTCTTCTCGCTCACACCCGCAGAACGAACCGGGGAGGCGCACCGCGCCTCCCCGGCCCCAGGTCCACCCGTTCGAGTGACCGAATTCTCCGGCACGCCCTGACAGGCGCGCGGCAGACCTACACCTGTCGGCGCACGCCCTTCGCCAGCTCGCCCGCTAGCCCGCGGACGGCCTCGGCGCCGGCCTTGTCGTCCGGCGCGTCCAGCATCCGCTTCACGAAGGCCGAGCCGACGATCACACCGTCGGCGAAGCCGGCCACCTCCGCGGCCTGTTCGGCGTTGGAGACACCGAGCCCGACGCAGACGGGCAGTCCGGTGCCGGTGGCCCGGGTGCGCTCGACCAGGTCCTGGGCCTGCGCCCCGACCGACTCGCGGGTGCCCGTGACGCCCATGAGCGAGGCGGCGTACACGAACCCGCTGCCCGCCGCGGTGATCTCGGCGAGCCGCGCGTCCTTGCTGCTGGGCGCGACCACGAAGACCGTGGCGAGCCCGTGCTTCTCGGCGTGCTCCCGCCACAGCGCCGACTCCTGCACGGGCAGGTCGGGCAGGATGCAGCCCGCGCCGCCCGCCTCGGCGAGCTCGGCGGTGAAGCGCTCGACGCCGTAGCGGTCGATGGGGTTCCAGTACGTCATCACGAGCACCGGCTTGCCGGTGGCCTCGTAGGTCTCCCTGACCGTCCGCATCACGTCCGCGATCCTGACGCCGCCGCGCAGGGCGATGTCGTCGGCGGTCTGGATGACGGGGCCGTCGAGGACGGGGTCGCTGTGCGGCAGACCGACCTCGACGATGTCCGCGCCGCCGTCGAAGGCGGCCTTGATCGCCTCGATGCCGCCGTCCACGGTCGGGAACCCGGCCGGGAGGTAGGCGATGAGCGCGGCGCGGCCCTCGGCCTTGGCGGCGGCGAGGGTGTCCGACAGCAGTTGGCCCTTCTTGCTGTTCAGCCCGGTCCCGCTCACTTTGCGTCCCCCTCGATCTCCGCGCCGGTGCCGGCCTCGTCCGCCGCGACGGCGGCGTCGGTGTCGTAGAGGCCGAAGTAGCGCGCGGCCGTGTCCATGTCCTTGTCGCCGCGACCGGACAGGTTGACGACGATCAGCCCGTCCTTGCCGAGCTCCTTGCCGACCTCCAGGGCGCCGGCCAGCGCGTGCGCGCTCTCGATTGCCGGGATGATGCCCTCGGTGCGGGACAGCAGGCGCAGGGCCTGCATGGCCGCGTCGTCGGTGACCGCGCGGTACTCGCCGCGGCCGGAGTCCTTGAGGTAGGAGTGCTCGGGGCCGATGCCCGGGTAGTCCAGACCGGCCGAGATCGAGTACGGCTCGGTGATCTGGCCCTCCTCGTCCTGGAGGACGTAGGAGCGGGAGCCGTGCAGGATGCCGGGCTCGCCCGCGGTGAGGGTCGCCGCGTGCTCGCCGGTCTCCACGCCGTGCCCGGCCGGCTCGCAGCCGATGAGGCGTACGCCGGTGTCGGGGATGAAGGCGTGGAAGAGGCCGATGGCGTTGGAGCCGCCGCCGACGCAGGCGATGGCCGCGTCGGGCAGCCGGCCGGCCCGCTCCAGGAGCTGGCGGCGGGCCTCGACGCCGATGACCCGGTGGAAGTCGCGGACCATGGCCGGGAAGGGGTGCGGGCCCGCGACCGTGCCGAACAGGTAGTGCGTGCGGTCGACGTTGGCGACCCAGTCGCGGAACGCCTCGTTGATCGCGTCCTTCAGGGTGCGGCTGCCGGACTTCACGGCGATGACCTCGGCGCCGAGCATCCGCATCCGGGCCACGTTGAGCGCCTGGCGCTGGGTGTCGATCTCGCCCATGTAGATGGTGCACTCGAGGCCGAACAGCGCGCAGGCGGTGGCCGTGGCGACGCCGTGCTGGCCGGCGCCGGTCTCCGCGATGACCCGGGTCTTGCCCATGCGCTTGGTGAGCAGGGCCTGACCGAGGACATTGTTGATCTTGTGGGAGCCGGTGTGGTTGAGGTCCTCCCGCTTGAGGAAGACCGTGGCGCCGCCGGCGTGCTCGGCGAACCTGGGCACCTCGGTGAGTGCCGAGGGCCGGCCGGTGTAGTGCACGAGCAGGTCGTCGAGCTCGCGGGCGAACTCGGGGTCGTGCTTGGCCTTGTCGTACTCGACGGCGACCTCGTCCACGGCGGCGACGAGGGCCTCCGGGATGAACTTGCCGCCGTAGGCGCCGAAGTAGCCTTCGGCGCTGGGAACTTGACCCTCGGGGTCGGGGATGAAGAACTCGCTGGGCATGGCTGAACCTCACGGTGAGTGCGTGAAAAAGACACTGAGCGCCGTGGGGGGCGGAGAAGTCAGTTGGCTGCGGGACCGTTTGGGCTGGTCGCGCAGTTCCCCGCGCCCCTGACGGGGCGCTGCCATCGCATGCCGTTCACCTGACCGGGTTCGTCCCCGATGACGTAGCGCACTCGACGCCCGTGCACCCTGCGTGCGGGCGCGCGGCAACCACGGGGGCGGCAGCCGCGCGCGAGGCGGGCGTACCGGTCCGTGGCTGTCGTGAAGGTCGTCGGAGTCATCGCGGACAAGCCTAGCGGGTGATCATCCGCGCCCGTGGCGCAGTGCGGGATGCTCGCCCGCCGCCACCAGGTCCGCGACCGCCGTCTTGGGATCCTTGCCGGTGACCAGGGACTCGCCCACCAGGACCGCGTCGGCGCCGGCGTTGGCGTAGGCGATCAGGTCGTGCGGGCCGCGGACTCCGGACTCGGCGACCTTGACCAGGTGGGCGGGGATCTCGGGGGCGATGCGCTCGAAGGTGCCGCGGTCGACCTCGAGGGTCTTGAGGTTGCGCGCGTTGACACCGATGATCTTCGCTCCGGCGTCCACCGCGCGCTCGATCTCGTCCTCGTCGTGGACCTCGACGAGCGGGGTGAGCCCGATGGACTCGGCGCGCTCGATCAGGGACTCCAGGGCGGGCTGCTCCAGGGCCGCGACGATGAGCAGCGCGAGGTCGGCGCCGTAGGCCCGGGCCTCCCAGAGCTGGTACGACGTGACGATGAAGTCCTTGCGCAGGACCGGGATGTCCACGCGCGCGCGGACGGCCTCCAGGTCGGCCAGCGAGCCGCCGAAGCGGCGCTGTTCGGTGAGGACGGAGATGACGGCCGCACCGCCCGCCTCGTAGTCGGCGGCGAGGCCCGCCGGGTCGGCGATCGCGGCCAGCGCGCCCTTGGAGGGGCTGGAGCGCTTCACCTCGCAGATGACCTTGACGCCGTCGCCGCGCAGTGCGGCCACGCCGTCCTTGGCCGCGGGAGCCTTCGCCGCGCGCTCCTTGAGCTCGTCGAGGCTGACGCGCGCCTGCCGTTCCGCGAGGTCGGCACGGACTCCGTCGATGATCTCGTCGAGCACACTCACGCGAGCGGCCCCCTTCCAGACGGTTGACAGTTCCAGCGACCGATGAAAACAGGTGGTCACTGCGATGGTATCCGCAGGAGGGCGTAGCCCTCGCATCCGGTTGACGCCGGTACGTTCCCCACCCTCGAACAAGCTTCGCACGCTCGGGCGGGAGGTGCCCCCGTACTGGACGTTCGCCGGTTGATCAAGGATGGAGCCAGCCACCGAAGGGCAGGTTCCGGACAACCGTGAAGACCAGCAGCAACGCCCCCGCCGTCCACAGGTGCACCGGTCCGAGACCGAGCCGCAGCGGCCGTCCGCGCGCCGCGCGGACCACCCAGACGGTCCACAGCACGGCGAAGCCCAGATAGCCCACGACGGCGAGCGCGTTGTCCTGGAGGGCGGCCATGAGGTCACCGTGCACGAAGGCGTGCGCGCTGCGCAGTCCGCCGCAGCCGGGGCAGTACAGGCCGGTGATCCGGTAGAGCGGGCAGACGGGGTAGTGGCCGGGCTGGTTCGGGTCCACGGTCCCCACGTACGCGAAGGCCCCGGCCACGGCCGCGAGGATCCCGCCCGGGACGGCCAGGCGTCCGGACAGACCGGTCCGGGACGGCATGCGCTCAGTGTCGGCGTTCACGTCCGGCATTGTCCCCCGTCCTCCCGTGGAACGCGTGAGGGGCGGCCCCGGCACTTCCGCCGGGCCGCCCCTTCACGAGGTGCTGGGTCAGCTCTTGGCGTCCGCCGACTCGGGCTGGGCGGTGGCGAGCGGCTTGTGGGTGTCCTTCGGCATGCCCATCCCCATCGCGCTCATGATCCAGCCGACGATGCCGCCGACGACCACGATCGCCATACCGGCCCAGAAGCCCGCCGGCTGGGCCATCACCATGAAGGCGCCCGCGACGCAGAAACCGATGAAGGCGATAGTGACACCGGTCCAGGCGGCCGGGGTGTGACCGTGGCTGCTGCCCGCCATTGCTTGCTCCTAGGTGCTGAAGTACGTGACTGAGCCGGACGCTCGGGGTCCATTGTTCCGCACGCGAGGACGCGACGTGTGCGGGGGTCGCCCGGACGCGCCCCGCAGGGGCGCGGGGAACTGCGCGCGACAGGCCCCCACGGACCCGCGGCCGGGATCCGACCGCTACGCCCCCGTCGGATCCTCCCCACGATCCAGCGCCTTCCAGATGTCCTCGGGCCGGTCGGGATCCACCGGCACAGGCTTGCGCCGCACCCGGGGCGCCCCGTCCCGCTCGTAGCGCCCCGACATCGCGGGCCACAGCCGCCCGTACCGCAGAGCGAGCAGTCCGGCCAGGAGGATCAGCGCGCCCCCGACCACGGCCGCGTAGGGCCAAGCGGTGTGCGAGAGCTCGGAGACCGTCGCCGACGTGTCCCCGGACGCCTTCGCGGCCTGCTCGTCCAGCGCCGAGGAGTCACCCGCGCCGATCAGGGCCGCCACCACGATCCCCGCGCCGGAGAGCGCCAGCACCGCGGAGACGAGCAGCCGTCCCGCCTTGCGCACGGCGAAGACGGCGACGAGCGCGGCGAGGCCCACTATGGCCAGCGCGGCCGGCACACCGGTCACGTCGCTGCCCTTGGCGGTCAGGGGAAACGCGCCGCCGGCCACCGTCGCGGTCCCCTCCGACCAGCGCTGACGGGTCGCCAGCAGTGCCACGGCCGCGCCGAGCGCACCGGCCAGCAGGGCTGTGGCGAGACTGATGCGGCCGGCCCTGGCGGGTCCTGCGGCTTCTGAACGGGGGTGAGGTACGGCAGTCACGTACCCCACTATCACCCGAACCGGGGGCGAACGGTCACCCGGGGCCGCGTGAGAATCGCCCTACTCGCCGAGTCGGTTCGCCGTGTGGACCGCCCGCAGGACCGCCGCCGCCTTGTTGCGGCACTCCGTGTCCTCGGCGACCGGGTCGGAGTCGGCGACGACGCCGGCGCCCGCCTGGACGTAGGCCGTGCCGTCGCGCAGGAGGGCCGTACGGATGGCGATCGCGGTGTCGGAGTCGCCCGCGAAGTCGAGGTAGCCGACGCAGCCGCCGTACAACCCGCGCCGGGACGGCTCCAGTTCGTCGATGATCTGCATCGCGCGGGGCTTGGGGGCGCCGGAGAGGGTGCCCGCGGGGAAGCAGGCGGTGAGGACGTCGAAGGCGGTGCGGCCGGGGGCGACCTTGCCGGTGACCGTGGAGACGATGTGCATCACGTGGGAGTACCGCTCGACGGACATGAAGTCGACGACCTCGACCGAGCCGGGCTCGCAGACCCGCCCCAGGTCGTTGCGGCCGAGGTCGACGAGCATGAGGTGCTCGGCGCGCTCCTTGGGGTCGGCGAGCAGTTCGTCGGCGAGGGCCTGGTCCTCCTGCGGGGTCGCGCCGCGCCAGCGGGTGCCGGCGATGGGGTGGACCATGGCGTGTCCGTCCTCGACCTTGACCAGGGCCTCGGGGGACGAGCCCACGACGTCGAAGCCGTCGAAGCGGAACAGGTACATGTACGGGGAGGGGTTGGTGGCCCGCAGGACCCGGTAGACGTCCAGCGCGCTCGCCGTGCACGGCGTCTCGAAGCGCTGCGAGGGGACGACCTGGAAGGCCTCACCGGCCCGGATGCGCTCCTTGATGTCCTCGACGGCCCGCTGGAAGTCGGGGCCGCCCCAGAGCGCGGTGTACTCGGGCAGTTCGGAGGGCGGGAGGACCGCCGGGGGCTGGGCCACCGCGCGGGACAGGTCCGCCTCCATGGCGTCCAGGCGGGCCACCGCGTCCGCGTGGGCCTCGTCGACGCCGGTGTCGAGGTCGTTGTGGTTGATCGCGTTGGCGATCAGCAGGACCGAGCCCTCCCAGTGGTCCATGACGGCGAGGTCGCTGGTCAGGAGCATGGTCAGCTCGGGCAGCCTGAGGTCGTCGCGCTCGCCGGGGCCGATCTTCTCCAGGCGGCGGACGATGTCGTAGCCGAGGTAGCCGACCATGCCGCCGGTGAACGGCGGCAGGCCCTCCTGGTGGGGGGTGTGCAGGGCCTCGATGGTGGCGCGCAGGGCGGCCAGCGGGTCGCCGTCGACGGGGACGCCGACCGGCGGGGTGCCGAGCCAGTGGGCCTGGCCGTCACGGGCCGTCAGGGTCGCGGCGGAGCGGACGCCGACGAAGGAGTAGCGGGACCACGAGCGGCCGTTCTCCGCGGATTCCAGCAGGAAGGTGCCGGGGCGCTCGGCGGCGAGCTTGCGGTAGAGGGCGACCGGGGTGTCGCCGTCGGCCAGGAGCTTGCGCGTGACGGGGATGACACGGCGGTCGGTGGCCAGCTTGCGGAAGGTCTCGAGGTCCATGGCGGCTGACCTTACTGACCCGGGGCGGTGGCGCCGGAATCGGCGCCGTCCTTGCGGAGCACGTCCTCGTCGAAGCAGGTCCGCGCGCCGGTGTGGCAGGCGGCGCCGACCTGGTCGACCTTGACGAGCACGGTGTCGGCGTCGCAGTCGAGGGCGACGGACCTGACCCACTGGACGTGGCCGGAGGTGTCGCCCTTGACCCAGTACTCCCCGCGGCTGCGCGACCAGTAGGTGCAGCGGCCGGTGGTCAGCGTGCGGTGCAGCGCCTCGTCGTCCATCCAGCCGAGCATGAGCACCTCACCGGTGTCGTACTGCTGGGCGATGGCGGGGACGAGCCCGTCGGCGCTGCGCTTGAGGCGCGCGGCGATCTCGGGGTCGAGGCTGCTGGGCGGGGGCGTGCTGGTCATGGGAGCCATTGTGCCGCGCGCCACTGACAGTGACCGTGGGTGTCCACTGTGCGGACCCGGAGTGCGGTCGTAGGCTGACTGCATGTCGACTTTCGCCAAGCGTGAACGACTTCTCCTCGCCGACCTGTTGGAGGCCGAGGGTCCGGACGCCCCCACTCTCTGCGAGGGCTGGCTCACCCGCGATCTCGCGGCGCACGTGGTGGTGCGCGAGCGCCGTCCCGACGCCGCCGGGGGTCTGCTGATCAAGCAGCTCGCGTCCCGCCTGGACCGGGTGATGGCCGAGTTCTCCGAGAAGCCCTACGAGGAGCTGATCCAGCTCATCCGTACGGGCCCGCCGCGTTTCTCGCCGTTCCAGCTCAAGCAGGTCGAGGAGCTGTCGAACACGGTGGAGTTCTACGTCCACACGGAGGACGTCCGCCGGGCCCGTCCCGACTGGGCGCCGCGCGAGCTGGACCCGGTCTTCCAGGACGCCCTGTGGTCCCGCCTGGAGCGCACCGCCCGACTGATGGGCCGCGGTGTCCCGACCGGTCTGGTGCTGCGCCGCCCGGACGGCCAGACCGCGGTCGCCCACCGGGGCACCCCGGTCGTGACGGCGACGGGTGAGCCCTCGGAGCTGCTGCTGTTCCTGTACGGGCGGCAGAGCGCGGCCAAGGTGGATCTGGACGGCGACAAGGAGGCGATCGCCAGACTGCACGAGGCAAAGGAACTCGGGATCTGACCCATCCGACGGGTCTGACGGGTAAGACGGTCAGGCGGGGCGGGCGGATCAGGCGGGTCGGCCACGTCTAACGGGCCAGGCGGGTCGGGCGGATCCGACGGGCCAGGCGGATCCGACAGATCAGGCGGACCAGGCGGATCCGACGGGTCTGACCGGTCAGGCGGGTCAGGTGGGGAGTTCGGCGCGGCGCAGGTCGGGGGCGCACAGCGCGACCACCCCGCCGAGCCCGCACACCGCCGCGCTGGTCACGAAGACCGGCCCGGTGCCCCAGACGCCGATCGCGGCGGCCGACAGCGGCATGCTGAGCGGTGCGAGGCCGAGGCTCACCAGTGAGGCGACGGCGGTCACGCGGCCCAGGCGGGCGGGGTCGGCCTGGGTCTGGAGCAGGGCGACGCACAGGGCGCCGCTGAGCCCGGCGAGCACTCCGATCAGCAGGGCGGTCCCGGCGGCCGCGACGACGTCCGGGACGAAGGCGAGCGCGCCGATGGCGACCGCCCCGCAGAGACAGGCGTACGCCATCACGTGCCCGGCGTGCGGCACGCGCCCGCGTACGGCCAGCAGCAGCGAGGCGAGCCCGGCTCCGGCCCCGAACCCGCCCAGCACCCAACCCATCCCGGAGGCGCCCCAGCCGCGCTCGTCGGCCAGCAGGCTCAGACCGACGTTGAGGGGCCCCACGAAGCCGAGGTCGCCGAGGGCGATGGCCAGCATCAGCGGGGCGAGGACGCGGTGGCGGCGGATGTACCCCAGTCCGGCACGCAGGTCGTGCCACGGAGTGCTCTCGGCCTCTTCGTCGTCGTCGCCCGCGGGCAGGGGCCGTATGCGCACGGCGATCAGCAGGGGCACGGACACCGCGATCAGCGCTCCCGCGAGGGCGAACGCGGCCGCCGCTCCCCCGACCGCCACCGCGAGGCCGCCGAGCGGGCCGCCCACCACGCTCGCGAAACGGATGCCGAGCCCCCGCAGGCCCTGCACGCGCGCGAGCTGGCCGCGACTCGTCACGCGCGCGGGGAGGGCTCCCACGGCCGGCACGAACACGGCGTCGACGGTGCCGAAGACGAGCCCCAGCACGGCCAGCGGCCACAGCCCGGGAGTGGTGAGGAACAGCAGCCCCGCCACGGCGAGCACGGCCGCGCAGCGCACCGCGTCGCTGCCGATGACGACCCGGCGCGGTCCGAACCGGTCGGCGATCACTCCTCCGCCGAGCATGAGCAGGGCCCGTGGGAGCGCGCTGACGGCCGTCACGATCCCGGCCTGCGCGGGTGTGCCGGACTGGACGGCCGCCCAGGACAGCGCGAGGTAGTAGACGCTGTCGCCGGTCATCGAGGCGGTGTAGGCGGCGAGCCAGCGCAGGACGTTGCCGTCGCGGTGGGCGGGGGTGCCGAGGACGTCGCCCTGGGCGGTGAGCGCGGCGGTCACGGGAGCGGGTCCTCTCGGAGGCGGAACGGGAAGCCGTACGTGTGCGGCGCGACCTTCTCGCGCCTCCCGGTGCCTCCCGCGGCCCCGCCCTTCTCGTCGTGCTTCCTGGCGAGCGCGGGCAACTCCGCGCGCGGCTCGACCGCGCGGCGGGGACCGCCGCCGTCCACGCCCCGGGGTGCGATCAGCGGACGGGGTGTCCCGCCCCCCGCAGCGTCTCCTTCACCTCGCCGATCCGCAGATCGCCGAAGTGGAACACCGAGGCCGCCAGCACCGCGTCCGCGCCCGCTCCGACGGCAGGCGGGAAGTGGTCGAGCCGGCCCGCGCCGCCGGAGGCGATCAGCGGGACGGTGACGTGCTTGCGGACGGCCTCGATCATCTCCAGGTCGTAGCCGTCCTTGGTGCCGTCCGCGTCCATCGAGTTGAGCAGGATCTCCCCGGCGCCCAGCTCGGCGGCCCGGTGCGCCCACTCGACGGCGTCGATGCCGGTGCCCTTGCGGCCGCCGTGCGTGGTCACCTCGAAGGAACCCGTCTCGGTGCGCCGCGCGTCCACCGAGAGCACCAGCACCTGTCGGCCGAAGCGTTCCGCGATCTCGCGGATCAGGTCGGGACGGGCGATCGCCGCCGTGTTGACGCCCACCTTGTCCGCGCCCGCCCTCAGCAGCCTGTCCACGTCCTCGGCCGTACGGACCCCGCCGCCGACCGTCAGCGGGATGAACACCTGCTCGGCGGTGCGGCGCACCACGTCGTAGGTGGTCTCGCGGTTGCCGGAGGAGGCGGTGATGTCCAGGAACGTCAACTCGTCGGCGCCCTCGGCGTCGTACACCTTGGCCATCTCGACGGGGTCGCCCGCGTCACGCAGGTTCTGGAAGTTGACGCCCTTGACGACCCGGCCGTTGTCCACGTCCAGGCAGGGGATGACTCGTACGGCGAGGGTCATGCTGCGGGGTCTCCTCGGAACGCCTCCACCTCGACCTCGACGACCAGGCTGGGGTCCACGAAGCCGGAGACGATGATCAGTGATGCGGCGGGCCGGACGGTGTCGAACAGCTCCTTGTGGGCGCGTCCGACCTCCTCCACGTCCCGGGCGTGCGTGATGTACAGGCGCGTGCGCACCACGTCCTCCCGGCCGAGCCCGAGCTCCTTCAGCGCCTCGAAGGCGACGTTGAAGGAGTTGACCGTCTGCTCGTACGGGTCGCCCGCGGCGATCTCCCCGTCCACCACCGAGGTGCAGCCGGAGACCAGCACCAGGCCGTTGGGGAGTTCCACCGCGCGGGAGTACCCGAAGGTGTCCTCCCAGGGCGCACCGGTCGTGACGCGTCGCAGATCGCTCACTGAGCCACCGCCTCCAAGGCCTCTTCCAGGGTGAACGCCTTCGCGTAGAGCGCCTTCCCGACGATGGAGCCCTCGACACCGAGCGGGACCAGTTCGGCGATGGCCCGCAGGTCGTCCAGCGAGGACACCCCGCCGGAGGCCACCACCGGGCGGTCGGTCGCCGCGCAGACGTTCCTCAGCAGCTCCAGGTTGGGGCCCTGGAGCGTGCCGTCCTTGGCGATGTCGGTGACGACGTACCGGGCGCAGCCCTCCTTGTCGAGCCGCTCCAGCGCCTCGTAGAGGTCGCCGCCCTCGCTGGTCCAGCCGCGGCCCTTGAGGGTCGTCCCGCGCACGTCGAGACCGACGGCGATCCTGTCGCCGTGCTCGGCGATGACCTTGGCGACCCACTCGGGGCTCTCCAGGGCGGCGGTGCCGAGGTTCACGCGGGTGCAGCCGGTGGCGAGGGCGGCCGCCAGGGAGGCGTCGTCGCGGATGCCGCCGGACAGCTCGACCTTGATGTCCATGGCCTCGGTGACCTGGCGGACCAGCTCGCGGTTGTCGCCGGTGCCGAAGGCCGCGTCCAGGTCGACCAGGTGCAGCCATTCGGCGCCCGACCGCTGCCAGGACAGAGCGGCCTCCAGCGGGGAGCCGTACGAGGTCTCGGTGCCGGACTCGCCGTGCACGAGCCGGACCGCCTGACCGTCGCGGACGTCCACGGCGGGGAGGAGTTCGAGCTTGGAAGGCATCAGAGGGTTCCGATCCAGTTGTTCAGAAGCTGCGCACCGGCGTCGCCGGACTTCTCGGGGTGGAACTGCGTGGCCCACAGGGCGCCGTTCTCCACGGCGGCCACGAAGGGCTTGCCGTGCGTCGACCAGGTCACCTTGGGGGCGGTCATCGCCTTGTTGTGTGTCTCCAGGGTCCAGTCGTGGACGGCGTAGGAGTGCACGAAGTAGAAGCGGGCGTCGGCGTCCAGGCCGGCGAACAGCCGGGAGTCGGCCGGCGCGTCGACGGTGTTCCAGCCCATGTGGGGCACGACGTCGGCCTGGAGCGGCTCGACCGAGCCGGGCCACTCGTCCAGGCCCTCGGACTCCACGCCGTGCTCGATGCCGCGCGCGAAGAGGATCTGCATGCCGACGCAGATGCCCATGACCGGCCGGCCGCCGGACAGCCTGCGGTCGATGATCCAGTCGCCGCGGGCCTCGTGCAGGCCCTTCATGCAGGCGGCGAAGGCTCCGACGCCCGGCACCAGCAGGCCGTCGGCGTTCATGGCCTTGTCGTAGTCACGGGTTATCTCGACGTCGGCGCCCGCGCGCGCGAGGGCGCGCTCGGCGGACCGCACGTTGCCGAAGCCGTAGTCGAAGACGACGACCTTCTTCGAAGGAGAAGTGCTCAATTCCACACCTCCAGCCTCAGGACCCCGGCGACCAGACACATGCCGGCGGCGATGGAGAGCAGCACGATCAGGCCCTTGGGCATCTGCTGCTTGACGAAGGAGTAGATGCCGCCGGCCAGGAAGAGGCCGACGACGATCAGCAGGGTCGACAGGCCGTTCACAGCGCGCCCTTCGTGGAGGGGAGGATGCCGGCCGCGCGCGGGTCGCGCTCGGAGGCGTAGCGCAGGGCTCGCGCCAGCGCCTTGAACTGGCACTCCACGATGTGGTGGGCGTTGCGCCCGTAGGGCACGTGCACGTGCAGGGCGATCTGGGCCTGGGCCACGAAGGACTCCAGGATGTGCCGGGTCATCGTGGTGTCGTACTCGCCGATCATCGGCGCCATCTTCTCGGGCTCGGTGTGCACGAGGTAGGGGCGGCCGGACAGGTCGACGGTGACCTGGGCGAGGGACTCGTCCAGCGGGACCGTGCAGTTGCCGAAGCGGTAGATGCCCACCTTGTCGCCGAGCGCCTGCTTGAAGGCGGCGCCGAGCGCGAGGGCGGTGTCCTCGATGGTGTGGTGGGAGTCGATGTGCAGGTCGCCCTCGGTCTTCACGGTGAGGTCGAACAGACCGTGCCGGCCGAGCTGGTCGAGCATGTGGTCGTAGAAGCCGACGCCGGTCGACACCTCGACCTTCCCGCTGCCGTCGAGATCGATCTCGACGAGCACCGAGGTCTCCTTGGTGACCCGCTCCACGCGTCCTACGCGGCTCATGTGCTCTGCTCCTTCGTCAACTCACGGACCGCGTCGAAGAACGCGTCGTTCTCTTCAGGGGTTCCGGCGGACACCCGCAGCCAGCCCGGGATGCCGTTGTCCCGGACCAGGACGCCCCGGTCGAGGATCTTCTGCCAGGCCGCGTGCGAGCCGCCCTCACCGTCGAACCGCCCGAACTGCACGAAGTTCGCGTCCGACTCCACGACCTCGAAGCCGAGCGCGCGCAGCTCGCTCACCAGCCGGTCCCGCTCGGCCTTGAGCTGCTCGACGTACTTGAGCAGCGTGTCGGTGTGCTCCAGGGCGGCCAGCGCGGTCGCCTGGGTGACGGCCGACAGGTGGTAGGGCAGCCGTACGAGCTGTACGGCGTCCACGACCGCCGGGTGCGCGGCGAGGTAGCCGAGGCGCAGGCCCGCCGCCCCGAACGCCTTCGACATCGTCCTGGAGACGACGAGATTCGGCCGTCCTTCGAGGAGCGGCAGCAGGGAGTCGCCGTGGCTGAACTCGATGTACGCCTCGTCGACCACGACCATGGAGGGCTTGGCGGCCTGCGCGGCCTCGTAGAGCGCGAGGACCGTCTCGGGCGGGACCGCGTTGCCCGTGGGGTTGTTGGGGGTGGTGACGAAGACGACGTCGGGCCGGTGCGAGGCGATCGCCCGCTCGGCCGCCTCGACGTCGATGGTGAAGTCCTCGTTGCGGGGGCCCGAGATCCAGCCCGTGCCGGTGCCGCGCGCGATGAGCGCGTGCATCGAGTACGACGGCTCGAAGCCGATCGCCGTGCGGCCGGGTCCGCCGAAGGTCTGCAGGAGCTGCTGGATGACCTCGTTGGAGCCGTTCGCCGCCCAGACGTTGGCGAGACCGACCTGGTGGCCGGAGGTGTCCGTCAGGTACGCGGCGAGCCGGGTGCGCAGCTCGACGGCGTCCCGGTCCGGGTAGCGGTTGAGGTGGCGGGCGGTCTCGCGGACGCGCTCGGCGATCCGCTCGACCAGCGGCTCGGGCAGCGGGTAGGGGTTCTCGTTGGTGTTCAGCCGGACGGGGACGTCCAACTGGGGAGCGCCGTAGGGGGACTTGCCGCGCAGCTCGTCCCGTACGGGGAGATCGTCGATTCCGAACGTCACTTGCCGGGCACCTTCCAACCGAACCTGGCCTTGATCGCCGCCCCGTGGGCCGGCAGGTCCTCCGCCTCCGCCAGCGTCACCACGTGGTGCGCCACGTCCGCGAGCGCGTCCTTCGTGTAGTCGACGATGTGGATGCCGCGCAGGAAGGACTGGACGGACAGACCCGAGGAGTGGCAGGCGCAACCGCCGGTGGGCAGGACGTGGTTGGACCCGGCCGCGTAGTCGCCGAGGGACACGGGGGCCCAGGGGCCGACGAAGACCGCTCCGGCGTTGCGCACCCGGTCGGCCACCGCGGCGGCGTCGGCCGTCTGGATCTCCAGGTGCTCGGCGCCGTAGGCGTCGACGACCCGGAGGCCCTCGTCGATGCCGTCGACGAGGACGATCGCGGACTGCCTGCCCTTGAGCGCGGGCACGATCCGGTCCTCGATGTGCCGGGTGGCCGCGACCTGCGGTTCCAGCTCCTTCTCGACGGCGTCCGCGAGCTCGACGGAGTCGGTGACCAGGACGGCTGCGGCCAGCGGGTCGTGCTCGGCCTGGCTGATCAGGTCCGACGCCACGTGCACCGGGTCGGCGGTGGAGTCGGCGAGGACCGCGATCTCGGTCGGGCCCGCCTCGGCGTCGATGCCGATCTTGCCGGTGAAGTACCGCTTGGCGGCGGCGACCCAGATGTTGCCGGGGCCGGTGACCATGGTGGCGGGCGGGCAGGACTCGGTGCCGTACGCGAACATCGCGACGGCGGTCGCGCCACCGGCGGCGTAGACCTCGTCGATGCCGAGCAGGGCGCAGGCGGCGAGGATCGTCGGGTGCGGAAGCCCGCCGGCCGGGTCATTCTCAAAAGCGGGGGCCTGGGCGGGCGAGGCGAGCGCGACGGACTCCACTCCCGCCTCCTGGGCAGGCACCGCGTTCATGATCACGGAGGACGGGTAGACGGACCGGCCGCCCGGGACGTACAGCCCGACCCGGTCGACCGGAACCCACTTCTCGGTCACGCTGCCGCCGGGCACCACCTGGGTCGTGTGGGTCGTGCGGCGCTGTTCGCGGTGGACGAGGCGGGCGCGGCGGATGGACTCCTCCAGGGCCGCCCGCACCTGCGGGTCGAGTTCCTCCAGCGCGCGCGTGAGGGCCTCCGCGGGCACCCGCACCCGCTCCAGCCGCACGCCGTCGAACTTCTCGGCGAAGTCGATCAGCGCCGCGTCGCCCCGATGATGCACGGCCTCGCAGATCGGACGCACCTTCTCCAGGGCGGCCGAGACGTCGAAGTCGGCTCGGGGCAGCAGGTCGCGCAGGGCGGGGCCCTCGGGGAGGGCGTCGCCGCGCAGATCGATTCGGGAGATCACGTGGTCAATTCTCTCAGACCGCCGACAGCGCCCGTCCGGGCATTCCAGTGGCTGATACGGCACCCCGGCGGAACCCGGAAGATCAGGGGGCGTCCCCCCACAAGGCACAGTACGTCTAGTGTTCCGTGCGTCACTCAGCGGGCATGAACGGTTGTACGAAACCCGCGAGTAGATGAGGGGGATGGAAGAGACGTGACCGAGGGGGCCGGCATCCGGGACATCCGCGACGGAGACCTGCCGGACGATCTGACCGCCGCCGAGGCCGGCATGTGGCAGGCCTTCCGCAACGGCACCGTGTACGACCTGAGCAGCGGCGACACCGTCGTCGACGATCCGCACGGCGGGCACCCCTGGGGCCCCGAGCGGACGGTCCGCGCGCGGATCGTGTGCTGGCTGCTCCTGGACGGTCCGCCGGCCCTCGCCGGCCGGGTCTCGTCCCTGAAGCTCACCGGCGTGCAGATCAGCGGCACCCTGGACCTCGCGGGCGGCACGGTGGTGCCGTACATGGAGATGAAGGGCTGCCGCTTCGAGCGGGAGATCCTGCTGCCGGAGGCCCGCTTCACCACCGCGCGGTTCGTCGACTGCTCGGTGCCGCGCCTGGAGGCGGCCCGGGTGCACACCGAGGGCGATCTGCACCTGCCCCGCTGCCGCTTCCACAACGGCGTCCGGCTGACCGACGCGCACATCGGCACGGACCTGCTGATGAACCAGGCGATCGTCTACCGCGACCGCAGCGGCCGTTCCATCGCCGCCGACGGCATGACCGTCGGCCAGGACCTCCAGGCCGAACTGCTGGAGTCGCACGGCGAGCTGAGCCTGCGCAGCGCCACCATCGGCGTCTCGCTGAGCCTGCGCGGCGCCCGCCTGAACAACCCGTACACCCGGCTCGCGCTGAACGCCCCGCAGCTCACCGTCGAACGCACCCTGTACCTGACCCCGGCGGGCGTCGGCGCGTCCATGCTGAGCGGGGCCACTCCCGCGCGCGGGACCCGCATCCAGCGCTTCGAGTGCCAGGGCGGGGTGCGGCTGGACGACGGGCGGTTCGGAGACGCCCTGGACCTGGAGCGGGCCCGCTTCACCTTCACCGACGAGCAGGAGCTGTCGCTGCGCCGCATCCAGGCGCCCGAGCTGCGCTTCCTCGGCGAGAGACCGCAGCGCGGCAAGGTGGTGCTGTCGGGCGCGCGGGTCGGCAACCTAGTGGACCGGGCGAGCGCCTGGCCGGGGCCGGGCAATCTGCACATGGGCGGCTTCGCCTACGAGAACCTCGTGCCGCACGGCCCGTTCCCGCTGGCCGAGCGCCTGGACTGGGTGGCGGCCGCGACCGCCGAGTACAACCCGGAGCCGTACGAGAGGCTCGCCGCCGTGCTGCGGGCCGGCGGGGAGGACGAGGACGCCCGCGAGGTGCTGCTCGCCAAGCAGCGCCGGCGCCGCGAGAGCCTGCCGCCGGCCGCCAAGCTGTGGGGGTACGTCCAGGACTGGACCGTCGCCTACGGGTACCGGCCGGGCCGGGCCGCCGTGTGGATGGCGGTGCTGTGGGCCGCGAGCTCCGTGGCGTTCGCACACGCGAGCCATCCGCCGCTCAAGGGCGGCGACCATCCGGCCTGGAACCCCGCCCTGTTCGCCCTGGATCTGCTGCTTCCGGTGATCGACCTGGGACAGGCCGGGTTCTGGCAGTTGCGCGGCGGCTGGCAGTGGCTGGCGGCGGCGATGGTCCTCCTCGGCTGGATCCTCGCGACGACCGTGGCGGCGGGCGCCACCCGGTTGTTGCGGCGGAATTAGGGAGGTTTGCGGGGCAGAAGGTGAACGTCGGTCACGTCTTTACCGCGCCTTGACCTTCCGGCGTACAACTTTGTGTGAGTTGCACGTGCGCACTGGCGCGAGGCTGAGCCTCGGTCTTTCAATGGTCGACACCATGGCTCTGCTGCCCCCCTTCATCCGCGCCTCGCGGGTGCCCCCGTACCTCGCCGGCGGACTGCCCGCCGACGACGAGGTACTGCTCGACGCGCCCGACGAGCGACTCGGACCCGCGCTGGTCGCCGCCGGCCAGGGCGCGCACGGGCGCGCGGCCGAGCTGCTCGCCATGACCCGCGAGGACGCCGCCTGGGAACTGCGCGACCGGTACGTACGGCGGCTGTCCGCGTTCGCCCGCTCGCGCCCCGAGTGGTACGACGCCTGGCGCGCCGAGGCCCCGCACGACCCCGACCAGCTCCTGCTGGGCGCCCAGCTCGCGGTGGACCGCGCGTGGGACTCACCGGCCCGCGCGGAGCTGCTGCGCGAGGTGAGCCCGCTGATCACGGCCGCGGCCCGCGGCGAGAACCGGGACCCGGTGCCGTGGCGGATCGCGCTGGACCACGCACGCGGCTCACAGGCCGGCCACACCTACTTCGGGGAGCTCTGGGAGGCGGCCCTGCGGCGGGCCCCGCTGCACTACGGCTGCCATGTCGCCGCCCTGCGCTATCTGGCGACCTCCTGGCGGGGGTCGTACCGCGAGTGCTTCGACTTCGCCGACCGGGCCGCCCAGGACGCCCCGGCAGGCTCCCTCGTCCAGGCGCTGCCCGCGCGGGCGGCCCTCGCCTGCCTCACCGGGCCCGGCGGCGACGCGGTGCCCCGCGAGCGGCTGGACGCGGCGGCCGACCGGGCCATCGAGCTGTCGGCCACGTTCACCCCGGCCGACCCCTGGCCCGCCGAGATCCGCAACAAGCTGGTGTACGTCCTGGTCCGCCTCGGACGCTGGACGGACGCCCTGGAGCAACTGCGCATGCTCGGCCCCTACGCCACCTCGTTCCCGTGGAGCAGGGAGTCGGAGGACCCCCTGGGCCGCTTCCTGGAGGTCCGTGAGGAGGTCCGCCGGCACGCCCTGATCCATCCACGGAGTGGGCTCGGGGGACGTGTCCGCTCCAGGGGCCATTAGGCTTTGGCGCCGTGACCACCGTGCGGCTCCCGCTCTTCCCCCTGAACTCTGTGCTGTTCCCGGGGCTCGTGCTTCCTCTCAACGTCTTCGAGGAGCGCTATCGCGCCATGATGCGCGAACTGCTGAAGACCCCTGAGGAGGAACCGCGCCGGTTCGCCGTCGTGGCGATCCGCGACGGGCACGAGGTGGCGCCCAGCGCCCCCGGCCTGCCGGACCTCACGGCCGTGCCCGACTCCGGCCCCGCGGCCGGCTTCGGCGACGACCCCGTCAAGGCGTTCCACGCCGTCGGCTGCGTCGCGGACGCGGCGACGGTCCGGGAGCGGGCCGACGGCACCTTCGAGGTCCTGGCGACGGGGACGACCCGCGTCCGACTCCTGTCCGTCGACGCCTCCGGCCCGTATCTGACGGCCGAACTGGAGGAGCTGCCGGAGGACGCGGGCGACGAGTCCGGGCCCCTGGCGGAAGGGGTCCTGCGGGCCTTCCGGCAGTACCAGAAGCGCCTGGCGGGCGCCCGGGAACGCTCGCTGTCGTCCGGTGCGGACCTGCCGGACGAGCCGTCGGTCGTCTCCTACCTGGTGGCGGCCGCGATGATGCTGGACACCCCCACCAAGCAGCGCCTGCTCCAGGCCCCCGACACCGCGTCCCGGCTCCGCGACGAACTGAAACTCCTGCGCGCGGAGACGGCGATCATCCGTAATCTTCCGTCGTTGCCGGCGTCGGAACTGACGCGCGGCCCGACGAGTCTGAACTGAGGCCGGAACCCGTCAAGATGGCGAAGAAGTCGAAGAAGCAGCAGCAGTCCGCAGGCACCCCGGCGACGGTGGCCCTGACCGCCGCGGGCGTGCCCTTCACCGTGCACGCCTACGACCACGACCCCTCGCACCCGTCCTACGGCGAGGAGGCGGCCGAGGCGATGGGAGTCTCCCCGGACCGCGTCTTCAAGACGCTGGTGGCGGACGTGGACGGCGCGCTGACGGTGGCGGTGGTCCCGGTGGCGGGCTCCCTGGACCTGAAGGCCCTGGCGACGGCCGCGGGCGGCAAGCGGGCGGCGATGGCCGACCCGACCCTCGCGGAACGCACCACGGGCTATGTCCGGGGCGGCATCTCCCCGCTGGGCCAGCGCAAGAAGCTCCCCACGGTTCTGGACGCCTCCGCGTCCGCCCACGAGACGATCTGCGTCTCGGCCGGCCGCCGTGGCCTGGAGGTGGAACTGGCCCCGCAGGACCTGGCCGACCTCACGAACGCGGTCCTGGCACCCGTCGCCCGTGCGTGACCCCTCGACGAAGGCCCCTTCCTGGACTAAGCAGAAGGGGCATGTCGAAGAGAACCCGCAAGCGCAAGTGGCGCACGAAGAAGGGCCGCTCAAACCACGGCAGGCGCCCCGCGTAACGGATCGCCTCCACCCCGGACAACTCGAAACAACCCGACCGAACATCCACGACCACCTCCACAGCGACCTCCACGGGCACCTCCGTAGCGGCCTCCATGGGCCCTCAGCGGGGGCCTCGCCGGGGATCTCAGTCAGATCGTCCACAGGCTCATCCCTGTGGGCATCCGCGGGTCCCCCGCCAGGCGTCCGCAGGGCCCTCCGCGCGGGCCTCGCCGGGAATCTCATCCGTCAGACCGTCCCCAGGCGCATCCTGGGGACGTCCGCGGGTCCTCCGGTAGGACGTCCGCTAAGGCTTTCGCGGGTCCTCCGCCAAGGCCTCAGCCAGGCCGTCCGCAGACGCCTCGCCGCGGGGCGCCGCGGGTCCTCGGTCAAGGCGTTCTCAGGGGCCTCCGCGGGCCCTCGTCCGCAGCGCATCCGTGGAAACGTCCGCGGGTCCTCAGCCTGCGCATCCGCTGGGGCGTCGCCAGGGGCCTCCGTAGCGGCCTCCTCGTGTCCGCCGCAGAGGCCGCGCCAGAGGTCTCAATTATGGCGTCCGCGGGGACGTCCACAGGCCCAACGCCAGGGCGTCCACAGGGGCTTCCGTGGGTCCTCCGTCGAGGCCTCCGCCAGGCCGTCCGCGGGCGTGTCCGCGGGTTCTCCAGCCAGCACCTCCGCAGGAGCCTCCGCGGGCCCTCCGTCAAGGTGTCCGCAGGGCATCCGTGGGCGCATCCGCGGGCGCATCCGCCCCAGCGGCCGTTAAAGACCTACCGCACCGGCGCCCCGTACCCGTCCTTCGGGGTCGGTCGGCCGTGGGTCGGGTCGGGGTCTCGGGGGCCGAACAGGCCCGTGAGGCCCAGGTGCACGACGAGCGCGGCCAGCGACCAGGCGAGCAGCGCCCCCTTCGCCCCGAGCTTCAGCGGCGCGGAGAAGGTGACTCCCTTCCCGACGTCCTTGGCGTGGGCGAGCACGTCGGACGTGGGCCCGAGCCACATTCCCACCCGCCACGCGACGAGGGATGCCAGGACTCCTCCGACGGCCAGCCCCACCACCAGCGGGACCCCGCCGCGGCGCCGCCACAGGAACACCACGAGCGCGCTCACCAGACCGAAGGCCAGCGCCAGCAGCGTGAGCGTCCCGTCGACGCCGATGGCCTGCTCCCCCTCGGTGTCCTTGAGGTAGACGGCCCAGTTCCCCTGCCCGTCCACGTCGCCGACGAGCGGCACGTGCGGCGCGAGCCACCACCACAGCACGCCGAGCAACACCCCGGCGAGCGCCACGGCGACCATGATCACCAAGCCCTCCAGCAGCTCGGTCTTCATCCCGGGCCCGCCGTCCCCGTACCGGACTTCGGCGGGGGTCGCGTAGCCGGTGGCAGGGGCCTGCCACGCATCGTGCGGGGACGGTTCGTGCGGCGGCGGAGGAGGCGTCAACGGAGCGGTCACCCTGACATCGTGCCAGGCCCGCCTGTGCGGCGCGTCACCGGACGGCCGCCCGGCGATAGGCCCAGGTGGCGACGGCCAGCGAGACCACGCCCACGCACCCGCACACGGCGAGGTCGCCGAGCACGAAGGCCCAGTCGGGATGCGGCCCGAAGGTCCGCGCGAAGGCCTCCACGCCGTAGGTCGAGGGCAGCAGGTCCCGGGCGAACCGCACCGCCTCGGGCATCCGGTCGGCGGGCAGCACCCCGAGCAGCAGCGCGGCGGACATGCCGAGCTGGCCCAACAGGGTGGCCAGTTCCGGCCGGGGCGCGAGCAGCCCGAGGGCCGCGCCGAGGCCCGCCAGAGCGGCGCCCGCCAGCGGGATCACGGCCACCAGCACCCACAGGTGCGCCAGCGGCAGCCCGAACAGGACACACCCGAAGACGGCGGTCACCACGGTCCCGGGCACGGTGAAGGAGGCGTACGCCCCCGCGGCGCCGAGCACCACGGCGGCGGGCGGCACCGGCAGCGTGGCGTAGTGGTCGAGCCCGCCGCTCGCCCGCAACTGCCCGAAGTACTGTGCGAGCAGATTGAGCGCGACGAAGGCCACGACCAGCACGGACGCCCCGGCGACCACGGACTGCGCCTCACCGCCGCCGTCCACGACCCCCCGCATCAGGACCATGATCCCGACCGACTGGAAGGTCGCCACGAACAGCAGCGGGATACGGGCGACCCGGGCACGGGACAACTGCGCCCGGTACACGGCCACCAGCGACGGCCACAGCCGCGCGCGCGGCCCGAGCTCGGCGGCCGCGTCCCGGCCCGTCTCCACGACGGCCGGCGCGCCGCCCGGCAGCACCTCGGCGGGTACGACACTCACGTGGCTCGGCTCCTCTTCGCTCCGACGGTCGCCCTGTGACGTACGGACACGGCCGTCCGCGTACTCAAAGTGCTCACGCCTTCACCAGCCCCTGCTGCGCGGCCCCGCCCAGCGCGAGGTACACGTCCTCCAGGCTGGGCGTGGCGAGCGTGAAGTCGTCCAGCGCGGCGAACGCGGCCCCGCCGGTGACGGTGGCCACGACCGCGCGGGCCTCCTCGGGGGCCAGCCGCAGCGTCCAGCGGCGCCCGGCGGCCACGGCCCGGTCCTGAAGCGCGGCGACCTCGGGGACGTGCAGCGGGGCCGCCTCGCGCCACACGAGGTCGACGCGGACCTCCCCGGCGACCTGCTCCTTGAGCCCGGAAGGCGTGTCGCAGGCGATGACCCGTCCCTGGTCGAGGACGGCGACCCGGTCCAGCACGGTCTCCGCCTCGATGACGTTGTGGGTGACGAGGAGGACGGTGGTCCCCCGCTCGGCCCGCCGCCGGTCCACCGCGGACCACACCGCGCGCCGGGCCACGGGGTCCATCGCGGTGGTCGGTTCGTCGAGCACGAGCAGCGGCCGCTCCCCCACGAGCGCCGACGCGAGGCACGCGAGCCGCCGCTGTCCGCCGGACAGCTTCTTCAGCGGCCGTCCGGCGATCGGCGTGAGCCCCAGCTCGTCGAGTACGGCGTCCCGCTCGGCCCGGGCCCGCCTGGCCTCCAGTCCGCGCAGCCGGCCGGTGGTCTCGGCGGCGAGGGAGACGGTGAGTTCGTCGAGGGCGGTGGACTCCTGGCCGAGGTAGGCGAGGATCCGCGAGGCCCGGTCCGGGTGGCGCACGATGTCGTGCCCGAGGATCTCGACACTGCCGCTGTCGGGCCGCATCAGCCCGGTGAGCTGCCGTACGAGCGTGGTCTTCCCGGCGCCGTTCGGCCCGAGCAGCCCGAAGATCTCACCGCGCCGGATGTCCAGCCGTACGTCGTCGGTGGCCCGCACCTCGGGGGTCGCCGGCGTCCCGCGCCGCCCGCGCACCGCGGGATAGGTCTTGGTCAGCCCGCGCACCGCACACACGACATCCCCACTGTGTCGAAGTGCCGGTGCAGCGCGCGTACTCACAAGGGACGAGCCTACGGGGTCGGGCGGCCCCGCTCGCCCTTGGGGCGGGGTATGTGCCGTTTCACTCCCCGGCGGGGGCGTGCTCCGCCGCCGTCCGCACGTCGATCTCCCGCCAGAACCCGGCGCGGATCGCATAGCGGTCGTGCTCGTCGATCTGGTCGTCCTTGTGCGCGAGCAGCCCGAACCGGGCGGCGTACCGGAGCAGCTCCCCGTCGATCCGGTGCGGGACCCGCGGGTACATCCCGGACAGCCGCTGCAGGTGGGCCTGGTCGCCCAGCCGCTCCATCCACCGCCGGGCGAAGACCTGCCCGACCTCGTACGGGTCGCCGCCGACCGTGGTGATGTCCTCCTCCCGGTCGGCCCAGCGCTGCTCCGCCGTGGTGAGCTGCGCGAGCGTGGGCATGGAGGCGACCTCGGGCGGCTCGGCGGCACCCCCGGGCCGGTCGACCCAGCCCTTGTCGGAGGACCAGCGCAGGGTCGCGCTCGCGGGGTGCTGGGCGGGCTGCGCGCCGGGCGCCCGCAGCGCGGCGAGGTCCTTGGGCGTCGGCACTCCCTTGGGCGCAGGGACCCGCTCCTGCGTGCCGTTCTCGGAGGCGGCCGCCGGGGCGTGCTCGCTCTCCTCGGAGGTCCGCTCGGGCGCCTGCGAGAGGGCGGACTCGGGCAGCGGCGCCGAGAGGATCGCGGCGATCTCGGGCCGCGGCACCGGCTGCGGCGCGCAGATCCCGCCGAGCTCCTTCGCCCAGACGGCCTTGGTGATCCACGCACGGTCCAGCACCCGCCGCTCGTCCGCCTCGGCGACCAGGTCCTCCGACTGGTTGTAGTCCCCGTCGGCGGCCTGCACGGCCCACAGGTGTACGGCGACCCCGTGCTCCTTGGCGGCCATCATGCCCGGCAGCAGGTCCCCGTCGCCGGTCACGAGCACGATGTCGGAGCAGGCGCGGTTGCGGGCCAGCTCGGTGAGCTCGGCGTGCATGGCGGCGTCCACGCCCTTCTGGGCCCAGCGTCCGTCGCTGCGGGTCAGGGCGCCCAGCCGGACGGTGACCCGGGGCATCACCCGGAGTCGGCGGTGCTCGGGCTGCGGGACGCGGTCGGGGGCGCCGTCGAACCAGTAGATGCGCAGCAGGGGTCGTTCCGTGTCGGACTCGGCCCGGTCGCGCAGCCCCTGGACGAGGGCGGCGTGGTCGACGGTGATACGGGAACGGGAGGGCTCCCCGGCAAGGAGACTGGCGGCGGCCCCCAGCAGATACCCGGCGTCCACCAGGACGATGCAGCGGTCCACGCGATCCACCCTCTTTCCGGGAGGTTTGCTTCGGGCTTCCTTCGAGTCTGCCCGACCACGCCGGGGTTAACGGCCCGAACTCGATCTTCGGCGTGGCGTTTCGGGGCATTGCCCGGCGACATCCCCTGTCACGCACGGTAATTATCCGAAATGCGCCTGTTGTCAGCCTATGTGAATCTGGTCCCGGCCCTGGCCCCTAGATCCCCACAGGAGGCACCACCATGGCCAAGAACAAGAAGCAGAACCGTAAGCCGTCGCAGTCCGAGCGTGCCGGGCAGGAGCCCCAGCACTCCTCGATGGAGACACAGACCGAGCAGCACGGTCCGCAGGTCACTCCCGGCGACATGGCACGCAAGGGCCGGCAGAAAAGCTTCGGCCACAACTGACATGTGCATAAAGGGTTGTTGAGACCCGGATACACGGAAGGGCGCACCCCCTCGGGAGTGCGCCCCTCTGCATGTCCGGTCCGCCCGGTCGCTCAGCCCGCCAGGCAGGACGGTCCGAGCAGCACCTTGAGGTCGCCGAAGAGCGCCGGGTCCGGCTTCACCCGGTGCCGGTCCAGCCGCAGGACCGTCGTCCTGCTCGGCCCCTGGAGACGGATGCGGACCTCACTCTCCCCCTTGTGGTGGCTGAGGATCTCACCGAGCCTGCTGACCATCGGCGGAGTGACCTTCAGCGCCGGGATGGTGAGGATCACGGGCGCGTTGGTGCCCGCGTTGGACAGATCGGGGACCTGGAGCTCCATCGCGACCAGCCGGGGCACGTCCTCCCGCTTGTCGAGGCGGCCCTTGACGAACACCACCGCGTCCTCGACGAGTTGGGTCGACACGAGCTGGTAGGTCGCCGGGAAGAACATGCACTCGATGGAACCGGCGAGGTCCTCGACGGTGGCGATCGCCCAGGCGTTGCCCTGCTTGGTCATCTTGCGCTGGAGGCCGGAGATGATGCCGCCGATGGTGACGACCGCGCCGTCCGCGTGCTCACCGCCGGTGAGCTGGGCGATGCCCGCGTCGGCCTTGTCGGACAGCACGTGCTCCAGACCGAACAGCGGGTGGTCGGAGACGTACAGACCGAGCATCTCCCGCTCCTGGGCAAGCAGATAGGTCTTGTCCCACTCGTCCTCGGTGAACTGCACGTCGAGCCCGAAGCCGGGTTCGCTGCTCTCCTCCTCGCCCATCCCGCCGAAGAGGTCGAACTGGCCCTCGGCCTCCTTGCGCTTGACCGCGACCACGTTGTCGATCATCGGTTCGTACTGCGCGGTGAGGCCCTTGCGGGTGTGCCCGAGGGTGTCGAAGGCGCCCGCCTTGATCAGCGACTCCGTGGTGCGCTTGTTGCAGGCGACCGCCTCGACCTTGTCGAGGTAGTCGGGGAAGGAGACGTACTTCCCCTTGGCCTTGCGGCTCTTGATGATCGACTCGACCACGTTGGTGCCGACGTTGCGCACCGCCTCCAGGCCGAAGAGGATCACGTCGTCGCCCTGCGCGGCGAAGTTGTGCACCGACTCGTTGACGTTCGGCGGGAGCACCTTGATGCCCATGCGCCGGCACTCGTTGAGGTAGACGGCCGACTTGTCCTTGTCGTCCTTGACGGAGGTCAGCAGGGCGGCCATGTACTCGGCCGGGTAGTTGGCCTTCAGGTAGGCGGTCCAGTACGACACCAGTCCGTACGCGGCGGAGTGCGCCTTGTTGAACGCGTATCCGGCGAACGGGACCAGTACGTCCCACAGGGCCTGGATCGCCTCGTCGCTGTAGCCGTTCTTCTGGGCGCCGGCCTGGAAGATGGTGAAGTTCTTCGCCAGTTCGTCGGGCTTCTTCTTGCCCATCACGCGGCGCAGGATGTCGGCCTCGCCGAGCGAGTAGCCGGCGATGATCTGCGCGGCCTTCTGCACCTGCTCCTGGTAGACGATCAGGCCGTAGGTGACGTCCAGGACCTCCCGGAGGGGCTCTTCGAGCTCCGGGTGGATGGGGGTGATCTCCTGGAGCTTGTTCTTGCGCAGCGCGTAGTTGGTGTGCGAGTCCATGCCCATCGGGCCGGGACGGTAGAGCGCGGAGACGGCGGAGATGTCCTCGAAGTTGTCGGGCTTCATCAGGCGCAGCAGGGAGCGCATGGGGCCGCCGTCGAACTGGAAGACGCCGAGGGTCTCACCGCGCTGGAGGAGTTCGAAGGTCGTCGGGTCGTCCAGCGGGAGGCTCAGCAGCTCCAGGTCGATGCCCTTGTTGGACTTCACCATCTTGACGGCGTCGTCCATGATCGTCAGGTTGCGCAGGCCGAGGAAGTCCATCTTCAGCAGGCCGAGCGACTCGCAACTCGGGTAGTCCCACTGCGTGATGGTCACGCCGTCGGTGTGCCGGACCCAGACGGGCACGTGCTCGGTGATGGTCTCGCTGGACATGATCACGCCGGCGGCGTGCACGCCCATCTGCCGGACCAGGCCCTCGACGCCCTTGGCGGTGTCGATGACCTTCTTCACGTCCGGTTCGTTCTCGTACATCCCGCGGACCTCGCCCGCCTCCGAGTAGCGGGGGTGCGAGGGGTCGGTGATGCCGTTGAGGTCGATGCCCTTGCCGAGGACGTCGGCGGGCATGGCCTTGGTGATGCGGTCGCCCATCGCGTACGGGTAGCCCAGCACGCGCGCGGAGTCCTTGATCGCGTTCTTGGCCTTGATCTTGCCGTAGGTGCCGATCATGGCGACCTTGTCGGCGCCGTACTTCTCGGTCACGTACCGGATCACCTCGACGCGCCGACGCTCGTCGAAGTCGATGTCGACATCGGGCATGGAGACGCGCTCGGGGTTGAGGAACCGCTCGAAGATCAGACCGTGCGGGATCGGGTCGAGGTCGGTGATGCCCATGGCGTAGGCGACGATCGAACCGGCCGCGGAGCCTCGGCCGGGGCCGACCGCGATGCCGTTGTTCTTGGCCCACATGATGAAGTCGGCGACCACGAGGAAGTAGCCCGGGAACCCCATCTGGATGATGACGTCCATCTCGTACTCGACCTGGCGCTGGCGGTCCTCGGGGATGCCGCCGGGGAAGCGGCGCTCCATGCCGCGGCGGACCTCCTCCTTGAACCAGGTGACCTCGGTGTAGCCCTCGGGGATGTCGAACTTCGGCATGAGGTTCCTGGCCTCGAACATGCCGGTGGTGTCGACCATCTCGGCGATCAGGAGGGTGTTGGCGCACCCCTCCTGCCAGGCGTCCGAGGAGTCGATGGCGTACATCTCCTCCGTGGACTTCAGGTAGTAGCCGGTGCCGTCGAACTTGAAGCGGTCGGGGTCGGAGAGGTTCTTGCCGGTCTGGATGCACAGCAGGGCGTCGTGGGCGGTCGCCTCGTGCGCGTACGTGTAGTGCGAGTCGTTGGTGACCAGCGGGGGGATGCCGAGCTTCTTGCCGATCTCCAGGAGGCCGTCGCGGACCCGGTGCTCGATCTCGATGCCGTGGTCCATCAGCTCCAGGAAGTAGCGGTCCTTGCCGAAGATGTCCTGGTAGTCGGCGGCCGCCTTCAGGGCCTCGTCGTACTGGCCGAGGCGCAGCCGGGTCTGGAGCTCGCCGGAGGGGCAGCCGGTGGAGGCGACGATCCCCTCGGACCACTGGGAGATCGTCTCCTTGTCCATCCGGGGCCACTTCTGCAGCCAGCCCTCGGCATAGGCGTCGGAGGAGAGCCGGAAGAGGTTGTGCAGACCGGTCGAGTTCACGGCCCACATCGTCTTGTGGGTGTAACCACCCGAACCGGAGACGTCGTCCCGCTTCTGGTGCGGCTGGCCCCACTGGATCTTGCGCTTGTTGCGCCGGGACTCGGGCGCGACGTACGCCTCGATCCCGATGATCGGGGTGACCCCGGCCTTCTTCGCAGAGTGGAAGAAGTCGTACGCCCCGTGGAGGTTGCCGTGGTCGGACATGGCGATGTGGCTCATGCCCATCTCGTTGCACGCGTCGAACATGTCCTTGAGCCGCGCGGCACCGTCCAGCAGGGAGTACTGGGTGTGGACGTGCAGGTGCGTGAACGGCGGCTTTGACACGGCGTGGCCTCCATGGAAAACACTCGACGACAGGCGGGCGGACAGTTCGGGGGACAGCGTCGAAGTCTATGCCTCGGCACTGACACTCAGGGGGCCGCCCCGCGTACCTTCACAACGAGGGTCGCGGGCACTTTCACCCGGGCCCGCCCGTTGGACAGACGGCAGAAACGCTGTCGTACACATGCACCAGGAGGCACCCCGCGATGTCGGTACCGCAGCTCAACGACGAGCACCGCGGCGAGGAGATCCTCGCTGTCTTCGACACCGCCTTCGGCGAGCTCCTGGCCGCCGATCCGGCCGCGTTCCGTGTGAAGTTCCGCAAGATGGCGGCCTCGGCGTTCGCGTTCTACCGGGGTACGGCGTGCCTCTTCTACCACGACCTCGACGCGGAGAAGCGGGGCGGGCCGTACCTGGACGAGCGCACCTCGCGGGTGTGGATCCACGGCGACCTGCACGCGGAGAACTTCGGCACGTACCTGGACGCCAACGGCCGGCTGATCTTCAACGTCAACGACTTCGACGAGGCCTACGTCGGCCCGTTCACCTGGGACCTCAAGCGCTTCGCCGCCTCCGTCGCGCTGATCGGGTACGCCAAGGCGCTCGGCGACGAGCAGATCACCGAGCTCGTGGAGGTGTACGCGGGCGCGTACCGAGAGCGGATCCACGCCCTGGCCACCGGCGCCAAGAGCGACGAGGTGCCGCCCTTCACCCTGGACACCGCCCAGGGCCCCCTCCTGGACGCACTGCGCGACGCCCGCTCCCTGACCCGCTTCGGCCTCCTGGAGTCGATGACGGAGATCCGCGACTTCGAGCGCCGCTTCGCGCCGGGCGGCGGCTCCATCGAGCTGGACGCGGCCACCCGCTACAAGGTGCTCGCGGCCTTCGACGGCTATCTGGAGACCCTCCCGGAGGCGTCCCTGGCCCGCCCGGACTCCTACCGCGTCAAGGACGTCGTGGGCCGCCGCGGCATCGGCATCGGCTCGGCCGGGCTGCCGTCGTACAACATCCTGCTGGAGGGACACACCGACGCCCTGGAGAACGATGTGGTGATCTACATCAAGCAGGCCCAGACCCCGGCCGTCTCCCGGCACATCACCGACCCGGCGATCCGCGACTACTTCCAGCACGAGGGACACCGCACGGTGATCTCCCAGCGCGCCCTCCAGCAGCACGCGGACCCGTGGCTGGGCTGGACCGAGCTGAGCGGCGCGGGCCAGTTGGTCGCGGAGATCTCGCCGTACGCCGTGGACCTGGACTGGGGCGACATCGACGACCCGGAGGAGATCGCGGGCGTCGTCGCCGACCTCGGCCGGGCCACGGCCACCATGCACGCGGCGGCGGACGACACCTCCGGCGAGTCCCTGGTGCCCTTCTCCACCGAGCGGGCCATCGACGCGGCCATCGCCGCCGACGAGGACGGGTTCGCGGGCCTCCTGGTCGACTTCGCGCACAGCTACGGCGCACGCGCGCGTGCCGACCACCAGACCTTCGTCGACCTGTTCCGCAACGGCCGCATCCCGGGCCTGTGACGCCGACCCTGCCACCGCTCATAACGATAGGGCCGCTCACAGGGATCCTTTAGGGGTCCCTTACAGGCCCACGTGACACACTCTCCACGCTATGGACATATCCGGGACCCAGCTACGAGCGCTCCGCGCGGCGCTGTTCACGGCACTCGTCGTGACGCTCAGCACCGCGTCGCACGTGCTGCTGTCCCGGGCTCCCCTGCCGCTCAACACGGTGGCGGTGGTCGCCGCCGCCGTGTTCGCGCTCACCTTCGCGCTGGCCGGCCGGGAGCGCGGCTTCGGGCAGATCGCCGCCGTGCTGATCCCGCTGGAGCTCGCCGCCGACACCGTCTTCACCACCGGGCAGCACGTCTGCTACGGCGCCGCGGGCGGCCCGGTGGCGGGCCCGCTGCGCTCGGTCGGCTGGGACGTGTTCTGCGGCGACGGCACCAGCGTCGGCTCGCCGCTGGCCCAATTCAGCCGGGGTGGCGCGCAGCGCCTCCGTGAGGGGTGGTGGTCGGGCGGCGGGTGGGACGGCACCGACCCCGACCGGCTCGGCGGCCTGCTCGCCCACGCCGACCCGCGGACCGCCTGGCTGCTGCTGGGCGCCCATGTCCTCGTCGGGCTCCTCGCGGCCGGCTGGCTGCGCCGCGGCGAACGGGCCCTGGCCCAGTCGCTGCGCGCCATGGCCGCCACGACCTTCCGGCCGCTGCTCCTCGCGGCCGCCGCGCTGACCGCGCGGTCGGCGCCGGAGCCGGCCCGTCCGGTGCGTCCCGGCCGTCGTACGGCCGCCGTGCTCGACGAGATCCTCGTGCACTCCCTGGGACGGCGTGGACCGCCGTGCTCGCCCGCCGCAGCCTGAACCGGCCGGCATCCGAGCACCACCAGTCCCGACCCACGTATCCCCGCACACGACGTGTGCGCGTCCCCTCGATGGAGAACACCACCATGAGCAAGCGGAACAGCCAGGCCGCGAAGACCGCCGCCCGCGAGCGGCTGCGGCAGGAGCGCGAGCGCCAGGCCAAGCGCGACAAGATCAAGCGGCAGGTCATCGTCGCCTGCTCCATCGTCGGCGTCCTGGCGATAGCCGGCGGCATCAGCTACGCGGTCGTCCAGAGCAACAAGCCCGGTTACTGGGAAGAGGCCAAGAACGACAAGCTGGTCAAGCCGGCCAACAGCACGGGCACCAACGGCACGACCGTCGTGATCGGCAAGAGCACCGCCAAGAAGACCCTGGTCATGTACGAGGACCCGCGCTGCCCCGTGTGCGCGCAGTTCGAGGAGACCGTCGGCTCGACCGTCGACAAGGACGTCGCGGACGGCAAGTTCAAGCTCCAGTACGTCGGCGCCACCTTCCTCGACGGCAACCTCGGCGGCGAGGGCTCCAAGAACGGCCTCAGCGCCCTCGGCGCGGCACTGAACGTCAGCCCCGAGGCGTTCCTGAAGTACAAGACCGCGATGTACTCCACGAAGTGGCACCCCTCCGAGGACACCGACAAGTTCAAGGACGACGCCTACCTCATCAAGATCGCGCAGACCGTCCCGGAGCTGAAGGACAACAAGACCTTCCAGAACGCCGTGAAGAACGGCACCTACGACAAGTGGGCCCTGGTCATGTCCGAGAAGTTCAACAAGGACGGCGTGACCGGCACCCCGACGCTGAAGATGGACGGCAAGACGCTGACCGGTTCCGACGGTCAGAGCGCTCCGATGACGGTCGCCGACTTCAACACCGCGCTGACGGCGGCCCTGAAGGCCTGATCCCGCACTCTTCGGGCAAAGAGCGGGCGAACTTTCACGGGTTCGCCCGCTCTCGTTCATACCGATCAGTAACCTGATCGGCCGTGACTACTAGTAGACAGAGAACAGCCGAGAGCAACTCCCTGTCCCCGCGCCGCCGTACGGTCGTCAAGGCCGCGGCGGCCACCGCCGTCCTGGCCGCCCCGCTCGCCGCCGCGAGGCCGGCCGGCGCGGTCGAGGCCCCCGCCTTCCTGCACGGTGTGGCCTCCGGCGACCCGCTCCCCAACGGCATCCTGCTGTGGACCCGGATCACCCCGACCGCCGAGGCCGCACCCGGCTCCGGGCTCGGCCCGGACACCGAGGTCGGCTGGGTCGTCGCCGCGGACAAGGCCTTCACGAACATCGTCGCCAAGGGCTCCGTCACCGCGACCGCCGCCTCCGACCACACGGTCAAGGCGGACGTGCGCGGTCTCACGCCCGCGACCGACTACTGGTTCCGCTTCTCGGCGGGCGGCACCGACTCCCCGGCGGCGCGCACCCGCACCGCGCCGGCGGCGGACGCGGCCGTCGCGGGCCTGCGCTTCGGCGTGGTCTCCTGCGCCAACTGGGAGGCCGGCTGGTTCTCGTCCTACCGCCACCTCGCGGCCCGCGGCGACCTGGACGCCTGGCTCCACCTGGGCGACTACGTCTACGAGTACGGCACCGGCCAGTACGGCACCCGCGACACCGTCGTACGGCAGCACGCGCCGACCCACGAGATCCTCACCCTCGCCGACTACCGGATCCGGCACGGCAAGTACAAGACGGACCCCGACCTCCAGGCGCTGCACGCGGTCGCCCCGGTCATCGCGATCTGGGACGACCACGAGTTCGCCAACGACGCCTGGTCGGGCGGCGCCGAGAACCACACCGAGGGCACGGAGGGCGCCTGGTCGGCCCGTCAGGCCGCGGCCAAGCAGGCCTACTTCGAGTGGATGCCGGTCCGCACGGCGACCGCCGGCACCACCTACCGGCGGCTGCGCTTCGGCAAGCTCGCCGACCTCTCGCTGCTCGACCTGCGGTCCTACCGCTCGCAGCAGGTCGGCGTGGGCAGCGGCTCGGTCGACGACCCGGACCGCACCCTCACCGGCCGGGCCCAACTGGACTGGCTCAAGGCGGGGCTGAAGTCCTCCGACACCACCTGGCGGCTGGTCGGCAACTCCGTGATGATCTCGCCGTTCGCGATCGGCTCGCTCTCCGCCGAGCTGCTCAAGCCGCTCGCCGAGCTGCTCGGGCTGCCGCAGGAGGGCCTCGCCCTCAACACCGACCAGTGGGACGGCTACACGGACGACCGCCGCGAACTCCTCGCCCACCTGCGCTCCAACGCCATCCGCAACACCGTCTTCCTGACCGGTGACATCCACATGGCGTGGGCCAACGACGTGCCCGTGGACGCCGGCACCTACCCGCTGTCGGCATCGGCCGCGACGGAGTTCGTCGTCACGTCGGTGAGCTCCGACAACCTCGACGACATCCTGAAGGTCCCCGAGGGCACGGTCACCGCGCTCGCCGCCCCGGTCATCCGGCTCGCCAACCGG
Organism: Streptomyces sp. NPDC107471; assembly: GCF_055582845.1. Taxonomy (NCBI): domain Bacteria; kingdom Bacillati; phylum Actinomycetota; class Actinomycetes; order Kitasatosporales; family Streptomycetaceae; genus Streptomyces; species Streptomyces sp. NPDC107471. The sequence continues at coordinate 125,399 of NZ_JBVJPC010000009.1, read as the reverse complement.
CACGTCCACTGGGTGGACACCGACCGCCACGGCTACGGCGTCCTGGACATCACCGCCGACCGGGCGCAGATGGACTACTACGTGCTGTCCGACAAGACGCAGCAGAACGCGACCTCGTCCTGGGCGCGTTCGTACCGCACGCGGACCGGCACGCAGAAGGTCGAGCGGACCTACACCCCCGTCTAGAGCGCGGGCCGCGTCTAGAGGGTCTCCAGGAAGCCGAGGGCCACCCGCCAGGTGGCCTCGGCGGCCTCCTCGTCGTAGTCCGGCAGGTCGGGGTCGGTGTAGAGGTGACCGGCCCCGGCGTACCGGTAGATCTCGACGTCGGCGCCGGTGCGGCCCATCTGGAGGTACCAGGCGCTCAGCCAGTCGTCGGTCTCGAAGGGGTCGGGCTCGGCCACGTGCAGTTGGACCGGCAGGTCGTCCGCGGTCGCGGTCGGCGCGATGTCCGACGTGCCGTGCAGGAGCAGCAGCCCGCGGGCCTTCTCGTCGCCGAGGGCGAGGGTCTGCGCGACGGAGGCGCCGAGCGAGAACCCGGCGTAGACGAGGCCGCGCTCGGAGTAGGGAGCGGCGGCCAGGACGGCCCGCTTGAGCAGTTCGTCCTTGCCGATCTCCTCGTTGAAGGCCATGCCCTCCTCGACCGTGTCGAACGTGCGCCCCTCGAAGAGGTCCGGCGTCCACACCTCGTGCCCGGCCTCCCGCAGCCGGTCGGCGGCCTGGCGGACGGCGGGCCTGAGGCCGTAGGTCGAGTGGAAGAGCATGATGTTCATGAGGCCATGGTGCCAGCCCGCACCGACAGCGCCCCGCCGCGGGCCGGGCGGCCCGTACCCACTTCGCGGCGGAAGTCACATGTTCATGCCCCGCCCGGGCCGGTTAGGTTCGGGGTCATGGAGAACGTACTCCGCCCACTGATCGTGGTCGGCGGCTCGGTGCTGCTCACACTGCTGATCGGCTGGGCCACCGACCGTCTGCTGCGCAAGGCCGACGACCGTCACAGCGAGACCCCGATGTGGGGTCTGCTGCGCCGTGGCCGCATCCCCTACATGCTCGTGCTGTGCGCGGCGATGCTGAGAGGTTCGTACGACGAGGCGCAGGTGCTGGAGGGGCACAGCGCCGGCATCGGGCAGACGCTGACGCTGGTCCTGATCGGGGCGACCGCCTGGCTGGTGATCCGGATCGCCGCCGCCATAGTGGAGACGACGTACACCCGTTACGCGCGCGCCCACCACGACGCGGCCCGGGTCCGTCGGGTGCGCACCCAGGTGACGCTGATCACCAGGGTGGTCGCCGCGGTCGTCGGGGTGATGGCGGTGGCCGCGATGCTGCTGACGTTCCCGGCGATGCGCGCGGCCGGTGCCTCACTGCTGGCCTCGGCCGGAATCCTCGGCATCGTCGCCGGTGTGGCCGCCCAGTCGACGCTGAGCAACATGTTCGCCGGGCTGCAGATCGCCTTCGGTGACATGGTGCGCATCGGTGACACCGTGGTGGTGGACGGCGAGTGGGGCACCGTCGACGAGATCACGCTGACCTTCCTGACGGTACGGACCTGGGACGAGCGCCGGATCACCATGCCGGTGTCGTACTTCACCTCGAAGCCGTTCGAGAACTGGTCGCGCGGCACCCCGCAGATGACCGGCATCGTCTACTGGCACGTCGACCACACGGCCCCGGTGGAGCTGATGCGGGAGCGGCTGCGGGACATCCTGCGCGAGTGCCCGGCCTGGGACGGCCGCGACTACGGTCTCGCCGTCACCGACACCACCCCGAACACCATGCAGGTGCGGGCGCTGGTGACCGCCAAGGACGCCGACGACATCTGGACGGTCCGGGTCACGGTCCGCGAGCAGATGATCCGCTGGCTCACCGACAACCACCCCTACGCCCTGCCCCGGGTCAACACGGCGGACGCGACGCTCGCTCCGGGGTTCCGGCGGCTCAACGGCCACGAGAGGGACGGCGAGACACCCCGCCGCGCCCACGAGTCCCCGCGAACGGGGCGCGGCTAGACGGTCCGTCGTGGCGCCGGTGCCCGCACTGACTCAGGGGCGCGGGGAACTGCGCGACCGGCCACGACGGACCCGCACCCGCCAACGGCCGCGCAGCCCCCGTCACCTCCCGCGCTCAGCACCACCATTGACCTGCACGACCTGAGAAGTCACATGCCCCGCCCCGGCCGACGCCAGCCAGTGAAGCGTGGCCGCGATGTCCCCCGGCGTCCCGGCCCGCCCGGTGGACGTGTCACCGACCAGCCGCTCCCGGCGAGCGGGATCAATGGCCGGTCCGAAGAACTCCGTGTCCTCGATGTACCCCGGCGCCACCACGTTCGCCGTGATCCCGCGCGGCCCCAACTCCCGTGCGAGATCATGGGCGTACGGGTGCAGCCCGGCCTTCGCCGCCCCGTACGCCCCGCTCCCGGACCCCCGGTAGGCGGCGATGGAGCTGACGAACAGGACCCGCCCGCCGGGTGAGGCGAGCCGGTCCTTCAGTCCCTCGGTGAGCAGGGCCGCGGTCAGCAGGTTGAGCCGGAAGTTCACGGTCCAGTTGTGCGCGACGGCGTCGAGCGGGTCGGAGCTGTCGGCGGGCGGTTCGAGCTGTCCGGTGCCCCCGGCGCTGTGGATCAGCACGTCCACGGCGCCGAGTTCGCGCGCCACGAACCCGACGACCCCGCGCACCTGGTCGGCGTCGGCGAGATCGGCGGCGTACGTCAGCGCCCCGGGCACCCCCGCCTTCTCCAGCACCCCGGCGCGCCGCCCGAGCAGCAGCACCCGGTCCCCTTCCGCGGCGAACACCTGCGCCGCCGCGAGCCCGATTCCCGTACCGCCACCGCTGATCACCACGTTGCGAGCCATGACCGCAGCCTACAAAGACGCGGTTGGCGCGTTCACCCCGCGTTCGCGGACTCAGCGCAGACTGCGGACGTCCAGATGCCGCAGCACCCGGTCCACGACCTCGGGGTCGGCCCCCGGCTCGCTGCGTGCCGCCAGCACCTCGTGCCGTGCCGCGCTCAGCAGCTCGCCCTGGATGCGCCGCACCCGCTTGAGCCGCCGCCGGGCCTCGCGCCGCTCCTCGTCCCCCATCTCGGGATGGATCCGCACGCCGATCTCGAACGCCCGCCGCTGCATCTGCTCGGCCAGCTCCTCCGGCAGCTCCTCGACGGTCTCGATCTCCCGCAGCCGCCGTTTCGCCGCCTTCGCCGCACGGACGGCGAGGGCCTTCTCGAACTCCTTCTCCCGCTCGGTGTCGGCCCGCACCCCCAGCCGCTTCACCAGCCACGGCAGGGTCAGCCCCTGGAGCACCAGCGTGGCCATGATCACCCCGAAGGCGATGAAGATGATCTCGTCCCGGTCCGGGAAGCCCGCCCCGGACTCGGTCTCCAGCGGAATGGCCAGCGCCAGCGCCACCGAGGCCACGCCCCGCATCCCGGACCACCACATGATGACGGTCTCCCGCCAACTGGTCGGGATCTCCTCGCTGTAGTCCCGTTTCGCGTGCATCCGCTTGGTGAGCCAGGTGGCCGGCAGCAGCCACGCGAGGCGTACCAGGACGACCACGGCGACGATCGCCGCGGCCCAGCCGAGCATCTCGCCCCAGCGCCCGGACGCGGTCCGGATGGCGTTGTGCAGTTCGAGCCCGATGAGCCCGAAGGCCACGCCGGTGACGAGCGTGTCGACGATGTCCCAGAAGGTGTGCCCGGCGAGCCGGGTCATCACGTCGTCGGCGTCGGTGCCGTACTCGGCGAGGAACAGGGCGGTGGTCAGCACGGCGAGCACACCGGAGCCGTGAAGCTCCTCGGCGAGCACGTAGGAGGCGTACGGCACGAGGACCGTCAGCCCGATCTGGAGGGTGGCGTCGCCCAGCAGGTCCATCAGCTTGTTGGCGCCCCAGCCCAGCGCGAGTCCCACGACGACGGCGACCACCGCGGAGAGCACCAGCTCCAGACCGGCCTCCCCGGCCGTGAACGAACCGCTGACGGCCGCGGCGACGGCCACGTGGTAGAGCACGATCGCCGTGACGTCGTTGAACAGGCCCTCGCCCTCCAGGATGGACACCAGCCTGCGGGGCAGCCCGAGTTGGCCCGCGACGGCGGTCGCGGCGACCGGGTCGGGCGGTGCGACCAGCGCGCCGAGCGCGACGGCGGCCGCGATCGGCAGTCCCGGCACGATCGCGTGGGCGACGACGGCGACGCACAGGGTGGTCACGAAGACGAGCGCGACGGCGAGCAGGAAGATCGGCCGCTTGTTGGCGGTGAACTGCCGCCAGGAAGTGCGCCGCACCGCCGCGTACAGCAGCGGCGGCAGCAGGATCGGCAGGATCAGTTCGGGCGGGATGTCGACATTCGGTACGAAGTCCAGCACCGCGAGCAGTATGCCGAGCAGTGTCATCAGCACCGGCGCCGGCAACCCGAACCGGTCCCCCACCGGGACACTGATCAGAGCCCCCAGCAACAACACGAACAACAGGGCCAACTGATCCACGGTCAGGACTCCGGGCAGATCGACGAACCAACGGTCACTTCAGTCTGCCCGTAAATCGCCCGGACGCTCCCGACCGCCGCTCCCGCCGAGCCTCAGAGAACGCGCCGCATGGCCCGGTGCGGTATCCCCGCGTCCGGGAACTCCGGCCCGTACGCCACGTACCCGAGCCGCTCGTAGAACCCCAGCGCGTGCGTCTGGGCGTGCAGGTCCACCGCGGCCAGCCCACGCGCGCGTGCCGCGTCCTCGATGGCCCGCACCAGGGCCGCCCCCACCCCGAGGCCCCGAGCGGCCTGCGTCACCGCGAGCCGCCCGAGCGAGCCCACCGAGGGGTCACCGCCGGTCTTGCCGGCCGCCGCGTCCCCGGACAGCAGCCGCCCGGTCCCGAGCGGCACCCCGTCCTCCCGCACGGCCAGCACATGCACGGCCACGGCGTCGTAGGCGTCGTACTCGATGTCCTCGGGCACGCCCTGCTCGCCGACGAAGACCTCCTTGCGCACCCTGAAGCACGCCTCACGGTCGGCGGGGTCCTCGGCGACCCGCACCTCGTACGCGCGCGTGCTCACCCGTAGGTCTCCTCACGCACCAGGTCCAGGGCCTGCTGGAGGTCGTCCGGGTAGTCACTGGCGAACTCCACCCACTCGCCGTCCCCGGGGTGCTCGAAGCCGAGCCGCACCGCGTGCAGCCACTGCCGGGTCAGCCGCAGCCGCTTGGCGAGCGTCGGGTCGGCGCCGTACGTCAGGTCGCCGACGCAGGGGTGGCGGTGGGCCGCCATGTGGACGCGGATCTGGTGGGTGCGCCCGGTCTCCAGCTTCACGTCGAGCAGGGAGGCCGCGCGGAACGCCTCGATCAGGTCGTAGTGCGTGACGGACGGCTTGCCCTCGGCGGTGACCGCCCACTTGTAGTCGTGGTTCGGGTGCCGGCCGATGGGCGCGTCGATGGTGCCGCTGGTCGGGTCCGGATGGCCCTGGACGAGCGTGTGGTACCGCTTGTCGACCGTGCGCTCCTTGAACTGGCGCTTGAGCGAGGTGTACGCCCGCTCCGACTTGGCCACGACCATCAGCCCCGAGGTGCCCACGTCGAGCCGGTGCACGATGCCCTGGCGCTCGGCGGCCCCGGAGGTCGAGATGCGGTACCCGGCGGCGGCGAGCCCGCCGATCACGGTGGTCCCGGTCCAGCCCGGCGAGGGGTGCGCGGCCACGCCGACCGGCTTGACGATCACGACCACGTCGTCGTCGTCATGGACGATCTCCATGCCCTCGACCGGCTCGGCGACGATCTGCACGGGCGCGGGCGCCTGCGGCATCTCGACCTCCAGCCAGGCCCCGCCGTGCACCCGCTCGGACTTCCCGACCACCGACCCGTCGACCGTGACCTTCCCCGAGGCGGCGAGCTCGGCCGCCTTGGTCCGGGAGAAGCCGAACATGCGGGAGATGGCGGCGTCGACGCGCTCGCCCTCCAGGCCGTCGGGCACGGGCAGGGTACGGATCTCGGGAATGGTGCTCACCCGTCGAGTATGCCGGACGGGTGAGACAGCCCCGACCGAGCCTGTGGAAAACCCGGGCTCAGTCCTTGTGGACGGTGCCGTCCGGGTCGAGGCCCCGGAAGGACAGCAGCACGATCAGGATGCCGCCGCACACGATCGCCGAGTCGGCGAGGTTGAACACCGCGAAGTGCTTGGGCGCGATGAAGTCGACGACCGCGCCCTCGAAGACGCCGGGCGAGCGGAAGAGCCGGTCGGTGAGATTGCCGAGCGCGCCGCCCAGCAGCAGACCGAGCGCGATCGCCCACGGCAGGCTGTAGAGCTTGCGGGCGAGCCGGGCGATGACCACGATCACGGCCGCCGCGATCACCGTGAAGATCACGGTGAAGGCCTCGCCGAAGCCGAAGGCCGCGCCCGCGTTGCGGATCGCCTCGAACTTCAGCCAGTCCCCGATGATCTCGATCGGCTCGTGGTGCTCCAGCCGGGCGACCACGATCATCTTGCTGACCAGGTCGAGGGCGTAGGCGAAGGCGGCCACCGTGAACAGCACGGCGATCCGACGCCTGCCCCGGGGCCGCGCCGTCTGGTCCTGCTCCGGCTCGGCCCCCGCCGCCTCTGGGGTATCCGGCGTACCGATGATGCGCTCCGCCTCTGCCACGTGAGTCCCTCGACCTAGGTACCTGACTGAGGACGAGGGTACGACACGCCGCCGAGCACCCTCAGTACCGGCGTTCCTGCTTCTGCTTGCACTCCACGCACAGGGTCGCGCGCGGGAAGGCCTGCATGCGTGCCTTGCCGATGGGATTGCCGCAGTTCTCGCACAGCCCGTAGGTGCCGGCGTCGAGGCGTCCGAGGGCGCGCTCGGTCTGGGTGAGCATCTCGCGCGCGTTGGCCGCGAGGGCCATCTCGCTCTCGCGCGTGATGTTCTTGGTCCCGGTGTCGGCCTGGTCGTCGCCCGCGCCGTCCCCGGAGTCCCGCATGAGCCCCACCAGGGACTCCTCGGACGTGGAGATCTCGGTGCGCAGCCGCAGGGCCTCGGCCGTCAGCTCCGCGCGGGCCTCCGCGACCTCCTCGGGCGTCCACGGGTCCTCACCCGGGCGCACCGCGAGTTCGCCGGGCTCCGCCGCGGCGACACGCGCGTTGGGTAGGGCGGACTTCGCCGCTGTGGCCGTGCCAGGGGTCTTCTTCGCAACCACGGTCGTGGCTCCCGTCTGCTTCGCGGCCTCGGCCGCGCCCGCCTTGTTGGCCGTGCTCTTGCCGGCCGCCCTCTTCGTGGGGGTGTGCTTCCCGGAGGTGCCCTGCCCGGCGTCCCCCTGCGGGACACCGGCCTCCGTGGCGACCGTCTCCTCGACCGCGCTGTCCTTCACGGCCGTCTTCTTCCCCGCGGCCTTCGCCGCAGCCGCGCTTTTGGACGCGGCCGTGCTCTTGGCCACGCCCTTGGCCGCACCCGTGCTCTTCGGCGCGGCCGTGCTCTTGGAGGCTGCCGCGCTCTTGCTCGCGGCCGTGCTCTTGGACGCGCTCTTCTTGGTGACCGCCTTCTTCTTAGTGGCCGCTGCCTTCTCGGCCACGGCGGCTTCCCCGGCCGCGGGCTTCCCCGCAGCCGCCGTCTCCGTGACCGCGGCCGCCTCGGGTCCCCCCTTGGCGCCCGCAGCCGTCTCACCGACCGCCTTCTTGGCCGCCGCGGTCTTCCCGGCGACCAGCTTCTCCGCAGCCGCCGTCCCGGCACCCCCGCTCTTCTTGGCCGCCCTCTTGGCGCCCGCAGCCGTCCCGCCGACCGCCTTCTTGGCCGCCCGCTCGACGCCCGCAGCCGTCTCACTCACCGTCTTCTTGGCGACGGCGGCCTTCTCGCCCACCGCCTTCTTCGTGACCGCCTTCTTGCCGGCCGTCTTCCTCGCTCCCCCGGTCTGCTTCGTGACCGAGGCCCTGCCGACGCCCTTGGTGGTCTCCGCCGTCCCGCCGACCCGCGGCTCGGCCGCCGGTCTCCCTGCCGAGACCTCTTCCTCGGCCGTCTTCGCCATAGCCTTCTCGGCATCCGCACGCGTGCCCCCGGCCCCGGCACCCGCACGCGTGCCCTCCCCCTCGCCTCCCGCCCGCGTGCTCTTCACGGCGGCCTTCTTCGCCACGCTCTTCGCGGCTGCCCCGACCGCCTTCACGGCCTTGGCCGCCACGCCCTTGCCGGAGGACGTGGAGGACGCAGACCCCCCGCGCGCGCTCTTCTTCCCGCCCGCGTCCTTGGCCTCGCCACCGGAGGCACGGGCATGTGTGGACCGGCCCGACGCCGACTGCTGTACGGCGGTCTTCTTAGCCACCATGCCGCGGCCCCTTCACATATTGTGATCTTGCTCGCGAATCGTGCTGGGACGATAAATCGACTTGAGTCCCGCGGCAACGGGGCACGCCGCCCGATTCGCCCGCCCCACGCGCGCGGGGCGGGAAGCATGCATGCGTTGTGCCCAGCTCCCCGCCGGGTAATCCGCCGGACCGTCCGTCCCGGAATCCGAACAGCCGTGCCGCTCCATTCGGGTCACCCCGGGCCCCGCGAAGGCCCCCGCCCCCGGCCCCGGAAATCCGGTCGGCCACTGTCCCCGGGGCGCCGTACACTGGGCGCAGCGAGAAGCGTGGATGGGGACGAGTAGCGGCGTACGCAGCCCAGAGCGACCCGGGGACGGTGGAAGCCCGGGGGCGAGCGCGACGTGAAGATCACCCCGGAGCCGCCGGAAGAACCCCCAGCAGGGGGCGTAGACCCGGCATCGCGACCCCAATGAGGGGGTCCACCGACGCACACGAGGCGTCGGCGGGCCAAGGAGGGTGGTACCGCGGGAGCGCGCCGAGACCGGCGTAGAGACAGAAGCTCTCGTCCCTCCGGACGGAAGGCAGCACATCCGCCGGAGGAAGACTGATGACGCAGTACCGCCAGGTGCCCGCCCAGGTCGACCTGCCCGCGCTCGAGCACGCGGTGCTCGACTTCTGGCGCGAGCAGAAGATCTTCGCCAAGACCCTGGAGCAGTCCGAGGGCCGCCCCGAGTGGGTGTTCTACGAGGGCCCGCCCACCGCCAACGGCATGCCGGGCGCCCACCACATCGAGGCCCGCGTCTTCAAGGACGTCTTCCCCCGCTTCCGCACCATGCGCGGCTACCACGTGGCCCGCAAGGCCGGCTGGGACTGCCATGGCCTCCCGGTGGAGCTGGCGGTCGAGAAGGAACTCGGCTTCACCGGCAAGAAGGACATCGAGGCGTACGGCATCGCCGAGTTCAACGCCAGGTGCCGCGAGTCCGTGACCCGCCACACCGACGCCTTCGAGGCGCTCACGACCCGCATGGGCTACTGGACCGACCTCCAGGACCCGTACCGCACGATGGACCCCGAGTACATCGAGTCCGTCTGGTGGTCGCTCAAGGAGATCTTCAACAAGGGCCTGCTGGTCCAGGACTACCGCGTGGCCCCCTGGTGCCCCCGCGACGAGACGGGCCTGTCGGACCACGAGCTGGCGCAGGGCTACGAGACGATCGTGGACCCTTCCGTGTACGTCCGTTTCCCGCTCACCTCCGGTCCGCTCGCCGGCCAGGCCGCGCTCCTGGTCTGGACGACGACCCCCTGGACCCTGGTGTCCAACACGGCGGTCGCCGCGCACCCGGAGGTCACCTACGTCGTCGCCACCAACGGCGAGGAGACGCTCGTCGTCGCCGAGCCGCTGCTCGCCAAGGCGCTCGGCGAGGGCTGGGAGACCACCGGCCAGTCCTTCACCGGCGCGGAGATGGAGCGTTGGACCTATCAACGTCCGTTCGAGCTCGTGGAGTTCCCGGAGCCGGCCCACTACGTGGTCAACGCCGAGTACGTCACGACCGAGGACGGTACGGGCCTGGTCCACCAGTCCCCCGCCTTCGGTGAGGACGACCTCAAGGTCTGCCGCGCCTACGGCCTGCCCGTCGTGAACCCCGTCCGCCGTGACGGCACGTTCGAGGAGGACGTCCCCCTGGTCGGCGGCGTCTTCTTCAAGAAGGCGGACGAAAAGCTCACCGAGGACCTCCAGCAGCGCGGCCTCCTCTTCCGGCACGTCCCGTACGAGCACAGCTACCCGCACTGCTGGCGCTGCCACACCGCGCTCCTCTACTACGCGCAGCCGTCCTGGTACATCCGCACCACCGCCGCCAAGGACCGTCTCCTCCAGGAGAACGAGAACACCAACTGGTTCCCGGAGACGGTCAAGCACGGCCGCTTCGGCGACTGGCTCCAGAACAACATCGACTGGGCGCTGTCCCGCAACCGCTACTGGGGCACCCCGCTGCCGATCTGGCGCTGCGAGGACGACCACCTCACCGTCGTCGGCTCGCGCGCGGAGCTCACCGAGCTGACCGGCACGGACCACTCCGAGCTGGACCCGCACCGCCCGTTCATCGACGACGTCACCTTCGCCTGCCCGCAGTGTCGGAAGACGGCCACGCGCGTGCCGGAGGTCATCGACGCCTGGTACGACTCGGGTTCGATGCCGTTCGCGCAGTGGGGCTACCCGTACAAGAACAAGGAACTCTTCGAGTCCCGCTACCCGGCGCAGTTCATCTCCGAGGCCATCGACCAGACCCGCGGCTGGTTCTACACGCTGATGGCCGTCGGCACCCTGGTCTTCGACAAGTCGTCGTACGAGAACGTCGTCTGCCTCGGCCACATCCTCGCCGAGGACGGCCGCAAGATGTCCAAGCACCTCGGCAACACCCTGGAGCCGATCCCGCTGATGGACCGGCACGGCGCGGACGCGGTGCGCTGGTTCATGGCGGCCGGCGGCTCCCCCTGGGCGGCCCGCCGGGTGGGCCACGGCACCATCCAGGAGGTCGTCCGCAAGACGCTCCTGACGTACTGGAACACGGTCGCCTTCCAGGCCCTGTACGCCCGTACGTCGAACTGGGCGCCCAGCGAGGCGGACCCGGCCCCGGCCGACCGCCCGGTCCTGGACCGCTGGCTGCTGTCCGAACTGCACGCGCTGACCGACCAGGTGACCCAGTCCCTGGAGGCGTACGACACCCAGCGCGCCGGCAAGCTCCTGTCGGCGTTCGTCGACGACCTGTCCAACTGGTACGTACGCCGCTCCCGGCGCCGCTTCTGGCAGGGCGACAAGGCCGCGCTGCGCACCCTGCACGAGGTCGTCGAGACGGTCACCAAGCTGATGGCCCCGCTCACCCCGTTCATCACCGAGCGGGTCTGGCAGGACCTGGTGGTGCCGGTCACGCCGGGCGCCCCCGAGTCGGTGCACCTGGCCACGTGGCCGGAGGCGGACCTGTCCGCCATCGACCCGGAGCTGTCGAAGCAGATGGTCCTGGTGCGCCGGCTCGTCGAGCTGGGCCGCGCCACGCGCGCGGAGTCGGGCGTGAAGACCCGTCAGCCGCTGTCCCGGGCGCTCATCGCCGCGATCGGCTTCGACGCCCTCGACCGTGAACTGCACGCGCAGATCACGGACGAGCTGAACGTGAGCGCGCTCGCCTCGCTCAGCGAGGTCGGCGGCAGCCTGGTCGACACCACGGCGAAGGCCAACTTCCGCGCCCTGGGCAAGCGGTTCGGCAAGCGGGTCCAGGACGTGGCCAAGGCCGTCGCCCACGCCGACGCGGCCGCGCTCTCCCTCGCCCTGCGCGAGGGCACCGCGTCGGTCGAGGTCGACGGCGAGAAGGTCACGCTCGCGCCCGACGAGGTGATCATCACGGAGACCCCGCGCGAAGGCTGGTCGGTGGCGTCCGACTCCGGTGCGACGGTCGCCCTGGACCTGGAGATCACCGAGGAGCTCCGCCGAGCGGGCCTGGCCCGTGACGCGATCCGGCTGATCCAGGAGGCCCGCAAGAACAGCGGCCTCGACGTGGCCGACCGCATCGCCCTGCGCTGGACGGCCACCGATCCGGCGGTGATCGCGGCGCTCGACGAGCACGCGGGGCTGATCTCCGACGAGGTCCTGGCGACGGACTTCGCCCAGGGGGAGGCGGACGACACCTACGGTACCCCGTTCACCGACGAGGGCCTGTCGCTGACGTTCCGTCTGCGCAAGGCGTAGCAGGCACAGCACGACGAAGAAGGCCCGGTCCCCCGCGTGGGGGCCGGGCCTTCCGCATGCCGCCGACACCGTGATCAACCCGCGTAAAAGGGCGAGACCCCGGATCGGAATCCGGGGTCTCGCCCTGAACGCTGCCGACGCCTAAGGCGTGGGGGAGGCCGTCAGTTGTCGTCCTCGTCGATGAGGAAGCCACGCATGGGCGAGGGAGCCTGGCCCATCGGACCGGGACCCTGCGGCCGCACCGGCGCCATCGGCTGGGTCATCGCGGGCGACATCTGCTGCTGGCCGCCGTAGGACGGAGCGGCCGGTGCAGGACCGCCGCCCATGCCGCCCGGGTTGCCGCCGTACGACGGGGCACTGGCACCGGCCGGAGCCATGGAAGGCGCCGGGGACGGCGGCAGCGACGCGGTCGCCGGGGTGCGCGGGGGCGCCAGCGAGTCGTCGGCCTGCGTTTCGAGCTGACGCAACTGGGACTCCAGGTACGACTTCAGACGCGTGCGGTACTCGCGCTCGAAGCCGCGCAGGTCCTCGACCTTGCGCTCCAGCGTGGCGCGGGCGGACTCCAGGGAGCCCATCGCGACGCGGTGCTTCTCCTGCGCGTCCCGCTCCAGGGCGTCGGCCTTGGCACGGGCGTCGCGCTCAAGACCCTCGGCACGCGAACGCGCCTCGCCGACGATCTTGTTGGCCTCGGAACGGGCCTCGGCGATCGCCTGGTCGGCGGTCTGCTGGGCCAGCGAGAGGACACGGGCGGCGCTGTCGCCACCGGGGCCCTGACCGGGGCCGCCCATCGGACCGCCCATGGGGCCGCCCATCGGGCCACCCATCTGCTGCTGCATGGGCGGCTGACCGCCCATGGTGCCCTGACCCATCGGGCCCTGGCCCATCGGACCCTGACCCATCGGACCCTGGCCCATCGGACCGGGACCCTGCGGGCCGCCCTGGCCGCCGCCGGGACCGGCGGGCAACTGCGGCGCACCGCTCGGCAACTGGGGCGGGCCACCCATGGGGCCACCCATCTGCTGCTGCGGCGGACCGGATATGCCGGCGGGGACGGGGGCGCCGGGACCGGGCCCACGCATGCCCTGCTGCGGCATGCCCTGTCCGGGCATGCCACCCTGCTGCTGGTCCTGCTGCTCGGGAGGCTTGCGCATGTTCTGCTGGTTCTGGGCAGCAGCACGCGTCGCCGCGGCCAGCTTGGCGCGCAGGTCCTCGTTCTCGCGCAGCAGGCGCGTCAGTTCGGCTTCGACCTCGTCGAGGAAGGCATCGACCTCGTCCTCGTCATAGCCTTCTCGGAGGCGGACGGTCGTGAACTGCTTGTTCCGCACGTCCTCGGGGGTCAACGGCATCTCTTCACCTCAACGTAGTCATCGGCAGTCGGCAAGACCGTATCGTCCACAGTCACCTCGCCAGGTTTCCCATGATGGAGATGAGGATGTAAACGATGATCATCAGCACGAAGAAGGACAGGTCGAGCGCCACGCCCCCGAGACGCAGCGGCGGGATGAACCGCCGCAGAAGCTTCAACGGTGGATCGGTGACAGTGTAGGTGGCCTCCAGAACGACCACCATCGCCTTGCCGGGTTGCCACGAGCGGGCGAACTGGAAGACGTAGTCCATGACCAACCGGAAGATGAGCACGATGAGGAACACCATCAGCGCGATGTAGATCACCTGCGCGAACACGCTCATGGTCTGTCTTTCCCTCTCCCCTGTTCATACTTCGTTCCGGTTGTTGCTTCTCAGCTCTGGTTGAAGAACCCGCCCTCTGCGATGCGGGCCTTGTCCTCCGCCGTGACATCGACGTTAGCAGGCGACAACAGGAACACCTTCTGCGTCACCCGCTCGATGCTGCCGTGAAGACCAAACACCAAACCGGCCGCAAAGTCGACAAGTCGCTTGGCGTCTGTGTCATCCATCTCAGTCAGATTCATGATCACCGGGGTGCCCTCACGGAAGTGTTCCCCGATGGTACGGGCCTCGTTGTAGGTCCGGGGGTGAAGTGTGGTGATCCGGTAAGGCTCTCGTTCCGACACGACCTTGGGCATGATCACCGGTGCGTTCTTCTCCAGGCTTGCGCGCTCTTGTGTGATGGATGCCACGGGCGCGATGCGCGCTGGACGCACCGATTCCGCGGCGAGCGAAGAGGATCGGGGCACCGGCTCGCGCGGCACAGAGGACTGCACCACTCTGACCGATTCATCCCTTTCAGGCTGAAGTGCCTGATGTGACTGGTGAGACGGCTCATGCCGTCGACGGTCCCGCTCGGGCTCCGGGTCCAGTTCCGGTTCGAAGTCGTCGTCGGGGTCGAAACCGCGGCCGTCGTACCCATCGTCCTCCACGAGGCCGAGGTAGACCGCCATCTTGCGCATCGCGCCGGCCATTCTCTGAGTCCTCCGCTCTGTGGTGGATCGGCTGACGACTGCCAAGTGCCCGCGATCCACGAGGTCGTTATGACCGCCTTTCGGCGGTAATGACCATATTTTCTGCTGTGGTCCGACTTCCTGGCGACGTTACCCGAGCCTGGGGCGGACTCCGAGTACCGCGGTGCCGACGCGCACATGTGTCGCTCCTGCCGCCACGGCCTGTTCGAGGTCCGCGCTCATCCCTGCCGAGACCATGTTCGCAGCCGGATGGGCTCGGCGCAGGTCGGTCGACAAATCCATCAACCGCTCGAACGCCGCCTGTTCGCGTCCCGCGTACTCCCCGGTGAGCGGAGCGACGGTCATCAACCCGTCGAGCCGCAACCCCGGAGCCCGGGCCACGAGATCGGCCAACTCCTCGACTCCGCCCGGCGCCACGCCACCGCGCTCCCCTCGCTCGCTCGCACCCGCGTCGAGGGCGACCTGGATCAGGCAGCCCACCTCGCGCTCGGCCTTCACGGCCTCCTTGGAGAGAGCCGTCACCAACTTCGAACGATCGACGGACTGCACGAGATCCGCGTAACCCACAACAGATCGCACCTTGTTGGTCTGCAATTGGCCAACAAAATGCCAAGCAAGGGGCAGATCCGAGCATTCGGCGGCCTTGGGGGCCGCGTCCTGGTCCTTGTTCTCGGCGACATGGCGCACACCGAGCTCGGCGAGGATCCGCACATCGCTCGCGGGGTAGGTCTTGGTGACCACGATGAGGGTCACCTCCTCCCGCCCGCGCCCGGCGGCCGCACACGCGGCGGCGATGCGCTCCTCCACCTTCGCCAGATTGGCGGCGAGTTCGTCCTTACGGTCCGTCATGCCCCATCAGTCCAGCCAGACATATCCCGCGAGTCGCCCCGTGGTGCGATCGCGGCGGTACGAGAAGTGGTCGCCCGACTCCCTGGTGCACACCGGCGACTGCCGCCGGTCGCGCACCCCGAGCCGGTCGAGCTGGGCGTGCACGCCGGCGGTCACGTCGACCGCCGGAGTGCCCCAACTCGTCTCGGCGTGCGCCGCGGGTTCGACGGCGGCGACCTCGGCGCGCATCTCCTCGGGCACTTCGTAGCACCGGCCGCACACGGCGGGGCCGGTGCGGGCGACGATCCGGGCGGGATCGGCGCCGAGTCCGGTCATCGCGCGTAGCGCGGCCGGCACGACTCCGGCCACCATGCCGGGCCGGCCGGCGTGGGCCGCCGCGACGATCCCGGCGACCGGGTCGGCGAGCAGCACCGGGGTGCAGTCGGCGGTGAGGACGGCGAGGGCGAGACCGCGCTCGGCGGTGACGACCGCGTCGACCCGGGGCACCGGCTTGTCGCCCCACGGCTCCGAGACCACCACGGCGTCCGCCCCGTGCACCTGGTTCATCCAGACCACCCGGGCCGGGTCGAGACCGAGCGACTTGGCGGCCAGTTCCCGGTTGGTCCCCACGGCCTCGGGGTCGTCGCCGACCGCCCCGCCGAAATTGAGCTCCGCATACGGAGCGGCGCTCACCCCGCCCCACCGGTCGGTGAAGGCGAAGTGCGCGCCGCTCACGCTCTCGCGCTGTCCTATCACTTCAGGAAGTCCGGCACGTCCAGCTCTTCGGCCGCGCTGTCGGAGTAGCTCCGCGACGGCGGGACCGGCGGGGCGACCGGGAGGTCGGCGGCCGGCTCGGGCGCGGGCTCCGGGTCCTCCTTCGGCGTGACGCTGCCGAGCGAGCCGAAGGACGGACGGCTCTCGGTCGGCCGTACCGGAGTGGGCTCCTCGCGGCGGGGTGCGGCCGAGGAGGAACCCATGACCGTCTCGCGGCGGGCGGGCGGCTGGCCCCCGTCGAAGCCGGCGGCGATCACGGTGACGCGGACCTCGTCGCCGAGGGCGTCGTCGATGACCGCGCCGAAGATGATGTTGGCCTCGGGGTGGGCGGCCTCGCTGACGAGCTGGGCCGCTTCGTTGATCTCGAACAGGCCGAGGTCGCTGCCGCCGGAGATGGAGAGCAGCACGCCCCGGGCGCCGTCGATGGACGCCTCAAGCAGCGGCGAGGAGATCGCCATCTCGGCGGCGGCCACCGCGCGGTCGTCGCCGCGGGCCGAGCCGATGCCCATGAGCGCCGAACCGGCCTCGGACATGACCGACTTGACGTCGGCGAAGTCGAGGTTGATCAGGCCGGGCGTGGTGATGAGGTCGGTGATGCCCTGGACACCGGAGAGCAGGACCTGGTCGGCCGACTTGAAGGCGTCGAGCACCGAGACCTGGCGGTCCGAGATGGACAGCAGCCGGTCGTTGGGGATGACGATGAGGGTGTCGACCTCTTCGCGGAGCTCCGCGATGCCGTCCTCGGCCTGGTTGGCGCGGCGCCGGCCCTCGAAGGTGAACGGGCGGGTGACCACGCCGATGGTGAGGGCGCCGAGCGAGCGGGCGATGTTGGCCACGACGGGCGCGCCGCCGGTGCCGGTGCCGCCGCCTTCACCGGCCGTCACGAAGACCATGTCGGCCCCCTTGAGGACCTCCTCGATCTCCTCGCGGTGGTCCTCGGCGGCCTTGCGGCCGACGGCCGGGTTGGCGCCGGCGCCGAGTCCGCGGGTGAGTTCGCGGCCGACGTCGAGCTTGACGTCGGCGTCGCTCATCAACAGCGCCTGCGCGTCGGTGTTGATGGCGATGAACTCGACGCCCTTGAGACCGACCTCGATCATCCGGTTGATGGCATTGACACCACCGCCGCCGACACCGATGACTTTGATGACTGCGAGGTAGTTCTGCGGTGCTGCCACGTCGAAGGCCTCTCGCCTCGAGTTACGTGTCGTCGGACCGGTGAGGCACTGCTGCCTCGCGATCCGCCGACTGATGCCGAATGGGACGGTCCGTAGCGCCGACCCGAACCCTAACGCTGAAGTTTAGGGTTACCAGTGTGTCTGTTCCCTGGAGTCTTCTGAACAGGACACTAAGTCGACAAGTGGCGCACGTTCAACGAACACGCCGAACCTCCCGTTTTTCTTTTCACCCTATGTGATCAGCCGTAGCAGTGCCCAACCAGGGTGCTGGCCTGCGCTGATGTGCGTCAACTCCCCGCTGACGCAGGGGCGGTGGGAACGCTGACGTCGAAGTGCCGCGCATCGGGGGCGGCTTTCATGAGAGCGGTGAGCGTACGGGCCTTCGCAACGCCCTTCTCGCTGCTCCCCCACGAGACGGTGCGACCGCCTCTCAACTCCAGCGAGATGTCGTCGTAGGAACGCACCTTGACCGACCGGGTCGCGCGCGCGACGTCGACCGGGATGTCTCCCGCCACCAGCACCGCCTCGCGCACCAGCCGGGCCTCGCCGAAGCGGCGCAGGCTCGCGGCGCGGGTGTCCGGCCGGGAGAGCGCCAATTCCAGTGCGGGGACGCCTTTCGGGGCCTCGGAAACCGTGGCGAATCGGACACCGTCATCGTCCACTTCGACAAAGTTTCCGCCCTTTTGGACAAGCAGAACCGGAGTACGCTCAGTCACTTTCAGCTCGATTCCATGGGGCCAGGATCGAGTGACGTCAACCGCGTCAATTCGGGGCAATTTCCGGCGAAGTCGGGCCTCGATCGCCTCGGTGTCGACGGAAATCAGCGGCGAGCCCTCCGGGACGTCGGCGGCCTCGCGGACCTGTTCCGGGGTCAGCACCAGGGTTCCCGAGACGGAGACGCGTTCGACGCGCAGCCACTGGGAGCCGTACAACAGCCAGACGGTGCCCGCGGAGAGCAGCACGAGCGCCACCGCGAGGATGATGATCGTACGAAGCCGACGCAGCCTCAACCGCCGGACGGGAGGCGGGCCGGACGACTCCTGCTGGCGTTCACCGCGCTCGGCGGTCGTCGATCCGGCCACGCGCACTCCCTCTTCCTGGCTACTGGCGTCGGTTCGAGGCGATCGCCTCGTACACCATGCCGACGAGCAGGTCGTCGGCGTCCCGGCGGCCGAACTCGGCGGCGGCGCGGGACATCTCGTACAGCCGGTGCGGATCGGCGAGCACGGGCAGGACCTGCGCCCGTACCCAGTCGGGCGTCAGTTCCGCGTCGTCGACCAGCAGTCCGCCGCCGGCCTTGACCACCGGCTGGGCGTTCAGCCGCTGTTCGCCGTTGCCGATGGGCAGCGGGACGTAGGCGGCCGGAAGCCCGACGGCGGAGAGTTCGGCGACGGTCATCGCGCCCGCGCGGCAGAGCATCATGTCGGCCGCGGCGTACGCGAGGTCCATCCGGTCCAGGTAACTTACCGGGATGTAGGGGGGCATCCCCGGCATCTGCTGCACATGCGGCAGTTCGTTCTTCGGGCCGACCGCGTGCAGGATCTGGATCCCGGCCTGCTGGAGCCAGGGCGCGACCTGCTGGACGACCTCGTTGAGGCGCCGGGCGCCCTGCGAGCCGCCGGAGACCAGCAGCGTCGGCAGGTTGGGGTCCAGGCCGAACAGCGCGCGGGCCTCGGGGCGGGCGGCGGCACGGTCCAGGGTGGCGATGGTGTGGCGCAGCGGGATGCCGATGTAGCGCGAGTTGCGCAGCTTGCTGTCCGGCGTGGCGACGGCGACCTGGGCGGCGTACCGCGAGCCGATCTTGTTGGCGAGGCCGGGGCGGGCGTTCGCCTCGTGGATCACGATCGGCACGCCGAGCCGCTTGGCGGCCAGGTAGCCGGGCAGCGCCACATAGCCGCCGAAGCCCACCACGGCGTCGGCCTTGGTGCGCTCCAGGATCTGCTCGGTGGCCTTGATCGTGCCGCGCAGCCGGCCCGGGACGGTGATCAGCTCGGGAGTGGGCTTACGGGGCAGCGGGACGGCCGGGATGAGCGCGAGCTCGTAGCCGCGCTGCGGGACGAGCTTGGTCTCCAGGCCCCGCTCCGTGCCCAGGGCCGTGATCCCCACGGTGGGGTCCTGCCTGCGCAGGGCGTCCGCGAGGGCGAGCGCGGGCTCGATGTGGCCGGCGGTCCCCCCACCGGCGAGTACGACATGCACCGAAATTCACCGCTCTCCGGACGAACGCGCCGTTCGGGCACGCCGTCGCATCGTGTTCCATCTCCGAGGCCCCCGTGCCGGCACGGCGCCTCCCGCCCGCTTTCTACCAAAGCGGGGTTGCCGCATCGAAAGCGCCGCCCGCGCAGCGGGATCGTCACGCGCGAACGCGATCAGCAACCCGATGGCGAACATGGTCGGCAGCAGGGCGGACCCTCCGTAGGAGAACAGCGGGAGCGGGACGCCGGCGATCGGCAGCAGACCGAGCACCGCACCGATGTTGATCACTGCCTGAGCGGTGATCCAGGTGGTCACGCCTCCCGCGGCATACCTCACGAAGGGGTCCTCCGTGCGTCCGGCCACGCGGATACCCGCATAGCCTAGAGCCGCGAAGAGAGCGAGTACCGACAGCGTCCCCGCGAGGCCCAGTTCCTCACCGGTGACGGCGAAGATGAAGTCGGTGTGGGCTTCGGGGAGTTGGCCCCATTTTTCCACACTCGCGCCGAGCCCGGAGCCGAAGATCCCGCCGGAGGCGAGGGCGTAGATGCCGTGCACGGCCTGCCAGCAGTCGGCGGCCCCCGCCTTGGGCTCGGTGGCGCCGATGCAGGCGAGCCGGGCCATCCGGTTGGGGCTGGTCTTGATGAGGACGAACCCGATGAACGCGGCGACCGACAGCACCCCGACGAACAGCCGGGTCGGCGCCCCCGCGAGCCAGAGCAGGCCGAACAGGATCGCCGTCAGGATGATCGCGGTGCCCATGTCACCGCCGAGCATGATCAGCCCGAGCAGCAGGAAGGCGACCGGGACGAGCGGCACCAGCATGTGCTTCCACTGGGTCAGCAGCTTCTTGTCCTGCTTGCGGGCGAGCAGGTCGGCCGCCCACAGCACCAGGGCGAGCTTGCCGAACTCGCTGGGCTGGATCTGGAAGGAGCCGCCGAGCGAGATCCAGTTCTGGTTGCCGTTGACCGACATCCCTATCCCCGGCACCTGCACCAGGGCCATCAGGAAGACCGCGCCCGCCAGGATCGGGTAGGCGAGGGCCCGGTGCAGCTTGACCGGCATCCGGGAGGCCACCAGCAGCAGGACGGTGCCGATGACGGCGGCCAGGAACTGCTTGCGGAAGAAGAAGGATCCCGGCAGCGACATCTGCAGGGCGGTGATCTGGGAGGCCGAGTACACCATCACCAGGCCCAGCACGGTGATCAGCAGGCTGCCGCCGAGGATCAGGTAGTAGGCGGTCAGCGGCCGGTCCCAGGCCTTCCGCGCACGCGTGTAGAGCCGCTGTACGGCGTTCTCGGGCGAGGACCGGGCGGCGGCGGGGCGCCGGGACGCCCGCTGCACGGGCGGCCTGCCGGTACGGCTACTGGGCATCAACGCCTCCGCTACGTCGGTCAGGAGCCGAGTTCGCGAACCGCCTCCGCGAACGCGTCACCGCGCTTGTTGTAGTTGGCGAACATGTCCATCGAGGCACAGGCCGGGGCCAGCAGCACCGTGTCACCTGCGACGGCGAGGCGTGAGGCCTCCTGGACAGCCGCGAGCATCGCCCCAGTGTCGGTCCGGTCGAGGTCCACCACGGGTACTTCCGGGGCGTGTCGCGCGAGGGCTTCACGGATCAGGGCGCGGTCCTGGCCGATGAGCACGACCCCGCGCAGCCGCTTCGCCGACTTGGCGACCAGCTCGTCGAAGGTCGCGCCCTTGGCGAGGCCGCCCGCGATCCACACGATCGACTCGTAGGCCGCCAACGAGGCTTCCGCCGCATGGGTGTTGGTGGCCTTGGAGTCGTCGACGTAGGCCACCGAGTCCACGTCGGCCACGTGCGAGATGCGGTGGGCGTCCGGGGTGAAGTCCCGCAGCCCGTCCCGTACGGCCCTGGCGGGCACCCCGAAGGCCCGGGCGAGGGCCGCCGCGGCAAGGGCGTTGGCGATGTTGTGCGGGGCGGGCGGGTCGACGTCGGTGACCTCGGCGAGCTCCTGGGCGTTCTTGTGCCGGTCCGCCACGAAGGCCCGGTCGACCAGGATGCCCTCGACGACGCCGAGTTGGGACGGCCCCGGGGTGCCGAGGGTGAAGCCGACGGCCCGGCAGCCCTCCTCGACGTCCGCCTCGCGCACCAGGTCCTCGGTGGCCTTGTCGGCGACGTTGTAGACGCAGGCGACCCGATTGCCCTCGTAGACGCGGCCCTTGTCGGCGGCGTACGCCTCCATGGAGCCGTGCCAGTCGAGATGGTCGGGGGCCAGGTTGAGCACGGCCGCGGAGTGGGCGCGCAGCGAGGGCGCCCAGTGGAGCTGGTAGCTCGACAACTCCACGGCCAGGACGTCGTACTGCTCGTCGCCGAGGACCGCGTCCAGCAGGGAGACGCCGATGTTGCCGACGGCGGCCGTGCGCAGCCCCGCGGCCTTCAGGATCGACGCCAGCATCTGGGTGGTGGTCGTCTTGCCGTTGGTGCCGGTGATCGCGAGCCAGGGGGCCGCGTCGGGGCCGCGCAGCCGCCAGGCGAGCTCCACGTCGCCCCAGATCTCCAGACCGGCCGCACGGGCCGCCGTGAAGAGCGGCTTGTCCGGCTTCCAGCCCGGCGCGGTGACGACGAGTTCGGTGCCCTCGGGCAGGGTCGCGCCGTCGCCGAGGCGCACGGTGATGCCGAGCGCCTCCAGTTCGGCGGCCTGCTCACGCGCGCGTGCGTCGTCGCCGTCGTTGACGACCGTGACGTGCGCCCCGCGCGCGTGCAGCGCCTTCGCCGCCGGGATGCCGGAGACACCGAGCCCGGCGACGGTGACGTGCTTGCCCTGCCAGTCGAGGTGCTCCGAGGAGGTCACTTTTCTGCTGCCCATCCCGCGTAGAAGAGACCCAGGCCGACGATCACACAGATGCCCTGGATGATCCAGAAACGGACCACGACGAGGACTTCGGACCAGCCCTTGAGTTCGAAGTGGTGCTGGAGCGGGGCCATCCGGAAGACGCGCTTCCCGGTGAGCCGGAAGGAGCCGACCTGGATGACCACCGACATGGTGATGAGGACGAACAGACCGCCCATGATGGCGACCAGGAGTTCGGTGCGCGACAGGATCGCGAGACCGGTGAGGACACCGCCGAGGGCGAGCGAACCGGTGTCGCCCATGAAGATCTTGGCCGGCGAGGTGTTCCACCACAGGAAGCCGAGGCAGGCACCCATCAGCGCGGACGCGATCACCGCGAGGTCGAGCGGATCGCGCACCTCGTAGCAGGCGTTCGGGTTGGTCAGGGTGCCCGAGTTGGCGCAGGACTCCTGGAACTGCCAGACGCCGATGAAGGTGTAGGCGCCGAAGACGAGGACCGAGGCGCCGGTGGCGAGGCCGTCCAGACCGTCGGTGAGGTTCACGCCGTTCGACATCGCGAGGATCATGAACAGCGCCCAGACCACGAACAGGATCGGGCCGATCTTCCAGCCGAAGTCCGTGATGAACGACAGCTTGGTGGAGGCCGGGGTGTTGCCGCGGACGTCCGGGAACATCAGCGCGAGGACCGCGAAGCTGATGCCGACGATGAGCTGGCCGGCCATCTTCGCCTTGGCCCGCAGGCCCAGCGAACGCCGCTTGACGATCTTGATGTAGTCGTCGAGGAAACCGACCAGGCCCATGCCGCACATCAGGCCGAGCACCAGCAGGCCCGAGTAGGTGGGCGGGTAGCCGGTGATGACCTTGGACAGGAAGTAGGCGACGACGGTCGCCAGGATGAAGGCGATACCGCCCATCGTCGGCGTACCGCGCTTGCTGGCGTGCTCGCGCGGGCCGTCGTCCCGGATGTACTGGCCGTAACCCTTGCGCGCGAGCAGCTTGATCAGCAGCGGGGTGCCGACCAGGGTCAGAAACAGGCCGATGACTCCTGAGAACAGGATCTGCTTCATCATCGGGCGGCAACCTCGCCCTCGGCGTCGAGCAGCGCCTGGGCGACGCTCTCCAGGCCGACCGACCGCGACGCCTTCACGAGGACGACGTCTCCCGGGCGCAACTCACTGCGCAGCAGGTCGACCGCCGCCTGTGCGTCGGACACGTGCACCGACTCCTCACCCCACGAACCCTCGTTATATGCGCCCAGTTGCAGCCAGGACGCTTCCCTGCCCCCGACCGCGACGAGCTTGCCGACATTGAGCCGGACGGCGAGCCGTCCGACCGCGTCGTGCTCGGCGAGCGCCTCGTCCCCGAGCTCGGCCATCTTGCCGAGCACCGCCCAGGTCCGGCCCCCCTTTGCCTGTGAGGCTTTGCCCATCGCTGCGAGTGCGCGCAAGGCCGCTCGCATGGACTCGGGGTTCGCGTTGTAGGCGTCGTTGACGATGGTCACGCCGTCCGGGCGCTCGGTGACCTCCATACGCCAGCGGGAGAGGGAGCCCGCCTCGGAGAGCGCGGTGGCGATCTCGGTTGCGGACATGCCCAGCTCATGGGCGACGGCGGCCGCGGCGAGCGCGTTCGACACGTGGTGCTCACCGTACAGGCGCATGGTCACTTCGCTTGCACCGGAGGGTGTGCGAAGGCTGAAGGCGGGCTGTCCGGTGTCCGTGAGTCGCACGTTCTCGGCGCGAACGTCCGCTTCGTCGGACTCTCCGAAAAGGAGCACCTTCGCCTTCGTACGGGACGCCATGGCCCGTACGAGCGGATCGTCGGCGTTGAGCACCGCGGTGCCGTCCTCCGGCAGGGCCTCCACGAGTTCGCCCTTGGCCTGCGCGATCTGCTCGCGGCCGCCGAACTCGCCGATGTGGGCGCTGCCGACGTTCAGGACGAGACCGATCTTCGGGGGCGTCAGATCCGTGAGGTAGCGGATGTGGCCGATCCCGCGGGCGCCCATCTCCAGGACGAGGAACCTCGTCTCCTCGGTGGCGGTGAGCGCGGTCAGCGGCAGCCCGATCTCGTTGTTGAGCGAGCCGGGCGTGAACACCGTCGGGGCCTTGCTCCGCAGCACCTGCGCGATCAGGTCCTTGGTGCTGGTCTTGCCGGCCGAGCCGGTGAGGGCGACGAGGGTCGCGCCGAGCCGTCGTACGACATGGCGCGCGAGGGCGCCGAGGGCCGTCTGGACGTCCTCGACGACGATCGCGGGCACGCCGACGGGGTGCTGGGCCAGCACGGCCACCGCGCCCGCCCGGACGGCCTGTTCGGCGTAGTCGTGGCCGTCGACGCGCTCCCCCACGAAGGCGGCGAACAGACTGCCGTCCGCCACCTGCCGGGAGTCGATGACGACGGGCCCGTGCACCTGCGCCGACGGATCCGGTATGTCGTGGGTCTGCCCGCCGACGACTGAGGCGATCTCGGCGAGAGAGAGGGCGATCACAAGTTCATCCCTGGGTCTTCTGGATGGCTTCTCGAAGCACCTGGCGGTCGTCGAAGGGACGGACCACCCCGGCGATGTCCTGGCCCTGCTCGTGGCCCTTGCCCGCGACGAGCACGGTGTCACCGGGCTGCGCGCGGGCGACGGCTGCGGCGATCGCGGCGGCCCGGTCCTCGAAGACCTGGACCTCGCCGCGTTCGTGTGCTGGTACGGACGCCGCGCCCTCGAGCATGGTTGCGAGGATCGCGAGCGGGTCCTCGGAGCGGGGGTTGTCGGAGGTCAGTACGGCGGTGTCGGCCAGGCGGGCCGCGGCCGCGCCCATGGGCCCGCGCTTGGTCGTGTCGCGGTCGCCGCCGCAGCCGAGCACCACGTGCACCCGGCCCTCGGTGACCTTGCGGAGCGCCTTGAGCACCGACTCGACCGCGTCGGTCTTGTGGGCGTAGTCCACGACCGCGAGATAGGGCTGCCCGGCGTCCACGCGCTCCAGGCGGCCCGGCACCCCCGGGACGGCGGCGACGCCGTCGGCGGCGGTCTGCGGGTCCAGGCCGGCCGCGGCCAGGGCGACGATCGCAGCGAGGGAGTTCGCCACGTTGAAGGGGCCCGCGAGCGGCGACCGGGCGCCGATCCGCTCGCCCTTGGGGCCGATCACGGTGAACGTCGAGTCCATGGGGCCGACTTCGACGTCCGCGGCACGCCAGTCGGCGTCGGGGTGGCCCTCGGCCGAGTAGGTGACGACCGGGACCGTGGCCTCCTTGACGAGCCGGCGGCCGTACTCGTCGTCGAGGTTGACGACGCCGAGACGGCTGCGTCTCGGCGTGAAGAGCTGAGCCTTGGCCTGGAAGTAGTCCTCCATGTCGGAGTGGAACTCCATGTGCTCCGGGCTGAGGTTGGTGAAGACGCCGATGTCGAAGACGCAGCCGTCGACCCGGCCGAGGACCAGCGCGTGGCTGGAGACCTCCATGGCGACCGCCTCGACACCGCGCTCGCGCATGACCGCGAACAGGGCCTGGAGGTCGGTGGCTTCGGGCGTGGTGCGCTCGGACTTGATGCGCTCGTCGCCGATGCGCATCTCGACGGTGCCGATCAGACCGGTGGACCTGACCGCCTTCAGACCACCCTCGACGAGGTAGGCGGTGGTGGTCTTGCCGGAGGTGCCGGTGATCCCGATCTGGAGCAGGTCCTCACCGGGGTGGCCGTAGATCGTGGCGGCCAGTTCGCCCATGCGCGCCCGGGGGTCCTCGACGACCAGCACCGGGAGCCCGGTCCCGGCGGCGCGCTCGGCTCCCGTCGGGTCGGTCAGCACCGCGGCCGCGCCGAGGCCGAGGGCCTGGGTGACGAAGTCGGCGCCGTGCAGACGGGCTCCGGGCAGGGCGGCGTACAGGTCGCCGGGGCGGACGGCGCGCGAGTCATGGGTGATGCCCGTGATCTCGACCGTGTCCTTCGGGGGCTCCGGCGCGGCGGCACCCAGTTGATCGGCGAGCTCCGCGAGGGGTGTGGCGGAGACCCGGACCGGCCGGGGCGGTCCCGGATAGGTCACGGGTGCGCCCTTCTGGGTGGTTTGGGACTGATCAGCGTGTGGCACGGCGGTGAGCGTACCGGGCGCACCCGCCTCGGAGCGAAGTGAGGGGCGGCGGCCGCCCTGGTTCCCGGAATCGGAGGTGATCGTCGTCACGAGGTGGTTCCTGGTGGCCTTTCCGAGGTGCTGAGGTGTGCTGCTGAGCTGCTGACGGTGTGCTGGGGCGCCGACGAGGCCGGCACCCCCGTCGGTCAGGGCGTGTAGGTCACGGGCAGCTTCGCGGCCTTCGCTCCCGTGGGCGGGACCTGGAGGGTCTTCAGGGCGAACTCCATGACCTGCTTGTAGACGGGTCCGCAGATCTGGCCGCCGAAGTAGCTGCCGCTGGTGGCGTTCTGGATGGCGCAGTAGACGGTGATCCGGGGCTTGTCGGCGGGCGCGAACCCGGCGAACGACGACGTGTAGCCCTTGTACTTGCCGGTGGCCGGATCCACACGGTTGGCCGTGCCCGTCTTGCCCGCGACCCGGTAGCCCGGGATGCGCGCCTTGGTGCCGGTGCCCTCCTCGTCGTCCACCACCGACTCCAGCATCTGGGCCAGCGTCTTGGCCGTCCTGGCGCTGATGACCCGTGTCTGCTTGGGCTTCGCGGCGGGCGTGAAGCGTCCGTCGGGCCC
The DNA here is from genome assembly GCF_055582845.1 of Streptomyces sp. NPDC107471. NCBI lineage: Bacteria > Bacillati > Actinomycetota > Actinomycetes > Kitasatosporales > Streptomycetaceae > Streptomyces > Streptomyces sp. NPDC107471. The sequence continues at coordinate 98,586 of NZ_JBVJPC010000009.1, read as the reverse complement.
CTTGGTGCCGCGGACGAGCGTGGGTTCGACCCGGACGCCGCCGTTGGCGATCGTCGAGTAGACGGACGCGGCCTGCATGGCGTTGAGGGACACGCCCTGGCCGAAAGGAATCGTGTACTGCTGCGAGGTCGACCAGTCCGCGGGCTTGGCGAGGATGCCCGGGGTCTCGCCGGGGAAGTCGAGCCCGGAGTACCGGCCGAGGCCGAACTTGCGCAGGTAGGAGTAGAGGACCTGGTTGGACTGCGCCTGGGTCTTGCCGAGCTGGCCGGTGGCCAGGATGGTGCCGATGTTGCTGGACTTGGCGAGCACGCCGTTGAGCGTGAGGTACCAGGTCTCGTGGTCGATGTCGTCCTTGAAGAGCCGGTCGCCGCGGTGCAGCCGGTTGGGGACGATCACATGCGTCAGCGGGGTCGCCACGCCCTGTTCCAGCACGGCGGCCATCGACATGACCTTGGCGGTGGAACCGGGCTCGTAGGCGTCCTGGAGGGCCGCGTTGCCCATGTTCACCGAGCTCGCCTTCGACAGGTCGTTCGGGTCGAAGCCCGGCGAGTTGGCCATGGCGAGGACCTGGCCGGTCCGGGTGTCCTGCACTATCACGTACCCGCGGTCCGCCTTGGACTCCTTCACCTGGTCGGTGATGGCCTGCTGGGCGGCCCACTGGATGTCGCGGTCGATGGTGAGCTCGACGTCGCTGCCGGGCACCGCGGGGGTCTCGGTGGAGCCCACGGTGGGCACCTGGCGGCCGCCGGACTGGGCGTAGCGGACCTTGCCGTCCTTGCCGGCCAGCAGGGAGTTGAGCTGCTGCTCGACACCGCCGCCGCCCTTGCCGTCGGCGTTGACCCAGCCCAGTATCCCGGCGGCGAGCTCGCCGTTCGGGTACACGCGCTTGGTCGTCGGCACGGACAGCACGCCCGCGAGGACGTTGGCCGTGCCCGGGTCGGTCTCGCTCTTGGTGGCGAGCGCGGACTTCAGGTCCTTGATCTGCTTCCAGACCTGCGGGGTCTGCCGGTTGGCGAGCAGGACGTAGCGGAGCTTCCGGTCCTTGGGCCGCAGCTTCTTGACGAGCGTCTCCTGCTCCTGCCCCAGGATCGGGGCGAGCAGCGCGGCGGCCTGCTCGGGACCGTCGTCGATCTTGAGCTGCTCGCGGGTGAACAGGGTCGGGTCGGCCGTGATGTCGTACGCGTCCTCGCTGGTCGCGAGGGCCACGCCGTCGCGGTCGGTGATCCCGCCGCGCTCGGCGGCCAGCGTGTAGCCGACGTACCGGTTCTGCTCGGCCTTGGCCGCGTACGTGCTCGCGTCGACGGCCTGCACCTGGAGCAGTCGTACGACGAAGGCGGCCAGCACCAGCGTCAGCGCGACGCCGACCAGGCGCAGCCGGGGGCGGGGGCTGCCCAGGCGGATGGTCTTGGGGGCCGCCTGGCGGGGCGCCGACGGGCGGCGGGCCGGGCGGGCGCCGGGGCCCGGGCGCGGTCGGCCGACGGGGCGGCCGGAGCGCTCGGGGCGCGCGGGGCCCGGCACGCGGCGGCGCGGCGGCTGCCTGCCGAAGTCGTCGGACACTTCCGTCACCTGCCGGGGGTCGTGGTCGTGGGGAGCGGGACGTCCGAGGGGACGGCCCCGGGAACCTGTTCGACGGTCTCGGGGGTCGGTACGGCGTCCTCGGCCGGGGTGGTGCCGGCCGTCGCCGTCGGCGCCGGCGTCGCGACGGCCGTGCTGTCGAACGCCTCGGGCGCGAGGACGAGCGGCATCCGGTAGGACAGCGGTTCGGCGTCCCCGGCGGGAGAGGGGACGCCCTTGACGGTGCCGTCGGGGTCGAGGAAGGCCGGGTCGCCGCCGGGGACCATGCCGAGTTCCCGGGCGCGGCGCACCAGGGCGTCGGGCGCGGAGTAGGCGTCGATGTCGCGTTGCAGGGCCTGCTGCTCGTCGGTCAGGCTCTTGGTGTCCTTCTGGAGGTCGCTGAGCTTGAAGGACCCCTCGCTCACCGCGGAGTTCAGCACCAGCAGCCCGATGAGGCCGCCGCCGAGCAGGAGGACCACGAGGAGTACGAAGGGGGTGCGGGCCGCCTGTCCGGGGCTCGCGGTGCCGGGGAGGAGACGTGCGAGACGAGCCGCCCTCCCCCTCAGTTCGGGTTTCCTGCTCACACACCCTCCAGTGAGTCCGGTTCCCCAACCCACTGACGCGGCTCACGCGCCTCACGCATCATTCGATGGACTCCCTGATTCGCTCGGCGCCCCTGCAACGCGCCGGTGCGGCCCGCCGGTTCTCGGCGATCTCTTCCTCGGTGGGAAGTTCGGCACCGCGCGTGAGCAGCTTGAGCCGGGGCTGGTACTGCTCGGGGACGACGGGCAGCCCGGGCGGGGCGGTGTTGGCGGCACCGGCCGCGAAGACCTGCTTGACCAGCCGGTCCTCCAGCGAGTGGTACGACAGCACGGCGATCCGGCCGCCCACCGCGAGCGCCTCCACCGCGGCCGGGATCGCCCGCTCAAGCACGGAGAGCTCGCCGTTGACCTCGATGCGCAGCGCCTGGAAGGTGCGCTTGGCCGGGTTGCCGCCGGTGCGCTTGGCGGCTTGCGGCAGCGAGTCCCGGATCAGCTCGACGAGCCGCGCGCTGTTGGTGAACGGCTCCTTCTCGCGCTCCCGCACGATCGCGGCCACGATCCTCTTGGCCTGCTTCTCCTCGCCGTACGCCCGCAGGATGCGGACGAGCTCGCCCGGCGGATAGGTGTTGAGGACCTCGGCGGCGCTGATGCCGGTCGTCTGGTCCATGCGCATGTCGAGCGGGGCGTCCTGGGCGTAGGCGAAGCCGCGGTCGGCCTCGTCGAGCTGCATGGAGGAGACACCGAGGTCGAAGAGGACGCCCTGCACGCGCGCGATGCCGAGCCGGTCGAGGACGTCCGGGAGTTCGTCGTAGACCGCGTGGACGAGGGTGGCGCGCTCACCGAAGGGCGCGAGCCGCTCGCCGGACAGGCGCAGGGCCTCCTTGTCGCGGTCGAGGGCGACGAGCCGGGCCTCCGGGAACCGCTGGAGCAGGGCCTCGCTGTGGCCGCCGAGACCGAGCGTGCAGTCGACGACCACCGATCCGGGCCGCTCCAGGGCGGGGGCCAACAGGTCCAGGCACCGCTGGAGCATCACCGGGACGTGTCGACTCTGGCTCAAGGGGCCCTCTCAGGTCCGGCGCGGGCCGTACGCACCGCCGGGTCCCCGCCCTGTCCCAGCGAGCTGGGAGGACCCCCGGTGAAGGGGAGGCCTGCCGGCGCCGGAAGCGTCAGCCGACCGGGAGCGGGAGGAGGCCGAGCCGTACGTACGCGCCGCGCACGTGTTGAGACCGTCCGGGCGCGAGCCGGGGCCTCCGGGAGTGTCAGCAGGGAGGCCTCGCCTCCCGCTTCGCGTCACTTTAGTCCACGGTGTCTCGCGGTCAATCAACCGGCCTGCGCGTCGCGCAGCGGCGCGGACCCGACGCACGAAAAGGACGGAAAACACCCGTTCGGGCGCACCCGATCCCCTTGTGGGGTACCTCACACAGAAGGCGTGATGACGCTCTTTTTCCCTTCTCACCGCAGGACCGCGACGCCGGTGACCAGTAACGTCATGGTTATGACGACTTCCGCATCCGTACCCACCGAAGGCGCCATATCCCGCGACGGCGGTGTCACCGACCGCCTGGTCGACGCCAACGAGCGGTACGCCGCCGCGTTCACCGACCCCGGAATGGACGCCCGCCCGGTCCTGCACGTCGCCGTCGTGGCCTGCATGGACGCCCGTCTCGACCTGCACGCCGCGCTCGGCCTGGAGCTCGGCGACTGCCACACCATCCGCAACGCGGGCGGCGTGGTCACCGACGACGTGATCCGCTCCCTCACCATCAGCCAGCGCAAGCTCGGCACCCGCAGCATCGTCCTCATCCACCACACGGGCTGCGGTCTGGAGGCGATCACCGAGGACTTCCGCACCGAGCTGGAGATGGAGGTCGGCCAGCGTCCCGCGTGGGCGGTGGAGGCCTTCCGTGACGTCGACCAGGACGTACGCCAGTCCATGCAGCGGGTGCGCACCTCGCCCTTCCTGCTGCACACCGACGACGTACGCGGCTTCGTGTTCGACGTGAAGACGGGCCTGCTGCGCGAGATCGACCCGGCGTAACGGCCCGCCGGAGCTGTCGTTTCGCTGTTGATTTCGGCCCTCGGGGTACCCAAAACACCGCAAGGCCCGACATAGTGCAGCCAGTTGTCCACAGTCGAGTGACACGAAACGGTAACGGCAGCAAGAATGCGGGTGTGGCGTCACGCGGAACTTTTCGCGCGTGGTGTCCGTGATTCGGGGTGGGCCGGTTACGCATCACAGAGCGTCGGCCCGGAAAGTTTTCGGGCCGAGGAGGGCCGGGTGACCACCTATGACGATCGAGCGAGCCTCACTGATCTGACCGCCGTTGTCGAGCGGGTACGCAGTTCGGTGGAGGGCGTGATCGAGGGGAAGCCCGAGGTCGTTCGGCTTTCACTGACCGTGCTGCTCGCCGAGGGACATCTTCTGATCGAGGATGTCCCCGGTGTCGGCAAGACCATGCTGGCCAAGGCGCTGGCGCGGTCCATCGACTGCTCGGTGCGCCGCATCCAGTTCACCCCCGACCTGCTGCCCTCGGACATCACGGGCGTGTCCATCTGGGACCAGCAGCGCCGGGACTTCGAGTTCAAGCCAGGTGCGATCTTCGCCCAGATCGTGATCGGCGACGAGATCAACCGCGCCTCGCCGAAGACCCAGTCCGCGCTCCTGGAGTCGATGGAGGAGCGCCAGGTCACCATCGACGGACAGACCTACGAGCTGCCCAGCCCCTTCATGGTGGTCGCCACGCAGAACCCGGTCGAGATGGAGGGCACCTACCCGCTGCCCGAGGCCCAGCGCGACCGCTTCATGGCCCGGGTGTCGGTGGGCTACCCCAGCGCCGAGGCCGAGCTGCAGATGCTCGACATCCACGGCGGGGTGAGCCCCCTGGAGGACCTCCAGCCGGTGGCCCACGCGCACGACATCGTCAAGCTCATCGAGGCCGTCCGCGGCGTCCACGTCGCCGAAACGGTCCGGCGGTACGCCGTCGACCTGGTCTCCGCCACCCGCACCCATCCCGACCTCAGACTCGGGGCCTCCCCGCGCGCGACCCTGCACCTGCTGCGCGCCGCCAAGGCCTCCGCCGCCCTCAGCGGCCGCGAGTTCGCCCTGCCGGACGACATCCAGGCACTCGCCGTCGCCGTCCTCGCCCACCGTCTGCTGCCCACCGCCCAGGCCCAGCTCAACCGGCGCACCGCGGAACAGGTCGTGCAGGAGATCCTCCAGCGCACCCCGGTCCCCGCCGCACCCCAGCAGGGCGGGCTCGGGATCGGCCGCACCGCGCCCGCGTACCCGCAGCAGCCGCCGCGGAGCCTGTGATGTCCGGCGGGGTGCCCTCGGCCGGCGGCCCCGAGGCCGACCGCGGCGACAAGGGCGGAATCCGCACCGCACTGGCCGGTCTGACCACCCGGGGCCGCTCCTTCTTCGCCGCGGGCATCGCCGCGGCCGTCTGTGCGTACGTCCTCGGCCAGTCCGACCTGCTGCGGGTCGGCCTGCTGCTGGCCGCACTGCCCCTGGTCTGCGCCACCGTCCTCTACCGCACCCGCTACCGGGTCGCGGGCAGCCGCCGGCTCTCACCCGCGCGCGTGCCCGCCGCCAGCGAGGCCCGGGTCCATCTGCGGATGGACAACGTCTCCCGCCTGCCCACCGGCCTGCTGATGCTCCAGGACCGGGTCCCCTACGTCCTCGGCCCGCGCCCGCGCTTCGTGCTCGACCGCGTGGAGCCGGGCGGCCGCCGCGAGGTCTCCTACCGCGTCCGCTCCGACCTGCGCGGCCGCTACCCGCTGGGCCCCCTCCAGCTCCGCCTGACCGACCCGTTCGGCATGTGCGAGCTGACCCGCTCCTTCTCGACGTACGACACCCTGACCGTGATCCCGCGCGTGGAGGCGCTGCCCCCGGTGCGGCTGAGCGGCGAGGCCAAGGGGTACGGCGACGGACGGCAGCGCTCGCTGGCCCTGGCCGGCGAGGACGACGTGATCCCGCGCGGCTACCGCTACGGCGACGACCTGCGCCGGGTCCACTGGCGCTCCACCGCCCGCTACGGCGAGCTGATGGTCCGGCGCGAGGAGCAGCCCCAGCGGGCCCGCTGCACGGTGCTCCTGGACACCCGGGGCCTCGCCTTCGCGGGCGCGGGCCCGGACTCGGCCTTCGAGTGGGCCGTCTCGGGCGCCGCCTCCGTCCTGGTCCACATGCTCGAACGGGGCTTCTCGGTGAGGCTGCTGACGGACACCGGCAACTCCGTGCCCGGCGAGGGCGCCGACGGGTTCGCGGGGGCGAGCCAGGGGACCGCGGACGCGGCCGGGCTGATGATGGACACGCTCGCGGTGGTCGACCACTCCGACGGCACGGGCCTGTCGCGCGCGTACGACGTGCTGCGCCGCGGGAACGAAGGGCTGCTGGTGGCCTTCTTCGGCGACCTCGACGAGGAGCAGGCCACGGTGGTGGCCAAGATGCGGCAGCGCAGCGGGGGCGCGCTCGCGTTCGTCCTCGACAGCGAACTCTGGGTGCGGGAGCCCTCCGAGGTGCCGGGTGCCCTGGAGGAGCGCGAGGAGCGGCTGCGGATGCTGCGCGAGGCGGGCTGGACGGCACTGGGCGTGCCGCGGGGCGCCTCGCTGGAGGCGCTGTGGCGTCTCGCGGACCGCGAGCGCACGGGCGTGGGCACGGCCGGGGAGGCATCGTGTTGAGCGGCCGGGGACGACTGGCGCTGTGCGCGTGGGCGGCCACGCTGATGGCCGCGTGCGCCCTGCTGCCCCTGGTGGAGCCGGTCACCTGGATCGTGCAGGCCGCCTTCCTGCTCGGCGTGCAGACGGTGGTCGGCGCGGCGACGCGGCGGATCCCGCTGGCCCGTCCGCTGACGGTGGCGGCGCAGGCGCTCGTCACGCTGATGATGCTGACCCTGATCTTCGCCCGCGACCAGGCCTTCCTCGGGCTGTTCCCCGGCCCGGACGCCGTCGTGCACTTCGGGGACCTGCTCCGGCAGGGCGGCGACGACATCGCGCGGTACGCGATCCCGGCGCCCCTGGCCTCCGAGGGCATCAAGCTGATGGTCTTCGGCGGTGTCCTGGTCGTCGGTCTCGTGGTGGACACCCTCGCGGTGACCTTCCGCAGCGCGGCCCCGGCGGGTCTGCCGCTGCTCGCGCTGTACTCCGTCGCCGCGGGGCTGTCGGAGGGCCACGGCGACTGGTTCTGGTTCCTGGTCGCGGCCGTCGGCTACCTGATGCTGCTGCTGGCCGAGGGGCGCGACCGGCTCTCGCAGTGGGGCCGCGTCTTCGGCGGGGCGTCCCGCTCCCCCGGCGTCGACTCCGGGCCCGTGGCACCGGTGCGCACCGGCCGCCGGATCGGGGTGGCGAGCCTCGGCATCGCCCTCGTGGTGTCGGCCGGCCTGCCCTCGATGAACGGCGGCCTCCTGGACGCCACCGGAGCGGGCGTGGGCGCGGGCAACGGCAGCGGGGGCACGATCTCCGCGGTGAACCCGCTGCTCTCGCTGCGCGACAGCCTGAACGTCGACGAGGACCGCCAGGTCCTGTCCGTGCGCACGCAGAGCAACGACACCGCCGACCTGTACCTGCGGATCGTATCCCTGGACGACTTCGACGGCCGGACCTGGAAGCCGTCCAAGCGGTCCATCGGCGCCGTGCCGAGGGACTTCCCGACCCCGATCGGCCTCGGCGCCGACGTCCGGCGCACCGAGGTCGAGACGACCATCTCGGCGGCGAACTGGTACGAGCAGAGCTATCTGCCCATGCCGTACCCGCCCAGTGGCGTCCAGGTCCGCGGCAACTGGCGCTACGAACCCGAGGGCATGGCGCTCGTCGGCGACCACGGGCAGAGCACGCGCGGGCTGACGTACGACGTGAAGAGCCTGGACGTGCAGCCGACGGCCGAGCAGCTCGCCGCGGCGCCGGCCGCGCCCCCGGCCATCGAGCGCGAGTACACCGACCTGCCCGACTCGCTGCCGGAGGTGGTGGCCAAGACCGCCCGCGAGGTCACCGCGGGCGCGAAGAACCCCTACGAGCAGGCGGTCGACCTCCAGGACTACTTCGCGATCAACGGCGGCTTCGAGTACGACACCCAGGTGGAGGTCGGTGACGGGCCCAACGCCATCGCCAACTTCCTGCGGGACAAGCAGGGCTTCTGCGTCCACTTCTCCTTCGCCATGGCGGCGATGGCCCGCTCCCTGGGCATCCCGGCCCGGGTCGCGGTGGGCTTCGCGCCGGGCACCCCGCAGGCGGACGGCTCGGTGTCGGTGGGGCTCAAGGACGCCCACGCCTGGCCCGAGCTGTACTTCGAGGGGGTGGGATGGACCCGCTTCGAGCCCACCCCGACCCGGGGCACGGTCCCCTCGTACACCATCCCGGACGCCGGCGGCAGTGTGGACCCCGGTGTGGCGCGGCCCTCCGCGGGGTCGTCCACGGCGCCGTCCGCCTCGCCCTCCGCGAGCGAGAGCTGCGCGCCCCAGTTGCGGAAGCTGGAGGCGTGCGACAGCGCGTCCCCGGCGGCCGCGGCGGCCAAGGACGGCGGCGGCCCCTGGTGGGCCGTACAGGGCTCCTGGTGGTACCTGAAGCTGCTGCTCTGGGTGCTCCTCGGACTGGCCGTGCTCGCGGTCCCGCTGGCGCCGATGCTGTGGCGGCTGCGCACCCGTTCGGTACGTCTGGGCGGGCACGGCCGCAGTGACGCGGACGCCGCCGCGCACACCCTGGCGGTCTGGCAGGAGCTGACCGACACGGCGTGGGACTTCGGGATCGCGCCGGACGACTCGCAGACCCCGCGCAGGGCGGCCGCGCGGATCGTACGGCTCGGGCATCTCGACCCGGCGGTCGCGGCCTCGGTGCACCGGGTGGCGGACGCCGTGGAGCAGGTGCTCTACGCCCCGCGCCCCCGGCTGACGGCCGGCCTCGCGCAGGACGTCCACCGGGTGATCGGCGGCCTGAGGGGTTCGGTCAGCCGGCTCACGCGGGTGCGGGCGCTGGTCGCCCCGCGTTCCACCGCGCGGGCGGCCTGGGCGGTCTCGGAGTGGTGGGCGGGGGTCAGGACCCGCCTTGCGGCGGCCCGGCCGACGCTGCGCAAACCGTCCGGTCAGCAAGGCTGAGAAACGCCGCCCCGCGTGCGGCGGCACAACCGTGGCCCGGGCCTCTCGGAGGCCCGGGCTACGGTGCTGCGCGGGGTGGGAGCGCCCTGGGGGACGTGTCGGCCAGGGCTTCAGGACATGCGTGAGGGGGTGAGCACCCGATCGAGTGCTCACCCCCTCAGAACATCTGTGAGAGCCGGGGTGCTACTGGCCGCCCTGCTCGTCGCGGCGCTTCTGCCAGCGCTGCTCGATCCGGTCCATCATCGAGCGCTTCTGCCGTCCCTGGCGACGGGCGTGCGGGGCGCCAGCGGCGGGCTGCTCGCCCGGTTTGGGGGCCTTGCGCCAGCCGGTCACGGCGAGCACCGCGCACCCCAGCATGACGAGGAAGCCCACCACGCTGAGCCACACCTGCTTGGCGACCATACCGGCCATGAGGAGCGCGATACCCACGAGGAAGCCGGCGACCGCCTGGTAGACCCGCCGCCGGGTGTACGTACGCAGCCCGCTTCCCTCGAGCGCCGACGCGAACTTGGGATCTTCGGCGTACAGCGCTCGCTCCATCTGCTCGAGCATGCGCTGCTCGTGCTCCGAGAGCGGCACGGAGTCCTCCTCATCGTGCAGTCGCCGGGGCGACTCGGGGGGTCCCTTCAGGATAGGCAGGGAATCGCCCCCGTGAAACCCGCCCCTCTGCGCCAATTGGCCAACCGGATTCCGCCATGAACGCTCCGGCTGCTGAATCTTGTCATTCCCCAGCGGCCGTCCCGTCATGCCGGGCGGTCTCCCTCGATCATACGGCGCTGGAGGCGCGATCGGGGGGCCTGTGGCGTACTCCATGTGCCGTCAAGTACCTGATCAGCACTCCGGCACAGGGGGCGACTCAGGCCCCTGCGGCCTCTCGTGTCTCACCCAGCACATGGAGCTGTGTGGCCACGGAGTGGAAGGCGGCGAGCTCGGCGGCCGCTTCCTCCAGCTTCAGCAGGGCCTCCAGGGCACCGGGCTCGGTGTCCACGAGCACACCGGGGACGAGGTCGGCGAAGACCCGTACGCCGTGCACGGCGCCCACGGTGAGGCCCGCGCCCTCGACGAGCGCGGTGAGCTGGTCGGCGGTGAAGCGACGCGGGACGGGGTCGCCGTCGCCCCAGCGGCCGTTCGGGTCACCGAGGGCCTGCCGGGCCTCCTTGAAGTGGCCGGCGAGGGCCCGCGCGAGCACGGCACCGCCGAGGCCGGCGGCGAGCAGGCTGAGGACGCCCTCGGGGCGCAGGGCGGCCACCACGTTGCGCACGCCCTCGGCCGGGTCGTCCACGTACTCCAGGACGCCGTGGCACAGCACCACGTCGTAGGCACCGCGCTCGGCCACGTCGAAGAGGCCGTGGGCGTCTCCCTGGACGCCCCGCACCCGGTCGGCGACGCCGGCCTCGGCGGCCCGGCGCTCCAGCGCGAACAGCGCGTTGGGGCTGGGGTCGACGACGGTCACCTGGTGGCCGAGGCGGGCGACGGGCACCGCGAAGTTGCCGCTGCCGCCTCCGGTGTCGAGGACGTCCAGCGCCTGCCGTCCCGTGGCCTTGACCCGGCGGTCGAGGGCGTCCTGGAGGACGTCCCAGACCACGGCGGTACGGAGGGAGGCGCGGGGTCGCAGCGGGTCCGACACGACAGTTGACTCCTCGGCGCAAAAGGGAAGGCTTCAGGCGCCCTCCACCCTATTGCCTCCGGTACCCCACCTGGTCACTCCGGTGCCGCGCCCGGCCGCTCGTCTCGTACGACGGACTCCGGAGAACCCTGACGGACCGCGCAGAACCCGGACGCACCCTGGTGGTCCGGCGGAGCCGAGTGGTCCCGACGGACCCGGGTGGTCCCGGCGGGCCCAGTTGGCCGATGGCGGACTCCGGCGACCCAGCAGGTCCCGGCGGACCCAGCAGGTCCCGGCGGACCCAGGTGGTCCCGGGCGAACCCTCGTGGGTCCGACGGCCTCAGGTGGCCGATGGCTCCGACGGACCTGGTGGTCCCCGGCGGACCCAGTTGGCCCCGGCGGCCCAGGTGATTTTGGCGGACCCAGTTGGCCTCGGCGGACCCAGGAGGTCCCGGCGGACCCAACGGTCCCGGCGGACCCGGAAGTCGAGATGCGGTACCCGGCGGCGGCGAGTCCGCCCGCCCGCCGATCACGGTGGTCCCGGGCGGTCCCGGCGGACCCAGGGGTCCCGGGTGGACCTGGATGTCCCGGCGGACCCGGCGGACCCGGCGGACCCAAGGAACCATGGCGCGGCGCGCCGGTCACCCGGCGTCCGGGTAGTCGCGGTCGGTGCCGCGGCCGGTCTCCTCCGGGGCCTCCGCGTCCTGGCGCGGCTGCGGCAGGACCGGCTGGAGGACCAGCATCCGCTCGACGAGGCGCAGGAACATCGCCACGTCGCGTATGAGGTCGTCCGCGTCCCGGCGGCTCGCCGCGCCCTGGATGCCCGCCTCGGCCCGGGCCCGACGCCGGGCCCCGGAGGCGAACAGCGCGCTCCACTCGGTGAGCTCGGGCGCGATCTCGGGGAGCACTTCCCAGGCGCTCCGGATCTTGGCGCGGCGTCGGGGCGTGGGCTCCGGGCGCCCCCGGGCGGCGAGCACGGCGGCCGCGGTGCGCAGGGCGGCGAGATGGGCGGTCGCATAGCGCTCGTTCGGCGTCTCCAGCGCCGAGGCCTCGTCCAGGCCGGCGCGGGCCTGGGCGAGCAGGTCGAGGGCGGCGGGCGGGGCCGTCGCCCGGCGCAGCACGGGGTGCACGTCGCTCGCCGGGCCGGTCAGTGAGGGGGCAGGGCCGGTGGCGCGGCGCCGACGGGCGGCGGCTGCGTGATAGCTGGCCATGACGAACCTCCTGTCGTCTGGTTGACGGCAGCTCCCGCTACGGAGTGCCGTATGTGCCCATCGTGAGGTATGCCACTGACAATCCGTTCTGACCTGGGCTTTTGCTTCGATCGAAAGTTCGGGCTACTTTTTGCACTGACCAGTCAGTTCAAAAAGTTCGCGATTCAAGAAGATCAGGGGGTGGCCGTGGACGGAGTCGCTGTCACGGCCGAGGGGTTCGGCCTGAAGGGGCCTCGCGGCTGGGCGTTCCGCGGGATCGACCTCGCCGCGGAGCCCGGTGCGCTGATCGCCGTGGTGGGACCCTCGGGGTCCGGCCGTACGAGCCTGCTGCTCGCGCTGACCGGGCGGATGAGGGCCACCGAGGGGACGGCGACCGTGGGCGGGGCCCGGCTGCCGAAGCAGCTCGCGGCGGTGCGCCGGTTCAGCGCGCCGGCGAACGTCGACGGCGTCACCGACCTCGACCCGGCCCTGACCGTCGGCGAGCACCTGCGCGAACGGGCGCTGCTGCAGAGCCGGTTCGGGGACTCCGTGCGCGCCCTGCTGCGGTCGCGCGAGGAGCGGACGGCCGCGGCGAGGCTGCGAATCGACACCGCGCTGACGGCCGCCGGGCTCGACATCGACGCGCTGCCCAAGGGCGCGCGGACCGCCGTACGCGATCTGGAACGCCTGGAGGCCCTGCGGCTGTCGATCGCCCTCGCGCTGATCGGCCGGCCCCGGCTGCTGGCCGTCGACGACCTGGACCTGAAGCTGTCGGACGCCGAACGCACCGAGGCCTGGGAGCCGCTCAGGTCCCTCGCCGCGGCCGGGACCACGGTCGTGGCGGTGTGCAGCGAGGCCCCCGAGGACGCCGTGACCGTGTCCACGCGGCCGGAGGCCGGGACGGACGAGACCAGTGAGGAGACGACCGATGCGTTCGCCGAGACTGGCCGCGCTTGAGCTGCGCCGCTTCGGCAGGGGGAAACTGCCGCGCGCGGCCCTGGTGGCCCTGCTGGTGCTGCCCCTGCTGTACGGCGCCCTGTACCTGTGGTCCTTCTGGGACCCGTACGGCCGTCTGGACCGCATCCCCGTCGCCCTCGTGAACGACGACAAGGGAGCCACCGCCGACGGCAGGCGACTGACCGCGGGCGACGACCTCACCAAGGGGCTGCGCGAGAGCGACACCTTCGACTGGCACGAGGTGGACGCCGCCGAGGCGCGCGAGGGCGTCGAGGACGGCACCTATTACCTGTCGCTCACCATGCCGGCCGACCTCAGCCGGCGGATCGCCTCCAGCGCGGGCGACTCCCCCGAGACCGGCGCGCTCCAGGTCCGTACGAACGACTCCAACAACTACATCGTCGGGCAGATCTCGCGGACGGTGTTCGCCGAGGTGCGCCAGGCCGCGTCCACCAAGGCGTCGCGGTCCTTCCTGGACCGGATCTTCATCTCCTTCTCCGACATCCACGGCGCAACGGTGAAGGCCGCGAACGGCGCCGACGACCTGGAGGGCGGCATCGGCAAGGCCGAGAAGGGGTCCCAGGACCTCGCCGCGGGCCTGAAGCAGGCCCAGGCGGGCAGCGGCAGGCTCGCCGACGGGCTGGCGAGGCTCGACACCGGCTCGCGGGACCTCGCGGACGGCGCCCGGCAGGTCGCCGTCGGCACCCAGAGCCTCGCCGAGAAGGTCCACGGGCTCGCGGGCAGGGCGGGCCCCTTCCTCAAGGACAACGAGAAGACCATCGGCGACACCGCGCGGCTGGTCGCCGACTCCGCCGTGGCCGTGCGGCACAACCTCGACACCCTGGTGAGGACCGCCCCGGCGGCCGCCGAAGGAGCGCACAAGGCCTCCCAGACGCTCGACGCCGTCTACAGGACGCGCTGCACGGACCCGGTGCTGCCGGACCCGGCCTGCGCCGACCTGAAGAAGGCCCGGCAGGCGGCCGCCGACGTGGCGCGGGTCGCCGACGACGTCAACGCCCTGGTCGCCGACCAGGACGGCGACCTGAAGCAGCTCGACGGCCGACTCGCCACCCTCCAGGAGCAGGCCCGGGCCCTCGCCGAGCGGGCGCCCCGCCTCTCCGAGGACCTCGACGACGCCGTGGCGAAGATCAACGAGCTGAACCGGGGCGCCGGCAAGGTCGCCGCGGGCGCCAGGACGCTGCACTCCGGCCTCGGCACCGCGAGGACCGGCGCACAGGACCTGGACGAGGGTGTCGGCAGGCTCAGGACCGGCGCCGACACCCTGAGCGGCGGCATGTACAAGCTCGCCGACGGCTCCGGGAAGCTCTCCGAAGGGCTGCACGACGGCGCCTCGCGGATCCCCGACTACGACAAGAAGGACCGCGACCGGCGCACCGACGTGATGTCCGACCCGGTCCAACTGGTCTCCAAGGACCTCCACAAGGCACCGAACTACGGCACCGGGTTCGCCCCGTACTTCATCCCGCTGTCCCTGTGGGTGGGCGCGATGGTGGCGTACATGCTGATCACCCCGATGAACCGGCGTGCCCTCGCCGCCGGTGCCGCGGCCTGGCGGATCGCGCTGGCGGGCTGGCTGCCCGTGGTGGCGATCGGGGTGCTGCAGACGGTGGCCCTGATGTCGGTGCTGCACTGGGCGATCGGCCTCCGGATGGCGCGGGCTGCCGGGACCGTGGGCTTCCTGTTCCTGGTGACGGCCTGCTTCGCGGCGATCGTGCAGTGGCTGAACGCGCGCTTCGGGGCGGCGGGTCGGATCCTCGTCCTCGCCCTCCTGATGCTCCAGCTCACCTCCGCAGGCGGCACCTACCCCGTCCAGACCAGCCCGGGCTTCTTCAACGCGCTCCACCCCTTCCTGCCGATGAGCTACGTCGTCGAGGCCCTGCGCAGGCTCATCACGGGGGGCGGGCTCACTCCGGTGTGGCACGCGTGCGTGGTGCTCCTCGCCTTCACCGCGGGCGCCCTCGCGCTGACCGCCCTCTCGGCCCGCCGCCGGCAGGTGTGGACGCTGGACCGGCTGCACCCGGAGCTGACCCTGTGAGCCCTTCCGCCACCTCGGGGGCGGTCTCGCCTGTGAGAATCAGGACCATGGAAAGCAGCAGCGCCCCGGCGGGCTTCAGCACACGCCGCGAGGCCACCCGGCAGAAGCTCTACGAGGCGGCCGTCACGCTCATCGCCGAGCAGGGCTTCTCCGCCACCACGGTCGACGAGATCGCCGAGCGCGCCGGAGTCGCGAAGGGCACGGTCTACTACAACTTCGCGAGCAAGTCCGTCCTCTTCGAGGAGTTGCTGCGGCACGGCGTGGGTCTGCTCACCGCCTCGCTGCGGGAGGCGGCGGAGGCGACGGCCCGCGCGGGCGGCGGCAAGGTGGACGCCCTGGACGCGATGATCCGCGCGGGTCTCGTCTTCATCGACCGCTACCCGGCGTTCACCCAGCTCTACGTCGCCGAGCTGTGGCGCACCAACAGGGCCTGGCAGTCCACGCTCATGGTGGTCCGTCAGCAGGCCGTGGCGGTCGTGGAGGACGTGCTGCGCGAGGGCGTGGAGAACGGCGAGTTCAGCGACGAGATCGACGTCCCGCTGACCGCGGCCGCCCTGGTCGGCATGGTCCTGGTGGCCGCCCTGGACTGGCAGTCCTTCCAGCCCGAGCGCTCCCTGGACGACGTGCACGCGGCGCTGTCACGGCTGTTGCAGGGGCGGGTGAGCGGGCGCAGGGGCTGAGCCGGGAGACACGCGAAAGCGCCGGTCCGTCGTGGCCGCGTCCCCCGCGGGCCACCTCGAACCGGCGCCTTCTCCCCCGTACCCCCCGTGTGCCCCCCGTCCCCCCGTTGGGCCCCCGTTCGGTCGTTCCCCCGCTCTCCGGGTTCCCCCGTGCCTCGCTCCCGCCGACCTCGGTCGGCGGAAGGAGCGGGTCCGGGGCGGCTCCGTTCCGGCGCCCCGTGTCGCCGGTGCCGGAGCCGTTCCCCTTCGCCGTGCCTCCACTCTCTCGTTCACGCAGGTCGGGGCCCATCCGCGCGCGTACTCATCTAGGCCCCTAGGTACGGATACTCAGGCTTGGGCACTCAACCCCAGGACGGCCTGTGGCGGACTGGTTACGATCGCGTCCGTGTCCGTACTCCCCTTGGTGTTCACCAGTGGCTGGGCCAGCGGCGTCAACGCGTACGCGGTGGTGCTGCTGCTCGGCGTGTTCGGCGCGACGGGGCTGAGCGACGACGTCCCCGAGACCCTCCAGCGGCCTGAGGTGCTCGTCGTGGCCGGGGTGCTGTTCCTGTGCGAGGCGGTCGCCGACAAGATCCCGTACGTCGACTCGGCGTGGGACTCCGTGCACACCGTGGTCCGGCCGGTCGCCGGCGCCTGGGTGGGGGCGCTGCTCGCGGGGCAGAGCGGTTCGCTCAACGACGTGGTCGCGGGCCTGGTGGGCGGCTCGACGGCGCTGGCGAGCCACGCGGTCAAGGCGGGCACGAGAATGGCCGTCAACACCTCCCCGGAGCCCTTCAGCAACATCGCCCTGAGCCTGGCGGAGGACCTCGGCGTGGCCGGCGTCGTCACGTTCGCGGTGTTCCACCCCGAGGCGGCGGCGATCATCGCGGGCACACTGCTGGTGGCGGGCTTGGCGGTGCTGTACTTCCTGATCTCCCGGATCCGCAGATTCCGCAGACGCAGGGCCCAGCGCCGCGAGGAGAGACGACTGGCGGCGCGACCCCCTGCCTAGAGGGAATCCCGCGGCCACCACCCGACCGGACTGTCAGTGGTGGCCGATAAAGTCGCAGGCATGGCACGGATTGCGGTGATCGGCGCCGGGATGGGCGCGATGGCGGCCGCTGCCCGGCTGGCCGTCGCGGGCCACCGGGTGGCGGTGTACGAGCGTACGGAGACGTACGGCGGTGCGGTGCGCCGCCTCGAGCGGGACGGGTTCGGGTTCGACACCGGGCCGGGCCTGCTCACGCTTCCCGCGGTCTACCGCGATCTGTTCGTCAAGACCGGCAAGGAGCCCCTGGAGTCGGTCGTCGACCTGGTCCAGGTCGACCCGTCGTCACGGCACGTGTTCACGGACGGCACCGAGGTGTCCCTGCCGAACGCCTCGCGCGCGGGAGTGGTCGCCGCTCTGGAGGAGGCCCTCGGCGCGGGCGCGGGGGCCCGATGGGGCGACTTCCTCGTCCGGGCCCGCGAGGCCTGGGACCGCACCCGCAGACCGCTCCTGGAGGAGCCCCTGTGGCCCAACTGGCAGGTGCTGGCGCGCGAGCCCTATCCCGCCGTGCCGCACAAGCGGCTGCTGCGCACCCGGCGCGCCGTCACCCTGGCCGAGATCGGCGCCTGGGAGCTGCGCGACCCCCGCCTCGCGGACCTGCTGTACGGCCACGCGCTCGCGTACGGCGTCGACCCCGGCACCGCCCCGGCGAGCGCGGCCGTCCTGCCGTACATGGAGCACGCCTTCGGGACCTGGTATGTCCGGGGCGGCGTACGGGAGTTGGCGCGGGCGGTGTACGAGCGGTGTCTCCGGCGCAAGGTCGAGTTCCACTTCGGCGCCGAGGTGACGGGCGTCCTGGAGAAGGACGGCCGCGCGGCGGGCCTGGAGCTTGCCGACGGGACGGTGGTGGAGGCGGACACCGTCGTCGGCACCGGCCCCTGGCGGCTGCGCGCCCTCGTACCGGGGCGTGAGCTCTACGGCGCGAAGGACGTGCCTCCCGACGCCGAGGACCTGCACCCGGGCCGGGTCGTGGTCTGCCTCGCCCTGCGCGGCGCGCGCGACGCGGACGCCGTGCACCGCACGGTGGTCTACGGGCCTGATCCGGAGGGCGAGTTGGACCTGTTCCGGCACGGGGAGACACCCGAGCCGACGGTCCGGGTCGACCGGCCGGACGATCCCGCCCTGCGGCCCGACGCGGAGCACGAGTCCGTGGTGCTGACGGCGACCGTGCCCTGCGGACGCGGGCACGACTGGGCCGCACCGGAGATCGCCGAGATTTTCGCGGACCGGATGGTCGCCGCCGCCGAGCGCGCGGTGCCGGGCCTGCGCGAGCGGATCCTGTGGCGAGAGGTGCGCACGCCGGTGCACACCGGGCAGGAGACGGGGGCCGTGGGCGGAGCCGTCCCGCCGCCCTCCCTGGCCGGCGGCGAGGGCACCCTGCACCCGTCCAACAGCACGGCGGTACCGGGTCTGTTCACGGCCGGCGGCTGGGCGCATCCCGGCGGCGGCCTCGCCCACGCGGGCATGTCGGGCGCGCTGGTGGCCGGACTGATCGTGGAGGGACCGGAGTTCCGCGGTTCCCAGTGAGCCGGCCGCCCGGCGTCAGAAGCGGTACTGCTCGTCGTACCCGTGGCCCTGGTTCTGCTGCCCCTGGCCGCCGTTGTCCTGGTAGTAGCCCTGCTCCGGCGGGAGTTCACCGCCGTAGGACTCGTCGGTGCGCTGCTGCGGCACCCACACCCCGCCGGCCGGGGTCTCGCCGTACGCCCCGGCGTACTGGTCGTAGCCCTGCTGGACGAACTGCTGCTGGCCGCCGTAGGAGGTGTCGTACGACCCCGCGCCGTAGGTCTGCGTGCCGATGTACGGGTCGGAGTAGGCGGCGTACTGCTGCTGTCCGGCCTGGTCGTAGCCGTACTGCTGCTGGTCGTAGCCGGTGTAGCCGTCGTAGCCGTAGCTCTGGTCGGCGGCGGCCGTCGCGTACTGGTCCTGGGCCTGGCCCGCGGACGCGTAGGACGGGTCACCGGCGTAGCCGGAGTCGTTGTAGACGCCGTAGGAGCCGGTGTCGTCGGGCAGGGGCTGCGGCTCGTAGACCGCGTTGGTCTCGGCGGCGGAGCGCGTCGGAGTGAAGACGTCGTCGCGGTCGTAGTCGTCCTCGCGGCCGAAGCCGGCGGTGTCCTGGCGGCCCCGGTCGTAGCCCGACTCGTCGCCGTAGGCCGCGTCACCCGCCTCCAGGTCGGAGACCTCCAGGGCGGGCTCCTCGTGCCCGCGCTCCCGGCGGCCCTTCTTGCCGCCGGTCAGACCGCCCAGCGCGGCAGGCGGGTTGACCGCCCAGCCCTGCTCGAAGCCACGGCGGAACGACAGGGTGACGTAGGTCTGGCCGACGGCGAAGGCGATCGCGCCCAGGCCGATGACGATCACCGAGGGGATCAGCACACCGAGGACCACGCCGAGGAAGCCGACGAAGGCGAGCAGCCGCCAGCGCAGTCGCGCCTTGTACTGCAGCAGTACCTCGCCGAGCAGCCACAGCGCGACGAATCCGAACGCGATGTAGAGGACCGTCCAGCCCATGTACGCCCCTCTCCCAGTGACCGCTACGCAGTGTGTCGTATATCCGTGCGGCCGGTCTAGGCCTGCGGTGGATGGTGCAGACCCAGGTTTTCGTAGATTTCCAGCGTCGCCGTGGAGTTGTTGAGCGTGATGAAGTGCAGTCCGGGCACTCCCTCGGACAGCAGCCGTGCGCAGAACTCCGTGGCGAACTCGATCCCGATCGAGCGTACAGCGGCCGGATCGTCCTTTGCTGTGAGGATCCGCTCTTTCAGGACGGAGGGGATGTCCGCGTTGCTGAGCTGCGGGAGCCGCTCCAGCATCCGCACGCTGGTCACGGGCATGACCTCGGGGATGACGGGGGTCTCGCAGCCGGCCGCGTGGACTCGGTCACGCAGCCGCAGATACGACTCCGGCTGGAAGAACATCTGGGTGATGGCGTAGTCGGCGCCGGCGCGGCACTTGTCGACGAAGTGCGCCACGTCGGTGTCCCAGTCGGCGGAGCGCGGGTGCATCTCCGGGAAGGCGGCGACACCGACACAGAAGTCGCCCGACTCCTTGATGAGCCGGACGAGTTCGGCGGCGTAGGTCAGGCCCTGCGGATGCGCCAGCCAGTCGCCCATGGGGTCGCCGGGCGGATCGCCGCGCACGGCCAGCATGTTGCGGATGCCCGCGTCGGCGTACTGGCCGATGATGTTGCGCAGCTCGGCGATGGAGTGGTTGACCGCGGTGAGGTGGGCGACCGGGGTCAGGGTGGTGTCCGCGACGATCTGCTGGGTCTCCTTGACGGTGCCCGCGCGGGTGGAGCCGCCGGCGCCGTAGGTGACGGAGACGAAGTCCGGGGCGACCGCCTCGACCCTCCGGAGCGCGCTCCACAGGTTCCGCTCGCCCTTGGGGGTCTTCGGCGCCGAGAACTCGAAGGAGTACGTCGTCTTGCCCGCGGCGAGCATGTCACGCACGGTGCGTGCGCGGTCCGTCCTGGTGGATGCGGTTCCTAGGGCCATACCGGCAGGTTAGCCAGGGGGCAGCGGTCACCCAACCAGATCAGGGAAATTTGCCCGTTTTGTCGACTTGTTGTCCACCCCTCGGACACCGGGCCGATCATGCGACCGGCGATCGACGGCCCGTCACCGGGTGTCACGCAGCCGCTTCGCGAACTCCGCGGCGGCGGCGCCCGGATCGTCCGCCTCGGTGATCGCCCGGACGACGACGACCCGGCGGGCGCCCGCCTCCAGGACCTCGTCGAGGTTGCCGAGGTCGATGCCGCCGATGGCGAACCAGGGGCGGTCGGTGCCGAGCGCGGCGGTGCGCCGGACCAGGTCGAGTCCGGGGGCGTGCCGGCCGGGCTTGGTGGGGGTCGGCCAGCAGGGACCGGTGCAGAAGTAGTCCACGCCGTCCTGCACGGCGGCCGCGGCGGCCTCGTCCTCGGCGTGGGTGGAGCGGCCTATGAGGACGTCGTCGCCGAGGATCGCGCGGGCGGCGGGGACGGGCAGGTCCCCCTGGCCCAGGTGCAGTACGTCGGCGGCGGCCGCGTGGGCGACGTCCGCCCGGTCGTTGACCGCGAGGAGCTTGCCGTGCCGGGCGCAGGCGTCCGCGAAGACCTGGAGGTGCTCCAGCTCCTCCGCCGCCTCCATGCCCTTGTCCCGCAACTGCACGATGTCGACACCGCCGGCCAGGACCGCGTCCAGGAACTCGGCCAGGTCGCCCTGGCGCCTGCGGGCGTCCGTGCACAGGTAGACGCGGGCGTCGGCGAGCTGGGTGCGGGCGGTGTCGGGCATGCGTGAGTCTCCCCCGGGGTCGGGTGGCGTACGGGCCGTGCCGGACCGTGGCCGTGGCCTCGGCGGTCACGGCCCGTACACCGGTGTGGTTCGGATCAGACGGCGAGCGCCTGGGCCCGGCGCTTCACCTCCGTGCCGCGATTCTCGCTCAGGGCCTGCGCGGGGGTGCCGGGCAGGCTGTCATCGGGCGTGAAGAGCCACTCCAGCATCTCTTCGTCGGAGAAGCCGTCGTCCCTCAGGAGCGTCAGGGTCCCGGTCAGGCCCTTGACGACCTTCTGCTCGACCCCGTCGATGAAGGCGGCGGGGACGTGCAGTGCGCGGTTCTCACCACGGCGTACGGCGATGAGCTGGCCCTCCTTGACCAACTGCCGCACACGCGTCACCTCGACGTCGAGCATCTCTGCGATGTCGGGGAGGGTGAGCCAGGCGGGGACGAGAGCATCGATCTTTGCGTCAATCTCGGTCACGGGATTAAGCGTGCCATCCCGCACTGACAGTCGGAAGCCGGGGAGCCTCCGGCGGGGGAACGGGGGGTATGCGTCCCCGGCTACGGCCGGCCACGGAACCAGGCGGGTCCGCCCGCCGGAACCATGCGGGCCCAGCCGTCGGTATCAGGCAGATCACCGCCCTTCGCGGCAGAGCCCCGGCAGGGCGTGCCAGCCGGGCCGTGCCGGCCGCCGTCGCCCCTGCCACCACCCACGCGCGCCGGCCAAGGCGGACCCCCGCCCTCAGGAACCGGCAGATCCCGGCCTGTCGGCGCCGGCAGGATCAGCCCGGCTGCTCTGGGCGGAGCCCTGCGGGCCGAGCCGTTCGACCGTTCGCCACGCGACGCCACCGCCCGGGCCCCGCAACAAACCGCCCCGCTACTCCGCCGGGCAGGGTCGCAGTGCCCGGCCGAGACGCCCGGGCCCCGCCTACGCCGTCGCCGCCTTCAGGGGCCTCGCCGGGTCGGCCAGCAGCTCCGGGGCCATCTCCGTGCCCGCCTCGATCAGGCGGCGGCCCTGGGCCAGGTCGCGGGGCCGCCCCACGGCCAGGAGGGCCACCAGGCGGTTCTCGCGCAGCCAGCACACCGTCCAGGCCGGGCCGGACGGCTCGCCGCGCCACAGGGTGGTGTCGGCGGACGCGTGGTGGCCGACGTACTGGACGAAGCGGCCGAACTGCTCGGACCAGAAGTACGGCACCGGGTCGTACACCGTGGGCGTCTCGCCCAGGATGTCGGCGGCCACCGTGCGGGGGCCCTGGAGGGCGTTGTCCCAGTGGTGGACGAGCAGGCGCTCGCCGTACCGGCCCGAGGGGAAGGAGGCGCAGTCGCCGACCGCGTAGACGTCCGGTACGGAGGTGCGCAGCCGGTCGTCGGCGACGACCTCGCGGTGGGCGCCGAGCTCGATGCCCGAACCGGCGAGCCACTCCGTGGCGGGCCGGGCGCCGATTCCCACCACGACCGCGCCCGCGGCCACCCGGGAGCCGTCGTCCAGGACGACCGCGCCGGGCTCGACGCGCTCCACACGCGCGCGGGTGCGCAGCTCGGCCCCCGCGTCGGCGTACCAGGAGGTCATCGGCGCGGCCACCTCGGCGGGGAGCGCGCCCGCGAGGGGCCGGTCGGCGGCCTCCACGACCGTCACCGCGCAGCCCGCCTCGCGCGCGGCGGTGGCGAACTCGGCGCCGATCCAGCCCGCGCCGACGACCACGATGTCGTGCTGCCGGGCGAGCACGGGCCGCAGCCGCTCGGCGTCGTCCAGGGTGCGCAGCAGATGCACGCCCGGCACGCCCTCCGTGCCGGGCAGCCGGATCGGTTCGGCGCCGGTGGCGAGGACCAGGACGTCGTACGGGAAGGGCCCGGCCTCGGTGTCCAGTTCGTGCGCCTCGGGGCGGACGCCCAGCACCTCACGGCCCAGCAGCAGTTCGATGCCGAGGGCCTCGAAGTCGACGTCGAAGGCGGAGCCCTCGGCCTTGCCCAGCAGCACGGCCTTGGAGAGCGGCGGTCGGTCGTAGGGCTGATGGGGTTCCGCGCCGATCAGGGTGACGGTTCCCGTGAAGCCCTGTTCGCGCAGGGCGACGGCGGTCTGGACCCCCGCCATGCCCGCGCCGACCACGACCACCCGCCGCTGCGCCTGCGTCTGCTCGCTCATTTGATCACCATAGACACCTGACAATCAGTCAGTCAGGAGTCGTGCGCAGTGACCTGCTCCACAACGCTCGTCCCGCTGCCCTGCTGCGACTCCCACTCCCACGTCTCCTGAAGTCGCACCCGGCCGTCGGGAAGCTCCACCACCGTCGACACGCAGTGCCCCGATGACGTCGTCCCGTCCTGCTTGAGCTGGACGTACCGGAAGTCGAGTCGGTCCCCCGCGCGCGTGCCGACGAGATGGCCGCGCACGACGTCGCCGCCCGCGTACTCGGCCCAGATCTCCCCGTCCTTCTCGTGGTAGGTGAACCGGGTCCGCGTACCCACCTGGCCCGGGGCCTGATCGGCCACCGGGGCGAGGACGAGACCGTCGAGCGAGCGGGGCATGCGGAAGGCTCCCTTACAGAGGCGCACGGGCACGGGCTAGGGTGGCCAACGTAGAGCACTCGCGGGAGCCCGGACGCACCGGGCTGAGAGGGAGGCTGGCGGCCTCCGACCGTACGAACCTGATCCGGGTCATGCCGGCGAAGGGAGGGGCTGGACGCCCATGTCCTCACGTACGTCAGACGTCCTCGTCATCGGGGGCGGCATCATCGGCCTGGTCACGGCCTGGCGGGCCGCGCAGCGCGGGCTCGCCACGGCCGTCGTGGACCCCGAACCGGGCGGCGGGGCCGCCCAGGTGGCCGCCGGGATGCTGGCCGCGGTCACCGAACTGCACTACGGCGAGCAGACCCTGCTGGGCCTGAACCTCGCCTCCGCCCACCGTTACCCCGACTTCGCGGCCGAGCTGACCGAGCTGACCGGCCTCGACCTCGGCTACCGCCGGTGCGGCACGCTCGCCGTCGCCCTGGACGCCGACGACCGCGCCCACCTGCGCGAACTGCACGCGCTCCAGCGGCAGTCGGGGCTGGAGTCGGAGTGGCTGTCCGGCCGGGAGTGCCGACGCCTGGAGCCGATGCTCGCGCCGGGGGTGCGGGGCGGGCTGCGGGTGGACGGCGACCACCAGATCGATCCGCGCCGCCTCACGCGCGCGTTGCTGACCGCGTGCGAGCGGGCGGGCGTGGTGTTCCACCGCGCGTGGGCCCGGTCCCTCCGGGTGGTACGGGACCGGGCGGCCGGGGTCGCCACGACCGACGGCGCGGAACTGGCGGCGGACCAGGTAGTGCTCGCCGCCGGAAGCCTCAGCGGCCGCCTGGAAGGGGTCCCCGAGGCCCTCCTGCCTCCCGTACGGCCCGTGAAGGGACAGGTGCTGCGTCTGACCGTGCCGCAGCGCCACGCGCCCTTCCTGAGCCGTACCGTGCGGGCGGTGGTGCGCGGCGGCCAGGTCTACCTCGTGCCGCGCGAGAACGGTGAGCTGGTGATCGGCGCGACCAGCGAGGAGCTGGGCTGGGACACCACGGTGACCGCGGGCGGGGTGTACGAGCTGTTGCGGGACGCCCACGAGCTGGTCCCCGGCATCACCGAGCTGCCGCTGACGGAGACCCGCGCGGGACTGCGCCCCGGTTCCCCGGACAACGCCCCGCTGCTCGGCCCGACGGACCTGCCCGGCCTGCTGCTGGCCACCGGGCACTACCGCAACGGCGTGCTGCTGACGCCGGTCACCGGGGACGCGCTGGCGCACGCGCTGACCACCGGTGAACTGCCGGAGGTGGCCCGCCCGTTCACCCCGAGGCGGTTCCTGGAGTCCGTGGGGCAGCCGGCATGAACATCTCCGTCAACGGGGAGCCGCGGGAGTTCGCGCCCGGCACGGCCCTCGACACCGTCGTACGGGCGCTGACGCCGGCGCCCTCCGGAGTGGCCGCCGCGCTCAACGAGACCGTCGTCCCGCGCGCGCAGTGGTCCTCGACCTCCCTCGCCGAGGGAGACCGCGTGGAAGTCCTCACCGCCGTCCAAGGAGGCTGACCCATGGCCGACGATCCCTTCCTCATCGGCGGTACGCCCTTCTCGTCCCGGCTGATCATGGGCACGGGCGGGGCGCCCAGCCCGGACGTCCTGGAGCGGGCGCTGATCGCCTCCGGCACCGAGCTGACCACGGTCGCGATGCGGCGCGTGAACCCCTCGGTGCACGGCTCGGTGCTGTCCGTCCTGGACCGGCTCGGCATCCGGGTGCTGCCCAACACCGCGGGCTGCTTCACCGCCGGGGAGGCCGTCCTGACCGCCCGCCTCGCGCGCGAGGCGCTCGGCACCGACTTGATCAAGCTGGAGGTCATCGCCGACGAGCGCACCCTGCTGCCGGACCCCGTCGAGCTGCTGGACGCGGCCGAGACCCTGGTCGACGACGGCTTCACGGTCCTGCCGTACACGAACGACGACCCGGTGCTGGCGCGGAAGCTGGAGGACGTGGGCTGTGCGGCGGTCATGCCGCTGGGCTCGCCGATCGGCTCGGGGCTCGGCATCCGCAACCCGCACAACTTCCAGTTGATCGTCGAGCACGCGCGTGTGCCGGTGATCCTGGACGCGGGGGCGGGCACGGCGTCGGACGCGGCCCTGGCGATGGAACTGGGCTGCGCGGGTGTGATGCTCGCCTCGGCGGTGACACGGGCGCAGGAGCCGGAGCTGATGGCGCACGCCATGCGGCACGCGGTGGAGGCGGGGCGGCTGGCACGTCGGGCCGGCCGGATCCCCCGGCGGCACTTCGCCGAGGCGTCCTCGCCGACGGAGGGCAGGGCGGCCCTGGACCCGGAGCGACCGGCCTTCGAGTGACCCCGCACGGGGCCGCCGGGCGGGGCCGCCCGGCCCGGCGGCCCCGTGCGATCCGCGTCACAGGTCGGCTGCAGAAGGGCCCCTGTTCCGGTCGAACCGGATGGACTGTCAGCCACGGCTCGTACACTCGCCTGCGTGGATACGACCCTTCAGGACCCGCTGGTCGGGCAGGTGCTCGACGACCGCTATCGCGTGGACGCGCGGATCGCGGTCGGCGGGATGGCCACGGTCTACCGGGCCCTGGACACCCGTCTGGACCGCGTGCTCGCCCTCAAGGTGATGCACCCCGCGCTGGCGGCGGACGGGACCTTCGTCGAGCGGTTCATCCGGGAGGCCAAGTCCGTCGCCCGGCTCGCCCACCCCAATGTCGTGCAGGTCTTCGACCAGGGCACCGACGGGTCGTACGTCTACCTCGCCATGGAGTACGTCGCCGGCTGCACCCTGCGCGACGTGCTGCGCGAGCGCGGGGCGCTCCAGCCGCGCGCCGCCCTGGACATCCTGGAGCCGGTGCTCGCCGCGCTCGGCGCCGCGCACCGCGCCGGCTTCGTGCACCGCGACATGAAGCCGGAGAACGTCCTGATAGGGGACGACGGCCGGGTGAAGGTCGCCGACTTCGGTCTGGTGCGGTCGGTCGACAACGTCACCAGCAGCACCGGGGCCGTCCTCGGCACCGTGTCCTATCTCTCCCCCGAGCAGGTCGAGCAGCCGGGCGCCGCCGACGCCCGCGTCGACGTGTACGCGTGCGGGGTCGTCCTGTACGAGATGCTGACCGGCAGCCGGCCGCACGAGGGCGACTCCCCCGCGATAGTCCTCTACAAGCACCTCCACGAGGACGTCCCGCCCCCCTCGGCATTGGTCCCGGGCCTGCCGTACGAACTGGACGAGCTGGTCGCCTCCGCCACCGCCCGCACCCCGGACCTGCGCCCGTACGACGCCGTGGCGCTGCTCGCGCTGACCCGTGAGGCCTGCGCCGGGCTGAGCGCCGAGCAGCTCGACGCGGTGCCGCCGCAGGCGCTCGCCACGGAGCACGCGGGCGCCGAGAACCGTACGAGCGTGATCCCGCGCTCGCTGACCGTGCCCCGCCTGCTGCCGGTCAACGAGGACGAGCCGGTGTACCACCGGACCACCCGTCTGGAGAGTTCTCCGCCGCTGCCGCCCCGCAGGGGCCGCTCCACAGGCGGTCTCCGGCGCGGCCCGCTCCTGCTCGTCGCCGCCGTCCTGCTGGCCCTCGGGCTCGGTGCGGGCGTCTGGTACATCAATTCCGGCCAGTTCACCCAGGTCCCGGCGCTCCTCGCGAAGACCGAGGCGCAGGCCCGTGACCGGCTGGACCAGGCCGGCCTGGAGACCGGCAAGGTCTCGTACGCCTACAGCGACACCGTGAAGCGCGGCACCGTCATCAGCACGGACCCCGAGGTCGGCGCCCGGATAAGGAACAACGACTCCGTGGCGATCACCGTCTCCAGGGGCCCGCAGACGGTGAAGGTGCCCGACGTGGACGGGTGGGTGCTGAGCAAGGCGAGAGCCCGGCTGAAGACGGAGGGTCTGGAGCCGGGCATGGTCACCCGGGAGTTCAGCGAGGACGTCCCCAAGGGGTTCGTGATCGGCACCGACCCTGAGGGCGGCACCACCCTGCGCGCCGGTTCGGCCGTCGCGCTCACCGTCAGCAAGGGCGCTCCGGTCGACGTCCCGGACGTCACCGGCGAGGACCTGGCCGACGCCAAGGCCGATCTGGCGGAAGCCGGGCTGAAGGTCGAGGTCGTCACCACCCGGGTCAACTCCGAGTACGACGTGGGCCAGGTCGCCAAGCAGACCCCGGCCCCCGACAGCCAGGCGGCGGAAGGCGACACCGTCAAGCTGACGATCTCCAAGGGCCCGGTGATGGTCGAGGTCCCGGACGTCACGGGTGACAGCGTCGACGACGCGAAGGCCGCGCTGGAGGACGCCGGGTTCGAGGTCGACGAGGACCGCGGCCTGCTCGGCCTGTTCGGAGACACGGTGAAGAAGCAGTCGGTGGACGGCGGCGACACAGCCCCCAAGGGCTCGACCATCACCATCACGATCCGCTGACGGGCGCCCCTCAGGGGCGCGGGGAACTGCGCGACCAGCCCCCGACGGCCCGCGGCTGTGGACGGCGAGAAGCGACACCCCGCCCGTTCGAGCGCGCCGCGGGCAGTGGCACCCTTGACCGGTGACAACTCAGCGCAATCCCGTCGGCGGCCATGTCCCCGTGGCCGGCGGCCTCCACTCGGTGGGCCTGTCGTACGCCCAGGACCTCGACGCCGAGACCGTGCAGGTCTTCGTCGCCAACCCGCGCGGCTGGGCCACTCCCCTGGGCAATCCCCGCCAGGACGAGGCGTTCCGCGAGACCTGCGCGGAACGGGCGATCCCGGCGTACGTCCACGCGCCCTACCTGATCAACTTCGGCTCGCACACCGAGGCGACCGTGGAGAGGTCGGTCGACTCGCTGCGGCACTCCCTCCGGCGCGGGCGGGAGATCGGCGCGCTCGGTGTCGTCGTGCACACCGGCAGCGCGACGGGCGGCCGGGACCGTTCCGTGGCCCTGAAGCAGGTGCGCGAGCATCTGCTGCCGCTCCTCGACGAGCTCACCCACGACGACGACCCGTATCTGCTCCTGGAGTCGACGGCCGGCCAGGGCTCCTCGCTGTGCTCACGGACCTGGGACTTCGGCCCGTACTTCGAGGCCCTGGACGCCCACCCGAAACTGGGCGTCTGCCTGGACACCTGCCACATCTTCGCCGCCGGCCACGACCTGACCGGTCCGAGCGGGATGCAACAGACGCTGGACCTGCTGGTGGACACGGTCGGCGAGGGCCGGCTGAAGCTCATCCACGCCAACGACTCCAAGGACGTGGTGGGCGCCCACAAGGACCGCCACGAGAACATCGGCTCCGGCCACATCGGCGAGGACCCGTTCCGCGCCCTGATGACCCACCCCGCCACCGAGGGCGTCCCCCTGATCATCGAGACACCCGGCGGCAAGGAGGGCCACGCGGCGGACGTGGAGCGGCTGAAGAAACTCCGGGACGGATGACGCGACGGACCGATAACGCGACGGACGGATAGCGCGAAGGACAGTACGGGAATACCCCCAGGGGGTATACGGTTCCTACTGCACACAGGAACCGTCGCCTGACATCGGGGGCACTCATGCAGCACCAGTCGCACGGATGGTCCGTCGCCGTCCAGGCCACCCTCCACTGCCTCACCGGCTGCGCCATCGGCGAGGTGCTCGGCATGGTCATCGGCACCGCGCTGGGCTGGGGCAACCTGCCGACGACCGTCCTGGCCGTCGTCCTGGCCTTCTTCTTCGGCTACTCGCTCACCCTGCGCGGGGCCCTGAAGGCCGGCCTGGACTTCCGGGCCGCGCTGCGGGTGGCACTGGCCGCCGACACCCTGTCCATCGCCGTGATGGAGCTGATCGACAACGGCGTGATCGTCCTGTGGCCGGACGCCATGGACGCGGAACTCGCCGACCTGCTGTTCTGGGTGTCGCTGGCGATCTCGCTGGCCGTCGCTTTCGTCGTCACCGTGCCGGTCAACAAGTGGATGATCGGCCGCGGCAAGGGGCATGCCGTGGTGCACCGGCACCACGCCCACTGAGCGTCACAGCTCGGGACCGTCCCCCGGCTCCTCCTGGTAGGAGTAGCGCTGTTCCTTCCAGGGGTCGCCGACGTTGTGGTAGCCGCGCTCCTCCCAGAAGCCGCGCCGGTCGGCGGTCATGTACTCCACGCCACGGACCCATTTGGGCCCCTTCCAGGCGTACAGATGGGGGACGACCAGCCGCAGCGGGAAGCCGTGCTCCGCGGTCAGCAGCTCCCCGTCCTTGTGGGTGGCGAAGATGGTGCGCTCGGACGCGAAGTCGGCGAGCCGCAGGTTGGAGCTGAAGCCGTACTCGGCCCACACCATCACATGGGTGACGGCCGGCGCGGGCGGGGCGATCTCCAGGATGGTGCGGGCGGGAATGCCGCCCCACTCGGCGCCGGGCATGCTGAACTTCGTCACACAGTGCAGGTCGCCCACGACGGTGGTGTACGGCAAGGCCGTGAACTCCTCGTGGTTCCAGCAGTGCTTCTCGTCGTCCGCGGTGGCGCCGAAGACCCGGAACTCCCAGCGCTCGGGCCGGAACTTGGGGACCGGTCCGTAGTGGGTGACGGGCCAGCCGCGCTGCAGTCGCTGCCCCGGCGGAAGCTCGGAGTGCGCCGCTTCTCCACTCTCCCGCTCCACCGGCTGACCCATGCCTTCCATCCTGACAGACCGGAGGGGATGCACCTGACCAGGGACCGTCCAACACGTACCAAATCGGACTAAGCATGCCCTAACTTACTAAGTGAAGACTTACTGGACGATCTTCTTCACCGGTGCAAGGATGCGGCGCAGCCTGCCAGTTCCCCACGGTTGGAAGGAGCCTCTGCGATGCAGGGCGACCCCGAGGTCATCGAATTCCTCAACGAGCAGCTCACGGGCGAGCTCACCGCGATCAACCAGTACTTCCTGCACGCGAAGATGCAGGAGAACTTCGGCTGGACGAAGCTCGCGAAGTACACGCGGCACGAGTCGTTCGACGAGATGAAGCACGCCGAGGTGCTCACCGACCGCATCCTCTTCCTGGAAGGGCTGCCGAACTACCAGCGGCTGTTCCATGTGCGGGTGGGCCAGACCGTCAAGGAGATGTTCGAGGCCGACCGGCAGGTCGAGGTCGAGGCCATCGACCGCCTCAAGCGCGGGATCGAGGTAATGCGCGCCAAGGGCGACATCACGTCGGCGAACATCTTCGAGTCGATCCTCGAGGACGAGGAGCACCACATCGACTATCTGGACACCCAGCTCGACCTGCTGGAGAAGCTCGGTGAGGCGCTCTACATCGCGCAACTGATCGAGCAGCCGGAGAGCTAGGCGGCCTCGTCCAGAGCGGCGAGGGCGGGCTTGGTCTGCTCGGTGAGCTCGCCCCGCGGGCACGCCCCCCGGCCGAGCAGAGCCTGGATGCGGCGTACACAGGAACCGCAGTCGGTGCCCGCCTTGCAGGCGGAGGCGATCTGGCGGGGGGTGCAGGCACCGTCCGCCGCGTGCTGCTTGACCTGCTGCTCGGTGACACCGAAGCAACTGCAGATGTACACGCGGTTCACCTCCCGACGGGCTGAAAAGGTCGTGCCGTCCCGATTAATCGGTGAGGCTAACCTAACCTTACCCGGCGCTCAGAAGCCGCAAAAGTGGAGTGGGGCGCGGATCGTATGTGATCCGCGCCCCATTCACATGCGGGTAACAGGTGCCCCCGTCACTGGTCCCTGTACATCTCCGCGACGAGGAACGCCAGGTCGAGCGACTGGCTGCGGTTGAGCCGCGGGTCGCAGGCCGTCTCGTAGCGCTGGTGCAGATCGTCGACGAAGATCTCGTCGCCGCCACCCACGCACTCGGTGACGTCGTCACC
Source organism: Streptomyces sp. NPDC107471 (assembly GCF_055582845.1). Classification (NCBI taxonomy): domain Bacteria; kingdom Bacillati; phylum Actinomycetota; class Actinomycetes; order Kitasatosporales; family Streptomycetaceae; genus Streptomyces; species Streptomyces sp. NPDC107471. Next base: position 67,359 of record NZ_JBVJPC010000009.1, on the reverse strand, counting down.
GGTGAGCTCGACGTGGATGCCGCCCGGGTGGGTGCCGAGGCCCTTGTGGACCTCGAAGAAGCCCTTGACCTCGTCGAGCACGTCATCGAAGCGGCGGGTCTTGTGGCCGGAGGCGGCCTCGTAGGTGTTGCCGTGCATCGGGTCGGTGATCCAGGCCACCGTCGCGCCGGACGCGGTGACCTTCTCGACCAGCTCGGGCAGCTTGTCGCGGACCTTGTCGGCGCCCATGCGCACGATGAAGGTCAGCCGGCCGGGCTCCCGGTCGGGGTCCAGGCGCTCGATGTACTGCAGCGCCTCCTCGGCCGTGGTCGTCGGGCCGAGCTTGATGCCGATCGGGTTGCGGATCTGCGAGGCGAACTCGATGTGCGCGTGGTCGAGCTGCCGGGTGCGCTCACCGATCCACACCATGTGCGCGGAGACGTCGTACAGCCGCCCGGTGCGCGAGTCCACGCGGGTGAGCGCCGACTCGTAGTCGAGCAGCAGCGCCTCGTGCGAGGAGTAGAACTCGACGGTCTTGAACTCCTCCGGGTCGGTCCCGCAGGCCCGCATGAAGTTCAGCGCCTGGTCGATCTCCCGGGCGAGCTGCTCGTAGCGCTGGCCGGAGGGGGACGACTTCACGAAGTCCTGGTTCCAGGCGTGCACCTGGCGCAGGTCGGCGTAGCCGCCGGTGGTGAAGGCGCGCACCAGGTTGAGCGTGGACGCGGAGGCGTTGTACATCCGCTTCAGGCGCTCGGGGTCCGGGACGCGGGCCTTCTCGTTGAACTCGAAGCCGTTGACGGAGTCGCCGCGGTAGGTCGGCAGCGTCACGCCGTCGCGGGTCTCGGTGCCCTTGGAGCGCGGCTTGGAGTACTGGCCGGCGATACGGCCGACCTTCACGACCGGCACCGAGGCGGCGTACGTCAGCACGGCGCCCATCTGGAGCAGGGTCTTGAGCTTGTTGCGGATGTGGTCCGCGGACACGGCGTCGAAGGCCTCGGCGCAGTCGCCACCCTGGAGGAGGAACGCCTCTCCCTTGGCGACGGCCGCCATCCGGGCGCGCAGCAAGTCGCACTCGCCCGCGAAGACGAGCGGCGGATACGACTCGAGGTCCGCGATCACTGCGCGCAGAGCCTCGGTGTCGGGGTACTCGGGCTGCTGCGCCGCGGGCAGGTCTCGCCAGGTGTTGCCAGCGCTGGGGCTGGTCTTAGCGTTCACGGTCACGACCTCAACCCTAAGGGGTCGGGTCAGGGCTCCAGCGCCGTGCCCAGCAAGTGAGACACCGGAAACACTCCCTGGACATGGGGTAGGGTGCGGCCCATGTTCGCGCACTCGACCCAGAACTGGTGGTGGACCGCTCATCCGGCGGCCCACTGACTGCGCGTACGCAAGACTTCGCGAAGGCCGCCCGAGGGGCGGCCTTCGGCGTTTCCGGGGTCGTTCCTCACCGACATCGAGTCGTTGACTCATCGAGAGCCGAGGAACCATGGACCTGACCCGTCTGCCGGATGACGACCGCCCGTTCGCACTGATCCGCCGCCGCACCCCCGGCCACGACGAGAACACCGTCGAGCTGCTCGTCGGCCCGGTCAGGGACTACGACCGGCTCGCCGACCTGCCCGACGAGGGGCTCGCGCTCGTCCCCTTCCGCCAGATCCGCGAGCGCGGCTTCGACGTACGGGACGACGGGACCCCGCTCACGGTGCTGACCCCCGAGGAGACCTGCTCGCTGTCCCTGCGGGAGGCCCTCGACCAGCTCCCCGCGCACGACGTCCGCGTCGAGAACGGCGGCTTCGACGTCCCCGACGAGGAGTACGCCGGGATCGTCGGGCGGGTGCTGCACGAGGAGATCGGGCGTGGTGAGGGCGCCAACTTCGTGATCCGGCGGACGTACGAGGGCGAGATCCCGGGGTTCTCCCGCGCGGACGCCCTCGCGCTGTTCCGGCGGCTCCTGGTGGGCGAGCGGGGCGCGTACTGGACCTTCGTCGTCCACACCGGTGAGCGCACCCTGGTCGGCGCGAGCCCCGAGGTGCACGTCCGGATGACCGGCGGGACCGTCGTCATGAACCCGATCAGCGGGACGTACCGCTATCCGGCCGAGGGCCCCACGCCGGAGCATCTGCTCGGCTTCCTCGCCGACGGCAAGGAGATCGAGGAGCTGTCGATGGTCGTCGACGAGGAGCTCAAGATGATGTGCACGGTCGGCGACATGGGCGGGGTCGTGATCGGACCCCGGCTCAAGGAGATGGCCCACCTCGCGCACACCGAGTACGAGCTGCGCGGGAAGTCCTCGCTGGACGTCCGCGAGGTGCTCAGGGAGACCATGTTCGCGGCGACCGTCACCGGATCGCCCGTGCAGAACGCCTGCCGGGTCATCGAGCGGCACGAGGTCGGCGGGCGCGGCTACTACGCGGGCGCGCTGGCGCTGCTCGGCCGGGACTCCGGCGGGGCGCAGACACTGGACTCCCCCATCCTCATCCGCACGGCGGACATCTCCGCCGGGGGACGTCTGAAGGTGCCGGTCGGCGCGACGCTCGTGCGCGGTTCGGACCCGGCGAGCGAGGTCGCGGAGACCCACGCGAAGGCGGCGGGGGTGCTGGCCGCGCTCGGCGTACGGCCGTCCCGCCCCCGTGCGGAGCACGCGCGCGTGAGTCTCGCCGACGACCCACGCGTGCGTGCCGCGCTCGACGGGCGGCGCACCGGCCTGGCCCCCTTCTGGCTGCGGATGCAGGAGCGGTCGGACGACCTGGAGGGGCACGCCCTCGTGGTCGACGGCGAGGACACCTTCACCTCGATGCTCGCCCATGTGCTGCGGTCGGCCGGGCTGGAGGTGACGGTCCGGCGCTACGACGAACCCGGCCTCAGGGACGCCGTGCTCACCCACGAGGGGCCCGTCGTGCTCGGCCCCGGTCCCGGCGACCCGTCCGACCTTGACGATCCCAAGATGCGGTTCCTGCGCGCCCTGACCGCCGACGTCCTCCGCGGGCACCGGCACGGGGTGCTCGGCGTCTGCCTCGGGCACGAGCTGGTCGCGGCGGAGCTGGGGCTCGGGATCGTCCGCAAGGACGTGCCGTACCAGGGGGCGCAGACCACCGTCGACCTGTTCGGGCGGCCGGAGACCGTCGGCTTCTACAACAGCTTCGTGGCGCGCTGCGACGACGAGGCCGCCCGGGAGCTGGCCGCGCACGGCATCGAGGTGAGCCGGAGCGACACGCACGAGGTGCACGCGCTGCGCGGCCCGGGCTTCGCCGGCGTGCAGTTCCACCCGGAGTCGGTCCTGACGCTGAACGGCGCCGCCGTCGTACGGGAGCTGGTGGCTCAGCTTCGGGGCACCAGTACGTTCTCGGAGCGGCGGCCCGCCTCGTAGTCGAGGACGTTCCGGACCGTGGCGTCGATGATCTGGCCGACGGCGTCCTCGGTGTAGTAGGCCTGGTGGGAGGTGACCAGGACGTTCGGGAAGGTGACCAGGCGGGCCAGGGTGTCGTCCTCGATCGCCTCCAGGGAGCGGTCGACGTAGAACAGGCCCGCCTCCGCCTCGTACACGTCGAGGCCGACGCCCGCGAAGCGGCCGCCGCGCAGTTCGGTGACGAGGGCCGCGGTGTCGATGAGGCCGCCGCGGCTGGAGTTGACCAGGATCGCGTCGTCCTTCATCGACTTCAGGGCGTCGGCGTCGAGGAGATGGGTGGTCTCAGGCATCAGCGGGACGTGCAGGGTGATCAGGTCGGACTCGGCGAGAAGCTGTTCCTTCGGGACGTACCGCATGCCGAGCTCCCGGCAGGCCGGGTTCTCGGCGACGTCCCAGCCGAGCAGCCGCATGCCGAAGCCGTGGGCGATCCGGGTGAAGGCCTCGCCGATCTTGCCGGTGCCGAGGACGCCGACGGTACGGCCGTGCATGTCGCGGCCCATCAGTCCGTCGAGGCGGAAGTCGAAGTCACGCGTGCGCGTGGAGGCGCGCACGACACGGCGGTTGACCGCCATGGCGAGGGTCCAGGCGAACTCGGCGACCGAGTACGGCGAGTAGTACGAGACGCGGGCGACGGTCAGGCCGAGGCGCTCGGCGGCCTTGAGGTCGATGTTGTTGTAGCCGGTGGAGCGCTGGGCGATCATCCGTGTGCCGCCGGCCGCGAGGGCCTCCAGGACGCGGGCGCCGAGCTCGGCGTTGACGCTGGTGGAGACGGTCTCGTAGCCGGCCGCGATGGGGGCGGTGTCCTCGTTGAGGAAGACGTCCAGGCAGCGGACCTCGTGATGGCCGGCGAACGCGCGCTCGATCAGGGGCTGCTCGTCGGCCTGCACACCGAATGCCAGGATCTCCACGGACACGGCTCCCCTTCTGGTGGGTTATGGGCCGAATATACGGCCCACAACCGCACCGTGCCGGGTCGGCCTCAGCCGAAGAAGACCCCGACCTCGTCGTACAGCCTCGGGTCCACCGTCTTGAGCTTCGCCGTCGCCTCCGCGATCGGCACGCGCACGATGTCGGTACCGCGCAGGGCGACCATCTTGCCGAAGTCGCCGTCCCGGACCGCGTCGATGGCGTGCAGTCCGAAGCGGGTGGCGAGCCAGCGGTCGAAGGCGCTGGGGGTGCCGCCCCGCTGGATGTGCCCGAGGACGGTCGTGCGGGCCTCCTTGCCGGTGCGCTTCTCGATCTGCTTGGCCAGCCACTCGCCGACGCCGGACAGCCGCACATGGCCGAAGGAGTCGAGCGACTCGTCCTTCAGCACCATGTCGCCGTCCTTCGGCATGGCGCCCTCGGCGACGACCACGATCGGGGCGTACGAGGCCCGGAAGCGGGAGGTGATCCAGGCGCACACCTGGTCGACGTCGAAGCGTTGTTCGGGGATGAGGATGACGTTGGCGCCGCCCGCGAGACCGGAGTGCAGGGCGATCCAGCCGGCGTGACGGCCCATCACCTCGCAGACCAGGACGCGCATGTGGGACTCGGCGGTGGTGTGCAGCCGGTCGATGGCCTCCGTGGCGATGCCGACCGCGGTGTCGAAGCCGAAGGTGTAGTCGGTGGCGGACAGGTCGTTGTCGATGGTCTTCGGTACGCCGACACAGGGCACGCCGTGCCGGTCGGACAGCTCGGCCGCCACGCCCAGCGTGTCCTCGCCGCCGATCGCTATGAGCGCCTCGATCTCCCGCGCGGCCAGGTTCTCCTGGATCCGGCGGATGCCGCCCTCCTGCTTGAGCGGGTTGGTGCGGGAGGAGCCGAGGACGGTGCCGCCGCGGGGCAGGATGCCGCGGACGGCCGGGATGTCGAGGGGGACGGCCGCGTCCTCCAGTGGACCCCGCCAGCCGTCCCGGAAGCCGGTGAAGTCATAGCCGTACTCCTGTACGCCCTTGCGGACTATGGCCCGGATGACGGCGTTGAGGCCGGGGCAGTCGCCGCCTCCGGTCAGTACTCCGACGCGCATGGACAGTTCCCTTCGCCGCAGGTGCCTGACGAAGGGTCAGTGTGACGCCCGTCTCACTCGTCGTCGAGGCCCCGTTCGATGGCGTACCGGACGAGTTCCACCCTGTTGTGGAGTTGCAGCTTGCCGAGGGTGTTCTGGACGTGGTTCTGGACCGTGCGGTGGGAGATCACCAGCCGCTCGGCGATCTGCTTGTAGCTCAGGCCCTTGGCGACCAGCCGCAGCACCTCGGTCTCGCGCTCGGTGAGCTGCGGGGCCTTCGGCTGGTCGGGGTCGGAGGCGGGCGCGGGGTCGGAGGCGAGGCGGCGGTACTCGCCGAGCACCAGGCCGGCGAGGCCGGGTGTGAAGACCGGGTCGCCGACGGCCGTACGGCGGACCGCGTCGAGGAGTTCCTCCGTCGACGCCGACTTCAGCAGGTAGCCGGTCGCGCCCGACTTCACGGCCTCCAGGACGTCGGCGTGCTCGCCGCTCGCCGACAGGACGAGGACGCGCAGGGCCGGGTTGTGGCCGACGAGCTCCTTGCAGACCTGGACGCCGGGCTTCACCGGCAGGTTCAGGTCGAGCACCAGCACGTCGGGCCCGGCCGCCTTGGCGCGGCGCACGGCCTGGTCGCCGTCGCCCGCGGTGGCGACCACGTCGAACCCGGACTCGGCCAGGTCCCGGGCCACCGCGTCTCGCCACATGGGGTGGTCGTCGACCACCATCACCTTGATCGGGTCCTTGTCGTTCATCGCTGTCCTGCCTTCCCCCGGGAGACCTTCGGTACCTTCAGCTCGACCTCCGTGCCCTGCCCCGGAGGCGAGATCAGCTCGGCGCTGCCGCCGAGGTCGCGCAGCCGGCCCCGGATCGACTGGGCCACCCCGAGCCGCCCCTCCCCCTCGGCCTGCGCGAGCCGGCCCTCGGGGATGCCGGGGCCGTCGTCCCGCACGGTCACGATCACCTCGTCGGGTTCGTCCTCGACGAGGATCCACGCGCGCGCGTGGTCACCGGCATGCCGGTGCACGTTGTCCAGGGCGGCCCCCACGGCCGCGGTCAGCTCGCGGGCGGCGGGCGGGGGCAGCGGGACGGGGGCGCCGGGCTCGACCAGGGAGACCTTCGCCGAGGCGTAGGGGGCCAGCAGGGCGCGCAGGTCGAGTGACCCGTCGACCGGCCCGCCGTCCGGCTCGTCGTCGACGACGTGGACGACCGCCCCCTGGGACGCGTCCGACGACACCCGGGACACGGAGGTCAGACCGCCGGAGACCAGGGTGCGCAGGGCCACCTCCTGCTCGCCGGCCATGCGGCCCAGCTCGGCCGCCTCGCCGCCCATGACCGCGCCCCGGCGCTGCACCATGGCGAGCACCTGCAGGACGCTGTCGTGGATGTCCCGGGCCAGCCGCTCGCGCTCCCGGGTGGCCGCCTCGATCTCCAGGGCGCGGGCCAGGGTGCGCTCGGAGGCGCGGGCGACCTCGACGACGTAGCCGATGGCGATGGAGGCGACCCAGACGAGGATCACGTTGTGGACGGTGTCGCGGGCCGGCTGGCCGCGCTCGAACAGGTTGGCGGCGGCGACCGGCGTGGAGGCGAGCGCGGCCCAGCGCCAGCCGCCCTTGATGGCGAAGGCGAGGACGGAACCGGCGGTCCATATCGACGGCAGGGTGGGGCCGCCGCTGTCGATGTGGTGCTGGTTGACGACCAGCGGGGTCAGGACGATGCCGGTGAGCGCGATCGCGAGGTCGACGGCGAGGAAGCGCTTGGTGCACGCGGCCGCGTTCTGGACGCGGGGCAGCGTGGCGAGCGTCCATCCGCACAGCACGACGAAGTAGACGACGGCGATGCCGGGCCGGTCGAACTGGTCGTACTCGGTGGCGAAGAGCCCGACCGCGTACAGCATGGTGAGCACGCGGTAGCCGGTCAGGGCACGCCACAGCGGCTGCTCGACCGACATGCGCATGACGCGTACTTGTTTGGCCATCTCCCCCACCCCCGGGCCCGGACCGCCGTGTCCCAGGATCCTAGGACGCGGAGGTACCGGGCTTGTCCTTCTCGGCCTTCGTCACAGCCGCCTTGGCCGCCTTCTCCGCCTTGGCGGCCTTGTCGGCCTTGGCCGCCTCCGAGAGCTGCCGCTTGGCCGCGGTCGCGTAGATGTCGACGTACTCCTGGCCGGAGAGCTTCATGATCTCGTACATGACCTCGTCGGTCACCGCGCGCAGCACGAAGCGGTCGTGCTCCATGCCCTGGTAGCGGCTGAAGTCCAGCGGCTCGCCGATCCGGATGCCCGGCCGCATCAGCTTCGGCATGACCTTGCCGGGCGGCTGGATCTTCTCGGTGTCGATCATGGCGACCGGGATCACCGGGGCGCCGCTGGCGAGCGCCACGCGCGCGAGGCCGCCGGGCTTGCCGCGGTACAGGCGTCCGTCGGGCGAGCGGGTGCCCTCGGGGTAGATGCCGAACAGCTCGCCGCGCTCCAGGACGTCGAGGCCGCTCCTGATCGCCGCCTCGCCCGCGCCGCGCGCGCCGGAGCGGTCCACCGGGAGCTGGCCGACGCCCTTGAAGAAGGCGGCCGTGAGGCGGCCCTTCACACCGGGCGTGGTGAAGTACTCGGCCTTCGCGATGAAGGTGACCTTGCGGTCGAGGACCGCGGGCAGGAAGAACGAGTCGGAGAACGACAGGTGGTTGCTCGCCAGGATTGCGGGGCCCTCGGCGGGAATGTTCTCGAGGCCTTCCACCCAGGGCCTGAAGGCGACCTTCAGTGGCCCTCCGATGGCGACCTTCATCGTGCCGTACAACAACCGAGTGCCTCCTGTGTCTGTCGTTGAGACCTTAACCCGGAGCCCTGTCGAACAGCCCGACGGCCCTGGTCGGTGTCAGTGCGGTCGCGTACGGTGAACCACACCTGGACTTGCTCACGCTTCTTTCATGAACAGGAGACCTAGGTGCCGGTCCTCCCCGGAGCCGAGCCGTTCCGCCATGAGGGCGGGGAGGCCGGTGTCCTTCTGTGCCACGGCTTCACCGGTTCCCCCCAGTCGCTGCGGCCCTGGGCCCAGCACCTCGCCGACCACGGCCTGACGGTGTCCCTGCCGCTGCTGCCCGGCCACGGCACCCGCTGGCAGGACATGGCCCTCACCGGCTGGCAGGACTGGTACGCCGAGGTGGACCGCGAGCTGCGCGCCCTGACCGAGCGCTGCACCTCCGTGTTCGTGGCGGGTCTGTCCATGGGCGGCACCCTGGCCCTCAGGCTCGCCGCCAAGCACGGGGACGCGGTGCGCGGTGTCGTGGTCGTCAACCCGGCGAACCGCCTGCACGGCCTCGCGCCGTACGCCCTTCCGGTGGCCCGTCACTTCGTCCGTACGGCTCCGGGGATCGCGAGCGACATCAAGAAGGAGGGCAGCGTCGAGCTGGGGTACGACAAGGTGCCGCTGCACGCGGCGCACTCCCTGCGGACCTTCTTCCGCCAGGTCGACGGCGAGCTGCCGCAGGTCACCCAGCCGCTGCTGGTGCTGCGCAGCACCCAGGACCACGTGGTGCCGGCGGCCGACTCCGCGCGCGTGCTGAGCCGGGTGTCGTCGACGGACGTGACCGAGATCGTGCTGGAACAGAGCTACCACGTGGCGACGTTGGACCATGACGCGGAGCGGATTTTCGACGAGAGCCTCGCGTTCATCGGCCGGCACACCACCGGCATCGGCAGTGAAGGGACGGCCGCCCGTGGCTGAGCACGACTCCGACCGCGAAGACCGCGAGGGCCACGAGCCGGAGGAGCAGGGCGTCCCGTTCGACGAGGAGGCCGCGTGGGCGGCCATCGTCGCCGGGTACGGCGAGGAGCCCCAGGACCCGCCGGGCACCAAGCCGTTCAAGTCGGTCGAGGACCTCGCGCTGCTGGAGACCGAGACCAACGACGAGCCGACAGCGGCGGAGAAGACCGAGCCCAGGGCCAAGAAGGACGAGAAGCCGGCGAAGCCGCTGGGCGGTTCCGTCTCCTTCGCGCCCGGCGTCGGCCCGCGTGACTACAGTGCGCCGGAGCCGTCCGAGGACGACTTCGAGGAGGACGACGAGGGGCACTTCGTGCCGCCGGAGCCGCCGCCGCTGCCCGCCGCCGACACCACGGCGAAGTTCGCCTGGCTGGGGGTGCTGGGCGGACCGCTCCTGCTGCTCGTCGCGGTGCTGCTCGGCTGGGAGATGACGTGGTGGCTGGCCACGGTCGGGATCGGCGGTTTCCTGGGCGGCTTCGTGACGCTGGTGACGCGGATGCGGGCCGACGACGAGGACGACGAGGATCCCGGCCGGGGAGCCGTCGTCTAGCCGGGATCAGCTCGCGGGCACATCGAGGGTGGCCAGGACCGGAAGGTGGTCGGTGGCCGCCCTCAGGTCTGTCTCCGCGACGCCGGGCAGATCGAGCGGAACCCCGCAGCCGAGCACCTCGATGCCCTTCGTGGCGAAGATCGCGTCGATGCGCTGGTGGGGTGCGGTGCGGGTCCAGGTGTGCTCGCCGCCGGTGGGGCTGGTCGCCCAGCAGTCCTGGAGGCCGTCCGCGATCCGGGCGAAGGCGGGGCCGTCGGGGCGTTCGTTCAGGTCGCCGCCAGCGACGGCGTGGTCCACGCCCAGGCCGGCGAGGCGGTCGAGGAGCATGCCTGCCTGGTCGTAGCGCTCGTCCTTCTGCAGGGACAGGTGGCAGCTCAGGACGCCGAGACGGGCAGCGCCGAGACGGACGACGGCCGTGGCGAAGCCCCTTCGGTGCTGGCCGGGGCTGAGGGGGAGCAGGACGTCCTCGGTGCGCTCGACGGTGGCGCGGAGGTCGCAGAGGATCGCGGGGCCCGCGGCGGTGCCGCCGCCGGTGAGGACGACCAGGCCCGAGGCCGAGGCCAGCCGGGCGAGCTTCTTGCGCCAGCGGAAGAAGCGGGGGGCTTCCTGGATCAGGACGAGGTCGGGCTCGCAGGCGGTGATGACCCGGGCCAGCGCGTCTGTGTCGTCCCGCATCGAGCGGATGTTGTAGCTCAGGACTTTGACCGGAACCATGTGGATCAATCTACGCCCATGAGGGAGGGGCGCGAGGACCGAGCGCGACTGCCATGCCTTCGTGGCAGGTCGCGCGGTTCCCGCGCCCCTCGACCGTCACCGTCACATGATCGGGTCGGGCTCCCTCGCCAGGTCCGCCGCGCCCACCAGGCCCGCCTTGTTGCCCAGTTGGGCCGCGATGACGTCCGCCACCGGGCGCCAGTTGCCGCCCACCAGCCAGCGCTTGTAGGACTTGCGGATCGGGTCCAGGACCAGTTCGCCCTCGTCGGAGAGGCCGCCGCCGACGATGAAGGCGGACGGGTCGAAGAGGGAGGCCAGGTCGGCGAGGCCCGCGCCGGCCCAGCGGGCGAGCTCGCGGTAGGAGTCGACGGCGACCGGGTCGCCCTGCCGGGCGGCCATGGAGATGTGCTTGCCCTCGATGCCGTCGGGGCTGCCGTCACCGAGACCGAGGAGGATCTCGGCGTTCTCCGGGGTGGCGTTGGCGCGCTGCTTGGCGTACCTCACCAGCGCCCGACCGGAGGCGTACTGCTCCCAGCAGCCCTGTGAGCCGCAGCCGCACAGCAGGCCGTCCGGGACCATGCGGATGTGGCCGAACTCGGCCGCCACCCCGAAGTGGCCGCGGCGCAGCTTGTTGCCGATGATGATGCCGCCGCCGAGGCCGGTGCCGAGCGTGATGCAGATGACGTTGCGGTGGCCCTTGCCCGCGCCGAACTTGTACTCGCCCCAGGCCGCCGCGTTGGCGTCGTTCTCCACGACGACCGGAAGGCCGACACGGGTCTCGACCTTCTCCTTCAGCGGCTCGTTGCGCCAGTGGATGTTGGGGGCGAAGTAGACCTCCGAGCGCTGGCGGTTGACGTATCCGGCCGCACCGATGCCCACGCCCACGATGTCGTGCCCGGCACGCGCGCCCTCCACCGCCGAGGCGATCGCGTCCACGATGCCCTCGGCCGTGCCCGGGGTCGGCACCTTGTGGGTCGAGAGGATGTTGCCTTCCTCATCGACCACGCCGGCCGCGATCTTCGTGCCGCCGATGTCGACGCCGATGGTGAGTCCCATGAATCCCTCAGTTTCGGTCGAGCCCCGCTACGGCCAACCGTACCCGAGGCCCTGCCGTCAGGGGGTTTCAGTCCAAGTCGATGCGCTCGGGGCCGGGATCCTCGCCCTTGCCGCGCAGGGTGTCGTCCCGCCGGCTCCAGCGCTGTTCCTGCGCCTGGACCGCGGAGCGGTACGCGGCGAGGAGTTCGCCACCGGCGGCGGCGAGGTGGTCGAAGACGTCCGGGTTGCGCTCTATGACCGGCTCGACCGCGGCCTTGGCCTGCTGCACGACCTGCCTGACCATCTGCTGCGCGGCGGGTCCGGCGATGCCCCCGAGCAGCGGGGACTGGAGGCCGGACAGCTTCTCGGCGACGTTGTCGACGAGTTTGCGCAGTTCCTCGGCGGCCGAGCCCGGGGGCGGGCCGTACTCGGTGCGGCGGCGGGCCTTCTCCGCCGCGAGGTCCTCCGCGACCGCCGTCGCCCACGCGTCGGCGTCGGTCGCCCGTACCTCGTCCACGGCGTCCACGGGCTCGCGGTCACCGTCGGACGGGGGGAGCTCTTCGCTCATGACGGACTCCTGACTACGGTTCGTCCCTCCGACGTTACCCGAACGGGCGTACCCGGTTCACGGGGTGCGGGGCCACAGATCCGGGTCCGGCGCGAACCTGATCCGCAGCTCGCCCTCGCGCAGGGCGGCGCCGGCGACGGTGCAGCGGCGCAGGGCCGAGGGCAGCGGGACGATCCGGCGGAACTGCCCCGCGCTGACGACGAGTTCGTCGCCGCGCCGGACCAGGTCGAGCTCGTCGCGCACGGCGCCGGGCAGCGGGATGTGCCACCCGAGGACGCCGTCCTCGGCGAGGAGATCGACGACGGGCCACTCGACGGTGGAGGTCGTGTCGTTGACCGGGGGGACGCCGAGCGCGTCGAGGTCGTCGCCGCCGCGCGGGTCGTGGCCGAGATGGCGGACGGTCCTGACGTCGTACGCCTCTCCCCACTCCTCCAGCGCCTTGCGCTGCTGGGCGACGAGCCCCGGGGGCCAGTCCTCCGGTACGACGCGGTTGGCGACCAGGGTGTCGGGGCGCAGGCCGCGCAGGGCGAGGGCGAGGCCGGCGGCGCGTACGGCGTCGGAGCCGGCGGGGCCGGGTTCGGCGACCAGTCGTACGACGGCCTGCCGGTCGGCGAGGACGGCCTCGACCGCGCCGAGTTCGGTGTCCCAGCGGGCGGCGGTCTCGTACAGCCACTCCGAGGGCATGGGGACGCCGGCCAGTCGGCCGAGCACGGGACGCAGGCCGGCGGCCGCCTGGCGCTCCGCGGGCAGGAGCCGGCGCAGGTAGCGGCGCAGTTCCTCGGGGAGGGAGAGAAGGGCGAGGGCCTGCGGGACGGGCGGCAGATCGACGACGAGCAGTTCGTGCCGCTCGGACAGGGCCGCGTCGCGCAGGGCGCGCAGCAGGGTGAGCTCCTCGGCGCCGGGGAGGGGGGTGACCTCCTCGGGGTCGAGCCGGGAGGCGCCGAGCAGGTCGAGCACGTTGGAGGCGCGGTCCTGGAACGCGGCCAGGTCGTCCCGGAAACCGGCGGTGGCGTCGGGGCGCCAGGCGGTGAGGTTCTCGGCGACCTCGGCGGGGTTCGCGCCCGTCGGGGTGCCGAGGAGCGCGCCGAGGGTGTCGGTGCGGTCGGCGCTGAGGACGAGGGTGCGGGTGCCCTCGCGGGCGGCGGCGAGCGCGGTGGCGGCGGCGACGGTGGTACGGCCGCTGCCGCCGGGGCCGGTGATCAGGATGGTGCGCATAGGGGTGAACCGTAACGGACGCGGCCGTCATGCGACTGCGGGCCGGTGGGGGCTTGTCGCGCAGTTCCCCGCGCCCCTGAAAGCACGTCGGTGCACTCCCACCTGTTCGGGGGCGCGGGGAACTGCGCGACCGGTCACGACGGACCCGCACCCGACATGCGACCCCTACTGCCGCGACTCCACCCGCTTCTTCAACCCCGCCAGCGCCCGGTCGATGATGACCTTCTCCGCCTTGCGCTTGATCATGCCGAGCATCGGGATCTTGACGTCGACCGTCAGCAGGTACGTGACCTCGGTCGCCCCCGCTCCCGCCGGCTTCAGTACGTACGAGCCGTCGAGCTGGCGCAGCATCTGGGACTTGACGAGCGTCCAGGAGACCTCGTTCTCGCCGGTCCAGGTGTAGCCGAGGACCTGGTCGTCCTTGATGGCGCCCGCGTCCATGACCAGCCGGACCTGCTCGGCGCGGCCGGACGCGTCCGTGGCGAGCACCTCCGCCTGCTTCACCTCACCCGTCCAGTCCGGGTAGCGGGCGAAGTCGGCGATCACGGCCATGACGTCGGCCGGCGCAGCTTCGATCGTGATGCTCGAACTGGTGTGTTCCGCCATCGCCGTGGCTCCTCCAGATACGGTCCGGTGAGGAAGGGGGGACGCACGCGTACGCACGTCTGTGCAGCGTGAAGGCTACCGCGCGGACGGACTCACCATTCCAGCGCCCACGGCTTGCCGCTCCCGGCGAAGTGCCCCACGTTCACGCACTCGGTCGCCCCGATCCGCATCCTGCGCACCAGCGGCTGGTGGACGTGACCGAACAGCGAGTAGCGCGGCCGGGTACGGCGGATCGCGGCCAGCAGCGCGCGGCTGCCCCGCTCGAACCGCCGCGCCACGGTGTCGTAGACCAGCTCCGGCACCTCCGGGGGGATGTGCGTGCACAGCACGTCCACCTCGCCGACGGCCTCGATCTTCGCCGCGTACTCCTCGTCGCTGATCTCGTACGGCGTCCGCATCGGCGTCCGGAGACCGCCGCCGACGAAGCCGAAGGTCCAGCCGCCGATCTCGGCCCGCTGGCCGTCGAGCACGGTCGTGCCGGGTCCGACGTACTCGGGCCACAAGGGCGGCATGTCGACATTGCCGTAGGTCGCGTACGTCGGTGTCGGGAAGGCGGCGAACATCTCGGCGTACTGCTTGCGTACCGCCTTCTCGATCACGGAAGCGCGGTCGGCGCCGACCCCGGCCCACAGCCGCTTCCCGAGCTCCCGCGCCTCCTCGAAGCGGCGGGCGGTGCGCAGTTCCACGATCCGGTCGGCGTTCTCCACCCCGAACAGGTCGGGGAAGATGCCGCGCGAGTGGTCGGCGTAGTCCAGGAACAGCACCAGGTCGCCCAGACAGATCAGGGCGTCGGCGCCCTCGCCGGCTCTGGCCAGGTCACGGGCGTTGCCGTGCACGTCGCTGACCACATGGACGCGTGTCTTCCGGTTTCCGGCCGGTGTGGGTGCCATGACGATCAAGAGTAGGCCCGTGCGGCATACGTGAACAGTGCCGACCGGGCTTGCGGTTACTGGCCAGTCAGTAAACAGGTGGACTACTGTGCGCGAAGAACCCCAATCCGTGTGACGCAGCGAACATCTCGTCGGACCCCCCTGTCGAAGAAGCCATACCGACGGGTAACGTCCGGGCAGTCCAGTCGTGCTCAGCGTTCAACCACCGAATCCCTGAGCACCTGCCCGAGCCTTGGACCGACCGTCGCATCACACAACGTCGTGGCGCCGGCGCCCTATGAGGAGCAGCAGTCTTGCGCGAGTTCAGCCTTCCGGCTTTGTACGAGGTCCCTGCGGACGGCAATCTCACCGACATCGTCCGTAGAAACGCCGCGCAGCATCCCGACGTCGCCGTCATCGCCCGCAAGGCGGGCGGTCAGTGGCAGGACGTGACGGCCACGACTTTCCTGGCGGAGGTGCACGCCGCCGCCAAGGGGCTCATCGCCTCCGGGGTCCAGCCGGGCGACCGGGTCGGTCTGATGTCCCGCACCCGCTACGAGTGGACGCTGCTCGACTTCGCCATCTGGAGCGCGGGCGCCGTCACCGTGCCGGTGTACGAGACCAGCTCGCCGGAGCAGATCCAGTGGATCCTCAGTGACTCGGGTGCGACCGCCTGTGTCGTCGAGCTGGACACGCACGCCGCCGCCGTGGAGTCGGTGCGCGAGCAACTGCCCGCCCTCAAGCACGTCTGGCAGATCGAGGGCGGCGGGATCGAGGAGCTGGGCCGCGCCGGCAAGGACATCAGCGACGCGGCCGTCGAGGAGCGCAGCTCGCTGGCGAAGGCCGACGACCCGGCGACCATCGTCTACACCTCCGGCACCACCGGCCGCCCCAAGGGCTGTGTGCTCACCCACCGCAGCTTCTTCGCGGAGTGCGGCAACATCGTGGAGCGGCTGCGCCCGCTGTTCCGCACCGGCGAGTGCTCGGTCCTGCTCTTCCTGCCGCTCGCGCACGTCTTCGGCCGGCTGGTGCAGATCGCGCCGATGATGGCGCCGATCAAGCTGGGCATGGTCCCGGACATCAAACAGCTCACGGACGAGCTGGCCTCCTTCAGACCGACGCTGATCCTCGGCGTCCCGCGGGTCTTCGAGAAGGTCTACAACTCGGCGCGCGCCAAGGCGCAGGCCGACGGCAAGGGCAAGATCTTCGACAAGGCCGCCGACACGGCGATCGCGTACAGCAAGGCGCTGGACACCCCGTCGGGCCCGTCGCTCGGGCTGAAGATCAAGTACAAGACCTTCGACAAGCTGGTCTACAGCAAGCTGCGCGCGGTCCTCGGCGGCCGGGGCGAGTACGCCATCTCCGGCGGCGCCCCGCTCGGGGAGCGGCTCGGACACTTCTTCCGCGGCATCGGCTTCACGGTCCTGGAGGGCTACGGCCTGACCGAGTCGTGCGCCGCGACCGCCTTCAACCCCTGGGACCGCACGAAGATCGGCACGGTCGGACAGCCGCTGCCGGGCTCGGTGATCCGGATCGCGGACGACGGCGAGGTGCTGCTGCACGGCGAGCACCTGTTCAAGGGCTACTGGAACAACGAGGCCGCGACGGCCGAGGCGCTCACCGACGGCTGGTTCCACACCGGTGACATCGGCACCCTCGACGAGGACGGTTACCTCCGGATCACCGGCCGCAAGAAGGAGATCATCGTCACCGCGGGCGGCAAGAACGTCGCCCCGGCCGTGATCGAGGACCGCATCCGGGCGCACGCGCTGGTCGCGGAGTGCATGGTGGTGGGCGACGGGCGGCCGTTCGTGGGCGCGCTGGTCACCATCGACGAGGAGTTCCTGGGCCGTTGGGCCGAGGAGCACGGCAAGCCGGCGGGTTCCACCGCGGCGTCGCTGGCCGGGGACGCGGACCTGAACGCGGCGATCCAGGCCGCGGTCGACGACGGCAACGCCGCGGTGTCGAAGGCGGAATCGGTGCGGAAGTTCCGCATTCTGTCCTCCCAGTTCACGGAGGAGACGGGCCACCTCACGCCGTCGCTGAAGCTCAAGCGGAACGTGGTGGCGAAGGACTACGCGGCCGAGATCGAGGCCATCTACGCCAAGTAGCGGGCCTCCTGACGGAACGTCATGGCGCGGTGTCCTCCACGAGGACCCGCGCCATCGTCCGTTCGGCGAGCGCGGTGATGGTGACGAACGGGTTCACCCCGATGTTGCCGGGGATCAGCGAGCCGTCGGTGACGTAGAGCTTCGAGTACCCCTTCACCCGGCCGTAGTTGTCGGTGGCCCTCCCCAGCACGCAGCCGCCCAGCGGGTGGTAGGTGAAGTCGTCGGCGAAGATCCTGCTGGGGGAGCCGAAGAGGTCGTACCGGTAGATGGTCGCGTTGGCGGAGTTGATCCGGTCGAAGAGCTTCTTGGCCATGCCGGCGGACACCGAGCTCTGGGCGCTGCTCCAGTCGAGGCCCAACCCCCCGCTGCCGTACGAGAACCGGGCGCGCTGCGGGTTCTTGGTGATCGCCAGGTACAGGCTGACCCAGTGCTCCAGTCCCGTGGGCAGCGGAGCGATCTCGGCGAAGACGGGGTTGTCGGCGTTGGCCCAGTCGTCGATGCCCATGACCGGCATGGTCGACTGGTTGGCGCCGACGGTGTCCCACAGGTGGTTGGCCCGGCCGAGCATCACGTTGCCGTTGGGCCCCCAGCCCGCCCCGACGCTCGCGTCCAGCGCCGGGAGGGTCCCCGACTGCCGTGACCTGAGCAGGAGTTCGCTGGTGCCGAGGCTGCCCGCGCCGAGGAACAGGTAGGTGCAGCCGTACTGCTTGGTCTCGACGACCGCGCCGGTGACGTCGATGCGCTCGGCGCTCAGCACCCAACTGCCGTCGCTCGCCCGGCTGATGCCGGTGACCTTCTCCATGGTGTGGATGGTGACGTTTCCGGTGCCGAGCGCGGACGCCAGATACGTCTTGTCGAGGCTCTTCTTGCCGTGGTTGTTGCCGTAGATGACCTCCTGGCCGAGGGCGGACCTCGTCGCCGTGCCCGCCGCCTCGCGCTGCATGTAGCCGAAGTCGTAGACGCTGGGCACGAACGTGGTCCTCAGCCCTGCGTTGGCGGCGTGCTTGCGGGAGACCCGGCTGAACCTGTACCACTCGGTCGACTCGAACCAGGCCGGGTCGACGGTGTTGACGCCGAGCATGGCGCGGGCCCGCGGGAAGTACGTGCCGTACATCTCCGCGCTGTCCACGGTCGGGAACTGCTCGGCGAAGTACGACTGGAGCGGGGTGACCGCCATCGAGCCGTTGACCAGGGAGCCGCCGCCGACCCCGCGGCCCACGAAGACGGACATGTCGGCGAAGCGGACGCGGTCCAGGACGCCCGGGTAGGGGGTGATGTCCTTGTTGACGACGTCCAGCCACAGGAAGGTGGCGAGCGGCGCCTCGGTGCGGGTGCGGAACCACACGGAACGCCGGTCGGGGTCGGCCGTGTTGCAGAAGACCTTGCCGTCGGCGCCGGCGGTGTTCCACAGCCGTCCCATCTCCAGGACGAGGGTGCGGATGCCTGCCTGCCCGAGACGCAGGGCGGCCACGGAGGCGCCGTAGCCGGAGCCGACGACGATGGCGGGTGCGGACTCGACCGCGGCGGGCTCGTCCGCGCGGGCCGACTGGAGGCCGACGCGGGTGAAGCCGAGAGAGGCCGCCGTCTGGAGGGCGGCCATACCAAGGATCTGACGTCTAGTCACCTGACGCTGCATCAGTTTTGCTGTCATGCGCGCAGCATCGGCGGATTATGCGGCTCCGGCTATAGCAGGGTCTTCAACTTTTCCGCCAACAAATCCCAGCGCCACTTCTCCTCGACCCACTCGCGTCCCCGCTCCCCCATGCGCCTCCGCAGTTCCGCGTCCCCGAGGAGGACGACGATCCGCTCGGCGGCCTCCTCGGCGAAACCGCCCCGCACGACCCACCCGGTCTCACCGTCGAGCACCGCGTCCGGGGCGCCGCCCGAGTCGCCGGCGACGACGGGCAGCCCGGTCGCGGAGGCCTCCAGGTAGACGATCCCGAGCCCCTCGACGTCGAGCCCGCCCCGGCGGGTCCGGCACGGCATCGCGAAGACGTCCCCGGCGCCGTAGTGGGCGGGCAGCTCGGCCCAGGGCACGGCCCCGGTGAAGCGGACCGAGCCGGCCACGCCGGTCTCGTGGGCGAGCCTGCGCAGCTCCTTCTCGTACGGCCCGCCGCCGACGATCAGCAGGACGGCGTCGGGCTCCGCGGCCAGGATCCGCGGCATGGCGAGGATGAGGGTGTCCTGCCCCTTGCGCGGGACCAGCCGCGAGACGCACACGACCACCGGCCGGTCGGTGAGCCCGAGGCGCGCCCGCACGGCGTCGCCGCCCGACCCGGGGTGGAAGGTCTTCTCGTCGACCCCGGGCGGGAGCTGGACCATCCTGGCGGCGGCCCGGGCGGTCAGCGCGGCGGCGATCCGCGACCGCGTGTACTCGCCGAGGTAGGTGATCGTGTCCGTCGACTCCCCGATCCGGCCCAGCAGTTGGCGCGCGGCGGGCAGTTGGGCCCACCCCGCCTCATGACCGTGGGTCGTCGCCACCAGCCGCTTCGCCCCGGCCCTCCTGAGCGCGGGCGCCATCAGCCCGAGCGGTGCGGCCGCCCCGAACCACACCGACGTACAGCCGTGCTCCCGCAGCAGCCCGACGGCCCTCCGGGTCGCCCCGGGCGTCGGCAGCAGCATGGTGGTGGAGTCCCGTACGACGGTGAAGGGCTGCTCGGCGTCGAAGGCCGCGATCGCCTCGGCGCCCTCCCGGCCCCGCTTCCAGGTGGAGGCGTAGACGACCAGGCGCTCGGGGTCGAGGCGCAGTGCCATGTTGTGCAGGAACGCCTGGATGCCGCCGGGGCGGGGCGGGAAGTCGTTCGTCACGATCAGGGTCTTGTGCATCGCGGCCGACACTACCGAACCGGCTGCTCACAGCCGGGCTCGGCCACGTTTATGGCACCCTCACAGGAGAGCGGGACATCATGTTCCCCTCAAGACCGCAAGAGAACGGCAGGGGATCACGTGGACACGAGGGCCGGGCGGCGATCCCTGACCGGACTGCTGCTGACCTGGGGCGTGACCAGGCTGCTGCTCCTGCTCTGGGTCTTCAAGGTGTACGTCTTCCCCGGCCCGGACGTCACCAGCGACGTGTCGGTCATCTACCAGGGCTGGTACGACGTCCTGCGCACCGGAACGTTCCCGCAGGACGACGTGACCTGGCAGTACCCGCCGGCCGCGGCCCTCGCGATCCTCTCCCCCGCGCTGCTGCCCTTCCTGGAGTACACGCAGGCCTTCTTCGTCCTGGCCTTCGTCGCCGACCTGGCCGTCCTCCTCCTGCTGCTGTACGCGGGCCGGCGGGACGGGCGGCGGCTGCGGGGGGCCTGGGTGTGGGTGGCGGGCGTACCGCTGCTCGGCCCGACCGTCTACTCCCGCTACGACGTGATGGTGACCGCGGTGGCGGTCGCGGCGGTGCTCGCGGCCGCCCGGCATCCGAAGGCCGCGGGGGTGCTGGTGGGCTTCGGGGCGCTGCTGAAGGTGTGGCCGGCGCTGATCCTGGTCGGGATCCGCAGGCGCAGCGTGTGGGCCTCGGCGGCGGTGACGGTCGTGGTCGTGGCCGGTGTGTTCTCGGTGTCGATGCCCGGGGCGTTCGCCTTCCTGACCTTCCAGCGGGAGCGGGGCACCGAGGTGGAGTCGCTGGGCTCGCTGGTCTTCCACATCGCCCGCCACCACGGGTGGGACGGCCAGGTGCTGCTGAACTACGGCTCGGTCGAGTTCCTCGGCCCCTGGGTGACCACCGTCAGCACGGCCGCGCTGGCGCTGACCGGCATGGCCTTCGGACTGCTGCTGCTGTGGCGGCTGACGGCCACCCGGTTCGAGACGCACACGGCGGCTGACGCGGCGCTGGTGGCGGTGCTCATGTTCACCACCACCAGCCGGGTCATCAGCCCGCAGTACCTGGTGTGGCTGGTCGGCCTGGCCGCGGCCTGCCTGTGCTTCCGCGCGAGCCGGATGGGCGTGCCGACGGTCCTGGTGCTGCTGGCGTGCTTCGTGACGGTCCTGGAGTTCCCGATCTGGTTCGCGGACGTGGTGAGCAGCAGCCCGCTCGGCATCACCCTCCTGCTCATCCGCAACGCCCTGCTGGTCGTCGCCACGGCCCTCGGAATGCGCGAACTGTGGCGCGCGACGGTCCCGAAGCAGCCCGCACCCCCCACGCTCCCGGAACAGACCCCGGTCCCGCCCCGGCAGACGTCGACGTCGCCCTGACCGCGCGCCGGGCGGCACGGGTACGGCAGGTCTGCCTCAAGTGGGGTACGCGATGAGTGCCCTCCGGGACCGGCACCCCGGACGGAGACCGTGGAGCGGTCGGATCAGCCGAACTGATCCCGCAGGTACTCCCGCCACGCGGCGGTGAACGCCTTCAGGTCGGTGCCGAGCACCTTCGCCAGGGCCTCCTCCACCGCCCCCGGCCGCTCCTTGTGCGTGCCCACGGCCCGGTAGAACGCGCCCAGACTCGCCTCGCCCCACCGGTCCGCGATCATCCGGCAGGCCAGCCAGCCGCCCTCGTAGGACATCGCGAGCCCGGACGCGCTGCCGCTGAAACCGAAGTCCGCGTCGGACGGCAGGGCCGCCGGCACCCGGCCCGCGGACACGGCCTCCCCGAGCTCCGGCGCGGCCTCGGCCGGGGTGCGCCCGGTGTCCCGGTAGCCGACCCAGTCGGCGTACCCCTCCGACAGCCACAGCGGTGTCGCGGCCGTGGTGTCGGCGCGGGTGGCGACATGGGTCGTCTCGTGGGTGAGCACGACCTGCCGGCCCAGGTTGCCGAGCAGGCCGTAGGCGTCCGGGTTGACGATGACCCGGTCCGCGGGCGCGCGTGCCGGGGCGCCGGTCTCGCCGGTGGTGACGGCCGCGATCCCGCGGTACGAGGAGGCCGGCGAGCCCAGCAGCCCCGCCATGCCGTCCAGGGAGTCGGGCACGAGCACGACGACGTGCCGGGACCATCCGGTGCCCCAGGTGTCCGACACGGCGGGCACGGCGTGGTCGGCCAGGTCCGCGAAGGAGTGCAGCCGCTCGCCGGACTGGCCGACGCCGAGGACGATGCTGTGCTGCCCGCGGACGACGGTCACCTCGCCCTGGTCCCACAGTTGCTCCGGGGCCTTCTTCGCCGGCTTCTCGCCCCGCACGTACCAGTGGCCGGCCGCGTCGAGGGAGAGGTCGAGGGTGCGGGCGACGGTGACGGGGGCCCGGTCGTACCCCTGGACCTGGTAGCGGAGTTCGGCGTCGGCGGTGGCCGTGGCCCCGGTCCGGTGGACGCCGGTGACCTTGTAGGACCAGGAGGCGAGCGGCACCGCGCTGACGTCCTCGTACCAGCTCGCGGCGCCCGTCTGCGCGACGGCCGCCTTGTCGCGGTCGAGGACGGCCGCCGCCCGCCGGTCCAGGACGTGCTGTACGTCCGCCTCGGCGAGGTCGGTGGCCGTCGGCCGGCCGCCGCAGCCCACCAGCGCGATGAGCAGCAGGCACAGCACCACCGCACCGTGTCCCGACGCCCGCCTTCGACCTGCCATGTTTCCCGATCGTACGGGTATCGCCGCCGTCGGTCAGGGGCGCGTGACCGTCGCCCCCGGCATCATGCCGACCGGGTCGTAGCGCACCGGGGCGCCGGGGTACGGGGCGTGCACGACCTGGCCGTTGCCGACGTACATGCCGACATGGCTGGCGTCGCCGCGGTAGGTGACCAGATCGCCGGGGCGCGCCTGGGACAGCGGCACCTGGCGGCCGGCGTAGCGCTGCGCCTGCGAGGTGCGCGGGAGGGAGACGCCGGCCTGGGCGTACGACCACTGCATCAGGCCCGAACAGTCGAAGCCGTTGGGCCCGTTGGCGCCCCACACGTACGGCTTGCCGATCGCGGACTGCGCGGCGGCGACGGCGGCGGCCGCCCGGCCCGAGGGCGCCGCGGCTCCCGAGAGGTCCGGCATCGCGGAGCGGCCGGAGCGGGAGGCCCGGTCGTAGGCGGCGCGCTCGTCGGAGGGCAGGGAGTTGAGCAGTTCGCGCGCCCGGGCGAGCTTCTTCTCGACGGTCCGCTTGTGGGCGGCGACGGCCCTGCGGCTCCTGTCCAGTTCGCCGAGCTTCCTGGCCGCCTCGCTGCGCTCCTGGGCGAGTTCGCGCATGGCCTCCTGGAGGTCCTTGAGCTGGCCCGCCTGGTGGGCGTTGATGCGGTCCAGGGCGGCCGCCTTGTCGAGGTACTCGTCCGGGTCGTCGGAGAACAGCAGCGCGAGGCTGGGGTCGAGGCCGCCGGAGCGGTACTGGGCGCCGGCCAGTGAACCGAGCGTCTCCCGCATGGAGTTGATGCGTTCCTGCTGCCGGGCGATCCCGTCCTGGGCGGAGCCGACCTCCTCGCGCAGCGCGTCGGCGCGCTCGTCGGCCTTGTTGAAGGCCTCGGTGGCCTGCTCGGCCTGCTCGTAGAGGCGGTCCACCTCGGCCCGGGTGTCGTCGGAGGGGGCGGCGGCGGCCGGTACGGCACCGAGCGCGGCGGCCGCCGCGGACAGCACACCCAGAGCGGCACCGGCGCCCCGGTTGAACCCGGACGTCTGGACAAGGCGGCGATGGAACCCCACGGGAAGCCGCGCTCCTTCCACTGGCGGACACGGACGCTCCCCGGCGAGGGGGGAAGCGCGGCCGACAGTAGCCCCGCGGCAGGGGCGTATCCAACGACCTCCGCGGGCACACAACGTGACGCCCCGCCTAGGACGCAGGTCATGGGCGGGGCGTGCGGTCAGTTGTGGTTGTCGCGATTCGCCCGAACGGGCGGCGAGTCGTCGCGATCTTGCCCGGCGCGGAGGATCAGATCCGCACGCCGAACTGGAACGGCATGTTGTTGATCGACTCGTAGCGCACGACCGTGCCGGTGCGCGGGGCGTGCAGGACCATGCCGTTGCCCGCGTAGAAGCCGACGTGGTGCTGGTCGCCGTAGAAGATGACCAGGTCGCCGACCTTGAGGGCGCTCTGCGAGTAGATCCGGGTGCCCGCGTTGGCCTGGGCCTGCGAGGTGCGCGGGATGGTGACGCCGGCCTGGGCGAAGGCCCAGGAGGTCAGCCCCGAGCAGTCGAAGGAGGACGGGCCGGTGGCGCCGTAGACGTAGGGCGAGCCGATCTTGCTCTGTGCGGCCTGGAAGGCGGCGAGGGCGCGGCCGGAGGCGGGCGCGGTGTTCCCGAGGTCCACGCGGTCGCTGGCGGAGCGGCTGGCGCGGGCGTCGGCGGCGGCGAGCGCGGCCTTCTCGGCGGCCGTCAGCGTGTTGAGGAGCTTCTGCGCCTCGGCGAGCTTGCCCTGAACGGCCTTCTTCTGCTTGGCCAGTTCGGTGCGGGTGCTGGCGAGGTCCTTGAGCTTCTCGGAGGCCTCGGCCCGGTCCTGGGCCAGCTCGCGCTGCTTCTCCTGGATCTTCTTCAGCGCCTCGACCTGCTGGGAGCTGAGCTGGTCCGCGGTGGACGCCTTGTCCAGGTAGTCGTCCGGGTTCGACGACAGGAAGAGCTGGAGCGAGGAGTCGATGGTGCCGGTGCGGTACTGCGCGGCGGCTGCCATGCCTATGGAGTCCCGCAGTTCGTTCAGGTCGTCCTGGCCGCGGGCCACGTCGTCCTGGATGGTGGAGATCTCCTTCTGGAGCTTCTCCTGCTTCTCCTTGGCGCCGTTGAGCTTCTCGGTGGCCTGCTCGGCCTGCTCGTACAGGGCGTCGACCTTCGCCTTGACCTCGTCCTTGCTCGGCTTCTCGCTCGGCGCGGCGTTGGCGGCATTGGCACTGAGGGCCACGGCGGCAGCGGCTGCGGTCGTGAGCACGGTCACGCGCGTACGACTCGGCTGCTTGGGTCGACGATGGGACGCCACGGAGGTGAACTCCTTCTTTTGAGTGATCACCCGCTCGGAGGTTCGAGCCCAGACCCTAGTGACCCTCCTGTGATCAGTTCAAATCCTCAGGAGCAAAATCTGGTCACGCCCTGCATTCTTTGCACATAACTCACGTGCAGTGATGCGCACTTGACGCTACGTTGCGTGACGATACGGCCAATTGGGACATTAAACCTGGGCTTTGATGTTTAGGACAGCCGCTTCAGAAGTACCGCAGAAGCCACCGGCCGCGCCCCCGCCTTGGCGATGCCGTCGGCGACCTCGCGGTCGGTCGAGGCGACGATCACCGGCCGGCCGGGCGGCTCGGCGCGCACGAGCTGGCGGATCAACTCGTCGGCGGTGACACCCGCCTTGGAGAACAGCACCCGCACCCCGCGCGGCGGCGCCAGCAGCACCGGCGCGGCCAGCTCGGCCCCGTCGAAGACACAGGTCACCTCCGCCCCGGTCTGCGCGGCGAGCTGCGAGAGCTGCCCGAGGAGCCGCAGGCGCTGCTTCTCCAGCGGCATCTGGGGATAGCCGGTCTTGGTGACGTTGTAGCCGTCGACCACCAAGTGCGCCTGGGGCAGGGCCAGTAGCTGGTCCAGGATCGCCGGGTCGTTCTCGGACAGCGCCCGCGCGGCGATGTCCTTCGGGGTCATGCGTCCCGGCTCGACCGCGTCCACGGTCTCGGCCGGCCGCACGGACACCGGCGGCAGGGCCAGCTCCCGGCGCAGCCCCTGGGCCGCGTCCAGAACGGTGTCCAGAAGCAGACGCACGCGCATGTCCTCGACACTGCGCCCCTCCCGTGCCGCTCTGCGCGCGGCCTCCAGCGCGGCCTCCGCCTCCCCGAGGCGTGCCTTCAGGCGCCGGGACTCGCTCTCGGCGGCGGACACCTGGGCCTGCCCCTCGGCGCGCACGGACTCCATCTCGCCCTGCAGCTTGCGCAGGGCCGCCTCACCGCGCTTGACGTCACTGAATGCCGCACGCAGCTTCCGGTGAAGCGATTCGGCTTCCTTCTTGGCCGATTCCAGCTCGGCGCGCAGCCGCTCGGTCTCCGTGCGCGTCTGCTCGCGGGCGGCCGTGAGCTCCACGCGCAGCCGCTCCAGCTCGGCGCGGCTCTCCTCGTCGGCCCGCTCGGCGTCCGCGCGCTGGGCCTCCTCACCGGCCGCGGTGACCAGCTTGACCCAGCCGGTGGGGCGCAGAACATAGGCCGCGGCCGCCACGTCGAGCGGGTCCGCGGCCGGGGGCGGGGCACCGGAGTCGAGAGCGCCGGCCAGCTCCGGCTGGACCTCTCTGAACTTCTCCCCGATGCGCTGGCGGAACAGCGGATCGGTCTCCAGCGCGGCCGCCATCGCGTTGCCCGCGAACTTGGCCCGCCGGTTCGGCGCGAAGCGCGCGTACTGCCTGAGCTGTGCGGGCAGTTCGCCGACGGTCAGCCCGCCGAACCCCTCCGAGACGATGTGCACGACCCTGCGCCGCACCCCGTCGGGCAGCGGACGGTCGAGGACCTCGGCGGCGCCGTCGCCCGGCTCCCCGCCTTGTGTCTCCACCATCCGTCACACCCCATCACTGTGCGGGGCCGGCCCTGTCAGGAGCCGGCGCCCGGCCTGTCCACGAGTTCCACCTGGTCCACGGCGTTGCACCAGCGGCACCGCACCGACTCGATGGTCTCACTGACCACCTCGCGCTCCTCGACGCTCGGCTCTCCCGCCAGGTCGAGGTGGACGTACTCGACGACCTTCGACGAGCGGGTCACGTCGAAGCGCGTGAGGTTGCCGCAGAGGGTGCAGCGCCACCGCGTCGAGGCGGTCGGGAGGGGAACCGTCATCGTGACTGTGCTCTTTCCTACTAGCCATTGTCAGTGATGCACCGGCGTCCCGGTGCATGTGGCTCGTAACCCTACGGCCTGGCGGGTACTCGCCGCTCGGGCGTCCACAGGACCCACCCGGCGGCGAGGCACTCTGTTCCGTTGCGTCCCGTTACGTCATGCTCTGTGTTCATGATCCGCAACTGGAGGGTGACACTCGGTGGAACAGACAGGGCGCTGTGGGGGCCGGCTCCGGTCACCCACGGCCTGATCGCCCTGTGCTGTCTGGTCTTCGTGATCGGCCCCGCCTCCGGCCTCGACCCGGCCTACGGCTCCGGGGACGCGGCCCTGGCCGCGCAGCGGGCCTACTTCCACCGCTGGGGGGTGATCCCCGCCGAGCTCTTCGAGGACTCGCCCGGTGCCGCCCTCACCCCGGCCACCGCGCTGTTCGTGCACGGGAGCTGGGTGCACCTGCTGGGCAACATGCTCTTCCTCTACGTCTTCGGGGCGATGACGGAGGAACGGATGGGCCGGGTGCAGTTCCTCCTCTTCTACATCGGCTGCGGCTACCTCGCCCTGCTGGGCTACGCGGCCGCCAACGCCGACTCCGAGCAGTCCCTGGTCGGTGCCTCCGGGGCGATCTCGGCGGTCCTCGGCGCGTTTCTCTTCCTGTTCCCCGGGGCCCGGGTGACCAGTCTCCTGCCGTTCCTGTTCTTCCTGCCGCTGCGCTTCCCCGCCTGGGTCGTCCTGCCCTTCTGGGCGGCGCTGCAATGGCTGGCGGCGGGCCGGGCCTCCGACGGCCCCGGGGTGGCCTATCTGGCCCACCTGGTGGGCTTCGGCCTGGGCCTGGTCTTCGCCTGGGTGCGTTTCGGCCGTACGACTAGAGTGAGGGCCGCCCCAGCTCCGGCCCCCGAGGGAGAGAACCAGCCGTGATCACCGCGATCGTCCTCATCAAGACCAGCGTGGACCGGATCCCCGAGATCGCGGAGCGGATCGCCGCACTGGAGTCCGTGAGCGAGGTCTTCTCCGTCACGGGCACCTACGACCTGATCGCCATGGTCCGGGTCAAGCAGCACGAGGACCTCGCCGAGGTCATCCCCGGCAGCATCAGCAAGATCCCGGGCGTCGAGGCGACGGACACCCACGTGGCCTTCCGCACCTACTCGCAGCACGACCTGGAGGCCGCGTTCGCGATCGGCCTCGACAGCTAGGAGCCGAGCGCAGGCGCGCTCAGACGGCCGGGACGCAGCGGCCGTCCTCGGTGCGGTACGTCCACTTCGCGCCGTCCGCGACGAGCTCCTTGACCGCCTTCACGAACCGCTCCACGTGCTCGTCGGGCGTGCCCGCGCCGAAGCTGACCCGGATCGCGTTGAGGGACCTCTCGCCGGGAGCGGCCTCGGGGGCACCGCACTCGCCCTGGGACTGCGGGTCGCTGCCGAGGAGGGTGCGGACGAGGGGGTGGGCGCAGAAGAGGCCGTCGCGGACGCCGATGCCGTACTCGGCGGACAGGGCGGCGGCGAAGTGGGAGCTGTTCCAGCCCTCGACGACGAAGGAGATCACGCCGACCCGGGGGGCGTCGTCGCCGAAGAGGGACAGGACGCGGACCTCGGGGACGTCGGCGAGGCCGGCCTTCACCTTCTCGATCAGGTGCTGCTCACGGGCCACCAGGCTGTCGAAACCGGTCTCCGTCAGCGCCTTGCAGGCCGACGCGATGGAGTAGGCGCCGATGACGTTCGGGGAACCGGCCTCGTGGCGGGCGGCGCTGTCGTGCCACTCCACGTCCACTCCCCCGTCCTCGCGCCGGGTGACCTTGCGGCTGGCGCCGCCGCCCGCGAGGTAGGGGTCGGCCGCGCGCAGCCAGTCGGCACGGCCGGCCAGGACACCGGAGCCGAAGGGGGCGTACAGCTTGTGGCCGGAGAAGGCGACCCAGTCGACGTCCAGGTCACGCACGCTCACCGGATGGTGCGGGGCGAGCTGGGCCGCGTCCAGGACGATCCGGGCGCCGTGCGCGTGGGCGGCGGCGGCCAGCTCGCGCACCGGCCACAGCTCGCCGGTGACGTTGGAGGCGCCGGTGACGCAGACCAGGGCCGGGCCGTGGGGGTCCCGGTCGGCGAGGGCCTTCTCCAGGGTCTCGACGGCCTGGCGCGGGGTGCGCGGGGCGTCGAGGTAGGTGACCCGGGCGTCCTTCCAGGGCAGCAGGCTCGCGTGGTGCTCGGTCTCGAAGACGAAGACCCGGCAGTCGGCGGGGAGGGCGGCGGCGAGGAGGTTGAGCGAGTCGGTGGTCGACCGGGTGAAGATCAGCTCGTCGCCCTCACGGCAGTCGAGGAACCCGGCGACGGTCCTGCGGGCGTTCTCGAACAGGTCGGTCGAGAGCTGGGAGAGGTAGCCGGCCCCGCGGTGCACGCTGCCGTAGTAGGGCGCGTACGCCGCCACGTCGTCCCACACCCGCTGGAGGGCCGGGGCGCTGGCCGCGTAGTCGAGCGCCGCGTAGGTGACCTCGCCGCCGGTGACGAGCGGGACGGTGACATCCCGGCCCAGAACGGGCAGCGGGGAGCAAATGGTACGGGCGGAGACAGCGGTGGAGACGGACATGGGGAACTCCCGTGACGGTGAAGGTGAGATGGGTGCGCGGAGGCGGGGCTCGGCGGCCCTATCGCATTCGCTTGCTCACGGAAGACTCCCTCGACGACCAGGACCCCTGGTTTCGAGAGGGGCCCGCGCTTGCCGTAGACCTCACTGCCTACGGCCTGGTCTTCACCCGGGGCACCCCGCCACGGACGGAGGGTTGCCGGACAGTCGGCCGGGGCCTCATGACTGTCACTCATGACCTGGTACAGGAACGTACGTGAAGTGATCGTCGTCCCGCAACCCGTGTCCGGATCGCGGGACGACATCCCTGTCGTTGTTACGCGTTGCTCGCGGCCACCCAGCGCTCCAGCGTCCGCTTCGCCGCGCCCGAGTCGATCGCCTCCGCGGCCTTGTCCATCCCGGCCCTGAGCTGCTCGGCCAGTGGCCCCGTCCCCGGGTCCAGGGCCACCAGCGCGGCGGCCGAGTTCAGGAGCACGGCGTCGCGGACCGGTCCCTTCTCGCCGTCCAGCAGGTGGCGGGCGACCTCCGCGTTGTACGCCGGGTCACCGCCCCGCAGGGCCTCCACCGGCACCAGGTCGATGCCGACGTCCCGGGGGTCGAAGCTCTCCTCGGTGACCTTGCCGTCGCGGACGACCCAGACCCGGGACGTCGACGTGGTGGTCAGCTCGTCGAGGCCGTCGTCGCCGCGGAAGACGAGGGCGGAGTTGCCGCGCTCGGCGAAGACGCCCGCGACGACCGGCGCCATGCGGGGGTCCGCGACCCCGACCGCCTGGGACCGCACCCGGGCGGGGTTGGTCAGCGGACCGAGGATGTTGAACACCGTGCGGATGCCCAACTGACCGCGGGCGGCGCCCGCGTGGCGCAGTGCCGGATGGAACTTGATCGCGAAGCAGAAGGTGATCCCGGCCTCCTCGGCCACCTCTGCCACCCGCCGCGGGGTCAGCTCCAGGTTGACGCCGAGCTTCTCCAGGACGTCGGAGGCGCCGGACGCCGAGGAGGCGGCCCGGTTGCCGTGCTTGACGACCGTGGCGCCGGTGCCGGCCACGACGATCGCCGACATGGTGGAGATGTTGACGGTCTTGGCGCCGTCACCGCCGGTGCCGACGATGTCCACGGTCCGCCCGGGGACCTCGATCACGTTGGCGTGCGCGTACATCGCCCGCACCAGCCCGTTGATCTCCTCGACCGTCTCGCCCTTGGCCCGCAGGGCGACCACGAAGCCGGCGATCTGCGCGTCGGTGGCCTCGCCCTGCATGATCCGGTCCATCGCCCACGCCGTCGCGTCGGCGCTCTGGTCCCGGCCGTACAGCAGGGCGTTCAATACCTCGGGCCAGGAACGGCCCGCCGCGGTGTCGCCTCCAGCGGGGGTCACAGCGCTCATGGGGCCGCTCCAGATGTCGTAGAAAACCGTGCCCACACCCTATCCAGCCCACGACGCAGGCATCTCAGTGGCGCGGGGAACTGCGCGGAACGCCCGCCCCCACCGAACCCGCACCGCACCGCACGGCACGGCGAAGGGCCCGTCCTGTGTGTCGGACGGGCCCTTACTACCGCGCGTGGCGAGCGCAGCGACAAGCAGCGATCAGTGGTGGCCGTGGCCGCTCGTGATCTCCTTGTACTCCTCGACGGTCGGCTTGGGGATCTGGGACTCGTCGCCGTAGTACGCCTCGCTCAGCTTGGCGCGCAGCTTCTCGGAGCCCTTGACCTTCCGCTCGACGCCGTTCTCGTCGACCGTGGCGCCGATCGCGGCCGGCTGGTACTGCTCGTGCGCCGTGAGCGTGTGGAGCTGCTCCTGGCTGAGCGGCTCGTGCACCTCGATGAACTCACCGTGCGGCAGGCGCTTGATGATGCCGGACTCGCGGCCGTGCAGCACCTTGTCCTTGTCCCGGCGCTGGAGGCCGAGGCAGATCCGCTTGGTGGCGATGAACGCCAGGACCGGGGCGACGAAGAACGCGACCCGGACGAACCAGGTGATGGCGTTGATCGACAGGTGGAAGTGGGTGGCCCAGAGGTCGTTTCCACCACCGATCAGCAGGACGAAGTACCAGGTGATCCACGCGACACCGAAGGCCGTACGCGTCGGAGCGTTGCGCGGGCGGTCCAGGATGTGGTGCTCGCGCTTGTCGCCGGTGACCCAGGACTCGATGAACGGGTAGACCGCGATCGCGACCAGGACCAGCGGGAAGATGACCAGCGGGATGAACACGCCCAGGACGAGCGTGTGACCCCAGAAGTTGATCTCCCAGCCCGGCATGACACGGATCAGGCCCTCGGAGAAGCCCATGTACCAGTCCGGCTGGGCGCCCGTGGACACCTGGTCGGGTCGGTAGGGGCCCATCGACCAGATCGGGTTGATGGAGGCGATCGCCGCGATGACCGCGATGACACCGAAGACCAGGAAGAAGAAGCCTCCGGCCTTGGCCATGTAGACCGGCAGCAGCGGCATGCCGACGACGTTGTTGTTCGTCTTGCCGGGACCCGCGAACTGCGTGTGCTTGTGGTAGAAGACCAGGATCAGGTGGCCGACGATCAGGCCCAGCATGATGCCCGGCAGCAGCAGGACGTGGATCGAGTAGAACCGGGCCACGAAGTCGCCGCCCGGGAACTCCCCGCCGAACAGGAAGAACGACAGGTACGTGCCCACGATCGGCACGGACAGGACCGCGCCCTCCATGAAGCGGACACCGGTGCCAGAGAGCAGGTCGTCCGGCAGCGAGTAACCGGTGAAGCCGGTGAACATGCCGAGGACGAACAGCAGGAAGCCGAACACCCAGTTGACCTCACGGGGCTTGCGGAACGCACCCGTGAAGAACACCCGCATCATGTGCACGAACATGCCGGCGAGGAAGATCAGCGCCGCCCAGTGGTGGATCTGCCGGATCAGCAGACCACCGCGCACATCGAAGGAGATGTGCATGGTCGAGTTGAACGCCTCGGACATCATCTGTCCCTGCAGCGGGACGTAGCTGCCGTGGTACTCCACCTCGTTCATCGACGGGTGGAAGAACAACGTCAGGTACACACCCGTGAGGATGATGATGATGAAGCTGTAGAGGCAGACCTCACCCAACATGAACGACCAGTGGTCGGGGAAGATCTTGCGCATGTTGGCCTTGGCCAGGGAGTAGATCCCCAGCCGGCCGTCGGCCCAGTCGGCGACGCGCTCGCCGGCCGGTGCCTTCCCGCGAGAGCGGGCCTCGGTGGACTCTGTAGTGCTCATCCGCGCTCCCAGAATGCAGGACCGACGGGCTCCTCGAAGTCGCCGAGCGCTTCGAGGTAACCCTGGTCGTTCACGCCGATGCGCAGTTGCGGCAGGGCGTGACCGGCGGGGCCGAAGATCACCCGGGCACCGTCGGAGAGGTCGAAGGTGGACTGGTGGCAGGGGCAGAGCACGTGGTGCGTCTGCTGCTCGTACAGGGAGATCGGGCAACCGACGTGGGTGCAGATCTTCGAGTACGCGACGATTCCCTCGTACGACCACTCGAGCTCGCGCTTGTCCTTGATGTTGTCCGGCTGGATGCGGACGATCATCAGGGCGGCCTTGGCGATCTCGGTCTGGAACTCCTCGTCGTGCTCCTCCAGGCCCTCGGGCTTGGCGAAGGTCAGCGAGCCGACCTGGACGTCGGAGGGGCGCAGCGGCTCGTTGGTGTTCATGTTGACGAGCTGGAGGCCCTTGCGCCACATGGTGTGGCGGAGCTTGGTGCCGGGCAGCGGACCGAGGTCGCGCAGCAGCATCACGCCGGAGAGCGGGAACAGGGCCAGCGCGCCGAACATCGTGTTGCGGATCAGCTTGCGACGGCCGAGCGCCGACTCCTTGGCGCCCTGCTTGAAGTCCGCGTGGACCTTCGCGCGGACCTCGGGGGACGCCTCGATCGGGTGACGCTCGTCGGCGATCTCCTCGTCGGACATCAGGGTGCGGGCCCAGTGGACCGCGCCCGCGCCGATCGCGAAGAGGGCGAGACCGAGGGTCAGGCCCAGCGCGAAGTTCAGCGCGTTGATGTGCCCGATCGGGAAGACGAAGATCGACTTGTCGTGGGGGATGCCCACGTACGAGGCGATGAACCCGACGGTGGCCAGCATCGACACCGTGAACAGCATGGCCACCGTGCGCTCGGACCGCCGGGCGGCCCGCTCGTCGATGTCCTGCACCCGGTGCTCGTGGGGCGGGAGGCCGGGGTCCGCGAACGGGTTCTTCTCGTCCGCGACGCTTACCGCGCCGTGCGCGTCCTGCTCAGCGGGCAGGTTCTCTTCTGGAATGTCTTGGCTACTCATGACTTCTTGGCCTTTGCGGTCCGAGCGGCGACCCAGACGGCGACCGCGATCAGCGCGCCGAGGCCGAAGATCCAGGCGAACAGGCCTTCGGAGACCGGGCCGAGACCGCCCAGCTCAAGGCCGCCGGGGCTCACGGTGTCGTCGCCGTTGACCGCGTTCAGGTACGCGATGATGTCCTTCTTGTTCTGCTCCGACAGCGTGGTGTCGGGGAACGACGGCATGTTCTGCGGGCCGGTCTGCATGGCCTCGTAGATGTGCTTCGGGTCGACGCCCTCGAGGCTCGGCGCGAACTTGCCGTGCGTCAGCGCGCCACCCTTGCCGGTGAAGTTGTGGCACTGCGTGCAGTTGTCGCGGAACAGCTCGCCGCCCTTGGCGATGTCGGCACCGTCGGGGCCGTACTGCGCCTCGGTCGGGATGTTCGGACCCGCGCCGAGCGAGGAGATGTACGCGGCGAGCTGGTCGATCTCGGCCTGCGTGTAGATGACCTTCTTGCGCGGAACCTGCGCGCCCGGCTGCTGGGCCGGCATACGGCCGGTGCCGACCTGGAAGTCGACGGCCGCGGCACCCACGCCCACGAGGCTCGGACCGTCGGAGGACCCCTGACCGCCGGTGCCGTGGCAGCTAGCGCAGCCTACGGCGAAGAGCTTCTTGCCCTCGTCGATGGCCAGGGACTGGGCGGTTTCGTCTGCCTTCGCCTTGTCCGCGGGTGCGAACACGGCGTACAGCCCCCCGGTGCATGCCAGCGCGAGGAGTAGGACGACGAGCGCCGCCAGCGGGTGGCGTCGTCGTGCGGAGAGCTTTTTCACGGATTACCCCGGTGTCAGGATCTTCTGCGTCGATGCTTGCGATGTCGGGAGCGGGCCCGGCTACTTGATCATGTAGATCGTGGCGAAGAGGCCGATCCAGACGACGTCGACGAAGTGCCAGTAGTAGGACACGACGATCGCGGCGGTCGCCTGCTCGTGGGTGAACCTCTTGGCCGCGTAGGTACGCCCGAGAACGAACAGGAACGCGATCAGGCCGCCCGTCACGTGCATACCGTGGAAGCCGGTGGTCAGGTAGAACACCGAGCCGTACGGGTCGGAGGAGAGCGAGAGCCCGTCCTTCTTCACCAGCTCCGTGTACTCGTAGATCTGACCGCCGATGAAGATCGCGCCCATGATGAACGTGACGATGAACCAGCCCCGGAGCTTCTTCACGTCACCGCGCTCGGCGGCGAAGACGCCGAGCTGGCAGGTGAGCGAGGAGAGCACCAGGATCGTGGTGTTCGTCGCCGAGAACGGGAAGTTCAGGCTGGACGCCATTTCCTTCCAGTGATCGGGTCCCGTCACCGATCGCAGGGTGAAGTACATCGCGAAGAGGGCCGCGAAGAACATCAGCTCGGAACTCAGCCAGATGATGGTTCCGACGCTGGTGAGGTTCGGCCGGTTGACCGACGGGTGCGCGTGCCCGGTTTCTACTGTCGTTGCTGTCGCCACGACCGACATTATGTCGGTCGCTTATCCCGCCCTCACCCCGGGGGGTGCCGTTCGGAGTGTCTCCCTGCTCCATACCGGTGTTGACGTGGTGTTCAAGGGAGTAGCATCCGGCCCAACGGGCCTGTCCTTACGACGCTGACGTCACGGAGGAACAATGCAGCCGACCGCCACGGTGCTGGTCTACAGCGACGATTCCAACACCCGCGAACAGGTGCGGCTCGCCGCCGGACGGCGACCGGCTCCGGACGTCCCGTTGGTCGAGTTCGTGGAGTGCGCCACGCCCGCCGCGGTGCTGAAGGAGCTGGACAAGGGCGGGATCGACGTCTGTGTGCTGGACGGGGAGGCCGTGCCGATGGGCGGCATGGGCCTGTGCCGGCAGATCAAGGACGAGGTGTTCGACTGCCCGCCGGTGCTGCTGCTGATCGGACGGCCGCAGGACGCGTGGCTGGCGACCTGGAGCCGGGCGGAGGGTGCGGTGACGCATCCGGTGGACCCGGTGGAGTTCGCCTCGGCGCTGGCCTCTTTGCTGCGGGACCGGAAGGCCTTGAGCGCCTAGGAGCTCGGGTTCTGCGGTCTGCGGGCGACTGCGGGTCCGCTGTGGCTGGTCGCGCAGTTCCCCGCGCCCCTGGGGAGTCACACTGCCGTCGGCCGTAGCCGTGCCGTCTGCTCGGCGCTCGGGGCGTCCGGGGTGCCCGCTACCAGTGCGCTGCCCTCGCGCCACTTCTTCCAGTCCAGGTTCCAGTCGCCGAAGCCGTTGCCGAACGGCTCCATGGTGTCGCCCTCCGAGTTGACCACCTGGACCACGTCGCCCTCGTGGACGGTCTCGAAGAACCACTCCGCGTTGGCCGTGCTCATGCCCGTGCAGCCGTGGCTGACGTTGGCGTAGCCCTGGGAGCCGACCGACCAGGGGGCGGCGTGGACGTACTCGCCGCTCCAGGTGACGCGGGTGGCGTAGTAGACCGGGAGGTCGTACGACTCCGAGGAGCCCTCGGCGATCCCGATGCTGGTACCGCGCATACGTACGAAGTACTCCTTGCCCAGCACGACCTTGACGCCGTTACGGGTGTCGAAGCCCGGCTTGCCGGTCGTGACCGGGAGCTCCTTGATGACCTCGCCGTTCTTGTAGACCGTCATCGAGTGCGACGAGGCGTCCGTCACGGCGATGATGCGGTCGCCGGTGGTCAGCTTCAGGGCCTTGCCCTTGCCGCCCCAGAGCCGGTCGCCGATCTTGATGCCCTCCAGGTCGCTGCGGACCTGGATCGTGGCGTGGGCGGGCCAGTACTCCTTGGGGCGGTAGTGGAGCTCCTTGTCGCCCACCCAGTGCCAGGCGCCCGGCACGGCGGGCGTGGAGTCCACTCTCAGGGCGCGCTCGACGACGGCCCGCTGGGCCTTGTCCTTGACGGGCCGGTCCAGCTTGGCGGTGACGGGCTGACCGACGCCGTACGTGCCCGCCTTGGGGCCGAACGTGACGTTCAGGCGCTTCTTGCCGAGGGGCTTGCTGGTGTCGACGTCGAGAACCCTGCGGCCCGGGGCGCCGTCCTCGTCCTCGGTGCTCACCCGGAGCGTGTAGTGGGCGTTCGCGGCCAGCGGGGAGGTGCTGCGCCACCGGGTGCCGTCGGCGGAGAGTTCGCCCGCCAGATGGCGGCCCGTGGCGTCCGTGGCCGTGACATCGGTGATGCGGCCGTCGTCGTCATCGGCGGTGACCTCGAGCGGCTTGTCGGGGTCGGCCTTCTTGCCGTCGCCCGTGGGCGCGTTGAAGGCGATCTGGTCCGCGGCGTCGTACGGCGTGGCCGCCAGCGGGTTCCCGTCGGACCCGCAGGCGGCGGCGCTCGCGCCGAGGGCGATCACCAGCAGCGTGCAGCCGACGACGGTGCGGGTACGCGGTGCGTGGTTCATGACTTCACGCTAGGAAGGCACGTCAAGAACGGCACGCCGGGTGACTCGTACGAGGGATACCGATTGCGGCAAACGCAGGAGCCCGGACGCTCCTGACGGAGTGTCCGGGCTCCTGACGAGCTCAGCTCGTGCTACTGGGTGCGGTTCTCACCGCGGTAGTACTCGAAGACCCAGCCGTACAGGCCGACCAGGATCACCGGCACCGAGAAGTACAGCAGCCACCAGCCGATCGCGACCGACAGGAAGGCGAGGGCACCGCCGACGCCCAGGGCGAGCGGCTGCCAACTGTGCGGGCTGAAGAACCCGACCTCGCCGGCGTCGTCCGCGACGTCGGCCTCCTTGTTGTCCTGCGCGCCGGCGTCCACCCGCTTGGCCGTGAAGCCCAGGTAGAAGCCGATCATGATGGACAGACCGAAGGCCAGGAAGAGCGCGGTGGTACCGGCCGGCTCCTTCGACCACACGCCATAGACGACCGCCATGGCGAGGATGAAGATGCTCAGCCAGAAGAACATCCGTCCCTGGATCTTCACTTCCCGGCCTCCTTGCCGCCGTTGCCGGCCAGAGCCTTCTCACCGTGACCGGCGTTCTCGAGCTGGTCGAGAGCGGCGATCTCCGGGTGGTGCAGGTCGAACGCCGGGGATTCGCTGCGGATCCGCGGCAGGGTGAGGAAGTTGTGGCGCGGCGGCGGGCAGGAGGTCGCCCACTCGAGGGAGCGGCCGTAGCCCCACGGGTCGTCGACGCCGACCGGCTTGCCGTACTTGGCCGTCTTCCACACGTTGTAGAGGAACGGCAGGATCGACAGGCCGAGCACGAAGGAGCTGATCGTCGAGATCGTGTTCAGGGCGGTGAAGCCGTCGGCCGCCAGGTAGTCGGCGTACCGGCGCGGCATGCCCTCGGCGCCCAGCCAGTGCTGGACCAGGAAGGTGCCGTGGAAGCCGATGAACAGCGTCCAGAACGTGATCTTGCCGAGGCGCTCGTCGAGCATCTTGCCGGTGAACTTCGGCCACCAGAAGTGGAAGCCGGAGAACATCGCGAAGACGACGGTGCCGAACACCACGTAGTGGAAGTGCGCCACCACGAAGTACGAGTCCGAGACGTGGAAGTCCATCGGGGGCGAGGCCAGGATGACACCGGTCAGACCACCGAAGGTGAAGGTGATCAGGAAGCCGGTGGCCCAGAGCATCGGGGTCTCGAAACTCAGGGACCCCTTCCACATCGTTCCGATCCAGTTGAAGAACTTCACGCCGGTCGGGACGGCGATGAGGAACGTCATGAAGGAGAAGAACGGCAGCAGCACACCGCCGGTGACGTACATGTGGTGGGCCCACACCGTCACGGACAGACCCGCGATCGCGATGGTCGCCGCGATCAGACCCATGTAGCCGAACATCGGCTTGCGGGAGAAGACCGGGATGACCTCGGAGATGATGCCGAAGAACGGCAGGGCGATGATGTACACCTCTGGGTGGCCGAAGAACCAGAAGAGGTGTTGCCAGAGCAACGCTCCGCCGTTCGCCGCGTCGAAGACGTGTGCCCCGAATTTCCGATCCGCCTCCAGCGCGAACAGCGCGGCGGCGAGGACGGGGAAGGCGAGCAGGACCAGCACCGCGGTCAGCAGCACGTTCCACACGAAGATCGGCATGCGGAACATGGTCATGCCCGGCGCGCGCATGCAGATGATCGTGGTGATGAAGTTGACCGCACCGAGGATCGTGCCGAAGCCGGAGAAGGCCAGGCCCATGATCCACAGGTCGGCGCCGACGCCCGGGCTGCGGACCGCGTCCGACAGCGGGGAGTAGGCGAACCAGCCGAAGTCGGCCGCGCCCTGCGGGGTGAGGAAGCCACCGACCGCGATCGTCGAGCCGAACAGGTAGAGCCAGTAGGCGAACATGTTCAGCCGCGGGAACGCCACGTCGGGCGCGCCGATCTGCAGCGGCATGATCCAGTTCGTGAAGCCGGCGAACAGCGGCGTCGCGAACATCAGCAGCATGATCGTGCCGTGCATCGTGAACGCCTGGTTGAACTGCTCGTTCGACATGATCTGCAGGCCCGGACGGGCCAGCTCGGCGCGCATGAAGAGCGCCATCACGCCGCCGATCAGGAAGAACGCGAACGACGTGACCAGGTACAGGGTCCCGATCGTCTTGTGGTCAGTGGTGGTGAGCCACTTGATGACCACGCTGCCGCGGTTCTGGCGCCGGACCGGCAGCTCGTCCGTGTAGTGGGACCCTGCTGCCGCGGCACCCTGGGGTTCGTTGAGGATGCTCACAGGTTCGTCGTCTCCCGGTCCTTCTCATGGGCGGTCTGCTCGATGCCCGCGGGAACGTAACCGGTCTGCCCCTTCTTCGCGAGGTCCTTGAGGTGCTGCTCGTAGCGCTCGGGGGAGACGACCTTCACGTTGAACAGCATCCGGGAGTGGTCGACGCCGCAGAGCTCGGCGCACTTGCCGAGGAAGGTGCCCTCCTTGTTGGGGGTCACCTCGAAGGCGTTGGTGTGGCCCGGGATGACGTCCTGCTTCATCAGGAACGGCACCACCCAGAAGGAGTGGATGACGTCACGCGAGGTGAGGACGAAGCGGACCGTCTTGCCCTTGGGGAGCCAGAGGGTCGGGCCGGGGTTGCCGGTCTGC
Organism: Streptomyces sp. NPDC107471; assembly: GCF_055582845.1. NCBI lineage: Bacteria > Bacillati > Actinomycetota > Actinomycetes > Kitasatosporales > Streptomycetaceae > Streptomyces > Streptomyces sp. NPDC107471. The sequence continues at coordinate 28,105 of NZ_JBVJPC010000009.1, read as the reverse complement.
GGGTTCCGCGTGGCGGGCGTCCCGAAGTCGTAGACACCGCCGGCGTTCGCCGGGAAGGCGTCCTTGAACCGGGTCGGAATCGCGTCCAGGTTCTTGTCCGTCTTCGCGTCACCCGTGGAACCCGCTACGGGCTCGATGTAGTTGAAGGCCCAGCTCCACTGGTAGCCGACGACGTTGATGGTGACGTCGGGCTGCTTCTTGAGGCTGAGCAGCTTCGACTCGTCGCGGGCCGTGAAGTAGAACAGGACCGAGACGATGACGAGCGGAACCACCGTGTACAGCGCCTCGATGGGCATGTTGTACCGGGTCTGCGGAGGTACCTCGACCTTGGTGCGGCTGCGCCGGTGGAAGATGGCGCTCCAGATGATCAGACCCCACACCAGCACGCCGACGGCGAGCGCGGCAGCCCAGGAGCCCTGCCACAGGGAGAGGATCCGCGGAGCCTCTGCCGTGGTCGGGGTGGGCATACCAAGGCGGGGGAAGTCCTTGTATGTGCAACCGGTGGCGGTCGCAAGGACCAGGCCCGCGGTCATTGCCTGGAGCAGCTTCCGCCGCATCGGGCGCCGCGGCGAGCGGTCGGAGCCGTTGGGACTCACGTAGCGCCTTCCCGAGAGTCTCGCCCGCGCGGATCGGCTGCGGCCTGGCCCTACTCGTGGTCGGTCGCCGCCCTGCGTCGGGCAGGGGTTTGGATGTTTATGCGGACCAAACCCTAGCCGACGCCCTCCGGGGGTTCAGCGGGAGGGGGGCCTAGTCACTCCGTGGCTTCGCTTGATTGGCGGCTGCGGGTGGTTTGTGGCTGATCGCGCAGTTCCCCGCGCCCCCAAGGAGGTTAGCGTTGCCGTGTGTCCTACTTCGACGCTGCTTCCGGTGCTCCCCTTCACCCCGTTGCCCGTCAGGCGCTGTTGGCCTCTCTGGATGAAGGGTGGGCCGATCCCTCTCGGTTGTACCGGGAAGGGCGACGGGCTCGGATGCTGCTGGACGCCGCCCGGCAGGCGGCCGCCGAGGCGGTGGGGTGTCGGGCCGACGAACTGACCTTCACCTCTTCCGGGACCCGGGCCGTGCACACCGGGGTCAGCGGGGTACTTGCCGGGCGGCGGCGCATCGGACGTCACCTGATCGTGTCAGCGGTGGAACATTCCTCCGTACTCCATTCGGCGGAGCCGTTCGACGTGACCGAGGTCCCGGTGGGTCGCACGGGGGCCGTCCGCCCGCAGGCGTACGTCGATGCCCTGCGGCCCGACACCGCGTTGGCGTGTCTCCAGTCGGCCAACCATGAGGTGGGGACCGTGCAGCCGGTGGCCGAGGTGGCCTCGGTGTGCCGGGAGGCCGGGGTGCCGTTGCTGGTGGACGCCGCGCAGTCGCTCGGGTGGGGGCCGGTCGAGGGCGAGTGGTCCCTGCTGACCGCCAGCGCGCACAAGTGGGGCGGCCCTTCGGGGGTGGGTCTGCTCGCTGTCCGGAAAGGTGTCCGGTTCTCGCCCCCGGGGCCGTCCGACGAGCGGGAGTCGGGGCGGGCGCCGGGCTTCGAGAACCTGCCGGCGATCGTCGCGGCGGCGGCCTCGCTGCGGGCGGTCCGGGCCGAGGCGGCCCAGGAGGCGGCGCGGCTGCGGGAACTGACGGCGCGGATCCGCGCGCGGGTGCCCCGGCTGGTGCCGGACGTGGACGTGGTCGGCGATCCCGAGCGGCGGCTGCCGGGGATCGTGACCTTCTCCTGTCTCTATGTCGACGGGGAGACTCTGCTGCACGAACTGGACCGGGCGGGTTTCTCCGTCTCGTCCGGGTCGTCCTGCACGAGCAGCACGCTGACGCCGAGCCATGTGCTGAAGGCGATGGGCGTGCTGAGTGAGGGGAATGTGCGGGTGTCGTTGCCGTTCGGAGCGGTCTCCGAGGAGGTCGACCGGTTCCTGGAAGTGCTGCCGGGGGCGGTGGCGGCGGTCCGGGAGAAGCTGGGCGCGCCCGCACCGGCGACCGCGGTCCACGAGGACTCCCTCGTCGTGGACGCGCTGGGCAAGCGGTGCCCGATCCCGGTCATCGAACTGGCGAAGGTGATCGGTGACGTGCCGGTGGGCGGGACCGTCCGGGTCCTCTCGGACGACGAGGCGGCCCGCCTGGACATCCCGGCGTGGTGCGAGATGCGGGAGCAGGAGTACGTGGGAGAGGAGCCGGCGGACCAGGGTTCCGCGTACGTGGTCCGCCGGGTCTCCTAGCGGGTCACTTGAGGTGGGTGCGGACCTCTTCGGCGGCCTCGTCGCCGTACGCCTTGGTGAACCGCTCCATGAAGTTGCCGCGGCGCAGCCGGTACTCCTGCGTCCCCACGGTCTCGATGACGAGCGTGGCGAGCATGCAGCCCACCTGGGCCGCCCGCTCCAGGGAGACGCCCCAGGCGAGCCCGGACAGGAAGCCGGCGCGGAAGGCGTCGCCGACGCCCGTGGGGTCGGCCTTGCGCTCCTCCTCCGCGCAGCCGACGACGATCGGCTCCTCGCCGACGCGGTCGATCCGCACGCCCTGCGCGCCGAGCGTGGTGACCCGGTGGCCCACCTTCGCGAGGATCTCCTCCTCGGACCAGCCCGTCTTGGACTCGATGAGCCCCTTCTCGTACTCGTTGGAGAAGAGGTAGGCGGCGCCGTCCAGGAGGATCCGGATCTCGTCGCCGTTCATCCGGGCGATCTGCTGGGAGAAGTCCGCGGCGAACGGGATGCCGCGGGACCGGCACTCCTCGGTGTGGCGGAGCATCGCCTCGGGGTCGTCGGCGCCGATGAGGACGAGGTCGAGGCCGTCCACGCGGTCGGCGACCGTCTTGAGCTCGATCTGGCGGGCCTCGCTCATCGCGCCCGTGTAGAAGGAGCCGATCTGGTTGTGGTCGGCGTCGGTGGTGCACACGAAGCGGGCGGTGTGCAGGGTCTCGGAGATCCGGACGGACGCGGTGTCGACGCCGTGCCGGTCCAGCCAGGCGCGGTACTCGTCGAAGTCGAAGCCCGCGGCGCCGACGAGCACCGGCTTCGTGCCGAGCTGGCCCATGCCGAAGGCGATGTTCGCGCCGACACCTCCCCTGCGCACGTCGAGGTTGTCGACCAGGAAGGAGAGCGAGACCGTGTGCAGTTGGTCCGCGACGAGCTGGTCGGCGAAGCGGCCGGGGAACGTCATGAGGTGGTCGGTGGCGATGGAGCCGGTGACTGCGATGCGCACGGCGAGGCTCTCCTGAGAAACGAAGGGGGGCGCGATAGCGCTCGTGGGAAGGGTGGTGGGAGACGCGAGGGCGTATTGACGGTTAACGCTATCGGGTCCGTACGGAGTACTGCGAGGCGACCGACGGCACGGTGAAGCAGGTGAAACTACCCGATAGTAGATCTTTCTTCGCGGGCCCCGGCGTGCATACGGTGCCGTCATGACGAACCTTGAGCTGTACGCCTCCGCCCCGGCCGACCTGGACGGGGACCTCGCCTCGCTGCGGGGTGACTGCGCCCGGATGGCTCCGCACTGGACGGTTCCCGACCGGATCGTCGCCGTACCGGTGTCTCCCTCGCTCATCCACGGTGTGACGGTTCCCGAGGGGTCCGCCCGGCTGCTGGAGGCGATGTCGGAGTACGGCGACTGAGTCACGCGGCCGGCCCACGGCGCGTGCGTCGGCGCGTTCGAGGGAACCGCGCGCTCCCCCGCTGCGTCCCATCGCCGTCCCCCGGAAAGGGGATGCGGGATACGACCCGTTCGCCGACCTTTTTGACAGGGTCGGGTCAGGGTCGAGGGACAGTTGCGCGGCAGAAGGAGCGATGCGGTGAACACCGAGCGACCCGACAACGACGACCCCGTCGAGGCCTCCGACGGGGACGGGAGCGCTGCGGAAACGAGCGCTGCGGAAGCGCACGGTGCCGGTGAGGCGAGTGCCGCGGAGGAGCGCGGTGCCGAGGTCTCCGGTACGGAAGGTTCCGGTGCCGAGGAAGGCTCGGGCGGGCACGCCGAGGGAGTCGCCGACGCCGACACGGACGACTCCCCGGGTCCCGCCGACGAAGCTGCCGATGCCGACGGCGGTGCTACGGCCCCGGACTCCGAGATCCCCCGGCACGAGGACGCCGACGCCCCCCGCCCGGCCCGGCACCGCTCCCCCGTCGCCGTCGCCGCCGTCGCCGCCGCCGTGCTGGTCGTCGGCGGCGGTGGGGCGTACCTCGCCACCAGCGCCTTCGGGGGGTCAGGCGACGGTACGACCTCGGGTGCGTCCGGTGACGCCACTCCGCCGCCGCTCGCGCTCGACGGCTACCGCGCGGGCGACGGGACCGGGAACGGGATCGCGCCGGGCGAGCCGAATCCGTACGGCGTGACCTACCGCGTCGACGGCAGCCTGCCGGAGGGGCCCGACTCGGCGCCCGTGTACCGGGCCCAGGGGCAGGTCACCGAGGGGGACGTGGCGCGGCTCGCCGAGGCGCTCGGGGTCGACGGGACGCCGGTGGCGCAGGGGCAGGTCTGGCGGGTCGGGGTCAAGGACGGTTCGGGGCCGACGCTCCAGGTGAACCGGCAGGCGCCGGGTGCGTGGACCTTCCAGCGCTACTCCCCCGTCATCGACGACTGCCGGAGCGCCACCGAGTGCGGGGCCCCCGGCGACGGCCGCCCGGTGAGCGAGGCGGCCGCGGAGAAGGCCGCCGCGCCGGTGCTGAAGGCGGTCGGCCAGGGCACCGCGCGACTCGACGCGAGCCAGGTCATGGGCGCCCTGCGGACCGTGAACGCCGACCCGGTCGTGGGCGGGCTGCCCACGGACGGCTGGGCGACCGGCGTCACCGTGAACGGCCAGGGCGAAGTGGTCGGCGGCACCGGCCAGTTGAAGGCGCCGGCCAAGGGCGACACGTATCCGGTGCTGAGCGCCGAGAAGACCCTGGGGCTGCTGAACAAGGTGCCCGTGGCCGACCACCGCATGGGCATCGGCGGCTGCGCCAGTCCCGTACCGCTGAAGGACCGGCTCGAGGCGCCCTGCGGGCAGTCGACGGCGAGCCCGGCGACGAGCACGCTCACCGTCGAGAAGGCGGAGTTCGGGCTGGCCTCGCACCTCGTGTCCGGGCACCAGGCGCTGGTGCCGTCCTGGCTGTTCGAGGTGCGGGCGACGGGCGCGAAGGACGCGTTCACGGTGACGTACCCGGCGGTCGACCCGCGGTACATCGCCTCGCCGGCGACCGCGACGCCGAGCACGCCCCCGCCCTCCGACCGGCCGACCTCCGCGCCGAAGACACGGGACGTCGAGGTGGACGGCTACACCGCCGAGGGCGACGAGCTGACCGTGAGCTTCACGGGCGGGGTGTGCGGGGACTACACGGCGACGGCGAGCGAGAGCGCGGACCGGGTGAAGGTCGCGGTGACCTACACGCCGTGGCCGGACAAGGTCTGCATCATGATCGCCAAGGAGACGCAGAGGACGGTGCCGCTCGACGCGCCCCTCGGTGCCCGCGAGGTCGTGGGCTCGGACGGCGAGCCGATCCCGCTGACGAAGGCGGGGGCGCGGCTGCCGGAGACCTCCGGGGCCCGGTAGCACCGAGGACGCACGAAGGCGGCGACCCCCTCGGAGGGGGCCGCCGCCTTCGTTCGCGTCGGACCGGTGCGGGCCGCGGGCTAGTTGAAGGAGTCGCCGCAGGCGCAGGAGCCGGTCGCGTTCGGGTTGTCGATCGTGAAACCCTGCTTCTCGATGGTGTCCACGAAGTCGATGGACGCGCCGCCCAGGTACGGGGCGCTCATGCGGTCGGTGACGACCTTGACGCCGCCGAAGTCCTTGACGACGTCGCCGTCGAGCGAGCGCTCGTCGAAGAAGAGCTGGTAACGCAGGCCGGAGCAGCCACCGGGCTGAACGGCGACGCGCAGGGCCAGGTCGTCACGGCCTTCCTGGTCGAGCAGGGCCTTGACCTTCGCCGCGGCGGCGTCGGACAGGATGATGCCGTCGGTGACGGTGCCGGTCTCGTCCGATACGGACATCTACATCTCTCCCGGGTTGTACGGAGACTGCTTGCCGACTGGTGCAACCGGCAAGGCCGCGGATTCATTCCGGGCCGGACGCCGGTTTTTTCCGGCGCCTTCTTCATGCTCGCACATGGGGCCGCGAGCGGAAAACGTCCTGCCGGGGCCCCGTGGGCCCGTTTTCGGGATTCACGTCACATCGACGCAATGACCATCGTCAAAGTGACGTGAACCGGGTTATGATAGATAACGTCAGTTCGACGAAAAGTAGAAAGGGTGCGTGTCGTGACCACCGCCCAGACCACGGAGCTCGACGTACAGCCGACTCCGCTCGCCCTGTTGCTGCTCGGCCGCGAGGCCGACCCGAAGAGCGAGCGGGGCGTCGAGTGTCCCGGCGATCTGCCCTCGCCGTCCGACCCGGACCTGGTCGAGCGCGCCCGCGCGGCCAAGGAGAAGCTCGGCGAGAAGGTGTTCGTCCTCGGCCACCACTACCAGCGTGACGAGGTCATCCAGTTCGCCGACGTCACGGGCGACTCCTTCAAGCTGGCCCGGGACGCGGCCGCGCGACCGGAGGCCGAGTACATCGTGTTCTGCGGTGTGCACTTCATGGCCGAGTCGGCGGACATCCTCACCTCCGACGACCAGAAGGTCGTACTGCCCGACCTCGCCGCCGGCTGCTCCATGGCCGACATGGCGACGGCCGAGCAGGTCGCCGAGTGCTGGGACGTCCTGACCGACGCCGGCATAGCCGAGCAGGTCGTGCCGGTGTCGTACATGAACTCCTCCGCGGACATCAAGGCGTTCACGGGCAGGCACGGCGGCCTGATCTGCACGTCGTCGAATGCGAAACGCGCCCTGGAGTGGGCCTTCGAGCAGGGTGAGAAGGTCCTCTTCCTGCCCGACCAGCACCTCGGCCGCAACACCGCGGTCCGCGACATGGGCATGTCCCTGGAGGACTGTGTCGTCTACAACCCGCACAAGCCGAACGGCGGCCTGACCGCCCAGCAACTGCGGGACGCCAAGATGATCCTGTGGCGCGGGCACTGCTCGGTGCACGGCCGCTTCTCGCTGGAGTCCGTGGAGGACGTCCGCGCCCGCATCCCCGGGGTGAACGTCCTTGTCCACCCCGAGTGCAAGCACGAGGTCGTGGCCGCGGCGGACTACGTCGGCTCGACGGAGTACATCATCAAGGCGCTGGAGGCGGCCCCGGCCGGCTCGAAGTGGGCCATCGGCACGGAGCTCAACCTCGTACGCCGTCTCGCCAACCGTTTCGCCCCCGAGGGCAAGGAGATCGTCTTCCTCGACAAGACGGTCTGCTTCTGCTCGACCATGAACCGCATCGACCTGCCCCACCTGGTCTGGACCCTGGAGTCCCTGGCCGAGGGCAAGCTCGTCAACCGGATCGAGGTCGACAAGGAGACCGAGACGTACGCGAAGCTGGCCCTGGAGCGGATGCTGGCACTGCCGTAGAACCCTGACCGCAAGCGCTCACCCCGACGCGGAGGTCCGCTCGGGGTGGGCGGGGTCGATCGTGAAGACGTCGCCGGCCGGTGTGGTGACGACCAGGGCCCCCTCGTTGAGCAGCACCTCGGACGGCAGATCGTTCTGGGCGTTCAGCCACTTGGCGCGCGGCAGGGTGTCCCACAGCAGCGTGCCCTTCCCGGCGTCCAGGGCCGCGACCCGGCCGCCGGCACTGGCCAGGTAGAGCACGTGGGCGCCCTGGACAGGGGTGACGCGGCCGGGCTGCTCCAGGCTTGTCGGGGTCTGCCAGAGCCGCTTTCCGGTGCGCACCGACACGGCGGTCACCCGGCCGGAGGTACCGGTGAACCACAACGTGCCGTCCGCCGCCGTCACCGTGCCCTCGAACTCCTCCGCCAGCTTCGTCGTCGTGGCGGCACCGGTGTCGGGGTCTACCAGCCGGATCCGGGAGAACGGTCCCTTCTCCTCCAGGCTCGGGTGACCGGCCTCGTCCTCGGCGCCCTCCAGATAGAGGAGGCGGCCGGCGTACGTCCCGACGAGCGTCGAGGACCTGGGCACCTTGAGGCGCCGTACCGAGCCGTCGGAGCGATCGAAGGCCAGGAGCAGGATCTCCTTGGCAGGCGTCATGCCGGGGACGCACTCCAGGTAGAGGCCCACGTTCGTGTACGCGGGGTCGCACTGCAACCCCGAGGGAAGCGGCGCGGTCCAGCGCTCGGCGCCGGTGCGCACCGCACGCGCGGTCAGCACCCCGCGGCCCATGTCAGGGACGAGCACCAGGTCGCCGGAGACATGGACATGGCTCGCCTGCGCGCCCGTCGTGCGGTGCCAGAGCCGTTTCCCCGTGGAGGTGTCGAGGGCGATGACCGAGATCACGAGGTTGCCGCCCTCGGGCTGGTACCGCTGCTCGACCAGCACGACGTCATCACTGACTCCGAGGAGCCGGAAGAAGTACGACCTCTTGATCCGCAGGGACGGCACGCCGTCGGCACGCCAGTCGACCCGCCCGGTGGCGCCGTCGAGGCGTACGGGCAGCACCGCGTCACCCGCGCAGTAGACGGCACCCTCGTACATCTGGCACTCCGGGCCGCTGTCGACCCCGCCCTCCAGCAGGGTGATCCCCTTCTTGAGACCCCGGTCGGCGGTGGCGTACACGGTCGTCTGCCAGGGCTTCCAGCCGCTGGGCAGCTCCGTGCGGCGAGCGGCGGCGCCCTCCGCGCGGACCGTGCCGCCCCCGCCGTCGTTCTCGGTCCGCCCGGGACCGCTCAGCAGGTACGCCGTCAGCCCGAGGGCCAGCGCACCGATCGCTGCGGTCGCCGCCCACAGCGGGCGCGGCCGGCGTCGGCGGCCGGGTGACGTGGCCGACCTCGGGTCGGGCGCCCCGGTGCCTGAGGGGTCCGGCAGGTCCCCGCGCGAGGTGACCGTCGGCGGGCCGTCGGGCTCCTCCTCGGGCAGCACCCGCGCCAACTCCCGGGCCACGTCGTCCAGTCCGGGCCGGTCCGCGGTCTCCTTGGCCAGACAGCTCAGCAGGACCGCCCGCAGCTCCTCCCCCACGCCGTCCAGGACGGGTTCGTCGTGCACCACCTGGTACGCCGTGAGATAGGGGCTGTCCGCGTCGAACGGGCCCCGGCCGGTGAGGGTGTACACCAGCAGCGCACCGAGCGCGAAGACGTCGGAGGCCGGGCCGACCGTGCGGGCGTCGGTGAGCTGCTCCGGGGACATGAAGGGCGGGGTGCCGATCATCTGGCCGGTCTCGGTCAGGGGGTTGTTCTCCGCCGCCCGCGAGATGCCGAAGTCGATGACACGGGGGCCGTCCTCGGCCATCAGGACGTTGGCCGGCTTGAGGTCGCGGTGCACCACCCCGGCCCGGTGGATGTCCCGCAGGGCCTCGACCAACCCCAGGGCCAGGCGCCGCAGTTGGCTCTCCCGCAGCGGGCCGCGCTCGGATATCCGGTCGGCGAGCGAGCGGCCCGGGACGTACTGGGTCGCCATCCACGGCCGGGCCGCCTCCGGGTCGGCGTCCACGACCGGTGCGGTGAAGGCACCACTCACCTTGCGGACAACCTCGATCTCCTGGCGGAAGCGGGTGCGGAAGACGGGATCCTCGGCGTACTGGGCGTGCACGACCTTCACCGCGACCTCGCGCCCGGAGCGGGACCTGCCCCGGTAGACGATGCCCATTCCCCCGGACCCGAGCCGGTCGACCAGTCTGTACCCGCCGACCGATTTCGGGTCGTCCTTGTGCAGCGGCACGTCCGCATCCCCTTCCCCCGTGCGGCAGTCCGAGGGCTCAGCATATGTAACGGGGGTGACCGGCCCGCTTGCCGGGAAGGGCCCGGACCGTCCCGTCAGTGCCGCCCGCCTGCGTTCAGCCGGGCCGCCTGGCGGGTCAGGTAGTCGCGTTCGGGGAGGTTGGGGGCCTTGTGGGCGGCCTCGGCGTACAGGCGGGCCGCGGTCGTCAGGTCGCCGGCGCGTTCGTGGAGATAGGCGGCGGCCGCGGCGTGGCGGGGCAGTGACTCGTCGACCGCGGCCAGCGCGGCCAGGCCCGCGCGGGGGCCGTCGGCCTCGCCCACGGCGACCGCCCGGTTGAGGCGGACGACGGGACTGTCGGTGAGGCGGGCCAGTTCGTCGTACCACTCGACGATCTGCACCCAGTCGGTCTCCTCGGCGGTGGGGGCGTCGGCGTGCAGGGCCGCGACGGCCGCCTGGGCCTGGAACTCGCCCAGCCGGTCGCGGGCGAGGGCGCCCTGGAGGATCCGCACGCCCTCGGCGATCGCCGCGGTGTCCCAGCGGCTCCGGTCCTGTTCGGCGAGCGGCACCAGACTGCCGTCGGGGGCGGTGCGGGAGGCGTGGCGGGCGTGGTGGAGCAGCATCAGGGCGAGCAGCCCGGCGACCTCGGGGTGGTCGATGACGGCGGCGAGCTGCCGGGTGAGCCGGACGGCCTCGGCGGCGAGGTCGACATCGCCGGAGTAGCCCTCGTTGAAGACGAGGTAGAGGACACGCAGCACGGTGGCGACGTCGCCGGGCTGGTCGAAGCGGACGCCGGAGACGGTGCGCTTGGCCCGGCTGATGCGCTGCGCCATGGTCGCCTCGGGCACGAGGTAGGCCCGGGCGATCTGGCGGGTGGTGAGTCCGCCGACCGCGCGCAGGGTGAGGGCGACGGCGGAGGACGGGGTGAGCGAGGGGTGAGCGCACAGGAAGTAGAGCTGGAGCGTGTCGTCCCTGCCGGACGCGGGCCCGGGCACCGGTTCCTCCTCGACGCGCTCCTCGCGCCGGCGGCGGGCGGTGTCCGAGCGGGTCGCGTCGAGGAACTTGCGCCAGGCCACGGTGACCAGCCAGCCCTTCGCGTCCCGCGGCGGGTCGTCCGGCCAGACCCGGACCGCCTCGACCAGCGCGTCCTGGACGGCGTCCTCGGCCGCCGCGAAGTCTGCTCCGCGGCGGACGAGGACGGTCAGCACCCCCGGCGTGAGGCGTCTGAGGAGCGCCTCATCCACCGGCATGGCACTCGTCCGTGGCGGTCGGCGACGCCGCGTAGAACGGGCGCAGCTCCAGCCACTCGTGGATCGGCTTCCCGCCGGCGCCGGGGGCGGCCGACAGTTCCCCGGCCAGTTCGAGGGCGCGCTCGTAGGTGTCGACGTCGATCACCATCCAGCCGGCGATGAGGTCCTTGGTCTCGGCGAACGGCCCGTCGGTGACCGGCGGGCGCCCCTCGCCGTCGTACCGCACCCACGTCCCCTCGGGGGCGAGCGCCTGCCCGTCGACGTACTCCCCGGTCTGCACCAGCCGGTCCGCGAAGTCCCGCATGTACCGCACGTGTGCGGAGATCTCCTCCGGCGTCCACTGCTCCATGGGCACGTCGTTGGCCGGAGCGGGAGCGCCGCGGTAGTGCTTGAGCAGCAGGTACTTGGCCATGATGTCTCCTGGGGTTCCGGTGCGACCCATTCTGGCCGCTCTCACCCCAGGGACGGAGCGGGGCGCGGGTTCTCGACATCGCCCGGAGAATTTTTCTCCACGGCCCTCTCCGCGCCCTTCCGGGCTCACTCCGCCCGCGGACGGACCAGCCCCGACTCGTACGCGATCACCACGAGTTGGGCCCGGTCGCGGGCGCCGAGCTTGGCCATGGCCCGGTTGACGTGGGTCTTGACGGTGAGCGGGCTGACCTCCAGGCGCTCGGCGATCTCGTCGTTGGAGTGGCCGCCGGCGACCTGCACGAGGACCTCGCGCTCGCGGACGGTGAGGGCGGCGAGGCGTTCGGAGCGCACCGGGTCGTTGTCGTCCGCGTCGCCCTGGGCGAGGAAACGGGCGATCAGGCCCTTCGTGGCGGCCGGGGACAGCAGGGCCTCGCCGCCGGCGGCGACCCGGATGGCGCTGAGGAGTTCCTCGGGTTCGCTGCCCTTGCCGAGGAAGCCGGAGGCCCCGGCGCGCAGGGACTGCACGACGTAGTCGTCGACCTCGAAGGTGGTCAGGATGACCACGCGGACATGGGCGAGGGAGGGGTCCTCGCTGATCATGCGGGTGGCCGCGAGTCCGTCCGTGCCGGGCATCCGGATGTCCATGAGGACGACGTCGGCGCGCTCCTGCCTGGTCAGTCGGACGGCCTCGGCGCCGTCGGAGGCCTCCCCGACCACCTCCATGTCCGGCTCCGAGTCGACGAGCACACGGAAGGCGCTGCGCAGCAGTGCCTGGTCGTCGGCGAGCAGGACACGGATCGTCATACGGGCTCCCCCGGTTGGTCCCTCGCTGCGGTGCGGGTCTTGACCGGCAGGATCGCATGGACGCGGAAGCCGCCTCCGTAGCGGGGGCCGGTGGTGAGGGTGCCGCGCACGGCGGTGACGCGCTCGCGCATGCCGAGCAGGCCGTGGCCGCCGCCGTTGTCCGGGTCGTCGTCGCTGCCGGCGCCGTTGTCGAGGACCGTGATCTCCACGTTCGGGCCGACGCGTACGACGCTGACCTCGGCCTTCGCCGCCGTACCGGCGTGCTTCTGGACGTTCGTGAGGGCTTCCTGGATGACCCGGTAGGCGGCCAGGTCCACGGCGGCGGGCAGCGTGGTGCCGTGGTCGGCGCGGGCGACCTCGACGTGGAGGCCCGCGCTGCGGTAGGTGCCGACGAGTTCGTCGAGGCGGGCCAGGCCGGGGGCGGGTTCGGTGGGGGCCTCGGGGTCGCCGGACTGCCGCAGCAGGCCGACGGTGGCCCGGAGTTCGTTGAGGGCGGAGCGGCTGGCCTCGCGGACGTGGGCGAGGGCCTCCTTCGCCTGGTCGGGGCGCTTGTCCATGACGTGCGCGGCGACTCCGGCCTGGACGTTGACCAGGGCGATGTGGTGTGCGACGACGTCGTGCAGGTCGCGGGCGATGCGCAGGCGTTCCTCGGCGACCCGTCGCCGGGCCTCCTCCTCACGGGTCCGTTCGGCCTTCTCGGCGCGCTCCCTTATGGCCTGGACGAAGGCGCGGCGGCTGCGGACGGCGTCGCCGGCGGTGGCGCCGATGCCGGTCCAGGCGAAGATGCCGAGGTTCTCCTGGGCGTACCAGGGCAGGGGGCCTGCGAGCATCGCGGCGCCGGTGAGCACGGTCATGGTGAGCAGGCCGACCCGCCAGGTGGTGGGGCGGTCGGTGGCGGAGGCGACCGTGTAGAGGGCGATCACGGCGGCCATGGCTACGGGGGCGCGGGGGTCACCGGTGACGCACTCGATGATCGCGGCGGCCCCGGTGAGGGCGAGGACGGTGAGCGGGGCGCGGCGGCGGAAGACCAGGGCGAGGGCGGCGAGGCCCATGAGGACCAGGCTGAGCGGCTCAGGGGTGCGGATGCTCCAACTGACGGCGTCCTTGTCATGGGGCTGGACGAAGGAACCGGCCACCATGCAGGCGAGGACGCCCGCCGCGAGGACGGCGTCCAGGGCCAGCGGGTGCGCTTTGAGATGGTGCCGGGCGCGGTCCAGTGGGCGGCTCACGCTTGAACAGTACGGGGGCCCTGCCGGGGACGGAACGGAGGCCACCTGTATGTCTCCGGGCTCGCGTCCCCGGGCCGAGGTGACCGCTCCGGTGCCTGCCGGGTCCTCGGAGGCGGGTCGGGGCGGGGGGACGGGCTGAGGAGTGGTGTCCCCGGGGCACGGAGGGGGGCTCCGCCGAGGCCGGCGAAGCAGAGGGGTGCGGGCCCCGGTCGGCGGGCGAGCCGCCATGGGCCACCGGGCCCGGTGGGACCGTGCTGGAAGGGAGTCCCCGGGGCACGGTGGGGGCTCCGCCGAGGCCGGAAAAGACGAGCGGTACGGGCCCCGCCCGGCGTGGGCACCGCCGACGCCGGTGAAGCCGAGTGGTACGGGCCCCGGCTGGCGGCCGAGCCGCCATGAACGACCGGGCCCAGCGGGACCGCGCTGGAAGCGAAATCCCCGGGGCACGGCGGTGGGCTCCGCCGAGACCGGCAAAGGCGAGCGGTACGGGCCACGCCCGACGCCGGCCGAGGCGAGAGGTGCGAGCCCTGCCCGACGGGCGAGCCGCCTTAACGACCGGGCCCGGCGGAACCGCGCTGGAGCGCAGCCCCCAGGGCACGGCGGTGGGCTCCGCTGACGCCGGTGAAGCCGAGCGGTGCGAACCCCGGTCGGCGGGCGAGCCGCCATGGGCCACCGGGCCCGGTGGGACCGTGCTGGAGGGGAGTCCCCGGGCCCGCTCGGGCGTCCCGTAGCCGGTCGGTGGTGGGTCAGCCCGGGATCAGGCCGTCGTCGCTGAGGAGGTCCCGGACTTCCTCCAGGGTGGCGTCCGGGGAGGGGAGGATCAGTTCCGAGGGTTCCAGGGAGTCGTCGGGGAGCGGGTCGCCCAGCTCCCGGACCCTGGTGAGGAGGGCTTGGAGGGTGCGGCGGAAGCCCGGGCCGTCACCCTTCTCCATCTCGGCCAACAGCTCGTCGTCCAGTCGGTTGAGGTCGGCGAGGTGACCCTCGGCCAGCCTGACCTGCCCCTCCCCCATGATCCGTACGATCATGTCGCCCTCCTCGGCGTGGGACCTACTGCTTGTCGAAGCGTGGAGTGTCCTGCGGCTGCTGGGACTGCGACTGGCCGGTGCCGCCCTCGATGGCCTGCTGCGACGAGGAGCCTCCCGCCAGCTCCGCCTTCATGCGCTGCAGCTCCAGCTCTACATCCGTACCACCGGAGAGCCGGTCCAGCTCGGCCTGGATGTCGTCCTTGTGCATGCCGGACTGGTCGTCGAGGGCACCGGAGGCGAGCAGTTCGTCGATCGCGCCGGCCCGCGCCTGGAGCTGGGCGGTCTTGTCCTCGGCCCGCTGAATCGCCAGGCCCACGTCGCCCATCTCCTCGGAGATGCCGGAGAAGGCCTCGCCGATCCGGGTCTGCGCCTGGGCCGCCGTGTAGGTCGCCTTGATGGTCTCCTTCTTGGTGCGGAAGGCGTCCACCTTGGCCTGGAGGCGCTGGGCCGCCAGGGTGAGCTTCTCCTCCTCGCCCTGGAGCGTGGAGTGCTGGGTCTCCAGGTCGGTCACCTGCTGCTGGAGCGCGGCCCGGCGGGACAGCGCCTCACGGGCGAGGTCCTCACGGCCGAGCGCGAGCGCCTTGCGGCCCTGGTCCTCCAGCTTCGAGGACTGCGACTGCAACTGGTTGAGCTGGAGTTCCAGGCGCTTGCGGGAGGTGGCCACGTCGGCCACGCCCCGGCGCACCTTCTGGAGCAGCTCGAGCTGCTTCTGGTACGAGTAATCGAGGGTTTCGCGCGGGTCCTCGGCCCGGTCAAGGGCCTTGTTCGCCTTCGCGCGGAAGATCATCCCCATACGCTTCATGACACCGCTCATGGGCTTCGCGCGCCCCCTTCTGACGGACTTCCAGCTCCAGCTCTGCGACAGAACCCACAGTACGGGCCCTGCATCCATTGACGCACTGTTCCGGGACTGATGCGCTCATCCCCAAGGACGACTGACCGATCCCCTGCTCCGGCGTAAGGAGTAGGTGACCTTCAGGGTGAGCGACCCGTCACCGGACGTCCCCTCTGTCCCCCTGGATGACGACTGGTGTTGCCGGATCGTTCCCCACCGGGCTGGGGTCCAACCCCGGACACCCCTTACCCTTGGGTTTTGTGTTCCGAAGCCGTGCCACCAAGGAAGAGAAGGCCGCCGTCGCCGACAAGGCGAAGCTGACCGACTCCAAGCAGCCCCGCGACCCGCAGGCCCCCAAGGGCCGGCCCACGCCCAAGCGCAGCGAGGCCCAGTCCCAGCGCCGCAGCGTCGCCAACACGTCGCTCACCCGCAAGGACGCCGCCAAGCGTCAGCGCGAGGAGCGCCGGGCGGCCATGGACCGGCAGCGCCAGGCGCTGGCCGGCGGCGACGAGCGGTACCTGCCCGCGCGGGACAAGGGCCCGGTGCGCAAGTTCGCCCGCGACACCATCGACGCGCGGTTCAACGTGGCGGAGTTCTTCCTGCCGATGGCCGTGGTCATCCTCGTGCTGAGCGTGGTGCAGGTGGGCGCCCTCCAGAGCATCGCGCTGCTGCTGTGGCTCGTCGTGATCGTGCTGATCGTGCTCGACTCGGTCCTCACCGGTTTCCGTCTGCGCAAGCGGCTCGCCGAGCGCTTCCCGGACCAGAACCGCAAGGGCGCGGTCGCCTACGCCCTCATGCGCTCCCTCCAGATGCGTCGCCTCCGGCTGCCCAAGCCGCAGGTCAAGCGCGGAGAGCGGCCCTGAGTACGACGTCTTTCTCCGGGGGCGCGGCCGATGCCTGGCTGGACGGTCTGGGCGGGCTGCGGAATGTCGTACGACAGGAGCTGGTGGCCCGGCAGCTCGACGAGCAGATAGTGGGGCGGTACCCGGTCGGGCAGCGGCTGCGGGTGCTCGACGTCGGCATGGGCCAGGGCACGCAGGCGCTGCGGCTGGCCCGCGCCGGACATCAGGTGACCGGCCTCGAACGGGACGCGACGATGGTCGCGGCGGCCCGGGACGCCCTGTCCGCCGAGCCCGAGGGCATCCGGGAGCGGATGCGGATCATCGAGGGCGACGGCCGGGACACCGGGGTGCACTTCCTGCCGGGCAGCTTCGACGTGGTGCTGTGCCACGGCGTGCTCATGTACGTCGAGGAGCCCGACCCGCTGCTGGCCGGGCTGGCGCGGATGCTGGCCCCGGGCGGGCTGCTGTCGCTGCTCGTGCGCAACGGCGACGCGCTGGCGATGCGGCCGGGTCTGGCCGGGGACTGGGCCGGCGCGCTGGGGGCATTCGACACCACGGCGTACCGCAACCGGCTGGGCCTCGACGTGCGGGCGGACCGGCTGGGCACGCTGACCGCGACGCTCGCCGGGATCGGGGCACCGCTGCAGGCCTGGTACGGCGTGCGGGTGTTCACCGACACGGCGGCGGACGACGCCGCAACGCCGGAGGACGTCGAGGCGCTGCTGGCCTGCGAGGAGCGGGCCGGGCGCACCGATCCGTACCGCGGGGTCGCCGCGCTGCTGCACCTGTGCGGGGTGCGCGGCTGAGCCCGTTCGGGCGAACAGCACAGGCCCGGGCCTTCGCTCCGACATGAGACTCGGGGCATGAATGCTTCGCGTACCCGTGCTCTGCGGCTGCCGTTGGCGGCGCTCGTGTGTTCCGTCGTGCTCCTCTCCGGGTGTTCCGACTCCGGTTCCTCCGACCGGGGTTCCTCCGGTCGCGAGGAGACGCCGACCGCGCAGGCGGCGCAGGCCGTCGCGCCCGCCGCCGACAGCGACCTCCAGAGCAGCTACCAGAAGGTGATCAGGGACGTCCTGCCGTCGGTCGTGCAGATCCAGGCCGAGGGTGATCTGGGGTCCGGGGTGGTCTACGACGACAAGGGGCACATCGTCACCAACGCGCATGTCGTCGGGGACGGGAAGACCTTCAAGGTGACGACCGCGAACAGCGAGACCGAGCTGACCGCGAAGCTCGTGTACTCCTACCCCGAGCAGGATCTCGCCGTCATCAAGCTGGACAAGGTGCCGGAGGGGCTGCGGGCGGCGACCTTCGGGGACTCGGCCAAGGTCCAGGTGGGGCAGATCGTGCTCGCCATGGGGTCGCCGCTCGGGCTGTCGTCCAGCGTGACCCAGGGCATCATCTCGGCGACCGGACGGACCGTCAGCGAGAGCGGCTCCGACGGCGGGACCGGGGCGACCATCGCCAACATGGTGCAGACGTCCGCGGCCATCAACCCCGGCAACAGCGGTGGCGCCCTCGTCAACCTCGACGGCCAGGTCATCGGCATCCCGACGCTCGCCGCCGTCGACCCCACCTTCGGGGACAGCGCGGCGCCCGGGATCGGGTTCGCGATCCCCGCGTCGATGGTGAAGACGGTCGCCGGTCAGATCATCAAGGACGGCAAGGTCACCGATTCGGGGCGGGCGGCGCTCGGCATCACCGGCCGGACGGTCGTCGACGCGAGTTTCCGGGCCGCCGGGGTCGCGGTCGTGGACGTGAAGAACGACGGGGCCGCGGACCGGGCGGGCATCGAGCCCGGGGACGTCATCACGAAGCTGGACGACACCTCGATCACGACCATCACCTCGCTGACCGAGGCGCTGGCGGCGGACCGGCCGGGCCAGAAGGTCTCCGTGACCTTCACCCGGGACGGCAGCGCGAAGACCGTGGACGTCACGCTGGGCGAGCAGTAGCGGTGGTGGGCGAGGGCTGCGCCGTGGCCCTCGCCCGGGCCGGTCAGGCTTCCTCCGCCGCCTTCAGGCTCATCGGACCGTAGATCTCCGTGGCGTCCTCGAACAGCCGCACCTGTTCCGCGCCGCCGGCGAGCAGGGGCTTCCAGTACTCACCGAGCCAGGACTCGGCGTCGCCCTGGGTGGTGAACTCCTCCGGCTCCACGGCGGGCTGGGTCTCCGCGCCGTCGGCCGTCTCGAATCGCCAGGTCCATGTCGCCATGTGAGCCTCCCGTGTTTGATCCGTTACGAAGAGCACCCTAAGCGGTACGTCGACGGCCGCGGGGCGTCGGGGGTTGCTCGCGCGGGCGCCCGCGCCCCCAAAGGCAGCTCCGCCCGCGCCCCCCAAAGGCAGCTCCGCGCGCGCCCGATCAACAGGGACCGGCGAGAATCGGTCGCGTGGAACTGACATTGCTCGGCACCGGCGCCCCCGCCGGTCTCCCCCGGCCCTTCTGCCCCTGTGCCGCCTGCGCCACCGCGCTCGGCGGGAACGCCCGGGCCGCCACCGCCGTGCTCGTCGACGAGACGCTGCTGCTCGATCTGACCCCGGGGGCCTCGTTCGCCGCCGCCCGGGCCGGGCACTCGCTCGCCGGCGTACGGCAGGTGCTGCTGTCGCACCCCCATGACGGGCCCCCCGTCGAGGTGCCCGCCGGGCTCCCGCAGCCGGGCCGGGTGCCGGACGGGCGGGAGTTGGCGCTGTTGACGGGGCACCGGGTGCGGGCCGTGGCGATGGACGCGCCGGGCACCGGGTACGCGGTCACCGGACCGGAGGGGCAGCGGGTGCTGTACCTGCCGCCCGGGGGGGCGCCCGCCGGGTTGGAGCGGGGGGCCGTGGAGTCGTACGACATGGTGCTCGCCGATGTCGTGCGGCGGCCGGACGCGCTGGCCCGGCTGCGGGCCGTGGGGGCCGTGGGGCCGACCACCGACGTCGTCGCCGTCCATGTCGACCACGACGTGCCGCCCGGTGCCGAACTGCTGCGCAGGCTGGCCGCCGCCGGGGCCCGGGCCGTGCCCGACGGGACGACCCTGGTGGTCGGCGCCTACGAGGACGTGCCGGACGTGCCGCGGCGGACGCTGGTGCTGGGCGGGGCCCGGTCCGGGAAGTCGGTGGAGGCCGAGCGGCGGCTGGAGGCCTTCCCCGACGTGCTGTACGTGGCGACCGGCGGGTCGCGGAACGGCGACACCGAGTGGGCCTCCCGGGTCTTCGCGCACCGGGAGCGGCGGCCCGGGTCCTGGCGCACGGTGGAGACCTGCGACCTGGTGCCGCTGCTGAAGGACGACGGGGCGCCGCTGCTGATCGACTGTCTGTCGCTGTGGCTGACGGACGCGATGGACGCCGTGGGGGCCTGGGACGACGCGGAGTGGGCCGGCGGCGGGGAGCGCGAACTGCGGGCGCGGGTGCGGGAGTTGACGGAGGCGGTGCAGGAGACCCGGCGGACCGTGGTGGCCGTGTCGAACGAGGTGGGGTCCGGGATCGTGCCGGCCACCGCGTCGGGCCGCCGGTACCGGGACGAGCTGGGGCGGCTGAACGCGGCCTTCGCGGCCGAGTGCGAGCAGGTGGTGCTGGTGGTGGCGGGGCAGGCGCTGCTCCTACGGGGCTGACGGCCCCTTGCGGGCGATCACCCGGTAGGTCCTCGCGAGGCCGGTGCCGGCGAGGAGCAGGGCCAGGACGTGGTCCAGCGCTCTCGCGCCGGCGGTCAGCGGTCCGGTCGCCGACGGGTGCAGGGTGCCGGGCAGACGGGCCGTCAGGCGGGCCGGTACGTGGGCGGATCTGCGGGCCGTCGCGACGATGGCGCAGCCCCGGGCCCTGAGTTCGGGGCGGGGGTCGTGCGGGGACTCCACGAGGAGGTGGCCGCCGGGGCGCAGGACGGCGAGGGCCGCGGAGAGTTCGCCGGGGTCCGCGTGCGGGTTCAGCAGGCTGACCACGTCGTAGCGGGACCGCAGGTGGGCGATGAGCCGTGGGTCCGTCAGACGGCCCAGGTAGCCCTCCTCCAGGCGCTCGGCCGCCTGGGCGTGCAGGACGCGCGGAGTGGGGTCCAGACCGTCGAAGGCCGTGTAGGGGAAGAACGCTCTCGCCGCCTCCGGGAAGTCCGCGTCCCCCG
Organism: Streptomyces sp. NPDC107471; assembly: GCF_055582845.1. NCBI lineage: Bacteria > Bacillati > Actinomycetota > Actinomycetes > Kitasatosporales > Streptomycetaceae > Streptomyces > Streptomyces sp. NPDC107471. Next base: position 7,971 of record NZ_JBVJPC010000009.1, on the reverse strand, counting down.
TGTCCACGTCCAGCCAGCTCTCCGGTTCCGGGAACGGCAGCATCACGCGGGCGGTGGAGCGAAGACGCCGTACGGAAGGGGCGGTTGGTGCGGGCATGGGGCCTCCCGGAGACGCACGTCAATTCGCTACAAAACGGAACGTATGGGATCGCCGTGCCGGGTGCAATGACGTCCTGGCCCCGTGGCGCCCCCGTGTTCGATCAGGGCCGGTACTGTTCGGCGAATGAGCTCGCTTAATCTCGACGACTTCACCGATCTGATCGAGCGCCCCGACGGCGGGGTGCGTCGCGACGCCGAGGCGCGCCGGGAGCGGCAGATCGTGCCGCCCGGGGCGCTGGGCCGCCTCGACGACCTGGGTGAGTGGCTGGCCGCGGCGCAGTCGGCCGTACCGGTGCGGCCGGTCGAACGACCGCGGGTCGTGCTGTTCGCCGGGGACCACGGGATCTCCGAACTGGGCGTCTCGGGGCGGGCCGCGGGCAGCGCCGCGGAGCTGGTGCGGGAGGTCCTGGAGGGCGGCCGTCCGGTGTCGATCCTCGCGCGGCGCCTCGGTGTGCCGGTGCGGGTCGTCGACATGGCGCTGGACTGCGATCCGGCCGAGCTGCCGGAGGACGTCGTACGGCACCGGGTGCGGCGCGGCAGCGGTCGTATCGACGTCGAGGACGCGCTGACCCCGGAGGAGGCGGAGGCCGCCTTCCGGGCCGGGATGGCGGTCGCCGACGAGGAGGCCGACTCCGGTACGGACCTCGTGGTGCTCGGCGACGTGAGCGTGGGCGGGACCACGGCGGCCGGGGTGCTGGTCGCCGCGCTGTGCGGGACCGACGCCTCCGTGGTGACCGGGCGCGGCGGGACGGGCATCGACGACCTGGCGTGGATGCGCAAGTGCGCGGCGATCCGGGACGCGCTGCGGCGGGCGCGGCCGGTGCTCGGGGACCAGTTGCAGTTGCTGGCGGCGGTGGGCGGGGCCGACCTCGCGGCGATCACCGGGTTCCTGCTGCAGAGCGCGGTGCGCAAGCTGCCCGTCGTGCTGGACGGGGTGGTCGTGGCCGCCTGTGCGCTGGTGGGTCAGCGGATCGCGTTCCGGGCGCCGGACTGGTGGCTGGCCGGGCAGAACAGCGGTGAGCCGGGGCAGTCGAAGGCACTGGACCGGATGGCCCTGGAGCCGCTGCTCGACCACGGCATGACGGTCGGGGAGGGCGCGGGCGGGCTCCTCGCGCTGCCGCTGGTGCAGGCCGCGGCGGCGCTGGCCGCCGAACTGCCCGAGCGGCCCGAGGAGCCGGAGAAGGCGACGGAGACGGAACCGGAGAAGGCTCTCGACGAGGAGTAGCCGGGCACGGGTGAGTGCCCTTGCGACGGAATCGCCGGCGCACCGGGCATGATCGCCCTTCATGGGAGATGTCCGAGTTGCACCTGTTCGGGATGTCCGGTCCACCGGTGGCTCGCGGCGGGCCGCCGGTTTCGCCGTCTGGTACCTGCGGGTCGTCGCGTTCGTCAACTTCCTCAGCGCGGTGTGGGTGACGCTGGGGCAGGACGTGCGGCGGCACAACCAGGAGGACTACTTCACGCCCTATCTGCTGACGGCGGGCTTCGCCTCCGGGGTCTTCACGGCCTTCCTCGCCATCACCATGCGGCGGCGCAAGCGGGCGGCGTGGATCCTCAACCTGGTGCTGTCGGGGGCGTTCCTCGCGCTGTTCGTCCTCGCGATGGCGTTCCCGGAGATCCGGCGGTACGCGCAGAACTGGATCTCCCTGTTCCTCACCGCCGCCTTCGTGGTGGCCCTGCTGGTCGGGCGGCGGGAGTTCTACGCCAAGGGCGACCGGTCCAACCCGCGGCTCGCCGCCGCCGTGGCCGTGGGCGGACTGCTGGTGTGCTCCCTGCTGGCCGCGCTGCTGGTGACCGTCACCAACCAGGCGTCGAGGTCGTCGGAGTTCGGCGAGCGGTGGTGGTACGGCACGCTGCGGCTGGTCTCGGTCGCCGCCGACGACTCCCGCTTCGACGGCATCCTGACGCCCAACTGGGTCAACGTCGTCATCAACGTGCTCAGCACGGTCCTCGTCCTGGCCGTCCTCTACGCCGCCTTCCGTTCCCGGCGCGCGGTCGACCCGCTCACCGAGGACGACGAGCGGCGCCTGCGGGAGCTGCTGGACAAGCACGGGGAGCGGGACTCGCTCGGGTACTTCGCGCTGCGCCGGGAGAAGAGCGTGGTCTGGTCGCCGACCGGGAAGGCGGCCGTGACCTACCGGGTCGTCGGCGGGGTGTCGCTGGCCTCCGGCGACCCGATCGGCGACCCGGAGGCCTGGCCGGGGGCGATCGAGCCGTGGCTCGCCGAGGCGCGGGCGCACGGCTGGCTGCCGGCGGTGATGGGCGCGGGCGAGGACGCGGGGACGGTGTACGCGCGGCACGGTCTGGACGCGCTGGAGCTGGGTGACGAGGCGATCGTCGAGATCGCCGAGTTCACCCTGGAGGGCCGTGCGATGCGCACCGTCCGGCAGGCCTACAACCGGGTCGGGCGGGCCGGATACACGGTACGGATCCGGCGCCACGAGGACATCCCGGCCGCGGAGATGGAGGCGCTCGTACGGCGGGCCGACGACTGGCGGGACGGGGCCACCGAGCGCGGGTTCAGCATGGCGCTGGGGCGGCTCGGCGACCCGGCCGACGGCCGGTGCGTGGCCCTGGAGTGCTCCGACGCCGACGGGGAGCTGAAGGCGGTGCTCTCCTTCGTGCCGTGGGGGCCGCACGGCCTCTCCCTCGACCTGATGCGCCGGGACCGCGACGCGGACAACGGCCTCATGGAGTTCATGGTCATCGAGCTGCTGAACCGGGCCCAGGAGATCCACATCACCCAGGTCTCGCTCAACTTCGCGATGTTCCGTTCGGTCTTCGAACGTGGGGCGCGTCTCGGCGCCGGGCCGGTGCTGCGGCTGTGGCGGTCGCTGCTCAGCTTCTTCTCCCGCTGGTGGCAGATCGAGTCCCTGTACCGGGCCAACGCCAAGTACCGGCCCATCTGGGAGCCGCGGTTCCTGCTCTTCGAGAAGAGCGCGGACCTGCCGCGCATCGGCATCGCCTCCGCCCGCGCGGAGGGGTTCCTGGAGGTGCCGGGGCTGCCGGGGTGGCTGCGGCGCCGGGAGCACCTGAGCACACACAGATGAGGACCGCCGGATGAGGACCAGGGGATGAGGACGCTCGGCCGCTGGGCCCGCACGGAGTGGGGCGCGCTGTACGTCGCCCTGCGCGGGCCGCTGCTGCGGCGCCGATGGCGGGCGGTCCCCCTGGCTCTGACGGCCGTGGGTCTGACCGCGGCCCTGCACCTCGTGCACAACCAGTCGTGGGGCTACGGCTTCGTGCAGGACGTGGGTGCCGTGCGCGCCGCGGACCCCCTCTGGCTCGCCCTGCTGCGCACCCCGCTCTCCCTGTTCGTACCGGCCCTCGACCTGCCGGTGTGGGGTGCGCTGGCGCAGATCCTGTGCGTGTTCGGGATCGCCGAGATCTGTCTGGGCCGGTGGCGGACGCTCACGCTGGCGTACGCGGCCACGCTCGCCGGCACGCTGTACGCGCGCGTGGGCATCTGGCTGGGCCCCGACAGCCCGCTCGGCCTGTCCGCCTCGGACGCCCACGTCGTGGACACCGGCCCGTCGGCCGCCGTGGTGGGCCTCGCCGTCTTCCTCGGCCTGCGCTACCGCGCCCGCTTCACCGCGGCCGCCGTGATCGCGGCGATGGTGGCCGAGGTCCTGGTCAAGGAGAACCTGGCCGGCAGGGAACACCTGGCGGCGATCGCGGCGATGCTGCTGCTGTGCGGGATCTCGGCGGTCCGGCACCGCCGGACCCGGGCCCGGGAAGGGGCCGCTGCGGGACACCCGCCCCAGGGGCACTGAACGGCGGAACCCCTCATCCCCCGAGCGCTCGCGGTGGGTCCGGCTTTCCGGCGATCAGGTCCTGGAACCTGCGGCGAGGGCCCGACCAGCGTCTGTCGTGGTGGTAGGTGCGCAGCAGGGCGCGGGCCCGGGCGCGGGGGCGACGGGCGTAGAAGCGGCGGGCCCAGGGGGAGCCGGGGCGGGCCAGGCGGATCAGGCCGATGAGTCCGACCAGCGGGACGATCACGCTGAAGATCGCCATCCGGGTCTTGCCCTTGAGCAGGACGACCATCGCGAAGAGGAAGTTGACGACCACGCTGCTGATCACTCCGCCGCGGTCCTGCGCCTCGTCCTGCGTCACGTCGTCGACGCCGAACGGCGAGAACCCCGCGAGCACCAGGCCGACCAGCGCCACGGTGAGGACGACGACCTCGACGCTCTTGCGGCCCTCCTCGCTCCAGTACACGTCGTCGAGGTGCAGGATCAGCGCGAACTCGTCCAGCACCAGCCCCGCCCCGACGCCGAAGACGACCGCGGCCAGCCCCGCCCCGAACCCGTGCCGTCCGCTCGCGACCGCGCCGAAGCCGCCGACGACGGTGAGGACGACGCCCGGCACCACGTGGTGGATGTGCACGCCCCCGGAACTGACGTTGCCGAAGGGCCCCTTGCCCGCCCGGATGAGCCGGGTGATGACCCGGGTGATCAGGAAGGTGAGCACGAACGCGGCCAGGGCGAGGAGCAGCGGCAGCTTGCCGGGTTCGACGATGTTGCGGTGCAGCCAGTGGCCCATGGACCCAGTGTCCGGTCCCCGGGGGTGGGCCGCCCGGCGGCTACGGCGTCCGGGCTACCCTGCCGACGTGTCCATGACCCCGCCCCCGTTCGACGGCCTCCGCTTCGCCTTCGGCACGCTCAGCGTGCTCCCCGTGAAGGTGACCCGCTGGGACCGGGAGGCGGCCCGCGGCGGCATGCTGTGCGCCCCGCTGGTCGGGCTGGCACTGGGCTGCGCGTCCGCGGCGGCGGGTCTCCTGTTCCTCTCCCTGGGTTCCTCCGCCCTGCTCGCCGCGGTCGCCACGGTGGCCGTACCGGCGGTCCTCACCCGGGGCCTGCACCTAGACGGCCTCGCGGACACCGCCGACGGCCTGGGCAGCGGCAAGCCCGCCGAGGACGCCCTGCGGATCATGAAGCAGTCGGACATCGGCCCGTTCGGGGTCATCACCCTCGTCCTCGTGCTCCTCGCCCAGGTGGCCGCGCTGTCGCAGACGTACGGCGACTCGTGGGCCCGGGGTGCCGCGGCGGCCGTGGTCTCGGCGACGGCCGCGCGCCTGGTCCTGACCCTCGCGGCCCGCGCCGGAGTCCCGCCGGCCCGGCCGGAGGGACTGGGGGCCGCGGTGGCGGGGGTCGTCCCGGTGCGCGGCGCGGTGCTCACGGCGGCCGCCGTGACGCTGGGCGCGGCCGGGACGGGGGCGCTCCTCGGGTCGTACGACGTCGTCCGCGCGGTCCTCGCGGTCGCCGCCGCCGTGGCGGTGGCCGAACTCCTCCTGCGGCACTGCACGCGCCGCTTCGGCGGGGTGACCGGCGACGTGTTCGGAGGGCTCGCGGAGACGGCGGCGACCACCGCGCTGGTGGTCCTGTCGATGAACTTCTGACAGGCCGCGCGCCACACCCCGAACTCGTACCTCTCCGGCCGGAGGTACGCTCGGCCGACCCGAGCGTAGGCTCGTCCCGGGTGGTCGCCGACAGGGGTGAAGGCCCCGATCGGGATCCGGTTTCGGACAAGAACTAGGGTCGGCCGTCGGGCCCGGTCGACCCACCCGCTCGACCCACGCAACTTCACATCGGAAGCGAGAATTCACCACCGTGACTGCTCTCACTCTCAGCACCTCCGCGGCGCCCGGCCTGCGGGCCGACGCGATCGTGATCGGTGTCGCCAAGGCCACCGCGTCCAGGTCCGGGGACCTGGTCGTCGCACCGGGCGCCGAGGCCGTGGACAAGGCATACGACGGCAGGCTCGCCGGTGTCCTGGAGACCCTCGGTGCCTCCGGCGCCGAGGGCGAGGTGACGAAGCTGCCCGCGCCCTCCGGCATCAAGGCCCCCCTCGTGGTGGCGGTCGGCCTGGGCGCCGAGCCCGAGAAGGACTCGGCCTTCGACCCGGAGGCGCTGCGCAAGGCCGCCGGAGTCGCCGCCCGCGCGCTGGCCGGCCTCAAGAAGGCCGCGTTCGTGCTGCCGCTGGGCGACGCCGCCGACCTCGGCGCGGTCGCCGAGGGCCTGCTGCTCGGGGCGTACTCCTTCACGGCCTACAAGGAGAACGGCAAGGACGCCAAGGCCAAGAACGGCAAGGCTCCGCTGGCCGAGGCCGTGCTGCTGGGCGGCAAGCCGCGCGACGCCGCGCACAAGGCCGCGCTCGCCCGGGCCGTCGCGGTCGCCGAGGAGCTCAACCGCGCGCGTGACCTCGTCAACATGCCGCCCAACGACCTGAACCCCGAGGCCTTCGCCGCGATCGTGCAGGCCGCGGGCAAGGAGCACGGCCTCAAGGTGCAGGTGCTCGACGTGAAGGCCCTGGAGAAGGGCGGCTACGGCGGCATCCTCGGCGTCGGCGCGGGATCGGCGTCGGGACCGCGGCTGGTGAAGCTGTCGTACACCTCGTCCAAGGCGAAGAAGCACCTGGCGCTGGTCGGCAAGGGCATCACCTACGACTCGGGCGGCATCTCGCTGAAGCCGGCGGGCCACAACGAGACGATGAAGTGCGACATGAGCGGCGCGGCCGCGGTGTTCGCGGCCGTGGTCTCGGCGGCCCGGCTCGGTCTCGACGTCAACGTGACCGGGTGGCTGGCGCTGGCCGAGAACATGCCGTCCGGGTCCGCCACGCGCCCCGGCGACGTGCTGCGGATGTACAGCGGCAAGACGGTGGAGGTGCTCAACACCGACGCCGAGGGCCGGCTGGTGCTGGCGGACGCCCTGTGGGCGGCGTCGGCGGAGAAGCCGGACGCGATCGTCGACGTGGCGACGCTGACCGGGGCGATGATGCTCGCCCTCGGCAGCCGGACGTTCGGGATCATGGCCAACGACGACGCGTTCCGCACCGCGGTGCACGAGGCCGCCGAGGAGGTCGGGGAGCCGGCGTGGCCCATGCCGCTGCCGGAGCACCTGCGCAAGGGGATGGACTCCCCCACCGCGGACATCGCGAACATGGGTGAGCGGATGGGCGGCGGACTGGTCGCCGGGCTCTTCCTGCGGGAGTTCGTCGGCGAGGGCATCCCGTGGGCGCACCTCGACATCGCGGGGCCGGCGTTCAACGACGGCGGGCCGTTCGGGTACACGCCCAAGGGCGGCACGGGGTCCGCGGTGCGGACGCTGGTGCGGCTGGCCGAGTTGACTGCCGCGGGTGACCTGGGCTGATGCTCGCCCCATAGCTCGGCTCCCGAGGGGCGTGGGCGGCTGCGGGCCCGTAGTGGCTTGTCGCGCAGCTCCCCGCGCCCCTCAGGCGTCTCACCGGAACCCCGCTTCTCATGTGAGCGTGTGGTGTCTCACACCCCGGCCCGGCGTCTCGTTCAGTGCTGACAAGTGCGAAGATGGGGCTCGGCAGGACAGGGCCCCCACCACAGGGCCGAAGAAAGAGCGGCCGGACACCAGCCGCCGCGCGGTCACTGGAGACCGGCGTACGGCGTACATGCATGGAGGACGTGACGTGGCGAACGACGCCAGCACCGTTTTCGACCTAGTGATCCTCGGCGGTGGTAGTGGCGGTTACGCCGCGGCCCTGCGCGGGGCGCAGCTAGGGCTTGACGTCGCCCTGATCGAGAAGGACAAGGTCGGCGGTACCTGCCTGCACCGGGGATGCATCCCCACCAAGGCCCTGCTGCACGCGGGCGAGATCGCCGACCAGGCCCGCGAGAGCGAGCAGTTCGGTGTGAAGACCACCTTCGAGGGCATCGACATCGCCGGGGTGCACAAGTACAAGGACGGCGTGATCGCCGGTCTGTACAAGGGCCTCCAGGGACTCGTCGCCTCCCGGAAGGTGCACTACATCGAGGGTGAGGGCCGGCTGTCGTCGCCGACCTCCGTCGATGTCAACGGCCAGCGCATCCAGGGCCGCCACATCCTGCTCGCGACCGGCTCCGTG
>NZ_JBVJPC010000008.1:0-503314 GCF_055582845.1 Streptomyces sp. NPDC107471 | reverse complement strand
CCCGCTACGACAAACGCGCCCGCCACTACCAAGCCCTGGTCACCCTCGCCTGCCTACGCCTCTGGCTGCCCTGACTTTGCGGACACGACCTAGGGCTCGCGGTCCCCGGTCAGCCGGAGTGTCGCGAGGGCGGCGAGTCCGGACGTGACGCCGAAGGTGAGGGCGGCCGGGGTGCCGGTGCCGAGCGGGGAGAGCACGTGCACCGGGCCCCACACGGACGCGGTGTCGTCGATCGCCATGTGCAGGACCTGGCTCGCGAGCAGTCCGAGCACGGTCGCGCAGACCGCGCCCCCCGCCATCGCGGGCGCGGTGGCCCGGGTGAGCAGGCCGGGCAGCAGGCGCAGCGACCACCACACCACGGCCAGCAGGAGCACGTCGGCGGCCCGGTACAGCAGCCACCGGCCGACCGACGTGGTCGACGGGCCGCTCCAGGCGCCGAGCAGGAGCCACTGGCGCAGCAGGTCACCGGGCTCCGACAGCAGGCCCGCGCCGCTGAACGACGTCTGGATCCACGCCGCCACCGACTGGTACGACAGGACCACCAGCGACAGCGTGACCACCACTGTTCCGACGCTCGCGGCCAGGCGGGCGGCGGGCGCCGGCACCTCGCGCCGGGGCAGCGGGTCCGCGCCCTTCACGGTCACCCGCGCCACGACCACCGTGAGCAGGGCGGTCACCAGACCCGCCAGCACCGCGACCGGCCCGCTCGACCCGATCACCCCCGCGAGCTGCGGCAGGACCCGGTAGCTGCCGCGGCCCCGGGACGCGATCAGCCAGGGCGCCGAGACCGTCACGGCCAGCGTCGCGGCTACCGGGCCCCAGGCCCACAACGCGAGCAGCGTGGCCGGTGTGCGGCCCCGCGCCGGTGGGATCCTGCGCAGCAGGAGCAGCGCCCCGGCCAGGAAGAATGCGAAGAGCGCCACGAACCTGATCTGCATCCCGGTGCTGTACAGATCGGCGTAACGGGTCGTGTCGCCGGCCAGGTCCGCGCCCGCGTCCCCGGCCCGGGACGTCGACACGGCCGCCGAGGGGTCGTACGACCACGGCGTCAGCCACCGCCTCAGTTCGTTCACCGAGTCCATGTCGAACACGCTGGTGCTGCCCCGCAGTCGGAGGGCCTGCGCGCTCGCGCCCGCCCACCACAGCAACAGCGTGATCAGCAGACCGCCGACCAGGGCCGGTATCACCGCGCGCCGATATGCCATGTCTCTTCCCCCGCCTCGCCCCGATGCCCGAGCTGTCTCGAACAGGGGAAGAGTAGGGCGTGATGATCGTCGGCGGCTTGCGGGGGTGCGCCGTCAGTCCGGGCTCTCTCCGGCGCGGACGAGGCCGGTCTCGTAGGCGATGACGACGAGTTGGGCGCGGTCGCGGGCGCCGAGCTTGGCCATGGCGCGGTTGGCGTGGGTCTTGACGGTCACCGGGGTGACGAAGAGGCGTTCGGCGATCTCGTCGTTGGACAGACCGGCGGCCACCAGGGACATCACCTCGCGTTCCCTGGGGGTGAGCGCGGCCAGCCGGGCCGGGTCGGCGAGGTCGCCCGCCGCGGGCTGGGCCATGACGCGGGCGATGAGACTCCTGGTGGCGGCGGGGGACAGCAGCGCCTCGCCGGCCGCGACGAGGCGGATGGCGTCGAGCAGTTGGGCCGGTTCCACACCCTTGCCGAGGAAGCCGCCGGCGCCCGCGCGGAGCGCCTCGATGACGAACTCGTCCACCTCGAAGGTGGTCAGGACGAGCACCTTCACCCCGGCCAGGTCCTCGTCCCGGCCGATGAGCCGGGTGGCCTCGATGCCGTCGACCCCTGGCATCCGGATGTCCATGACCACCACGTCGGCCCGCTCCGCACGGGCCAGTCGCACCGCCTCGCGGCCGTCGGCGGCCTCCGCCACCACCTCCATGTCCGGCTGGGCGTCGATGAGCAGGCGGAAGGTGCCGCGCAGCAGGGCCTGGTCGTCGGCGAGCAGTACGCGAATCGTCATGGGCGGCGCTTCCTAGGGCTGGTCAGGCGGTCACGGGGGCGAGGGACAACGGCAGTTCGGCGACGACCGTGAAGCCGCCGCCGGGGTCCCGGCCGGCCGTGAGGGAGCCGCCGATGGCGGTGGCGCGCTCACGCATGCCGATCAGTCCGTGACCGGTGCCGGGACCCTGGGCCGCGCGGGGGCGGCCGTCGTCGGTGACGGTGACGCGCAGCGTCGAGGAGCCGTAGTCCAAGGTCACGTCGGCGTGCGCCGCGCGGGCGTGCTTGTGCGTGTTGGTGAGGGACTCCTGGACGATGCGGTAGGCCGTCAGGTCGGTCGCCGGGGCCACCGGCCGGACCAGGCCGGTGCGGTGCACCGTCACGGACAGACCACCGGCCCGGATCCCACCGACCAGGGCGTCGAGGTCGGCGAGCCCGGGCAGCGGCGAGCGGGAGTCGGGAGCGTCGTCCGGCTGGCGCAACAGGCCTACGGTGGCCCGCAGTTCGTCCAGCGCGGCACGGCTGGTCTCCTTGATGTGGGCCAGGGCCTCGTAGGCCCGGTCGGGGTCGGTGCGCATGAGGTGATGGGCCACCCCCGCCTGCGCGTTGACGAGGGTGATGTGGTGGGCCACCACGTCGTGCAACTCGCGCGCGATACGGACCCGTTCCTCGGTGACGCGCCGCCGGGCCTCCGCCTCCCTGGTGTGCTCGGCGCGTTCCGCGCGCGCCTCGACCCGCGCGAGGTGCAGCCGGCGACTGCGCACGGCGTCGCCCAGGGCGGTGGCCGCGATCACGAAGTCGAGCCGCAGCAGACTGGTCCCCACGAGGAGCGGCTCCTCGTGGGTGGCCGCGTAGACACCGGTGACGGCGGCGGCCGCGAGGGCGCCGACGATCCAGGCGGTGCGCCGGTCGCTGCGGGTGGCGAGGGTGTACACGGCGACGAGGCTCGCCGCCGGTGTCGTCACGCGGTCGGGGACCACGGCCATGGCGGCGAGGTCGACCGCCAGGGTGAGCACGACGACGGTCAGCGGCCGGCGGCTCCGGAACACCAGGGGCACGCAGGCCAGCGCCGTCCAGGCCACCCCCGCCGCCCGGGGCGTGTGCCAGCCGGAGTCCCCGGCGGCCGCCGCGCCGACGGCGACGACCATCAACGCCACCGCGGGCAGCGCGTCCCGGACCCGGTCATGGCGGGCCACCCACCGCCTCATCGCTGTCACCTGCATTTCCTCACTGTAAGGAGCACGGGCACGGGAAGGAGCGGGGGCGGGCGCGGTGGGTCACCCCGACCGCGCCCCGGCCCGCGCCCGTATCGTCGCTACGGCGTGCCGGGCCGGCTCAGTCGGTCAGTGCGGCCGACTGCGGTTCCCGCACCGGGTGCCGGGCCGGCGCCGGCTCGTCCGACGGCCCCTCCACGGACACGTCGGGGAGCGCCTTGTCGAGGCGGCGCGGCAGCCACCAGCTCGCGCGACCGCACAGGTGCATCAGCGCGGGGACGACGACCATCCGGATGAGCAGCGCGTCGAGGGCGACGGCCACGGCGAGGCTCACGCCGAACTCGGAGATCACCCGCATCCCGCCGAACACGAAGGAGCCGAAGACGCAGAACATGATGGCGGCGGCGACGGCGATCACCTTGCCGGTCTCCGCCTGGCCGACCCGGACCGCCCGGTGGCTGTCCCCCGTGCGGGCCCACTCCTCGCGCATCCGGCTGACCAGGAAGACCTGGTAGTCCATGGACAGGCCGAACATGATGCCGACGACCAGGATCGGCACGAACGACTCGATCGGTCCGGCGGCCCCGAGTCCGAGGAGCGAGGCGCCGAAGCCGTACTGGAAGACGACCACGATCGCGCCGAAGGCGACGCCGATGCTGAGGATGTTCAGTACGGCGCCGACGGCGGGGATGAGCAGGCTGCGGAAGGCGACGGTCAGCAGCAGGAAACCGAGCGCCGCGATCACCAGCACGAACACCGGGAGCTTCGACATCAGGACGGACGCGAAGTCGTCGTTGCTCGCGGTCGTCCCGCCGACGTAGACCTTCAGGGAGGTGCCCTGCTCGGCCCGCGGGATGACGTCCTCGCGCAGGTGGCCGATCAGGTCGGAGGTGGCCGCCGACTGCGGGGAGGTCGTCGGGACGACGGTGATCACCCCGACCGTCCGGCCCTCCCGCGTCGGGGCGGCGGTGGCACCGGCGACGCCGTCGACCCTCTCGAGCGCGGTGACGAGCTTCGCCGCGGCCGCCCTGTCGGCCGCGGCGGGGGCCTGTACGGCGAGGACGAGCGGGCCGTTGACGCCGGGTCCGAAACCGTCCGCGATCATGTCGTAGGCCTGGCGGTTCGTCGACGTCGTGGGCAGGTTGCCGTCGTCGGAGGCGCCCAGGCGCAGGGAGAGAGTGGGGAAGGCGAGCGCCGCCAGGACGGCCAGGGCGAGCAGTCCGAGGGCCTTGGGCCGGTCCTGCACCCGCCGCGCCCACCGGCTCCACAGCCCGGCCCCGCTCTCCGGACCGCCCGCGCGGTCGGCGAGGGCGCGGTCGGCGAGTGCGCGGCGCTCCCCGCGGCTGAGGACCCGGGGCCCGATCATGCCGAGCAGCGCGGGCAGCAGGGTGAGGGCGGCCAGCACGGTCAGGGCGACGGTGACGGCCGCGCCCACGGCCATGCCGTTGATGATGCCGACGTTCAGGGTCAGCATGCCGAGCAGCGCCACGACCACGGTCAGCCCGGCGAACACCACGGCCCGGCCCGAGGTGTCGAGCGCCCTGGCCGTGGACTCGGCCACGCTCATGCCGGCCTTCAGGTGGGTGCGGTGCCGGTTGACGACGAACAGGGCGTAGTCGATGCCCACCCCGAGACCGATCAGCGATCCGAGGGTCAGGGTGGTGTCGGACAGTGTGATCAGGTGGCTGAGCAGCATCACCGCGACCGCGGAGGTGCCGACGCCGACGACGGCCGTGACGATCGGCAGCACCGCCACCCACACCGCGCGGAAGACGAACAGCAGCACCACGAAGGCGAGGGCGATGCCCATGGCGTCGGCGAGCGCATTCGGCTCGGGGCTGACCGTGAACGCCTGTCCGTTCAGCGCGATGTGCAGACGGTCCGACCCCGGAGCGGTCGCGAGGTCCCTGACATGGTCGATCTGGGCGTCGCTCACGTCCTGGTCGAACGCGACCGTGGCGTACGCCGTCCTGCCGTCCTCGCTGACCTGGGCCGCCCCGGCCGCGGTGTACGGACTGGTCACGGAGGCGACGCCGGAGGCCCCGGAGATGCGCTCCAGAGCTGCGCTCATCGTCCGCTCGGTGCTGGGCCCGGTGACCTTGCCGCCGTCGGCCTGCCAGACGACCCTGCCGCTCTCGCCCGCCGCGCTGTCGGACGCCTGCCGGAGCAGGGCCGCCGCCTTGGCCGAGTCGGTGTCCTGCGAGGTGGGGCTGTTGCCGAAGGCGCTGCCGGCCGCGCCGACCCCGGCTCCCAGGGCGAGCAGCAGGCCCACCCAGGCCAGGACGACGGCGAGCCGGTGCCGGTGGCACCAGCGGGCGAGAGGGGACATCGACGAGCCTTTCGAGGGGTGCACCACGTGATCGGACCGGCGCCTTCCCGGTCCACCCTCACGCTCGCAGTCCCGCGCCCTCCCGTCGTTGGCCGTCCGCAGACACTTGCCTCTACTGCGCTCGCAGTAGGCGAGCGGACGGCCTGCGGTTGCCGGGCCGCGAACGCCTCGCGGCCCGGCATGCGTGACACCCCGGAACCGCCTGCCCGGATATTCGCTTGCACCTGCCCCGCACGCGGGTGAATCTCCCCTGACCGACCACGAAGGCAGGGATGTCGACCATGGAGACCCACCCCGTCGACCACGAGCTCGTCCAGGCCGCGGCGGAGGTCGCCCGCACCCGGTGCCGGGGCGACAACCACACCATGGCGGCCGCGGCCCGTGCCCGGGACGGCCGGATCGTGACCGCCGTGAACGCCTACCACTTCACCGGGGGGCCGTGCGCCGAGCTGGTCCTCATCGGTGCGGCGGCCACCGTCGGCGCGTACGAGCTGGACACGATCGTCGCCGTGGGCGACCGCGACCGCGGGGTCGTTCCGCCCTGCGGTCGCTGCCGGCAGGTCCTGCTGGACTACTTCCCCGAGCTCAAGGTCATCGTCGGCTCGGGCGCCCGCATCCGGACCGTGCGCATCACCGACCTGCTGCCCGAGAGCTACGTCTGGGCCGATCACCAGCTCGACACCGAATGACACGGGCCGACCGAGTCGGTGCGGCGTGGCATGGTCGTCCCTCCTGTGGACAGCAGCGTGGACAGCAGTTGCGCCCATCCGCCCCGGAGCCGGTGGCCGGCCCGAAACAAGGAGCGACAACCATGCGGTACCGCACACTCGGCAGCTCGGACCTCGACGTCTCGGAGATCTCGCTCGGATCCTGGCTCACCTACTCCGGCGGCGTCGAGGCGGACGCGACCCGCGCCTGCACCGAGGCCGCCTTCGACGCCGGCATCAACTTCTTCGACACGGCCAACGCCTACGGCCGGGGTGCCGCCGAGAGCGCCTGGGGCGAGATCCTGTCCGCCCACCCCCGCGACTCCTACGTCCTGGCCACCAAGGTCTACTTCCCGATGTCGGACGACCCCGCCGACCGGGGCCTGTCCCCGGCCCACATCGCCCAGCAGATCGACGCCTCCCTCACACGCCTGAGGACCGATCACGTCGACCTCTACCAGGCGCACCGCTTCGACACCACCGTGCCGATCGAGGACACCGTCGAGGCGTTCCAGAAGGTCGTCGAACAGGGCAAGGCCCGTTACATCGGCTTCAGCGAGTGGACCCCGGAGCAGATCCAGGCGGCCGTCGACCTCGCAGGACCCGAACTGTTCGTCTCCTCCCAGCCCCAGTACTCCATGCTGTGGCAGGCCCCCGAGGCGGAGGTGTTCGGCCTGTGCGCGGCCAACGGCATCTCGCAGATCGTGTGGTCGCCGCTGGCCCAGGGCGTGCTCACCGGGAAGTACAAGCCGGGGCAGCCCGTGCCGGAGGGCAGCCGGTTCGCGTCCGCCGACATGGCGGTGTCCCAGGACCTCGTCTACAGCGACGCCATCCTGGAAGCGGTCCAGCGTCTCGTCCCGATCGCCGAGGAGGCCGGGCTGAGCATGCCCACCCTCGCGCTCGCCTGGGTCCTGCGCCGCGGCGAGGTCGCCTCCGCGATCACCGGTGCCTCCCGGCCCGAACAGGTCCACGCCAACGCCGCCGCCTCCGGTGCGGAACTGTCGGACGACCTCCTCGCGGCCGTCGACCAGGCCCTCGGCGGGGTCCCCGTCACCGAACCCACCCTCGCCCCGGGCGCCCAGGCCGGAGTCAAACACCGCTGACCTCGTACCACCGAACAGTCCTTCCGGGCGGCGGTGGCGGCCGTCGCTCCCGCCACTGCCGCACACCCGACCGGGACGTCCGGCAGACGCACCCTCAGACCGGCTGGCACCTTCGGCCGGCAGCGTGACCGACGACCCGCCGAAGCGACGCCACCCCCACCCGATTGACGCCACCGCGCCCCCTGCCTACCGTCGCCCCAACACGTCTGAACAGGCAGGTAGACGATGACGCACTCCTCGGGAACCCCCGACGACGGATCCACCGCCACCAGATCCACCGCCCGGCAGCTCCAGGTGGAGACGCACGGGCTCGACGTGATCGGTGACGCCGAACGCAAGGGCACCCCGCGGACCCTGTTCTGGCCGTGGTTCGGCGCCAACGTGTCCATCCTCGGCCTGAGTTACGGCTCCTTCGCGCTGGGCTTCGGGATCTCGTTCTGGCAGGCGCTGGTCGCCGGCGTGATCGGGATCGTCTTCTCGTTCCTGCTGTGCGGCTTCGTCGCGGTCGCCGGGAAGCGCGGCTCCGCGCCGACCATGGTGCTCAGCCGCGCCGCCTACGGGGTGCGCGGCAACCGCCTGCCCTCGGTCGTCTCCTGGATGCTCACCGTCGGCTGGGAGACCGTGCTGTGCGCCCTGGCCACCCTGGCGACAGCGACCGTCTTCGGCCGGCTCGGCTGGGGCGGCGGGACGCAGACCCAGGTCATCGCCCTGATCGTGGTCGCGGGGCTCACCGTGGTCGGCGGGGTCATGGGCTTCGACCTGATCATGCGGTTGCAGACCGTGATCACCGTGGTGACGGGCGTACTGACCGTCGTGTACGTCGGCCTGGTCGCCGACCACATCCACTGGAGCGCCGTCAGCGCCCTCCCGGCCGGCTCCGCCCAGGAGTTCATCGGCGCGCTCGTCTTCATGATGACCGGCTTCGGCCTCGGCTGGGTCAACGCCGCCGCCGACTACTCCCGCTATCTGCCCCGGAGTTCGTCGAGCCGGGCCGTGGTCGGCTGGACCACCTTCGGCGCCTCCGTGGCCCCGCTGCTCCTGCTGGTCTTCGGACTGCTGCTGGCCGGCTCGTCCGGCAAGCTCAACGAGGCCGTCGCCGCCGACCCGATCGGCGCGCTCACCACCATCCTGCCCACCTGGTTCCTGGTGCCCTTCGCCGTCGTCGCGGTCCTCGGCCTGGTCGGCGGTGCGGTCCTGGACATCTACTCCTCGGGCCTCGCCCTGCTCTCGGCGGGCATCCGGATCCCGCGCCCGCTGGCCGCACTCGTCGACGGTGTCCTGATGATCGCGGGATCCGTCTACATCGTGTTCTTCGCCGACGACTTCCTCGGCCAGTTCATGGGCTTCCTCACCACCCTCGGCGTGCCCATCGCCGCCTGGTGCGGCATCATGCTCGCCGACCTGCTCCTGCGCCGCCGCGACTACGACGAGGCCGACCTCTACCGACCGGCAGGCCGCTACGGCGACGTGCCGCCCGTCCCGCTGGTCCTCACGGTCCTCGCCACCGCCCTCGGCTGGGGCCTGGTCACCAACGCGGCCGCGAGTTGGCTGGACTGGCAGGGCTACTTCCTCGGCCCGTTCGGTCTCGGCGGCACGTCCGGCGCCTGGGCGTACGCCAACCTCGGCGTCCTGGCCGCGCTCGCGCTCGGCTTCCTCGGCACCCTCGCCCTCGGCCGCGGCCGGGTCCGCGCACAGGAGAGCGCCGTATGACGGCAGGGTGGCTCGCCGTCATCGACATGCAGCGCGTCTTCGCCGAGCCCGACAGCCCCTGGAGCGCCCCGCGCTACGCCGAGGCGGCGGCAGGCGTACGACGACTGCTGCCGGCCTTCGCCGAACGGGTCACGTTCACCCGCTTCGTCGCCCCCGACGAACCCACCGGGGCCTGGCGCGCCTACTACGCGCAGTGGCCCTTCGCCCTCCAGCCGACCACCGCCCCGCTGTGGCGCCTCACCGACGACTTCGCCGACCGGGCACCGCACGTCATGGACGCGACCACCTTCGGCAAGTGGACCCCCGAACTCGCCACCCGGGTCGGTCCCGAGGGCCGCCTGGTCCTGGCCGGTGTCAGCACCGACTGCTGTGTCCTGTCCACGGCCCTCGCCGCCGCCGACGCAGGTGTCGAGACCCTGGTGGTCTCCGACGCCTGCGCCGGTGCCGACGACGACTCGCACGCCAGGGCACTGGACGCGATGGAGCTGTACGGGCCGCTGATCCGGGTCGTCACCGTGGACCAACTGGTCGGCGTCTGAAGGGACTTGGAAGTATCAGGCCGGTACCGGGCGGTGTCCGGCCGTGCCGAATCCGGGGGCGCATCACAACAGGACCGCACCGCACGGCCGGCTCCCGCCACGCGCGCGACGGGGGACGGATGCGGCTCTGCTTCCGGGACGCGGCCAGGTACTGACCCCAGGCGGATCCGGCATGTACGAGTCCCTGGTGCCCCGGCGCGGGTGCCGTGCCCTCGGTCCGCCCCTCGGCAGGACATCGCGCCGATTCCCTGACATCCCGAACGCATGCTCTCGGCACGCTCGGGTACGCGAGCAGGACCGCGCCCCGGGCGATCATGCCCACGGGCGGGCCGCACGACCGCCGCTACCAGGGGATCTGCCATGGACACACCCGCACACGACCACAACGCCACACCGGCTCAGCGGGCGCTGGACGCGCTGACGCAGAACACCGAGGACGCGACGGCGCTGGACACGCTCGCGACCAGTGACGTGCTCATTCCGGTGCCCGACGACGCCGCGGACGAGGACACGACCGTGGCACTGCCCGTGCTGGAGCAGCAGGACGGCGCTCCTGTGGTGCCCGTGTTCACCTCCGAGACGGAGATGGCCGAGCTGCTTCCGTTCGTCTCCCGCTACCGCC
The DNA here is from genome assembly GCF_055582845.1 of Streptomyces sp. NPDC107471. Lineage (NCBI taxonomy): Bacteria > Bacillati > Actinomycetota > Actinomycetes > Kitasatosporales > Streptomycetaceae > Streptomyces > Streptomyces sp. NPDC107471. The sequence continues at coordinate 493,136 of NZ_JBVJPC010000008.1, read as the reverse complement.
TGGTGCCGCTGGGCGCGCTCGCCGCGCAGTGGCCGGACGGCGACCTCTCGCTCTCCATCGACGCCAGCTCCACGCACCCGCTGACGCTCACGTCCGAGGGCGTGCGCACGCTGCTCGCGCGACCGCAGGGCTGAGCCGGACGCCGGGCTCACAGGGTGGGGCCCGGCCACCACGTGCGACGGAGGGGGAGCGGCCGGGCCCGCGAAGGGGTGCGGCCGGCTCCCGCTGCCGCACCATGGGTTCTCGCGCGGGTGAACGAGGATGAGCGGCGCCGACCCTGCTCATCCCCGGCGCGCCGTGCGATCGCCGTTTTCCGACCATAGGACCGATTCGACAGGCCGTCGCTCCGGAATGCGTGGCGCGTGTCCGCAAAACGCGGCGGATCGGCGGTCGCGACGGCTCACACGGCGCGCAGTGTCTGCGAGGGGGACTCCCCGAAGCGCTCCCGGTAGCGCCGCGCGAACCGGCCCAGATGGACGAACCCCCACGCGTGGGCCACGTCCGTCACCGTCGTCGTTCCGGGCGCCGCCGCCCGTAGCTGCCGGTGGACGCGCTGGAGCCGCACCTCCTGGACGTACGCCATGGGTGACATGCCCACATGCCTGCGGAAAGCTTCCTGCAGAGTGCGCAGACTGACCTGGGCGATGGCCGCGAGCCGGTTCGCGTCGTACGGCTCGGCGGGCAGCTCCTGCACGGCGTCCATGACCCGCTTCACCGACGCCGGGCGCATCGGCGGGGGAGGGGCGTCCAGCGCGGCACGGAACGTGTGGTCGGTGGCCAGCAGCATTCCCTCCAGCAGGGTCTGTTCCAGACGGCCACGGATCATCGGATGGCTCAGCAGCCCGAGCGGCACGTCCCGCTCGCGCAGGTTCCACAGGGCGAGGCGCATCCAGCTCAGGCCCGGTCCCCGCGAGACGTCCATGTACGGCGCGAAGCGCGGCGGGCGCCGCACGGACCGGCCCAGCAGGACCTCCAGTTGCCGCAGCACCGCCGCCTTGTCGATCTTCACGGTGAGTGCCTGGCAGTCGGCGGACCAGGCGTCGATGTGGATGTCCTGGGCCGGGTCGAAGACCACCGCCCGCCGCTCGGTCGCGAACTCCACGTCCCCGTGCCCCTCCTGGACGCTGAAGCAGCCGCCGAAGGGCACGGCGACGTGGTACACGCCGGGTTCGCCGAAGCTCATGCGCATCTCGGTGCCGAAGCGGATGTCTCCGACGACGAGCGAGCCCAGGTCGACGACGCTGAGGGCGGTCGCGAACTCGGCGGTCCGGCCCGTGACTTCGAGACGCAGGTCGTAGTAGTGGGCCGCGATCGCGTCGTGCGCCTCCTCCAGCGAGGTCGTCGCGTAGCTGTTGAACTCGGCGACCCGCTCCTCTTCCCCGGCCAAGGCGCCTCATCCCCCTCCCCGTTCGGCGTCTGCTGTTCAGCATGACCCGCGGACGGCCGGTCATGCCCGGCCAGGGAGGACACGGCTTTCACAGCGTGTTCGGGGGTGAGGACGGGGGCGGGTGGGCCTGCGCGGGGCGCGGGCGGACGGCCCGCCGCCGGTTGCGCCCTAGCGGTCGAGCATCCTCGCCAGCACCTCGCGCTGGAGCGGCAGTACCTCGGAGTGCAGGTCACGGCCCTTGCGGGTGAGGGACACCCACACACCGCGCCGGTCCTCCACGCACACGGACCGCTCCACGAGGCCCTCCTTCTCCAGGCGGCCGATCAGACGGGACAGTGCGCTCTGGCTCAGATGCACCCGCCCGACGAGGTTCTGCACCCGGCACTGGTCGCCCTCCCGGGGCGACTCGGTGGCGAGGATGTCGAGCACCTCGAAATCGCTCGCGCCCAGCCCGTGCGGGTGCAGCACGCGGTCGATCTCGCACATCGTGCGCGCGTGCACCGACAGGATGTCCCGCCACCGCTCCTCGAGGCCGGTCTCGACCGTGTTCACCGCCATACATGCACGGTAACACCGTTCCGGCCAGTTGTTGCCTGCGCAACTAGTGCGCGTGCAAGGAAAAGTCAGGCCTGGGGGTCCTGGGTGATCCCCACGAGGTTGCCGTCGGCGTCCTTGACGAAGGCGATCAGCTTGCCGCCGCCGACGTCCTGGACGTCCTGGAGCGTCTCCGCCCCGGCCGCTACCAGTGCCGCGAGCGTGGCGCGGATGTCGTCGACGTGCCAGTACGGCACCGGGCCGGTCATGCCCCTGGCGTGTCCGTTCGGGTCGAGGCCGACGTCCTGCCCCGCGTCCTTGAAGCCGACGTAGTACGGCTCGTCGGCGTACGGCTCCACGCCCAGCAGCGCGCCGAACAGGGCCTTCGCCGCGGCCAGGTCCTTGACGGGGTAGATGATCGTCTTGAGTCCGGCAGTCATGGTGTGCTCCTCCGTGTGATGTCCCCGACGGTCCGCGTCGGTGGTTTCACGCTAGGCCGGGGCACGGGAGGGACGCTTCTCCGATCCTGACCGGTCGGTGGATGCGGGGGCAGTGGAGCGGTTGCGCCTCGCCGTCGACGGATCACTGAGCTGCGCGCGAGTCCACCGGTGCGGGTCCGTGCCTGGTGGTGCGTGCGGCCGAATCGTCGTGGACCCGGTTCGCCCGGCAGCGTGAACGGGCCGGTGACGGGGGTTGTGGCTGGCTGTCCGCGCACCGCGCTCTCACAACGTGGCGCAGGCGGCACATGTCCGCAGATGGCGTCGGCTGTCCGCGCCGATGCGCGTGCCCACGTGCCGCCGGCCCGTCCTCGGGGGCCGACTCGCCGCCGCACCGGCCCTGCCTGAAAAGTTGCCGGTCACGGCGACGGGCACGGGTCAAGTCCACCCCCGCCCCCGCAACAAGCCCACCGCAGCGCACCGAATCGCCACCCAGCCGGCTCACGCCGACAGCGACCGACCCGCTCCGAACCCTCCGCTCACGTCGACTCCCGTCGCACCAGCTCCGTCGGCAGGATCACCGCTGCCGGGTTCTCGCCGCCCAGTTGTGCCAGGAGCAGTCGGACCATCTCGGCGCTGATGCGGTCGTAGGGCTGGCGGATGGTGGTGAGGGGCGGGGTGGCCTCCGTCGCCGCGATGGAGTCGTCGAAGCCGCCCACGGCCACGTCCTCGGGGATCCGGCGGCCCGCCCGGCGCAGGGCGGTCAGGGCCCCGAGGGCCATGAGGTCGGAGGCGACGAACACGGCGTCCAGGTCGGGGGCCTGGGCCAGCAGCCGTTCGGTGCCGGCCTCCCCGGCGGTCCGGCTGTAGTCGCCGGACACGACGAGCCGCTCGTCGATCTCGACACCCACCTCCGTGAGGACCTCCTTGTAGCCGGCGAGGCGGTCGACCCCGCCGGGGGAGTCCAGCGGGCCGGTCACGATGCCGATCCGGCGCCGGCCGAGGGACAGCAGGTGGCGCACCATGTCACGGGCGCCGTCGCGGTCGTCCGCGGCCACGTAACTCACCTTCGAGCCGGACCGCATGGGCTTGCCGCACTGGACGACGGGCACGCCCGCCTTGTGCAGTTCCTCGGCCACCGGGTCGGCGGAGTGGCTGGTCACCAGCAGGACGCCGTCGAGGTGGCCCGCCGTGATGAACCGCTTGATCCGGCGCCGCTCGTCCTCGGTCCCCGCCAGCATCAGCAGCAGCGGGATGTCGTGGGCGGCCAGCGCCTGGGTGCAGCCGCGCAGCAGCACGTTGAAGTTGGGGTCCTCGAAGAACCGCTCCTGGGGCTCCGTGAGCAGGAATCCGACCGAGTCGGAGCGGCCGGTGATCAGCGAACGGGCGTGCCGGTTGACGACGTACCCCGTCTTGCGGATGGCGGCGTTGACCGCCTCCAGCGCGGGCGGGCTGACGTAGTGTCCGCCGTTGAGCACGCGCGAGACCGTGCCTCGCGAGACCCCGGCCTCGCGGGCCACGTCGTGGATCGTCGGCGGTCTGCGCCGGCCCCCCGCATTGTTCATGGTCAAGACTCTAAGGCCCTGGGGGGCGGGAGAGGGCGCCCGTACGGCGGCACGGCACCGAGGGGATGCGGGCGGACTGGGATCGTGCACAGGAAAGGTGCACAGTCAGACCCTTGGCAAGGGGCGCCTTGGTGCGGTTATCTTGGGCCGCACGGTTCTGGAATCGTGTGTGCACGTTCCCATACCACTCGAAACGGGAGAGACCATGCCGGAGACCACCCCCAGGGGCCTCACCAGGCTCGCCTTCGGCGGGGACTACAACCCGGAGCAGTGGCCCGAGAGCGTCTGGGACGAGGACGTACGGCTGATGCGCGAGGCCGGGGTCACCATGGTGAGCGTCGGGATCTTCTCCTGGGCGCTCCTGGAGCCGGAACCCGGCGTGTACGACTTCGGCTGGCTGGACCGGGTCCTGGACCTGCTCCACGAGAACGGCGTCCGCGTCGACCTCGGCACGCCCACGGTCGTCCCGCCCGCCTGGTTCTACCGCGCCCACCCCGACGCACTGCCCCTGACGGCCGACGGCGCCCGGCTCGCGTTCGGCTCCCGCGGCGCCATCTGCCACAGCAACAGCGCCTACCGCGCGGCCGCCGCGAACATCACCACCCGGCTCGCCGAGCGCTACGCCGACCACCCGGCCCTCGCGATGTGGCACGTGCACAACGAGTACGGCGTCCCCGTCTCCGCCTGCTACTGCGACTCCTGCGCCGCCCACTTCCGTCGCTGGCTCGAGACGACGTACGGCGGTGTCGACGGCGTCAACGCGGCCTGGGGAACCGCCTTCTGGGGCCAGCACTACACGAGCCTGGAGCAGATCGACCCGCCGCGCACCGCGGCCACCGTCGGCAACCCCGGCCAGGCGCTGGACTACAAGCGGTTCGCCGACGCCACCATGCGAGAGAACTTCGTGGCCGAGCGGGACATCCTGCACCGGCTCAGCCCGGGCGTCCCGGTCACCACCAACTTCATGACCGCGCTCAGCCAGTGCGACTCCGTCGACTACTGGGCCTGGGGCCGCGAGGTCGACATCGTCACCAACGACCACTACCTCATCACCGACGGCCGCCGCACCCACGTCAACCTCGCGATGGCCGCCGACCTCACCCGCTCGGTCGCGGGCGGCGCCCCCTGGATCCTGCTGGAGCACTCCACCTCGGGCGTCAACTGGCAGCCCCGCAACCCCGCCAAGGCCCCCGGCCAGATGGCCCGCAACTCCCTCGCGCACGTGGCCCGCGGCTCCGAGGGCGCCATGTTCTTCCAGTGGCGCCAGTCCCGGCGCGGCGCCGAGAAGTTCCACTCGGCGATGGTCCCGCACGGCGGCACCGACACGCGCGTGTGGCGCGAGGTCGTCGAACTGGGCGCCGGTCTCGACTCGTTGAGCACGATCCGTGGCACCCGCACCCAGGCGGACGTGGCGGTGCTGTGGGACTGGCACTCCTGGTGGGCCCAGAACCTGGACTGGCGCCCCAGCGCGGACCACGACGCGCGCGAGCGCGCCGACGCCTTCTACGAGGCCCTCTACGACCGCCACCTCACGGTCGACTTCGCCCACCCGGAAGCCGACTTGTCGGCTTATCCCCTTGTCGTCGTCCCCGCCCTGTACCTCATGACGGAGGCCGCCGGGAACAACCTGCGGGAGTACGTCGAGAACGGCGGCACCCTCGTCGTGTCGTACTTCTCCGGCATCGTCGACGAGCACGACGCCGTCCACGCGGGCGCCTATCCGGGCGCGCTCAGGGACGTCCTGGGCCTGACCGTCGAGGAGTTTTCGCCGCTGCTGCCGGACCGGTCGGTCCGTATCACCGGCCCCGACGGCTCCGAGCTCACCGGGGACGTGTGGACCGAGTTCGTGGTGCCGCGGGGTGCCGACACCGTGTGGACGTACGCCGACGGCCTGGCCGCCGGTCACCCGGCCGTCACCCGGCACCGGCACGGCGCGGGCACCGCCTGGTACGTCTCCACGCGCCTGGCCGCCCAGGGGCTCGACGCGCTGCTCGGCTGGGCCGCCGAGGACGCCCGGCTCCCCTCGCGCGCGGACCTCCCTCACGACGTCGAGGTGGTCCGGCGCAACGGAGAGGCCGGTTCCTACGTCTTCGTGGTCAACCACACCGCGTCGGAGGCCAAGGTGCCCCTGGACGCGGCCGGCACCGAACTGCTGACCGGTGAACGTGCCGCGGGCCGCCTCGCCGTCCCGGCGGGTGCCGTCCGGGTCGTACGGCTCGACGGCTGAACGACGGCCGAACCGACGGCTGAACGACGGCCGAACCGACTCCCCTCCGCCCGCGCGACCACGAGCCGCGGGCGGAGGGGGACCCATCTCCCCGGCCGCCCCGACACCGCCTCCCCGGCCTCCCACCAGCCATGTCCCGAGCGACCGCCGTCCCCGCCGCCGCTCCCGCCGAACGGCCCGCCGGCGCGGAGGAGTTCGATCTCGGACAAGCTCGGCGACTCGGGGACAGGGCGGCTTCGACTGCGGGACAGTGGACAGACGCAGAGGGAGGGGCGGAGGGGACGAGATGCTGAGGACTCCGGCCAACCAGAGGCGCCTGGACATCCTGGAGTGGCTGAAGGACCCGGCCGCGCACTTCCCGTCGCAGCGGCGCGGCGATCCCGCCCAGGACGGAGTCACCGCCGACGCGGTCGCGGGCAAACTGGGCGTGCCCCGCTCGGTCGCGGAGACCCACCTCGGCCTCCTCGTGGACATCGGCCTGCTGCGCACCAGGAGGATCCGGTGGCGCACGTACTACCGTCGCGACGAGATGCGCATCGCCGAGGTGGCGCGCATGTTCGAGAAGGGCTGGTAGCGATCCCCGCCGGAAGGACAGGCACGTGACGGACCGCCCCACCGCACTGACGCCCCGTCACTACGTCGCGATCGGCGGCCACGGTCCCGAGGACGTCGTCGCCGACGCCCGCGGCCGGGTGCTCACCGGAGTGGCGGACGGCCGCATCCTGCGCGTCGACGGACTGGCGGAACCCCTCGCCGCCCGGGTCGAGGTGCTCGCCGAGACCGGCGGCAGGCCGCTCGGCCTCGAACTCCTCCCGGACGGCGCCCTGTTGGTGTGCGACGCGGAACGCGGCCTGCTGGGCGTCGACCTCGCCGACGGCACCGTGCGGGTCATCGCCGACGAGGTGGCGGGGGAGCGGCTGCGGTTCACCAGCAACGTCGTCGCGCTGTCCGACGGCAGCGTGTACTTCACCGTCTCCAGTCGCCGTTACCTCCTCGACCACTGGATCGGCGACATCGTCGAACACACCGGCACCGGCCGCCTGCTGCGCCTGGCACCCGGCGACGACACCCCCGAAGTCCTGCTGGAGGGGCTTCAGTTCGCCAACGGACTGGCCGCGAGCGGCGACGAGTCCTTCCTGGTCGTCGCCGAGACCGGGGCCCGCCGGCTCACCCGCTACTGGCTCGACGGACCGCAGGCCGGACGCGCCGAACCCCACGCCGAGAACCTCCCCGGCATGCCCGACAACATCTGGCGCGGCGGACCCGACGGCCCGATCTGGGTCTCCCTCGCCGGACCGCGCATCCCGCCGCTCGACCTGCTGCACCGCGCCGCCCCGCGCGTCCGCCGCGCCGCCGCCCGCATCGCCGTACGCGCCCCCTACCGCCCCACGGGCGGCATCGGCGTGCTCGCCGTCGACGACACGGGCGAGGTCGTCCACCACCTTGCCCGCCACGGGTCCCGCTTCCGCATGGTCACCAGCGTCTGCGAGGCCGCGGGCCACCTGGTCCTCGGCAGCCTCTGGGAGCCCGGCATCGCGCTCTGCGAGCCGCCCGCCGCGAAGTGACCCGGCGGCACCCCGGCGTTACCCTGGTGCTCGGTCGCGATCACCCTCGCGGCACGGCGGTGGGGCCCGCCGTACCCGAACCGCGGCGAAGGCGCCGCCAACGGTCCCTACTTGCGATGGAGCGCGCCCGTGCACCCGGGCCCCGGCGAGTAGGAGAGACACGACCATGACAGCCCCCCAGAGCGTGCGCGCCCCCGCCCGCCCCGCGCGCCCCTCCCCGTGGCGCGGTCAGGGCCCCGTGGTCGCGGTGGTCGCGCTCGGCGGCGCGCTCGGTGCGACGGCCCGGTACGCGCTCGCCCTGCACTGGCCCACCCCGCCCGGCGGATTCCCCTGGGCGACCTTCTGGACCAACGTCATCGGCTGTGCCGTCATCGGCGTGTTCATGGTTGTCATCACCGACGTGTGGGCCGCCCACCGCCTGGTTCGGCCCTTCTTCGGCACCGGTGTCCTCGGCGGCTTCACCACCTTCTCGACCTACGCCGTCGACATCCAAAAGCTGGTCGACCACGGCCGGCCGGCCACGGGCCTGGGCTATCTCGCCGCGACCCTGCTCGCCGCGCTCGCCGCGGTGTGGCCGGCGTCCGCGGCCACCCGCCGTGTCCTGAAGTGGAGGCAGCCATGACGAGGCTGACCGGCAACGCCCTGCGCCTGACCGTCTACATCGGTGAGAACGACACCTGGCACCACAAGCCCCTCTACACCGAGATCGTGCACCGCGCCCACGCCGCGGGGCTCGCCGGGGCCAGCGTCTTCCGCGGCATCGAGGGCTTCGGCGCCTCCTCCCTGATCCACACCTCCCGACTGCTGTCCCTCAGCGAGGACCTGCCGGTGGCCGTCGTGGTCGTGGACACCGAGACCCGGGTGCGGGATTTCCTGCCGCAGCTCGACGAACTCGTCACCGAGGGCCTGGTGACCCTCGACGAGTGCGAGGTCATCCGGTATGTCGGCCGTGACGACAACCAGGACATAGCGGGCATGAAGGGTAAGAAGTCGTTGTGAACTGGTTGCTGGTCGTCCTGGGTGCCGTGGTCGGCGCCCCGCTGCGCTACCTCACCGACCGCGCGGTGCAGTCCCGGCACGACTCGGTCTTCCCCTGGGGCACCTTCGCCGTCAACGTCACGGGCTGTCTGATCCTCGGCCTGCTCACCGGCGCCGCAGCCGCGGGAGCGGCCGGATCCCACCTTCAGCTGCTCCTGGGCACCGGCCTGTGCGGGGCCCTGACGACGTACTCGACCTTCTCCTACGAGACCCTCCGGCTCGCCGAGACCGGAGCGCGCCTCTACGCCGTGGCCAACGTGGCCGCGAGCGTGGTGGCCGGGCTCGGGGCGGCCTTCGCGGGGGTGGCGCTGGCGCAGGCGGTGTGGGCGTAGGTCCCGGCCTTTGTCCGCGTGTAGTAAGACTGTGCCCGCCGCACCCGGCTTCCCCTGAGAAGAACTGGATCCCATGAGCGTCATCAGCGTCGGTCAGGCCGTCGTCCTCGGAGCCGTCGAGGGAGTGACCGAGTTCCTTCCCGTCTCCTCCACCGGCCATCTGAAGATCGTCGAGGGGCTGATGGACATCCCCGTCGACGACGACGCCGTCGTCGGGTTCTCGGCCGTCATCCAGGTCGGTGCGATCGCCGCCGTGCTCGTGTACTTCTTCAAGGACATCGTGCGGATCGTCTCGGCGTGGGGGAGGGGGCTCGTCAACAAGGAGGAGCGTTACCACCACGACTACAAGTTCGCCTGGTGGGTGATCGCCGCGACCGTCCCGATCGTCGTGGTGGGCCTCGCCGCCAAGCCGCTCATCGAGGGGCCGCTCGCGTCCCTGTGGGTGGTCGCGGGCTCCCTGATCGTCGGCAGCGGTGTCATGTGGGCGGCGGACCAGATGGGGCGCCACAAGCGCGGCGAGGACGACACGTCGTTCAAGGACGCCATGCTGGTCGGCAGCTCGCAGATTCTCGCCCTGCTCTTCCCCGGCTTCTCCCGCTCCGGCGCCACCATGTCCACGGCCCTGATGCTGGACCTCGACCGGGTGGCCGCCACCCGCCTCTCCTTCTTCCTCGGCATCCCGGCCCTCACCGGCGCCGGCATCTACGAGCTCAAGGACGCCCTGGGCGCGGGCGTGGGCGCGGCCCCGCTCGCCGTCGGCACGGCCGTCTCCTTCGTCGTGGCCTACGCCTCCATCGCCTGGCTCCTGAAGTTCGTCGCCAAGCACTCCTTCAACGCCTTCGTGATCTACCGGATCGTCGTGGGCCTGCTGCTCTTCGGCCTCCTGACCACGGGCACCCTCTCAAGCTGAACCACGAGCGTCTCCGCCGCCCTGCGCCCTTCCACGCAGGCGGCGCCGGCTGCGTCCCCGCGCCCACGGTCACGGGGGTGGAGACGGCTCCCGCGCGTTGCGCCCCCTGCACGGGGGCGGTTGCGATGCCTGGCCTACTGCCACGGGGGTGCGAGGGTGGCCCCCCCGCGCCCTGTGGATCGCTACGGCGGCGAGGTGACTCATGCGTCCGATGGACCGCCACGGCCGCGAGGTGGCTCCTGTGCCTCGCCCCCCGCCGTGGCGGGCGAGGCCGCTCCCGCGCGTTGCGTGCCTCCGCGCGGGGGCGGTTGCGACGCCTGGCCTACTGCCAGGGGGTGCGAGTTGACTGCCGTGCCCTATGGACCGCTACGGCGGCGAGGCAATTGCTGCACCTAGCCCCCTCCACGGCGGGCGAGGCGACTCCCGCACGTTGCGCCTCGCCATGTGGCCGGGGGCACGTCGCGCCTGACTGTTACCGGGGCGCGAGCGGCTCTCGCGTCCTGGACTGCTACGGCGGCGAGGTGGCTGCTGCACGTGGCCCACTGCCACGCGAAACCGGGGGCGGGCGCCTACGTCTCGCCCACAGTCACGGGGGTGTGAGCGGCTCCCGCGCCTTAGGGACTGCCACGGGGGCGCACCTCGCCCCCTTCGCGTGGGGCGGCTGCCACGCCTCGCACCGCCGCCATGGGGATGCGAGCTGCTTGCCGCGCTCTGTGGACTGCGACGGCCGCGAGTCGGATCCTGCACCCCGCCCACTGCCGCAGGGTGCGAGGCCGCTCCCGCACCTCGCACGCCTCCACGAGCTCCGCGCACCCTCACCCGGAGCGGAGGCGGGCTCCCGCGTCGGGCGCACCGCCGCCAGGACGCGAAGCGGCCCCCCGGCCCCGTATCCCCAGGACCTCGCCTTGACAGCGCCCTCCCGCCACACGGAATATCTCTCCTGTGAACCTGTCAGACAGCCGGACAGCCAGTCAGCCGCCGCGGAGGGTCAGTGCCATGGAGGCGGTGCTGGCGTATCTGCGTGGTGCCATCGAGAGCGGGGAGTACGCCGTCGGCGACAAGCTCCCCTCCGAGGCGGAGCTCTGCCGCACGCTGGAGATCAGCCGGCCCGTGCTGCGCGAGGCCCTCAGGGCCCTGCAGACCATGGGGCTGACCGTCTCCAAGACCGGCAAGGGCACCTTCGTCGTGGCCAACGCGGTGGAGGACCCCACCTTCGGCGACTACGCGGCCAGCGACCTCCTGGAGGTGCGCCGCCACGTCGAGATCCCGGTCGCCGGGTACGCGGCCCGGCGCCGTACCCCGGAGAACCTCGACCACCTGGCCCACCTCCTGGACCGGATGGAACGCGAGACCGACACCACGGCGTGGGTCGCGATGGACACCCTCCTCCACCTCGCCGTGGCCGAGGCCGCCCAGAACCCGGTCTTCCGCCGGGTCATCGAGGAGATCCGGGACGCACTGGCGCGTCAGTCGGCCTTCCTCAACGAACTGGGCGGCCGCCGGGAGCAGTCCAACCGCGAGCACCGCGCGATCGTCGAGGCGCTGATCGACGGTTCCGAGCACGACGCGGTGGAGGCCATGTCCCACCACCTCGACCGCGTCGAGACCACCCTCACCGACATCGTGCGTTCCCCGCGCGCGGACAGTTCCACGGAAGCCGACGGCGGCGCCGGCCGGTACCCCGTCCGGCCCAGGGTGTCCCGCACCTCCACCGAGAACGAACCGACCGGCGCGTGACACCCCGCGCGCCTTCCGAGTCCCGACCGACCGGCACGCACGCGTGATCCGCGTGACGCCGCCGGAGAAGCAGGAAGTGATGTACAGCAGTTCCGTCGCGGCCGCACCCCTGGTACGTGAACCCCTCCACACCCCCGTCGCCCACCTCATCCGCGGTGGGCTGATCGAGGGCACCCACTACGGTTCCGTCGTCGTCCTCGACGCCGACGGGGACGTCCGCCTCCAACTCGGCGACATCGAGGCCGCGTTCTACCCGCGGTCCGCGCTCAAGCCGGTCCAGGCCGTCGCCATGGTCCGGGCCGGGCTCCCCCTCGACGGCGAACTCCTCTCGCTCGCCGCGGCCAGCCACTCCGGTGAGGAACGCCACCTCGCCGGGGCCCGGCGGATCCTGGAGCTGGCGGGCGTCTGCGAGGACGCCCTGCGCAACGTCCCCGACATGCCGTACGGCCCGGCCGTCCGGGACACCTGGATACGGGACGGGCGCGGACCCTCCCGGCTCGCCCAGAACTGCTCCGGCAAGCACGCGGCGATGCTCTACACCTGCGTGCTCAACGACTGGCCGCTGGAGGGCTACCTCGACCCCGCGCATCCGCTCCAGCAGGCGATCGCCGAGATCGTCGAGGACCTCACCGGGCAGCGGATCGCGCGCGTGACCGTCGACGGCTGCGGTGCGCCCCTGTTCTCGGTCTCCCTGCACGGCCTCGCCCGGGCCGCCGCTCGGATCACCTCGGCGGTCCCCGGTACCCCGGAGGCCCGGGTCGCCGACGCGATGCGAGCGCATGCGGAGATGGCGTCCGGAGCGGGGCGGGACGTGGCCGAGCTGATGAAGGCCGTGCCGGGGCTGCTCGCCAAGGACGGCTTCGAGGGCGTGCAGGTCGCCGCGCTGCCCGACGGGCGGGCCGTGGCCGTGAAGATCTCGGACGGGGCGGACCGGGCACGGGTGCCCGTCGCCGCGGCGGCGCTTGCCCGTGCCGGGGTCTCGCCGGACCTGCTGACCCGGTTCCAGGGCGAGGCGCTTCTGGGCGGCGGCCGCGAGGTCGGGCAGGTGCGGCCGGCTCGTTCGCTGGAGCCCGTCGTCGAGGCGGCCTGCGCCTGAGAGTCCGCCTCTGCCTCTGACTCGGCGGCCGCGGTTCGTATGCGGCTGGTCGCGCGGTTCCCCGCGCCCCTGAAAACAACGCACCTGCACCCTCCTCGGAGGAAGGACCCATGCCCTCATGACCGCCGCCGTCAGTCGCCGTGAACACGATCTGCTGGGTGACCGGGACGTCCCCGTCGACGCCTACTGGGGTGTGCACACCCTGCGGGCCACGGAGAACTTCCCGATCACCGGCACCCCGATCTCCGCCTACCCCCACCTCGTCGACGCGCTCGCCGCCGTCAAGGAGGCCGCCGCGCTCGCCAACGAGGAGCTCGGGCTGCTGGAGGCGAGGAAGGCGGCCGCGATCGTCGAGGCGTGCCGGGAGATCCGGGACGGGAAGCTGCACGACCAGTTCGTGGTCGACGTGATCCAGGGCGGGGCCGGCACCTCCACCAACATGAACGCCAACGAGGTCATCGCCAACCGGGCGTTGGAGCTGCTGGGGCACGAGAAGGGGCAGTACTCGTTCCTGCACCCCAACGAGGACGTCAACCTGGGGCAGTCGACCAACGACGTCTACCCGACCGCGGTGAAGATCGCGACCGTCTTCGCCGTGCGGGGACTGCTCAAGGCGATGGCCGTACTCCAGGACTCCTTCGCCCGCAAGGCGGTCGAGTTCCGTGACGTGCTCAAGATGGGCCGCACGCAGTTGCAGGACGCGGTGCCGATGACGCTGGGCCAGGAGTTCTCCGCGTACGCCGTCATGGTCGACGAGGATCGCCACCGTCTCGACGAGGCCGTCCAGTTGATCCAGGAGATCAATCTCGGGGCCACCGCCATCGGGACCGGACTCAACGCCCCCGCCGGGTACGCGGAGTCCGCGCGCCGTCATCTCTCCGCCATCACCGGGCTGCCGCTGGTCACCGCCGCCAACCTGGTCGAAGCCACCCAGGACTGCGGGGCGTTCGTCCAGATGTCCGGCGTGCTGAAGCGGATCGCCGTCAAGCTCAGCAAGAGCTGCAACGACCTGCGGCTGCTGTCGTCGGGCCCGCGGGCCGGGCTCGGGGAGATCAACCTGCCGCCCGTGCAGGCCGGTTCGTCGATCATGCCCGGGAAGGTCAACCCGGTGATCCCCGAGGTCGTCAACCAGGTCGCCTTCGAGGTGATCGGCAACGACGTCACCATCACCATGGCCGCCGAGGCCGGACAGCTCCAGCTCAACGCCTTCGAACCGGTCATCCTGCACTCCCTGTCGGAGTCCGTCACCCACCTGCGCGCTGCCTGTCTGACCCTGGCCGAGCGCTGCGTGGACGGCATCACCGCCAACACCGAGGCGCTGCGCCGAAGCGTCGAGAACTCCATCGGTCTGGTCACCGCCCTCAACCCGCACATCGGCTACACGGCCGCCACCGACATCGCCAAGGAAGCCCTCGCCAGCGGTCGTGGGGTGGCCGAACTCGTCCTGGAGAAGGGCCTGTTGCCCGCCGGGACCCTCAGCGAACTCCTCCGTCCCGAAGTCCTCGCGGGCAGCGGCTCACCCAGCGGCTCACCCCTGGCCTGACGGCCCCACCCGGCACGACACGCGGCAGGACCGGCCCGGAGGCACAATGGTGATCATGGCAACGATGTCGTCGCTCACCTTCCAGCCGGTCCTGGAGCGCATCGCCGAGGAGATCGGACGCACCCCGGGCCGCGGCCGCACCGCCGACTACATCCCGGCGCTCGCCGCCCGCGACCCGCGCAGCTTCGGCATGGCCGTCGCGGAGCTGGACGGCACGGTGTACGGCGTCGGTGACTGGCGCGAGCCGTTCTCCGCGCAGTCCATCACCAAGGTCTTCACCCTCGCCCTCGTCCTGGCCCGCGAGGGCGACGAACTCTGGGAGCACGTGGGCCGCGAGCCCTCCGGCAACCCCTTCAACTCGCTGGTGCAGCTCGAGTACGAGAACGGCATCCCGCGCAACCCGTTCATCAACGCGGGCGCCCTCGTCGTCACCGACCGCCTCCAGACCCGTACCGGGGACGCGGCGGGCGAACTGCTGTCGTTCCTGCGCGCCGAGAGCGGCAACCCGGGCCTGGACCTCGACGAGGAGGTGGCCGCCTCCGAGGCCGCCCACGGCGACCGCAACGCCGCCCTGGCCCACTTCATGGCCGCGTACGGCAACATCGACAACGACATCCCGGTCCTGCTCGACCAGTACTTCCGCCAGTGCTCGGTCCGGGCGTCCTGCGCCGACCTGGCCCTCGCCACCGGTTTCCTGGCCCGCCACGGCGTCCGCGCCGACGACACCCGCCTGCTCACCCGCAGCCAGGCCAAGCAGGTCAACGCGATCATGCTGACCTGCGGCACCTACGACGCGGCCGGCGACTTCGCCTACCGGGTGGGGCTGCCCGGCAAGAGCGGGGTGGGCGGCGGGATCATCGCGGTCGTACCGGGCCGCTGCACGCTGTGCGTGTGGAGTCCGGGCCTGGACGAGCGCGGCAACTCGGTGGCGGGGGTGGCGGCGCTGGACAGGTTCACCACGCTCACGGGCCTCTCCGTGTTCTGAGACCGGGCGCGCGTGCGACCACGCACCGGTCACGACGCGGTCGCCACCGCGTCGCCTTCCGGCCATCCACGACTGCCACGCTGCCCAGGTGCCGGTCAACGTTCCCGTCGATCTCCGCCGCTGCCAGGTCCTCGGTCTGGTCGGCACCGCCTTCCTCGCCGCGGGTGGTGAGACCGCGGGCGCCCTCCCGGTCCGCCAACTCCTCACCCCCGCCTCGCCCCAGGCGGCACTGGGCCTGGTCGGCGCCTACTTCGGTGTCGTCCTGCTGATCGCGGCCTGGCTCCTCCTCGGCCGCCTGGTCCGCGGCCCGGAGCACCGGCCCGGTCCGCGCGAGCTCATGACCGTCCTCGTCGTGTGGTCGCTCCCGCTGCTGCTCGCCCCGCCCCTGTTCAGCCGGGACGTCTACAGCTACCTCGCCCAGGGCGCCATGGCCGACGCCCACATGGACGTCTACACCCACGGACCCGCCCTGCTCGGCGGTCCGCTCGCCGCCGAGGTCGCCCCCATGTGGCGCGACACGGCCGCCCCGTACGGCCCGGTGTTCCTCGGCGTGGCCTCCGCGCTGGCCAAGGCGTCGCGCGGTGAACTCCCCGCCGGACTCCTCGGGATGCGGCTCGTCGCCCTGCTCGGCGTGGCCCTGATGGCGGCCGTGCTGCCCCGGCTGGCCCGCCACAGCGGCGCCGACCCGGCCGCGGCGCTGTGGCTCGGGGCCCTCAACCCGCTCGTGCTGCTCCACCTGGTCGCGGGCGCCCACAACGACGCGGTCATGCTCGGTCTGCTCGGCCTCGGCCTGGTCGCCGCCCTCGGCCGGTGGCCGGTCCTGGGCGTCGTGCTCGTGACGCTCGCCGCCCTCGTCAAGGTGCCCGCCGTCCTGGGCATCGCCGCGATCGTCGTGCTGCGCGTGCGGGCCGGCGACCGGCCGGCGCGAGCCGCCCTGACGGCCGTCGCCACGGCCGCCGCGACCACCGTCGCCGCGACAGCCGTCACGGGCACCGGCTACGGCTGGATCGGCGCCCTCAACACCCCTGTGTCGTCCGGGAACTGGGCCCTCACCAGCCTCCTCGGCAGCGCCACCGAGGCCCTGCTGGAGCGCCTCGGCAGCGACCTGGCCCCGCTGGCCGTCCCGGTCTGGCACGCGCTCGGCGTGGTGACCGCCGTCGCCGTCATCGGCCACATATGGCTGCGCCTGCGCCCGCGCCCGGTGTACGCCCTCGGCCTGAGCCTGGCCGTCGTCGCCGCCCTGGGCCCGGCGATCCGGCCCTGGTACGCCCTGTGGGGACTGTTCCTCATAGCGGCCGCCGCGCCCAGCGCTTCCGTACGGCACCGGGTGGCCGCCGTGACGGGCGTGCTCGCGCTCGCCACCCTCCCGAGCGGCGGCCCGGCCGACGCCGGGCAACTCGTCCTCGCCGTCTCCGGGGGCGTGCTCGCCCTGGTCGTGCTCGTCCAGGCGCACCAGACGGTCCGGGCCGCGGTGACGGGCCGTACGGCATGAGGGCGCCGGACACGGACCGCGGCCGGCTGCTGGCGGCCCTCGCCGCCGTCACCGCGGTCACCGTCTTCACGGCGACCGTTCCGCTCCTGCGCGACTGGTTCGACCTGCGCGTCTACCACGGAGCCGTCGACTCCTGGGTCCACCACGGCGGCCGGCTCTACGACTACCGGGTGCCGGGGACGGCGTACGGCTTCACCTACCCGCCGTTCGCGGCCGTCGCCATGCTGCCGATGGCCCTGCTCGGCCTGCGCGCCGCGATCGCGGTGGGCCTGGTGCTGAACCTGGCGGCGCTGGCCGTCGTCGTGCGCCTGCTCACCGGCCGGACCTGGCGGCGGTACGGCTGGTACGGCTGCGTCCTGGGGGCGTGCGGGCTCGCGCTGTTCGAGCCGCTGCGCGACACCTTCAGCTTCGGCCAGGTCAACCTCCTGCTGCTGGCCCTCGTCCTGGCCGACGCGTGGCTGCTCGCCACGGGCCGGGAGCGCTGGGCCGGTGCCGGGATCGGGCTGGCCGCGGCGGTGAAGCTCACGCCGGCCCTCTTCGTCGGCCTGCTCCTGGTCGCCCGGCGTGGGCGCGCCGCGGCGGTCGCCACGGTGGTGGCCCTCGCGGCGACGGGGTTCGCTGCCGTCGTGGCGCCGGACGCCTCCCGCTTCTACTGGACCGACGCGATGTGGGACACGGCCAGGGTGGGCAGGCTGGACTATGTCTCCAACCAGTCGTTGCAGGGTGTGCTGGCTCGGCTCGGGGAGACGGACCGCGCGGTGTGGGCGGTGGCCGTGCTGCTGACCCTGGGCGTGTGGGCCCTACGGGCGCGGCGGGCCGTGGCGGTGGGGGACTGGGCCGCCGCGTTCGCGCTGACCGGCCTGACCGCCTGCCTGGTCAGCCCGATCACCTGGGTGCACCACCTGGTGTGGCTGCTGCCGTCCTTCGCCGTCCTCGTGCGCGCAGGGCACCCGCGGATCGCGGGCGCCCTGTACGCCGTGCTGTGCACCAGCGTGGTCTGGCTGTGGTTCGACGACGCGTCCGGCGTCGACGGCTTCCTCGGCGGCAACACGTACACGTGGATCACGCTCGGGCTGCTGCTGTGGCTGCCGGTCGGTCAGTCGCGCGACGCCCGCCCGAACCGGGCCCGCAGCGCCAACGCCATCGAGCCCGCGCCGAGTCCGGCGGCGCCCAGGACGGCCCAGGTCGCCAGCCAGCCCGGCCCTTCGTCCTCCGGTGACACCGCCGCCGCCGCTGCCGCGACCGGCACGGCCTCGGGCCCCGGCCGAGGCTTCGCCCGGAGCGCGTCCAGCGAGCCCACCGGCGCCACCCGCCCGACCGCGCCGAACCCCCAGTCGAGCAGCGCGCGCGCCTCCTCGTAGACCGCGAAGCCGCCGCCCGACTGAGGGTTCATCACCGTCACGACGAGCGTCCGGTCGCCCCGGTGGGCGGCGGCGACGAGGGTGTTGCCCGCGTGGCTCGTGTAGCCGTTCTTGATCCCGATCAGCCCGTAGTAGGGCTCCACCCCGTCGGCGCCGGTCAGCAGCCGGTTGGTGTTGCGGATGCCGTACCGCCAGCCGCCCCGGCCGGGGAAGGTCGCCTCGGCCGTGCCGCAGTACCGTGCGAAGTCGGCGTTGCGCAGCCCCGCCCGGCCGAACACCGCGAGGTCGTACGCCGAGGAGACCTGGCCCGGGGTGTCGTACCCGTCGGGGGAGCGCACATGGGTGTCCAGGGCGCCCAAGGCGCGCGCCTTGGCCTGCATCCGGGTGGCCGTCGTGCGCCAGCCGCCGCTGAGCCCGGCCAGGACATGCACGGCGTCGTTGCCGGAGTTGAGGAAGACCCCGCGCCACAGGTCGGCCACCTGGTAGGTCCGGCCCTCGGCGACGCCGACGAGACTGCTGCCGGGGCCGATGTCCGCGAGTTCGCTCTCGGCGACCGTGTGCCGGAGCCCGCCGGGCAGCACCGGCAGGACGGTCAGGGCGAACAGGGTCTTGAGCGTGCTGGCGGGCGGCAGACGGCGGTGGGCGTCGTGCGCCGCGAGGACCTCCCCGCTGTCGGCGTCGGCCACCACCCACGACAGCGCGGAGAGGGCCGGGACCGGGGGGACGCCCCGGTGGGGTCTGACCTGGACGCCGGCGCGGTACAGCAGGGCGGGCGACGCGGCGGCGGCCGGTGGCGCGCCGGGGTCGGAGCCCGTGTGCGCGGCCGCCGGCGCGGGCGCGGACACCAGCAGTCCCGTCACGCACAGGGCGCAGGCCGAGACGGCAACGCGGGAGGGAAATCCGATAGTCATACCGCAAAGCTAGGAACGGACCGGCCGTGGACCGCACTGCCCGGGCCGTGCGGGGCGTCGGAGCACCCGGACGGGGGATGGTCCGTCAGCCGGCGGGCAGGGTCGGCTGGATCCGGCGCAGGAAGGTCGCGTTGTCCGGCGTCTCGCGCATCCGCTGCAGGAGCGTCTCCAGGCTGCCCTGCCCGTCCCCGCTCTGCAGCGCCCGCCGCAGTCCGCGCACAGCGGTCAACTCCGCAGGGCTCAGCAGGAGTTCCTCGCGCCGGGTGCCGGAGGGGTTGACGGCCACGGCCGGGAAGACGCGGCGGGAGGCGAGTTCGCGGTCCAGGCGCAGCTCCATGTTGCCGGTGCTCTTCAGCTCCTCGAAGTAGAAGTCGTCGGCGCGCGAGCCGGTCTCCACCAGGGCGGTGGCGAGGATGGTGAGCGAACCGCCCTCCTCGGCGAGGCGGGCGGCGCCGAAGAACTTCTTCGGCCCGATCAGCGCGGTCGCGTCGACACCGCCGCTCAGGGTGCGGCCGTTGCCGGGGGCCGCGTTGTTGTGGGCCCGGCACAGCCGGGTCAGGGAGTCGAGCAGGATCACGACGTCCTCGCCGGCCTCGACGAGCCGCTTGGCCCGCTCGATCACCAGCTCGGCGAGCGCGATGTGCTGCTTGGGCGTGCGGTCGAACGTCGAGGCGTACACCTCGCCGCGCACCGAGCGCCGCATGTCGGTGACTTCCTCGGGGCGTTCGTCGAGCAGCACCACCATCAGGCGGCACTCGGGGTGGTTGCCGGCGACGGCGGCGGCGATCTGCTGGAGCAGCACGGTCTTGCCGGTCTTGGGCGGGGCCACGATCAGCCCGCGCTGGCCCTTGCCGACGGGGGCGATCAGGTCGGCGACCCGCCCGGTCAGGCCGGACGCCGGGTGTTCGAGGCGGATCCGCTCGCGCGGGTGCAGCGGCGTGAGCTCGTGGAAGCCGCGGCGGCCCCGGTCAGGGGCGTGGCCGTTGACGCGGGCGACCTCGGTGAGGGCGCGCTGGGTGCCGCGCACCCCGTCGACGGCGTCCCCCTTGCGCAGGCCGTACCTGCGGATCAGGGCGGGGGAGACCTGGAGGTCCGAGGGCGAGGGCAGCAGGTTCGCGGCGCGCAGGTGGCCCTTCCCGCCGGCGTCGATGTCGAGGACGCCGGTGACGGCGCGGACCGGGGGCTGCTGCTGGACCGGTGGGGTTTCGAGAGTGATCGTCATGGTGGTCTGTCCTTTCGAGGACGGAAGACATGGGACATGCGGAAGGGAGGGGGGAAGCCGCGAGAGGGAAGGCGGACAACGCCTTCGGGCGGCGCAGGACAGCACCCACAAGACCTGTGCGGTGCTGCGGAGAAGCCGGTCCATCGACCGACGGGATGAGAGAGAACTGGCACCGGCGCCACGAAACGGGCGTACACAAGTGCTAACGGGACGGTACCACGGCGACTCAGCGCGTGGCGAGGAGTCCGTACAGCAGCGGGATCCGCGGTTCGGGAAGCCGCCACCAGCCGGACGCCGTGCGGGTCATCCGCGGCCAGCGCGGCCAGGGCAGCTCGTCGCTCTCACGGAGCCGCCGGACACCCAGTCCCACGTCCGTCAACGCGGTGACGACCTCGCCTATTCCGTGCATCCACTCGACGCACTCCGTGGCGCCCTCGACGGCCGGCCCGTCGGTGTACGTGCGGGTCGCGTCCCGGCGCACGGGGCCGGCGCCGCCCAGGTAGTCGTGGCGCAGCAGCAGTTCCGGTCCCTCGTCCGGAGCGGGCTTCGGGCCCAGCGAGTTGAGCAGCGGATGGAACTCCACCACGTACAACAGCCCACCCGGGCGCAGCAGTCGGGAGACGACCTGCGCCCACCGGGCCAGGTCGGGCAGGTAGCACAGCGCGCCCTTCCCGGTGTACACGACGTCGAACCGCCGTCCCTCCAACGCCTCGACGGCGTCGTAGACGTTCGCCCGCACGTACTCGACGGCCACGCCCGCCCGCGCGGCGATCCCCTGCGCGGCCACGACGGAGGCCGCCGAGAAGTCCAGGCCCACCGCCCGGGCCCCACGGCGGGCTAGGGCGACCGTCTCGGTGCCGAGGTGGCACTGGAGGTGGAGCACGTCACGGCCCGCGAGCTCGCCGAGGTCCTCCCACTCGAAGGGGGCGAACCAGCGCTCGGGGTCGAGGTCCTGGTCGAGGCCGTAGAACCGGCTGGCGAGGTGGACGGGGGTGCGGGCGTCCCAGTTGGCCTGGTTGACCCGCATCAGCCGCGCGTGCTCGTCGGACGTCATGGGGCCATCCAACCGCGAACCCGGCCGCGACGCGCCGCATACCAGCCATACGAACGCCCGATGGCGATTCGGTGACGCTTTTCTTGTTCCGGTGAAAAGCCCTCCCTACGCTGCCAGCACCGCATCAGGGCGGCATGGGACAAGGGACTTCGCCAACATGGGCCGACTCGCCGGGAAAACAGCCTTCATCAGTGGAACAGGAGCCGGAATTGGCCGCGCCGCGGCACAGGTGTTCGCGGCCGAGGGAGCGGCCGTATTCGGCTGCGACATCGACGAGAAGAGCGCGGCGGAAACCGTGGAAATCGTCGAGAAAGCCGGGGGAGTCATGCGGTCCCTCGCGCCCGTCGACCTGTCCACCGAAGCCGGCGCGCGGGAGTGGGTCGAAGCCGGCATCGCCGCGTTCGGCGGGATCGACATCCTCTACAACAACGCCTCCGCGCTGCGGAACGGCCCCTTCGAGACCATGCCCGCCGAGGACTGGTACTTCACCATCAGGAACGAACTGGACATCCCCTACTTCTGCACCCAGGCCGCCTGGCCGCACCTGGTCGCGCGCGGCGGCGGCGCCGTCCTGAACGTCGCCTCCGTGGCCGCCGTACGCGGCGCCCCCTTCCTGCCGATGGTGCCGCACGGCGCCGCCAAGGGCGGGGTGCTGGCGATGAGCAAGCACCTGTGCGCGGCCGGGGCCCCGCACCGCATCCGCGTCAACACCATCGCCCCCGGCATGACCCGCACCGCCGCGACCGCGCCCTTCCTCGACGACCCCGACGGGCCGAGGGCCCAGTTGGAGGCCCGCATCCCGGTCGGCCGGGTCGGCGAACCGGAGGACATCGCCCGGGCCGCCGCGTTCCTCTGCTCCGACGAGGCGGCCTTCGTCAACGGCGCCAACCTCATGGTCGACGGCGGCGACAGCGCGATGGCGGGCTGACGTGCGCGTGCGACTCGACCACGTGGGCGTCAACGTCCGCGACCTGGCCGCCCAAACCCTCTGGTACCAGGGCGCGTTCGGGCTGCGGACCGCCTTCGAGTTCCATGTCGAGGGCCCCGGCCTCAGAGGTGTCGTCCTGGAGCATCCGGACGGCTGGCGCCTCGAACTGCTGGCCCGCCCCGGCTCCGCACCCGGGCTCAGGGCCCCCGACCCGCTGACCGCGGCCCTCACCGAGGGATACGGCCACTTCGCGGTCACCACCCCCGAACTCGACCCCGTCCACGCGGCCCTGGTGGCCCGGGGAGCGGGCGAGGCCCTCGCCCCCGGACCGTCCCCCGAGCCCGGTGTGCGCATGGCCTGGGTCACCGACCCCGAGGGAAATCTCATCGAACTCATAGAGCGACGGAGTACGGAATGACAAGCGTGCTGAAAAGACTCGACAGGGGAACACTCATAGCCTGCTGTCTGGCCGTTGCCGCCGCGCAGCTATGCATTACCGTGCCCTCGCCCATCAACGGGGAAATCCAGGCCGCATTCGGGGCCTCCGGTTCCCAGGTCGCCTGGGTGACTTCCGCGTTCATTCTGCCCACCGCGATTCTCGAGCTGAATTTCGGGGTGGTCGGCGACCTCTTCGGACGCAAACGGCTTCTGGTGCTCGGCGGATTCGTCCTCGCCCTCGGTGAACTGATCAACGCGCTCTCCCAGAACATCGAGATGCTGTGGCTCGGCCAGGCCCTGGCCGGGATCGGCGCCGCCGCGCTCTTCCCCAGCTCCCTCGCCGTCATCGCGGCCGCCACCCCGGAGGAGAAGGACCGCGCGAAGGCCGTCTCCACCTGGGCGCTGAGCATCTCCCTCGCCTCTGCGGTGGGCCCGCTGTCCTCCGGTGTCCTCGCCACCGTCGCCGACTTCCGCTGGGCGTTCGTGCCGCCGGTGCTCCTCGGTCTCGTCGTCGGCGTCGCCGGCATGGTCCTGGTGACCGACTCCAAGGCGCCCGAGGGGCGCTCGCTGGACTGGCCCGGCCAGCTCACCGTCGCGGTCGGCCTCACCGCACTGCTGTGGGGCATCATCGAGGGCGGCGAACGCGGCTGGAGCAGCCCCGCGATCGTCGGCGCGCTCGCTCTCGCCGCGGTCGCCCTGGTCGCCTTCGTCGTCGCCGAGAAGCGCTCCGCCTCGCCGATGTTCAACCTCGACCTGCTGAGGATCCCGTCCTTCGCCGCGGCGGCCGTCGTCGCGCTGGCCGGCATGTTCGGCTTCATCGGCACCGCGTACTGCGTCTCGATCCGGCTGGGCGCGGTCATGCACCTGAGCGCCCTCAAGGCGGGCATGCCCTTCGTGATCCTCCAGCTCGTCCCGCTGCTCCTCGCCCCGGTACTCAGCAGGATGCTCACCCGGGTGCAGCCGCGCCTGCTGCTGGTCGGCGGTCTGCTGCCGATGGCCGCCGGTCAGTTCTGGATCGCCGCCCTGCCCATCACCACGACCTCCCTGGCCGCCTTCATCGGGCCGGTCCTGCTGCTGGGCGTCGGCTTCATCTGCGTGGTCTCCTCGCTGACCTCCGCCGCCGTCAACGCCGTACCGCTCAACATGACCGGCATGGCCTCCGGCGCGACCAGCCTGGTCCGCGAGTTCGGCCAGGGCCTCGGACCGGCCGTGATCAGCACGGTCGCGATGAGCCTCGCCTCCTCCGCCCTGGCGGGCAAGCTCTCCGGCGCCGACGCGGGCATGGAGGCCGCCGCCGGGCCCCTCGCCGTCGTCAACGCCGGAAGCGCCGGCGCCAGGGCCGCCGCCCAGGACGCCCTCGCCCACGGCATGGCGGTCGGCGTGGTGATCTGCGGCTGCGCCTCCCTGCTCGGGGCGCTGGTCACCCTGCTGCTCGTGCGCGGCAGCGCCACGCGCTCGGCGACGGAGGCGGCGGTGCAGCCCGCGACCGTGTAGCCGACGCGAAGCCGAGAAGGGAAGCCGAGAAGAGGGGCCGGAGAACTCGGCCCCTCTTTTTTTTGCGCGCGGGTGTCGATTCGGGCCCGTCCCGTTCGTCGGCGGGGTGTAGGAAGCTCATGAGCACCGGGAGGAACCATGAAGTACATGCTGCTCGTCTGCGGCGACGACACCGCCGACGCCTCGGGCATCGCCCCCGTCGAACCCTGGGTCCAGGAACTCGGCGACCGTGGCGTGCGCCTGCACGGGCACCGCCTCGCCCGGCCCGCCGACGCGGTCACCGTGCGGGTGCGCGGCGACGAGGTGCTGCGCACCGACGGGCCGTTCGCGGAGACCAAGGAGTACGTCGCCGGCTTCGACATCCTGGAGTGCGACAGCCTGGAGCAGGCGGTCGAGGCGGCGGCGAAGCACCCCGTGGCGGCGATCGGGGCCATGGAGGTGCGGCCGTTCTGGGAGGACGAGGACGCCGAGGGACAGATCCGCCGCCTCGACGCAGAACTGACCGAGGCCGCGCGCACCGGGGACGTCGAGCGGGCGCTCGCCTGCTACGCGCAGGACGCGGAGGCGGTGGAGAACGGCCGGCCGCACCAGGGCGTCGAGGCGCTCCGCAAGCTCTTCGCGGAGGCCGGACCGGTCTCCCGCGAGGTCCTGGAGTTCCAGGTCCACGTCGACGAGAGCATCGCCTTCGGCCACGCCCTCGTCCGGACCGGCGCCAGGCTGCTGCGCGTCACCACCGGATACCGCAACGCCGGCCCGCGCTGGCTCGTCGTCCACCAGCACGTCACGGAGGCCACGTCATGAAGTACGCCCTGCTGATCTGCACCCCCGTCGACGGCGAGGAACTCAGCCCCGCTGAGATCGCCGACGACCCCCGCTTCACCGCTTACATCGAGGAGGTCCGCGGCCGGGATCTCGTCAAGGGCGGCGCCCGGCTGCGTCCCTCCTCCGACGCCACCACCGTGCGCGTCCAGGGCGACGAGGTCCTGCTCACCGACGGCCCGTTCATCGAGTCCAAGGAGTACCTCGCCGGCATCGACATCATCGAGGTCGCCGACCTGGACGAGGCGATCTCCCTGGCCTCCCGGCACCCGGCGGCGCTCGGCGGCGGTTCGGTGGAAGTACGGCCGGTGTGGGAGTGACCCCCGAGGAGGCCGTCGCCGCCGCGTTCCGCGAGGAGTGGGGCCAGGTCGTCGCCACCCTGATCCGGGTGACCGGCGACTGGGACCTCGCCGAGGAGTGCGCGCAGGACGCCTTCGCCCAGGCCCTCGACCGGTGGCGGCGCGACGGTGTCCCGCGCCGCCCCGGCGCCTGGCTCACCACGGCCGCCCGCCACCGAGCCATGGACGTACTGCGCCGACACGCGGTCGGGGAGCGGAAACTACGGGAGGCGGCCATGCTCACGGCACCCGGGGAACCGTACGACGACGACAGCGGTGTCGAGGACGACCGGCTGCGCCTGATCTTCACCTGCTGCCACCCGGCGCTGCACATCGAGGCCCGCGTGGCCCTGACCCTGCGCACCCTCGCCGGACTGACCACCCCGGAGATCGCCCGTGCCTTCCTCGTCCCCGAGGCGACCATGGCGCAGCGCCTGGTGCGCGCCAAGAAGAAGATCCGCAACGCCGGCATCCCCTACCGGGTACCGCCCGCCCACCTGCTGCCCGAACGCACCACGGGCGTGCTCGGTGTGATCTACCTGCTGTTCAACGAGGGCTACGCGGCCACCTCGGGCACCGATCTCGTACGGCGCAACCTGTGCGCGGAGGCGATCCGGCTGGCCCGCGTGCTGGCCCGACTCATGCCCGACGAGCCCGAGGCGCTCGGCCTGCTCGCGCTGCTGCTCCTGCACGACGCCCGCCGCGCGACCCGGGTCGACGTCGACGGTGAGCTGGTGACCCTGGAGGACCAGGACCGCACCGCGTGGGACCGTGCCGAGGCCGACGAGGGCGCCGCCCTGCTGGAGACCGCGCTGCGCCGCGGCCGGCCCGGGCCGTACCAGATCCAGGCCGCCATCGCCGCCTGCCACACCACCGCGGCCAGCGCCGAGGACACCGACTGGGCCGACATCGCCGCGCTGTACGGGGAGTTGGCGCGGTTCGTGCCCTCCGCCGTGGTGCGCCTCAACCGCGCGGTGGCGGTCGGCATGGCCCGGGGCCCCGACGCCGGGCTCGCGCTGGTCGCGGAACTGGAGCGGGAGGGCGAGCTGGACGGCTACCACCTGCTCCCGGCCACCCGCGCCGACCTGCTGCGCCGCAGCGGCCGTACGGCGGAGGCGGCGGAGGCGTACGAGCGGGCGCTGGAGCTGGTGGAGAACGACGCCGAGCGGAACTTCCTCGAACGGCGTCTCACGGAGTGTCGATCGGGACGGGCGCCGTTCGTCGGCGGGGTGAGAGCGACCCCACGGCACGGGAGGCCCCGATGACCGCTCACCCCCGTACCCGCCCGCCGGCCGTCTCCGCCGTGCCCTACTGGGGCGGTGCGTCGTCGAGTGCGTTCGTGATCGCCTTCACGGGGCCGTGGGCGGCGTACCCGCCGTCGACGGTGATCTCCGCGCCGTTCACGTAGGACGCCTCGTCGGAGAGCAGGTAGACGACGAGCGGGGCCACCTCGTCCACGGTCCCCGGGCGCCCCAGGGGTGTCATGGAGAGGTGGGCCCCGACGAAGACCGGGTTGGCGGACGCCATCAGCGGGGTCTCGATGTAGCCGGGGTGGACGAGGTTCGTCCGGATGCCCCGCGGGGCCAGCTCCAGCGCCGCCACCTTCGACAGGCCCCGCAGCGCCCACTTGCTCGTCGTGTAGGCCACCGCGTGGTGCGCGGTCAGGCCCGCGACCGAGCCGACGTTCACGATGGAGGAGCCGGCCGGCATCAGCGGGGCGAGGGTCTGGATGCCGAGCAGCGTTCCCGTCGTGTTGACGGCGAACGCCCGGTTCCAGTCGTCGAGGGCGACCTCGCCGAGCCGTGCCCGCATCGGGATGCCGGCGTTGTTGACCAGGCCGTGCACGGCCTCCAGCCCCTCGGCGAGCGCGGCCCAGTCCCGCGGCGAGGACACGTCCAGGTGCCGGTAGCGCACGTCCAGGCCGTCGGCGCGCAGCGCGGACGCGAGCTTCTCGCCCGGCTCGTCGAGGACGTCGGTCGCGACGACCCGCGCGCCCTCCCGGGCGGCCGCCGTCACCTCCGCGGCTCCCTGGCCCTGTGCGGCCCCGGTGACGACGACGGTACGGCCCGCCAGACGCGTACGGCTCACGGTTCCTCCTGCTGGGTCGGGATGTCTCCCGTCCACGCTAGGAAGCCGCGGTCAGCTCCGGAAACGCGTGTTCCCCATGGCTGTCATCCGTGGCGGCGATCTCCTGGCCCAGCGAGGCACCGACCTTCCGCACGGTCTCCCGAAGCCACCGGTGGGCGGGATCGGCGTGCCGGTTGTGGTGCCAGTACATGGCCTCCACCAGCGGCACGTCCGGGAACGGCGTCGGTACGACCGCGCAGCGCGCGAAGCCCTCGTAGCGCCGCGCGAGCCGCTCGGGCACCAGGGCCACCAGGTCCGTGCCGCTGACCAGGAACGGCAGCACGCTGAACCCGGGCGTGCTGACCTGCACCCTCGGTGTGATGCCGAGGGTCTCCAGTTGGCGGCCCACGGGCGTGTTGCTCTTGCCGATCGAGCAGGCGGCGTGCGGCATCTCCGCCAGGTCGCGCAGTTCGAGCCGCCCCTTCGCCAGCCGCGGGTTGTCCGGATCGACGAGACACACGAACCGGTCGTGCATCACCGCCTCGCTGACCCCCGGAAGCTGGTAGCCCAGCGGCACGACCATCAGGTCGTGGCAGCGCAGATGGGTCTCGTTCTCCAACTGCCCGTCCACGATGGGATGGAAGTCGATCCGGACCCCGGGCGCCTCCTCCGCGATGACCCGCAGCAGCGGCTCCACGAACACCGTCATCACGTAGTCGGACATCACCACCGAGAACCGCTGCCTGCTGCGGCCCGGATCAAAGTGCCGGGTCAGGGACAGCGCTTCCTCCGCCTTGTGCAGCGAGGCCTGGACGACCGGGAGCAGCCGTTCCGCCAGCGGGGTCAGTTCGTACTCGCGGCCCACCCGGACGAGCAGCTCGTCGTTGAAGTGCCGGCGCAGCCGGGCCAGGGAGCCGCTCATCGCGGACTGGCTGGTGGACAGCCGCACCCCCGCGTGGGTGACGTTCTTCTCCTCCAGGAGGGCTTCCAGCGCCACCAGAAGATTCAGGTCGATCGCTCCGAGACCCATGGGTGTTCCTTCCGGCCGCGTCATTGAAGGTCGGTGACATCGGAGCGTAACGACGGGTCTCCCGCCGAGGAAGGGCCCCGGGTCCAAGTCACAGGGATCCGACAGGAACCATCGGACCCCTGGATGTGCGCAGGTCAGGAGCGAGCGCTACGGCCGTGGCGTGCGCCCCCGCGGACGGGCCCGCGGCAGGTACACGTCCGTGCGGCCCGGCACCACCCGGTTGGAGACGCTGCCGAGCCCCGCCACGGCGAGGGTCACCCGGTCACCGGGCGTGAGCGGCGGGGGAGTGCGCTCACCGAGCCGGCCCCAGAACTCCGCCAGGGCGCCCCAGCCGCAGGTGCCCGAGCCGAGGACGTCCCCGGGCCGCACCCAGGCGTCCCGGGAGGCGTAGGCGACCATCTCCTCGAAGGTCCACGACATGTTGGCGAGGGTGTCCCGCCCGATCAGCTCTCCGTTGAGCGCGACCGTCATCTCCAGGTCGAGGAAGCCGTCCGCGTCCCGCCGGTCCTCCACCTCGTCGGCGGTGACCAGGAAGGGCCCGAGGGTGTTGGCGAAGTCCTTGCCCTTGGAGAAGCCGAGCCCCAGGTTCTTCTCCGGCTTCTGCAGGTCGCGCGCGGACCAGTCGTTGAGGACCAGGTAGCCGACGATGTGCTCGCGGGCCTGCTCGGGAGTCAGGTCCCGGCCGCTCCGCCCGATCACCGCGCCGACCTCCAGCTCGAAGTCCAGCACCGAGCAGCCCGCCGGCACCGGCACGTCGTCGTGGGCGCCGTAGCACGCGTGCGGGTTGGTGAAGTAGAAGTTGGGCGCCCGGTACCACTCCTCGGGCACGTGCTCCAGACCGTCGAGGGACTTGGAGACGCCCTCGATGTGCGCCTCGAAGCCGACGAAGTCCCGGATGGAGGGCGGCTTCAGCGGGGGCAGGAGCCGCACCTGCCCGACCGGCAACGCGCCGGCCGCGCGCAGGGCTTCGGCGCCGGCGGTGTGCAGCGCCCCCTGCTCGACCAGGGCCAGGACCGACTGGGCGAGGGGGTGGATCAGCCCGTCCCGGACGACCCCGGCGCGCTCCACGCCCTCGTGCTCGTACGTCGCGAAACGCATGGCTCACTGCTCCCAGTGGTTGGTGTTGGTGACGGTCCCCGCGCTCAGATAGCCCGCGAACAGGCCCTTCGGGTCCCGGACTTGACGGATCTCCTGGAGCCGCTCCCACTGGGCGTCGCCCATGAACCTGAGCTGGCGGACGGTGAAGTCGGAGTCGCCGAGGTACTGGCCCGCGGTCACCGGCCGCATCGCGGCCATCGCCTCGTCGAGCCAGGCACGCAGCTCACCGTCGCGCCCGGGTTCGTCGTGCACCACATAGGTGGCGCAGTAGATCTCGGACTGCAACGAGAAGGCCATGTCGGGGAGCCGGCGCAACGGGGCCATGGAGAACCAGATGGTGAAGGTCCGGCGGGTGGGGTGGTCGGTGAACGCCTTGCGGATCGCCGGGACGACCTCCTCGGCCGGTCCGGTCAGCCAGGCGTTGTCGACGAGGTAGCGGTGGCCCTTCGGGTTGGCGGTGCGCTGGCCCGAGAGCTGCTCGGCGAACGTGGTGGGCCGTGCCTCGACGCGGAAGAGGGCCCGGTCCGCGTACGGGTTGGCGTGCAGCGGGGCCAGCGCCTCGGCGGCTTCCTCGGCGGTGTCGGTCAGCGAGACGCCCGTCACGAGCAGCACCGGCTCGTCCCCGTCGGGCGGGGTCTGGGTGAGCGCGACGATCTCCACCAGGTCCGAGACGGTGTGGTGCATGCCGTGCAGCCAGGTCATGACCTCGTCGAACAGCTCCAGGGGGTAGGCGTGCACGGTGTGCCCGAGATGCCTCGGCAGCGGGCGGGTGCGCAGGTGGAAGCGGGTGACGACACCGAAGAAACCGGGACCCGCGCCACGAGCCGCCCAGAACAGGTCGCTGTTGTGTGTCTCGTCCGCGCGCACCAGCTCGCCCTCGGCGGTGACGACGTCGATCGCCACGAGGTTCTCCGCCGCCCAGCCCCAGCCGCGCGCGTTCCAGCCCTGCCCGCCCTGGAGGAGAAACCCGCCGATACCGACGGAAGGACAGTGCCCGCCGTTGAAGAACCGCCCGAACTCGGCGAGGTACGGGTTGAGTTCGTCGCCGCCCTTGACACTCGGCGTCGCCGTCACGATCCCCGTCCCCGGGTCGTACGCCATCTCGCGCAAGTCCCCGAGGTCGATCAGCAGCGCGTCCTCGCGCACCGACCAGGCGGCCCAACTGTGGCCGCCGGAACGGACGGCGACCTGCCAGTCGCGCTCCAGGGCGAGCCGTACGCCGTCGACGACGTCCTGTTCGGTACGTGCCAGGAGAACGGCGGCCGGCAGCCGGTCGGTGGGGCGGCGGGCGTTGAAGATCCGGCCGAAGCAGGCCTCCTCGAAACCCTCGTCGCCCCGGAGAAGAAGCGTGTCCATGTGATCCCTCACTACTTCACCGCGATCGGGTTGACGGGCGCGCCGACCGCCCCGGTCACCGGCAGGGGAGCCGCCACCAGCAGGAACTCGTAGACGCCGTCCGCCGCGCAGTCCTCGGCGAGGGCCTCCAGGTCCCACATCTCACCGAGCGGCAGGCCCATGTTGGGGATCGCGATCTGGTGCAGCGGGGACATCGCGGGCTCGGCGAACTCGTACGGGCGCACCTCCAGGCCCCAGGTGTCGGTGGCGATCGCCGCGATCTCGGTGCGGTGCAGCCAGCCGAGCGTGGTGAAGGACAGGCCGGGCGCGTCCCCGGCGGCGTAACCGCCCCACTCGCCGAGCCGCCGTACCCGGCCGAGCTGTCCGGTGCGCACCAGGACGAGGTCGCCGCGGCGCACGGTCGAGGTGGCGCCCTGCGCCTCGACGGTGGCGCGCAGGTGTTCCTCCAGGATGGGGAAGCCGTCCGGGAGTTCACCGTGCTCGTCACCGGCGGTCCGACCGACGTCGAGGAGGACCCCGCGGCCGGTGAACGCGTCCCGCATGTGCTCGATGCCGGTCACCGAGTCGCCGTCGCCGTTGACGATGGTGCACGAACGGCCGTTCCAGGCACGCTTGTTGTCGTAGATGTGGCCGAGCCCGTCCCACTGGGTGGAGGCCTGCAACGGCATCACCACGTGGTCGTCCGCCCCGCCGAAGCCGTGCGGGAAGCCCTGGGTGCCGGCGGCCGCGTCGGAACCGGTGTCCTTCATGTAGTGCACCGGGTTGATCCGGCCGCGGAAACCGCGCTGCGGACCCGACTCGTTGAACTCCTGGGCGAGCGAGAAGGCACGGCCCCGCCGGACCAGGCCGGCCGCGTGGGCGCGGATGGCGTCGTCGATGAAGTTGAGGGTGCCGAGCACGTCGTCCTCGCCCCAGCGACCCCAGTTGCGGTACGCGGTGCGGGCCTTGGCCAGCTCTTCCTCGATCGGACCCGGAATCATCGGGCACGTCCTTTCAGCAGCAGGTCGAGTGCGTTGCCCCCGGCGACGGCGGCACGGTCGGCCGGGGCCAGGCCGGCGGCGTCCAGACGCGCCACCGGATCGTCGACACCCATGTCGAAGGGATGGTCGGTGCCCAGCACGACCCGGTCGGCGCCCACCTCCTCGACCAGCCGGCGCAGGGCCCGCGGGGTGTACACGAGGGCGTCGAACCACATGCGCCGCAGGTAGGCGCTCGGCGGCTCGGCGCAGCCCCGCGCGTCCTCGCGCACCCGCCAGGCGTGGTCGGAGCGTCCGACGTACGTCGGCAGATAGCCGCCGCCGTGCGCGGCCACCAGCTTCAGGCGCGGGAAGCGGTCCAGGACGCCGGTGAAGATCAGTCGGGACAGGGCGATCGTCGTCTCGACCGGCTGGCCGACGGTGTTGCCCAGGTACGCGGTCGCGAGCCGCTCGCCGAGCGAGCAGCCCCAGGGGTGGACGAAGACGACCGCGCCCGCCTCCTCGGCCCGGCGCCAGACCTCGTCGTGCGCCGGATCGGACAGCTCCCGCCCGTCGACGCTCGTCGAGACACTCACGCCGTACAGTCCGAGCCCGGTGACCGCCTCGTCCAGCACGGCGACGGCGAGGTCCGGGTGCTGGAGGGGGACGGTGCCGAGGCCGTACAGCCGCTCGGGCGCCGTGGCGCAGTGGGCGGCCACCTCCTCGTTGACGGTACGGGCGAGGCGCACGGCGAGCTCCGCGTCCGCCCAGTAGTGGTGCATCGGCATCGGGCCGACCACCTGGATGTCGACGCCCATCGCGTCCAGGTCGGCGAGCCGCTCGGTCACGCTCGTCAACCTGCCCGCGAGCCGCTGGAGTTGGGCCCGGTTGGCGGCGAGGGACGCGGGGGAGTGGGCGCGCTGCTCGGCCGCCAGCTCGGCGGCGAGACCCGGAGTGCCCGCGACCAGCGCGTCGGCGGCCGGGACGGCGAGGTGGCCGTGGAAGTCGACGACCGGGGCGTTCACGCGGCCGCCGTCAGCGAGCCGAGCGTCTCCGACAGGATCCGGGCCGGGTCGGCTCCGGGTGTGCCGGGGTGGATCTCCCACTCCGCCAGGCGCAGGGAGTTCTCCAGCACCATGCGCACGCGGGGCAGCCGGCGGGACATGAAGCGGTCGAGCGAGTCCTCCAGTGGTCCGTCGCCGCTGACCAGCTCCGCCAGCAGCACCGCGTCCTCCATGCACATGGCGGCGCCCTGCGCGATCAGCGGCGGGCAGGCGTGGGCCGCGTCGCCGATGACCACGGTCCGGCCGCGGTACCAGGGCTCGTCGACCAGGACCGCCTCGATCCAGCGGTAGTCGACCGCCGTGTCGTCGGGCAGGGAGGCCACGATCCGGCCCCAGGTGCCGCCGTAGCCGGCGCCACGCTCGCGCATCAGGGACAGCGCGCAGCGCGGGCCGATCAGCGAGGCGTCGAGGTTCTCGTCCAGGAGGTAGGCGTAGCACCGGTCGGCGGAGATCGGGCTGTAGCCGGCCTTGAAGCGGGGGCCGCCGTAGTACACCTCGGCGCAGTCCATCTCGGCGGGGCGCTCGGCGACCACCCGGAAGATCGACATGCCGACCGGGCGGGGCCGCTCGGTGATGCCGATCAGCGCGCGCATCGCCGAGTTGATCCCGTCGGCGCCCACGACCAGGTCGTAGCGGCCGGTGGAGCCGTCGGTGAAGACCACGTCCACGTGGTCGGGGGAGCGGTCCAGACGGTCGACGCTCAGTCCGAGGCGGACGGTGACGCCGTGCGCGTACACCGCGTCGCACAGCGCGTTCTGCAGGTCGGAGCGGAGCGCGCCCACCGTGGCGGGCAGGTCGGGGCCGCCGGTGTGCGGGGTCTCCAGCTCGGT
This sequence comes from Streptomyces sp. NPDC107471, assembly GCF_055582845.1. Taxonomy (NCBI): domain Bacteria; kingdom Bacillati; phylum Actinomycetota; class Actinomycetes; order Kitasatosporales; family Streptomycetaceae; genus Streptomyces; species Streptomyces sp. NPDC107471. Next base: position 459,322 of record NZ_JBVJPC010000008.1, on the reverse strand, counting down.
GAGCAGGGCGCCGTCGGCCCGGCGCAGCCGCATGATGTCGAACGGCACCGCCCGTTCCAGCACCCGGTCCAGCACCCCCACCGAACGCAGCGCCTTGAGCGCGTTGCCCTGGACGGTGATGCCGTGGCCCACTCCGAACCACTGGGGCGAGATCTCGACGAGCTGCACCTCGACACCGCGCTGGGCGAGCGCCAGGCACAACACGCTTCCGGTGATGCCGCCACCGACGACGAGCACCTTTTCAACGGGCATGGGTGATCCTTGCGAACGTAGGGGACAGGGGAGCGGTCAGCCCGCGAAGCGCGGGCCCAGCTCGTGGTAGTGCTCGACGGCCGGCGGCGCGGCGAGGAACGGCCCGACCAGGGCCCGCCAGCGGGCGAACCGCTCCGACTCCCGGAAGCCGACCGTGTGCGCCTCGACCGACTCCCAGCCGACCAGCAGCAGGAACACCGACGGCCGTTCCGCGCAGCGCAGCAGCTCGGCCCAGCGGAACCCGTCCGCCTCGGCGAGCACCTTGCGCGCCGCGGCGAAGACCTCCTGGAACTCCGCCTCCCGGCCGGCCTCGACCGTCAGTTGGGCATGCTCGACCACCACGGTGCTCTCCTCGGTTCGGGGTGGCTCCGAGACTGGTCGGCGGCCCCTGCCGGGTCAACGGATCGAGGCATCGGCAAGGGGGACGTCATCCATCCCGTACGGCGATGGAGGCGCAGATCAGCGGTCCGGGGGCCGGTGATGGCAGGCATCGCCAACGGCCATTTCCGCCGCCCGGCGCGGATGCCTAGCGTCGAGGACGAGCCGCCCGCATCCCCCTGAGGAGAGCCGCCCGTGCCCGACCCGATACCCCCGCACTCCGGACCGTTCGCACTCGGCACGTTCGCCGACCGCGCGGGCGCCTTCCCAGGACTGGTCACCGGCGCCCGTGTGCGCGACCTGTCCGACCAGGTGGCGTCCGTGCGCACCCTGGTCGAGGACTGGGACACCTGGCTGCCCCGGCTCCACGACCTCGCCGAGTCCCCGGCCGCCGCCGGCGGCACCTGGCACGACCTCGCGGACCTGCGCGTCCTGATCCCGATCGAGCCCGGCCAGATCCTCCAGAGCGGCGCCAACTACCGCAAGCACGTGGTCGATCTGGTCGCCGCCGAGAAGGAGAGCGTGCACGGAGCGACCCCCGAGGAGGCGCGCGCCGACGCCGAGCAGATGATGGACGAACGGATCCGCAGCGGTGTGCCGTACGTCTTCCTCGGCTCGCCGCGTGCGATGTGCGGCCCCTACGACGACATCGTGCTGCCCGAACTCGGCGAACAGCACGACTGGGAGCTCGAACTCGCCCTGGTCATCGGCAGACCGGGCCGCGACATCCCCGTCGAGGAAGCCCTCGACCACGTGGCCGCGTACACGATCTGCAACGACCTCACCACGCGCGACCGCCTCTACCGCCCCGACCTCAAGGCCATCGGCACCGACTGGTTCACCGCGAAGAACGCCGACACCTTCCTGCCGACCGGCCCCTTCCTCGTCCCGGCCGCCTTCGTCGGCGACCCGGCCGACCTGCGGATCACCCTGCGGCACAACGGAGTCGTCCGCCAGGACGAGTCCACCAAGGACATGATCTTCGACATCCCGCGGCTCGTCGCGTACGTCTCCACGACCACCACCCTGCGCCCCGGCGACCTGCTCCTCACCGGCTCCCCGGCCGGCAACGGCGCGCACTGGGGCGTCTTCCTGAAGCCCGGCGACGTCGTCGAGGCCGAGATCTCGGGCCTGGGCCGTCAGCGCAACACCGTCAGGAGCCACTCATGAGCTTCCAGCCCATCACCCATCTGCGCCATGTCGACCTGGCCGTACCGGACTTCGAGCGGCAGCGGGCCTTCTACGGCGGCACCTGGGGCCTGACCGAGGTCGCGAACGACAGCGGGCTCGCCTTCTTCGCCGCCGAGGGCAGCCCGGAGCAGTACGTCGTGCGGATCCGTGAGGACGAGCGCAAGCGGATGGACCTGGTGGCCTTCGGGGCGGTGTCCCCGGCCGCCGTGGACGAGCTGGCCGTACGGCTCGGCCGGGCCGGAGTGCGACTCGTGCACGAACCGCGGGAGTTGGACACCCCCGGCGGAGGCTACGGGCTGCGTTTCTTCGACCCCGACGGGCGGGTCGTGGAGGTCTCCGCGGACGTCGACACCCGGGCCCACCGCAAAATCGAGGAACGCGAGGCCGTCCCCGTGCGGCTGTCCCACTGCGTCGTCAACTCCCAGGACCCGGAAGGGCTGCGGGACTTCTACGTCCGGCACCTCGGCTTCCGGCTCACCGACACCCTGTACTCGACGCACATGGGCGACCTCATGTACTTCCTGCGGTGCAGCCCCCTGCACCACTCCTTCGCCATCGCGCGCGGACCCCATGTCTCCCTGCACCACGCCTCGTTCGAGATGCGCGGGGTCGAGGAGTACATGCGCGGCACGGGCCGGGCGCTGCGGGCCGGGACCCGGCTCACCTGGGGGCCGGGCCGCCATCTCGCCGGCGACAACACGTTCGCCTACTTCCACGACCCGCACGGCAACACCGTCGAGTACACCACCGAGCTCGCCGTCCTCGAGGAGGACCTGTGGCACCCGGGCCGCCACGACGTCGACGACCCCCTCACCCAGGACCAGTGGGGCACCGCCGACCCGATGAGCGAGTCGGTCGCCAAGGAGCAGTTCAACGACCCCGACGTGCTCTTCGAAGCGCCGCCCGTCTGACCCCCGAGAAAGGCTGCCACCGTGGCAACGACCCTGAAGAACGCCGTACCCAAGGCGGAGGTCACGGCCTCCCTCGACCAGGTGCGTGAGACCGTCGCCGGCGTCATCGCCGACATCCGTGAACGCGGCGACGCGGCCGTGCGCGCGTACTCCGAGAAGTTCGACGACTGGAGCCCGGCCTCCTTCCGGCTGAGCGAGGAGGAGGTCGAGAGGATCGTCGCGTCGGTGCCCGAGCAGGTCATCGCCGACATCCGCTTCGTCCAGGAGCAGGTCCGCGCCTTCGCCCGCCGCCAGCTCGACTCGCTGGGCGAGTTCGAGATGGAGACCCTGCCGGGCGTGCGGCTCGGCCAGAAGCACGTTCCCGTGCAGGCGGCCGGCGCCTACATCCCCGGCGGCCGCTACCCGCTCACCGCCTCCGCCCACATGACCGTCGTCACCGCCAAGGTCGCCGGTGTGCCCCGGGTCGTCGCCTGCACCCCGCCGATCCGCGGGGAGATCCCGGCCGCGACCGTCGCCGCCATGCACCTGGCGGGCGCGGACGAGATATGGCTGCTGGGCGGTGTCCAGGCGGTCGCCGCGATGGCCGTCGGCACGGACGGCATGGACCCGGTGAACCTGATCGCCGGACCCGGCAACGCCTATGTCGCCGAGGCCAAGCGGCAGCTCTTCGGGGAGATCGGCATCGACCTGTTCGCCGGGCCGACCGAGATCCTCGTCCTGGCCGACGAGCACGCCGACCCGTTCGTCTGCGCCGTCGACCTGCTCTCCCAGGCCGAACACGGCCCCGACTCCCCTGCGGTGCTCGTCACCACGTCCCGCGAGGTCGCGGAGCGGACGATCGCCGAGGTCGAACGGATCCTGCCCGGCATGCCCACCCGCGACTACGCCGAGCCCGCCTGGCGCGACCACGGCCAGGTGCACGTGGTGGACAGTCTCGACGAACTCTACGCACTGGCCGACGAGTTCGCCTTCGAGCACGTGGAGGTGCTGACCGCCGAACCGCGGCTCGCCCTCGACCGGATGACCCAGTACGGCGCCCTCTTCCTCGGCGAGGGCACCTGTGTGTCCTTCGGCGACAAGGTCATCGGCACCAACCATGTGCTGCCGACCCGTGGTGCCGCCCGCTACACCGGGGGCCTGTGGGTGGGGAAGTACCTCAAGACGGTCACCTACCAGGAGGTCACCGACCCCGACTCGCAGGCTCTGCTCGGACGCCTCTGCGGACGCGCCTCCCGTGTCGAGCTGTTCGAGGGCCACGCGCGCTCCGGTGACGTACGGGCCGCGAAGGCGGCCGGTGACGAGCTGCCCTGGAACACCGCGTGAGCCTGCGCGGGCGTACCGCGCTGGTCACCGGCGGGGGAGGGCCGCTGGGGCGGGCGTTCGCCCTGGCACTGGCCGGCGAGGGCGCCCGGGTGGTCCTCGTCGGGCGCGGCGAGCAGGCTCTCGAAGCGTCCGCGGAACGGGTCGGGAACGGTGCCCGGGCGGCCGTGTGCGATGTCTCGGACCCCGGTGCCGTGCGGGAGCTGGCCGCCGAACTCGCCGACGAGGACGTGTCGTTGCTCGTCAACAACGCCGGTGTGGCCGGGCCGGTGCGCCCCCTCGTCGACATCGCACCGGACGAGTGGGACGACGTGTTCGCGGTCAACGTCCGGGGCGTCTACCTCATGTGCCGGGCCTTCCTCCCCCCGATGCTCGCCGCCGGCCGGGGCGACATCGTCAACGTCGCCTCCGTGAGCGGCAAACGGCCTCTGCTCCACCGCACCCCCTACACCGCCTCCAAGATGGCGCTGCTCGGTCTCACCCGGACCCTGGCCGGAGAGGTCGGCCCGCGCGGGATCGCGGTCAACTCCCTTTCCCCCGGGCCGGTGCGGGGACCGCGCATGGACCGCAACTTCCGCCTCACGGCCGAGCTCACCGGCTGCACGGTCGAGGAGGCCGAACGCGACTTCGCCTCCCGCGCCGCCCTCGGCCGGCTCGTCGAGGAGCACGAGGTGGCACAGGCCCTGCTGGCGATGCTCGCGATGCCGGGTCTGTGCGGGGCGGACATCGACCTGTCGGCGGGGATGATCGCCCCGGCCTAGCGGACAAGTGGCCGGGAACGGCGAGGCGGACGGCGCAGATGCCGCCCGCCTCGCCGTCGTGCGTGCGGCCCGTGGAGCGCGCGTCCCCTATGACCACTCTGTGTGACCGCCATGGAACCGGCCGCCCGATCTCAGGCATCGGGTTCCGGCATGCGTGTGTGCGGCGCCTGTTCCCTGTTCCGCGGGGCTGCTTCACTCCCTCGTGCACACCTCAGGTGCTTGCCCCGAACCGTCGCCGCCGTCCAAGAGCCGGCCGGTTCGTCACGCTGCGCAACGGCGCACCCGATCCCTCGGAAGGCCCGCAATGACGCTGATCACCCGACGCTCCGTCCTGATCGCCGGTACCGCCACCGCCGGAGCCCTGCTGGTCCCGGCCGCCTCCGCCACCGCCGGGACCCGGACCTCCGGCAACCGGATCACGGTCGCGGCCGGGGAGACGTACGAGCTCTCCGCGACCACCCGCGTGAGCGAGCTGTCGATGGCCGAGGGCGGCACGATCGCCGCCCCGGACGGCCACAGTCTCACCCTGACCGTCGACGGGGTCGAGACCGGTCAACTGCTGACCGGGACGGGCGGCACCGCGACCCTCGTCCAGGCCGGCACCTACCGGGGCGACGTCGTGCTCACGGTGGCCGAGGCCAACGACGTCACCTACGAGACGCTCACCTTCCCCTTCCGGCAGGCGGTGTACGTCGACGGCACCGGGGTGGTGCGCGAGAAGTCCGTCCTCGCGGCCGTCCTCGGCGGCAGGCTCACGGACACCCTCGCCCGCAAGGTGTCGATCACGTCGACCGGCGAGTGCTTCGACGGCGTCTTCGTCCAGGACGGCACCTACACCCTGGAGAGTCCCGTCATCTCCCTGACCGGCAACGGCCGTTGCGACTTCGCCGGCTACGGCGCCGCGATCGTCGGCGACGGACCGGCCACCAGGCTGGTGGTGGACGGGGCACGTGTGAGCACCCAGGGCGTGGTCCGCACCGGGATCATCTCCGACGGCGGCGCCGACGTCGTCGTGAAGAACTCCTCCGTCGACTGCCGCAACGGCGTCCTGCCGTCCGACTACCAGGCCACCGTCGAGACGCCGTACATGCAGTCGGTGCCGTGGATGCTCGGCCTCGACGGCAACGTCCGCGCGACCAACCTCATCGGTGCGAACAGCACGGCCACCTACCTCAACTCCACCGTGTTCTCCGAGACCTGGGGCGCCCTGTCCGTCGAGGGCGGCAGCGGACTCAAGCTGACCGCGGTCAACAGCCACGTCGGCAACACGGGGGAGTACGGGTACGGCACCTACGCGATCGGCGACGCCACCGTGCGCGTGCTCGGCTGCCGTTTCGACGTCGGCAGCTACGCGACCGTCATCGCGGGTCCGGCCGCCGTCGTCCACTACGGGGACAGCACCCGGGAGGCGGTGGCGGCACTCGACACGGAGCTGTCCCTCGGGCTGTCCGCCGCCGAGCGCAAGGCGCTGCCGGTCCGCAACACCGTCGTCAACTCGGGCCATTTCGGCTACATGTTCTTCGGGGCCGGCACCCTCACCGTCGACGGCGGCACGGTCGTCAACTCCGAGCGGGCCACCTTCCTCAACAAGGGGCAGCAGACGACGATCTCGGTGGACGGCTCGCGGGGCGCCCGCCTCGACCCGCGTGACGGGGTCATCCTCCAGATGATCGAACTCGACGACCCGGGCCCGGTCGACGTCGACGGCAGGATGATGAACATCGGCGTCTACACCGAACCCACCGGAGACCCCGCGAAGGACTCCGCCTTCGATGTCACCGCCGCCCACGCCACGGACGGAGCCGCCACCTTCACCTCCATCGCCCTGAAAGGCGACTTCTACAACGGCATGCGCAGCGGCAAGAACATGGTCCTCACCTTCGAGGACGCCACCGTCGAGGGCGTGATCTCGGCGACCCGGACCGAGCACCGGGTGTCCTCGATCGACGCGTCCACCTTCTACGAGCTCGGCATCGTCACCAACACCCCGCAGGCCGCCGTCAACAACGGCGCCGTGGTGAAGCTGGACGGCGGCTCGGTGTGGACCGTCACCGGCACCTCGTACCTGACCTCCCTCACCCTCGCCGCCGACGCGGCCGTGCGGGCGCCGAGCGGGAAGAAGGTGACACTGACCGTCGACGGGACCGAGACGGCCCTCACCGCGGGCAGCGCCTTCACCGGTGCCCTCACCCTGACCGTCGCGTGACGTCAGGAGGCGGCGGCGGTCCGCGCCTCCGCCTCCTTCGCGATCTCCTCGAACCGCGCCCCCATGGCCTCCGCGAGGGCCTGCGCGCCCGACAGCGGACGGACCATCACCATCAGCCGGTCGATCCGGCCGTGCTCGTCGAGATGGATGAAGTCGCAGCCGTCCAGGGCGCGTTCGCCGACCCTGGTCGCGAACACCAGCGCGTGGTCGCGGCCGTCCTCGCTGCTCAGCTCGCTCACATAGCGGAAGTCCTCGAAGACCTTGACGACCGCGCCCAGGATCGCCGCGGTGATGGCCTTGCCCGCGTACGGCTTGAACACCACCGGGCTGGTGAAGACCACGTCCTCGGCCAGCAACGCCTCCACGGCGCCGAGGTCACCCGCCTCGACCGCTTCCCGGAACGCTCGCATCATGCCTCCATAGTCAATTTGTTGAGTAGGTGTGGAGTAGAGTAATCACCGGCTGTTAGCGTGTCCACATGTCGCTCAAGTACGCCGTCCTGGCCGCCCTGCTGGAGGGCGAGGCCTCGGGCTACGAACTCTCCAAGGTGTTCGACGTCTCGCTGGCGAACTTCTGGCCCGCGACCCCCCAGCAGCTCTACCGCGAACTGGAGCGACTCGCGCAGGACGGGCTGATCGAGGCGCGCGTGGTGCAGCAGGAACGCAGGCCGAACAAGCGGCTGTTCACCCTCACCGAGACCGGCCGCCGCGAGCTGAGCGCGTTCGCATCCGAACCGCCCCGCAGGCCGGCCGCCCTCCGCGACGAGTTCCTCGTCAAGATCCAGGCCATGGACGGCGTCGACCCCGAGGTCACCCGGGCGCTGGTCGAGGAGCGCCTGTCCTGGGCGCGCGGGAAACTCGCCCGCTACGAACGGGTCCGCGACCGGCTCCTCGACGGCCGCAGCGAGGAGCGCTACCTCGCCGAGGCGGAGCGGATCGGCCCGTATCTCACGCTCCTGGGCGGGATCGCCCTGGAGGCGGAGACCGTCCGCTGGTGCGAACGCGTGCTTGCCCTCCTGAAGCGCCGGGCTCCCCTAAGCTGACGCGGATGTTCAGCCCAGAAGGCCCCAGCCTCCGCGAACTCGCCGTCCAGGCACTGTCGTCCGTCGAGCGCGGCTACGACCTGCTCGCCCCCAAGTTCGACCACACTCCCTTCCGTACGCCCGACTCGGTGCTGGACGCCGTCGCGTCCGCGCTGCGCCGGACGGGCCCCTTCGAGGCCGGGCTCGACCTGTGCTGCGGCACCGGCGCCGGGACCCGGGTGCTGACCCGGGTCTGCCGGGAGAGCGTGACCGGGGTCGACTTCAGCGCCGGGATGCTCGACGTGGCCCGCGAGCGGCCGCGGGCCCGGCCCGGGGGGTCGCGCCTGTCCTGGGTGCGGGGAGACGCGCGCGCCCTGCCGTTCGCCCCCGCCTCCTTCGACCTCGTCGTGAGCTTCGGGGCCTTCGGGCACTTCCTGCCGGACGAACTGCCCGGCCTGTTCGCCCAGGTCCGCGAAGTGCTGCGCCCGGGTGGCTGCTTCGCGTTCCCGGTCGTCGCCCCGCCCCGCCCGTCGTCGCCCGCCTACTGGGCGCTCCTCGGCTTCGACGCCGTGATGCGGGTGCGCAACGCGCTGTGGCGACCGCCGTTCGTCATGTACTACCGGGCCTTCCGGCTCGGGGACGTGCGGCGGGAACTGGAAAGGGCCGGTCTCCGCGTGGAGCTGCACGCCCTGCCCGAGTTCGGGGTGCGCCGGGACGGCAGCCCGCGGGTCCGCATGGTCGTGGCGAGGCGCCCGCTCCAGACCGTCCGGATTTCCAACTCAACCGTTTGATTTTCCAACTCACCAGGTTATGGTGAGGCGCGTGACCACATCCACCGAGAACGAGTCGCGGATCGATCCCCTGTGGCGGTCCTGGGAGGGAGCGCACGGCGGCCATGTCGCCGCCGTCGCCCTGACGGCCGTACGCGCCCGGTTCGCCGGGGGAGCCCATCCGGTGCGCACACTGACCACGCACTTCCTCGCCCCGGCCGCCGCCGGTCCGTTGCACGTCTCGGGCACCGCGCCCGCCTCCGGCCGCCGCACCGCGGCCTGCGTCTTCACGGGCCACCAGGACGGCCTCCCGGTCGTCGTCGGATCTGCCCTGTTCGGCTCCGGCCGCCCGGGCATGCCGTACGACGGACAGCCGGTGCCGGACGTGCCGGGCCCGGAGGACTGCCGGACGATCCTGCTGCCGGGTCATCTGGCGCCCTTCGCCCGGCAGTTGGAGATACGGCCGGCCACCGACGACCTCCCGCTGGCCGGCGGTGACCGGGCCGAACTGCTGGCCTGGGTGCGCTTCACGGACGGGCGGGCGCTCGACGCGGGCGCGGTGGTCACCCTCACCGATGTGCTCCCGCCCGCGCTGTACGCCGTCTGGCGCACCCCGCGCCCCGTGCCCAGCGCGGAACTGACCGTCCACTTCACCGGCGCCCTGGACGAGGGCGCCGACGCCGGCTGGACCCTGGTGCGGATCCGGACCGATCACGCGGGTGCCGGCTGGGCCGTCGACGACAGTGCCGTCTGGGCGGCGGACGGCCGTCTGCTGGCCCTGGGCCGTCAGTCCCGCGTGGTGCGCGGCGAGCGCCCCTGAGGCCGGTACCGGGCGGCCGCGGTCACGGGGCGCTGCACAACGCCTCGACAGGTGCCGTGCGGAAGGTCCTCGGCGGGGCTCAGGCGTACGAGCGCAGCCAGCGCAGTTTCGCGGCCTCCTGGTAGGGGCCGCCGCCCTCGTGGTCGTTGAAGTCGTAGACCTCGATCGCCTTGTCGTCCTGGCCCCAGGCGTTGAAGGCCGCGAACACGGTGGAGGGCGGGCAGGTCTGGTCCTCCAGGGCCGCCGAGAACAGCGCCGGGGCACGGCCGCGGCTCGCGAAGTGCACGCCGTCGAAGTAGGCGAGGGTGCCGAGGACGTCCTCGAAGCGGCCGCGGTGCGTCTTGAGGTAGAGGCCGATCTCCCGGTACGGGTGCCGGTCCGTCAGGGTCGCCGCGCGCGGGAAGTCGCACAGGAACGGCACGTCCGGGGCGACCGCCGCCAGGTCCGGCACCAGACCGCCGACCGCGATGGAGATGCCGCCGCCCTGGCTGCCGCCGAGGACGACCGTGCGCGCCGGGTCGGTGAGCGGGTGCGAACGTGCCGCCTCCACCGCCCGCACACCGTCGGTGAACACCCGGCGGTAGTAGTAGTTCTCGGGGGCGTCGACGCCCCGGGTCATGAACCCCGGGTAGGCGGGCGCGCCGGCCACCGGGTCGGCGGTGCCACCGCCGCCGCCCCAGGCGCTGCCCTGCCCGCGGGTGTCCATGACGAAGTGGGCCCGGCCGGTCGACGCCCACAGCAGATGCTCGTGCGGCAGCCCGCGCCCGCCGCCGTACCCGATGAACTCCACGACCACCGGTATCGGGGCGGAGACCTCGGCGGGGATCGTGAACCAGCCCTTGACCGGGTGGCCGCCGAACCCGGCGAACGTCACGTCGTACACCTTGACCGTGGACAGGCCGGTGTCGACGAGTTCGAAGCGGGCGTCCAGGTCGTGCTCGCGGGCCTCCTGGAGGGTCTTGGACCAGAACGCGTCGAAGTCCTCGGGCTCGGTGGAGTCGCTGCGGTACTCGCGCAACTCGTCGATGGGGAGGTCGAACAGGGCCATGCAGGACCGCCTTCGGGAAGGGACAGCGCCGGATGATCACACGGTACGTGTGTGGTCGGACGAATCGCCAGGCCCTTGCCGCATCGGCGACGGGCTGCCGACCGCCCGAAGGCCGTGGAACTGCTGGTCAGGGCGACGGGACGGCGGCTGTGGACGGCGGGCGCGGAGCGTCGGCTGTCGAGAATGGTCGGGTCGACACCGCCTCACCAGCGGCCGGTGCGGTCAGGCCCGGCGGCGGGTCCACTGCGGTTCGGTGAGCGCCCAGTCCCGTTCCCATTCGGCGAGCCGCCGGCGGTTCGCCACCCCGCGGACGAGCGAGCGGCCGAGGAGGATCACGGCGACCGTGGCGCCCGCGCCGCAGGCGCCCATGACCAGGGTGTGCTGCCAGATCGCGGTCTCGTCCGGCGGCGCGGCCACGCTCCGCCCGCGGGCGTCGAACCACACGTCGACCTTCTCGCCCCCGTCGGTACCGGCCGGCACCCGGGCCTCGGCGGTCCTCGTGGCGCCCCCGGCCTCCGTCCAGCGCACGGTCACCCGGTAGGAGCGCTCCCGACCGCCCTGGACCGTCGGCGGCGCGTCCGGGACCCTGCCCACGACCTCCGCGCGGACCCGGTGGCGTTCGGAGCGCTGCGCGGCCGCCACCGCACGGGCGTCGCCATGCGCCCACCAGCCCACCGCCGCACCGATCAGCGGGGCGCCCAGCAGCATCAGTACGGCGACGGCCAGCACCGTCCACGCCTCGACGACGTCCGACCGGCGCCGGAGCGGATTGCGCCGCCAGCGCCAGCCGCGCACCCGGGTTCGCATTGTCGACCTCCGCACCACGCACCCCTGCGAGTGGTCACACAGATGTAGTACCCCTCCATCCGCGTCGTTCACGTGCGGGAGGGGTGCGGGTGCGCGCCCGGTGCGCAGGCGCACCCCGTCAGCCGAAGCGCTCGATCCGGATGCGGTCCACCGGCTGGCCCGCCCTCACCAGCAGCCGCGAGGCGTGCTCGGCGAAGGCGTTGGAACCGCACACATAGGCCTCCCACCCACCCTCGGGCGGCTCGGCCAGGAGGGGTGCCACATGTGCGGCCGACATACGTCCCACCGGCACCCCGTCCGGGGCGCTTCGCGTGAACACGGGGGTCGTCTCGGCGCCGAACTCCCGCGCGTAGATCAGCTCCTCGGGGCTGCGCGCCGACACCAGCAGCCGCAGCGGCACGGACAGTCCACGCACCCGGTGGTGGCGCACCATCGACATCAGCGGTACGACCCCGGAACCGGCCCCGACCAGCAGCGCCGGCCGGTCTCCCGGCCAGGCGAAGAAACCGCTCAGCGGCCCCCGCACCTCGATCTCGTCCCCGGGTCGGGCGACCGTGTGGAACCAGCCCGAGACCTCGCCGCCCTCGACGTGGTCCAGGGTCAGCTCGACGTGCCCGGTGTCCTCCGGCGGCGACGCGATCGAGTAGTGGCGCTGGGCCGTGTAGCCGTCCTCGGCGGTCAGCCGCAGCATCAGGTGCTGGCCGGGCAGATGCCCCTGCCAGGCGGGCACCGCGAACCGGAACGTGGAGGCGTACGGCGTCTCACGGCGGATCTCGGTCAGCGTCGCGGTCTGCCAGACGGCTCCGACGCCTTCGCCGACCGCGATACGCCCCGGCACCGCGAACCGGTCGACCGGAGCGGGAGCGTGAGCAGGCGCGGGAGAGGGGGAGAAGAGCGCCTCAGTCACCGGCGTACCTCTGTTCCTCCCACGGGTTGCCCCGCGCGTGATAGCCGTTGCGCTCCCAGAACCCCGGCTCGTCGTGGTCGAGCAGCGTCAGCCCCGCGATCCACTTGGCGCTCTTCCAGAAGTACAGATGCGGCACCAACAGCCGCGCCGGACCGCCGTGTTCGGCGGGCAGCGGGCTGCCGTCGTACTCCCACGCGATCCAGGCCCGCCCACCGGTCAGGTCCGCGAGGGGCAGGTTCGTGGTGTACCCGGTGTGGGAGCGGGCGACGGCGTGGGTGGCGGACGCGTGGGGCCGCGCCACGGCCAGGAACGCGTCCAGCGACACACCCGCGAACCGCACCCCGAACTTCGACCAGCTCGTCACGCAGTGGATGTCACCCTCGTAGGCCGAGACGGGCAGGGCGTGCGCCTCGTCCCAGTTCCAGGTGCGCGCTTCCTCGACCAGCCCGTCCACCCGGAACGTCCAGTCGGCCGGTGACAGGTCCGGGGTGACCTCCGCGGACAGGACGGGCCAGTCGTCGCCCGTGTCGTACTGGCCAGGGGGCAGCCCGGTGTTGTCCACGCGGGGGCGTCCGGTGAAGCCTCGGGTGACGTTCATGCTTCAACCGTACGCTGTCGTCGCGGGTGCCCCGTCCCAGGTCAGTGCCCCGATCGTTGCGACCGTGTGAACACCGGGAGGACCCGGGAATAGTCGTCGCGCGCCGCTCCTTGGCGCTGGTGTGCCGGGCCGGTGGCCCGGTGACGGTGCGAGGAGAGTGAGGGAGCAGATGCCCAAGGCGTACGTCTTCACGCGGTACGGCGGCCCGGAGACCGAGGCGCTCGTGGACGTGGACCGGCCGAGTCCCGGACCCGGCCTGCTGCTGGTGGCCGTCCGCGCGGCGGGCGTGAACCCCGTGGACTGGAAGCAGCGCAACGGCTTCAGGCGCCCCGGCGAGGGCGATGAGCGGGTCTTCCCCGTCGTGTTCGGCAACGAGGTCTCCGGTGTCGTCGAGGAGATCGGGGCCGGCGTCGAGGGGTTCGCGGTGGGGGACGAGGTCTTCGGCACCGCGCTCGCGGGCGGTTACGCCGAGTACACCCTGGTGCCGGCCGCCGTCGCCGCCCACAAGCCCGCGGAGCTGGCCCACACGGTGGCCGCCACCCTGCCCGTCGCCGCCGCGACCGCCTACGACGGCGTCCGCCAGCTCGACCTGCCCCCGGGCGCCACCCTGCTGGTGACCGGCGCGGGCGGCGGGGTCGGCGCGGCGGCCGTGCAGATCGCCCGCGCCTTCGGTCTCCGCGTGGTCGGCGTGGCGAGCGAGGGCAAGAAGGACCTCGTCGAGTCGCTCGGCGCCGTCCACGTCCCCTCCGGCCCCGACTGGGCGGAGCGGGCCCGCGCGACCGCGCCCGACGGCGTCTACGACCTCGTCGGGGGCCGGGTGCTGGCCGAGGCCGCCGAACTGCTCACCGACCGGTCGAGGCTGATCACCGCCGGAGCCCCGGAGGAGGAGGTGCGGCGGTTGGGCGGGGCGCGGGTGGCGCGGGCCCGCACCGCGGCCGTGCTGGAGGCGGTCGCCGGGCTGGTGGTCGCGGGGGACCTGGACCCGCACATCACCGAAACGTTTCCCCTCGACCGGGCCGGCGACGCGCTGCGCACGGTCGAGGAGGGCCACGCCCGCGGCAAGACCGTCATCGAGGTCGCCCGATGACCGACCGCGCACCGCACGTGCTCGACAACCCGGCCCTCGCCTCCCTGACCGGCCCGCACGCCCACTTCGCCGAGAAGCGTGGCCGGGTCCTGCGCTACCCCGTCGACGTCTCCCCGTGGCTTGCCCTGCCCGACGAGCCCGACCCGGGCGACTGGGCCGACCTCGCCGCGCTCGCCGGTGCCGGGGCGGAGGTCCCGCTGACGGCCTACGCGGGGCAGGTGCCCGAGGGCTGGGAGGTCACCTTCCACGTCGAGGGCGTGCAGCTCGTGGACGACGGCCTCGCCGCCGCACCTGATCCGGAGGCGGTCCGCCTCGGCCCCGACGACGTCCCGGAGATCGTCGACCTGATCGCCCGCACCCGGCCCGGCCCCTTTCTCCCCCGCACCATAGAGATGGGCACCTACCTGGGCATACGCAGGGACGGCGTCCTCGTCGCGATGGCGGGGGAGCGGCTGCACCCGCCGGGCTGGACCGAGATCAGCGCGGTCTGCACCGACCCCGCGGTCCGCGGCCAGGGCCTGGCGACCCGGCTGATCCTCGCCGTCGCGCACGGCATACGGCAGCGCGGGGAGGCGCCCTTCCTGCACACCGGAGCCCGCAACACCCAGGCCGTCCGGCTCTACGAGTCCCTCGGCTTCCGGCTCCGGCGCACCACCGCGTTCCTCGCCGCACGGGTGCCCGAGCGGCTGCCGGAGGAGGCCTACTGAGGACCCTCGGCCGGCCCGGACCAGGCGTTGTAGCGCACGAGGTACCCCGCGAACCGCTCCAGGTCCTCCCGCGACCAGTCCGCGAGCCGTTCGCCGACGGCCGCGCGGCGGCTCACGGTGACCTGGCCCAGGATGCTCCGGCCGGCCCCGGTCAGATGCAGCACCTGGACCCGGTGGTCCTCCGGGTCCTGGCGCCGCTCGATGAGACCCGCCCGCTCCAGGGCGGCGACCTGGCGGCTCACCGTGGACTTGTCCAGGGCGTAGTGGGCGGCCAGGTCGGTGGCGCGGCAGCCGTCACGCTCCTCCAGATGCCCGAGGAGCGTGTACGACACCAGGGACAGCTCGGGATGCAGGCGGCCCGCCGAGGCGCGGGCCCGTCGTGCGAAGACCGTCATCTCGCGCTGGATCGTCTCCACCGCCGTCGCCGCTTCCACCGGACCTCCTTCGCCGTACTGGTTGCAGAGTACAACTCAGGGCGCCCTGGGGTAGGGTGGCCGTCCGGTCGGGGGAGGTCCCGGCCGTGAGACACCGAGGAGGTGAGACCCATCAACGCTGTGTCAGACCGGGTGCTCCCTCCTCGCGTCGACGCGGGTCACCGCCTGTAGCCCAGGCGACCGCGGGAGCGCCCTTCGGCTCTCGAAAGGCTCCCGGCTTCCATGCCTCCACTGTCTCCCCGCTTCACCACGCCCGACGCCGTCGTCGCCGCCCTGCGCGCCGCGGGCTGCGTCTTCGCCGAGGACGAGGCCCGGCTGCTCCTCGCCGCCGCCCGCACCCCGGCCGAACTGGCCGACATGGTCGACCGCCGGGTCGGCGGCCACCCCCTCGAACTCGTCGTCGGCTGGGCCGAGTTCCGGGGACTGCGCATCACCGTGGCGCCCGGCGTCTTCGTGCCGCGCCGGCGCACCGAGTTCCTCGTCGAGCAGGCCCTCGCCCTGGCTCCGGGCGCCCGTGTCGTCGTCGACCTGTGCTGCGGCTCCGGGGCGGTCGGCGCCGCGCTCGCGGCCGCGCTGGGCCCGGTCGAACTGCACGCGGCCGACATCGACCCGGCCGCGGTGGACTGCGCCCGCCGCAACACCGCCGACGCGGGCGGCCGGGTGCACACCGGCGACCTCTTCGCGGCCCTGCCCGCCGACCTGCGCGGGCGGATCGACATCCTCGCGGCCAACGTCCCCTACGTGCCCACCGAGGAGGTCGCCCTGCTGCCCACCGAGGCCCGCGACCACGAACCCCTGGTGGCCCTCGACGGCGGGACGGACGGGCTGGACGTCCTGCGCCGGGTCGCGGCCGAGGCCCCGCGGTGGCTCGCCCCCGGCGGCTGCCTCCTCGTCGAGACCAGCGAACGCCAGGCCGCCGCCGCCCTCGACGCGTTCACCCGCAGCGGTCTGACCGCCCGCCTCGCCCTCTCGGAGGAGCTGTACGCCCATGTCGTGACCGGCACCAGGGCCTAGGTCCAGCCCGGCGCCCAGGTCCCCACACCCGGTGGGTCGGGCCGGGTGGCGTGCAGGTGGTCCCGGAGCGCGGCGAGGGCCGGGTGGGGGTTGTCGGCGCGCCAGAGCAGGGAGTGCGGGTAGACCGGCGTGGGCCCGTGCACCGGGATGCGGCGCAGGTCCTGGTCGGACGGCCAGACCAGACGGGTCAGCTCACCGACGAGGGTGGCCAGGCCCGCGGAGTCGGCGATGGTGTCGAGGAGGGGGTCGGTGCCGAAGTCGGGGCCGGTGACCTCGATGGTGAGGCCGAAGGCGGCGGCCAGGTCGTCGTAGTAGGTGCCCCACTCGGTCCCGGTGACCAGACCGGGCATCCAGATGCGGTGCCCGGCCAGACCGGCGGGGGTCACCGAGCGGGCTCCCGCTAGGGCGTGGCCGGGGCCGGTGAGGAGTTGGACCGGCTCGTCGTAGACCCGCGCGGACGCGACGCCGTCGGCCGACCGGCCCGCGGAGTGCGGGACGGCGCGGAAGGTGGCGTCGATCGTGCCGGACCGCAGCGCCGCGAGGGCCGCGTCGGCGTCGAAGAGGGTGACGACGTCGAGCTCGACGTCCGGGTGTGCGCGGTGGAAGGCGCGCAGCAGTTCCGCGGGGGCCAGCCGGCGGCCGATCACGTCGACGCGCAGGGCCCGGCTGCCCGGCCGTACCGACGCCGCCGCCCGTTCCGCGGCGCGCAGCAGTTCGCGGGCGTGCGGCAGGAACGCCTGGCCGTCGATGGTCAGCCGGGCGCCGCGCGGGGTGCGGGTGAACAGCCGTGCCCCGAGGTCCTTCTCCAGGGCGGCGACCCGCTTGGACACGGCCTGCTGGGTGACCGCCAGCCGGTCGGCGGCCTCCTGGAACCGTCCCGCGTCCGCCACGGCGACGAAGGTGCGTACGGCGTCGAGATCCATGCGGGCAGCCTAGGCCGTCCGTGCACAACCCCGGGTTGTGGCCGACCGGGGCGCTGGTTGTTTGATCGGCGGGGCCGGCAGTCGGTTGGATGGCGTCGGTCAACGTCAGGTTGTCGGCGAGGGGATGCGGGAGTGGGCGCGAGAGGGTCGCTGGGGCGGCGGTTCGGGTGGCTGTGGGCGGCCTACGCGGTCAGCGCGTTCGGTACCTCGCTGTCGTTCGGCGCCTTCCCGACGGTCGCCGTCCTGGTGCTGCACGCCGGCCCCGCCGCGGTGTCGGCGCTGGCGGCCGCGGGGCTCGCGGTCGGGGCCGCGGTGGCGGTGCCGCTCGGGCCCTGGGTGGAGTTCCGCCGCAAGAGACCGGTGATGGTGGCGATGGACCTGGTCCGGTTCGCCGCCCTGCTGAGTGTCCCCGCGGCCTACGCGCTCGGTGCGCTGAGCTTCGTCCAGCTCCTGCTCGTGTCGGTGGTCGTCGCGGCGGCGGACATCACCTTCACCGCCGCCTCCGGGGCCTTCCTCAAGTCCCTCGTCGGTCCGGACGACCTGCTGGTCGCGAACGGGCGGTTCGAGGCCACGAACTGGACCACGATCGTGATCGGGCCTCCCCTCGGCGGGGCCGCCATCGGGCTGTTCGGGCCCGTGACGACCCTGCTGGCCGACGCGGTGAGCTATCTGCTGTCGGCGCTGGGGATCCGCGCGATCGGCGGCGGCGAACCGCGGCCGGTGCCCACCGGGGCGGGCAGGGGGTCCCTCCTGGAGGGCTGGCGCCACATCCTGGCCAGTCCCGCCCTGCGGCCCCTGTTCTTCAACACGGTCCTGGTGAACGCCCTGATCATGGTGCCGGTGCCGCTGCTGACCGTCCTCATGCTCGGCCCGCTCGGCTTCGCGCCCTGGCAGTACGCACTCGCCTTCTCGGTGCCCTGTCTCGGCGGCCTGCTCGGCTCACGGATCGCCCGCCCCCTGGTCAGCCGGTACGGACAGCACCGCGTCCTGGTCACCTCGGGCGTCCTGCGCGCGTGCTGGCCCCTCGGCCTGGCCTTCGTCGGGCCCGGTACGGCCGGGCTGCTGCTCGTGATGGCCGTGGAGCTCGGGGTGATCACCTCCTGCGCCGTCTTCAACCCGGTGTTCTCCACCCACCGGCTGCGGCTGACCCCGACGGACCGGGTGGTCCGCACTCTCTCCGCCTGGTCGGTGACCGGCAAACTGACCACCGCGGCCCTGACCGCCCTGTGGGGCCTCCTGGCCACCCTCACCGGAACCCGCGAGGCCATCGCCCTCGCCGGCCTCCTGCTGCTGGCCACCCCGCTCCTGCTGCCCCGCAGGCCCGCCGCCGTGCCCGAGGCGAGCCAGGACGCCCTGCCCTCCTCCGCCGGATCCCCCTGACGCCGGGCGCCCGGACCGTCGTACTCCCAGGAACCGGTGCGGGCACGGGCGGCCCGCCGGACCCGAGTCCGTCCGCACCCGCGGATCCGGACCGTACGTCGCTCAAGACGCGGGCGTCTGCACGCGGGCGATCAGCAGTGCCACGTCGTCGGAGTTGTCCGGCTGGTGCAGGGTGCGCAGCAGCAGGTCGCAGACCTCCTCCAGCGGACCGTCCGGGGTGTCGAGCAGGTCGAGCAGCGCGTCCAGGCGCTCGTCCAGCGGATGCTGGCGGGTCTCGACGAGGCCGTCCGTGTACAGGACGAGCCGGTCACCGGGAGCGAGGTCGACGGTGGTCGTGGAGAAGGCGACGCCGCCCACGCCCAGCGGCGCCCCCGTGGGGAGCTCCAGCAGCTCCGGCGGGCGGCCGGGGCGCAGGCGTACCGGGGGCAGGTGCCCGGCGTTGGCGATCCGGCACTGCCCGAGCCGCGGGTCGTGCACGGCGTACACGCACGTGGCGATGGAGTGGTCCAGGTCCTCGGTGATGCGGTCGAGGTGTTCGAGCAGCCGGGCCGGGTCCAGGTCGAGGGAGGCCAGGGTGTTGGTCGCGGTGCGCAGCCGGCCCATCGTGGCGGCGGCCGTGATGCCGCTGCCCATCACGTCGCCCACGACCAGCGCGGTCTTGCCCTCGTCCAGCGGGATCACGTCGAACCAGTCGCCGCCGACCTCGGCGGTGGCGCCCGCGGGCTGGTAGCGGGAGGCCACCTCCAGGCCGCCGGTCACGGAGGGGTGGCTGGGCAGCAGGCTGCGCTGGAGGGTGAGCGCGGTGTTGCGGGCGTCCTGGTACCAGCGGGCGTTGTCGATCTGCACCGCCGCGCGGGCCGCCAGCTCCCGCGCCAGCAGCAGGTCGTCCTCCCCGAACGGCTCCGGATTGTGGACGCGCTTGAGGTCGAGGGCGCCCAGTACCTCGCCGCGGGCGATCAGCGGCACGGCCAGGTAGGAGTGCACGCCGGCCCTGGCCAGCAGCGCGGCCGCCTCCGGTGAGCGCGCGATGCGGGTGAGGTCCTCCGGTCCGACCCGGGCCACCAGGACCGGGCTGCCGGTGCGCACGCACTCGGTGACCAGGCGCTCGGGGGCGTACCGGGCGACCTTCCCGGGCGGATCGGCCGCGCCCAGGGCGTCGGGGGCGCCGGACGCCTCGACGGCCAGGGGGCGCATCACCGCGGGTTCGGTGGGCCGCAGGGTGCTCGGTCTGCCCTGGGCCACCGCCTCCAGCAGGTCCACGGCCGCCACGTCCGCGAGTTCCGGCACGGCCACGTCGGCCAGCTCACGGGCGGTGCGGTCCAGGTCGAGGGTGGTGCCGATGCGGGTGGAGGCGTCGGCGACGAGCGCCAGGCGGCGCCGGGCCGTCTCGGCCTCCACGGTCGCCAGATGCTGCTCGGTGACGTCCAGGACCGAGCCCGCCACCCCGAGGACGGTCCCGAGCGCGTCCTCCAGCCGGTACAGCGAGACCGACCAGGCGTGGTCCGAGTCGGGGTCCGCGGGCGTACGCCCGACCGTGTGCTGGTCGACCAGCGGGGTGCCGGTGCGCAGCACCTCCCGGGCGGCGGCCTCGAAGGCGGCCACGTCGAGGTCGGGGAGCACCTCGCCGATCTTGCGCCCGACGTGGTCCGCGGCCGGCACGCCGTTCAGCAGTTCCAGGGCCGGGTTCACCGAGACGTACCGCAGCTCGGTGTCCAGCACGGCCAGCCCGATCGGGGACTGGGAGACCATCCGGGTCGACAGCGCCACGTCCCGCTCCAGGCGGCGCACGGTCGACTGGTCGGCGCACAGCCCGAGCGCGTAGACGTCGCCGCGGTCGTCCAGCAGCCGCATGTTGCGGAACTCCACCAGCCGGGTGCCGCCGTCCTTGCGCCGGACGGGGAACGCGCCGGCCCAGCTCTGCCCGGTCTCCATGACGTCGGCGAACAGTTTGACGACCAGGTCGGCGTGCTGCTCGTGGATCATCAGGTGGGCCGCGTACTGGCCCAGCGCCTCCTGGGCGCTGTATCCGAACAGCTCCTCGGCCTGCGGGCTCCACAGCACGATGCGGCCCTCGGCGTCCAGCACCACCGAGGCCATGCCCAGCTCGTCGAGCAGTCCGCTCGGCCGTACGGCCCCGTGCGGGGGCTCTTTGCCCTCGGACGCGGTTATTCCGGCTGCACCCATTGCACGAACCGCCTTAGACCGTCCTCGCGGCACGCCGTACCCCCGTGCCGACTCCCCTTGTTCTACCGCGTTCAACCGTCTCCGTGACCACGCGGTCGTGTTCTTCCACCATCCCTCAACACGCGGGGGCGCGTCCGGTGAAGTGCGCCGGGGTGACGAAGGCCGCTTGTTCATTCGATTGGCCTGTACATGACCGCCGTAGGGGCGCCAGACTGTGCGCCGACCCAGCTCACCCACGCTCCAGGAGCCTCAGGAGTTCTGCATGCCCCTGCGCGCCAGACAGCGTTGTCACGCGGTCCTCGCCGCCCTCGTCACCCTCACCGCGACGGCCCTCCTGGCCGCCGCACCGCCGGCCTCCGCCGCGGACACCTGGACCGAGGTCGGCAGCGACCGCGCCGATCCGCTCACCGAGAGCCAGGGCCTCACCTCGGTCGAGGTCCCGGCCGGATCCGCCAACCGGTACACCGGCATCGGCACCATCCCGTTCGGCCTCGCCACCCGCGGCTGGAACCACGTGGGCGACCCCGACGCCTCCTACGACGGCCACTACATCGAGCCCTACCAGGCCGACTCGGGCACCGCGAAGATGTACCGCGTGCAGGCGCCGAACGGGACCTGGTCCGAGTACGTCCACACGCTCAGCCCCGGCGAGGCGCTCAACAACTCGTGGGTCGCGATCTCGCCCGACGGACAGTGGATGCTGTCCGGCGAGTGGGGCACCATGACCCGCTTCCTGGTCTTCCCCACGCCCGGGGTCAACGCGAGCACCTCGCCCTCGGCGAACCTCCCGCAGGCCGCCACCGTCACCCTCGACCACGCGGTCCGGGACGTGCAGGGCTGCGACTTCCTGAGCGCCACGCAACTGCTGTGCTCCTCCGACGATCCGGCCGGCACGCTCTTCGGCTACACCAAGCCGCTCCTCCAGATCGACCTGAGCGCCGCCCCGACCGGCTCGGGGAACGTCTCCGGGCATGTCACGGCACTGCGCCAACTGCCGCTCAGGAGCTCCTGCTCGGGCACGTTCGAGGCGGAGGGCATCGACTACGACCGCCGTACCGGAACCCTGCGCGTGATCGTCGTCTCGCCCGGCTTCTGCGTCCTGACGGACAGCAAGACGTACCGCTTCACCAGGAGTTGAGCCCCTGACGGGCCGGTGCCGGCCCCCGCGAAATGGGGGTCGGCACCGATGGCGGGAGCCGGAACCCGGATGCGACGGTGGTACAAACACCCACCACAGCAAGGGAGATGCGCATCCGTTTCCGTGAGACACCGCCCGTACGACCTTCCGCGCCCCCGGGGGAGGTGACCCGTGGGACACGCTGACACCCTGCTCGCCATGGGCGGCGCCTTCCTGGCGGCCGCGTTCCTCGCCCGGCTCGGCGGCCGCATCGGACTGCCGACCATCCCGCTGTTCATGCTCGCCGGCATCCTGCTCGGCCCGCACACCCCCGGCCTGGTCCTGGTCGAGGACGCTCACGACTTCGAGATGCTCTCCGCGCTCGGCCTGGTGCTGCTGCTGTTCTACCTGGGCCTGGAGTTCCACGTCGACGACCTGCGCACCGGCGGCAGGCGGCTGCTCGCGGCGGGCGGGATCTACCTCGTGGCGAACGTCGGCGCCGGCCTCGGCTTCGGGTTCGCGCTGGGCTGGGGGACCCGGGAGGCGCTGGTGCTGGCCGGGGTCCTCGGCATCTCCTCGTCCGCGATCGTCACCAAGATCCTCATCGACCTGGGGCGGATCGGCCGCCCCGAGACCCGGCTGATCCTCGGCGTGATCGTGGTCGAGGACATCTTCCTCGCGCTCTACCTCGCCGCGCTCCAGCCCGTCATCGGCGGCGCCCGGGGCCCGGTGGAGGTGCTCCTCCAGGCCGGCAAGGCGTTCGGGTTCCTGCTGGTCCTGGCCGCCACCGCCCGGTACGGCACCCGCTGGATCGGCCGGCTCGTCCACGTCCGCGACAGCGAACTGCTGGTCATCAGCTTCCTCGGTGCCGCGGTCCTGGTCGCCGGAGTCTCCGAGGTGCTCGGCGTCGCCGACGCCATCGGCGCCTTCATGGTCGGGCTGATCCTGGCCGGCACACCCTCCGGGCCCCGCATCCGCCGGCTGGTGCACCCGCTGCGCGACGCCTTCGCCGCCATCTTCTTCTTCGCCTTCGGACTGTCCATCGACCCGGGAGTCGTCACGTCCGTCGCCGGACCCGTCGCCGCAGCGGCGGCCGTGACCGTCGTGATGAACGTCGTGGCCGGTCTGCTCGTCGCCCGGCTCTACGGCTACGGTGCCGGGCCCGCCGCCGACATCGCCACGACCCTCGTGGCGCGCGGCGAATTCGCCCTGATCCTCGGGGCGATGGCGGCAAGTGCGGGGCTCGACGCACGTCTGGCGCCGTTCATCGCCGGGTATGTCCTTGTCCTGGCCGTTCTCGGTCCCGTGGCCGCGGGGCGGGCCCATCTGCTGGCCCGGGCCCTGGGGTCCCGTCGTCGTGCCCGGACACCCGGGGACGGCACCCCACCACAGCCGGTCTCCGTCGCGGTGGGTGCGGACGTCGAACGGTAGCGGACGTTCGCCGTGCGAAGGAGGAGCCATGCACCGGCCCGACGACGAGCACCTGGTCCATCTCGCGGCCAGGCTGGAGCGTGACGACCCACGGTTCGCCCGCGCGCTGGGGTCGGGCCGACCCGCCCGGCCCCGCGAGTACCGGCGCGGCGGTGCCTGGGGGACCCTCGCGGTCGCCCTGGGCCTCCTGGCCGCGGGCATGGCACTGCCGGTGGGCATCCTCGTGGCCGCGGGCCTGGTTCTCGCCGGTATCGCCGTCCCGTTGTTCGATCCGCACCGGGACCGGCCGCCGCGCTGACCCCGCCGCGGTAGTGCTCCGGGAACCGGGGTGCTTTTCTGGGGGTGTGGCGCGGTTCGCGGGGAACCCGACGGTACCGATCAACGCCATGAGAGGAGCGACCACGATGGATCGTGAGCGAGCGCACGACGAGTCCGTCTCGCTGGAGATCAGCGGATGCAGCGCGGAGGACGCCCGGATCGTCTTCGACACGCTGAACACGTGCTTCGATTCGGACCGGGAGGCCGACGAGGTGCCGCAGCAACTGCACGAGACGCGGCCGATGGTGTGGCTGGGGACGTTCGAGGTGACCGAGGCGCGGTCCTGCCCGCCGCCCGCGCGGTTGTCGTCCTCCGTGGAGGCCGACGCGCAGGGCGGGTACTGGGCCATCGAGAGGCTCCGGGAGACATTGGACTCGATGTTCACGGTGCGGGACCTCGCGTCCGCGTCGGGCGACCAGGAGCGGGAACTGCACGTGCGGCTGGAGAGCCGTTGACCGTCCGTGGGGCCGTCACGGCTGGTCGCGAACCTGCGGCCGGAGTGCCGTTGACCGCCCGCGGGGTCGTCACGGCTGGTCGCGAACCTGCGGCTGGAGAGCCGTTGACCGTGCGCGGGGCCGCCACGGCCGGTCGCGGACCTGCGGCTGTTGTGCCAGTCACCGCCCGCGGGGCCGCCGCCCCGGCCGGTCGCGCGGCCGTCGGGGCGCGACCGGCCGCCCGGTGATCAGCCCTGCCGCACCGGCACCACCACCATCTCGGCGACGTTGACGTTCGGCGGGGCCGCCACCGCGAAGGCGACGGTCTCCGCGACGTCCGCCGCGGTCAGGGGCGTCAGATCGGAGCGCATGCGGGACAGGGACTCCCGGGCCCCGGTGTCCCGCATGTCCGCGCCCAGCTCGGTGGTGGTGACCCCGGGCTCGATGTTCTTCACCCGCACTCCGCGCGGACCGAGCTCCGCGCGCAGGTTGCGGGCGAGGTGGGCGACGGCCGCCTTGGTGGCGCAGTAGACCGACCAGTCGGGGAAGAGGAGATGGCCGCCCACGGAGCCGACGTGGACGAGGTCCGCCGGGCCGCCGCGGGAGGCCGCCGCGAGGAGGTCGTCGGTGAAGGCACGGGACGTGTGCAGCAGGCCGCGCAGATTGACGTCGATCATGCGGTCCCACTCGTCGGTGCCGGCCCGCTCGAAGGGGGCGCCCAGCATGACGCCGGCGTTGGCCACGACCAGGTCGACGGTGCCGAGCGTCCCGCTGACGTCGGCGGCGGCCCGCGTGACCGCCTCGGCGTCGGTCAGGTCCACGGGGACGGGCAGGACCCGTCCGTCGGCCGTACGGCCCAGCTCGTCGGCCAGCGCCTTCAGCCGGTCCTCGCGGCGGCCCAGCAGGGCGACGCTCGCCCCGCCGGCGGCGAGGCGGCGTGCCGTGGCCGCGCCGATCCCGCTGGAGGCGCCGGTGACGACCGCGACGCGGTGGGTGAGGTTCCACGTGTCTGTCATGCCGTCCACGGTGGGGCCGGTCCGCGCAGGTGCCCAGGCCGTGCCACCCCGAGGAGAGCGGATCGTAGGAGTACCGCGGCCACCTTGAGAGCTGCCGCGGGACGGCGGCCGGACCTAGGGTCGGCGGTATGGACACCGACAACCGGCTCGGCCTCTTCCTGCGTGCCCGCCGTGCCCTGGTCCGGCCCGAGGACGCCGGGCTGCCGGCCGGGGCCCGGCGCCGGGTGGCGGGCCTGCGCCGCGAGGAGGTCGCGGTGCTGGCAGGGGTCAGCACCGACTACTACGTACGCCTGGAACAGGGCCGCGAGCGCAGTCCCTCGGCGCAGGTCGTCGACGCGCTGGCACGGGTGCTGGGCCTGGAGGACGACGCGGCCGACCACCTGCACCGCCTGGCGCGTCCTGCCGGGAGCCGGTCACGTCCGGGGCCGGAAGCGGTCAGCCCCGCCCTGCTGCGGATGATGGCGGGCTGGCACCGCACCCCGGCGGTGGTCCTCGGCCGCTGTCTGACCGTCCTCGCCCACAACGTCCTGGGCGGTGCCCTGTTCGCGGGCCACGCCCACAGCGCCGATCTGCCGCGGCTGGTCTTCCTCGATCCCGGCGCCCGGGACTTCTACCCGGACTGGGAGTCAGTGGCCGTGAACACCGTGGCCGCGCTGCGGGCCTGCGCGGAGACCGCCCACGACGACCCGGGCATGATCGCCACGGTCGGTGAACTCTCCTTGCACAGCGCGGAGTTCCGCGCGCTCTGGGCCCGGCACGACATCCGCCGCAAGACGCGCGAGCGCAAACGCTTCCGGCATCCGCTGGTCGGCGACCTGACCCTGGACTACGAGTCGCTGACCGTCAACAGCGCCCCCGACCAGCAGTTGGTCGTCTACCAGGCCGAGCCGGGCAGCCCGTCGGAACAGGCGCTCGCCCTGCTGGGCAGCCTCGCCGCGGCCGAGGCCCCCGCCGACCGGACGGCCGGCACCTGAGAGCGCCACGTGGCTCGGATCACCCCGCCCCGGTTGTGCAACTAGTTGCATAAAGGCGTCGCGGTCCTCTACAACAGAGAGGCACGAGACCGCGACGGAGGGGCCCGATGAGCCGATACCCGCACCTGCTGAACCCGCTCGACCTGGGCTTCACCACCCTGCCCAACCGTGTGCTGATGGGCTCCATGCACGTCGGTCTCGAGGAGGCCGAGCGCGGCTTCGAGCGCATGGCCGCCTTCTACGCGGAGCGGGCGCGCGGGGGAGTGGGCCTGATCGTCACCGGCGGCATCGCGCCCAACGACGAGGGGCGGCCCTACGAGGGCGGCGCCAAGCTCACCACCGGCGCGGAGGCCGAGCAGCACCGGGCCATCACCGAGGCCGTGCACCGCGAGGGCGGCCGGATCGCGATGCAGATCCTGCACTTCGGCCGGTACGCCTACCACCGGGACCTGGTCGCCCCGAGCCCCCTCCAGGCGCCGATCAGCCCCTTCCCGCCCCGCGAGCTCACCGACGCCGAGGTCGAGCGGACCGTCGAGGACTACGCCCGCGCCGCCCGCCTCGCCCGGCAGGCCGGCTACGACGGCGTGGAGATCATGGGCTCCGAGGGCTACCTCATCAACGAGTTCATCGCCGCGCAGACCAACCGGCGCACCGACCGCTGGG
Source organism: Streptomyces sp. NPDC107471 (assembly GCF_055582845.1). Taxonomy (NCBI): domain Bacteria; kingdom Bacillati; phylum Actinomycetota; class Actinomycetes; order Kitasatosporales; family Streptomycetaceae; genus Streptomyces; species Streptomyces sp. NPDC107471. Next base: position 432,650 of record NZ_JBVJPC010000008.1, on the reverse strand, counting down.
GCGGCCCGTACGAGAACCGCATGCGGTTCCCCGTCGAGATCGTGCGCCGGGTGCGCGAGGCCGTCGGCGAGGACTTCATCATCGTCTACCGGCTGTCCATGCTGGACCTCGTCCCGGGCGGCTCCACGCTCGACGAGGTGATCACCCTCGCCAAGGCCGTCGAGGCAGCCGGGGCCACCATCATCAACACCGGCATCGGCTGGCACGAGGCCCGCATCCCCACCATCGCCACCTCCGTGCCGCGCGGCGCCTACACCTGGGTGACCAAGCGGCTCATGGGCGAGGTGTCGATCCCGCTCGTGACCACCAACCGCATCAACACCCCCGAACTGGCCGAGGAGTTGCTCGCCGACGGGTACGCCGACATGGTGTCGATGGCCCGCCCGATGCTCGCCGACCCGGAGTTCGTGAACAAGGCCGCCGCCGGGACGCCCGAGGCCATCAACACCTGCATCGGCTGCAACCAGGCCTGCCTCGACCACACCTTCAGCGGGAAGATCACCTCCTGCCTGGTCAACCCGCGCGCCTGCCACGAGACCGAGCTGGTGCTGTCCCCGACCCGGCTGCGCAAACGCGTGGCGGTCGTCGGAGCCGGCCCGGCGGGTCTCGCCTGTGCGGTCTCCGCCGCCGAACGCGGCCACGAGGTCACCCTGTTCGACGCCGCAAGCGAGATCGGCGGCCAGCTCAACGTCGCCCGCCGGGTCCCCGGCAAGCAGGAGTTCGACGAGACCATCCGCTACTTCCGCCACCGGCTCGACGCCCACGGCGTGGACGTACGGCTCGACACCCCTGTCTCCGCAGGCGACTTGGCCGACTACGACGAGGTCGTCGTCGCGACCGGTGTCACCCCGCGCACCCCGGACATCCCGGGCGTCGACCACCCGAGCGTGGTCGGCTACCTGGACGTCCTGCGCGACGGCGCCCCGGTCGGCGACCGGGTCGCGATCCTCGGGGCCGGCGGCATCGGCTTCGACGTGGCCGAGTTCCTCACCGACGGCGGCGACAAGGCGCACGAGGACCCGGCGACGTACTTCCGCCAGTGGGGCGTCGACATGGACTACACGGCACCCGGCGGACTCGCGGCCCCCGAACGCCCCGCCCCGCCCCGCACCGTGCACCTCCTCCAGCGCAAGACCAGCAAGGTCGGCGCCGGGCTCGGCAAGACCACCGGCTGGATCCACCGCACCGAGCTCAAGCACCGGGGCGTCACCATGGTCCCGGGGGTGCGCTACGACCGGATCGACGACGCCGGACTGCATGTCACCGTCGGCGAGGAGAGCACGGTCCTGGAGGTCGACACCATCGTGCTGTGCACCGGCCAGGAACCGCGCCGGGACCTGTACGAGGAGCTCGTCGCCGCGGGCCGCAGCGTGCACCTGATCGGCGGTGCCGACGTGGCCGCCGAGCTGGACGCCAAGCGGGCCGTCAAGCAGGGCACCGAGGTCGCGGCCGCCCTCTGAGGGGCGTCCCTAGGATGACTCCATGTCACTCCCGCACGCGATCCTCACCGCACTGCTCGAAAGGCCGTCCGCGGGGCTGGACCTGACCCGCCGGTTCGACAAGTCGATCGGCTACTTCTGGTCGGCCTCGCACCAGCAGATCTATCGCGAGCTGGGAAAACTGGAGGCCGAGGGCCACATCCGGGCCATCCCGGAGGACCGCCCGACCCGCGGGCAGAAGAAGAGCTACGAGGTCCTGCCCGCGGGCCGCGCCGAACTCGAGCGCTGGACGGCCGCGACGCAGGACCCCAAGCCGCACCGGGACGCCCTGCTGTTGCGCCTGCGCGCGGCGGCCGTCGTCGGCACCGCGGGTCTCGAAGCCGACCTGCGCCGCCATCTCGACCTGCACCGGCGACAGTTGGCGGAGTACGAGGAGATCGAGGAGCGCGACTTCCCGCCCGGCAACGACAGCGCGCAGGCCAGGCTGCAACACCTGGTCCTGCGCGCGGGCATCGAGCTGGAGACCTTCTGGACGCGGTGGCTCACCGAGGCGCTGCGGGAGTTGGCCGAACTCCCGCAACGCTGAGGGCCTTTCGCGAACGGACCGCCGGGAGCGAAGCCGTCAGAGGCGGTACGGCCGGGAGCGGCGGCGCAGGAACCACCCCGCGGCCACCGCGCCGACCGCCACCAGGCCGCCGCCGGCCACCAGGGTCAGCGTGCCGTAGTCCTCGGTGCCGCCGCCCAGACCGCCCATGACACCGCGGGACGGGGAAGCCGTGGCCGTCGCCGAGATGGTGGGCGTGGCGGACCCCGAGACGATGATCGACTGGGTGCCCGCCGTGCTGTTGTTGAAGGCGCACATCACGATGACGGTGTACGTGCCGGGGCTCACGTTCGACCAGGCCGCGGACTGGAGCGAGGTGGTCCCGGACAGGGCCACCTGACGGCCCTGGCTGAAGTTCGCCTGACTGCTGGTCAGGAGCGAGGCCGTGCCCCAGCCGCCGGTGGTGGCGGTGCGGGAGCAGGCCGTGGTCGTGACGGAGACCGTGGATCCGGAGGTGCTCACGGAGATCCCCGACGCCGCGGCGGCCGGCCCGGCGGTCAGGACGAGCGGCAGCGCGGCGACGGCCGCGACGGTCAGGCCGGAGCGGAGAAGTAGCTGTTCAGTGCGCATGGACTGCCCTCCGGCGGCACGGTTGGCGGTACATCCGTGGCGCCGCCGAGGTGGGGGAAGCCCGTGCTGCCTCGGGGACAGCCAATGTGCCCCGGGCCCGGCCCGCACGTGGGGCTGCGCCGGACAGGTGACGGACCGCCCCGTCCGGCGCAGCGTCACGGGGCAGCGGCGGCGCCCGTCGTCACCGACCGCTCCGCCGACAGCCCGCCCCAGGTGCCGTCGGGCAGCCGCGCCCGGATCCGCACCCGGTGCCTCTCGCCTGCCTCGCGCCCCAGGTAGAAGCTGTACGTCGCCTTCTCGCGCGGAGGCGTCCCGCCGAACACGAGCGAGGTGGCCGCCCTGCCGTCGAGGTGGACCTGGTACTCCGTGACGACACCGTCCGTCCGGGGCGGCGTCCAGGACAGGTCGAGGTAGTACGCGCCGTCGGCCGCCCGCCGAGCGGTCGCGCCGAACCGCGTCGGTGCCGTGGCCCGGCCGTCGTCGGCGCCCGGCGTCGTCAGCCGGACGGCGTTCCCCGCCGGCGAGAGGTTGTCGGCCGCGTCCCTGGCCCGCACGGTGAAGGAGTAGCGGGTGCCCGGCAGCAGCCCGGTGACCACGGCCGCCGTCTGCTGACCGCCCACACTGTGGATCTTCGTGCCGGCCTGGAAGATGTCGTACGACGACACGTCCCGGTCATCCCTGGCGGCGGCCCAGCTCAACTGGACGGCCCGGCTGCCCACCGTCCGGCCCCGCAGGCCTCCGGGGCGGGTGGGGGCCGAGCGGTCCGCCGCCGTGGCCGCCGGAGTCGTCGCCCGCACCTCCCGGCTGGGCGGGCCGAGCCGCCCTTCGCTGTCCCGGGCCCGCACGCTGAAGACGTACGAGGTGGCGGGCTTCAGCCGGATGACATCCACCATGTGCAGCGAACCCGGCACGTCCTCGATCTTCGTGGTGCCGCGATACACCTCGTAGCGCTCGATCCCCGTGCCGACGGCGTTCCACATCACGTGCACGGTGGTGGCGCTCCCCGCGGCGGCGGTGACCCCCACGGGGGCGGCGGGCAGCCCGCCGCCTTCGGCGTCGTCCGGTCCGGCCCAGCCGCACGAGGCGACGAGGACCAACGCGGCGCAGAAGGACAGGGGTACGGGCACACCTCGCACGTCTCTGCCCTCCAGGGACACCAGCACGGCAATGGTCCGGACCAATATGACGCCGGTCGCCCGCCCGCAGCAAGAGGGCGGACCGTGCGGGGCGCACTCGGGAGGGTTACGTATGCTGAACACCTGTACGGTCGAACTCCTTGCGAGGGAAACGGAGTTCGTGCCGGTGGCGCGGGCCGCTGTCGTCGCTGTTCCCGCGCCGTACGGGTGGCCGGGGGGCCGGGGTTCGTCGAGGGCGCCGACCCCTGGCCCCTGCCCCGTCCGGACCCTCTGCGGTGGCCGCCCGGCTGAAGCGGCATCAGATTGGGCGCTGAGTGCCCGTCAACGCCCCGAGGAGAGGGTCCTATCGTGCGTGTCCAGTCGCTGACGCTGGCCGCGGCAAGTGCCGCTCTGCTCGCCCCGACGACGTCCCCCGCCGTGGAGTCCGCCGCCGCCCGGACGGAACCGGTGGTGCGGCGCGAGGGGAAGGTCGCGGCCGCCGACCTCCTGGCCAGGGTGCGCGAGTGCGCCCCCGTCTCGCGCGGCCGCTACCGCAGCGACGACGGCACGGCCGCGAACATCCCGGTCTGCGGCACCCGGGACGCCGTCTTCTGGAAGGCCGACATGGACATCGACTGCGACGGCCGGCCCGGCACCCGCTGCAACGGCCGCACCGACCCGCTGTTCTCCGACGCCACCGCCTTCCAGCAGTCCGACGGCCGCTACCTGAGCGCCGAAAGCCTGCCCTACATCGTGGTGCCGGCCCCGAGCCAGATCTGGGACCACCGCGCGCACGGCGTGCGGGGCGGCGCGGTCGCGGCCGTCGTGTACGGGGACCGGGTGCAGTACGCCGTGGTCGGGGACGTGGGGCCGGGCCACATCATCGGCGAGGCGTCCTACGCCACCGCCGAGGCCCTCGGGATCCGGCCCGATCCGCGCGGCGGTGGCACGCCCTCCGGCGTCACCTACATCGTCTTCAGGAACACGCAGGTGAAGCCGATCGAGGACCATGCCGCCGCCGTCGCCACCGGGGAGCGGCTGGCCGCACTGTTCGCCCAGGGCAAGTGACCCCGCCGGCACCGGTCGGGCTGACCGGAGTGCCGGCCGGCCGTCGTGCTGGACGGGGTCACACCTTCCGGTAGCCGTACGCCTCCGCGGCCGCCGCCTCCACCGCCGCGAGGTCGGCCCCGGTAGCCGCCGTGACGACCGCGGCCACCGCTCCTTCCACGAACGGGGCGTCCACCAGCCGGGTGCCCTCGGGGAGTTCGTCGCCCTCCGCCAGCAGCGCCTTGACGGTGAGCACCGCACTGCCGAGGTCCGTCAGGACGGCGACCCCGGCACCCCGGTCCACGGCGGCGGCCGCGCCGGCGATCAGCTCCGCACTCGTACCGAGGCCGCCGCCCTCGGTGCCCCCGGCCGCGGCCACGGGCACCTCCGTGCCACTGCCCGCGAGCCCCTTCGCCAGCTCCGCCACGGACGCGGCGACCTCCGCGCTGTGCGACACCAGCACGATCCCGACCAGCCTCACGTCACTCACCTGCGGCCTCCGCGAGCGCGGCGACCAGCAGGGCGGCCGAGGTCGCGCCCGGGTCCTGGTGCCCGATGCTGCGCTCGCCGAGATAACTCGCCCTGCCCTTGCGCGCCTGCAACGGCGTGGTGGCCAGCGCGCCCTCCTCGGCGGCCGACCGGGCCGCGGCGAAGCTCGTGCCGAGCGCGTCGACGGCCGGCACCAGCGTGTCGATCATGGTCTTGTCGCCCGGGGCGGCCCCGCCCAGCGCCATGACGGCCTCCACCCCCGTCCGCAAGGCCTCGGTGAGCTGTTCGGCACTGACCTCGCCGGCGTCCCCGAGCGCCTTGCCGGTCCGCCGCAGCAGGGTCCCGTACAGGGGCCCCGACGCGCCGCCGACCGTCGAGATGAGGGTGCGGCCGGCGAGGAGGAGGACCGCTCCCGGGCTGCCCGGGGCCTCCTTCTCCAGGGCCGTGGCCACCGCGGTGAACCCGCGCTGGAGGTTGCTGCCGTGGTCGGCGTCCCCGATGGGGGAGTCGAGGGCGGTGAGGCGCTCCGCCTCACGGTCGACGGAGGCGGCGGTCGCCGTCATCCAACGGCGGAAGAAGTCGGCGTCGAGCACTGGGTCTCCTCGCGTGGTCGGTACGTCGATCGCTTGCTCAGACTCCCCAGCGCAGCCCCGGTGTCCGCACCGGCGCGTCCCACAGGCGCAGCAGCTCCTCGTCCACCTGGCACAGGGTGACGGAGGCGCCGGCCATGTCGAGGGAGGTGACGTAGTTGCCGACCAGGGTGCGGGCGACGGCGACCCCGCGGTCGGCGAGCACCCGCTGCACCTCGGCGTTGAAGCCGTACAGCTCCAGGAGCGGGGTGGCGCCCATGCCGTTGACCAGGACGAGCACCGGGTTGCGCGGGCTCATGTCGTCCAGGATCGCGTGCACCGAGAAGTCGGCGATCTCCCGCGCGGTCATCATCGCGCGCCGCTCCCGGCCGGGCTCGCCGTGGATGCCGACGCCCAGCTCCAGCTCGCCGGGCGGCAGGTCGAAGGTCGGGCTGCCCTTGGCGGGCGTACTGCACGCGCTCAGGGCGACGCCGAAACTCCGCGAGTTCTCGTTGACCTGCCGGGCGATAGCCTCCACCCGCTCCAGCGGCTGCCCCTCCTCGGCGGCGGCGCCCGCGATCTTCTCCACGAACAGCGTGGCGCCGGTGCCCCGCCGGCCGGCCGTGTAGAGGCTGTCGGTCACCGCCACGTCATCGTTGACCAGGACCTTCGCGACCTGGATGCCCTCGTCCTCGGCGAGTTCGGCCGCCATGTCGAAGTTGAGGACGTCACCCGTGTAGTTCTTCACGATGAACAGCACACCCGCCCCGCTGTCCACGGCGGCCGCCGCCCGCACCATCTGGTCGGGCACCGGGGACGTGAACACCTCGCCCGGGCAGGCTGCGGAGAGCATGCCGGGTCCCACGAACCCGCCGTGCAGCGGCTCGTGCCCGGAGCCGCCGCCGGAGACGAGGGCGACCTTCCCGGCGACGGGGGCGTCCCGCCGTACGATCACCCGGTTCTCCACGTCCACGGTCAACTCCGGATGGGCGGCCGCCATGCCGCGCAGGGCGTCCGCGACCACGGTTTCCGGAACGTTGATCAGCATCTTCATGGGTACCTCCGGGTGCGACAACGGATGGACTCGTGGTCTGCGTTCTAACAGTTCACAACGAGTGTGACCAGTAGGCGATCTTGACGCCCCGCGGCGGACGGGAGCGCACTGCCGCTGTCGGAAGTATCGACCTTGTGCCGGTGAAGGTCACGTGCACGGAACCGCCCGGGCGCGGCCCGGCGCCCGCCGCCGGTGGGGGAGCCGTGATGCATTTGCTCCCGCTCGGTCAGGAAGCGGGCCGCCGGCGCACGCCCGGGCTGCCGCCCGACCTTCCGTCAGCCCCGCAAGGGATTGGCGCGGGCCGTGGCCAGGAGGTACCAGGCGGTGGCGCCGGTGTGCCGGTAGGGGTAGTAGCCGAACCCGAAACCGGTGTCCAGGGGGCTGCTCGCCGAGACGACCCCGGAGCGTGCCGGGAGGGCCGTGCCGCCGACGGTCTGGGCGCCGCCGAGGTGGTCCTGGGCACGTTCGATCGAGCCGAGCAGACGGCGGGCGCGCCTCTCGTCGCCGGCGTGTCCGCGGTGGCGGAACGCGAGCGCGAGGTGCGCGGTGCCCTCGAACCAGACGCCGTTGCGGTCGGGCCGGGGCTGGCCGTCGGCGATGGGGGCGCTCTCGTTCGCCAGCAGGCTCGCGGAGCTGAAGGTGACGCCCTCGTAGGACTGACCGGCGGGAACCGTGCTGTTGGGCCGGTCGGCCGTGTCCAGGACGGCCAGCTCGGCCGCGGCCCAGTCGAGGGAACGGGAGTGGGCGGGGGAGTCGAGGGCGAGGCGGGTCCAGGTCTGGGTGTCCTCCGGGATCGGGGACCTGTTGATCGTCACGCCGTCGTTGGTGCCGGTGTAGAAGAAGCCCCCCGACGGCTCCCACATCCTCTCGACGAAGGCCCGGGCACGCGCACGGCGCTCCCGCCAGACCTTGTCCCCGGTCAGCCGGGCGAGCCGACCGAACAGACCGACCAGGTCCGTGTTGTGCTCGGTGGAGGTGAAGGGCAGCCTGTTGTCGGCCCCGTCGACCCCGAACTTGTAGCCGCCCAGCGGCTCGTCGGTCCGCCCCACCCGCTCGATCCACTCGCCGATCCGCACCGCGCCGGTGCGGAAGCGCCGCTCCCCGGTCCGCTCCGCGAGCGCGCCGAGCGCGATGCCGGCCCACGCCATGTCGCCCACGGCGGTGCCCGTGAAGCCGAACTGCGTGCCCACGTTGGCCGTGCCGTCCGCCTTGACGAACCCGTCCGGCTGCGGGGAGCCGTCGTAGAAGGTGTACGGCCCGACGTTGTAGGCCTGCCGCAGCCGGCCGTCGTCGTACGCCGGGTCGTGGGCCTGGGCGTACAGCAGCGCGTCTCCCAGGGCCACGGCCCGCGACCGGCCCCCCGGGGAGGCGAGGTGGGCCAGGATCGCGAGGGCGTTGTCGTAGGTGAACGCCGTGCTGAACAGGCCGGCCTGGTCCGTGTAGCTCTGGGTGAGCCGGATCGTCCCGTGGTCCGGGTAGGCGTCCATGGCGGCGGCCAGGAAAGCCCGCGCACGACGGGGGGCGGAGGTCGCGGACGCGCCCTGAGTCGCCGCGTGGGCGGTCCCGGTGCCGGTCGCGGCGAGGGCCACGACTCCGAGACCGGTCCCGATGAGGGTGCGGCGACTGAGGGGCGGGCGGGGGCTGCCGGTCATGGGTCTCCTCGGGAAGTACGGAGTTCTTGAGAGCGCTCTCAAAAGGCGGGGTCATTCTGCTGTCGTGTGCGGGGCGGGTCAACGTCTGGGAGAAGAAGAGCAGTTGAGTGGGAGGGGCGGTGGGGGGCGCGAGCGAGGGGATCGGCTCGTCTCCCCGTGCGATCCGGTGGCAACCGGGCTCCCGGGTCGTCCTATGCGGGGGTCGGCGGGATCAGCCGGCCGTGGGCGATGAGGGACGCGGCCTGCTTGAGGCGGCGGACACGGACGCTGACGCTGTAGGCGTCGATCCCGGGGACGGCCGCCACCCGGGTCGTGAGGTACCGGTAGAAGTCCTCGGCGTCACGGCAGTTGGCGACCACCATGATGTTGTGGTCCCCGCTCATGGCACCGGCGAAGGCCACCTCGTCATGCCCGGCCAACTCCTCGCCGACCCGGTGGAGATGGGCCGGCGCCAGCCGCAACCACAGGGTGGCGTTGAGGCGGTGGCCCAGCCGCTCGGGGAGCAGGTCGACGTCGTAGGTGAGGGCGCCCGAGGACTCCAGGGCGTCGAGCCGCCGGGCGACGCGCGCCTTGGACCAGCCCGTGAGCTCGGCGAGCCGGGTGTGGGTGGTACGCCCGTCCTCGGCGAGGGCGTCGAGCAGCGGGCTGTCCTCGGCGGTGGGCGGCTGCACGGGGCCGGTGGGCGCGGGCGGCCGGTCCGCGGTGAGCCGGGTCACCTGGTCGGCGCTGAGCCGGCCGCCGTATCCGGACCACTCGGAGGTGCCCGGCGTGCCGAACGGGTGGATCAGCAGGTCGATGCTGACGTCCAGCACCGAGGCTGCCTTGGGGAGTTGGCGGAGCAGGATGTCGTCGCGGGGGGCGTCGACCGGTGCGTGGATCATGCAGACGATCTCCGAGCCGCCGGAGGCGAGACCGACGTAGGCGATGTCGGGCCGGCGGGTGAGGGCGTCCGCCAGTGGGGCGACCCGGTCGGGGCGGCAGCGGATACGGGTGATCCAGCGGGCCAGGCCGTGCACCTCCGGGTTGATCAGACCCACCACCCGCAGCACCCCCTCGCGGCGCAGGGCCTGGTAGCGGCGGGCGGCGGTCTGCTCCGACACCCCGGCCACCTCGCCGATCAGGCGGAAGGAGGCGCGGGGACGGTACTGGAGCGCGCGGAGGATTTTTCCGTCGATCTCGTCGAACATGAGAGAAGTGTGACAGCAGGGCGCTCTCGGATGGATGTATGTGTGCACTTCCGGGCGTGACGTTGGGGATCGGACTCGCCGTCGCCGATGCTGGGGCGCTCGAGAAACCCTGAACGACCGCGGCGCGCGTCGCCGTAGAGGAGAGTTCCCCGTGAATGTCACGACCCGGGCGAGTGGGCCGGCCGACCGGCGGGCGGCCACGCTCGTCATGGCCTGTCTCGGCGTCTTCGTCGCCTATCTGCCGGTCACCACGGTCGCCGTGAGCCTGCCGGCCGTCCAGTCGGCGCTGGGCGCGACGACCGCCCAACTGTCCTGGGTCCAGGACGCGTTCGTCCTGCCCATGGCCGCGTTCATCCTGACCGCCGGTGTCGTCGGCGACGTCCACGGGCGCAAGAGGGTGTTCCAGGCCGGGCTGCTGTCCTCCGCGGCCGGGGCCGCCGTCGCGCTCACCGCGCAGTCGGTGCAGGTGCTGTGGATCGGACAGGCCCTCTCCGGACTCGGCGCGGCCACGCTGCTGCCCACCACGCTCGCGCTGATCAGCCACGCGGTGCCCGACCACCGGGAGCGCGGGAAGTTCATCGGCCTGTGGGCCACCTCGCTCATGGCGGCGCTGGCCGTCGGCCCGCTGGTCGCCGGGGTGATCCTCGACCACTTCGCCTGGCGCTGGATCTACCTCCTGTCGATCCCCGTCCCGCTGCTCGCCACCGTGTTCGCGGCCCGGCTGCTGACCGACTCGCGCGCGCCCTACGAGCGGCGGCTGGACTGGCCGGGCCAGATCACCGCCACGGTGGCGGTCACCGCCCTGGTGTACGGCGTCATCGAGGGCGGGGCGGACTCCTTCACCGCTCCCAAGGTGCTGACGGCTCTCGCGGTGGCCGTGGTCGGCGGTGCCGCCTTCGTGGTCGCCGAGCGGCGCAGCGACAGTCCGATGCTCGACCTCGCGCTGTTCCGCAGCCCGGCCTTCACCGCGACCACGCTCGTCGCGATGATCACCTTCCTCGGGTTGATCGGCTTCTTCTTCCTGCTCAGCCTCTACTTCGGGATGGTGCAGCAGCTCGACACCCTCCAGGCGGGCTGGCGGATGCTGGTGGTGACCGCCTGCGCCATCCTGGTCGGCGGGCCCGTCGGACGCCTCATGCACCGGGTCTCCGCGCGGGTGCTGATCACGGGCGGTCTGCTGGTCGTGTCCGCCTCGCTGTTCCTGCTGGTCGGCGTGGACGCGGACACCTCCTTCGGCGGTCTGGCCTGGCGGCTGGCGCCGCTGGGACTGGGGCTGGGGGCCGTCATGACCCCGATGACCGCGACGGCGGTGGCCTCCGTGCCGCACCACCTGGCGGGGATGGCCGCGGCGGGCAACAACGCCTTCCGCCAGCTCGGCGGGGCGCTCGGGCCGGCCGTCCTCGGCGCGCTGCTCACCACCCGGGCGCTGGACAGCCTCCCCGGCCACCTCGCCGACGCCGGGCTGACCGGGGCGGCGCAGGACCGGATCGTCACGACCGCGGACCAGGGGGGACTGGGCGCGGTGGCCGGCCTCGACCTCGGGCCGGACACCGGCCGCGCCCTGGGTGCCCTCTCGGACGCCTTCCTGGACGGACTGCGGCTGTGCCTGACGGTCGCGGGTTCCCTCACCCTGCTGGCCGCGATAGTGGCTCTCGTCCTGCTGCGCCGCCCCAACGGCACGCGAACGGGCGGCACGCAGGTCGCGGCGTCCGGGGGAGAGGGGTCCATCGAGGTGGTCTCGGCGGTGGCGGGGAGTGAGGGGGGCGGGGCCTGACGGTCGTGGGGGCCGGGTGGGGTGAGTCCCGGCAGTCTTCGGGTGCCGGACGGGGCGAGGGCCGACGGGTGCCGGTGGGGGGCCTGGCGGTTTCGGGTGTCGGGTGGGGCCCGACGGTGCGGGTGCCGGGGATGGGGCCTGGCGGTTCCCGGGTTGCCGGTGGGGTGGGGCCTGATGGTTCTACGTGGCGGGCGGGGACGGGGCCTGATGGTGGCGGATGCCGGTGTGATGAAGCCTGGCCGGTTCGGGTGCCGGACGGGAGCGAGGGCCGACGGGTGCTCGGATGGGGGTGAGGCACGGCGGTTCCCGGAGCCGGTGGGGTGGGGTCTGGTGGTTCTGCGTGGCGGGGACGGGGCCTGGCTGGCGGATGCCGGTGTGGTGAAGCCTGGCGGTTTCGGGTGCGGGACGGGGCGAGGCCCGACGGGTGCCCGGGTGGGGGTGAGGCACGGCGGTTCTCGGGGCCGGTGGGGTGGGGCCTGGCGGTTGTGGGCGCTGGGCGGCGGTGCAGCCTGACTTTTTGCGCGCCGGGGGCCCGACGATTCGCGTGACGGGTGAGGGTGCGGCCCGGTGGTTCCGGATGTCGGGCGTGAGTGAGGCCGGCCGGTTGGGGGTGCCGGGCGGGGGCGAGGCCTCGCGGACCTGCGTGCAAAGCGGGGGCGAGGCTCGGTGTCTCGGGTGCCGGGCCGGTGCCCGGGTCACGGCAGCGAAAAGGGGGCGGCTCCGTCGGCGGGGGGGGCCGTCCCCTCCACATGCCGGCAGCCGGGTGCCGCCCCGCCCGTCGTTGGGCTCGTCGGGTCGTGGGTACCCGCTGACCATGAGCAACCCCTTCCCGCCCCACGCCCTGCACGACTACGCGCTGCTGGCCGACGGTGAGCGCGGGGCGCTCATCGGGCCCGACGGGGCCATCGGGTGGCTGTGCGCGCCCACCTGGCACGACGAGGCGATCTTCGCCGGTCTGGTCGGCGGACGGGGCGCGTACGCCGTCACTCCCGCCGGACGGTACGTGTTCGGCGGCTACTACGAAGAGGGCACGCTCATCTGGCGCAGCCGCTGGGTCACCGACGACGGGATCGTCGAGTGCCGCGAGGCGCTGGCGTTCCCCGGCGACCCCGACCGGCTCGTCCTGCTGCGGCAGTTGCGCGCGGTGGACGGTCCCGCCCGGGTCTCCGTCGTTCTCGACCCGCACGCCGGATACGGCGCGACACCGGTCGACCCGGGCTCGGTGCGCCGTACCGACGACGGGGTGTGGGAGCTGCGCACCGGCCGGTACCGACTGCGCTGGCAGGGGGCACCGCGGGCCGTCGCGGGGGAGCGCGGACTCACCGTGGAGATCGAGCTGAAGCCCGGCGAGCGGCACGACCTGGTCCTGGAATGCGCGGTCTCGCCGCTGCCGGCCGAGCCACCGGAGCCGGCGCGGACCTGGACCGCCACCGAGGCCGCCTGGCACGAGACGGTCCCCGCGCTCGACAACACCGTCGCCCCCCGGGACGCACGCCGGGCGTACGCCGTCCTGCGCGGTCTCACCACACGAGGCGGGGGCATGGTCGCCGCGGCCACGACAAGCCTGCCCGAGCGCGCGGAAGAGGGCCGGAACTACGACTACCGGTACGTGTGGATCCGCGACCAGAGCTACGCCGGACAGGCCGCCGCCGCGGTCGGTGCCCACGACCTGCTCGACTCCGCCGTCGGTTTCGTCACCGCGCGCCTGCACGCCGACGGCTCGCGCCTGGTGCCGGCCTACACCGTGCACGGCGACCCGGTGCCCGCTCAGCGCGACCTCGACCTGCCCGGTTACCCCGGCGGCTTCGACCGCATCGGCAACCAGGTGCACCAGCAGTTCCAGCTCGACTGCTTCGGCGAGGCGCTCCTGCTGCTCGCGGCCGCCGAACGGCACGGTCGCCTGGACGAGGGCCACTGGAAGGCCGTGGAGATCGCCGTGCGGGCCGTCTCCGAACGGTGGCGCGAGCCCGACGCCGGGATCTGGGAACTGAACGACCGGCACTGGACCCACAGCCGGCTCATCTGCGTCGCGGGCCTACGGGCCGTAGCGGCGGCGGCGCCCCGCCACCCGCTCGCCGACACCTGCACCCGCCTGGCCGACACCCTGCTGCACGCCGCCGAGCGGAGCTGCCTGCACCCCGACGGACACTGGCAGCGCACCCCCGACGACCCGTCCGTGGACGCCGCCCTGCTGCTGCCCGGCGTACGCGGGGCGCTGCCCGCCGACGATCCGCGCACCCGGGCCACCCTCGCCGCGTGCCGCCGGGAACTGGCCGACGACCACTTCCTGTACCGCTTCCGCCACGACGACCGCCCCCTGGAGGAGGCCGAGGGCGCCTTCCTGCTGTGCGGGTTCGTCATGGCGCTGGCCGAACACCAGCAGGGCCGGACGGTCGAGGCGTACCGCTGGTTCGAACGCAACCGGGGCGCCTGCGGGGCCTCGGGGCTGTACGCCGAGGAGTTCGACATCGCCCAGCGTCAGCTCCGCGGCAACCTCCCGCAGGCGTTCGTCCACGCACTGCTGCTGGAGGCGGCCGCCCGGCTCGGTGAGTGACCGGACGCCCGCCTCCAGCGGTTGCTGAGCTGTTGTCGTCGGTTGTGGCAAGGCTTGTGCGACGAGGTCCGCGGCACGCCGTGGACCTCAGCCGCCTCCCGGGCCGCCGCTGCCGAACGAACCACTGCTGCCCTCGTCCCAGCGGGGACGCTCGCCGCCCGAGGCCGTCCGGCTCGGGCTGTTGCCGTGGTTGGGCAGTTCGTGCGGGGTCAGCCGGGTGTCGCTCCGGGGCACCTCGTCGGGCTCCCGGTGCTCCCTCACCTCGCGGACCGGCCCGCCCTCGGGCAGCCTCGGCTGTTCCTCGGGAGTCGGCGGACGGGACTCGCGGCGCCTGACGCGGGAGCCCAGGAAGAAGGCACCGATCAGCACCGCCACGACCACCACACCCGCCGCGATCACTCCGGCCGCGAGGCCGCCCCGGCCCGCGGCCAGGTCCATCCATTCGCTGTTCAGGGCTTCGTTCATGTCACGCGAGTACCCCGGGACCTGCGAGCGAACCGACCTGCCCCGCAGTCCCGCAAACCCCCGGGAACTCCGGGTTTGGCGGCCCCGCCCCCGGCTACCCGCCCTCCGTGACGACTTCGACTTCTCAACAGGAGCTCTTCCGGTTCCTGGAGGACCGCTTCGCGTGTGCCCAGGCGTGCACCGAGTGCGCGCGTGCCTGTGCGCTGCGCGCGAGCCTGGTCGACCCGGACGGGACCGAGGAACAGGAACTGCTGCGGCGCAAGGGCATCATGTGCGCCGAGGTGTGCGACGCGACCTGCCGGGTGCTGTCCGAGGAGAACCACCTCGACGAGGCCGGCATCCGGGTCCAACTGGAATGGTGCAGGTCGGTCTGTCTGGAGTGCGCGCAGGTCATGGACCAGCACGCCGGTGCCCAGGACGCGGCCAAGGCGTGCCGCGAGTGCGCCCAGGCGTGCACGGACTTCATGGCGACCCTGATCTGAGGGAGCCCGCCCGCGCGGGAGAGACCTCCTCCCGGCCGTTCCCAATTACTGGAACACGTTCTACCGTGTGCGCCGTCAGGACCTGCCTGGGAGCCTGGAGGCGCCGTGCATCTCGACCACACGCCCGAGCAGCAGCGGTTGCGCACCGAACTGCGTACCTATTTCGCCGACCTGGTCCCCGACAACGCGCACGCCCGGTTCACCGACCGCGACGCTCAGAAACGCTTCTACCGTGACACCATCCGCCGCCTCGGCACCGACGGCTGGCTCGGCGTCGGCTGGCCCAAGGAGTACGGCGGCCGCGGCCTGACCGCGATGGAACAGTTCATCTTCTTCGACGAGGCCGCGCAGGCCGGCGTACCGCTGCCTCTGATGGCCCTGAACACCGTCGGGCCGACGATCATGCAGTACGGCACCGAGGAGCAGAAGTCCTGGTTCCTGCCGCGCATCCTCTCCGGTGAGATCGACTTCGCGATCGGCTACAGCGAGCCCGGCGCCGGTACCGACCTCGCCTCCCTGAAGACGCGTGCCGTACGGGACGGCGACGAGTACGTCGTCAACGGCCACAAGATCTGGACCACCAACGGCGACACCGCCGACTGGGTGTGGCTCGCCGTGCGCACCGATCCCGACGCCCCGCCCCACAAGGGCATCACCATGCTCCTGATGCCGACCACCGACCCCGGCTACTCCTGCACCGTCATCAACACCCTCGCCTCGCACGACACCACGGCCAGTTACTACGAGAACGTCCGCGTCCCCCTCTCGCACCGGGTCGGCGAGGAGAACCAGGGCTGGCGGCTGATCACCAACCAGCTCAACCACGAGCGCGTCACCCTCGCCGCCCACGGCACCATGGCCATCCGCGCCCTGCGCGACGTCCAGCGCTGGGCCGTGGAGACCAAGCTGGCCGACGGCCGCCGGGTGATCGACCTGCCGTGGGTGCGCGGCCGCCTCGCCCGGACCCACACCCGGCTCGACGCCCTCAAACTCCTCAACTGGCGCATGGTGAACGCCGTCCAGGACGGCACCCTCACCCCGCAGGACGCCTCCGCGGTCAAGGTCTACGGCTCCGAGGCCCGCCGGGACGCCTACGCGTGGCTCATGGAGGTCGTCGCGGCGGCCGGCGCGCTGAAGGAGGGCTCGGTGGGCGACGTCCTGCACGGCGAACTGGAACGCGGCTACCGCTCCGCGGTCATCTTCACCTTCGGCGGCGGGAACAACGAGATCCAGCGGGAGATCATCTCGTGGATCGGCCTGGGTATGCCGCGGGTACGGCGTTAGCCTTCCGGCATGACGGGTGATCCGGGGTTGTTCGGTCCATCGTCCGTGACCTGGCAGATGCACGGCGACCCGATGATGTGGGTCGCCGGCATCCGCGCGCTCTACCTCCAGGCCCTGCACCCGCGCGCGGTGCGCGGCGTCATGCAGAACTCCGACTTCCGGCGCGACGCCTGGGGCCGGCTGATGCGCACCGCGAGCTTCGTGGGCACCACGACCTACGGCACCGCCGAGGCCGCAGAGAAGGCCGGCGCGCGCGTCCGGAAGATCCACGCCATGCTCGGCGCGACCGACCCCGACACCGGCGAACGCTACGGCGTCGACGAAGCCGAACTCCTGCTGTGGGTGCACTGCGCCGAGATCGACTCCTACCTCCAGGTCGCCCGCCGCTCCGGCTTCCGCCTCACCGACCAGCAGGCCGACCGTTACCTGGCCGAACACCGGGTCAGCGCCCGCCTGGTGGGCCTGGACCCTGATGCCGTACCGGCGAACCAGGCGGAGCTGGCCGCCTACTTCGAGAAGGTGCTGCCCGAACTCGCCGCTACGCCGGAGGCCCGCGCGGTGGACGACTTCCTGCTCCGCCCGCCGACGCACCCCCTCCTCGTCCCGGCGCGTGAGGTGCTCTGGCGGCGCGTGGCGCAGTTGGCGTACGCCGCCCTGCCGCCGTACGCCCACGAGCTCTACGGCAGGAAAGCCCCCGAACCCGGCACCGTCACCCGCCGGTTGCGCGCCACCGGCACCCTGCTGCGCTGCGTTCCCGCACGTCTGCGCTGGCAACTCCCGCCCAAACACATCCTGCGGGCCATGGCGCGGCTCGGCCCGGGCGCCCGTCCCGCCCCGTACAAACTCGGACGATAGCTCGCCATACTGGACAGGCCAGGGGAAGCGGGGCGAGTTCGACGGGGGCGGTCGCAGAAGATGGGGGACAGCAGGCTCATCCAGGGGCGGTACCGACTGCTCGACCTGATCGGGCGCGGCGGCATGGGCGAGGTGTGGCGGGCCCGTGACGAGTCGCTGGGGCGCCATGTCGCCGTGAAGTGCCTCAAGCCGCTGGGCGGGCAGCACGACCAGACCTTCACCCGGGTCCTGCGGGAGCGGTTCCGCCGGGAGGCCCGGGTGGCCGCCGCGCTCAGCCACCGCGGGGTGACCGTCGTGCACGACTTCGGCGAGTCCGACGGGGTCCTCTACCTGGTGATGGAGCTGCTGGAGGGGCGCAACCTCAGCCAGCTCCTGGAGGACAACAAACAGCACCCCCTGCCCGTGTCCGACGTCATCGACATCGCCGACCAGGTCGCCGCCGCCCTCGCCTACACCCACCAGCAGGGCATCGTGCACCGGGACCTGAAGCCCGCGAACATCGTCCGCCTCACCGACGGCACCGTGAAGATCTGCGACTTCGGCATCGCCCGGCTCGGCCACGACGTCGACTTCACCTCCCGGCTGACCGGCACCGGCATCGCGATGGGCACCCCGCACTACATGTCCCCGGAGCAGATAGGGGGTTCCGAGGTCGACCAGCGCAGCGACCTGTACTCCCTCGGGTGCGTGCTGTACGAGATCGCCACCGGGGCACCGCCGTTCGACCTGGAGGACGCCTGGGCGATCCTCGTCGGGCACCGCGACACCCCGCCGCGGCCGCCGCGCAGCCACCGCGCCGAACTCCCCGAGTACCTCGACCGGGTCATCCTCGACCTGCTGGCCAAGGAGCCCGGACACCGCCCGCCCGACGCCCGCGAGCTGGGCCGCCGCATCACCCTGGGCCGCTCCGCACCGGCGTACGTGCCCACCGTGGTGACCCCGCGGCCCGACCTCCGGCCGCCGCAGCCGGAGCGGGCCCGCGAGACCCGGCTGCCGTCCTGGACCCGTGGCATGACCACCGGCCACAAGGCCACCGGCGCAGGACTCGTCACCACGCCCCCGGACGCCGGGGCGGCCCTCACCGGCGAGTGGATCGCCCGCCCCGCCACCGGCCGCGTCGAGGAACCGGTGCCCGAGGGGCCGCCCGTGCCCTCCGCGCAGGCCCTCACGGCCCTCGCCGGCCGGCACAACGCGGGGCTCAGCCTCGGGCGCCTGGGCCGCTGGGCCGAGGCCGGCGAGGTGCACCGCGCGGTCGCCGCCGAACGCGAGCACCTGCTGGGCCCCGACCATCCCGACACCCTCGCCAGCCGCTACGAGGTCGCCTTCACCCTCAGCCGCACCGGCCGGGCCGCCGACGCCCTGCGCGAGTACAAGCACGTGGCCGCGACCAGGACCCGCACCCTGGGCGCCGACCACCCCGACACCCTCGCGGCCCGCCAGGAGATGGCGTACGTCCTCGGCCAGTTGGGCCGGCACTTCGACGCCCACCAGGTCTACAACGCGGTCCTCGCCGCCCGCGAGCGCGAGATGGGCCCGGACCACCCCGACACCCTGCGCTGCCGCCACAACCTCGCCTTCAACCTCTCCCGGCTCGGCCGCCTGGAGGACTCGTACCGCATGGCCTGCGAGGTGGCCGCCGCCCGCGCCCGGGTGCTGGGCCCCCACCACCCCGACACCCTCGTCACCCGCTACGAGGTCGCCTACGCGCTCGGCCAGTTGGGCCGCTGGGCGGAAGCCCTGCACACCTACCACGAGGTCGCCGAGGCCCGCGCCCAGGCCCTCGGCCCCGACCACCCCGACACCCTCGCCGCCCGCTACGAGGTCGGCATCAGCCTCGGCCGCCTGGGCCGCAGCACGGACGCGCTCCGTCTCTACCGCGAGCTGATCGAGGACCGCACCCGCGTCCACGGCCCCGCCCACCCCGAGACCCTGCGCGCCCGCCACGGCCTCGGCGTCAACCTCGGCCGCCTCGGCCACTGGGAGGAAGCCCTCGCCGAGTCCCGGGACGTGTGCGCGATCCGCGCGCGCGTCCTCGGCCCCGACCACCCGGACACCCTGGTCAGCCGCCGCGAGGTGGCCGTGGGGCTCGGCTGGCTCGGCCGCTGGACGGACGCCCTCACCGAGTACCGCACGGTGGCCGGCTCCCGCGAACGCGTCCTCGGCGCCGACCACCCCGACACCCTGGCCAGCCGCAACGACGAGGCCCACTGCCTGGAGCAGCTCGGCCGGGGCGCGGAGGCGGTCGCGCTGTACCGCAGGGTCGCGGTACTGCGGCAGCAGCGGGCCTCCGGACCGCAGTGACCCGGGGGCGGGGCCTTGGGTCGACTGCCGCCCACCTCTGGCCGACCTAGATCATCACGTGTTACGAAGAACCATGCCTGCACACGAGGGACACCACCGCCGCTACGACGCCGTCATCGTCGGCGGGGGCCACAACGGACTGGTCGCCGCCGCCTACCTGGCCCGGGCCGGACGGTCCGTCCTGGTTCTCGAGCGGCTCGGGAACACCGGGGGAGCCGCGGTGTCCACGCGGCCGTTCGCCGGGGTGGACGCCCGGCTGTCGCGCTACTCGTACCTGGTCAGCCTGCTGCCCAGGAAGATCGTCCGCGAGCTCGGTCTGGACTTCCGGGTCCGGACCCGCAACGTCTCGTCGTACACCCCCGTCGAACGCGACGGCAGGGCGACCGGGCTGCTCGTCGGCGGGGGTGAGCGCCGTACCCGGGAGGCCTTCGCCCGGCTCACCGGCGGCGAACACGAGTACCGGGCCTGGCAGCGGTTCTACGACATGACGGGCCGCGTCGCGCAGAAGGTCTTCCCCACCCTCACCGAACCGCTGCCCACCCGGGACGAACTGCGGCTGCGGGTGGACGACGAGGAGGCGTGGCGGGTCCTGTTCGAGGAGCCGATCGGAGTGGCGGTGGAGGACCGCTTCGCCGACGACCTGGTCCGGGGCGTGGTCCTGACCGACGCGCTCATCGGCACCTTCACCGACGCCCACGACCCCTCCCTCAAGCAGAACCGCTGCTTCCTCTACCACGTGATCGGCGGCGGGACCGGTGCCTGGGACGTACCCGTCGGCGGCATGGGTGCCCTCACCGACGCCCTGGCCGGCGCGGCACGCCAGGCCGGCGCGGTCCTCGCCACCGGACACGAGGCCGTGGGGATCTCCACGGACGGCACCTGGGCGCAGGTCACGTACCGGGCCGACGGGACGGAGGGCACCGTCGAGGCCCGGCACGTCCTGGTCAACGCCTCCCCGCAGGCCCTCGCCGAGCTCACCGGCGACCGCCCGCCGGCCCCCGCCGAGGGCGCCCAGCTCAAGGTCAACATGCTGCTCAAGCGGTTGCCGCGGCTCCGGGACGGCGAGGTCGACCCGCGCGAGGCGTTCTCCGGCACCTTCCACATCGCCGAGGGCTACCAGGAGCTGGCCACCGCCCACGCCCAGGCCGCCGCGGGCCGGCTCCCCGCCGCGCCGCCCTCGGAGATCTACTGCCACTCCCTCACCGACCCGACGATCCTCGGCCCGGACCTCGTCGAGCGGGGCTACCAGACCCTCACCCTGTTCGGACTGCACACCCCGGCCCGGCTCTTCGACCGGGACAACGACGGCGTGCGCGAGGAGCTCCTCAAGTCGACCCTCGCCCAGCTCGACGCCCACCTCGCCGAGCCGCTGGCCGACTGCCTGGCCACGGACGCGGACGGCCGGCCCTGCATCGAGGCGAAGACCCCGCTCGACCTGGAGCGGGACCTGCGGCTGCCCGGCGGCAACATCTTCCACCGCGACCTGTCCTGGCCGTACGCCGCGGAGGGCACCGGCCGCTGGGGCGTGGAGACCCGGCACGCCAACGTGCTGCTGTGCGGGGCGGGCGCGGTGCGCGGCGGCGGGGTGAGCGGGGTGCCGGGGCACAACGCGGCGATGGCCGTCCTGGAGGAACTCGGCGCCTGACGCGGAGCCGGTCCGCGCCCGCCCTCAGACCCGGCTGCCGCCGTCGACACGGAGCACCACGCCGGTGACGTACGAGACCCGGTCCCGGCTGAGCCGCCGGACGGGCCGGGTCCGTACCGGGTCCGAGCGGACCTGAATCTGACGGAGCATCAGAAAAGCTCTTCCGTCATCCGGGGGTCTGCGGCATCCTGCGGCCATGCAGACGGAGCTGAGCAAGACACTGGGAGTCGAGCACGCCGTCTTCGGCTTCACGCCGTTCCCCGCCGTCGCCGCGGCCATCAGCCGGGCCGGTGGCTTCGGAGTGCTCGGCGCGGTCCGCTACACGGCCCCCGACGAACTCAAACGCGACCTCGACTGGATCGAGGCCCACGTCGACGGCAAGCCCTACGGCCTGGACGTCGTCATGCCCGCCAGGAAGGTCGAAGGGGTCACCGAGGCGGACGTCGAGGCGATGATCCCCGAGGGGCACCGGCAGTTCGTCAAGGACACCCTCGCCCGGTACGGGGTGCCCGAACTCGCCGAGGGCGAGGCGTCCGGGTGGCGCATCACGGGCTGGATGGAGCAGGTCGCCCGCAACCAGCTCGACGTCGCCTTCGACTACCCGATCCGGCTGCTGGCCAACGCCCTGGGCTCCCCGCCCGCCGACGTGGTGGCCCGGGCGCACGAACGCGACGTCCTGGTCGCCGCCCTCGCGGGCAGCGCCCGGCACGCCGTCAAGCACAAGGAGGCCGGCATCGACATCGTGGTCGCGCAGGGCTACGAGGCCGGTGGCCACACCGGGGACATCGCCTCCATGGTCCTCACGCCCGAGGTCGTCGACGCCGTGCACCCGCTGCCCGTGCTGTCGGCGGGCGGCATCGGCAGCGGCCGGCAGGTGGCGGCCGCACTGGCACTCGGCGCCCAGGGGGTGTGGCTGGGCTCCCTGTGGCTGACCACCACGGAGGCCGAGCTCCCGTCACCCAAGCTGATCGCGAAGCTGCTCGCGGCCGGCTCCGGGGACACCGTCCGCTCCCGCGCGCTGACCGGGAAACCCGCGCGCCAGCTCCGTACCGAGTGGACCGACGCCTGGGACTCCGCCGACGGGCCCGGCACCCTGCCCATGCCCCTCCAGGGGCTGCTGGTCGCCGACGCCGTCTCCCGCATCCAGAAGTACGAGGTGGAACCCCTCCTCGGCACACCCGTCGGCCAGATCGTCGGCCGGATGACCAGCGAACGCAGCGTCCAGGCCGTCTTCGACGACCTCACCCACGGCTTCGAGGAAGCCGTCGACCGCGTCAACCGCATCGCCGGAAGGAGCGGCCAGTGACGAGCACACCTCCCGCGGGCTTCTGGACCCAGGCCGCGCAGGACCCCTCGCGCACGGTCCTCATCGCCCCCGACGGCGAGCCGTGGACCGCCGGTCGCCTGCACGGGGCCGCCAACCGGCTCGTGCACGGCCTGCGCGCGGCCGGACTGGAGCGCGGGGACGCCTTCGCGGTCGTCCTGCCGAACGGCGCGGAGTTCTTCACCGCGCACCTCGCCGCCGGCCAGGCCGGGTTCTACCTGGTCCCGATCAACCACCACTTCGTCGCCCCGGAGATCGCCTGGATCGTCGCCGACTCCGGCGCCAAGGTGCTGGTCGCGCACGAGAGGTTCGGGGAGGCCGTCCGGCGGGCGGCCGACGAGGCGGGCCTCCCGGCGAGCCACCGGTACGCCGTCGGCGAGGTCGAGGGCTTCCGGCCGTACCCCGAACTCCTCGCCGGGCAACCGGAGTCGCCGCCCGCGGACCGTGAGCTCGGCTGGGTCATGAACTACACCTCCGGTACGACGGGCCGCCCGCGCGGCATCCGCCGGCCCCTGCCCGGAAAGCTGCCGGAGGAGGCGTACCTGGGCGGCTTCCTCGGCATCTTCGGCATCCGGCCCTTCGACGACAACGTCCACCTCGTCTGCTCGCCGCTCTACCACACCGCCGTCCTGCAGTTCGCGGCCGCGGCCCTGCACATCGGCCACCCGCTGGTCCTGATGGACAGGTGGACGCCGGAGGAGATGCTGCGGCTGATCGACGCGCACAGGTGCACCCACACCCACATGGTCCCGACCCAGTTCCACCGTCTGCTGGCGCTGCCCGAGGACGTGAGGGCCCGCTACGACGTCTCGTCGATGCGGCACGCCATCCACGGCGCCGCCCCCTGCCCCGACCATGTGAAGCGGGCGATGCTCGACTGGTGGGGGCCCTGCGTGGAGGAGTACTACGCGGCCAGCGAGGGCGGCGGAGCCTTCGCCACCGCCGAGGACTGGCTGAAGAAGCCGGGCACGGTCGGGAAGGCGTGGCCGATCAGCGAGCTGGCGGTCTTCGACGACGACGGCAACCGGCTGCCGCCCGGCGAACTCGGCACCGTGTACCTGAAGATGAACACCGGCGGCTTCACCTACCACAAGGACGAGGCCAAGACGCGGAAGAACCGCATCGGCGACTTCTTCACCGTCGGCGACCTCGGCTACCTCGACGAGGACGGCTACCTCTTCCTCCGCGACCGCAAGATCGACATGATCATCTCGGGCGGGGTGAACATCTACCCCGCCGAGATCGAGTCCGTGCTGCTCCAGCACCCGGCCGTCGCCGACGCCGCCGCCTTCGGCATCCCGCACGACGACTGGGGCGAGGAGGTCAAGGCCGTGGTGGAACCGGCCCCGGGCCACACACCCGGGCCGGACCTGGCCGCCGACGTCCTCGCCCACTGCGCCGAACGGCTCGCGGGCTACAAACGCCCGAAGAGCGTCGACTTCATCACCGAGATGCCCCGCGATCCCAACGGCAAGCTGTACAAGCGACGCCTGCGGGACCCGTACTGGGAGGGGCGCTCACGGCCGGTGTGAGCCCGCCCGGCTTCAGGAACGCACCCGCACGATCCGCAGCGCGGGCGAGGTCAGGATGTCCTTCTCGCAGAACCGGGACGCCACCCACCGCTCCGCCGAGAACAGCCGGGTCTGGTCGCTGAAGTGCGGCGAGTTCGGGTCCGAGGACTGGGAGTACGTCAGCAGGGTCCGGGCCACCGGGCAGCGGCCGCCGTCCCAGCCCACCGCCTGGATGTAACTGGACCCGGTCGTCACCTCCGTGTATCCGCCGCCAGCCGGGTTCCACACCGGCTCGACCTTGTTCCACACCCCGAGCGACTCGGTGCCCCCCGGCACGGCGATGCGCTGTCCGTTGCGTACGACGAACTGGTGCTCGCCGAGCCGGGAGTCCAGCGCGATGCCCGCCGCCCGCAGTTCGGTGACGGTGTCCGCGAGGGCCGCCGTGAAGGCGGGCGCACCGGTGTCGAGCGTGTTCGGTGTGCCCACCGGGTCGGCCGCGGAGAACGGCACCTTCCACAACTGGGCCGTCGGCAGCCGCCGCCAGAGCCGGTCGAAGAACAGCGCGCCCCGGCTGCCGGTGTCCGCGGTGCGGTCCCAGGCCGCGAGCACCCCACAGGCCTCGCGGACGTCGACCGCCTTGCCGTCGCTGCCCGTCGCCGTGCCGCCGGGCAGGGCCGCGCACGCCTTCGCCGCGTCGGCCGCCACCAGGTCACCGGCGGGCACCCGGTTGGCGAACTGCTGCGCCTGGAGGTCCCGTACGGTCAGCTTCCCCCGCGCGGCCATCGCGGCCACGTCCTGGACGGCACCCCGCGTGCGCATCGAGCGCTGGGTGCCCACGGTGCCGAAGACCCGCTCGTAACCCGTCAGCGGCCGCTCGGCGTTGGCCAGCCAGGCGCTGTCGTTGGAGTTCTCCGCGTACGGCGCGTCCTTCAGGACCGGCATCCTCGCGGGCCCGAAGATCCCCGGCTGGACGGCGTCCGGATCACTGCCCGGAGCGCAGTCGCCGCGCGAGCCGTCGAGGATCGCGACTCCCGAGGCCGGGTAGGTGACCTTGCCCAGGGGGGTGGAGCAGCGCTGCGCCAGTTCGTCGGTGATCCGGGGGAGCACCTGGGACTGGGTGAACAGCGTGTGGCCCCGCGAGTCGGCCGCGACGGTGTTGACCCACGGCAGCCCCTGGGTGCGCTTCAGCGCGTTCAGCACATCGCCCGTGCCGCGGGCCCTGCTGAAGCCCAGCGCGGTGTCGGAGGCACGCAGGTTGCCGGCGTTGGGGTCGTTCAGGGCGTACGCCGTCGTGGTCGTCCAGGGCAGCGGCAGCGCGGCCCCGAGCGAGGTGACGACGGGGCCGTACCGCGTCCACCACTGGGTCCTGGTCACCGGTGCGCCGCCCTGGACGGCGACGGTCACCTCGCGCCGGGTCATCCGCTGCGGCCTGCCGTCGACGAGGTACGTGGTCGGGTCGGCCGGGTCCAGGGTGAGCTGGTGCAGGTTGAGGGTGACGCCGGTGGCCACCGTGTGGCTCCAGGCCACCTGGGCGTTGTGGCCGATGGAGATCGTCGCCGAGCCGAGCAGCGAGCCGCCCGCGATGTTCAGTTCGCCGGGGATGGTCTGCTGCGACTGCCAGAAGCGGCGGCCGCCCTGCCAGGGGTAGTGCGGGTTGCCGAGGAGGAGCCCGCGGCCGTTCGCCGTCGTGGCCCCGCTGAACGCGACGGCGTTGGAGCCCATGTCGGCCGAGTCGGCGGCGAACAGGTCCCGGGCCGCGCGAGCGGTGTCCCGGGCGTCGGGCGCGCCGGCCGCCGCGACGCCGGCCGCGGGCGGCGTCGCGGCGGTGATGCCGTCCACGGCCCGGCCCTGACCGCCCAGGACGGCGAGCGCGTAGTTGCGCGCGGCCACGTCCCGGACCGACACGGGACGGACCCAGTCGGCGCCCCGGCACGCCGGGTCGGTGATCCGGTTCTTCTTCAGCCAGGCGTTGTAGCCCGCCGCGAAGCCCTTCATCAGGTTCTTCACGTCACGGCTCGGACCTCGCGGCGCGGGCGTGGCCAGCAGCCTCTCCACCGTCCCCGCCTCCCGCACGCCGCGGAAGTACAGGTCGCTGGAGAGGTTCTTCGTGGCCGAGGAGAGCGCGGCGTCGGAAGCCGAGTCGGCCCCGAAGTAGCGCGAACGCTCGCCGCGCACGGTCACGAACCCGTCGGCGAGGGTGCACACCTGGTCGGCGGCCTGCGCCCACCCGGTGCCGAAGCCGAGGTCCGTGTAGTTCCGCGCGAGGATGTGCGGGATGCCGTACTCGGTGTAGCGGATGGTGGCGGACAGACCGCCGTGCGAGGGATGTTCCTGTTTCTGCCGGTCCTGCGCGGCTGCGGACGGCAGCGTGCCGACGGCGGCGAACAGGACCACGGCCGCGACGACGGCGCGTCTGGGGCGGGTGCGCATCGTGCCTCCCAACGTCAGTGAGGGAAGGAGCGGTTGAGCGTACCAACCGGTAGGTTGTCCCGTATGACGCCTGGACACGGCAGTACGGTTGACGGGGTGCTGCGGCGCAGCGCCCGGCGCACCCCGGCACGCGTCGCGGTCGAGTACGGCGAGCGCTCCTGGACGTACGAGGACCTCGACGACGCCGTCTCCCGCGCGGCGCGCCTGCTCCTCGACCAGGGCCTCGACCGGGGCGACCGGGTCGGCGCCTACGGCCACAACTCGGACGCGTACCTGATCGCCTTCCTCGCCTGCGCCCGCGCGGGGCTGGTCCATGTGCCGGTCAACCAGAACCTCACCGGCGACGACCTCGCGTACCTCGTCGGCCAGTCCGGCAGCACCCTCGTCCTCGCCGACCCCGCACTCGCGGGGCGCCTCCCCGAGGGCGTCCGCACGCTGCCGCTGCGCGACTCCGAGAACTCCCTGCTGGCCCGGCTGGAGGCCGTGCCGCCGTACGACGGCCCCGAGGCGCGCAGCGAGGACCTGGTCCAACTGCTGTACACCTCGGGGACGACGGCCCTGCCGAAGGGCGCGATGATGACCCACCGCGCCCTGGTGCACGAGTACCTGAGCGCGATCACCGCCTGCGACCTGAGCGCGGGCGACCGCCCGGTGCACTCGCTGCCGCTGTACCACTCCGCGCAGATGCACGTCTTCCTGCTGCCCTATCTCGCGGTCGGCGCGACGAACGTCATCCTCGACGCACCCGACGGGGACCGCCTCTTCGACCTGGTCGAACAGGGCCGTGCGGACAGCCTGTTCGCGCCGCCCACCGTGTGGATCGCACTGGCCAACCGCCCCGACTTCGCCACCCGCGACCTCAGCGGGCTGCGCAAGGCGTACTACGGCGCCTCGATCATGCCCGTGCCGGTCCTGGAGCGACTGCGCGAACGGCTGCCGAAGCTCGCCTTCTACAACTGCTTCGGACAGAGCGAGATCGGCCCGCTGGCCACCGTCCTCGCGCCCGACGAGCACAAGGGACGGATGGACTCCTGCGGCCGGACCGTCCTGTTCGTGGACGCGCGGGTCGTGGACGAGGACGGCAAGGACGTGCCGGACGGCACGCCCGGCGAGATCGTCTACCGGTCACCGCAGTTGTGCGAGGGCTACTGGGACAAGCCCGAGGAGACCGAAGCGGCCTTCCGGGACGGCTGGTTCCACTCCGGTGACCTCGCGGTGCGGGACGCGCACGGCTACTTCACGATCGTCGACCGGGTGAAGGACGTCATCAACTCCGGTGGCGTCCTGGTCGCCTCACGCCAGGTCGAGGACGCCCTGTACACCCACGAGGGCGTCGCCGAGGTCGCCGTCATCGCGCTGCCCGACGAGCGGTGGATCGAGGCCGTCACCGCGGTCGTCGTCCCGCGCGGCGAGGTCACCGAGGCCGAACTCCTCGACCACGTACGGGAGAAGCTCGCCCACTTCAAGGCGCCCAAGCGGGTCCTGTTCGTGGACGAGCTGCCCCGAAACGCCAGCGGGAAGATCCTCAAGCGGGAGCTGCGGGACCGGTTCTCGTCGTGACGGGCTAGCGGGAGCGCAGGTCGACGATCCGGCGGATCTTGCCCACGGACCGCTCCAGGGACTCCGGTTCGACGATCTCGACGCCGACCGACACCCCGATGCCGTCCTTCACGGCCGCCGCGATGGAGCGGGCGGCCGCGTCCCTGGTCTCGGGGGTGGCGTCCGGCCGGGCCTCGGCCCGCACCGTCAGGGCGTCGAGGCGGCCCTCGCGGGTGAGCCGGAGCTGGAAGTGGGGCGCGACGCCCGGGGTGCGCAGGACGATCTCCTCGACCTGGGTGGGGAAGAGGTTCACCCCGCGCAGGATCACCATGTCGTCGCTGCGGCCGGTGACCTTCTCCATCCGCCGGAACACCCGCGCCGTGCCCGGCAGCAGCCGGGTCAGGTCCCGGGTCCGGTAGCGGATGACGGGCATGGCCTCCTTGGTGAGCGAGGTGAACACCAGCTCGCCCCGCTCGCCGTCGGGCAGGACCTCCCCGGTGATCGGGTCGACGACCTCGGGGTAGAAGTGGTCCTCCCACACATGGAGCCCGTCCTTGGTCTCCACGCACTCCTGCGCCACGCCCGGGCCGATCACCTCCGACAGCCCGTAGATGTCCACGGCGTCGATCGCGAACCGCTCCTCGATCTCCCGGCGCATCTCCTCGGTCCAGGGCTCGGCCCCGAAGACACCCACCCGCAGCGAGGTGCTCCGCGGGTCGACGCCCTGCCGCTCGAACTCGTCGAGCAGCGTGAGCATGTACGACGGGGTCACCATGATGATCGCGGGTTCCAGGTCCTGGATGAGCCGCACCTGGCGTGCCGTCATGCCGCCGGACGCGGGGACGACCGTACAGCCGAGCCGCTCCGCGCCGTAGTGCGCGCCGAGTCCGCCCGTGAACAGCCCGTATCCGTAGGCCACATGGACGACGTCCCCGGGCCGGGCGCCGGCCGCGCGCAGGGAACGCGCCACCATGTCGGCCCACAGGGAGAGGTCGTTCTCGGTGTAGCCCACGACCGTGGGGCGCCCGGTGGTGCCGCTGGAGGCATGGATGCGGCGCACATGGTCCCGGGGCACGGCGAACATCCCGTACGGATAGTTCTCGCGCAGGTCGGCCTTGGTGGTGAACGGGAACCTCGCCAGGTCCTCCAGGGACCGGCAGTCGTCCGGCCGGACCCCCGCCTTGTCGAAGGACTCCCGGTAGAAGGGCACGTGCTCGTACGCGTGCCGCAGCGACGCCCGCAACCGCTCGAGCTGCAACGCCCGCAACGCCCCGGCGTCCAGCCGTTCCCCCGAGTCCAGCAGCTCCGCATCCGCCATCGGAACGTCCCTCCAACCACATCATTACGGGCGACCGATCATTCGGTCGAGGTGCTGGGGATCAGTAATCCAGGCGAGACGCCCCGAGGCAAGGGGCCGGTGCGGTTCGCAGGCGGAGCGTGCCCGGCGGGAGCCGCTCCGGAGCCGGCGTTCTGCCCTCGGCAGAGCGGCCGGGCGGTGCTCCCCGCCTGCGGATACCTTCGCCGCCATGGACACCGTCAAGGCCAACGGCATCACCCTCGCGTACCGGTCCTGGGGACCCGAGGACGCGCCTCCCGTGCTCCTGCTGCACTGCCGCGGCGCGGACGGGGCGGACTGGACCGGGATCGCCGGGCGACTGGCCGGGGGAGCCCGTCCGCGACGCGTCTACGCACCCGACCTGCGAGGCCACGGCGGCAGCGACCGGCCGGGGGAGTACGCGTACGAGGCGATGCGCGACGACACGCTCGGCCTCCTGGCCGCGCTCGGTGTCGGGCGCGCCGACGTCGTGGGCCACTCGCTCGGCGGGACCGTCGCCTACCTCCTCGCCCAGCACACGCCCAGTGCCGTACGACGGCTGGTCCTGGAGGACGTCCCCGCGCCGATGCCCCTCGACCCGCCCCGGCCGCCCGCCCCCGCCCCGGACACCGACCCGCCCTTCGACTGGGCCATGCTGCTGGCCACCGACGCCCAGCGCAACGCCCCGAACCCCATGTGGTGGGAGCACATGGAGCGGATCACCATGCCCACGCTGGTCATCGGGGGCGGCGCCACCAGTACCGTCCCGCAGGAGCAGGTCGCCCTGGTGGCCGCGGCGATTCCCGACGCGCGGCTGGTCACCGTCGGTGGTGGTCATCTGGTGCACGAGGCCAGGCCGGAGGATTTCCTGTCGGTGGTCGAGCCCTTCCTGGACGAGTCGCCGGACCTCACTTGGCGAACGCCGTCATGAAGCGGTCGCGGAACTTGTCCATGCCCCACTCGGGCGCGTCGTCGGCGGGCTTGAGACCGTCCGTCCAGTTCCAGTCGTCGACCCGGTCGAGGACTTTCGGGTCCTTCGCGACGATCGTGACCGGCACGTCCCTGCTGGTGGAGCCCTTGGTGACCGTGGGCACGGGCTGGTGGTCGCCGAGGAAGACCAGGACGGTGTTCTCGTCGCCGTAGCGCTGCATCCACTGGGTCAGGCTGTCCACGGAGTACTGGATGGCCTTGCGGTACTCGGTGCGCACCCGGTCCTGGCTCTTCCAGACCTCCGTCGGGTTCGTGCCCTCCTTCTTGATCTGCTCGAAGACCGAGCCGTCACCGAGGTCGTCCCAGTCGATCGTGCGGGCGATCGGCGACCAGGGGTTGTGGCTGGAGGCCAGGATGATCTCCGCCATGATCGGGTCGCGGTTCTTCTTGCCGTGCTCCAGCTTCTGGAAGGCCTCCAGGCTGAACTGGTCCGGCACGGGCGTCCAACTGAAGTACGGGCCCTTGTAGCCGAGGTGCGTCGAGTCGTAGATGTGGTCGAGGCCGAAGTACTTGCCCTCGGGCCACGACTTGCGCACACCCGGCACGATGCCGACCGTCCGCCAGTCACCCGTCTTCTGGAAGTAGCTGGTGAGCGTCGCGCGGTCGCTGGAGGTGAGGTTCAGGTAGCGCTGCTGGTTCTTGACCCACAGTCCGGACAGGAACGTCGAGTGGGCCATCCAGCTTCCGGCGCCCGTCACCGGGGACCGCAGCCAGCCGCTGCGCGAGGCGAACCCAGCCGCCTTCAGCGTCGCGTCGCCCTTCTTGAGCGTCGCGTCCATCTCCGGTGCCATCGCCGGGTCGTCGATCGCCACCCGCCCGTAGCTCTCGATGAACGTGAACAGGACGTCCTTGCCGCGCAGTCCGGTCAGGAGCTGGTCGGGAGGGGTGGCGGCGAAGGCGTCGACGGCGGACTGCTTCTCGAAGACCTTGGCGTCGCCCAGTCCGTTGCGCACGTGCTGGACGCGGTTGGCGAGGAACTCGGTGTTGCCCTTGGTGGCGAACGAGACCCCGCCGAACTGCACGCCCACCGTGAAGCAGGTGACCCACGCCGTGCCGAGGACGAGGACGGTGCCGACGGCCTTGGGGCGGTGCCGGGACATCACGTTCGACAGCCGCACCACCGCCCAGGTGCTCAGCGCGAGCAGGGCGAGGAACAGGACGATCACCCCGGTCACCGCCAGGATCTCGCCGGTGCGGCCGAAGGACTCCCTGAGCCAGTCCGTCGCGTTGCCCAGCATGATCCAGTCGAAGACCAGGTCGAAGGGCCGGGCCAGCGTCTGGTAGAAACCCATGTCGAGGAACTTCAGGACGGTGAACAGGCCGAGGAACAGCCCGAGGACGACCGCCGCGATCCGGCGCACCCGCGGCGGCAGCACGAGCAGGACGGCCGCGATGACGATCGCCTCGACGGGCAGACGCAGGAACGACCGCAGGTTCATGTGGTCGAGCCGGTTGGGGAAGAGCAGCACCAGCAGCACCAGCAGACCCGCCAGCACGCTCGTCCCCACGGACACCCCGCGGGCCGTACGGGGGTAGCGGCGGCGCCAGCCGAACCAGCCGGGGCGCACCGGGCTGTCGCGCTCCCCGGCCTCCTCCGTCCCCTCTTCCCCCGTCGCACCCGCCCCGTCCGCATCACTGTCGTGCTCAGTGGTGTCCTGCGGCGGGCTTGAACGAGTGAAGAGCGACACCCGGTGGTCCTTCCGTGCGGTCGTGCTGTGACGTGCAGTGGTGCGGCGACGGCATGACGAACAGGGCCCGTCGACCGAGCCTGCCACCACCAGTACGGTCGCACGTCACGTTCGGTTCAATTGCTCGGGGCCGATTTCGGGACCGTCAGCCGCCGGCCGCGCCCGCCGCCACCTTCTGCGCCCACCGGTAGTCCGCCTTGCCGCTCGGCGAGCGGCGGATGGACTCCGTGATCACGAGCTGGCGCGGCACCTTGTACCCCGCGAGCCGTGTCCGGCAGTGCGTCTGGAGGTCGTCCAGGGACATCCGCCCCGCGCCCTGGCGCAACTGCACGACGGCCGCCACATGGTGTCCCCACTTCACGTCCGGCACCCCGGCCACGAGCGCGTCGTACACGTCCGGATGCGCCTTGAGCGCCTGCTCGACCTCCTCGGGGTACACCTTCTCGCCGCCGGTGTTGATGCACTGCGAGCCCCGCCCGAGGACGGTGACGACCCCCTCCTCGTCGACGGTGGCCATGTCACCGAGGAGCACCCAGCGCTCCCCGTCCTTCTCGAAGAAGGTGTCGGCCGTTTTCCCGGTGTCGTTGTAGTAGCCGAGCGGGACATGGCCGCACTGCGCGACCCGGCCCACCTCGCCCACGGCCACCGGCTCGTGCGTGGCCGGATCGACCACCTGGGTGCGGGAGTTGACCCGTACCCGGAAGCCGCGTTCGGGGCCGGAGTCGTCCGTCGCCGTGCCGTTGAAGCCGGACTCGGAGGAGCCGAAGTTGTTGAGCAGCAGGGCGTTCGGGACGAGCGTCCGGAACTGCCGGCTCACCGTGTCCGACATGATCGCGCCCGACGAGGACACGCTGAACAGGGACGACATGTCGGTGCCCTTCATCGGGCCCTCCAGGGCGTCGATGAGCGGCCGCAGCATCGCGTCGCCCACCAGGGAGATCGCGCTGACCCTCTCCCGCTCGACGGTCCGCAGCACCTCCTCGGGCACGAACTTGCGGTGCAGCACGACCCGTTGGCCGAAGTTGAAGCCGATGAGGGCGGTCAGGGTCGAGGTGCCGTGCATCAGCGGGGGAGTGGGGAAGAAGGTGATCCCGGCCCCGCCCGCCGCGACCCGCTCGGCGAGTTCCCCGGGCCGCCGCACCGGCTCCCCGGTGGGGGCGCCGCCGCCGAGACCGGAGAAGAACAGGTCCTCCTGGCGCCACATCACGCCCTTGGGCATC
This sequence comes from Streptomyces sp. NPDC107471, assembly GCF_055582845.1. Classification (NCBI taxonomy): domain Bacteria; kingdom Bacillati; phylum Actinomycetota; class Actinomycetes; order Kitasatosporales; family Streptomycetaceae; genus Streptomyces; species Streptomyces sp. NPDC107471. The sequence goes on along the minus strand of NZ_JBVJPC010000008.1, from coordinate 399,547 downwards.
CCGGTGGTCCCGCCGGTGTAGATGATGAACTGGTCGTCGGCCGAACGCCGCGGGAACCCGCGCCCGGGCGGCCCGGACGTCTCGGCGTCCGCGAAGTCCACCGCCGCCGGTCCGCCCGGCCGCGCCTCCCCGACCCGGACCAGGTGCCGCAGCCGTTCCGTGTGGGGCAGCGCCGCCGCCACCCGGTCCGAGAACTCGGCGTCGAAGACCAGCCCCACCAGATCCGCGTCCCGGTAGAGGTACACCAACTCCTCTTCCACATAGCGGTAGTTGACGTTGACCGGGACGATCCGCGCCTTCATGCAGCCCAGCAGCGTCTGCACGTACTCCACCCCGTTGTAGAGGTGCAGTCCGACGTGCTCACCGGCCCGTACCCCGCTGTCGAGCAGATGGTGCCCGATGCGGTCGGCCGCGGCGTCCAGTTCCGCGTAGGTCAGCCGGCGCTCCGCGCCCGTACCGGGAATGTCGAGGTGCGCGAGCGCCTCACGGTCCGGCACCACGTCGACGACCGACTCGAACAGGTCGGCAAGGTTGTACTCCACCGCTCCTCCTGAACTGGTCCCGGCCCGGCTCTGTGACGGCTCGCCGGTCATCAGAGCAAAGGGCGGCCCGACTGTGAAGGGCTCGCGCGAATAAATCTGACTGTCTGTCAGAAAACCCTTGAAGTGCATCGGCGCCTCCTGCAACCTGTTCTCGTTCTGGCAGAGGGGAGAGGGTCGATGGGTGGGACGGAACACCTCGACATCCAGCGCGAGGGCGCCACACTGGTGCTCACGCTCAACAGGCCCGAGGCGAAGAACGCGCTCTCGTTGCCGATGCTGGTCGGCCTGTACGACGGCTGGCTGGAGGCGGACGCGGACGACTCGATCCGCTCGGTCGTGTTCACCGGCGCGGGCGGCTCGTTCTGCGCCGGCATGGACCTCAAGGCCCTCGCGGGCGGGACGACCGGCGGCGAGCGCTACCGGGACCGGCTGACCGCCGACCCCGACCTGCACTGGAAGGCGATGCTGCGCCACCACCGCCCCCGCAAACCGGTCATCGCGGCCGTCGAGGGCTACTGCGTCGCCGGCGGCACCGAGATGCTCCAGGGCACCGACATCCGGGTCGCCGGCGAGTCCGCGACCTTCGGCCTCTTCGAGGTCAGACGCGGCCTCTTCCCGATCGGCGGCTCGACGGTCCGGCTGCAACGCCAGATCCCGCGCACCCACGCGCTGGAGATGCTGCTCACCGGACGCCCGTACACCGCCCGCGAGGCCGCCGACATCGGTCTCGTGGGGCACGTCGTCCCGGACGGCACGGCACTCGCCAAGGCCCTGGAGATCGCCGAACTGATCAACGCCTGCGGCCCGTTGGCGGTCGAGGCGGTGAAGGCCTCGGTGTACGAGACGGCCGGGATGACCGAGGACGAAGGACTGGCCGCCGAGTTGAAGCGGGGGTGGCCGATCTTCGACACCGCCGACGCGAAGGAGGGGGCGCGTGCCTTCGCGGAGAAACGGCCGCCGCTCTACAAGCGAGCGTAGTGCTGCGCGGCTCGGGCCGGTCCCTGGCCGCGGGTCCGTCGTCGCTGGTCGCGCAGTTCCCCGCGCCCCTGAAGGGGCGCCCCCGCACCGACCTCTGAAGGAGGCACGCGCCTATGGCTGACGTACTCAGGGCGCCGCTGGTCGTCGAATTCCCCTTCACCCGCTCCCTCGGCCCCGTCCAGAGCGCCTTCCTGACCGGGCTCCGCGAACGCGTGGTCCTCGGCGTGCGCACCCGCGACGGCCGCACTCTGGTTCCGCCCGTCGAGTACGACCCCGTCACCGCCGAGGACCTGCACGACCTCGTCCCCGTCGGCACCACCGGCACCGTGACCACCTGGGCCTGGAACCACGAACCCCGGCGGGGCCAGCCCCTGGACACGCCCTTCGCCTGGGTCCTGGTGCGGCTCGACGGCGCCGACACCGCCCTGCTGCACGCCCTGGACGCCTCCGGCCCCGACGCCGTGCACAGCGGCATGCGGGTCCGCGTCCGCTGGGCCGGGGAGCGCGTCGGCGCCATCACCGACATCGCCTGCTTCGAGCCGTACGACGGGGGCGAGCCCCAAGTCCCCGTCCACGAGGGCGAGTTCGACGACCCCGTCAGCGGCATCGTCGCCGAGGCCCGCCTCGACTACACCTACTCACCGGGCCGCGCCCAGACCGCCTACATCAAGGCCCTGGAATCCGAACGGCGGGCCGTCGGCGAGCGCTGCCCCTCCTGCCACAAGGTCTACGTGCCACCGCGGGGCGCCTGCCCGACCTGCGGTGTCGCCACGGCGGAACAGGTGGAGGTCGGTCCCCGCGGCACCGTCACCACCTTCTGCATCGTCAACATCAAGGCGAAGAACCTCGACATCGAAGTGCCGTACGTCTACGCCCACATCGCCCTCGACGGCGCCGACCTCGCGCTGCACGGCCGGATCGGCGGCATCCCCTACGACCAGGTGCGCATGGGCCTGCGGGTCGAACCGGTGTGGACCGAGGGCGGCCGCTACCCGGACCACTACCGGCCGACCGGCGAACCCGACGCGGAGTACGACGCCTACAAGGAGCTGCTGTGACCCGTGACATCGCAGTCGTCGCCTTCGCCCAGTCCGACACCCGGCGCTCCACCGAGGAACTGTCCGAGGTGGAGATGCTCATGCCGGTCCTGCACGACGTCCTCGCGCAGACCGGCCTGAAGACCGCCGACATCGGCTTCACCTGCTCCGGTTCCTGCGACTACCTCGCCGGCCGCGCCTTCTCCTTCACCCTGGCCCTAGACGGCGTGGGTGCCTGGCCGCCCATCTCCGAGTCGCACGTCGAGACGGACGGCGCGTGGGCGCTGTACGAGGCGTGGACCAAGCTGCTGTCCGGGGACGCCGACACCGCGCTGGTGTACTCCTACGGCAAGTCCTCGCCCGGTTCCCTCCGGGACGTGCTCACCCGGCAGCTCGACCCGTACTACCTCGCCCCGCTGTGGCCCGACTCCGTGGCCCTCGCCGCCCTCCAGGCACAGGCACTCATCGACGCGGGCGACACCGACGAGCGCGAACTGGCGGCGATCGGCGCCCGCAGCCGCGCCACCGACAACCCGCGCGCCCAGCTCAAGGGGCCCGCGCCGCAAGGGGATTACCTCGTACGGCCGCTGCGCACCGGGGACTGTCCGCCCATCGGGGACGGGGCGGCCGCCGTGGTCCTCGCGGCGGGGGAGCGGGCCAGGGAACTGTGCGGGCGCCCCGCCTGGATCCGCGGCGTCGACCACCGCATCGAGGCCCACTCGCTCGGCGTCCGCGACCTGACCGACTCGCCCTCCACCCGCCTCGCCGCCGAGAAGGCAGGGGCCTTCGAACGGCCGGTCGACACCGCCGAGTTGCACGCGCCCTTCACCTCGCAGGAGGTCGTCCTGCGCAAGGCGCTGCGGCTCGACGACTCCACGACCGTCAACCCGTCCGGCGGCGCCCTCGCCGCCAACCCGATGATGGCCGCCGGTCTCGCCCGCGTCGGCGAGGCCGCCGCCCGCATCCACCGGGGCGAGTCCGACCGCGCCCTCGCCCACGCCACCTCCGGACCCTGTCTCCAGCAGAACCTGGTCGCCGTACTCGAAGGGGATCCGCGATGAGCAAGGAGCCCGTGGCCGTCGTAGGCATCGGCCAGACCAAGCACGTCGCGGCCCGCCGGGACGTGTCGATCGCCGGGCTCGTCCGGGAGGCCGCCAGGAGGGCCCTGGAGGACGCCGAGTTGACCTGGGCCGACGTCGACGCCGTGGTGATCGGCAAGGCGCCCGACTTCTTCGAGGGCGTCATGATGCCCGAGCTGTACCTGGCCGACGCGCTCGGCGCGGTGGGCAAGCCGATGCTGCGGGTGCACACGGCGGGCAGCGTCGGCGGATCGACGGCCCTGGTCGCCGCGAACCTGGTGGCCGCCCGGGTGCACACCACCGTCCTCACCCTCGCCTTCGAGAAGCAGTCCGAGTCCAACGCCATGTGGGGCCTGTCCCTGCCGATCCCCTTCCAGCAGCCCCTGCTGGCCGGGGCGGGCGGCTTCTTCGCGCCGCACGTGCGCGCGTACATGCGGCGCACCGGGGCCCCCGACACCGTCGGCTCGCTGGTGGCGTACAAGGACCGCCGCAACGCGCTCAAGAACCCGTACGCGCATCTGCACGAGCACGACATCACCCTGGAGAAGGTCCAGGCCTCGCCCATGCTCTGGGACCCCATCCGCTACTCGGAGACCTGCCCCTCCTCCGACGGCGCCTGCGCCATGGTGCTCACCGACCGGGCCGGAGCCGCCCGCGCGCCCCGGCCGCCCGCCTGGATGCTGGGCGGCGCCATGCGCAGCGAACCCACGCTGTTCGCCGGCAAGGACGCCGTGTCCCCGCAGGCGGGCAAGGACTGCGCGGCCGACGTGTACCGGCAGGCCGGGATCGCCGACCCGCGCCGGGACATCGACGCCGTCGAGATGTACGTGCCGTTCTCCTGGTACGAACCCATGTGGCTGGAGAACCTGGGCTTCGCCGAGGAGGGCGAGGGCTGGAAGCTCACCGAGGCCGGGGTCACCGAGCTGGACGGGGACCTGCCCGTCAACATGTCGGGCGGGGTGCTCTCCACCAATCCGATCGGCGCCTCCGGCATGATCCGTTTCGCCGAGGCCGCCCTCCAGGCCCGCGGGCAGGCCGGGGAGCACCAGGTGGAGGGCGCCCGCAGGGTGCTCGGGCACGCCTACGGCGGCGGATCCCAGTTCTTCTCCATGTGGCTGGTGGGGTCCGAGCCCCCGGATGCGTGAAATGCCTCCGGAAAGGTCCCCCTCACGTGGCCTGTCGGCGGTAGGAGTCGATCGCTAGGCTGGCCGCGGACGAAGCGATCGGGAGGAGCACGGACGTGGCCGAGACCACCATCCAGCAGCAGCCGCTCATGGGCTGGGAGAAGCCGGAGCTGGACCTGAGCAACGCCGACTGGCACTCGAGCAGCCGCGGTCTGGGGGATGTCCAGATCGCCTTCGTCGAGGGGTTCATCGCGATGCGCAACAGCGGCCGCCCGGAGAGCCCCTCCCTGATCTTCACCCCCGCGGAGTGGGGCGCGTTCGTGTCAGGGGCGCGGGAAGGGGAGTTCGACCTCACCTGAGAGCGGGATCTCACCTGAGCGGGACCTCACCTGAGCGGGACCTCACCTGCGGGTGAGCACGAGAGGGACGCGAACCGACGGGCCGATCCGGCGGTGTTCCTTCCGTTTTTCCGGACACGCGACCTTGAGCACCTTCCCCGGGGCGACGCCTGAGCGAGGCTGACCGGAGGAGGGGAAGGTCGGCTTCCGGAAGCGAGGAACACATGAGCACCCTGCCGGTGATCGCCGCGGTGGACGGTTCGGACGACAGCCTGCGCGCCCTGGACTGGGCGCTCGACGCGGCCCGTCGGCGCGGAGCACCGCTGCGGGTGGTGCACGTACGGCAGTACGCCGCCTGGGCCCAGCCCGACGTCCTCGTCGCCGGCGCGCCCGACGCGGACGACGATCCCGTCCTCGACCGGGTACGCATCCACCTGGCGGAACGCCCCGACCACCCCGACGGCTCCGACCAGCCGGACCGGCCGGACCTGCCGCGGACGGAGTACCTCGGTGTCGAGGGCGCGCCCGGTGCCGTACTGCCCGAACTGGGTTCCGGCGCCCAGCTCCTGGTGCTCGGCTCCCGGGGCCGGGGCGGCTTCGCCAGTCTGCTCCTCGGCTCCAACGGCATGGCCGCCGCCCGGGACGCCGAGTGCCCCGTGGTCGTCGTGCCCCGCCCCGGACGCCAGGTCGACGGTGAGGCCCCTGCCGGGCCGGGCCCGCGCGTGGTCGTCGGCCTGCACGTGGACAGCCCCGACGACGCCGCCCTCGACTTCGCGTACACCGAGGCCGGCCTGCGCGGCGCCCGCCTCCAGGTGGTCGCCGCCTACCAGTGGCCCCTGCAGGGCTGGGCGGCGCCGGGCGAGATGATCCCGCCGAAGATCGACCAGGATGCCGTGGAGAACGAGACCCGGGCCCTCGCCGAGGGCTTCCTCGCCCCGCACAGCGCCCGTCACCCCGGAGTCGTGCCCGAGCCGCACGTGCTGCCGGGCGATGCGGCCGGACTTCTGGTCGCGGCCTCCCAGGGCGCCGACCTGGTCGTCGTCGGCCGGCACCGGCGCCGTCTGCTGGCACCGGCCCGGATGATGGGGTCCGTCACCCAGGCCGTTCTGCTGCACGCGGCGAGCCCGGTGGCGGTGGTGCCGCCCGGGCCGGTGGAGCCGCAGGACCTTCCGGAGGACTGAGCGGGCACCGGGTCCCAGGGCGCCGACCTGGTCGTCGTCGGCCGGCACCGGCGCCGTCTGCTGGCACCGGCCCGGGGAGGACTGAGCGAGCACCCCGTCGGTCGAGCAGGCGATCGCGGCGGCCGCGTGTCTGCCGCGGGCCTCGGGCTCTAGCATCAGCCGCATGCAGGACACGATCGACAGCGACACCCGGCTCGCCCTGGACCTGGCCCTCACCATCCGGCACGACGGTCACGGCGGGGTCGCCGACGACCTCAGCGACCTCGCCGGACTCACTGCCTGGGTCCGGGAACACGCCGAGGCGCTGCCGGACGTCTCGGACCCCGTCCTCGACGAGAGCGCCCTCGCCGCGGTGCGTGACCTGCGGGCCGCCGTCCGCGCCCTGTTCGCCCGCGCCGTGCGCCCCGGCGCCCCCAGCCCCGCCGACGCGGCCCGCCTGCTGCCCGTGCCCGAGGCCGTCGCCCGCCTCAACACGGCCGCCGCCCGCACCCCGACCGTCCCCGTGCTGCACTGGACCGACGACGCCGATCCCGGCGTGCACCGACGGCCGGCGGCTCCGCAGACCGACCTCACGGCCGTACTCGCGCACGCCGCAATCGCGTTCCTCTCCGGGGCCGACCGGCGACGGCTGCGCGCCTGTCACGGCCCGCGCTGCGTGCGCTACTTCCTGAAGGACCATCCGCGGCAGGAGTGGTGCAAGCCCTCCTGCGGCAACCGCGCCCGGGTGGCACGCCACCACGAGCGTCACAAGCAGGGGCAGAGAACCTGACCGGCCCGGCAACCTCGGCGCGGGTCTCCTGCCCGGCCCCGACGACACCTGCCACTAGGACTCTCCTGGAACGCGACAGCGAACTCGCCGCCGTCGCCGAGGCGTCGGCAGACCTCACCGGCCTGCGTCCGGACGGACCCGACCCCCGTGCACGCCCTCACGGCGCGGGGCCGCACGGGCCGTCTGCCGCAAGCCGGGAACGGACAGCACCGGGCTGCGAACCCTGAGTGATCCCCCGCAGCGGCGGGCGAAACCGGGCGGCCGACCCCCGCACACCTGCGCCCGCACGAGCCCCTGAGCGCCATTACCATGGGCGCATGTCGTTCCTCCGCCGCCGCAGCGCAACCCCCGCCGGTCCAGACTTCGATGTGCTGGCCATGGACCCGGGCGACTGGCCCGGCAACCTCGGCGCGGGTCTCCTGCCCGCCCCCGACGGCACCTGCCAGGGCGTCTTCCTGCGCTACGACCTCTTCGGCGGCCGCGGCCCCGCGATGATCATCGGCAACCTCCCCGAGGGCTCCCCGGCCCGCGAGGTCGCCGAGGGCGAGATCCCCTTCGAGGTGGCCCAGCTCCTGATCGCGCTGGAGAACGACGAGGAGGTCACCGTCACCGACACCGAGGACGTGCCGGTGATGCAGGGCGACAACCTCCTGATCGTGCGCCGCCTCAAGCTGTCCGAGAGCCGGATCTCCTGCGTCCAGTTCGACCGCAGCGACAACGTCCTGGTGACCATCGCGGCCTGGGACCGCCCCATCACGGACGACCTGTACGCCCTCCTCAAGCCCCTGCCGGCGGAACTGTTCCAGCAGGGCTGAACCACCCACGGCAGAGCGTCCGCGGCGGGACAGCACGTCCCGCCGCGGAGCTGCCGTGCTACCGCCGGACGGACGGCTTCACGTCGACGTCCGCCGCCCGCACGAACGCCACCCGGTGGCCGTACTGGATCTCGTAGTACAGGTCCTCACCGACGACGACCTTGTGCGAGTCCGTCGTGAAGGTCACCGCGTAGTAGTACTCCCCGGGCACCTTGTCGCCGACCACGTACGACTGGCCCGCGAGGACCTTGTACGGCAGCGGCGACACCGCCTGCGCGGGAACCCCCGTCGGATAGGCGGAGGCCTCGGGGTAGGCGCGGCCGTACACCGGGACGTTGTCGAGGCCCGCCTTCGGGGTCACCACGAGGCCGGCGGCGTTCACCGCGGTCGGGTCGCCCGCGGGGTTCCTGAACCAGGCCTTCTGGCCCAGGTACCAGATCGCCGTCCAGTCACCGTCCCGCCCGGCGACCGCGTACTGCTGACCGGTCGAGACCCGCGACGACAGGTCGTTGACGTCGATCGTCGGGGCCTTGCCGCCCAGCCCGATGTCCGTGATGAGGGCCGAGCTCTCGTCGGGGGCCGAGTAGAGCCGCACCTCGCTGGAACCGTGGGCCGCGCAGGGCTCGCCCTTGGTGACGCAGCCGGTGTACAGCGGCTGGTTGGTGGCGTAGTCGGGCCGGATCGTCACCAGGCCGCCCTGCTTGGGCGCGGTCGCCCGGAACGGGTGGCCCAGCAGCTCGAAGTAGTGCCGCCAGTCCCAGTACGGGCCGGGGTCGGTGTGCATGCCGGCGACGGTCGAGGTCGTCGGGCCCGGCACGTTGTCGTGGCCGAGGATGTGCTGCCGGTCCAGCGGGATGCCGTACTTCGCGGAGAGGTACTTCACCAGGCGCGCCGAGGAGCGGTACATCGCCTCCGTGTACCAGGCGTCCGGGTTCGCCAGGAAGCCCTCGTGCTCCAGGCCGATCGACTTGGCGTTGACGTACCAGTTGCCCGCGTGCCAGGCCACGTCCTTCGCCTTCACGTGCTGGGCGATGTGACCGTCGGTCGAGCGCAGGGTGTAGTTCCAGGACACATAGGTCGGGTCCTGCACCAGGTTGAGGACCCCCTCCCAGGCGCCCTCGGTGTCATGGATGACGATGTACTTGATGCTCTGCGAGGCCGGACGGTCGCCGAGGTCGTGGTTGCCGTAGTCGTTGTCCCCGAACTGCTCGTAGGGCGCCGGGATCCACTCGCAGGACACGGTCCTTGGGCACTCGGTGTTCGCCGCGCTCAGCTTCCTGAGGCCCGTCCGGGCGAGCTGGCCGGTGTCCGGGGCGAGTTCGGGCCGGGCGGCCAGGGCGACCCGCTGGCCGGTGTCCGTGGTGCGTTCCTCGCCGGTGCGCAGCACGTCGAAGACGTCGTCGGCGTACGCCGCTGCGGTCGCGCTGTCGTCCGCTCCGGAGAAGCGGGCCACCGCGCCGTACCAGTCCGCGGGGTCCTGGCTCAGCGGCTCGCCCAGGTCCTTCTGCGCGGCGGCCAGCAGTGCGGCACCGCCGGCGACGTTCGCCGTGGGGTCGGTGCGCAGGTCCCCCGCGCTCAGGCCGGTCAGCTCGGCGGCCCTCGGCAGGGTCTTCAGGCGGGCGGGCAGGTCGGCCGTCTCCGGGACCCGGGTGTCGGGCAGCAGGGGGGCGCGGGCGCTGTCGCCGCGCGCGTCCTCCGTGCCCTCGCCGTGGTGCGGCGCCGAGGCGAGCGCGGTGCGGGCGTCGGTCAGGTGCATCGGGCCGTAGCCGCCGGTCACGCTGGGCGCGCCGGCGTGCGAGTCCCAGCGGGACTGGAGGTAGGAGACCCCCAGCAGGACGCTCTGCGGCACGTGGTACTCGGCGGCCGCCGAGGCGAACGCCCGCTGGAGACCGGCCGAGGAGTCCTCGGCCGACGACGGGGCCGCGCCCAGCAGGGGCAGCAGCAGGGCGGTGCCGGCCAGTGTGCCGAGCACCCTCCGGGTGGCTCTGTCGGGGGCGGTGGCGGATCCTCGCAATGCAGCCTCCAGGGACGATCGAGCGAGATGAGCCGAGCGGGGCCGGGCGTGCGTCAGTGCTACCGGCTTGTCGACGATCCGTCAATCATGCCCAGAGGCAGGGGATTTCCCATGTCAATCCGGGTTCGCGGGAGTTTCGTGGCGGGTGCCTCGCGGGCCTGCGGGGCGTCAGTGGCGTACACCATTGACCGGTCCCGGAACAGCCGCGGACATACGACGGTCCGCGGCGCGCCGCTCCACCGGGCGCACCGCGGACCACCGTCCCCGTCAGCGAGTGCCGACCGCCGCGCGTACGGCCCGACGGGCCAACTGGCAGTCGTCGTGCAGCCGCCTCAGCAGCAGCCGCTGTTCCTCGCCGGACGGCGCAGCACCGGGGTGGGCCGCACCCGGTGCCGCCGGGGTCGAGTCGTGCATCGAACGCTGCACGGCCGTCTCGTAGGTACGGATCTCACGGGTCAGCACGAGCATCAGGTTCACCAGGAAGGCGTCCCGTGAGGCCGGGCCCGCGGACTGGGCGATCTGGCTGATCTGACGACGCGCCACCGGGGCGTCGCCGAGGACCGACCACAGCGTCGCCAGGTCGTAGCCCGGGAGGTACCAGCCCGCGTGCTCCCAGTCCACCAGCACTGGACCGGCCGGTGAGAGCAGGATGTTCGAGAGCAGTGCGTCGCCGTGGCAGAACTGGCCCATGCCCTGCCGGCCCGCCGAGTGCGCGATGCCGTGCAGCAGCTTCTGGAGGTCGCCCATGTCCCGGTCCGTCAGCAGCCCCAGCTCGTGGTAGCGGGAGATGCGGGACGCGTAGTCGAGCGGGGCGTCGAAGGTGCCCGCGGGCGGACGCCAGGCGTTGAGCCGGCAGACCGAGCCGAGCGCCGCCCTGATGTCCGCGCGCGGCGGGGCCTCCGCCGGATGCCGGTGCAGTGCCGCCACCCGGCCGGGCATCCGCTCGATGACCAGGGTGCAGTTGTCCGGGTCCGCCGCGATCAGCCGCGGCACGCGCACCGGAGGGCGGTGCCGGACGAACGAGCGGTATGCCGCTATTTCGTGCCGGATCCGCTCGGCCCAGACGGGGGAGTGGTCGAGTAAACACTTGGCGACGGCCGTGCTGCGTCCCGTCGTGCCGACCAGCAGCACGGAGCGTCCGCTGCGGCGCAGCACCTGCACCGGGGCGAACTCCGGGCAGATCCGGTGCACCGACGCGAGCGCCGTACGGAGCTGGGCGCCCTGAGGGCCGGACAAGTCGAGTCTCCCGCTGAGCGGTTGGGTGCCGAGCCCCGGGACGCGTCGTGCCCTGCCCGTACCCGGTACGGGGGCCGTCGGCCGCGCGGGGTCGAGGTAGGGGCCGCCGCCCGCCGGGCGGAGGTGCGGCGACCGGGGCGGGGCGGACACGGAGGACGATGCTGCGTACATGGGCGAGACAGATCCCTTCGTGTGCCTGCTGTGCCTGGAGAAGCGGCGCCGGCCCGACCCGGAACACCGGGTGCACCCTGGGGAATGTCCCTGTGCGGTCCGGGTCGGGGTGGCGCGTTCCTACCTCAGCGCATATGCCCGGTGGCACACCATCTGGCGCACCCTGGCGAACCCTGGCGAATAGTCCCGGAGCAACTGACACGGGGCTACTGTCAACTCAGCCGAGAACCTGGGGGCTTGACGTGAGCGGACAACCCAACACCCGACTCTCGGACCTGTTCGGCCTGGCCGGCTGGTCCAAGGGTGAACTCGCGAGGCTGGTCAACCGGCAGGCGGCGGCCATGGGCCATCCGCAGCTCTCGACCGACACCTCCCGGGTGCGGCGGTGGATCGACATGGGAGAGATCCCGCGCGATCCGGTGCCGCGGGTGCTGGCGGCTCTGTTCACCGAGCGTCTCGGCCGTGTCGTGACCATCGAGGACCTCGGTCTGGTCAGGCACGGGCGTATGGGGAAACGGCAGGGCGACGGGAGCGCGGAACATCCCGACGGCATGCCGTGGGCGCCCGACCGAACCGCCGCGGTCCTCACCGAATTCACGGGAATGGACCTCATGCTCAACCGACGCGGCTTGGTGGGCGCGGGTGCCGCGCTCGCCGCGGGATCCGCACTCACCAGTGCCATGCACGACTGGCTGCACACCGATCCGGCCCTCACCGCCGATGCCCCCCAGTTCGACGACCCCCTGCACGCCGACCCCGCTGGGTTCGACCGTTACGAGGCCGCCCCCATCGGGTCGCAGGAGATCGAGGAACTGGAGCGCTCGGTCGAGGTGTTCCGGGCCTGGGACGCGGCCCGCGGCGGCGGGCTGCAGCGCAAGGCCGTCGTGGGCCAGCTCAACGAGGTGGGTGGCATGCTCGCCTACCGGCACCCCGACCATCTCCAGCGGCGCCTGTGGGGCGTCGCCGCCAACCTGGCCGTCCTCGCGGGCTGGATGTCCCACGACGTCGGTCTCGAACCCACCGCCCAGAAGTACTTCGTGATCGCCGCCCATGCCGCGCGCGAGGGCGGTGACCGGCCCCGCGCCGGCGAGGCGCTCTCCCGCGCGGCCCGCCAGATGGTGCACCTGGGCCGGCCCGACGACGCGCTCGACCTGATGAAGCTCGCCCAGTCCGGCTCGGGGGAGGAGGTGCTGCCCCGCACCCGGGCGATGCTCTACACCATCGAGGCCTGGGCCCAGGCGTCCATGGGCAAGGGACAGGCCATGCGCCGCACCCTGGGACAGGCGGAGGACCTGTTCGTCTCCGACAAGAGCGACGTGCCGCCGCCGAGCTGGATGCAGACCTTCAAGGAGGAGGACCTGTACGGCATGCAGGCCCTGGCCTACCGCACGCTGGCGGAGCACGAGCCGGGTGCGGCCGCGCACGCCCAGCACTACGCGGAGAAGGCCCTCGCCCTGCGGGTCGACGGACGGCAGCGGTCGAAGATCTTCGACTTCCTGTCGATGGCCTCGGCCTGCTTCATCGCCGACGACCCCGAACAGGCGGACCGGTACGCGCGGTTGGCGCTGGTGTCGATGGGCTCCAACTCCTCCCACCGCACCTGGGACCGACTGCGTCAGATGTACCGGCTCACCGCCGAGTACTCCAGCTACCCGAAGATCAACGAACTGCGCGAGGAGATCAGGCAGGCGCTGCCGAAGCCGAAGGGAAGGGGTGGCAACAGCGCACGTGCGTGAGCTTGTTATGAAGTCACCTTGGCGATGAGCACGCAGGCGTCGTCCTCGCGCTCGGTCTCGCCGAACTCCTCCACGACCGTCCGCACGCAGTCCTGCGCGGTGCGCGCCCCGTCGAACCGGGGGGCGAGGTCCAGGAGGCGGTTCACGGCAGCCGTGTCGCCCTGCCCCGGCACCAGTCCGTCCGTGTGCAGCAGCAGCAGGTCACCCGGTTCGAGGGTCACCTCGGCCTGCGCGTAGACGGCTCCGGAGGTCGCGCCGAGGAGTACGCCGTCGGGGGAGTCCAGCCGGCGCCCCGTCCCGCCCCGGAACAGCAGCGGGGCGGGGTGCCCGGCCTGTGCCCAGACCAGGGTGCGGGAGTCGGGTCGGTAGCGGCAGCAGACCGCGCTGCCGAGGGCCGGCTGCACGGTGGCGTCGAGCAACTGGTTGAGCAGGGACATCAGCGGACCGGGCTGGGTGCCCGCCATCGCCATGCCGCGCACGGCGCCGAGGAGCGTCGCCATGCCGGAGGCCACGGAGACCCCGTGGCCGGTGAGGTCGCCGACGCTGAGCAGGGTCTCGCCGTCGGCCAATTCGAGCGCGTCGTACCAGTCACCGCCGATCAGGGTGCTCGCCGTCGACGGCAGGTGATGGGCGGCCAGGTCCAGGGTCTCGGTGCCCCGGTGCGGGAGCCGCAGGGAGCCACGCCACGGCGGCAGCACGGCCTCCTGCAGCGCGACCGCGAGCCGGTGCTCGCTCTGCGCCCGCTGCCGGTGGCGTTGTAACGAGTCCCGGGTCTCGCTCACCGCGCGTTCGCTGCGGCGCAGTTCGCTGACGTCCCGCAGCACGGCCCACATCGAGGCGGTGCTGCCGTCGGCGGCGAGCACGGGCTCGCCCATCATGTGGACCGTGCGCACCTCGCCGTCCGGGCGCACGACCCGGAACTCGCCGTCTATGCGCTTGGCGTCGACCAGGCAGTCCGTGACCATGCCCGTCAGCCGCGGCCGGTCCTCGTCGAGCACCAGGGAAGGGAGCTCGTCGAGGGTGAGCGGGGGAGCGGTGCGGTCGCGGCCCAGGATCTCGTACAGCTCCCCGGACCAACTGGCCTCGTCCGTCAGCAGGTTCCACTCCGCGCTGCCGACCCGGCTGAGCAGCGAGCCGCGCCGGGGAGCGGGCGGCGCGGTTCGCGCGGTGGACTCCGCCCCGGCTGCCGACGGCACGGGCGGCGGTCCGTCCCGCAGTTGTGCCAAGTGCTCGTCCAGGTCGCTGAGTTGGTGCAGTGCGAGGTCGTACAGCGCGCGCTGCCAGCGCTCCTGGGGGTCCGTGTCGTCGATGGGCGCGTCCCGTCGTACGGCGTCCACGTCACCCTTGAGCCGCCGCGTCTGCGATATGAGTGCGTCGACCGAGCCGCGTCCGGGCGGCTGGGCGGCGGGGCGGTCCGCGGAGAGGTGGGACGGCATGACGCACTCCGATGCGGGGACGGTTCGACCAAGGCGGGACGGAGGGACCGTTACGACTGTCGCACAGGCCGCGACGCGCTGTAAGGGATTTGGCAACACACGATACGGTGGTGCTTCTGGCATATGCCACAGTCTTCACGGAGCGCTCGTACCGGGCATGTTGTCCACCCTCTTCGCTGTCTCAAGTCGTAGGGGACGTACGTGACTTGAGGGGCTGACGGGGTGGCCGGGCCGGTCTTCATCCGCGTGTTCGACGGCCTGGTGTTCTAAGGAGTGTGGCACAGGGAGACCGTGCGGTCACTGGTGTGATGCAGGTCACAAAATTCGTCTTCGCTCAGGCGTAATGCAAAGGGCCCCTGCGTGCTCCTAAGAACATGGACACGACCTTCGAGCAGCCCGCCCGCGCCCGTCTGATCACCGCGGAGAACCAGGAACTGCCCGTCCCCGCGACACTGCGCTACGGCTCCGCCGACCCGCTGGCGGTGTGCGTCGACTTCCCGGCCGAGGTCTGCCTGGACGGGCGGGGGGTGACCTGGACCTTCGCCCGCGCCCTGCTGGAGGAGGGGTTGCGCGGACCGGCCGGCGGCGGGGACGTGCACATCTGGCCGTGCGGCCGGGACGTCACGGTCGTGGAGTTCCACTCGCCGTACGGCCTCGCCCTCCTCCAGTTCCCCACGCCCACCCTGCGCGACTTCCTGCTGCGCAGCTACGCGGTGGTGGGCAACGGGCAGGAGGACCTCGGCGAGGCCGTCGAGCGGGGGCTCAGCGCCCTCTTCGGGAGCGTCTGAGCGGTGACTCGGTGACCGCTGCGGCTCAGTACCGCAGCACGCCCGCGATCCCGTCGGCGCCGCCCAGCGTGCCGTCCGGGACGAAGCGCACGTCGGCGCCGGTCTCCAGGCACTGCTCGACGATCTCGTCCACGATGTCCTCGCGGGCGTCGAGGTCGCCGCTCTCGGCCGGGACCAGATGGTCGCCGCCCTCGTCGCGGACGGTCACCCGGTAGTTCTCCTCGACGGCCAGCAGTCGTACCCGGCCCTCCCGGGCGCTCTGCCAGATCTCGTCGACGCCGGCCGCGAACGCCCGCCGCCCGCGCGCCGATTCGAGTTCCCGGGTCACCGCGTCGGTGCTCTTGCGGGCCTCCGCGGCGACCAGCGGGGCGACCGCCTGCCACACCGCGTCCGGGGTGCCGTGCGTGAGACCGCCGTGCGGCACGTGCACCGCGTCCTTCGTGACGCTGCCGACGTCGTCCAGCGCGGACAGCGCCCCGGTCTCGCCCGTGACGTAGAGCGGGCGGGGCTCCTCGCGCAGGAGTTTCGCCAGGGCGGCGTCGACGTCCCGGAAGAAGTGCCGGGTGTCCTCGTCCCGGAAGGTGCTCGGCATGTCGCCGATCCGCTCCAGGCGCTCGGCGTCGAAGTTCACCCGCGTCCTGGTCAGCGGGAAGCCGCCGGCCCGGTGCTCGGTGACCCGGTCTACGCCGCCGTTCCACAGAGTGGCACCGTCGGCCGAGACCGACAGCACCCAGAACGGCCGTTCGGAGGCCTGTGCGGAGACGAGGTTGCGGGTCAGGAAGGTGTCCGAGAGCACCACGCGCTCCGGAACGGCGCGGGCCACGGACCACACCTGGTGCTCGCCCGGCGCGGCGTAGATCACCAGTCCGTCCTCGGCGTGTGTCAGATCGACCTCGGCGAGAGCCTGGTCGAGCTGTCGGACGACGTCGATGCGCCGCTCCCGGGGGACCGCGGGATCGGCCTCCAGTTGCTTCTTGGCCTCGGCCACCACATTGCGCAGCCGGACCGGATCCTGGGCGTTCTCCGGTTCACGGCGGTGCGTCGGCGTCAGCACGGACACCGCCGGATAGGTGCGCGGTCGGCGCAGTTCGGAGAGGGTCGCAGGGCTGAGTGCGTGCTCCATAACAGCACCATAGGACCGATCCGCCGATCAGGCATTTGGGGCAACTTGATCGGGCAACCAGGGTATTTCGTTGTTAACGTGATGATCTCATGGCAAAGAACGACATCGAGACCCAGGCCCCCGCCACCCCGGCGAAACTGAGCCTCCCCACGCTGACCACGATGGTCGTCGGTTCCATGGTCGGCGCCGGAGTCTTCTCGCTGCCCCGCCGGTTCGCCCAGGAGACGGGCGTGGCCGGGGCGCTCATCGCCTGGGCCGTGGCCGGTACCGGCATGCTGATGCTGGCCTTCGTCTTCCAGAGCCTCGCCGTCCGCCGCCCCGACCTCGACGCCGGTGTGTACGCCTACGCCAAGGCCGGCTTCGGTGAATACCTCGGTTTCTTCGCGGCGTTCGGCTACTGGGCGAGCGCCTGCGTCGGCAACGTCACGTACTGGGTGCTGATCATGTCGACGATCGGCACCCTCGCGCCCGCGCTCGGCGAGGGCGACACCGTGCTGGCCGTGGTGCTCTCCTCGGTCGGCCTGTGGCTGTTCTTCGCGCTCATCAGCCGGGGCGTGAAGGAGGCGGCGGCCATCAACAGGATCGTCACCATCGCCAAGGTGGTGCCGATCCTCTTCTTCGTGGTCCTCGCGCTCTTCTACCTCAAGCCGTCCGTGTTCGCCGACAACTTCAGCGGCGCCGACTACGCGGGCTCACTGTTCCAGCAGGTCAAAGGGACCATGCTGGCAACGGTCTTCGTCTTCCTGGGAGTCGAGGGCGCCAGCGTCTACTCCCGGCACGCACGCCGCCGCGAGGACGTCGGAAGGGCCACCGTGCTCGGCTTCCTCAGCGTCTTCGCCATCTTCGCCTCGGTGACGGTCGTGTCGTACGGCCTGATGCCGATGGGCGAGATCGCCGAGCTGCGCCAGCCCTCCATGGCGGGCGTCCTGGAACACGCCGTCGGCACCTGGGGCAAGGTGTTCGTGAGCGTCGGCCTGATCGTCTCCGTGCTCGGCGCCTACCTCGCCTGGACGCTGATGGCGGCCGAAGTGCTGTTCGTGGCGGCCAAGGACGACGACATGCCGCGGTTCCTCAAGCGCTCGACGGCGGCCGACGTCCCGGTGCCCGCGCTGGTGCTGAGCACCCTGCTCAGCCAGCTCTTCCTCGTCGTCACCCTGTTCTCGGACGACGCCTTCAACTTCGCCCTGGACCTCACCAGCGCGCTGACCCTGATCCCCTTCCTGCTGGCGGCCGCGTTCGCGGTGCGCATCGGCGTGCGCGGCGAGCTGGTGGTCGCCGTCCTCGCCACCCTCTACACCGCGTTCCTCATCTACGCCGCCGGCCTGAAGTTCGTCCTCGTCTCCTTCATCGTCTACGCCCCCGCCACCGCGCTGTTCGTGATGGCCCGCAGGGAGCAGGGCAGACGGCTGTTCTCGGCACGCGAACTCGTCATCCTCGGCGTCTCGATCGCCGGCGCGGTCCTCGGGATCGTCGCCCTGACCCTGGGCTGGATCAGTCTCTGACCCTCGCACGTGCTCGGAAAGGTGCACCTCGTGACCAGTACCGCATACGGCGTCCACTCCGAGGTCGGAAGGCTGCGCAAGGTGCTGGTCTGCGCGCCCGGGCTCGCACATCGCAGACTCACCCCCACCAACTCCGACGACCTGCTCTTCGACGACGTCATGTGGGTGGAGAACGCCCAGCGCGACCACGCCGACTTCGTCAACAAGCTGCGGGAGCGGGACGTGAACGTCGTCGAGCTGCACGACCTGCTCGCGCAGACGATGGCGGTCCCCGGGGCCAGGGACTGGCTCCTCGACCGCAAGATCGTGGCCAACGAGGTCGGCATCGGCCTCATCGACGGCACCCGTGCCTACCTGGAGACCCTCGAACCCGACCGGCTCGCCCGCTACCTGATCGGCGGCCTGGCCACCACCGACCTGCCCGAGGAGTACCGCTCCGCCCACATCGCGCTGGCCCGCGAGTCGACCGGCGTCCGCGAGTACCTGATGCCGCCGCTGCCCAACACGCTCTACACCCGGGACACCACCTGCTGGCTCTACGGCGGTCTCACCCTCAACCCGCTGTACTGGCCCGCCAGGCACGACGAGACGCTGCTGATGAAGGCCGTCTACGCCTTCCACCCCGACTGCACGGGCGCCACGGTCTGGTGGGGAGACCCCGAACTCGACTGGGGACAGGCGACGTTCGAGGGCGGCGACATCATGCCGGTGGGCAACGGCGTCGTGCTGATGGGCATGAGCGAACGCACCTCCCGGCAGGCGATCACCCAGGTGGCCGCCGCCCTGTTCGCGAACGGCGCCGCCGAGCACGTCGTCGTCGCCGGCATGCCCAAGCTGCGCTCCGCGATGCACCTGGACACCGTCTTCACCTTCGCCGACCGCGACCTGGTGACCCTCTACCCGGCCATCATGGAGGCCGTCCACACCTTCTCCCTCCGGCCCGGTGACAAGGCGCCCGGCGTCGAGGTCGTCGACGAGGGCTCGGCGGCCTTCGTCGACGTCGTCGCCAAGGCCCTCGGGCTGTCGGAGCTGCGGGTCGTGGAGACCGGCGGGGACATCTACGCCTCCGAGCGCCAGCAGTGGGACAGCGGCAACAACGCCGTCGCCCTGGAACCGGGTGTGGTCTTCACCTACGACCGCAACACCCAGACCAACACGCTGCTGCGCAAGGCCGGCATCGAGGTCGTCACCATCGTCGGCGCCGAACTGGGGCGCGGCCGGGGCGGCGGGCACTGCATGACCTGCCCGATCGTGCGGGACCCGGTGGAGTTCTGACCGCTCACGCCGGGAGCGGTTCGAGCACGGCGATCGAGCCCTGCGCCACCGCGCACAGGGTCTCGGCGCCGTCCGCGTCCACGGTGCTGAGCTCGCACCGGCACACCACGCGGGTGCGGCCGGCCCGGACGACCCGGGCGCGGGCCCGCAGCACCTGCCCGCGGGCCGGCCGCAGGAAATCGATGGCGAAACCGGCGGTGGTCACCGCCGGGCCGGCCACCGAACCCGCCGCGAAGGTGAGGGCGTTGTCCGCCGCGTACCCGAGCACCCCGCCGTGCACGGTGCCGTGCTGCTGGAGCAGGTCGCCGCGGATGTCGAACTCGAGGGTCGCCCCGCCCTCCTCGAAGGCGGTCAGCCGGGCGCCGACCAGCCTGCTGAAGGGCTGGTCCGCCAGGACCTTCCGGGCGAGTTCCAGGTCCAGGGTCCGTTCCATGCCCCCACCTCACTTCGCTAGTGAAGTGAGACTGGCGCGCACCGTGTGCGTCTGTCAACATCGGCCCATGCCCGAGCCCGACGACCAGCGTCTCTACTTCCTGCTCCAGCGGGCCGCACACCGCCTGCGCACCACCGCGGACCGGCGCTGCCTGGCCGCCGCGGGCGTCACCACGGCCCAGCTCGGCGCGCTGTTCGCCGTGCACGACGAGCCCGGCCTCACCCAGCAGGGCCTCGCCCGCACGCTCGGCCTGCGCGAGTCGGCGGTGACCGGTCTGGTCGGCCGGCTCACCACGGCGGGCCTCGTCACCAAGAACGCGCACCCGCGCGAACACCGGGCCGTGGTTCTGGAGTTGACCGACGCCGGAACCGACGCCCTGCGGGCCGCGCAACCGGAGATCGACCGCTTCAACGCGGAACTGCGCGAGCTGCTCGGCGAGGACGGCTTCACCGGCGCGGCCACGGCCATGCACCGGCTCGCCCACTGGGACTCCTAGGGGGCCGTTCCGCCAGCCTCTCAGTCGTCGCTCTCGGCCCCGCACGAGCTGCCGTCGGGCGGCAGGTTGCCGTACAGCAGGAAGTCGTCGACCTTGCGGTGCACGCACTTGGAGGAGCCGTAACCGGTGTGGCCCTCGCCCTTGTTGTCCAGGACCACGGCCGAGTCGCCGAGCCGCTCGGCGGTCTCCTCCGCCCAGCGGTACGGCGTCGCCGGGTCGCCCCGGGTGCCCACGAGCAGGATCTTCGGGGTCGGCACGTCGCGGACCTTCTCACGGATGAAGTCGGTGCCCTTGGGGCGGCCGTAGCACATGAGGTACTCGGTGAGCCGGTAGCGGCCGAACACCGGGGACGCCTGTTCGTAGGCGGTGCGCAGCCGGGTCAGGTCCCCGGCGATCCGGTCGGCGCCGGGGCGGTCGGGATCGTCCGCGCAGTTGACCGCCATCAGCGCCGCCGGAAGATTGTCGAGGGGCACGTCCTCGACGTCGGACAGGGGCGTGTGCGTCGGGTCGTCGGAGGGCGGACGCGCGCGGGCGGGAACACCGGTGCGGGTCAGGGAACCGGTGCGGGTGAGGAAACCGGAGCCGCCGCCCGCGAAACTCAGGACCCCCGTCGTGTCGCCGTCCTCCACCAGCTCGGCGAGCGCCCGCTCCAGCGAGGGCCACAGATCCTCGCTGTACAGGGCCTGGCTGATGGCGCCCACGAGGTCCTGTCCGGTGAAGGCGGGGCCGAAGTCCGTCGGCACCGGGTCCTCGTCCAGCGACGCCACCAGGCGCAGGACCTGCTCCCGGGCGCCGCGCGCGTCAGTGCCGAACGGGCAGGCGATGTCCTTCACGCACCAGTCGACGAAGTCCTCCAGAGCCGTCTGCTGTCCGGCGGCGCCCGCCCTGCCCTGCTCGGCCAGCGGCTCGGTCAGGGTGTCCACCCCGTCCAGCACCAGCCGGCCCACCTTCTTCGGGAACTGGGCCGCGTACACCGCCCCGAGCCGGCTGCCGTAGGAGAAGCCCAGGTAGTTGAGCTTCGTGTCGCCGAGGGCCTGGCGCATGACGTCCAGGTCGCGCGAGACGTTCACGGTGCCGATGTGCCGGAGCACGGGCCCGGAGTGCTCGGCGCACTGGGCGGCCGCGTCCCGGAGCCTGCCGAGCACCGACCGCGGGTCCTGGGCGACGGCCGTCTCGTCGTCGGTGGCCGCCAGCGCCTCGTCGGTGCCGGCGCCGCAGCTCACCGGGGAGGACCTGCCCACGCCGCGCGGATCGAAGGACACCACGTCGTACTCGTCGGTCAGGCCCATGAAGTCGTCGCCGCCGGCCGCGAGCGCGGGGACGCCGGCACCGCCCGGGCCGCCGAAGTTGATCAGCACCGAGCCGCGTTTGTGCCGGGCCGTGGACCGGTAGCGGGCGAGCGCCAGGTCGAGGCTGCCCGCGCGGGGCTTCGTGTAGTCGAGGGGCACCGTGACCTTCCCGCACTGCAGGTCCTTCGGTGTCTCCAGGCCCACGCACTTCGACCACTTGATCTTCTGGTGGTAGAAGCGCGACAGGTCAGGTCCGGAGCCGTCCGCGGCCACGGCCGGCAGCCCGGCGCCGAGCAGGGCCAGCCCCACGGCTCCGGACACGGCGCATCGCCGCCTCGTCACCTTGGCGAGCATCCATGCCTCCAAGGACGCCCATCGGCGCCCTCGATCACGATAAGCGGCCCTGTGGCGGTACGCCTCCGGACGAGCGGGATCACGGAGCGTGCCTGCCGTCCGTGCCCGCCCGGCCTCGCCCGTCCCGTGTCACCGCCGTGAGCAGCACCATCCCGGAGTCCCCGTAGTCCGGCAGCGTCGGATCGGCGTCGACGCGGGTGACGGACAGCTCCCGGGTGAGCGGTGCGAACACCTTTGTGACGGACTCCGGGGACACGGGACAGCCCGGCCAGCGCGAGGTCGGCCCGATGCGGTAGGTCGGCATGTTCTCCATGAACGCGGCCACCAGATAACCGCCCGGCTCCACACAGCGGGCGAACGCCCGGCAGAAGTCGGCGAACTCGGCGAAGTCCTCCGTGGCCCCCTCGGCGACGAAGTGCATGGACGCCAGCCCGTACCCGCCCGGCTCCAGGTCCCGGACGTCCGCGTGCACGACGTGCACCTGCGCCAGCGACCCCGCGAGAGTTCGCGGCAGAGCGGGGTTGAGACGCCGGCACAGGGTGTGGAACGGCAGCCAGCTCGCGTCCGGACCGCAGACGATCTGCCGGTGCAGATAGGCCACGTTGCCCGCGCCGGCCTCGACGGCGTCCACGTGCCGGCTCGCCGCGGACGCGAGGATCAGCGGGTACAGGTTGGGCCCCGCGCCGAACTCCACCGAGCGCGCGACCCCGCCCGGGGGCAGGCGCCGGTAGAACGCGGAGTGGTGGGCGATCACCTCGGCGTCCGCGGGATGCAGCTCCCGGTAGTTCTCGGCGAGGTAGTCGGCGACCGGCCAGCGGTCCCAGTCCACGTCGTCGTTGTGCGTCGTCACCATCGCAGCCACCTCCTCAGGTCCGCGGCCGCAGCCGGAAGCGCCCCGCCAGCCCGGTCAGCGCGGCGTTCAGCCGGTCGATGTCCTCGTCGGTGTTGAGCGCCGTGATCTGCGCCCGGAAACCGACCCGGTCCCGGGCCACGAGCGGATGGGCCGCGAGCGTCACGTAGATGCCCTCCTCCCACAGGAACGCGGCGACCGCGTCGAGGTCGGCCGGGTCGGCCAGCGGGATCTCCACGATGGGCAGCCGGTCGGTGTTGAGAGTGCCCACCTCGAGGTCCGCGAGATGGTCGAGTACCCGCATGGTCTTGCGGTACAGATCGGCCCGCAGCGCGTCCCCCCTCAGGTCGTTGACCTCCAGCCCGGCCAGCGCGGTGGCCAGCGACGCCGTGGGCGAGGGACCGGAGTACAGATAGGGCGCCGCGGTCGTCTTGAGACGGTTCTTGAGACCGGTGGGCAGCGCGAGGAACGCGAGCAGCGACGAGTACGCCTTGGAGAACCCGCCGGCCAGCACGATCCCGTCGTACGACTCCCCGGTGTGCCGCACCACGCTGTTGCCGCGCCGGCCGTAGGGACACGGCTCGTCCGGGGCGCGCTCCCCGATCAGTCCGAAGCCGTGCGCGTCGTCGACGTACAGCGTCGCGCCCTGCTCGCGGCAGAGCGCGGCCAGCACCGGCAGGTCGGGGATGTTGCCGGTCATGCTGTTCACGCCGTCCATGCAGACCAGCCGGGTGGTGCGGGCGGGCACCGAGGAGAGCAGCGCGTCCAGTTCCTCGGGCCGTTCGGCGTGGAAGCGGTGCAGGGTGGCGCCCTGGCCGCGGGCGACCACGCAGCCGTCGTACACCGTGCGGTGCGCGCTGGCCTCGACGAAGACATGACCGTCGTCGGCGAGGACCGGGATCACCGAGGCGTGGATGAGGGTCAGCGTCGGCAGCAGCAGGGTGTCGGGGGCGCCCAGCAGCGCGGCGAGGCGCTCCTCCAGCACCGGGTACAGCCGCGGACTGCCCAGCAGCCGCGACCAACTGGGGTGGGTGCCCCACCGCTGCACCTCGGGATCGATGCGGGCGGCGATCTCCGGGTCCCAGTCGAAGCCGAGGTAGTTGCAGGAGGCGAAGTCGCTGAGCCAGTGGTCGCGGCAACGGATGCGGCGGCCGCGCACCTCGTCGATGACCGCG
The DNA here is from genome assembly GCF_055582845.1 of Streptomyces sp. NPDC107471. Classification (NCBI taxonomy): domain Bacteria; kingdom Bacillati; phylum Actinomycetota; class Actinomycetes; order Kitasatosporales; family Streptomycetaceae; genus Streptomyces; species Streptomyces sp. NPDC107471. Next base: position 375,806 of record NZ_JBVJPC010000008.1, on the reverse strand, counting down.
TCGCTCATCGGGCTGGTGCGCCGCAGATGCTCCAGGTCCGCCGTGCGCTTCTCGGCGACGGCCGAGGGCGCGGAGCGGCGGGCCGGGCGCCCGTTCGTGCCGGCGGAACCCGGTGTGAAGCGGCCGCCGTCCTGGCGCAGCACCCGTTCGCTCTGCTCCACCGTCATGGGCCGGGCGAACAGGAAGCCCTGCCCGAACCGGCACCCCATCGCGGCCAGCATGTCCCGCTGCGCCGGGTCCTCGATGCCCTCGGCGATCACCTGCAGGCCGAGCGTGTCGGCGATGCGGACGATCCCCTCCACGAGGGCGACCTGCCGGGCGTCGCGCGTGATGTCGTCGATGAACGACTTGTCGATCTTCAGTACGTCGATGGGGAAGTCCCGCAGGTAGCGCAGCGAGGAGAACCCGGTGCCGAAGTCGTCGACCGCGATGTGCACCCCCAGCTCCTTGAGGGACTGCAGCACGCGCTGGATCTGGGCGTCCCGGCGCAGCAGCACCGTCTCCGTCAGCTCTAGCTGGAGGGAACCGGGGGCCAGCCCCGGGGTCCGCAGCGCCCGGCCGACCTGGTCCACGAACCCGGTGTCGCGGAACTGCCGCGCGGACACGTTCACGCTCACGTACGGCGGAGCCGCGGGCGCCCGGAGCCGTTGCAGACCCGCGATGTCGACGACGGCGTTCTCCAGCACCCACGACCCCAGCGGGGCGATGTGCCCGGTCTCCTCGGCGAGGCTGATGAACTGCTCGGGGGAGACCGGCTGGTGCGGGGCCCGCGGCCAGCGCACCAGCGCCTCGAAGCCGACCACCTCGCCCGCGTCAATGTCCACGACGGGCTGGTAGCGCAGGGCGAACTCCTGCGCGGCGACCGCCCGGGCGAGCCGGCTCTGCAGGTCGTGCCGCTCGACCATGCGGGCGTGCAGCATCGGCCGGTAGCGCCGCCACTGCCGTTTGCCCGCCGCCTTGGCCGCGTACAGGGCGAGGTCGGCGTGGCCGAGCAGTTCCTCGGCGTCGGTGCTGTCGCGGGCCGTGGCCACGCCCACGCTGGCCGAGACGGTGACCGACTCGTCGCCGAGCACGAAGGGCCTGGTGAGGGTCTGCACCACCTGGGCCGCCAGCAGTTCGGCGTCGAGCGGCTGCCGGGCGTCCTCCATCAGGACGGCGAACTCGTCGCCGCCCAGCCGGGCCGCGGTGTCGGTGCGCCGGAGGGTGCGGGTCAACCGGTTGCCGACGTCGAGCAGGAGGTGGTCGCCCGCCGAGTGCCCCATGGTGTCGTTGACCTGCTTGAAGTCGTCCAGGTCGATGAAGAGCAGACAGGTCAGGGACGACTCGCGGCGCCCGCGCAGCAGGGCGCGTTCGATCCGCTCCAGGAGCAGCGTCCGGTTGGGCAGACCGGTGAGCGAGTCGTGGAAGGCGCGCTGCGTCAGCTCGTGCTCCAGCCTGCGCTGCTCGGTCACGTCGCGCAGGGTGACCACCAGGCCGGCCACGGTCCGCTCGTCGCGGAAGTCGCTGCACCGCACCTCCACCTCCACCCGCCCGGACCGGTGCCGCACCCACCAGTGGTCGTGGGAGACGCGCGGCCCGTGGTCGCGTACGGCGGTCAGTTCACGGGCCGCCCGGCGGCGGTCGCGGGGGTCCACCAGGTCCGGCAGCGAGGTGCCGACGAGGTCCGCGGTGCCGAACACGGCGGCGGCGGAGGGGCTGGCGTACCGGATGGTGTTGTCGTCCTCGACGATCAGGATGACGTCGGAGGTGTTGCGCACCAGGGTGCGGAAGTAGGCCTCGCTCTCCCGGCGGATCACCTCCTGGCGCAGCAGGACGCGTTCCATGGCCAGCCCGGCGTGGGAGGCGAGGATCTCCAGGGAGCCGTGGGTCTCGGTGAGCGGGCCCGGCGGGCCGGCGACCAGCAGGACGCCGGGATCCTGGGCGGCCGGGCGGTCGGGCGAGGTCATGGGGCACACCTGGACCGCGGGGAGGCCGTCCAGCCGGTCCGCGAGGTCGGGTCCGAGGTCCGCGGGGTCCGCCCGGCGGGCCTCACGGGGATGCAGGGGCGCGGCCTCCTCGGCCGACAGCACGAGGGTGCGGTGGCGGACCGCCGGCCCCAGGAGCATGGCGACGGCCGCCTCGCAGGACCGTACGACGTCCTGCTGCCGGACCGCGGACACCAGGGACCCGGCCGCCCGGCGCAGGGCCAGTTCGCGGGCCACCGCGCCCCGGTGGGCCACCACCATGCCCGCCAGGCGCAGGATGACCAACAGGAACAGCACGGCCGAGAAGGCGCCGATCACCGCCGCGTGGTGGGCGCTGTGGGTGACCGCCTCGTACAGCAGCATCCCCGGCGCGATGAGGGTGACCGCCGCCAGCATCACCAGCCGCTGGGGCGGCGGAAGAGGGGCCTGCCGCTGGGGACTGGCGGCGGTGAGCGCGGCCATGGAGGGGTGCAGTCCGGCCAGGCCCCAGGCCGTGTAGAAGACGATCCACCCGGAGTCCAGCAGGGTGCCGGCCTGCCACAGGGAGTTGAGCTGGAGGATGCCGTAGGCGATGTCGAAGCCGAGCAGGGTCAGCGTGCCGACCACCAGGAGCTGTACCGACCGGTTGGGCCCGTCCACCGGGTTCGGGGTCAGCAGCCGGGCCAGCAGGGCGAGGACCAGCACGTCCCCGAGCGGGTAGGCGATGCTGATGGCCCGCTGCTGCCAGGTCAGGCCCTCGACCTCGGTGAGCGGCTGCACCAGGTAGACCCACACGGGCAGGGCGAGGCCCGCGGTGAAGATGAGGGCGTCGAGCAGGCTGGGCAGGTCGTGGCCCGCCCACCGGTAGCGGATGAGGCCGTACAGGCCGGCCGCGAAGAGCGGGTAGGTGGCGAGGTAGCTGGCGTCGGCGGGGGAGGGGAAGGGGTTGGAGGCGTCGAAGTACTCCTCCATGACGTTGTAGTACGTGTCTCCCGTGATGAAGGTGAGCAGGCCCGCCGCCAGCGTCCACCAGGGCCAGCGGTGGGCGGGCTTGTGCAGTCGGACGCCGACGAGCACCGCGCAGACACCGGAGAGGCCGATCACGGCCCACAGCGGTGTGCGCGCGGCAGGGATCGTCATGTAGAGGAGCGTGGCGACGGCGACCAGACAGAGATGGCCGTACGTCGCCCGGCGTGCCGACTGCAAGGCGAGCGCCTCCCCCCACTGGCCACTGGAGGAGACCGGGTCTTCCACCTGGTCCGGGATCTTTCGATCGTAGGCACGGGGGTGACGGCCTGCATCCCGGAGAGGCGCGGTCAGCCCCGGTGGAACCGGTGGTGCAACTGTCGTACACGTTCCGTGAACTCGGACACCGGGCCCTCCACGGTCACACCGGGGGCGATCTCGCCGACCGGCAGGGTCCGCACCGGCGGTGCCGGGACCCCCCACTCGTGCAGCCATGCGGCCAGTTGCGCGGACGAGGCGACGTACACGATGCGTCCCAGGCCCACCCAGGCGTGCGCGGCGGCGCACATCGGACAGTGCTCGCCGGAGGTGTACACGGTGGCCGCGGCCCGCTCCTCGGGCGTCAGGTGCGCCGCCGACCAGCGGGCCAGCTCGAACTCGGGGTGGCGGGTACGGTCACCGGAGGCCACGCGGTTGTGGTCCTCGGCGAGGATCACGCCCTCGGCGCCCACCAGGACCGACCCGAACGGTTCGTCCCCGGCCTCCAGCGCCTCGGCGGCCAGCTCGACACAGCGGCGCAGATACGGCAGTTCGGTTTCCTTCACGACCATGAGCCGAGCCTAGGATCATCGCGGCTCCGGCGGAAACGCGGGCCGCCGGTCCACCGCGCCTCCCCGACCGGCCGCGGTCCCGCCTTTACCGGCCCACCGCCTGCCCTGCGGCCGTAAACGCCGTTGCCGCGCGGGCGTCCGGGTGGTGAAGTGAGCACATGGATCATGTTGCGGTACTCGCCCTCTACGACCGGGACATGCGCGAAGGCGCACAGCCGGACGGTCCCGGGGCGCGTGTGGAGCGGGTCGGCGGGGTGGTCCGGCAGGTCGCCGCGGAACACGGCTGGAACGGCGTCGTCTGGTCCGACCTGGACGAGGCGAGCGCCGACGCGGCGATCGCCGAGCAGATCGCGTACTACACCGGGCTGGGCCGGGAGTTCGAGTGGAAGCTGTACGGCCACGACCTGCCCGTCGATCTCGGGCAGCGGCTGCGGGCGGCCGGGTTCACCCCCGAGCCCGAGGAGACGCTGATGATCGCCGAGGTCGCCGACCTCACCCTGGACGTCGAGCCGCCCGAGGGGGTGCGCTTCCTCCCGGTCACCGACCGCGCGGGCGTCGACCTCGTGGCGGACGTGCACGAGAAGGCCTTCGGCACCGACAGTTCCCGGCTGCGGCACCAACTGCTCGCCCGGCTCCGGGACGACCCCGACACCGTGGTCGCGGTGGTCGCGCTCGCCGGTGACGTGCCGGTCAGCGCGGCCCGGATGGAACTCGTGCCCGGCACCCGCTTCGCCGGGCTGTGGGGCGGCGGCACCGTCGAGGGCTGGCGCGGCCGTGGCATCTACCGCGCCCTGGTCGCCCACCGCGCCCGCGCCGCCGTGGAGCGGGGCTACCGCTACCTCCAGGTCGACGCGATGGCCACCAGCCGCCCCATCCTGGAACGCCTCGGGTTCGAGCCGCTGACGATCACGCAGCCGCACGTGTACCAGCCGTAGCCCAGGGCGGCTCACCGGAGCCCGGCGGGCCCGGATGTCACATCCCGGCCCGCCCCCTCCGTCGCACCGGTATGAAGACGGACCAGAGCCAGAGCATCCTCCTCGCGGGCGCGAGCGGCGTCCTCGGGCGCCACATCAGCACGGCGCTGACCGACGCGGGTCACAAGGTCACCGGCCTCGGCCGGAGCGCGGGCAACGGTGTGCGGGCCGACCTCATGGACCGCGACGCCCTGCTGCGTGCCGTGGACGGACAGCGCTTCGACACGGTCGTGCACGCGGCGACCGCCCTGCGCAAGCCGCCCCTGCGCCATCGCGACATGTACGCCACCGACGCCCTGCGCGTCCAGGGCACCGCGCATCTGATCGAGGCAGCCCGGGCCACCGGGGCCCGCCGCTTCGTCAGCGAGTCGATGGTCTTCGGATACGGCTACGGCGACTTCGGCGACCGACTGATCACCGAGGACGACGACTTCGGCCCGCGCGGCACCGACCCGCGGCTCGAACGGCACCTCGCCGGCATGCGCACCAAGGAGCAACTCACCTTCGGAACGCCCGGGTTGGAGGGCATAGCGCTCCGCTTCGGGCTCTTCTACGGCCCCGGCGGCACCGAGGCGCTCCTGCCCCTGCTGCGCAGTCGGCAACTGCCCGCCCCCGCCGACCGCGGCCGGGTCCTGCCGTGGATCGAGCTCACGGACGCGGCCCGCGCGGTGGCCGCCGCCGTCGCACACGGGCGCCCGGGGCAGGCGTACAACGTCGTGGACGGCGACCCGCTCGGATTCCGGGCCCATCTGCTGTGCGTGGCCGAGGAGTTCGGGGTGCCGAAGCCGCTGACGGTACCGCTGTGGACGACCAGGCCGATGGCCTATGTGCACACCATGTTCGCGTCGAGCATGCGGGTGTCGGCGGCCAAGGCCGAGCGGGAGCTGGGCTGGACGCCCAGGTACCCCTCCAGCCGCGACGGTCTGGCGGCACTGCGGGCCGCGACGGGGTGAACGACCCGGTGGTCACAGGTCGAGCTGGTACTCCACGGCCTTGTGCGTGGGCAGATAGCCGAGCGAGTCGTTGACGGCGAGCATCGGCCGGTTGCTCGCCGCGGTGTCGGTACGGAGGCCGGACAGCGCCGGGTGCCGTGCCAAGGCGTGGTGCACGGCCGCGGCTTTCATCCAGCGGGCCAGTCCGCGCCCACGGTGTTCGGGGAGCACGGCGGTGCCGTAGTGCTGGCCGTCGCCCAACCCGTCGCCGGGCACGACGAGTTCCGAGAAGCCGACCACACCGCCGTCCGTCGCGTCCAGGACGGCGACGGTGTGCAGCAGTTCGCCGCGCCGCGCGACGGCCTCCGCAGCCGCGACCACCCGGTCCACGTCCCAGACGACCGTGCCGAAGTCCGTGCCCTCCATCGGCATGTCGTCCATCGCGCGCCGGGACTGTGCGAAGGACCGCGCCAGCGCGTCCGGCACGGTGCCGTCCCACGCGGTCAACCGGTAGCCGGGGTGGGGCACTTCGACGAGCGCCTGCAGGGCGGCTCGGTCGACGTCGGCCAGCGGGAGCCGGGCGTACGTGAGGGTCAGGACCGGCCGGAAGTCGCGTGCGGCGAGGAACAGGTCGGCGGGGGAGCCCTGGACGGCCTGCGCGATCACCGACCGTCGCCGCTCCGCCTTCGCCGCGTCCACGGCGGCCGCCAGGAGCCGGGTTCCGACGCCCTGCCGACGCTCGGCGCCGTGCACCGCGAGCTGGAGTTCGGCGAGATGCTCCTGCCCCTCCTTCGTGAACAACCGCAGGAAGGCCGAGCCGAGCGGGACCCCGTCGTCCCCGGAGGCCAGCCAGGCCAGCCGGCGACTGGAGACGGAGGCTTCGGGGTCGGCGAGCGGGGTGATGTCGAAGGACAAGCGGGTCTCCGTCGAGGGGAGGGGTGGGCGGGCGCTTGAAGCCTGCCGTCAGGCCCCGGCGTTCGCAACGGGATTAGCCGCTGGACCGTGGCGCATCGGCCCTCCGGTCAACGTGCAGCCATGCGCGTGGTACCCGTCCTCGCATCAGCGAGACGGCACTGACCGTCAACCGACCCGCGCCGGGACCCACCCGGTGGCGGCTGTCACCTCGGCCGCGATGTCGGGCACCGTGCGCCCGTCGGTCGCCACGCGCAGCGTGCCGGCGGGCGCACGCTCGTCCAGCATCCGTGCCTTGCGGGCGCTGCCGCGCAGCTCCCGCTCCAGTTCGGAGCCGAGTTCCCGCCCGGTCAGCCGCCGCTCGGCCGTCTCGTCGGTCGCGGTGAGCAGGACCCGCACGATCCGCACGCCGTCGCCCATCGCCCGCCGGAACATGCCCGTCTCCAGCACGCTCACGGTGTTCACGTAGACGAGGCGCCGATAGCCGAGGTCGGCGTAGTTCCCCCACACGGCGGTCAGGTTGTGCTCGCCGATGGCGGCCCGGTGGGGATCGCCCTCGGGGGCCGGATGCACCTGCCCCATGAAGTCCCCGTCGATCACGGCATGGGCGACCCGAGCGGCCCGCAGTCGCGCCGAGACCTCCCAGCCCACGCTCGTCTTGCCGACCCCGGCCCGTCCCCCGACGAGCAGTACCTCCGCGTGCTCCATACGGCGAGGGTGGCACCCCATGTCCCCGCCGGGCCACGGGATTTCAGGCGCACAGCCGCCAGGTGCGCAGGACGATCTCGCGGCCCCGCGACACCCTGCGGACCGGCGGTTCGTCCGCGAGCTCGAAGGCGCAGGACCGGGCCACCGCCTCACTGGCCGCGTTGGCGGCGTCGATGCGCAGCACCACCCGGCGCGGCCGGACGTCCCGGACGGCGTACTCGGCGGCCAGCCGCACCGCCCGCGCGGCCAGCCCCTGCCCCCGGTGGGCCGGGCCGACGCCGTAGGCGAGCTCCACGTCCCGCTCGTCGGGACCGCTGAGGAACAGCAGCACCTCACCCCGGGGGCGGATCCCGTCGGTGGTGACGGCCAACTGGACCTTCCGTCCCTCTGCCCGCCCCTGCCGGGCCCCGGCGAGATAGGCGCGCGCCGCGTCCAGGTCGAACGGCGAGGCCACGGGGGTCCACCGGGCCATCTCGGGATCGTCGTAGAGCGCGACCAGGTCGGCGAGGTCGGCGTCCGTCCACTCGCGCAGCTCGACGCCGTAGCCTTCGAGGCGCACGGGTGGGAGGAGGGTGAGGGTTCGGTTCGTGTCCATGGGCCGATCCTGCCCCAGGGAGGGGGTCGGATGGAGGAGTCGGTGCTCGGTGGCGGTGCGGTCAACGAGGTCGTCCGGGTCGGCGACACCGTTCGGCGCCCGCCGTCCCAACGGTCGGTTTACGTGCGGGAGTTGCTGTCCCTGTTCGAGAGTGCGGGGTGGCCGGGCGCGCCGCGGTTCCTCGGTGTGGACGAACTCGGCAGGGAGATCTTCGACTTCGTCGAGGGCGAGGCCGCCGTGACTCCGGACGAGCGCGCCGCGGCCCGGACCGACGAGGCCCTCGCGGAGGTCGCCGGGCTGGTCCGCGCCTTCCACGACCTGACCCACGGAACAGCGCTCGCCGGGGACCGGGACGTGGTGTGCCACAACGACCTCGCGCCGAAGAACACCGTGTACGCCGACGGGCGGCCCGTCGCGTTCATCGACTGGGACCTCGCCGCCCCCGGTGACCGGGTGCACGACCTCGCCCACGTGTGCTGGCAGTACCTGGAACTGGGGCCGGGCGTAAGGGACGTAGGGCAGACCGCCCGCCGCGTCCGGCTGCTCTGCGACGCCTACGGCCTCGACGAGCGGGACGGCCTGCTGGACACGGTCCTGTGGTGGCAGGACCGGTGCTGGAGGGGCATCGAGGCGGGCGCGCTGCGGGGGGAGCCGGCCATGACCGGGCTGCGCGAGCGCGGGGTCGTGGCGGAGGTGCGGGCCGCGCGGGAGTGGGTCGCGGGGCACCGTGACGCGCTCGGTGCCTTCCTGATGTGACGACCCCACAGGTGACATGCGCAGGGCCGGCCCACGTCCGGTGGGCCGGCCCTGCCGTCCGCCGTGCCGAGGGGACCGCTACGGCCTCGGGGCGCTCTTCGCCGCCGTGACGGTGCACATCAGCCCCAGGATCACCGCGAGGGCGCCGATGATGATGTTGTTCAGCGCCACACCGGTGTCGGGGCTGTCGCCGACGACCCAGGGGGCGATGATCATCCAGATGCCGACCGCGCAGAAGGCCCAGCTCAGGCCGTACATGCGCTCGGGGGTCTGGGTGAATCCGAGGGCCAGCAGACCGATCGCTATGCCCACGATCAGGTTGTGGGTCACGAGCGCGGGCTGGCTCGTCGTGTAGTGGAGTATCCAGGGGGACACGGCGCAGTACAGACCGAGCAGGAACACCGGTCCGTCCACGAGGGCCACATCGCGACCGCCGAGCATGCGGGCGTAGCGCTCCCGCATTTCAGGTGCGTCGGGGTGGCTGCTGATGTCACCTCTGGGGTGCGAGACGTTGGCCATGATCGTCTCCTTCGAACTCACTGGCCCGGCCGCGTCTGGTGCGGAGTGCGGTAAGCGCCGCCTGGATACATTCTGCGCTTATTTCCCCTTTATGTGTAGAGGTGACCAGGTCCGCCCCCCGGCAGAGCGCCGACTCCCTCCGAGGGGCGGACGGTGAGCCGGGCGCCCTGCGCGGCCGGGCCGATGATCGGCGCACCGCTTCCGCGTCGAAAGCGAGGACGAGCCCGCGGCTCGCGCGGCCACCGTGCCGCCATGGTTCCGGCCCGGGACCATGGTCATCAACTCGCATCGGTTCTGCGTCGTATAGTCGCTCCATGAGCGGCATACCGGACGGCGGGGTTCTGGAGGAGCGGCCGGAACCGGCCCTCCCCGACATCGCGACGAGTCTCACCACCGGGGCCCTGGCCCGGCGGCTCGGGGTGTCGCCCACCACGCTGCGCTCCTGGGACCGCCGCTACGGCATCGGCCCCGCCGTCCGCACCGACGGCCGGCACCGCCGCTGGACCCCGCAGGACATCGCCGTGCTGGAGTCGATGTGCCGGCTCACCTCCGCGGGGGTGCCGCCCGCCGAGGCGGCCCGCGCGGCGAAGGACTCGGCGGCACCGGGGCCCGGCGCCGGCGCGGTCCCGCCGAGCGCGCCCGAACCCGCGACCCGGCCCCGCTCCCGGGCGGCCGGCACGCTCCCGCTGGGCGATGTGCGGCAGGAGTGCCGCGGTCTCGCCCGCGCCGCCGTCCGCCTGGACGCGCCCGCCGTGGAGGAGCAGTTGGCCGCGGCCGTCGAGACCCACGGCATCGCCGTCGCCTGGCAGGAGGTGATGGTGCCCACGCTGCACGCGGTGGGACGCAAGTGGGCCTCGTCCGGGGACCGTTACGTCGAGGTCGAGCACCTGCTGTCCTGGCACATGTCCACCGCTCTGCGTCGCTGCACCCGGCCACCGGCCCGACAGGGCGACACGCTCGGACCCGGGCCGGTCGTGCTGGCCTGCGTCCCCGGCGAGCAGCACACGCTGGCGCTGGAGGCCCTCAACGCCGGTCTGAACGAACTGCGCGTGCCCACCAGGATGTTCGGGGCCGCCGTACCCGTGGAGGCGCTGACCGCCGCGGTGGACCGGCTCGGCCCGGCGGCCGTCGTCCTGTGGGCGCAGGCCCGCTCCACGGCGAGCCTGCCGCTGGCCCGGCACATCGCCGGCGCCCAGTGGGGCGTGAAGGGCGCCCGCACGAGGCCCGTGGTGATGCTGGGCGGGGCCGGCTGGCTCGGCCGCTCCGGCCAGGGAATGCTGCGGCCGACGACCTTCCAGGACGCCCTGGACTCGCTGGCCCGGCTGTACGCGGCGGAACCGCCCGCCTGAATCAGTCGCGGCCGCGCGCCTGTTTGAAGCGGGCGAGCCCCTCGGACAGCTCCACGATCGGTTCCGGGTAGTCCAGCGCGGCGCGGTCCGGGCCCCGCAGTCTCCACGGTTCGTGCACCACGGCCCCCTCCAGCGCGGCCAGTTCGGGCACCCAGCGGCGGACGTACGTGCCGTCGGGGTCGTACCGCTTGGCCTGGATGACCGGGTTGAGGACCCGGTTGGGGCGGGTGTCGGTGCCCGTGCCCGCCACCCACTGCCAGTTGAGCTGGTTGTTGGCGAGGTCCCCGTCCACCAGCAGGTCCAGGAAGTGCCGGGCGCCGATCCGCCAGTCCACGTACAGCGTCTTGGTGAGGAAGCTCGCGGTCAGCAGGCGGCCGCGGTTGTGCATCCACCCCTCGTGGCGGAGCTGGCGCATCGCCGCGTCGACGATCGGGTAGCCGGTGCGGCCCGCCTTCCACGCCTCGATGTCCTCGCCCGCGGTCCGCTCGGAGCGCCAACGGTCGTGCCGGTCACGGTAGTCGGCGGTGGCCGCGGCCGGCCGGCCCGAGAGCACCTGCCGGTGGAAGTCGCGCCAGGCGAGCTGCCGTACGAAGGCCTCCGCGCCCGGACCGCCCGCCCGGCGCGCCCGGTGGACGAGCTCGACGGGGGAGAGGGTGCCGAAGTGCAGGTGCGGGGAGAGCCGGGAGGTCGCGTCGCCGGCCAGGTCGTCGTGGCTGTCCCCGTACCCGGCCAGACCGCTCCGCAGCCAGGCGGTGAACCGCTTGCGGCCCTCCGTCTCACCGCCCGCGGCCAGTCCCTCCGAGAGCCCGGACAGGTCGTCGCGGGACGGCAGCGGCTCGGAGTCGACGCCGTCCGGGACCCGCACGGACCGCGGGGCCGCGAGCGGTTCCCGCAGCCGCTGCTCGGACCAGCGCCGGAAGTACGGCGTGAACACGGCGAAGTGGTCCGAGGCGACCGGGACCACCTCGCCGGGGGCGACGGCCGTGGCCACCCTGTCGTGGACGTGGAGGCGCACCCCCTCGGCCTCCAGGACCCGGCGCAGCCGCTCCTCCCGCCGGTGGGCGTGCGCGCTGACGTCGGAGGCCATGTGCACCTCGTCGGCGTCCGCCTCGGCGGCGACCTTGCGCACCTGGTCGACGAGGTCGCCGGAGCGCAGCACCAGCCGGCCGCCCCGCTCGCGCAGACCGGCGTCGAGGTCGCGCAGACAGTCGACGAGGAACGCCAGCCGGTTGGGGGCGGCGAAGCCCGCGGCGTCCACGGCCCGGTCCCGCACGAACAGCGGGACGACCCGCTCGGTGCCGTCGAGGGCCGCCGCGAGCGACGGATGGTCGTGCAGACGCAGGTCGCAGGTGAACAGGACGACCGAGATGCTCATGGCGCGTACTCCGGGATGCGGGAAGGAGCCGGGGGTCAGTGGACGGGGGCGTGCTCAGGGGCGCGAGCCGTCGGACTCGCCGCGGCGCGGGCGATGTTGCGGGCCATGCCGCCGAAGACGATCGCGTGGAAGGGCGAGACGCTCCACCAGTAGGCATGGCCGAGCAGTCCGTGCGGATGGAACAGGGCGCGCTGCCGGTACCGGGTGCGGCCGCCCTCGTCGGTCACCACGCCCATCTCCAGCCAGGCCAGACCCGGCAGCCGCATCTCCGCCCGCAGCCGCAGCAGCCGGCCCGGCTCGATCGCCTCCACCCGCCAGAAGTCCAGCGAGTCGCCGACCCGCAGCCGTGCCGCGTCCCGGCGGCCCCGGCGCAGCCCGACCCCGCCGACCAGCCGGTCCAGCCAGCCCCGCACCGCCCAGGCGAGCGGGAAGGAGTACCAGCCGTTCTCGCCGCCGATGCCCTCCACGACCCGCCACAGCGCCTCGGGCGAGGCCTCGACCGGGAGCTCCCGGTGGTCGCTGTAGAGGCTTCCGCCGGCCCAGTCGGGGTCGGTGGGCAGTGGATCGCTGGGGGCGCCGGGCACCGACGCGGACGACCACCGGGTGGTGACCCGTGCGTCCCGCACCCGTTGCAGAGCCAGGCGTACGGCCTCGTCGAAGCCGATCGGGGGTGCGGGCGGGCCGGGGAGATGGCGGGCGATGTCGTTCTCGTGGCAGACCACCTCGTGCCGCAGGGACTCGGTCAGCGGCCGCGCGATCGAGGCGGGCACCGGCGTCACCAGACCCACCCAGTGGCTGGAGAGGCCGGGGGTGAGCACCGGTACCGGGAGGATGACCCGGCGCGGCAGCCCGGCGACCGCCGCGTACCTGAGCATCATCTGCCGGTACGTCAGCACCTCCGGCCCGCCGATGTCGAAGGCCCGGTCGACGTCCGGGGGCATGGTGGCGCCGGCGACCAGGGCCCGCAGCACGTCGCGGACCGCCACGGGCTGGATGCGGGTGTGCACCCAGCTCGGGGTGACCATGACGGGCAGGCGTTCGGTCAGGTAGCGCAGCATCTCGAAGGAGGCGGAACCCGAGCCGATGACGACGGCCGCGCGCAGGATCGTGGTCGGGACCCCCGAGTCGAGCAGGATGCGGGCGACCTCCGCGCGGGACCGCAGATGCGGCGAGAGCTCGTGCTCGGGCACACCCGCCGGGATGAGCCCGCTGAGGTGCACGATCCGCCGCACACCGGCCGCGCGGGCCTGCTCGGCGAAGATCCGGGCGGCCCTGCGGTCGGTCTCCTCGAAACCCTTGCCCGAACTCATCGCGTGCACCAGGTAGTAGGCCACGTCCACCCCGTCCAGGGCCCGGGCCACGGACGCGGCGTCGGTCACGTCGCCGGCGACCACCTCGGCCCGGCCGGCCCAGGGATGGTCGCGCAGCCGGTCGGGGGAGCGGGCCAGACACCGAACGCGGTGCCCCGCGTCGAGCAGTTCGGGAACCAGGCGTCCGCCGATGTACCCGGTGGCACCGGTCACCAGACACCGCAGTCCCGCGCGCGCGTCGTCCTGCTCCATCGCCCTCCGCCCTTCCTGTCGCCCCCTGCTGATCACTTCGACCGCGGGATCCGGTTCGGATGCGGCCCGGGCCCGCGGGAGCGCGGGGCTTCTATACGCTGATCACGTGGCCACAGCGAACCAGCGGGAACAGGACGAGCGCCCGGAGTCCGGCACGGGCGGGGCGCCGACCGACCTGTACGCCTTCGCCGTCCGGCTGCGCCGCATGAACGGCGAGATCAACCGCCTCGTCCAGGGCTTCGCGGGCGATCACGGGCTGCACGCCACCGACATCCAGGCGCTCGCCGCGATCATGGACGCGGAGGAGCCGATGACCCCCGGCGGGCTGCGCCGCCACCTCGGGCTCACCTCGGGCGCGGTGACCGCGTGCGTGGACCGGCTGGAGCGGGCGGGCCACATCCGCCGGGTCCGGGAGAGCGCCGACCGCAGGGTCGTCCACCTCCACTACGCTCCGGAGGCCCGGGCGGCCGCACGGTCGTACTTCCGTCCGCTGGCCGAGGCGACCGAGGCCGCCCGCTCCCGGTTCGGCGAGCAGGAACTGACGGTGGTGGTGCGCTTCCTCGAGGCGCTGAACGACGAACTCTCCGCCGCGCGGCCGACCGGCGGCTGAATCCGCCCGCCGCGGGCGCATCCGCCGACCGGGTGACGGGAGAAGCACAGGCGTCGTCTACGATCACCGACATGATGTAACTCAATGATTGAGATTGTTTTTCATCGAGTTACATGTCCCCGAACCCTGGAGACCGATGTCCCCCGCCGCCCGCCGCACCCGTGTGCTCATCCCGCTCCTCCTGCTGGCCGTATGGCTCGTCGCCGGAGGCGTCCTCGGTCCCTTCGCGGGCCGTCTCGGCGAGGTCGCGACCAACGACCAGGCGGCCTTCCTGCCGCGCAGCGCCGAGTCGACCGCGGTCATCGCCGAGCAGAAGAGGTTCCGGCAGAACGAGACCCTGCCCGTGATCGTCGTCTGGACCGGCGGCGCGGTGGCCGACCACAAGGCGGACGCCGACCGGGCGCTCACCTCCCTCGCCGACGCACCCGGAGTCGCCGGCGAGGTGTCGCCCGCGATCCCCTCCGAGGACGGCAAGGCCCTCGAAGGGGTGGTCCCCCTGCGCCCCGACCTCGGTGACACCCTCCCCGACGCCCTCGAACGGATACGGTCCGCCGCCGAACGCGTCCCCGGCACGACCGTCCAGCTCGCCGGACCGGCCGCCACCCAGGCCGACCTCTCCGACGCCTTCGCCGGCATCGACGGACTGCTCCTGGCCGTCGCGCTGGCCGTCGTCCTCGTCATCCTGCTGCTGGTGTACCGCAGCGTGCTCCTGCCGCTGGTGATCATCCTCGGCTCGGTCTTCGCCCTCGGCGTCGCCTGCGCCGTGGTGTACGCCCTCGCGGACCACGACGTCGTCCGCGTCGACGGGCAGGTCCAGGGCATCCTCTCCATCCTCGTGATCGGCGCGGCCACCGACTACGCCCTGCTGCTCACCGCCCGCTACCGCGAGGAACTCGCCCGCGACGCCGACCGGTTCGGCGCCGCGCGGGCGGCGCTGCGCCGCTCCTGGGCGGCGATCGTCGCCAGCGCGGCCACGGTCGCCCTCGGCCTCCTCGCCCTGCTGCTGAGCGACCTCACCAACAACCGCGCCCTCGGCCCGGTCGGTGCCATCGGCATCGCCTGCGCCGTCCTGACCTCCCTGACCTTCCTGCCCGCCGCCCTCGCCCTGCTGGGCCGCGCCGCCTACTGGCCCGCCCGCCCCCGCCCGGCGGACGACCACCGCGAGGGCGTCTGGCACCGGGTCGCCGCGCTCGTCGACCGGGCGCCCCGCAAGGTCTGGGCGGTCACCCTCGTCGTCCTGGTGGCCGGTGCCGCCTTCGCCCCCGCCCTCACCTCGAAGGGCGTTCCCCTCGACGAGACCTTCGTCGACGACGCCCCCTCGGTGGCCGCCCAGCAGACCCTGAGCCGGCACTTCCCGGCCGGCTCGGGCAACCCCGCCGTGGTCGTCGCCGACGCCGACCGGCTCTCCGAGGTCGTCCGGGCGGCCCGCGGGACCGAGGGGGTCGCGTCGGCCACGCCCGCGAGCGCCTCCGGCCGCCCCGGTGCCGAACCGCTGGTCGTCGACGGCCGGGTGCGCGTCGACGTGACCCTCACCGCGGCCCCCGACAGCGACACCGCCAAGGAGACCGTCGCGCGGCTGCGCACCGCCCTGCACGGGGTACCGGACGCCGACGCCCTCGTCGGGGGCTACACGGCCCAGCAGTACGACACCCTGCGCACCGCGGAGCACGACCGCACCGTCATCGTCCCGGTGGTCCTCGCGATCATCCTGTTCATCCTGGTCGTCCTGCTGCGGTCGCTGCTGCTGCCCGTGCTGCTGGTGGCGACCGTGGCCCTCAACTTCCTGACCACACTGGGAGTTTCGGCCCTGGTCTTCCGCCATGTGCTCGGCTTCACCGGCACCGATCCCTCCGTGCCGCTCTACGGCTTCGTGTTCCTCGTCGCCCTCGGCGTCGACTACAACATCTTCCTGATGTCCCGGGTCCGCGAGGAGTCGCTGCGGCACGGGGTGCGGCAGGGGATGGCACGCGGCCTGATCACGACCGGCGGTGTCATCACCTCCGCCGGCGTGGTGCTGGCCGCCACCTTCGCCGCCCTCGGGGTGATCCCGCTGGCCTTCCTCGCCCAGATCGCCTTCATCGTCGCCTTCGGCGTCCTGCTCGACACCCTGGTGGTCCGGTCCCTGCTGGTGCCCGCCCTGGTCCGCGACATCGGACCCCGCGTCTGGTGGCCGACCGCCGTCGGCGAAACCACGAAGGTGTGACATGTACGCCCGAATCCCGGGCAACCGGACAGGTACGAGACGGTTCGTCAGCGAAGTCGGAGGTGTCTGCCGCTATGAGCGCGAAGGTGTTGGAGCGGTTTCCAGCGGGATCTCCGCGCGGGTCGTGGCCGGCAGAGGAATACGCGGCGCAGAGGCGGGCGCAGGGTGAACCGGCGACCGTGGTGATGGATCTCAAGTCGGACGCGTTCCTCGTGGTGGTCCCGGGCCGGGACGAGGACTGAGGGCATCCCTCACGGGTGGCCGTGGGCGACCCACCCGCCGGCGGGCCCGGTGTCCCACGAGCACTTCGTGGGACACCGGGCCCGCCGGGTCCGTACGGCAGTCACGGACCGCGCGACCGCCTCCGCCCCGCACTTGAGCAGAGCCGACCCGAGATCCCTGACGTCTCGCGCGTGAGGAGCAGGGCGACGCCTGGACGCGCGTCTCGAAGCCGGGTCGACGTCTCCAGGAGGACGCCCCGGCGCACCTGACGGCCGCCCTCGTCGGCTTCCCGTCCTAGAGCTCCGCCAGCGCGTCCAGATGAGCGCGGCGCACCTCGGTCGTCTGTCCCTGCACGAGGAGGAACATCCCCTCCCGGAACAGCCGTTGGGCCGTGCCGTCGAGGGCCATGGCGCGCCCGCCGCCGGACACCACGGCCGCCGTCGTGGCGGCGCGCATCAGGTCGTACGACCGTGTCTTGAGCGCGAGTCGCTCGGGCACGCGCTCGTACGGGACGGGGTGGTCGGCGAGGTCGTACACCTGCCCGCGCACCTCGTCGAGACGGCCGCGAAGGGAGGCCGCCGTCTCCTGCTCGCCGGCGTCCTCGAGAACGCGGAGCGCCGCGTACGCCACCCCGAAGACCGCGGGGGAGGCGTTGGTGTTGCGGGGCCGGTCCAGCAGCGCGAACTCCTCCTGCGGAGTGCGCAGCACCACCGCGTCCCCGGGCAGCCACAGGCCGTCCAGTTCCAGGGAGACCGTGCGGGCCGCGGTGAGCGCCGCGAGCCGCATCGGCTCCGAGGCCCGCAGCCCCGGCTGCTCGTGCGCCCCGGTGAACGCGAACACCACCTCGTCCGCCTCGCTCACTCCGGCCAGCAGCATCACGTCGTTCAGGCCCCAGCCCGTGTACCAGGGCACCTTCCCGTCGAACCGCCAGCCGCCGCGCTCCGCCGTCGCCCGCACCGGCACCCGGGGGAACGAGCGGACGTGCGCGAACGCGATCCCCGCCAGCAGCTCGCCGGTCGCGAGCGGCCCGAGCAGTCGCTCCCGCACCGGCAGCTCGCACCGCGCGAGCATCCGTACCGGGCTGTGGTGCTGCGTCTGCACGAACCAGGTCGAGCAGCACGCCCCGGCGAGGATCTCCTGGACCTCCCGCGCCACCGCGTCGGGGGCGCCCGCACCGCCGTACTCCTTCGGCGCGCTCACCCCCAGTAGGCCCGAGCCCTTGATCGCGTCGAGGTGTGCCACGGGCACGCCCTCCTGGTCGACGCGTGCCGCGTACGGGGCGAGGAGGCCGTCCGCGAGGGCGCGGGCGGTGGCGAGCAGCGGGTGCGGTGCGGTGGTCATGGACAGGATTCTCCCGATCGGGTCGCGCGCGGTGTCGATCCTGGGGTGTGCCGTTCGTGTAGGAGGTGAGACACACTCACAGGAGGAGATGGACATGCAGTACTACCTGCTCAACGTCATGCAGCCCGGCTGGGACGAGCTGCCCGCCCCCGAGGTCCTGGCCGAGATCGGGAAACGGCTCGACGTCTTCCACCAGGAGCTCCGCGAGGCCGGGGCCTGGGTCTTCGCCGGAGGGCTGCACAGCCCCGACTCCTCGACCGTGCTGCGGCCCCGCGACGGCGACGTCCTGATCACCGACGGACCGTACGCCGAGGGCAAGGAACAGCTCGGCGGCCTGTGCATCGTGAAGGCACCCGACTTCGACGCGGCCCTGGAATGGGGGCGCAAGGCGGCCCTGGCCACCACCCTGCCCATCGAGGTGCGCCCCTTCCAGCACGAGTCCGAGGACTGACGACCTTGGACATCGAAGGCGTCTTCCGCGAGGAGTACGGCCGCGCGGTCGCCGTCCTCGTCCGCTTCCTCGGCGACATCGACCTCGCCGAGGAAGCGGTCCAGGACGCCTTCACCACGGCCGTGCGGCGCTGGCCGGAGACCGGGGTGCCGCCCAGCCCGGCCGGCTGGATCATCACCACCGCCCGCAACCGCGCGATCGACCGGCTGCGCCGCGAGTCCACCCGCGAGGCCCGCCACGCCGAGGCCGCCCTGCTGTACGCCTCCGACGCACCGCCCGAGGAGAACCCCGTGCGCGACGACCGGCTCCGCCTGATCTTCACCTGCTGCCACCCCGCGCTCGCGCCCCAGGCCCGCGTCGCCCTCACCCTCCGGCTGCTCGGCGGCCTGACCACCGCGCAGATCGCCCGCGCCTTCCTGGTCCCCGAGCCGACGATGGCCCAGCGTCTCGTCCGCGCCAAGGCCAAGATCCGCGACACCCGCATCCCCTACCGCGTCCCCCGCGACGCCGACCTCCCCGACCGGCTCAACGGCGTGCTCGCCGTCGTCTACCTCGTCTTCAACGAGGGCTACGGCGGCACCCCCGAACTGTGCGCCGAGGCCGTGCGCCTGGGTCGGCTGCTCGCCGAGCTGATGCCGGACGAACCCGAGGTCACCGGTCTGCTCGCGCTGATGCTGCTCGTCGAGTCCCGCCGGGCCACCCGCACCGACGGCGACGGGGCGCTCGTACCGCTGTCCGAACAGGACCCGGCGCGCTGGGACCGCGCGCTCGTCGCCGAGGGGCAGGCACTCGTCCGGCGGTGTCTGCGCCGGAACCGGCCCGGGCCGTACCAGATCCAGGCCGCGGTCCAGGCTGTGCACAGCGACCCGCCCACCGACTGGAAGCAGGTCCGCCTGCTGTACGACCAGCTCATGGCCGTGGCGCCGAGCCCCGTCGTCGCCCTCAACCGCGCGGTCGCCGTCGCCGAGACCGACGGACCCGGGCCCGCCCTCGCCCTGGTGGACGCACTCGACCTGGACGGCTACCACGTCCTGCACGCCGTCCGGGCCGACCTGCTGCGCCGGCTCGGACGGATCACGGAGGCCGCGGACGCCTATGCGAAGGCCGCGGAGCTCACCGGGAACCCGGCGGAGCGCGCCCATCTCGACCGCCGCCGCCGCGCGCTGTGAACCCGCCGCGGAGGGTGCCGACGACCGCCCGGAATTTACCCGGCCGCGAAAAGGTTGCAATATACATCTGACCGTCGAGAACCAGGCCGCAAGGCCCGCGCACCCCAGCGAGGCACCCGTGAACCACCCCGCCCCCGAGCAGCCCGCCGACGTCGTCGCCCGACTGCGCGCCACCTTCCGCAGCGGCCGCACCAAGCCCGTCGAGTGGCGTACGACCCAGTTGCGCCGACTGCGGGAGATGCTCACGGACAACGGCACCGACCTGGCCGCCGCCCTCCACGCCGACCTGGGCAAGAGCTCCACCGAGGCCTTCCGTACCGAGATCGACTTCACGATCCGGGAGATCGACCACACCCTGGACCACCTCACCGACTGGCTGCGCCCCGAGTCCGCCCCCGTCCCGGCCCACCTCGGCGCCGACGCGACCGCCTGGACGCGGTACGACCCGCTCGGCGTGGTCCTCGTCATCGCCCCCTGGAACTACCCGGCCCAGTTGCTGCTCGCCCCGGTGGTCGGCGCCCTCGCCGCGGGCAACGCCGTGGTCGCCAAGCCCAGCGAACTCGCCCCGGCCACCTCCGCCGCCGTGGCCCGGCTGCTGCCCGCCTACCTGGACACCGACGCCGTCGCCGTCGTCGAGGGCGGCATCCCGGAGACCACCGCCCTGCTGGCCGAGCGCTTCGACCACATCTTCTACACCGGCAACGGCACCGTCGGCAGGGTCGTCCTGCGCGCCGCCGCCGAGCATCTCACCCCGGTCACCCTCGAACTGGGCGGCAAGTCACCGGCGTTCGTCGACCGCGACGCCGACCTCGCCGTCGTCGCCGACCGCCTGGCCCGCGGAAAGTTCCTCAACGCCGGGCAGACCTGTGTCGCCCCCGACTACGTCCTCACCGACCCGGAGACCGCGGCCGCCCTGGAGCCGCGGCTGAAGAACGCCGTCGAGACCCTGTACGGCAGCGACCCCGCCGACTCCGGCGAGTACGGCCGCATCATCAACGAGCGGCACTTCGACCGGCTCACCGCACTCCTCGACTCGGGCCGCACGGTCGTGGGCGGCACGAGCGACCGTGCGGGCAAGTACATCGCGCCCACCGTCCTCGCCGACGTCGACCCCGACTCCCCGGTGATGCGGGAGGAGATCTTCGGCCCCATCCTGCCGATCGTCACCGTGCCCGGACTGGACGCCGCCATCGACTTCATCAACGACCGCGACAAGCCCCTCGCGCTGTACGTCTTCACCGACTCCGACACGACACGCGGCCGCATCGCCGACGAGACCTCCTCCGGCGGCCTCGGCTTCGGCCTGCCCCTCGCCCATCTCACCGTCTCCGACCTGCCGTTCGGCGGAGTCGGGGAGAGCGGCATGGGCAACTACCACGGCCGCTGGTCCATCGAGACCTTCAGCCACCGCAAGGCGGTCCTGGAGAAGCCCCTCGGCTAGTCGCCGCACGCGGCACGCCCGGGCCCGGCGGGCGGGTGGGACCTGCTGGGCCATCGGCGCGGTTTCCCACCCCGTGGAACCACGGCACCACCGGTTGCTTCTAGGCTCGATGCCGACGGCCTGAGCACGACGGCGCACTGCCTGCGCGGAACACGGGGGAGCACGGATGCACGACTGGGCGATGCCGACCCCCTCGGCGCGCTCCACCGCGGCCCGCCGGGGGGACGGCTTCCTCGCCGCGCCCTTCTGCGAGCGCTGCGCGGACCTCCTCGAAGCCGGACACCACGTGTTCCTCGGGACCATCCCCGGTAACGGCTACTTCTCCGAGGCCCGGCTCGTCGGGCTGCTGCGCCGGGCCGCCGCCCGCTTCACCCGGGTCGCGATCGCCCACCCCGACACCGGCACCGTCGCCTGCACCTACCTCGGCCGCGGCTACGAACCCCGGCACGCCCGCGCCCGCGCCCCCCGCGACGTGCGCCAGACGGCCAACCGGATCTCCCGCGCCGCGACCACCGCACGGATCGACCCGGCCCGGCAGCGCGTCGCCCGCTGCTCCGAGTTCCGCGACACCCCCGCCTACCGTGCCGCCTTGGAGCGCGTCTCCCGCGCGCACCGGGAGCAGCCCGCGTTCCACGCCACCTGCGCCCGCATGGTCACCGGCGGGCTGCGCACCACCATGCCCGCCGACCGGACCCCGACCGCCGACCAACTGACCGCCGGAGCCGAGCACTTGGACCGCGAGCTGCCTTTCCTTCTCGACACCCCGGCCGTCCTCGGCGTACCGGCGTCCGTCTTCGCCTACCGCGTCACCCCGGCCCTCGCCGGATTCCTCTACGGCCCGGACGCCACGCTCCCGGCCGTGGGTACCCAGGGATTCGTCACCGTGGACCCCCTCCCCGCGCCATGACCCCCCGGGCCGAGCTCGCCGAAACCGTTCCGGCAAGCTCGGTGCCCGGCAGAACAACCGCACCCCCGCATGGAGTTGACGTCATGACCGACAAGCTCACCGTGAGCGTCCTGGGCACCGGCATCATGGGTGCCGCGATGGCCCGCAACCTCGCCCGCGCCGGACACACCGTCCGCGCCTGGAACCGCAGTCCGGACAAGGCACGGCCGCTGGCCGCGGACGGCGTCGAGATCGCCGACAGCCCCGCCGAGGCCGTGCGCGGCGCCGACGTCGTCCTCACCATGCTGTACGACGGTCCCGCGACCCTCGACGTGATGCGCCGGGCCGCCGAGGGGCTGCGCCCGGGCGCAGCCTGGGTGCAGTCGACCACCGCCGGCGTCGAGTCCATCGCCGACCTGGCCGCCTTCGCCCGCGAGCACCGGCTGGTCTTCTTCGACGCGCCCGTCCTGGGCACCCGGCAGCCCGCCGAGGCCGGACAGCTCCTGGTCCTCGCGGCCGGACCGGTCGACGGACGCGGCGCGGTCACCCCCGTGTTCGACGCCGTCGGCGCCCGCACGGTGTGGACCGGCGAGGACGGTGCCGAGGGCAGCGCGACCCGCCTCAAGCTGGTCGCGAACAGTTGGGTGCTCGCGGTCACCAACGCGGCCGGCGAGACCCTCGCCCTCGCGAAGGCCCTCGGCGTGGACCCGCAGGGCTTCTTCGACGCCATCGACGGCGGCCCGCTCGACATGGGCTACCTGCGGGCCAAGGCGGCTCTCGTCCTCGACGACCGCTTGTCCCCGGCCCAGTTCGCGGTGTCCACCGCCGCAAAGGACGCCCGGCTCATCGTGGAGGCCGGCGAGCGCAGCGGAGTCCGCCTGGACGTGGCCGCGGCCGGCGCCGAGCGCTTCGAGCGGGCCACCGCCCAGGGCCACGGCGACGAGGACATGGCCGCCGCGTATTTCGCGAGCTTCGACGAGAAGGCCTGAGACGGAGGCCGAAACCGAAACCGAGGTCGAGGCCGGCATCGAAACCGAGGCCGGATCCGAGGCCGAGACCGAAACCGAGACCGCGACCGGACCACGGACCCGGAGACCGGACCACGGACCCGAGACCGCAACGCCCACCCCGAGGAGGACCCCGCATGTCCAAGCCGCCCCTGCCGCCCGAGGCCGTCGAACTGCTGCGCCGCCCCAACCCCTGTGTGATGGCCACCCTGCGCTCCGACGGAGCACCGGTGTCGACCCCCACCTGGTACCTCTGGGAGGACGGCCGTGTCCTGATCAACCTGGACGAGGGCCGGGTCCGGCTGAAGCACCTGCGCCGCGACCCGCGCATCACTCTCACCGTCCTGGACGGCGACGACTGGTACACGCACCTCACGCTCATCGGCCGTGTGGTCGAGACCTACGAGGACAAGGACCTCACCGACATCGACCGCCTCTCCACCCACTACGGCGGCCGTCCCTACCCCGACCGGGTCCGGGGCCGCGTGAGCGCCTGGATCGAGGTCGAGCGCTGGCACGGCTGGGGCGAGATGAAGGACAACGACCAAGCCTCCGGCTGACGGCACGCCCGTAGGGCGGGCGGGGACACCGACCGAACCCGCCCGCCTCAGGTGTCGTTGCTCAGGGGATGGCTGAAGCCCTGGTCGGAGATGAGACGGGCACCCGCGGCGAGTTCCGTGGCGAACCGTTCGACGGCCTCGTAGGGGAAGCGGTGGCTGGGACCGCTCAGGGAGAGGGACGCGACGACCCGGCCCGTGCGGCCCGTGACCGGGACCGCCACGGCGGTGAGTCCCTCGTCGAACTCGCTGCTGCTGACGGCGTAACCGCGCTCCGCGGCCTCCGCGGCCCAGGTCCCGAGACGCCCGGCGTGCTCCTCGCCCTGCGGGGAGGCGGCCGCCACCCGGCGCAGGAACGCCTCGGAGGCGTCCCGCAGCAGGATCTTGGAGGAGGCGCCGGCCCACAGCGGCTGCTCGTCGCCGACGTCGACGACATGGCGCAGCGGATGCGGACTCTCCTCATGGGCGACACAGATGCGGTGCACGCCCCGGGCGACGAACAGGTTGACCGTCTCGCCGAGCCGGTCCGCGAGATCGCGCATCACCTTCCGCGTCTCCTGCGGCACCTCCCACTGGCCGCGGGCGAGATAGGCCCAGCGCCACAGGGCGGGCCCCGCCGTGTAACCGGACGGGTGCGAGCCCAGCAGGCCGGTCTCCTCCAGGGTCTGCACCAGACGCAGCGCGGTCGTCTTGGCGAGCCCGGTCGCCCCGGTGATCTCGCGCAGGGTGATCACCGGGCGGTCCTCGGTGAGCAGGGTGAGGATGTCGAAGGCCCGCCGCACACTGCGCACCCCGCCCGCCTGCTGGTCCGCCGCGCCCTCGGCCCGCGTCCGTCCGTCGCTCACCCGCTGCCTCCCCGTAGGTTCCGCACGGCCCTCGACCGCTGCTGCCTCCGACGGTAGTCCGCTCTGCGGACCGAGGAAACCAAGACATCGCGGAAGTCCTGCTCAGCACGGCAGACCGCACCCAGCACCCTTGTCCGACGAGTCGAGGCCGCCTAGTCTGACCGCAGAGTGGATCGAACGGACCGTCTAGCGGTCGTCGAAGCTTCAGTGGATGCAGCAGCCCGTACGACACAGGAACGGATCGCGACCCATGACGACCTGCCGGAGCCGATGCGCGGGCCCGGTGGAGTGACCATGGGCGCGCGAGAGGTTCGGCCGAAGCAAGGATTGCCGCAGCGGACGTGCCGGACCGCCTGGTGGACCGGAGCGGCTGCCGCTGACCTCCGAAGACGTGGTCCGGCGCCGACGCGCGCCGCGCGGCCCGACGATCCGCGACCACAGCCGGCGACCTCACAATAGGACCGACCTCGGGAGCGACCATGCGGAAGTCCATCGCCACCGTCTGTCTCAGCGGCACCCTCACCGAGAAGCTGACGGCCGCCTCACGGGCGGGCTTCGACGGCGTCGAGATCTTCGAGAACGACCTCCTCGCGAGCCCCCTCGCCCCGGAGGAGATCGCCGCCCGCACCGCCGACCTGGGCCTGCGCATCGACCTCTACCAGCCGATGCGGGACATCGAGGCCGTCCCCGAGGAGCTCTTCGCCCGGAATCTGAGGCGGGCCCGGCACAAGTTCGAGCTGATGCGCAGGCTCGGCGCCGACACCGTTCTGGTCTGCTCCAGCGTCTCCCCGCACGCCGTGGACGACGACGACCTCGCGGCGGAGCAACTGGGCCGACTGGCCGACCTGGCCCGGGAGTCCGGCATCCGGGTCGCCTACGAGGCACTGGCGTGGGGACGGCACGTCAGCACGTACGACCACGCCTGGAAGATCGTCCGGGCCGCGGACCACCCGGCGCTCGGCACCTGCCTGGACAGCTTCCACATCCTCTCCAGGGGCTCCGACCCCAGGGGCATCGAGGACATCCCCGGCGACAGGATCTTCTTCCTCCAGCTCGCCGACGCCCCGCTGATGGCCATGGACGTCCTCCAGTGGAGCCGGCACTACCGCTGCTTCCCGGGCCAGGGCGGATTCGACGTCGCCGGACTCCTGCGGCACGTCCTCGACACCGGATACGACGGCCCCCTGTCCCTGGAGGTCTTCAACGACGTCTTCCGTCAGGCGGACGCGGGCCGTACGGCGCTGGACGGACTGCGCTCCCTGCTCGCCCTGGAGGAGAACGCCGGAGTCCTGCCGCTCCCGGCCCCGGTGGTGCCCTCGGGCGTCGCCTTCGCCGAACTCGCCACCAGCGACCCCGAACCCGTCGGCGAACTCCTCACGGCGCTCGGTTTCACCCGCACCGGCCGCCATCACGGCAAGCCGGTCGACCTCTGGGAACAGGGCGAGGCGCGTGTCCTGGTCAACACCGGGACCGGGGGCCGCCGTACCGACACCACCCTGGCCGCCGTGGGCCTGGAGACCGCGGACCCGGCCGCCTCCGCGCGGCGGGCGGAGGCCCTGCTCGCGCCCGCCGTGCCCAAACGCCGCGGCGCCCAGGACGTCCCACTGGAGTCGATCGCCGCCCCGGACGGCACCGAGGTCCTGTTCTGCGCGACCGGCCGCGCCGAACTCCCGGACTGGACGGCCGACTTCGGGCACACCGCCCAGGCCCCGCCCGGGGCCGCCCTCACCATCGACCACCTCGCGCTGACCCAGCCCTGGCACCACTTCGACGAGTCGGTGCTCTTCCATCGCACGGTCCTGGGCCTCAGCCCCCACGACACCGTCGAACTCGCCGACCCCTACGGCCTGTTCCGCAGCCGCGCCCTGTCCGCCGGCTCGGACGGGCCCCGACTGGTCCTCAACCTCGCGCCCACCCCGGAGGAGGACGGCGAGACGCGGGCCCGGCACGTGGCGTTCGCCGTCGACGACATCGTCACCGCGGTCCGCCGCATCCGGGCGGCCGGGGCACGCCTGCTGCGCGTCCCGGCGAACTACCACGACGACCTGGAGGCCCGTTTCGACTTCGCCGAGGGGGAGTTGGAGACGTACCGCGAGCTCGGCATCCTCTACGACCGTGACGAGCGGGGCGGCGAGTTCCGGCACTGCTACACCGAGACGGTCGGCCATGTCTTCTTCGAGTTCGTGCAGCGCACGGGCGGCTACGCCGGGTTCGGCGCAGCCAACGCGCCCGTCCGGCTGGCCGCACAGCGACGGTAGGAGTCGGGAAAGCACCCACGGGCCCGAGCGGGAGGTGTGTCATCATCCGCCGATGACCTCCGAAACGATCACCGCGGACGCGGCAGGCACCTGGACACTCGGCGATCTCACCGTGCACCGCGTCGGCTTCGGCGCGATGCGGCTGACCGGCAGCGCGGCCTTCCACCTCGGCACCCCGAGCGACCGGCAGCGGTCGATCGCCGTGCTGCGCAGGGCGAGGGAGCTGGGCGTCAACCACATCGACACGGCGGCCTTCTACTTCTCCTCGCTGCGCTCCGCCAACGAGCTGATCAACAGCGCCCTGTCCCCGTACCCCGACGACCTCGTCATCGTCACCAAGGTCGGTCCGTTCCGGAACTACGCGGGGGAGTGGGCGACTTCGGCCCGGCCGGAGGACCTGCGTGGCCATGTCGAGGAGAACCTGCGCCAGTTGGGCCGCGACCACCTCGACGTGGTGAACCTCCGGCGGATGCGCCAGGACTCGATCGCCGAGCATTTCGGCGCCCTCGCCGAACTCCGCGACAAGGGTCTGATCCGGCACCTCGGCGTCTCGGACGTCGAGCCCCGCCATCTCGCCGAGGCGCAGGCGATCGCTCCGGTGGTGTGCGTGCAGAACCGGTTCGGGCTCGACGCGCGCGACTCGGGCACCGACGAGGTCCTGCGGATCTGCGGCGAACAGGGCATCGCCTTCGTGCCGTTCTTCGCGATCGCGGGGGACGGCGGCTCCCGCGGCGCCACCGCCGGCCACGACGAGGCGGTCCTGGCCGTCGCGCGGGCGCACGACGCGACCCCCGCCCAGGTCCGGCTCGCCTGGACCCTCGCCCAGGGTCGGCACGTCCTCGCCATCCCCGGCACCGGCAACCCCGACCACCTCGCCGAGAACGTCGCGGCGGGCGCCCTCCGGCTCACCGACGAGGAACTGCGCAGGCTCGACTCACTGCGTCAGCAGGCCGGTTGACAGGTCACACGACCCACACGCCGTCCTCCATGACATGCCGCCCGCGCATCTCGTGCACGCCGTTGAGGGCCTGCACGGTGTGCGGGCGCACCTGGAAGAAGGCGTAGGAGTCACTGTCCTCGCGCGGGTCCCAGCCCGTCTTCGCCCGGAATGCCTCGATCGCCGCGGCCGGCACGTCCTTCCCGCCGTACGTGCGCACCTCCCCGTCGATGAGCACGACGTCCTGGGTGTCCCCGAACGCCAGCCGGGTACGGCCGCCGTCGCGCAGATTGCGGCCGGTGGGGTTGGTGATCCGCGTGGACAGCCAGACGCACTCGCCGTCCCACACGAACCACAGCGCCACCAGACACGGCAGCCCGTCGGCGTCCGCCGAGGCCACCCAGACGTCCCTCTCCCGCTCCAGCCGATCCAGCACGTCCCGCTTGCGCTCTGCGGCGCTCCGCCCCTCGATGACCGTCATGCCCGCGACGCTACCGGCCCCCACCCCCCACCGCCTCGGCCCCCGGCCCTACGACCACAGCCCGAGACACCCCCAACTACGAAAGCCGGCCCGCCTGATGCCCCTACGGTTCCAGAGGTTCCGCCCTCGGAGCCATGCGGCCATCGCCGGCCTCGAGAACCCGGTCCGCCTCCGCGCCGCGCCGCGCCGCGACCCCGACCGCACCGCATCCCCTCGGCACAAGTCGGCCCGCCTCGGCCGCCGCCTGGTCACCGCGCGACCCCCGCCGCCTCCGAGCAACCGACGGCACCGCCCCGCCGCCCTACCCCAACCGCTCCCGCAGGAAAGGCACCGTACGCTCCCAGGCGCGGGACGCGGACTCGGCGTCGTAGGTCGGGCCGCCGGTGTTGAAGAAGGCGTGGTTCGCCGGGTAGAGGTGCAGGTCCGGGGTGATTCCGGACTGCTCGTGGACGGCTTCGCGCAGGGCGTCGAGGCTCTCCGCCGGGATGGTCCGGTCGAGTTCGCCGTAGTGGCCCAGGATCTGCGCCTTCAGGCCCGAGAAGTCCGGGAGTTCGCCCTGGATCACGCCGTAGAACGGCACCGCGGCACTCACCCGGGGCTCCGCCGCCGCCAGGTACAGGACGAATCCGCCGCCCATGCAGAAGCCGACCGCGCCGACGGTGTCGGAGGTGACCTCGTCCAGCGACAGCAGGTGGTCGACCGCGCCGGACAGCAGTTCCACGCCCCGCGCGACCGGCAGCGCCTGCATCATGCGCAGGGCCTCGGCGTTGTCGTGGGCGACGTTGCCGCCGTACAGGTCGGGAGCGAGCGCGACGAACCCCTCGGCGGCCAGCCGGTCGGCGACGTCGGCGATGTGGTCGGTGAGCCCCCACCACTCCTGGATCACGATGACCCCCGGCCCGCTCCCGGACGGCGGCAGCGCCAGGTAGCCGTGCGCGGTGGTGCCGCCGCTCGGGAAGGTGACGTTCTGGTGGGCAGGTGCTCCGGTCGACTTCGGCAGTTCGGCCATCGTGCTCGACTCCTGTGCGGTCCGGTGGAGGGGGCGCCGGAGCCGTGACCCCGGCGGTGATCACCAGCCTGCCACGCGTCGCGCGGACCGCCGACTCGGGGCCCCGGAGACCGGACTGGCGTCGCCGTAGTTTTACGTATAACCTCTCCCGTCAACCACCCGTCCCGAGAGGTTCCGATGAGACGCGTCGCCCTGGTCACCCTCGTCGTCGACGACTACGACGAGGCGCTCCGCTTCTACACCGAGGCCCTCGGCTTCCACCTCGTCGAGGACACCCCGCGCCCCGACGGCTCCCGCTGGGTCGTCGTACGCCCTGACGGGCGCGAGGGCGGCACCGACCTGCTGCTCGCCCGCGCCAAGGACGAGGCGCAGCAGGGCCGGGTGGGCGACCAGACCGGCGGCCGCGTCGGCTTCTTCCTGCACACCGACGACTTCGCCCGCGACCACGCCCGCATGCTCGCCGCGGGCGTCACCTTCCTGGAGGAGCCCCGCCACGAGCCCTACGGCTCGGTCGCCGTCTTCCAGGACCTGTACGGAAACCGCTGGGACCTCCTCCAGCCCGCCGCCTGATCCTCCCGCCACCCCGCCGGACGTTCGAAGAAAGACCCCGCCATGACTGCTACGCGCGTAGATACCGACCTGATCCGCCGCCTCCCGAAGGCCGTCCTGCACGACCACCTCGACGGCGGCCTGCGCCCCGCCACCGTGGTGGAGCTCGCGGCGGAGATCGGCCACACCCTGCCCACCACGGACCCGGACGAGCTCGCCGCCTGGTACTTCGACTCCGCCAACTCCGGCGACCTGGTGCGCTACATAGCCACCTTCGAGCACACCCTCGCGGTCATGCAGACCCGCGAGGGCCTGCTGCGCACGGCCGAGGAGTACGTCCTCGACCTGGCCGCCGACGGGGTCGTGTACGGCGAGGTGCGCTACGCCCCCGAGCTGAACACCAAGGGCGGGCTGGCCATGGCCGAGGTCGTGGAGACCGTGCAGGAGGGCCTGGCCGCCGGTATGGCGAAGGCCGCCGCCGCGGGCACCCCGGTCCGGGTCGGCACCCTGCTGTGCGGGATGCGGATGTTCGACCGGGTGCGCGAGGCCGCCGACCTGGCCGTGGCCTTCCGGGACGCCGGGGTCGTCGGCTTCGACATCGCCGGTGCCGAGGACGGCTTCCCGGCCGCCGACCACCTGGACGCCTTCGAGCACCTGCGCCGCGAGAACGTGCCCTTCACCATCCACGCCGGCGAGGCCCACGGCCTGCCCAGCATCCACCAGGCCGTGCAGGTCTGCGGCGCCCAGCGGCTGGGCCACGGGGTGCGGATCACCGAGGACATCCCCGACCTCGCGGGCGGCAAGCTCGGCCGCCTCGCGGGCTGGGTCCGGGACCGCCGTATCGCCCTGGAGATGTGCCCCACGTCCAACCTCCAGACCGGCGCGGCCACGTCGATCGCCGAGCACCCGATCACGGCCCTCAAGGACCTGGGCTTCCGGGTCACCCTCAACACCGACAACCGGCTGGTGTCGGGGACGACGATGACCCGGGAGATGTCCCTGCTGGTCGAGCAGGCGGGCTGGACCGTCGAGGACCTGCGCACGGTCACGGTGAACGCGCTCAAGAGCGCCTTCATCCCGTTCGACGAGCGCAAGGCCCTCATCGAGGACGTCGTCCTGCCGGGCTACGCGCTCTGAAGCAGCCCCCGCAGATACGCGGCCTGTCCGACGTGCTGGAGATCGTCGGACAGGACGCTGACCAACCGCACCCCCAGCGTGACCGGCGGGTCCCAGTTCTCGTCCACCACCCGCTCCAGGTCGGCGGAGCTCAGCCCGCGCAGGGCTTCGAGACTCTGGGCGTGCACGGCGTCGTAGTAGCCGGTCAGCACGTCCGCGGAGTCGACCCGCACCTTGCCCACCTGCGCGGAGGTGTGGCCGTAGCCGATGTCGCGCGGCTTCAGGTCGAGGCCGAACCGCTTCTCCCAGTCCTGGGTCAGCCACACCTGGTCGAGGCCGAGGGCACCGGCCACGTGGTCGTCCTGGACGCGGGTCAGGTGCCAGACCAGCCAGGCCACGGAGTTGGCGTCGGGGCCGGGACGGTGGTTGAGGTCGTCGGGGCCCAGGCCCTCGACGACGGCGTGGACTTCTTCCTGGATGCGGCCGAAACCGTCGATGAGGATGTCCTTTGCATGCATGACATCCACCATCGCGCATCGCGCCGCGTCACGCGTCGGAATCCCGCCCCGAGGGCACGAGCGTAAATCCCGCCCCGACTCACGCGTCGGGGATCCAGCTCCCGTGGAAGCCCAGCGGCACCCGTCCCGGCAGGTGGATCCGGGCCACCGGCTCGCCCGTGAAGTCCTGGGCCGCGAGAATCAGCAGGTCACAGGCCCCGCGGTCGGGGTTGTGCACATAGGCGATCGCGTACCCGTCGTCCTCGGCGGCCCTGTCGTCGCAGGGGTCGGACGGCACGAACACGGCCTCGCTCGCCGCCGCCCCCCGGGGCAGCCGGTGCACCTGCGAGGTGCCCCGCAGCAGGTCGTGCTTGATGAGCGCGTTGCTGAACGCCCGGTCGGGCGGATTGCCGTCGACCGCCTGGTAGGCCCGCATCATCTCCGCGGCCGCCGCCGAGTATCCGTAGCGGTGCCGGCGGGACACCAGCGCCTCGTTGACGCGCGGGAACTCCTGCGGCCGGTCGTCGAGGGTCCGGGTCCGCACCCGTCCCTGCCGCAGGTCGACCGTCCAGCGGTCCAGTCGGGGGGTGCTCGCCCCGTACGGGCCTCCCGAGCCGTTGCCCGCCACGAGGAAGGGCGCGTCGAAATTGGTCATGTCGATGACCAGGTTGTCGCCCTCCTCGTACGCGTTGAGGGTGTGCGAGTAGTACACCGGCTCGACCTCGAACCAGCGGACCGCACCTCCCGCGCGCGGCAGCACGCCGACCCGTGCCGGATGCCGGTCGTTCCACACGTAGGGCACGACGTCACCGCGCTCGGCTCCCGCCATGTCGAAGGTGACCGGCATGTCGAGGATGATCACGTACCGCTCGGTCAGCGCGAAGTCGTGGATCATCGGCGCGTCCGCCACCGGGATCCGCGTACTGCGCGAGGCGCGCCCCTGCGGGTCCACGACCAGGTGCCGGACGTGGTCCCAGGTCGGGTAGTAGGCGATCGCGTGCAGTTCACCGGCGTGCGCGTCGAACTTGGTGTGCGCGGTGAACGCGCCCTCCAGGGTGCCCCGGAAGTCGTAGGTGCCCACGGTGTTGAGCTCGTCGTCGAGCTCGTACGGCAGCGGTCCGCTCTCCTGGAGCGCCAGGATCCGCCCCCGGTGGGGGATCACATGGGTGTTGCAGGGGAAGTCGTCCGGCGGCACCGGGCCGGGGTAGGGCTCGCCCAGTTTCTTCGCCACCTGGGAGGAGCGCACCCAGCGGTTGCGGTACCACTCGGCCCGCCCGTCGCGCAGTCGCACGCCGTGCACCATGCCCTCGCCGAGCATCCAGTGGTGGGCGCGCGGGTCCTCCAGGCCCAGGGCGTTCGGGCCGTTGCGCAGATAGCGGCCGTTCAGCTCACGCGGGATGCGGCCGGTGACCGGCAGGTCGAAGGCCGTCAGCTCCTCGGTGACCGGCTCGAAGGCGCCCTCCAGGAACGGGAAGCGGCGCGTGGCCGCCGGGCGCGGAGCCGCGGAGGCGGGTGCCGCGCCCAGACCGGTGCCGATCAGTCCGCCCGCGGCGGCGACCGCCGCGGCACCGCGCAGGACGTTCCGGCGCGTGGGGTCCGTCGTGCGTGCGGAGTTCGTGGTCCTCGTGGGGTCCGTCATGTTCCCTGCTCCTGACCGCAGTTGGCTTCACCGACGGTCATGAGTCTGTGCGGTGGGACGGCTCCGGTCAGGAGGGGTGGGCCCCGTCCTGGGGGTGTTGCCAGACCCCCTCTTCGGCGCGGCGGCTCAGCTCTCCAGCAGGGCCATCAGCGCCCGCGCCGCCGGACTGGTGGCCTGCGGGGGCGGCAGCAGGGCGACGGTCTCGTACACGGTCTCCCCGGTGCCCTTGACGGGCAGGGCCGTCAGCGACGGGCGCTTGTGCCGGAAGTGCTGCGGGACGACGGCCACACCGAGGTTCTCGTCCACCAGGTCGAGCAGACTGTGCACGTCGTTGACCTCCAGCGCGACCGTCCGGCGCACCCCCGCCGCGGCGAAGACCGCGTCGGTGGTGCGGCGCGGCCCCCAGTCCGGATGGAAGTCGACGAAGACCTCGCCGCCCAGGTCCTCCGGGGTCACGGCCGCGCCGGCCGCCGCGAGCGGGTGACTCGGGTGGCACAGCACGGTCATCGGCTCACCGGTCAGCGGTACGGCCCGGAGCTGGTCGGTCTCCTCGGGCGTGCCCCGTACGGCGAACGCCAGGTCGAGACGCCCCGCGGCGACCTCCTCGGCGAGCGCGCCCGAGCCGGCCTGCCGCAGACAGATCTCCACGTCCGGATGCTGCCGTCGGAACGCGGCCAGCAGCCCCGCCACGTTCACCCCGGCGATGCACTGCTCGGAGCCCAGCGCGAGCATCCCGCGCAGCACCCCCTGCACGGCGGCCACGGCCTCGTGGGCGGAGCGCACCTGTGCGAGGATCCGTTCGGCCTCGCCCAGCAGGGCCCGCCCGGCCGGGGTGAGCGTCACCCGGCGGGTGGTCCGCACGAACAGCGGGGTCTGCAGCTCGCGCTCCAGTGCCCGGATGGATGCGGACAGCCCGGACTGGGACACCAGGAGCCGCTCGGCGGCCCGGGTGAAGTGCTGGTCCTCGGCGACCGCCACGAAGTGCTGGAGATGACGCAGTTCCATGATTGAGAAGCCTATCCGTTTAATTCCATCGGATTCTTCTGTTGGACCAATGCCCCCAGGTCGCGAAAGAGTGGGCACGGATTCAGGACTTCGGTTCCCCCGTGCCAACCCCTCTGGAGTCGCGTTGTACACCGCACACCCCGACCGCTACGCGGAGATGCCCTACCGGCGCACCGGACGCAGCGGTCTGAAGCTTCCCGCGATCTCGCTCGGTCTGTGGCACAACTTCGGCCCGGCGGACCGCACCGTCGAGACGCAGCGGGCCATCCTGCGCCGCGCCTTCGACCTCGGGGTCACCCACTTCGACCTCGCCAACAACTACGGCCCGCCGCCCGGGGCCGCCGAGTCCGCGTTCGGCGAGGCCCTCAAGGCCGACCTCGCGGCCTACCGCGACGAGCTGATCGTCTCCACCAAGGCCGGCTACCTCATGTGGCCCGGACCGTACGGCGAGTGGGGCTCCCGCAAGTACCTGCTGTCCTCGCTGGACCAGAGCCTGACCCGGATGGGCCTGGACTACGTCGACATCTTCTACTCGCACCGCCCCGACCCGGACACCCCCCTCGAAGAGACGATGGGCGCCCTGCACACCGCCGTCCAGCAGGGCAAGGCGCTGTACGTCGGCATCTCCAACTACTCGGCCGAGCAGACCCGCGAAGCCGCCCGCATCCTCGGCGAGCTCGGCACCCCGCTCCTCATCCACCAGCCGCGCTACTCGATGCTGGACCGCCGCCCCGAGGACGGTGGCCTGCTGGACGCGCTGGACGAGCTCCAGGTCGGCTCGATCGTCTTCTCCCCGCTGGAGCAGGGTCTCCTCACCGGCCGTTACCTCGACGGCATCCCCGAGGACTCCCGCGCCGCGAGCGACAGCCCCTTCCTGAACTCGGACGCGGTCACCGAGGACCTGGTGCGGCAGCTCCGCCAGCTCAACGACATCGCCAAGGGCCGCGGCCAGACCCTGGCCCAGATGGCCCTGGCCTGGGTCCTGCGCGGTGGCCGCGTCACCTCGGCCCTGGTCGGGGCGAGCAGTCCGCAGCAGATCGAGGACAGTGTGGGCACGATCGCCAACCTGGACTTCGACACGGAGGAACTGGCGAGAATCGACGCGATCGTCAAGGGCTGACATCGCCGCGGCCGGCACGGCCGAGCGGTCGCACCCACCGGGCACCGGCCTCAGGCCGGTGTCCGGTCCGCGTCACACCGCGATCAGCCGGTCCGCTCCTCGATGCGCACGGTCACCGCGTCGCCCACGTCCTTGCCGATCGCCTTCCGCACCTCGGCCTTCACGGGCAGCATGTGGGTGCCGTCCCCGAGCGCCATGAAGGAGCTCCGGAAGGGGTGCCCGTCGATCGTCCCGCGGACCTTGACGAGACCGCGGGTGCCGAAGAACTCGACGGAGGAGGGCCAGCGGACGCAGGTCCAGCCGCCCTTCCCCGGGTTCCTGCTGAGGACCGCGGTGAATTCCGCGTCCACTTTTCCGGTCGTGGCCATGATGTTCTCCCTCGCCGACGGTTCCTTCTCAGGAGACCTCCGACGGGGCGAGAACTCATCGCGGCCGCCGCTCACCGCCCAGGCGGCCGCCACCGCCTTGGAGCGGGCCTGCGGGTCACGCGCGTTCCAGGCTTCGAAGTAGCGGGGCCACGGCGCTCTCATAGCGTTCAGTGTTCGCGGGCACGGGGAATCAGCCTCCATCGAGGTCGTCTGTGCTGGTGGGACCTGCTGCGACAACCCTGCCCGGGGCGCCCGGCACCGTCGATTGCTTCCGGGGTCATGGAGTTTGAACGAGTACCCGTCAGATTTCGGCCAGGAAAGGGGGTGAATATGCCAGGAGACTGGCCAAAAAGACGTGGTGACAGTGTTTCAGTAGTGAACATACTCGACTGACAGGTCCTTCACATCGAGCGAAGAACCCGTCACGTACAGCAGCAAGAGCGCGTACCACCACTGAGCCGCACGGAGAGCGAGGACCCTGCCGGCAGGCGACTGGAGCAAGCGGGGGAGTGGATCGTGCACGACGAATTCCTGTGCCACGTCACGGGGTACGGCATCTGCGACGGGCGGCGCATCGGCGTCCCCCTCGGAACCTACCGTGCGCCCACTCTCGCCCTCGCCCTGTGGTGGCTGCGTGACCGGGCCTCGTGGATCGCCGACCGGCTGGACCCGCAGCCCGGGGCCGAGTACCTGCCGGTGGGCGCGCTGATCCCCGTCGCCGACACCGTGCTCGACGTGCCCACCGTCATGCGGGCCTGGTGCACCGACCTCTACCAACAGGAGTTCGTCGCCGACGAGTTGGCGGCCGGCCGGCTGGTCCGGATCGCCGCGAGCGACGACACCACCGAGTACGAACTGCTCGCCGAGTCCGTGGACGCCGTGCGGATGCACCGGATGGCCTCGACGCTCTTCACCCCGGTCGCCTGATCCGCCTCGCGGCCGTCCGGTCCCGGTCGCCGGGTCGCTCGGCGGAGGCCGACGTGACCCCCTGCCTGCCGCCGTAGTTGCACCCCGCTGCCGCCGTAGTTGCACCCCGCTGCCGCTGCCGCTGCCGCTGCCGCTGCCCGCCGCTCCCTGCCGGAGTCGTGTTCTGCGTCCCGCTCCCTGTCGTCGGAGTTGCCTCACCGCACCCCTGCCCCTGCCGGAGCCGCCTCGTTGCATCTCGCCGCCGATCGCCGGGTCGCCTCACCGCACCCCGCTCCCGCCGATCGCCGGGTCGCCTCACCGCACCCCGCTCCCTGCGGGAGTCCGGCTATTGCTTCCCGCGTCCTGTCCCGGAGGTCCCGCCACCACTTTGCTTCCTCTTGGAGTCGCCCCGTTGCTCCCCCCTCCCGCCACCTGAGTCATCCAGCCGCGCCCCGGCCCCGTGCCCCGACCCGCGCCGCCGGCCCCTCGCTCTCCGCCGCCGACTCTCGTCACCGGGCGCCCAATGGGGTGAATCGGTAGAATTCAGGCATGGCGGAGCGGCCGGTCGCACCGACGGCGCCCGAGCTCGTCCTGGAGACCGACACCGGCTCCACGGTGATGAGCCCGGGCCACGACTACCGCGTGGGACGCGACCCGTTGAGCGACATCGTCCTCGACGATGCCCGGGTCTCGTGGCACCACGCGGTGCTGCGACCCGAGGCCGACCACTGGACCATCGAGGACGAGAACAGCACCAACGGCACCTACGCCGACGGCCGCCGCGTCCACGAGTGGCACGTAGGACCCGGCAGCGTCATCCACTTCGGCAGCCCCTCCGACGGCCCCTGCGCGGTCCTGCTGGGCCTCCCCGCCCCCGAGCGCCCCTCGGCGGTCTCGATGCCCGGGCTCACCGGCACCTTCCGCCGGCCCACCGCGGTCCGGCCGCTGCCCGCCCGCACGGTCCGCATCGGCCGCGCCGACGACAACGACCTGATCGTCGACGACCTGGTCGTCTCCCGCCACCACGCCGAACTGCGCGCCCTGCCCGACGGCAGCTACGAGATCGCCGACCTCGGCAGCCACAACGGCACCTACCTCAACGGCCGGCCCGTCACGAGCGCCCCCCTCGGGCCCGGGGACATCGTCGGCATCGGCCACTCGGCGTTCTCCCTCGTCGGCGACATGCTCCAGGAGTACGTCGACACCGGCGAGGTCTCCCTCGACGTCCAGGACCTCACGGTCGCCGTGGACCGCGGGCGCAAGACCCTGCTCGACCACGTGTCCTTCCCGGTGGGGGAGAAGTGCCTGCTGGCGGTCGTCGGCCCGAGCGGCGCCGGCAAGTCCACCCTCCTGAACGCCCTCACCGGCCAGCGCCCCGCCGACCACGGCACCGTCCTGTACGACGGCCGCGACCTCTACCGCGACTACGCCGAGCTGCGCCAGCGCATCGGCCTGGTCCCGCAGGACGACATCCTGCACGCCCAGCTCACCGTCCGAGCCGCCCTGTCCTACGCCGCCGAACTGCGCTTTCCGCAGGACACCGCGAAGGCCGAACGCCGTGAACGGGTCGACGAGGTCATCCGCGAGCTCGGCCTGGAACAGCGCGCCCGCCAACCCGTGCACAGCCTGTCCGGCGGCCAGCGCAAGCGGGTCAGCGTGGCCCTGGAACTGCTCACCAAACCGTCTCTGCTCTTCCTGGACGAACCGACCTCCGGTCTCGACCCCGGCATGGACCGCTCGGTGATGCACATGCTGCGCGGCCTCGCCGACGACGGCCGCACGGTCATCGTCGTCACCCACAGCGTCCTGAGCCTCGACGTCTGCGACCGCCTCCTCGTCCTCGCACCGGGCGGCCGGATCGCCTACTACGGCCCGCCCGAGGACGCCCTCGCCTACTTCGGCTTCACCCAGTGGCCCGAGGCCTTCGAAGCCTTCGAACGCGACCAGGACCGCGACTGGGCGGGGGACTTCCACTCCTCGGCGTTCCAGCACCAGTACGTCACCGAGGCCACCGCACAACCGCGCACACCCCGCTCCGAACCGGTCATCATCGCGCCCCCGCCCAGGCCCCGCAGCCGCGGCGCCCAGCTCGGCACCCTGATCCGCCGCTACACCGCCGCCCTCGGCGCGGACCGCACCTTCCTCGCCATCATGATCGCGCTCCCCTTCGTCATGGGCGCCATGGCCCGGGCCCTCGCGGGCAGCCAACTGACCCGGGACACCGCGATGAACGCCCTGCTCATCCTGTGCGTCGGCGGCGTGCTCACCGGCGCCGC
This sequence comes from Streptomyces sp. NPDC107471, assembly GCF_055582845.1. Lineage (NCBI taxonomy): Bacteria > Bacillati > Actinomycetota > Actinomycetes > Kitasatosporales > Streptomycetaceae > Streptomyces > Streptomyces sp. NPDC107471. The sequence continues at coordinate 337,492 of NZ_JBVJPC010000008.1, read as the reverse complement.
GAACGCCGTACGCGAGCTGGTGAAGGAACGCGTCATCTACCGGCGGGAACGGGCCGTGGGCCTGTCCAGATCGGCCTACCTCATGTCCAAGGTCGTCGTGCTGGGCACGATCACCGTCGTGCAGGCGGTGGTCCTGACCCTGGTCGCCCTCCTGGGCGTCGACCTCAACGCTCCGGGCGGCGAGGGCGTGGTGATGCCGCCCCTTGCGGAGATCACCCTCGCGGTCGCCCTGCTGGCGTTCACGGCGATGATGCTCGGTCTGCTCGTGTCCGCGCTGGTGCGCAAGGAGGAGGTGACGATGCCGCTGCTCGTGCTGCTCGCCATCGTCCAGGTCGTGTTCTGCGGCGCCCTGCTCAAGCTCGACGGTGTGCCCGGCCTGGAGCAGTTCTCCTGGCTGGTGCCCTCGCGCTGGGCGCTCGGCGCGATGGCCGGCACCATCGGCCTCGCCCGGATCGTGCCCGGCGACCTCACCGGGGATCCGCTGTTCGAGCACTCGGTCGGCGTGTGGCTGCTGAACATCGGCATGCTCGTCGTCCTCTCGGTGTTCTTCGGATTCCTCGTCTCCCGGCTGCTGCGCCGCCACGAACCCGCCGTCATGCGGAAGTAGGCCGCCGATGACGACCCCCGGATTCCGGCCCAGCCATGTCGTCCCCGGGTACGGCATGCCCGCCTGGGAAGGCCCGGACCCCGCCCGTCCCACCGTGCCCCTCGACCCCCTCCTGCCCGTCCAGCTCGTCGAGCGGCGCGGCGACTGGGCGCACGTCCTGTGCGCCAACGGCTGGTCGGCCTGGGTCGACGGCCGCCACCTGATCGCCGTACCCCAGGACCCGCCCGCCCCCGACAGCCCGCTCACCCGCACCGCCGACCCCCGCCCTCTGCTGGCCCGCGCAGACGAGACCCTCGCCCGCTACCGGGCCGCCGTCGAGGAACTGGCCCGCGGCGGCCTCGACGGGGACACCTTCCGCGGCCGCACCCGGGGGCTGCGGATCGGGGTGGTCGTCGACGGGGAGGACGTGTGGCTATACGACGCCCAGCACGGCCGCTGGGTCTACGCCGACGGGACCCGGCTCGCCACCTACGCCACCGACGAGGCGCCCCGCGCGGGTGCCGACAGCCCCGGGCACGCCCCCACCCAGGTGGTGACCCCCGATGGCCCGTGAGACGAGTCTCTTCTCCGGCAGCCCCTCCGAACTGATCGGCCGACAGGTCGCGAACTACCGCATCGAGCAGGAGATCGGCCGGGGCGGCATGGCGGTCGTCTACCGGGCCCGGGACCTGCGCCTGGACCGGACGGTGGCGCTGAAGCTGCTGGCCCCTGAGCTCGCCCGCAACGACACCTTCCGCAAGCGCTTCAGCCACGAGTCCCGGGTGGCCGCCGCGATCGACCACCCGCACATCGTCCCCGTCTTCGAGGCGGGCGAGACGGACGGCGTGCTGTACATCGCCATGCGGTACGTCGCCGGCAGCGACCTGCGTCATCTCCTGGACCGCCAGGGGCCGTTGCCCCTCGCGACCGCCCTGCGGATCGCCGCCCAGGTCGCCTCCGCGCTGGACGCGGCCCACGAGCACGGCCTGGTCCACCGGGACGTGAAACCGGGCAACATCCTGGTCTCCCGGGGCACCGACAGCGACCATCCCGAGCACGTCTACCTCACCGACTTCGGACTCACGAAGAAGTCACTGTCGCTGACCGGGTTCACGTCGGTGGGCCAGTTCGTCGGCACGCTCGACTACGTGGCCCCCGAGCAGATCTCCGGCCGCCCGGTCGACGGCCGCTGCGACGTCTACGGGTTCGCCTGCGTGGTGTTCGAGTCCCTCACCGGCCACCCGCCCTTCCGCCGCGACGACGACATGGCCCTGCTGTGGGCCCACCAGTACGACCCCCCGCCCGCGCTCTCCGAGTCCCGCCCGGAACTGCCCGCACCGCTCGACACGGTGTTCGCCAGGGCCCTCGCGAAGTCCCCCGACGACCGCCACGACTCCTGCCTGGACTTCGTCGCGGCCCTCCGCTCGACGGCGACGGGCGGCCACCCGCCGACGGAGGTCGTCCTGCGGACCGTGGAACCGCCGGAGACCCGGCCCAAGCCCCCGCCCCGCTGGGCGGAGCCGGCGGTCCGAGGACGCTAGCCGGAGCCGCGACCCCCGAGGGCGTCGCCGTCCCTCGGTCGCCGTCACACGTCGGCCGGTGCGATCTCCCCTCCGCGGCGCACGGTCCGTGCCGCCAGTGCCCCGAGGAACCCGGTGACCAGGCCCCACAGTGCGCCGAGGGCCACCGCGCGCCACAGCTCCGGTTCGAGGAACAACTCGCCGTTGAGTCCGCCGCCGAGGTCGCCGATGCCGAGGACCGACAGGCCGTAGTGGGCGGAGATCCGGCCCGTGAGGCAGATCATGAGGACCGTCAGGGCGAGGGCGACCGCCAGGTGCACGGCGTGCTGCCAGGCGCGGACACGGGCGGGGGAGCGGGCCGCCGCCAGGAACGCCACCGAGAGCAGCAGGAGGGCCTCGACCACCACCAGCCACCAGACCCGGCCGTCGTGCTCGGCGAGTGTGCGCAGGTTCAGCGTGGTGGTGTCCGAGGAGCGCAGGACCTCGTCCAGGAGGTGTGGCATGGGCAGCCCGAACGGGCCGTCGACGCGGCCGTTCCAGGTGGCGCCGAGGCCGATGGTCAGGGCGAGCCAGACCAGGTTCGGCAGGCCCAGCAGGATCACCGCGAGGGTCTCGGGCGCATGGCCGCGGGTCACGGCGACGACCAGGGCGATCAGGATGCCGAGGACGACATGGGCGAGCAGCAGCACGACCATGGCGTAGGCGGGGGGCCGTACCGACTCCTGGAGGCGCAGCAGTCGCCCCGGCAGCGGAGCCCGGCGCGAGACCAGCAGGGCCAGCACCAGGACACCGGCCATCCACAGCAGGCCGAACAGGAGGGTTGGCGGGACGTCCGTGGTGAAGCCGACCTCGGGGGAGACGCCGAACAGATCGCCCAGGTCGTTCAGCGTGTCGTCGCCGACGGACAGCTTGAACGTCTGGCGGGCCGCGTAGGCCAGGGCGAGGAGCGCGAGCAGCCACAGGACGGCGACGCGGGCGGCCCAGCCGGCCAGTTCCCGGCCGCCGGCGACGGCCCGGTGTCGCAGCGGCCTGAGGAAGCCGGCCCCGGCCACCAGCGCCCCGGTGAGGGTCACGGAGAGCGGGATCACGGTGAGTCCGGCCGCGCTGTCCGCGAGGCCGCCCGCGCCGCCCGACAGCTTGACCGTGCCGCCGACGGCGGTGACGACGCTCGCCGCGACGACCCGGGGGAACGCGTGGTCCGGCAGGTCGGCCGCTCCCGCCGCCCACAGTCCCAGCGCGGCCACCGCCCCCATGGCGAGCACCGCCACCAGGACCGTGGCCAGGGCCTGGACCCAGCCGTGGCGGGCGACGACCGGCTGGTCGAAGGGGGGTTGCGGGTGCACCCTGCCACGCTAAGCAGCGTGCGGACGGCCCGCCTGCCGGGAGGTCCGTCCGCGTCCGCTTGCGAGAGGCACCGAAGCAGAGCAGACAATGGGTATGTCGCGGAGAAATGCGGCTGAATCGGGGCAATCGAATCGCGCCGCAGGGGTCCCGCGTCGGGAAGAAGAACTCGTGAGCGTCGAACCGCCCTCGTCGGGCCGCCCCACCGGTCCGCCCTCCGGCCCGCTGTCGGGTCCCTCGCAACCGCCTACGGGCCCGCCCTCGCAGCCCCCCGGCAGCAGCGGCGGAGCACCCGCGCCCGAACCCCGCCGCCCTTGGTGGCGGTCGGCGCCCCGGGTCGCGGTGATCGCCGCCGCGGTCGTCGTCGCCGTGGTCCTCGCGGTCGTCTTCACCCGCTCCGGCGGCGGCTCCACACCGGCCGGCGGCAACGGCGAGGTCTTCCTCCAGGCCGCCGCCAAGACCGGCCCCGAGCCCTTCACCGAGTCGACCGCGAAGGACAGCTCCGTGCCGCCGGTCTCGCCCTCCCCGACCGGCGCCTCCGAGCCCGCGAACGCCGTACGCGGTGTGGACGGCGCCGCTCCCGGTCTCTACGGCGGCACCCGCAACGCGTCGAGCTGCGACGTCGAGAAGCAGATCAAGGCCCTGGGGGCCGACCCCGAGAAGAACAGCGTGTTCGCCTCCGTCGCCGGGGTCCGGCCGTCCGGGGTCCCCGCCTTCCTGCGCTCGCTCACCCCGGTCCAGTTGCGCATGGACACCCGCGTCACCAACCACGGCTACCGTGACGGCGCCGCCACCAGCTACCAGGCCGTCCTCCAGGCCGGCACCGCCGTCCTGGTCGACGACCGCGGAGTGCCCCGCACGCGCTGCGCCTGCGGCAACCCGCTGACCCCACCGGTCGCCCAGCAGACCACGCCGAAGCGCACCGGCGACTCCTGGCCGTCGTACAGCCCCTCGAAGGTGGTCGTGGTGGCGCCCTCGACGACGGTCATCAACGTCTTCGTGCTCTACGACCCCGACCACCACGACTGGATCGCCCGGCACCGCGGCGACACCGGAGGCAAGGACCACAAGACCGATCCGCCGGCCAAGTCGTCGCCGCCGGTGAGCGTGTCACCGCCGACGACATCGAGCAGCCCGGCATCCCCGAACTCCCCGGAGCCCTGTGTCTCCACGTCGTCCGGAGCACCGTCCGCTCACCCGTCCGGATCGTCGAGTCCGTGCCCGCCGGCATTGATCGCCCCGTCCTCGCCGCCGTCGAGCCCCTCCTCGCAACCGCCGCCCAGCAGCGAATCCCCAGGTGAGAGCCTTGCACCGGACTCCTCGCCCCCGGAGCCGCCGCTCGCCTCCGACACCACGGCGAGCACCACGCAGTCGGCGCCGCAGGCCGGCGCCCCGGTCGCGTGGGTGGTGTGACGCGTCACCTGGACTGCGACGCGCGACTCGGGGTACGAGGACTGGTGCAGCAGCGTCCGGCCAGTCCGGCTTCCGAGAGAGAAACGCATGATCGATCACCTGGACGGGGCAGTGATACCGACTGGTTTCGACGTGCCCGTGGAACCCCTACGGCGGGCGGCGCACTACACCGGTGAGCCGGGGAGCATCGCCGAGGCGCGGTCGTTCGCCGCGGACTTCCTCGGGCGGCTCAGAACCGAGTGGTGTGCCGCCATCGGCGACCGCGCCGAGGAGGAGGTGCTCCTCGTGGTGAGCGAACTCGTCACCAACGCCGACCGGCACAGCAACGGGCCGTACATCCTTGAGCTGGAGGGCACCGACGCCGAGGTCGTCGTGACCGTCTACGACAGCAGTGCGGCCCTGCCCCGCAGGTTCCCGCGCGATCCCGAGCGCGTCGGCCGGCACGGTCTGGAGATCGTGCACGTGCTGGCCCGCGAGGTGGCGGCCGAACGCGTCCCGGTGGGCAAGCGGGTGCGGGCCGTGCTGGGCTTCGGCGACAAGCCGTGAGCGCGCGCCCCGGCCGCGTCGACCACGTGGACTGAACCAGTCCGGTCATGCAGCGGGTGCCGTCCGAGGACGGCACCCGCTTTTTCGCTCTGTCTGTATGGCAGGCCGTGTGTCAGGCGCAGCCCAGCTCGCCCAGCATGCCCTCGCGCAGCCGCGTGATGATCCGCTTGATCAGCCGGGACACGTGCATCTGCGAGCAGCCGAGGCGCTCACCGATCTCCGACTGGGTGGCCTCCTCCACGAACCGCATGTGGATGATCTGCCGGTCGCGGTCGCTGAGCTCGGCCATCAGCGGGGCGAGCGACTGGAAGTCCTCGACGAGCCGCAGGCCCTCCTCCTCCACCCCGATGAAGTCGGCGAGCACCGCTTCGCCGCCCTCGGGGCCGTCGCCGGTCAGGGCGGCGTCGAGCGACGAGGAGTTGTAGCCGTTCGAGGCGATCTGCGCCTCGATCACCTCGTTCTCGGAGATGTTCATCAGGGTCGCGAGCTCGGCCACCGTCGGGTCGCGGTCCAGCCGGCTGCCCAGCTCCTCGCGGGCCTTGGCCAGCTCGACGCGCAGCTCCTGAAGGCGCCGCGGGACGTGCACCGCCCAGGTGGTGTCACGGAAGAAGCGCTTGATCTCGCCGACGATGTAGGGGAGGGCGAACGACGTGAACTCGACCTCACGGGAGATCTCGAACCGGTCGATCGCCTTGATCAGACCGATCATGCCGGTCTGGACGATGTCCTCCATGTCGTCGCCGCGGCCCCGGAACCTCCCGGCCGCGAAACGCACGAGTGACATGTTCATCTCAATGAGGGTGTTGCGCGCGTACTGGTACTCGTGCGTCCCCTCCTCGAGCTCGGTGAGGCGCTGGAAGAACTGGCGGGACAGCTCCCGTGCGTCCCGCGGCGCGACGGACCGCGGTTCCTCGACTCCCGGCAGGGGTGTCCCACCCGTCCTGGTCCCGCTGGCGTGCTCGGTGACCTGTGCCTCCGAACGGTTCACGGCGGTGACGGCGGTATGCATTACCTCTCCCACGAAAGTCACGGCTCGACGTCTGCCTCTTCGGCCTGGGTTGTCTCGGGTCCTGCAGATGTGTGGACTGCCGTGTACCCCGATGTCGACAACATATGCCTCCCCGGGCCACCGGCCGAATCCACCCGCCCGCAGCTCCCTCGCCCTGCGCGTACCCGGGGAGTGACGAGCCATGCCCACCAAGTGGACCAGTGGCCAGAAATCGCCGGTTCTCAGGGGGCGACCCGGGTGGCGACCACCAGTTCGTGCAGGTAGCGCTTGACCACCCGCCCACCGTGACGTGTCTCGATCAAGCCCCTGACACAGCCCAGCAGACCCTCACGACGGGCGTCGGCCAGGGTTCGGTGCCCCGAATAGGTGAGGAGCACGTCGATGTACTGGTCGGCGGTGTAGGTGATGTCCTGCTCGAAGCGGGTCACCGTGACGTCACGGAGGCGGGGACAGCCCTCGAACTCCTCCGTGTCGGGTTCGAGCTCGGAGGACGGCCGCAGCCGCAGCCCGGGGGGGGTGTCCGGATCCCAGCGTTCGTAGCAGTCCTGGGCCCGGGCGAAGAAGTCGGTCGTGCCGCCCGCCACGTGGTGGGTGGCGATGACGGCGAGGCGTCCCCCGACCCGGAGCGCGTCCGCGGCCTTCTCCACCCGGACCGCAGGGTCGATCCAGTGGAAGGCGGTGGCACAGGCGACCAGGTCGAAGGGCTCCTCCGGCAGGGGCCAGCGCTCGAACTCGGCGGTCCGTACGTCGACCCGGGGGAACGCGGCCAGTCCTCGCCGGGCCACGGCGGCCATCGCGTCGCCCAGTTCCACCGCGGTGAGGTGACAGCCGAACCCGGCCAGGGCGCGGGTGAGCTGCCCGGTGCCCGGCCCCAACTCCAGGACCCGGCTCTCCGGGCCGAGGCCCGACACCCGGGCCAACTCGGCGACCAGCGCGGGCGGATAGCTCGGCCGCGCCCTGTCGTAGAGCTCCGCCACGTCGTTGAACGTCTCGCGCGGCACCGGGCCGCGCGCCCTTCCCGTCGTCGATTCCACCCAGGGCAGAATGCCGGGCCCTTCCCCTGGCGGCCAGGGAATTTAGGCTGATCCGGTGAGCAACGAAGCGCCGAACCAAGCCCGCGTGATCCCGCTGCGCCCGCAGTCCGCGCGCCCGGGGTCCGTCCGCCCGGTCTCCGAACGCCCCGCCGGGGCACCGCCGAAGGAGCCCGCCGTCAGGGAACCCCTGTGGCGTGACCTCGTCGGAGACGTCCTGCGCCGCGAGCGCCTCGCCCAGGAGCGCACGCTCAAGGACGTGGCCGACGCGGCCCGGATCTCGATGCCCTACCTCTCCGAGGTGGAGCGCGGCCGCAAGGAGGCCTCCTCGGAGGTCCTCGCGGCCGCCGCCCAGGCACTCGGCCTCGGCCTCGGGGATCTGCTCTCCCTGGCCCAGGGCGAGCTCACCCGGCACTCCGCCCGCAGCCGCCGCGCGGTGCCGGGAGCGCCGTACAACGGGATGTGCCTGGCCGCCTGACCCCGGAGGAAGCCGGTGCCTCAGACGCGCACGAGGCGCCGGCTCACCACCTCGTCGGCCAGCCCGTACTCCACGGCCTCCTGCGCGGTGAAGACCTTGTCGCGGTCCATGTCCGCGCGCAGGGTCGTGATGTCGTGGTGCGTGTGGCGGGCCAGCACCTCCTCGACCTGGGAGCGGATGCGGACCATCTCCTTGGCCTGGAGGGCGAGGTCGGAGATCGCGCCGCGGCTGCCGCCGGACGCCGGCTGGCCGAGCAGCACGCGCGCGTGCTCCAGCACGAGCCGCCGCCCGGGATCCCCGCCGGCCAGCAGGACGGCCGCGGTGGACGCCGCCTGCCCCACGCACAGCGTCGAGATCGGCGTCTGCACGTAGGTCATCGTGTCGTAGATCGCCATGAGCGAGGTGAACGAGCCGCCGGGGGAGTTGATGTAGATCGAGATCTCGTTCTCCGGCGCCGCCGACTCCAGGTGCAGGAGCTGGGCGATCACGACGTTGGCCACCCCGTCGTCGATCTCGGTGCCGAGGAAGATGATCCGCTCGGACAGCAGGCGGCTGAACACGTCGGAGGACCGCTCGCCGTGCGCGGTGCGCTCGACGACGTACGGAATCGTGTAGTTCGCCATGTCACAGCCCCATCCGTCGCCTGGAGGCGGCCGGGCGGACGTCCGCGAGGGACTCCACGACCCGGTCCACCATGCCGTACTCCCTGGCCTCCTCGGCCGTGAACCAGCGGTCCCGGTCGCCGTCGCGGGCGATCGTCTCCGGGGTCTGGCCGGTGTTCTCGGCGAGGAGCCGTTCCATGGTCTGCTTGCTGTGGTCCAGGTTCTCGGCCTGGATCAGGATGTCGGCGGTGGTGCCGCCGATGCCCGCGGACCCCTGGTGCATCATGATCCGCGCGTTCGGCAGGGCGTAGCGCTTGCCGGGGGTGCCGCCGCAGAGCAGGAACTGGCCCATGCTCGCCGCGAAGCCCATGGCGAGCGTCGACACGTCGTTGGGGATCAGCCGCATGGTGTCGTAGATGGCGAGGCCCGCGTACACGGAGCCGCCCGGGCTGTTGATGTACAGGCTGATGTCGGTGCGGGGGTCCTCCGCGGACAGCACCAGGAGCTGGGAGCAGACGCGGTTGGCGGAGACCTCGTCGACCTGGGTGCCCAGCAGCACGATGCGCTGGGCGAGGAGCTGGGCGGCCAGTTGGTCGTCGAAGCGGGTGGGAGGGGTGTCGCCTTCCTCGGCCCGGGGGGAAGTCATGGGCGGTCCTCGTGGTCGTAGGGATGCCGTCGGCTCCACTGTCGACCGCGCAGGCCGCCCCGAAGCGGTTTCTCTGCCGGTGGCAGATTCGCCACCGGCAGAGCGCTTGCCCGCGGGTGCGCTCAGCCCTTCTCGCGCAGCTCCCGGAAGAACGCCCGCACGTCGTCCACCAGCAGGTCCGGCTCCTCCATCGCCGCGAAGTGACCGCCCCGGTCGAACTCGGTCCAGCGCACGAGGTTCTCGGTGCGTTCCGCCCGGTGCCGTAGCGGGAGCTGGATCTCGGCCGGGAAGACGGCGAGCGCGGTCGGCGCGGTCGACGGTTCGGTGGGCCGGGCCGCCCTCCCGTCCGTGGCGTGCGCCCGCTCGTAGTAGATCCGGGCGGCCGAACCGGCGGTCCCGGTCAGCCAGTACAGCATCACGTTGGTCAGCAGCCGGTCCCGGTCCACGGCCTCCTCGGGCAGCTCCGCGGAGTCCGTCCACTCCTGGAACTTCTCGACGATCCAGGCGAGTTGGCCGACCGGCGAGTCGGTGAGCGCGTAGGCGAGGGTCTGCGGCCGGGTGGAGTGCAGGACCGCGTACCCGGTGCCCTCGCGCGACCAGGCGCTCCACCGGCGCCACGACTCCAGGGCGCGTTCCCGCTCCCCGGGTTCGAGCGCGGCGAGCTCCTCCTCGGTCGGTTCATGGGTGGCCTGCGCGCCCGGCAGCAGGTTGAGGTGCACGCCGATGGTCCGCCCGGGGTGGGCGCGGCCCAGCTCCCGGGAGATCGCCGAGCCCCAGTCGCCGCCCTGCGCCCCGAACCGCTCGTAGCCGAGCCTGGTCATCAGCTCGGCCCACGCGTCGGCGATCCGGCCCGCCTCCCAGCCGGTGTCCGCGGGCGGCCCGGACAGCCCGAAGCCGGGGATGCTCGGTACGACGACGTGGAAGGCGTCGGCCGGGTCGCCGCCGTGGGCCGCCGGATCGGTCAACGGGCCCACCACGTCGAGGAACTCGACGATCGACCCCGGCCAGCCGTGGGTGATGACCAGGGGCGTCGCGTCCGGCTCGGGGGAGCGGACGTGGGCGAAGTGGACCGTCGTGCCGTCGATGACGGTCGTGAACTGCGGCCACTCGTTCAGGCGGGCCTCGGCCGCGCGCCAGTCGTAGCCGTGCCGCCAGTGCCGGACGAGCTCCCGCAGGTAAGCGGCCGGCACGCCGTACGCCCAGCCCGTGGCCGAGAGGTCGTCGGGCCAGCGGGTGCGGTCGAGCCGGTCGTGCAGGTCGTCGAGGTCGCTCTGCGGAACGTCGAGGCAAAAGGGCGTGATGCTGTCGGTTGACGTCATGCGGGGATGCTAGGCCGCACCGGTGTACGGGCCACGTGGATATTCCGGCCGCACGACCGATGAGTTCCGCGCCGAGGACCGGTCCTCCCCTACGACCGCACGACGACGCCTCAGGAGGAAACCATGGCGAGCAAGCCCTTCACCACGTGTCTCTGGTTCGACGGACAGGCCGAGGAGGCCGCGCACTTCTACGTCTCGGTCTTCAAGGGCTCCACCATCGGGAGGGTCACCCACTATCCCGAGGGCGCGATGCAGCCCGCCGGGACCGTCCTGACGGTGGACTTCACGGTCAACGGACAGGACTTCGTCGCCCTCAACGGCGGACCGCAGTTCACGTTCACCGAGGCCGTCTCCTTCCAGATCTTCTGCGCGGACCAGGAGGAGATCGACTACTACTGGACCAAGCTCACCGAGAACGGCGGCGAGCCCGGCCCCTGCGGCTGGCTCAAGGACCGTTACGGGCTGTCGTGGCAGGTCGTGCCCGAGGGGCTGGCCGACATGGTGGGCGACCCGGACCCGGAGAAGGCGGCCCGCGTCACCAAGGCGTTCATGGCGATGAGCAAGTTCGACGTGGCCGCCCTGGAGAAGGCGTACGCGGGCGAGTGAGCGTCAGCCGACGGGCGTCCGGCCGATCACCCGCGTGACCTCCCGGGCCATCCGCAGGATGCCGGGGGAGCGGACCGGGCACGGCCGGGGTGTGGACGTCGTGGGCGCCAGACAGAAGTGCAGGTAGTCCTTGTCGAGATGCAGGGCGGTGCGGTCGCGGGCCGACTCGGTGCAGTAGGCCGGATGCTCGTGCTCGTAGGAGGTGCACGGCAGGTACTGCGCCCAGACGTAGCGGGCTCCGGCGGGCGCCACCGTCGCGCCCGCGTCGGCGACGACGTCGTCCGAGGCGGCCGCCTGCTCCGCGTACAGCTCGTTCACGCGCCGGACCCGGTCGGGGGTGATCGGGTCCGGGCCCTGCGCCACCCACACGATCCGGGGCCGCCGCTCACCGCCCGCCGCGGCGATCTGACCGGTCAGCCTCCTCAGGTCCGCCCGGTACCTGCTGAAGTACTTCCCCGGGGCGGCGGCATGGCTGATCCCGTCCATGCACCATGTGTAGCCCCACGCGTTGCCCCAGAACTGCAGCACCACGACGTCCGGGTGCAGCGCCCGGACCAGCGCGGCCGCCTTGTCCCGGTCGGGCACCAGCGACTTCTTCCCCGTGCCCTCCAGGTAGTCGCACGGCGTGGTCCCCGAGTACGGCGCGCTCGTGTACGTCGCCCGCAGCCGCCGGCGCAGTTCCTGGCCGAGGACCTGCTGGGCCTCCGTGGCGAGCGAGTCGCCGAGGTACAGCACGCGCGGGGCGACGACGGCCGCGGAGGCGTCCGGGGCGGACTGGGCGCGCCGGTGCGTGGTGGCCGCGCGGGGGACGTCCGGTGTCGGGGGCGCCGGCTCGGGCCCGTCGGACGGGTCGCCGCAGGCGCCGAGCAGCAGCACAGCGGTCAGGAGTCCCACGATCCACGGTGTCCGCATGCGCGACTCCCGCCCCGGTCGCCGAAAAACGGTTCCCCAGGCAAGCACAGCCGGGTCCAGGGGGGAAGACGCGCGGCGGGGTTCACTCCCCGTCCCGGCGCTCCAGGACGTCCGTCAGGTCGGTCAGCGGCAGCGGCTTGGTCAGATGGGCGTCGAACCCGGCCGCCCGCGACAGCGCCCGGTCGGTCCCCTGGCTGAACCCGGAGACCGCGATGAGCCGGAGCCGCTCGCCGCCCGGCCGTGCCCGCACCCGGCGGGCGACGGTGTGGCCGTCGATGTCGGGCAGTCCCAGGTCGCACAGCACGACGTCGAACGCCTGCGCCTCGGTCGCGGCGAGCGCGGCGGTCCCGGTGTGCACGGTCGTCACGCGGTGGCCCCGCCGCTCCAGCAGCGTGTGGTAGGTCGCGGCCAGGTCCTCGTTGTCCTCCACGATCAGCACGGCCAGCCCGCCCGGCGTGGACCGGACGGCCGCGGACGGGGGTCGCGGCAGGGCCGCGGAGCCGGTGACCGGCAGCACCACGGTGAACGTCGCCCCCCTGCCGGGCCCGTCGCTGTGCGCGCCGACCCGGCCGTGGTGCAGTTCCGCGATCGTCCGCGCGACGGCGAGCCCCAGCCCCAGGCCCTCCGGCGTGTCGGGACCGGCGGGCGCCGCCCGCATGAACACCCCGAACAACTCCTCGGCCTGACCCGGCTCGAAGCCGATGCCGTCGTCCCGCACGGTCAGCCGCGCCTCCCCGACCCCGTCCGTGAGCTCCACCTCGGTGCGGCCGCCCGGCCGGGTGTACTTGAGCGCGTTGGACAGCAGGTTGGTCAGCACCTGCGCGAGCCGCAACCGGTCGCCGTCCACGACGAGGGGCTCGGCGGGCAGCCGTACGTCGAGCGTGCGGCCGTCGTGCGCGAACAGACCGCGGATGTCGGCGCAGGCCCCCTCGACCACCGGGCGCAGGTCGACCGGCTCCCTCACCAGCTCCAGCCGCCCGGTGACCGCCCGGGTGCCGTCCAGCAGGTCGTTGCTCATCCGGGCCAGTGTGCCGAGCTGCCGCTCCAGGACCGCCAGCGCCGGATGCCCCTCGGGCATGTCCAGGGCGAGCAGTTCGGTGGCCGCGGTCGCGGCCGCGAGGGGGTTGCGCAACTCGTGCGAGAGCGTGGCGATGAACCGGTCCTTGGCCCGCTGCTCCTCCCGCAGCCGGCGCCCCGCCGCGTCCAGTTCGGCGTTGACCCGGCTGAGCTGCTCGTTCACCTCGCGGATCTCCCGCGCCCGTACGAACAGGTCGATCTCCATGCCCTCGGCGCGCATCTGCGCGTCGGCCACCGCCCGCTGCTGCTCCCGGCCCACCCGCCGCAGGTGCACGAACTCCGTGACGTCCTCGACCCGGTGCACGATGTGCGTCACCCGGCCCGTGTCGTCCAGGACCGGCGTGTTGACGGGGCTCCAGTACCGCTCGGCGAAGACGCCCGCCTCGCTGGTCGGGATGTCGTACCGCTGGAGGGCCATGGTGTCGGTGCGGCCGCTCGCCACGACCGTCTCCAGCGAGCGGCGCAGATTGGCCACGCCGTCGGCCGAGGGGTCCTCGGGGTTGTCCGGGAACACGTCGAAGACGGGCCGTCCGACGATGCCGCGGTCGGTGCGCGTGGCCGTCAGATAGGCGCGGTTGACCTCGACGATGACGAAGTCGGGGGTGAGGACGAGCAGCGGGGACAGATGCGAGTCGAACAGGCGCCGGAAGTCCGGGGCGTCGGGCATGGGCGGACCTCCTGGCCGGGCCGTGTCTGGGGGATCACCGTCTCGGGACCGTCCAAGGACCTCGCTTCAGGGGTCGAGGCGGTAGCCGTAGCCGCGGACCGTGGTGATCCGCGGGGCGGGGGCGGGCAGTTCGGCGAGCTTGCCGCGCAGCCGGTACACGTGCTCGATCACGGTCGCGGGCTGCTGCCAGGAGGAACCCCAGATCCGCTCCAGCAACTGCTCCGGTGAGAAGACCCGGCCGGGCGCGGCGGCCAGCATCTCCAGCAGGGCGAACTCCTTGGGACGCAGGGTCAGCAGGACACCGTCGACGGAGACCTGGCGGGCCGCGGTGTCGACGAGCAGGGAGCCGGCCTGGATCACCGTCGGCAGCTCCGGCGGCCGCGAGCGGCGCAGCACGGCGTGGATACGGGCCACCAGCTCGCGCTGCGAGAACGGCTTGACCAGGTAGTCGTCCGCGCCGATCTCCAGCCCCGCCACCCGGTCCGCCTCCGCGCCGCGCCCCGAGACCACGATGACGGGGAGCCGGCTCGTCGACCGCAGCGCCCGCAGCAGTTCGAGGCCGCTGCCGTCCGGGAGGCCCAGGTCCAGGATCGCCAGGTCGACCTGGCTCTCGTACAGCACGGACTTTCCGGCGCGGGCGTCCATGGCCCAGGTGACGGTGAATCCGGCCCGCTCCAGATAGGAACGGCACATCAGTGCGAAGTCGGGCTCGTCCTCGATCAGGGCGAGGTGCGGGCGCATTCCGCATCACCTGGCCCGCCCGGTACCCGCCCGTTGTGTCGCTGATGAGCGGGCGTTGATGCCCAGACCATGTGGCGAAGGTAGAACAGTAGGCACCACGGTTCAAGGGGGGAGCCGCCCGGGGGGGTCCGGCGCGGACACGTGCGGTGCGGGGAGCGCGACACCGCCGCACGCGTCCGCGCCGGAGCACGGGCCCCGGCGCGGACGCACCGGCACGACAGCGGGGACGGGACACAGTGCACGACCACGATCCGCATCCCGTCGTCACCGCGGCCTGGCCGCCCCCGCCCGGAGCGCACGGACTCGTGCGCGGCGCGGACGGCCTGGTGGTCGCCGAACTGCACGGCGAGATCGACCTCGCCACCGCCCACCGGCTGCGCTGCTGGCTCGACTCCCTCGTGGCCCTCGCCGCACCGGCGTACGTCGTCGACCTGCGGCCGGTCTCCTTCGTCGACTCCACGGGCCTGAACCTGCTGCTGCGCCTGCGCCGCCGGGTGCTGGAGGGCGGCGCGACCTTCTCCGTGCTGTGCGCCCCGGACACCCGGCGGCTGCTGCGGGCGCACGGCACATTGGACGTGTTCGACCCGGTCGCCACGTGGGACGAGGCGACCGGCGTCTGACTCACACCCGGTCGGCGGCGATCAGCAGGTACTGGAAACTGCCGTTGCGGTAGGCGCTCACGAAGGTCTCCTCGATCCCGGTCACCAGGTGCTCGGCCTCCCTGCGCAGCTCCCAGTAGGGCAGCGCCGCCTCGGTGAGGTCCTCCACGTGCACCGGCACCAGCCGGTTGCGGGCCATCGCCCGGAAGTACGCCGAGCGCGGATGGATGTCGCAGATGTAGTGGGCGTTGATGAGCGAGACCTCACGGGAGGCCCGGCCGTAGGTGTCGTTGTAGCAGCCGGTGATCACCACGTAGCGTCCGCCGCGGCGCAGCAGCCGGGCGTGCTCGGCGAACAGCAGGTCCAGCTCGACGTACATGGTCGACTCGTTGTTCCAGGAGGCCGCGTACGCGCCCGAGGCGAGCCCGGTGTCGAGCATGTTGCGGTGGTGGTAGCGCACCCGGTCGTCGATGCCGCGCTTGCGGGCCTGGGCGTTCGCGAACTCCGCCTGCTTCTCGGAGATGGTGACGCCGTCGGCGTGGCAGCCGTAGCGCAGGTGCGCGACGACACTGCCGCCGCCGCGCCCGCAGCCGGCGTCGAAGACCCGGTCCTCGGGGCCGAGCGGGCCGAGCCGGGCGGCGAGGAGCTCGGCCTGGGTGTGTTCGAGGCGGTGCAGTTCGGCGGTGATGCGCTCGCGCCGCCGCGCCGGATCGGGTTCGTCGAGGACGGCGCGGTCGGCCGCTCCGACGCCGTAGTGGTGGTGGTAGAGGTCGTCGAGCTTGCCGAGTTCGAGGTTGACCGGGTTCTCCTCGGCGTTCCAGTAGTCCGCGACACGGTTCTGGTACGTCGACTGGGTCGGCACCTGGGCTGCCCGGGTGCCGGTGTGGGGGGCGGTGGTCAACGGTGACTCCTTGTGCTGGTGCGTGTGACGTTGCGTCATGCGGGGGCGGACTACCAGTAGTTGGGCAGGTGGTAGCGGTGGCTGTTGGTGGCGTGCCACTCGTGGTTCCCGGCGACCCAGTCGGACAGGCTCCGGGTGTAGCGCTCCACGAGCGGCGAGCCGGCGGACAGCAGGGCCGACTCCTCGTCGAAGGCCGTCATGATCCGGTTGTGGATCTCGACGGACTTCAGGTAGGCGGCTTTCAGCCCGCACCGGTCGTTGGCGGCGACGACCTGCGGCAGGTTGAGGTGGGTGGGGTCGCTCGCCAGTTCCTTGGTGAAGGAGTAGAGGTCGTTGACGATCGTGGTGGCGTTGCAGGCCAGTGCCGTGACCCGCTGGATCTCGGGCCGGGCGTAGAGCGCCTCGGGCAGTTCGTAGCCGTCGACGGCGTCGACGATCGACAGACAGGGCCGGAAGTTGTTGAACTGCCGCATGACCAGGTACTCCCAGACCCGGGGGACGTACCGGGTCTCCGCCCAGGCGGCCTCGGCGAGGTAGCCCAGGTGCAGTCGGGCGATGTCGTGGACGAAGCGGTCGGTCTGGCTAGGGGTGGCGAGCGCGGAGTAGTCCTCCAGGGCGAAGTGGTAGGAGCGCAGGGGGCCGTCGGCGCGCACGCCCTCGCGCCACTCCTCCTCCAGCTCGGGGATGCCGTGGTACGGGTCGATCGCGGACTGGGCCATGACGAGCCGGCCGCCCAGGCCCCGGCGCGCTCCGCCGCGGCCCTCGTCCTCCTCGCAGTAGCAGGAGTCGACGACGTTCTCCGCGAGCAGCAACTCCCCGGCGACCGTGAGCCGTTCGAGGTCGGCCGCCTGCGGGTGCTGGAGGACCACGGCCCGGCCGAACTGGAAGCCCGAGAAGTCCCCCTTCCACGCTTCGGGGAACAGGTCGAGGCGCCGGGCCCAGGCCTCCAGCCTGCGGTCGATCTCCGCGGCCCTGACCGGGTCGGCGGGCGGGACCTGCCGGTGCCGCAGGCCCGGGATCGCCCCGCCGCGCCGGGGGGTGCGCAGGCTGCTCGCGATGTCGGGCGGGCCCGGCAGGGGCCTGGTGTTCGCCGCGGTCACTCGGGCGTCCGGCCGATCTGCGCGTTCTCCAGGACGCCGACCGCGTCGGGGACGAGGACGGCCATCGAGTAGTACGCGGTGACGAGGTAGCGGATGATCGAGTTGGCGTCGATCCCCATGAACCGCACGTTCAGGCCCGGTTGGTACTCCTCGGGGATGCCGGTCTGGTAGAGCCCGATGGCGCCCTGGTCGCCCTCTCCGGTGCGCAGCGCGATGATGCTGCTGGTGTGCTGTCCGCTGACCGGGATCTTGTTGCAGGGGAAGATCGGCACCCCGCGCCAGGCGGGGATCTCGTGCCCCTCGACGTTGGCCGTGCCCGGCACCAGCCCGCGCCGGTTGCACTGCCGGAAGAACGCGGCGATGGCCTTGGGATGGGCGAGGAACAGCTTGGTCTTGCGGCGCATGGCGAGGAGTTCGTCCATGTCGTCCGGGGTCGGAGGGCCGGTGAAGGTGCTGATGCGCTGGCCGTGGTCGGCGTTGTGCAGCAGCCCGAACTCCCGGTTGTTGACCAGTTCCCACTCCTGGCGTTCCCGGATCTCCTCGATGGTCAGGCGCAGTTGCTGCTCGGTCTGGTCCATCGGGTGGTTGTAGAGGTCGGCGACCCGGGTGTGGACCCGCAGCACGGTCTGGGTCAGGGACAACTCGTACTCGCGCGGCGAGAGTTCGTAGTCGACGTATCCGCCGCCGATCGTCGGCTCCCCGACATGGCCGGCCTGGACGGGGACGTCGGCCTCGCCCTTGCGGTTCATCGGCAGGCTCTGCCGGCGCGCGTAGGCCTCCAGGTGCTCGGCGAGGGACGGCACCCGCTCGGTGAACTCCGTGACCACGGACCAGGGCAGGGCCAGCACGGTGCCGGAGGTCTCCGCCCGGACCGAGTGCAGCCACAGCGGGTCGGGCCGGCCGATGGCCTCGTCGCCCATCTGGTCGCCGTCGGTGACGACGCCGACGATCTCCTCCTCGCCGTACTTGCCCTCGGCGAAGCGGGTGAAGCGGCCGTGCACCACCAGGTAGGCCTCGGTGACCGGCTGTCCGGCCTCGACCAGGACCTGCCCGGCCCGGATCTCCCGGGCCCGGAAGCGGCCGGCGACCTCCTTGAGCACCTCGATGTCGGAGTAGCCGCGCAACGCGGGCAGTTCGGTGAGCGTCCGGGGGATGACCCGGATGTCGTCGGCGCCGTTCTGCTCGAACTGCACCCGGCCCCGGCCCACCCGGAGCTGGAGGCGCCGGTTGACCCGGTAGGTGCCGCCCTTCACGTCCACCCACGGCAGCATGCGCAGCAGCCAGCGGGAGCTGATGGCCTGCATCTGGGGTTCGGACTTGGTGGTGGTGGCGAGCTGTCGGGCCGCCGTGGTGCTGAGGCTGGTGAGCTGGGCTTCGGACGGGGGTTCGGGTTCGTCGACGGCGGGGCCGGTGGCGCTGTCCGGTGTGGACACGTTCCCTCCTGACAGTGAGCGGGATGGCCGGGCGCGGGCACCAGCCAAACAGCCGGGCGGGCCGCCTGATCAGGGCGCGGAGGGGGCGGCTTCGCGGCCGGGAAGGTGTAAACCACGACCGTGAGGCAGTCGACGCCTCATGAGTGCTCCCGCGCTCCTCGGGTCGGGTCGGTCACCAGTACGGCCCCCCGCCTCCAGGAGTGGCTTCCCGACGCACGCCCCCTCGGTGAGCGCACCTTCTGTCCCGTCTGAGGGTGAATCGTCCGTTCGGCGCGCGGTCGGGCACACCCGTGACTAGCGTGTGGAGACGGACCGACCACCGATTCGGGAAGGGCCGCGATCATGGCCGTACAACCTGAGGGAACCCCCTGCTGGGCCGATGCGATGTTCAGCGACGTCGAGGGGGCCAAGAACTTCTACGGCGACGTCCTCGGCTGGACCTTCGGCGACTCGTCGTCGGAGTACGGCAACTACACGCAGGCCTACGCGGACGGCAAGGCCGTCGCCGCCGTCGTGCCGCCGATGCCGGGGCAGGAGGGCCAGTCCCAGTGGTGCCTGTACCTCGCGTCGCCGGACGCGGCCGCCACCGCCGACAGGATCCGTGCCAACGGCGGCGAGGTGCTCATGCAACCGATGCAGGTCGGCGACTTCGGCACGATGTGCCTGGGGCGCGACCCTAGCGGTGTCGTCTTCGGGGTATGGCAGGGCGGCACCCACGAGGGCTTCGAGGCCCCGCCCGGGCAGCCCGGCGCGTACTGCTGGGCCGAGATCTACACCCGCGAGCCGGAGAAGTCCGACGCGTTCTTCCCCGCCGTCTTCGGCTACCGCGCCAAGCAGATGCAGGACGACGCCGTCGACTTCCGCATGTTCGACCTCGGGGACGACACCGTCCTCGGCCGGATGAGGATGACCGAGGACTTCCCGCCCGAGGTGCCGGCGTACATCAACGTCTACTTCGCCGTCGACGACTGCGACGACGCCGTGGCCCGCGCCACCAAGCTGGGGGCCGTCCTGCGGTTCGGGCCGATGGACTCCCCGTTCGGCCGGTTCGCGGCGCTGAGCGACCCGCAGGGCGCGAACTTCTCGGTCATCGACGTGACGACGACCCAGGGTGAGATGCCGCAGATCTCCGACGTGCCCTAGCCGGTGCGCACCGCCGTGACGGCCACGGCCGTGTAGTGCATCGGGAAGCTGCCGCCCAGCGTGTCGACGGCGTCGCCGACGGCGGTGAGCAGGGCGTCGAGCTTCCCGGCGGGCAACCGTCCGTGGCCGCCGAAGGTGGGTACCTGGTCCAGCCACTGCGCGCGCGTGTAGATCCGCTCCCAATCGAAGCGCCACTGTTCCGGCTCGGCGAACGCGGAGGCCGCGCGGATCCCGTCGGCCGCCGTGGCGCAGACGCCCGCGTAGGCGTCCGGGCCGGTCAGCCGGCGCCAGTCCATCGGCAGGTCGGGCAGGACGCGGGCGTAGGCCCCGGCGAACGCCTCGGCCACCTCGGGGGCGGGCTGGAAGGCGTTCCAGAACAGGGCCAGCCGTCCGCCCGGCCGCAGCACCCGGGCCGCCCGGGCGGCGCCGGCGACCGGGTCGACCCAGTGCCAGACGGTGCCCGCGACGACCGCGTCGAAGTCCCGGCCCGCCGGATCCCACTCCTCGAAGCGGGCGATCTCGACGTCGAGCCCTTTCCGGCGTGCGAACGCGGCCATCCGGGGGTCGGGCTCGACGCCGAGGATCCGGCAGCCACGGTCCCGGAGGGCCAGTCCGGCGATTCCGGTGCCCGCGCCGACGTCCAGCATGTCCCGCCCCGGGCTCCCGGCGACGATCCGGTCCAGCAGGGCGTCGGGGTACCGGGGCCGGGTCCGGTCGTAGCGCTCGGCGTCCGAGCCGTACGACTCCGCGATCTCGCGGTGCTGTCCAGGAGAAGTGGGCATGCGCCCACTCTAAATGGGCGTGTGCCCACTCGACAAGAATCGGGGAGGATGTCCGAAGGAGAGCGAGAGGTGGGCCGTGCCGACAGGGATCGCCATCCGTGATGTGCGGGAGCAGTTGTTCGACGCCGCCGAGCGGATCCTGCTGCGGGACGGGGCGAACGCGCTGACCAGCCGGGCGGTCACCACCGAGGCGGGGGTCGCCAAGGGGGTCCTGCACCGTCACTTCGCGGACTTCGACGCCTTCCTCGCCGACCTCGTGGTGGACCGCATCGACCGGATCGAGGCGCGCTCCGAGGCCTTGCGCGCGGCCGCGGGGACCGGTGACGTCGTCGGCAACCTCGCTACCGCCCTGACCGAGCTGTTCGGGACGATCGCCCTGCGGATCGTCGGCCTGGTCATCGCGCGGGACGCCCTGCGCGCCCGGTTGCGCGAGGCGCGGGGCGGGGGAGTGCCGGTGCTGCGGGAGGCCACCGCGATGGTGGCCGGCTATCTCGCCGCCGAACGCGAGCGGGGACGCGTCCCGGCCGACGCCGACGTGGACGTGCTCGCCCCCACCCTGATCGGGGCCGCCCATCTGCTGTTCGCCGACGCGGAGGGCGCGGCGCCCGGGGACGCCGAGGTCCGCCGGATGGTGGCCGCGGTCGTCGCGGTGGGGTGACCGGACGCCGTGCGGCACATGGCATGATCGAGCACATGCAGGAACGACTGGTGGCCGCGTGCGACGGGGCTTCGAAGGGAAATCCGGGACCCGCGGCCTGGGCCTGGGTCATCGCGGACGAGTCGGAGACGCCGGACCGCTGGGAGGCAGGGCCGCTCGGCCGGGCCACCAACAACGTCGCCGAACTCACCGCGCTGGAGAGGCTGCTCGCCGCGACCGACCCGGACGTGCCGCTGGAGATCCGGATGGACTCCCAGTACGCCATGAAGGCCGTCACCACCTGGCTGCCGGGCTGGAAGCGCAACGGCTGGAAGACCTCCGCGGGCAAGCCGGTCGCCAACCAGGAGCTCGTCGTCCGCATCGACGAACTGCTCGACGGGCGCTCGGTGGAGTTCCGCTACGTCCCCGCCCACCAGGTCGACGGCGACCCGCTCAACGACTTCGCCGACCGGGCGGCCAGCCAGGCCGCGATCGTCCAGGAGCCCGCGAGCAGCGAACTGGGCTCCCCGGCGCCGCCGCCGTCGCCGGACACCCCGAAAAAGACCGACCGCCCCGCCCGGGCCAAGTCACCCAAGCGGAGCGGCGGTTCGACCTCTCGTACGATCAAGGCCAAGTTCCCCGGCCGGTGTCTGTGCGGACGTTCCTACGCGGCGGGCGAGCCCATCGCGAAGAACGGCCAGGGCTGGGGGCACCCGGAATGCCGTACGGAAGCGGTCGGATAGCGTCGGGACGTGCCGGTCAGATGACCGCCCCGCGCCACTCGCCGGTCTCCTGACCGCGCTCCTCGATGAACGTCTTGAAGCGCTCCAGGTCGCCCTTGGTCTGCCGCTTCACGAACCCGAGCTTGTCGCCCACCTTCTCGGTGATGCTGTCCGGATGGAAGTCCATCTGGAGCATCACCTTGGTGTGGCCGTCGTCGAGCCGGTGGAAGGTCACCGCACCTGCCTGCTTGGCCTCGCCGGCGATCGTGGTCCACGCGACCCGCTCGTCCGGGATCTGCTCGGTGATCTCCGCGTCGAACTCCCTGTGCACCCCGTTGACGTTGGTCACCCAGTGCGTGAGCGTGTCGGTGCGCTGCTCGATGCGCTCGACCCCGCTCATGAACTCGGGGAACGTCTCGAACTGCGTCCACTGGTTGTAAGCGGTGTGCACCGGCACGCCGACCTCGATGGACTCCTCGACCTGCGACACGGGTGAATCCCTCCTTCGTCCTCTCGGTGTGTGCGGCGCGGGTACCCGTCAACCGGAGGGCAAACCGCCGCTACGACGCTCACGCGGTGTCGAAGGTGTAGTGGGGGGTGTGGTCCAGCAGGTCCGCGGGGCGTACGTCGTTCCACGGCCGCATGGTCTCGTCGATGTCGACGACATCGGGGGTGCCGGCCGCCGGGAGGTAGCGGGAGCCCGGATGCCGCCGCTGCCACCGGGCCCACAGCTTGTCCACGTAGGCGTGGTGGAGCCAGAAGACCGGATCGTTGGGGGAGACCCCGGTCGCCATCTGCCCGCCCACCCAGACATGGACCCGGTTGTGCAGGTTCACCCCGCGCCAGCCCTCCAGATGGTTGCGGAAACCGTCCGACGCGCTGTTCCAGGGAGCCATGTCGTACGTCGCCATGGACAGCACCGAGTCCACCTCGCCCGGGGTCGGCAGCTCCCGGACGCCGGTCCCGAGCGAGCGCCGCAGATAGGTGCGGCCGTCGACCCGCACGTTGATCGGCCAGTTGCCGGTGTCCGCGGCGAACGGGCCGTCCATCACCCGCCCGTCCCGGCTGCGCCCGGTGCCGCCGAGGAAGTCGGGGCCCCACAGCGAGGCGCGCGGGGAGCGGTCGGTGCTCCAGTCCCAGTAGGGGAGTGCCACCGAGGGGTCCACCGACTGCAGGGCCCGCTCGAAGTCGAGCAGGAATCTGCGGTGCCAGGGCAGGAAGGAGGGCGAACGGTGGCCGGTGCGCTCGCCGTTGTCGGTGTCGGCCATGATGAAGCCGTTGTGCGTGGTGACGAACGCGTCGTAGCGGCCGCTGCGCTTCAGCTCCAGGACGGCGGCGACGAACCGCCGCTTCTCGTCGGCGGTCAGGGTGGCCTGGTTCTTGCGGACGGTCATGTGCGGATGCTCCAAGGAAACGTGCGGGGCGGTCAGTTGGCGGGGAACGGCAGCAGACGCGCGCCCTGGAGCTCGTCGACGGCGGCCCGTGCGGCGGCGCGCGGGGTGGGCACCGGGTCGTAGTGGCTGACGACGCTGATCCAGGTGCCGTCGGCGTTGCGCATCAGGTGCAGCTCCACGCCGTCGACCGTCACCCGGTAGCCCCCGTGATGGCCCCCGGTGGAACGCCCTTGTATGCGGCGGCCCTTGTAGACCTCGTCGAAGGACTCGGGGGAGTCGTGGTGGTGCTCCTCGGCGGACGCGCGCGGGGCCACGACGGTCGCTGCGGCGAGGGCGGCGGTCGCGGTGAGCGCGGTACGGCGGGTGAGTTCCGGCATGCGGTGTACCTCCTGAGTCGACGGACTCCGCATGCCTATCGGCCCAGGTGGGAGCGGGAGAAATCGCGCATGACCGGTTGGCTGTGATCCAGACAATTACCTACATGTCGTACAGAGTTGAACGAAGATGATCTTGCCACAGAGAGGGCTTTCTGGAACCCGGACGGAGGAATTCCTTCTCCCGTGCGCGGTCGTTCCGAAGATCCTTTGCGGGTGAACCCGCTGGCAGTGGCCCTGCTCACCTCGCGAAAGTGGCGTGAAGCGGCGCGAAGGCCCCGCACGCCGACTGCTACCCTGCGTTGCCAATCGACTGCTTTGGGTAATTCCTAGGGGTGCGTGTGAAGGTCGCCTGCGTCGGCGGCGGGCCCGCCGGCCTGTATCTCTCGATCCTGCTGAAACGGCAGGACCCGTCCCACGACATCACGGTCCACGAGCGCGACCCGGAGGGCTCGACCTACGGCTGGGGCGTCACCTACTGGCGCGGACTGCTCGACAAGCTCCACGCGCACGACCCCGAGTCCGCCCGCGCGATCGAGGACGCCTCGGTCACCTGGAACCAGGGCGAGGCCCGGGTGCGCGACCTGGTCACCCGGCGCCCCAGCGACGAGGGCTTCGGCATCGGCCGGCACCGCCTGCTGGAGATCCTCGCCGCCCGGGCCCGCTCCCTGGGCGTCCGCCTGGAGTACGAGCACGAGATCACCCACGGGAACCTCCCCGCGGCCGACCTCCTCGTGGCCGGGGACGGCGTACGCAGCGCCCTGCGCACCGGGTACGCCGAGCACTTCGGCGCCCGGACCGAGGAGGGCCGCAACCACTACATCTGGCTCGGCACGAGCAAGGTCTTCGACTCCTTCACCTTCGCCTTCGTCGAGACCGAGCACGGCTGGATCTGGTGCTACGGCTACGCCTTCAGCCCCGAGCGCAGCACCGTCGTCGTCGAGTGCGCACCCCCGACCTGGACCGGTCTCGGCCTCGGCGCCGCCGGGGAGGCCGACGGGCTCGCCCTGCTGGAGAAGCTGTTCGCCGACATCCTCGACGGGCACCCGCTGATCGGCCGCTCCGCCGGCTCGGGCAGCGCCCAGTGGCTGAACTTCCGGACCCTCACCAACCGCACCTGGCACCGCGACAACCTCGTCCTCCTCGGCGACGCCGCCCACACCACCCACTACTCCATCGGCGCCGGCACCACCCTCGCCCTGGAGGACGCCATCGCCCTGGCCGGAGCCCTCCAGGCGCACGGCGAGCTGCCGCGGGCCCTCGCCCACTACGAGCGGCAGCGCACGTCGGAGCTGCTCTCCGCCCAGAGCGCGGCCCGCTACAGCGCCCAGTGGTACGAGAACCTGCCCCGCTACATCGACCTGCCCCCGGAGCAGATGTTCGCCCTGCTCGGCCAGCGTCACTCACCGCTGCTGCCGCACGTCCCGCCCCAGCTCTACTACCGGATCGACCGGGCCGCCGGGCAACTGGAGGCATTGCGCAGGTTCAAGCGCTGGCTCGGGCCGAAGCTCGCGCGCGGGGTGCATGCGCGGGAGCTGGCCTCCCGCAAGTAGCCGCCACATCCGGGGCGGGTTGGGTGAATGGCGATTCACCGCTAAAGTGAATTGCCATTCACCCGCTTTCTTTCTCACCGCATCCGGAGCGCTGATGGACCAGCAGGGCCCGATATCCCCGCCCCGCGGAGCCGGCCTGCGGGCCCGGCTCACCGTGCCGGCGCTGGCGATGTGCGGCACGCTCATGGCCGTCATGCAGACCGTGGTCGTCCCCCTGCTGCCCGACCTGCCCCGGCTGACGCACTCCTCGGCGGGCGCCGTCTCCTGGATGGTCACGGCGACCCTGCTGGCCGGAGCCGTCCTCACCCCGGTGCTCGGCCGCGCCGGCGACATGTACGGCAAGCGCAAGGTGCTCACGGCGTCCCTCGGGCTGATGACGGCCGGCTCGGTGATGTGCGCCCTGTCGTCCGACATCACCGTGCTCATCGCGGCCCGCGCCCTGCAGGGGGCCGCCGCCTCCGTGGTGCCGCTGTCCATCAGCATCCTGCGCGACGAACTGCCGCCCGAGCGCCGGGGTTCCGCGGTCGCGATGATGAGTTCCACGGTCGGCATCGGCGCCGCGCTCGGCCTGCCGCTGGCCGCCGTGGTCGTGCAGTACGCCGACTGGCACACCATGTTCTGGATGACCAGCGCCCTCGGCGCCCTCGGGATCACGGCCGTGGCGTGGGCGGTCCGCGAGTCACCGGTACGACAGCCGGGCCGCTTCGACGTACCGGGCGCCCTCGGACTGGCAGTCGGCCTCGTCAGCCTGCTGCTCGGGGTCTCCCAGGGCGGCCAGTGGGGCTGGGGCAGCCCCCGCGTCCTCGGCCTCTTCCTGGTGTCCGTCGCCGTCCTGGCCCTGTGGTGGTGGCGCCAACTGCGCACCGAGCAGCCCCTGGTCGACCTGCGGCTCGTCACCCGCCCGCGCGTGGGCCTGTCCCATGTGGCCGCCCTGCTCACCGGGTTCGCGTTCTACGCCAACTCCCTGGTGACGGCCCAGCTCGTCCAGGCGCCGAAGGCCACCGGCTACGGACTCGGCCTGTCGATCGTGGCCACCGGCCTGTGCCTGCTGCCGGGCGGCGTCACCATGCTGCTGTTCTCCCCGCTCTCGGCCCGGATCTCCGCCTCCCGCGGCCCGCGCGTCACGCTCGCCCTCGGCGCCGCGGTCATCGCCTGCGGCTACGCGCTGCGCATCGCGGACAGCCGCGACCTGTGGATGGTCATCCTCGGCGCGACCGTGGTGGCCACGGGAACCACCCTCGCCTATTCGGCCCTGCCCACCCTGATCCTGCGCGCCGTCCCGGCCGACCAGACCGCCTCCGCCAACGGCGTCAACGTCCTGATGCGCACCATCGGACAGGCCACCTCCAGCGCGGCCGTCGCAGCGGTGCTGGTCCACCACACCAGCCCGGTCGGCGGCGCCCTCGTGCCCACCCTGCACGGCTACCTGCTGGCCTTCGCCATGGCGGGCGCGGTCGCCCTCGCTGCCTGCGCGGCGGCCCTGACCATCCCCGGCGACCCCGCGCCCGAGGAGACCCGCCGGGCCGAGGGCGGCACCCGGGGCGCGCGGGACGGGGCGATGGAGGGAGCATGAGTGCCGTGAGCACCACGCCCCCCGCCGCCGCACCCGCCCGCCGTGACGCCGAGGCCACCAGGGCCGCCATCCTCCGGGCGGCCCGCCACCTCCTGGCCCGCACCCCGCACGCCGACATCACGCTCAAGGCGGTCGGCGAACGCGCCGGTGTCAGCCCGCCGTTGATCGTGAAGTACTTCGGCAACAAGGACGCCCTCCTCGCCCGGGTGATGTCCTTCGAGTCGGACGCGACGGCCCTGCTCGACGCCCCCCTGGACGAACTGGGCCGCCACATGGTCCGCCATGTCCTCACCGGCCAGATCGAGCGCGGCGCCGACCCCCTGCTGCGGATCGCCTTCGCCCCCGTCCAGGGCGAGCACGGTGACATCCTGCGCGTCAACTTCCGTACCCAGGTGGTCGATCGCCTCGCGGAGCGGCTGCCGGGCCCGGACGCCGGCCTGCGCGCCGAACTGGCGGTGGGCACCCTCCTCGGCCTGGGCGTGATGTACGGCATCGCCCGGGGCACCGAGCTGCGGGCGAGCTCCGTGGAGGAGCTCGTGGACCGTTACGCCCCCACGGTGCAGGCCCACCTGACGCCCTAGCCGAACAGCCGGTCCAGGAAGGCGTTGCCGAAGACGCCGTGCGGGTCGAGCCGGTCCAGCACACCCGCCGCCTGCCCCCACACCGCCTCACCGAACGACCCGGGAATCGTCGTCCCCAGCACCTCCTCGTCCGCCCACGCGGCGTCGTCGGTGTAGGCCCAGCCCTTGGACCACTCGACGCGCGTCCCCTCGTACCCCTCGAACAGGAACTGCTCGACCTCCCGCAGGAACGCCTCCGCGTACGGCGTCCCCGGCAGCGTCAGGATGTCCAGCCACACCGCCGTGTCCCACTCGGGGCGCGCCCGGTCAGCCCGCAGCGCCGACAGCAGCGGGGCCCGCGCCCCGTCCAGCTCGGCCTCGGCCGGGTCGTCGAGCCCGGTCACCCTGATCTCCACCGTCCCGTTGACCGGGAACTTCCCCTGGGCGGTGTACGCGGCCAGCCGCTCCCGGTAGAAGTCCGTGAACCCGGACACCACCCGCTGCACCTGGTCCCGGGCGGTCAGCACCGCGTAGCCGTTCGCGGTCACCCGCAGCGTGGTCGGCTTGATGTAGAGCAGCGTGTTCTTCGAGGGCCCCCAGATGTCCGCCGACAGCGTCGCCGTGAGCCCCACGGCCGCCACGTCGAGCTGCGCGTTCCCGAGCACCGGCGCCAGGTACCAGGCCGCGTCCGACACCATCCGCCCGGCCAGGTCCGCCACCACGGTCGGGACGTTGTCGGAGAACGGGTAGTTGTACGGCGAGGTCACGCGCCGCGAGGTCAGCGGCCTGGTCGGGGCCACGCTCCACACCTTCAGCCACGGGAACTCCGTGTACGCGAACCAGATCGCCTCGACCCGCCCGGTCTCCTCCAGGAAGCTCGCGAAGGTCCGCCCGTCACCGCCGGGCGCCGCGAAGAGCTCCGCGGCCGGGATGTCGACCCGGCTCACGCACCGCAGATTGCTGTCGGCCCCCACGCGCAGCACGACCTCGGTGACGAGGGCCCGCCCGAGATGGGCCAGCAGGGCCGCGCTGTCGGCCTCGGCGCGGCTGAAGGTGCGCAGCGCGTACGCCCCGGCCTCCTCGTCCCACACCACCGCCGTCAGCGACAGGACGCGATTGCTCAGCGAGCCGTACGTCTGTCCCGGCAGCCGCTCCTCGCCAGCCGCCGCAACGGCGGTGCCGTGCGCGTCGATCGCCAGCGCGCCGCCCAGGGTGAGGTCTCCGGGCGCGGGCGCGGCGGTGACCCCGAGACCGTGCTCCTCCAGATAGGTGAGCAGCGCCTCCAGGGTGACGCCGGTGCCGGCCCGGACGGCGGAGGCGGAGTCCAGGGACAGGCCGGTGAGGTGGGAGGCGGTGTCGACGAGGAGGACGGGCGCGTCGGAGGCGGTGCCCTCCGTGACGGTGAGCGGTGACCAGCCGTGCGAGGAGCCCCGCGCGCGGACCCGCCAGCCGTGCCGCCAGGCCCAGTTGACGACCTCGACCACCTGGTCCGGGCCGGTGGGCGCACAGGCCCACAGCCCGTCGGCGGTGATCTCGCCGACCCAGTTGCGGTACGCCGAACGGTGCAGGGCCACGCCCGCCGGGAAACCGGGCAGCTCATCGGCCGCGGCCGCCGGGTCGGCCGGCAGCAGAATCGGTACGGCGGCGAGGGCGGCGGCGCTCGCGAGGAAGCCGCGACGGGTCCAGGACGGCGTGTCCTGCGGGTGGTTGCTCACGGAACGATCAGTCACGGGGTCACGCTAGGCGGCCGTTGACACGTGCATGCCCCTCGCGGGGGCGTGTCACCCGTGCGAGTGAACAATTCACAGGTCCCGCCCCGGAGCCCCTCGTTCCGCGCAGGTCGGCGACAGATGACAGACTGACGCCATGGACGAGCGCACATTCGGCAGGTCGCAGCAGCACGCATCCGTCGTCGGACTCGGCACCTGGCAACTGGGAGCCGACTGGGGAGACGTCGACGACAAGGAAGCCCTCTCCGTGCTGGAGGCCGCCGCCGAGTCGGGGGTCACCTTCTTCGACACGGCGGACGTGTACGGCGACGGACGCAGCGAGCAGACCATCGCCACCTTCCTCAGCAGCAGGCCCGACCTTCATGTGCTGGTCGCGACGAAGATGGGCCGCCGCGTCGACCAGATCCCCGAGAACTACGTCCTCGACAACTTCCGCGCCTGGAACGACCGTTCGCGCCGCAACCTCGGCGTCGACCGCATCGACCTGGTCCAGCTCCACTGCCCGCCGACGTCCGTGTACTCCACGGACGAGGTCTTCGACGCCCTCGACACCCTGGTCGAGGAGGAGCGCATCGCCCACTACGGCGTCAGCGTCGAGACCTGCGCGGAGGCGCTGACCGCGATCGCCCGGCCGGGGGTGGCGAGCGTGCAGATCATCCTCAACGCCTTCCGCATGAAGCCGCTGCGCGAGGTGCTCCCCGCCGCTCAGGAGGCGGGCGTCGGCATCATCGCCCGCGTCCCGCTGGCCTCCGGCCTGCTGTCCGGCAAGTACACCAAGGACACGGTCTTCCCGGAGAACGACCACCGCGCCTACAACCGGCACGGCGAGGCCTTCGACGTCGGCGAGACCTTCTCCGGCGTCGACTACACGACCGGTGTCGAGGCCGCCGCCGAGTTCACCGCCCTGACGCCCGAGGGCTACACCCCGGCCCAGCTCGCCCTGCGCTGGATCATCGAGCAGCCCGGCGTCACCACCGTCATCCCCGGCGCCCGCAACCCCGAGCAGGCGCGCGCGAACGCGGCCGCCGCGAAGCTGCCGCCGCTGTCCCGGGAGACCCTCGCGGCCGTCCGCGACCTCTACGACCGTCGCGTCAAGGAGCAGGTGGAGAACCGCTGGTGACCGTTTCCGTCGCCGGGAACCGCGCTCGCCGTTCCCGGCGCCGGACCGTTTGAACGATCAGCTACCGGATACCCGTACCGCATGGTCGAGACGGTGAGACGGACGGGACGCGACGAGACCGAGGAAGAGCGCGCGGACCGCATGTGGGGCGAACTCATCCAGGAGATCCGCGTCGCGCAGACAGGTGTGCAGATCCTCTTCGGTTTCCTGCTCACCGTGGTGTTCACACCGAAGTACGACGACCTCGCCCACACCGACCAGGTCATCTACATCGTGACCGTGGTGCTCGGCTCCTGCGCCACCGGAGCCCTCATAGGACCGGTCTCCCTGCACCGCCTCGTCTCGGGGCGGCGCATCAAACCCCAGGCCGTGCGGATCGCCTCCCGGCTGACCTTCGTGGGGCTGGTCCTGCTGCTGACGACGATGACCTGCGCCCTGCTGCTGATCCTGCGCGTGGCCACCCATGACGACTGGGTGCCCTGGCTCGTCACCGGAGTCGTGGCCTGGTACCTGCTGTGCTGGTTCGGCGTGCCGATGTGGACGCGCCGGCGCTATACGACGCGGTGAGGGCGAGCCCGGCCAACTGCCGGTCGTGCGGGCGGGCCAGCACGAGCAACGAGACCGTGGCGCCGATCAGTGCGCAGAACATGTCCCACTGGGTGTCCCACACATCGCCCTGCGTGGCCAGGAAGGCGTCCGCCGCCTGACCGCCGGTCACCGCGGCCGCCCACTCCAGCATCTCGAAGACGGCACTGAAGGCCAGGCACGCGCACACCGTCAGCGGCGCCAGCCAGCGGCTGCCCCGCAACGGCGAGGTACGGCTGAGCAGCTCCCGTACGAGGACCGCCGGCACGAAACCCTGCATGAGGTGCCCGAGACGGTCGTACGGATTGCGGTCGAGCCCGAACGTGTCCCGCGCCCAGTCGCCCAGCGGAACCTGCGCGTAGGTGTAGTGGCCGCCCACGATCAGCACGAGCGCGTGCACCGCCAGCAGACAGCACAGCAGGTCGGTCAGCGGGAAGCGGCGCCACGTCAGCACGATCAGCGGCAGCCCGACCAGGACCCAGACGGTCTCCAGGAACCAGGTGGTGCGGTCGCGCGGACCCCAGGCGGACAGGGCCAGTGCGGCCACCACGGCCCAGGCGAGCAGGACCGGCAGGGGCCGTCGCACAGCGGTCATGAGGAGCTCCTCGTCGTAGGAGCCCCCATCGTCGGGGCACGGGGACGACCACGGCATGAGTACGGCTACTCAGGCCGCGTGCGCATCCAGCCCGGTCTCAGCCGCCCGCGATGACCGAGGCCAGGAAGTCGTCCACTCTGACCTCCTCCTTCCCCGGCGGCACGATCTCGCGGGTCTCGCGCAGGAAGGACGCCAGCGCCGGGGCCCACGCGAAGACCACGGCGTGCTGGCGGCCCCCGTCGGGACGGGCCTCGCCGAAGAACTCCATGCGCAGCTCCTCCCAGACACCGGTCGAGACGGGGCCGAGCCGCACGTCACCCACCCCGACCGGGCCGCCCAGGCCCTCGGCGAGCATCTCCCGGTCCAGCCGCCACCGCGCCAGCACCCGGCCGTCATGGCTGAACACTGCGGTGACGGCGAACGGGTCCGCAGCGTCGTACCCGAGGTGGGCGAGCACGGGGCACCGGCCCGTGCCGCCCGCCTGCAGTTGCACGACGAGGGTCTTGTGGGCGGTCCTGCGGACGAAGGGGTTCACCTGGAGGCCTCCGGGAAGAACGACATAGAGCCCTCTAGTACCCCTTCCACGGCCAAGATGCTCAGCCGTCCGGGTGATTCCCCTTCGCGGTGCGCAGGGCCGTGATGCACGAGGCGATGGCCTGCTGGAGTTCCTCCAGTTGCTGGACCATGTCGTCCTCGTAGAAGTCCTGGGCGTCGTCGAAGGTCAGCTCCTCGAACACCTTGGTGGCCCGCTGGAGGCTGTTGTAGAACTTCGTCCGCCGCTCCTGGACCCGGAGTTCGGGATCGGCCTCCACGGCCTCGGCGACGAGCGACTTCATGGTGTCGAACGCCTCGGCCGCCCACTCGCCGGTGTCCTCGTCCTCCTCCAGCTCCTCCAGGAGGGACAGGTGCCGCTCGGCCTCCTGGCGCAGGTCCACGGGCGCGTCGATGGTCTGGCCGGCCGGCGTCTTGACCTGCCCGGACTCGGCGATCTGCCGGACGTATCCGATCCGGTCGGCCGCCCTGCTCTCGGTGGCCACGGCCTTCTTCAGGTCGTCGGTGCGCACCACGTCGCGGGCCAGCGAGGCCTGGAGCTCGGGGTCCTCCTTGATCCGGTCGAGCAGCGCGCTGCGCGCGGCCCGGGCGGTGGACGGGTCGGCGAGGATCGCGGCGCGCAGCGCGGTCGGGTTCTCCGCGACCTCCAGCGCCTTCGTCGGCCGGATGCCCTCGGCCTCCGCGGCCTCGGCGATGGCGGTGCCGCGCTCGGAGGCGGCGCTGCTGCGGGAGACGTAGTAGCCGAGCCACACGTCGGCGTCCGGCAGCTCCACTTCCTGGCCCGGCGCCAGCGCCTCGAAGTGCGGGACCATGCCGTCGTCGGCGGCCCGGTCCCAGGCCTTGTAGTAGCGCATCACACGCTCGGGCGAGCAGCCGGCGAGCTCGGCGAACTCCTTCGCGGACACCTTCGGCGTCTCGTCCGCGCTCTGGCCGCCGGGCCGCACGCTGCGCGCCACCATCAGGCCGAAGGCCCATCCGCCGGTCCGCGCGTAGACCCCGAACTCGCGGGCGTCCCGCGCGACGAGGTCACTCAGGGGCGCGGGGGACGTCTCCTCCGGTGTCCCGGAGGAGACGGGGGCCGACGCCTCGGAAGGGTCGATCGCTAGAGTCACGGGTGTTTCTCCTGGTCAGGTTCGTTCGAACCGCACGGCGTGCGAGTCGAAAAGCCTATTGCACCCGAGGGGGCCGCCTCGGCAGCCGGGCGGCTCAGGCGAACGCGTCGCGCAGCGCGGGCAGCAGTGTCTTCTCCGACCAGTCCAGGAACGCGTGCTGGGACTCTCCGCCGATCTGCACCAGCGCGATCTCGGTGAAGCCGGCCTCCGCGTACGGGCGTACCGCCTCGACGAAGGCGTCGGGATCGTCACCGCACGGAATCGACGCCGCCACGTCGTCGGGGGTGACGAACTGGGTGGCCGACTCGAAGGAGTCCGGGTGCGGCAGTTCGGAGTTGACCTTCCAGCCGTTGCCGAACCAGCGGAACTGGGAGTGCGCCCGCTTGACGGCGGTGTCCCGGTCGGGGTCGTAGCAGACGGGGAGCTGCCCCACCCGAGGCTTGCCCTCGCCGCCGTTGCGGTCGAACGCGTCGAGGAGGCCCGCCTTGGGCTCCGTGGCGATGACGAGGTCCGCGAGACGGCCGGCCAGGGCGCAGGACTGCTCGCCGGAGACGGCCAGACCGATCTGCGGCGGCTCGTCCGGCAGGTCCCACAGCCGTGCCGACTCCACGTCGAAGTGGGTGCCGCGATGGTTCACGTGACCGCCCCGGAACAGCGCGCGGATGATCTCCACGGCCTCTTCCAGCATCTCGTGCCGCACATCGGCCGACGGCCAGCCGCCGCCCACCACGTGCTCGTTGAGGTTCTCGCCGGAACCCAGTCCCAGCCGGAACCGGCCCTCCGACAGGAGCTGCATGGTCGCCGCCTTCTGCGCCACCACCGCCGGGTGGTAGCGGAAGGAGGGACAGGTCACGTACGTCATCAGCGGGATGCGCGAGGTCGCCTGGGCGGCGGCCCCGAGCACGCTCCACGCGTACGGCGAGTGCCCCTGCGTCCGCAGCCACGGGAAGTAGTGGTCCGAGGTCACGGAGAAGTCGTAGCCCACCTCCTCGGCCCGCACCACATGGCCCACCAGCTCACGGGGGCCCGCCTGCTCGGTCATCATCGTGTATCCGATCTGCACCATGGGGCCCGAGTCCCCCGGGGGCCGGAGGGGAAAACGGGCTTCGCGGCACTCTCGATCAAGACCGTCGCACGGGGGAGGATGCGCCTATGAGTTCCCTGCCCATGAGCACCCCCGCCGCCGAGGGCGTCGACGCGGCCGGCATACAGGCCCTGCTCGACGCCCTCGAAGCCGACCCGCACATCGCGCCCCACAGTCTGATGCTGCTGCGCCACGGCCGGGTCGTGGCCTCGGGCTGGTGGGCGCCGTACGCCCCGGAACGGCCCCAGCTCCTCTACTCGCTCAGCAAGAGCTTCACGGCCACGGCCGCCGGGTTCGCCGTCGCCGAGGGACTGATCGCGCTGGACGACCCGGTGATCTCCTACTTCCCGGAGTTCGAGGCCGACGTCACCGACCCGCGCAGCCGGGCCATGCTCGTCCGGCATGTGGCGTCGATGGCCAGCGGTCATGCGCAGGAGACCCTGGACCGGGCCCGCGCCCAGGACCCCGACGAGCTCGTCCGGGGTTTCCTGCTGGTTCCGCCGGACCGGGACCCGGGCACCGTCTTCGCCTACAACCAGCCCGCCACCTACACCCTCGCCGCGATCGTCCAGCGGGTCACGGGACAGAGGCTCACCGAGTACCTGCGGCCCCGGCTGTTCGAGCCGCTCGGCATCGGCGAGGCGGCCTGGATCGCCGACCGGCGCGGCCGCGAGCTCGGCTTCAGCGGGCTGCACGCAAGGACCGACGCGGTGGCCCGGCTCGGCGAGCTGTATCTGCGGGGCGGGTTCTGGCAAGGCGAGCGGCTGCTGCCCGAGACCTGGGTGGCCGAGGCGACGCGGGTCCAGATCGCGCACGAGGCAGCGGAGGAGGGCGGCAGGTCGGACTGGCACCAGGGCTACGGCTTCCAGTTCTGGATGGCCCGGCACGGCTACCGCGGGGACGGGGCCTACGGGCAGTTCTGCGTGGTGCTGCCCGAGCAGGACGCGGTGCTCGCGATCACCTCGGAGACCGAGGACATGCAGAAGGTCCTGGACCTGGTGTGGGAGCACCTGCTGCCCGCCTTCGGAGCCGGTCCGCCGCCCGGCGGTGAGGCGGCCGACGCGGCGCTGGCCGCACGGCTGGCACGGCTCACCCTGCCGCCCGCCGAGGGCGGGCCCGTCCCGGTCGGCCGGGCGGACGACTGGGACACCGCCTTCGCGCCGCGCGGCGGCACGTGCGCCGACCGGCCGACCCTCACCAGCGTCGAGGTGGACCGGGGCGGCCGGGTGACCCTCGTCGACGACGGCGACCGGCTGGACCTGCGGCTCGCAGCGGGGGAGGGCGGCTGGACGGTCGCCGACGAGACCGTGCCCGTCGCGGTGAGCGGCGGCTGGACCGACGCGGAGACCCTCGTCATCGACGTGGCGTTCCTGGAGACCCCGCACCGCCTGCTTCTGACGTGCTCGCTGGGCGACCGGACCTTCACCGCGCGCTGGCGCACCCAGCCCCTGCACGGGGGCCCGCTGCGGCGGATGCGGGCCCCGCGCCCGGCCTGAGAACCGTCCCCGGGCGCGCTCAGTGCGAGGGCGCCCGGAAGGTGCTCAGGACGGTGTCCAGTGCCGTCCGGTTCGCGTCGTCGTTCCAGTCCGCCGCCGGGGTCGTCCAGCGCAGCGAGTAGCCGCGGCCGTCGCCGATCAGGAAGCCGCGGCCGAAGGTGCGCACCCGGGTGCCGTCGACGTCCTCGACCCACTGCATGTCGGCGGCCTCGCGGCCCTGGTAGGTGGTCGCGCGGATGTCACCGAGGCGCTCGTAGCCGGGGTCGTCCCGCAGCCGCGGCTCCACGTCGTCGCGCCACACGGCCACGGCGTCCGTGCCGACGGCCTCGCTGTAGGTGACGGCGAGGGTCCGCGGGTCACCGGAGGCGCCGAAGGTCACGCGGTACGCCAGGTCGGCCTGGCGCGAGGTCTCCAGCGGCTTCCAGCCCTGGGGGAGGGCGACGGAGAAGCCCTCGGGGGAGCGGTACGTGCGGAACCCGGGCGGCAGCCCCGTGCCCGCGGTCGGGGTGGCCGTCCTGCCGGGGCTCGGGCCGCCCGTCGGGGACGCGGGCGGGGCGGAGCTCTCGTCGGTGCGGCTGCCGGTCGCGGTCACCGACGGGGAGGGCGCCGACGGCACCGGGGCGGGAGCGGTGGCGGAGGCCGAGGCGGACGGGGCGGGAGCCTCCCCGGTCGTCGCGCTGTCGCCGCCGGGCAGCGCCTTGGTGACCGTGAGGACGGCGGCGGCCACCGTGACGACGGCCAGGGCGGTCCCCGCGACGAGGAGCCGGTTGCCGCGGCCCGGGGGCACAACGGGCAGGGTGCGCGGCCGGGGCTCCTCCGCCGGGTCCGCCTCGGGGTCCTCGTCCAGGACCCGGAGCAGCGCGTTGCGCGCGGCCGTGCGGCTCAGCCGTTCCTGGGAGTTCTTCCGCAGCAGCCCCTGCACGATCGGGGTGAGTGGCCCGGCCCGCACCGGGGCCCGCAGCGGCAGCCGGTCGACCCCCTTCAGGGTGGCCGCGGGCCGGTCCCGGTCCCTGAACGGCGGACGTCCCTCGACGAGCGTGTAGAGGATCGCGCCGAGCGCCCACAGGTCGGCGGCCGGCCCGATGCGCTCGTCACGGGCCTGTTCGGGGGAGGCGTACGAGGGTGCCGAGAGCCTCGGGGCGAGGGTCGCCCCGGCCAGGCCGAAGCCGGTGAGCACGACCGTGCCCTGGTGGTGCACGAACACCTGGCCGGGGCTGAGTTCACCGTGGGTGATGCCCTCGCCGTGCGCCGCCTCCAGGACCTCCAGCACCTCCAGGCCGATACGGGCCGCCCGAGCGGAGTCGAACGTCCCCTGCCGGCCGAGGAGTTCACCGAGCGGGACGCCGTCGACCGGTTCGGTGACGGTCCACAGGGTGCCCTCCTGCGCCACGGCGTCCACGACCGAGGCGATCCGGCCCGGACAGAGCAGCCGCATGGTCTTGGACATCCGGACGACTCCCGCGGCGGTGCGCAGCGCGCTCTCCTCGTCGGTGCCGGCCGGCAGCCCGATCCCGGTGAGCAGACAGGGGCGTTCGGCCGCGACGTCCTCGCCGTACCAGCACGTCCGGTTGGTCTCCCGGTGCAGGACGTCCAGGGGCCGGTACCGTCCGGCGACCAACTCGTGTGTGGAGACGTGCGCCTTGACCATGGTCATCCCTCGCTGAACCCCTGGCTCTCACCTTTCACAGAGGTACGGCGGGTGCGGCGGGGTGCGTTCAATGAATTCCCCAACCGATGGATTCCGCTTTCCGGCCGCTCCGTTTCTGACTCACGGGTCAGTAGAACGGGCGCGGCGGAACGCCCCCGTCAGCGCAGGCCGAACCGCGCGGCCCAGTCCATGACGTCGGACGTGGTCGCGTTGCCGCCGCACACCACGAGGCCCAGCCTGCACCCGTCGCCGACCCGCTCCAGCACCGTCCGGGCGGCGGGCAGCAGACAACCGGCAGCGGGTTCGCCCCACACCTTGGCGTGGTCGGCCAGGTCGAGGCAGCCCTGGACGGCCTCCCGGTCCGGGACCACGAGGACCTCGGTGACCAGAGCCGCCACATGGTCGTACGTGAGCCGCGAGACGGACGGGGCGCTCAGCGTGGACACGACGGAGGACAGGGCGACGGGCACCGGCCCGCCCGCGGCGAGCGCCCGGGACATGGCCTCGGCGCCCTCGGTCTCCACGCCCCAGACCCTGACACCCGGCCGGCGCGCCCGCAGGGCCGCGGCGACCCCGGCGATCAGCCCACCGCCGCCGACGCTGACGAGGACGTCGGTGAGGTCGCCCGCGTCGTCGGCGAACTCCAGCCCGACCGTCCCCTGCCCCGCGATCACCAGGGGGTCGTCGAAGGGGTGGACCAGGGTCAGGCCCTCGTCCCGCAGCCGGTTCACGAGCGAGAAGGCACCGTCCATGTCGTCCGTCAGCCGGAGCGAGGCTCCGGCCGCCTCGACGATCTCCACCGACCGGGCGGGCGCCGAGCGCGGCATGACCACCGTCGCCTTGACGTCGAGGGCGGCCGCCATGTGGGCGAGGGCGATCCCGTGGTTGCCGCCGCTGACCGCCACGACCCCGGCCGCCCGCTCCGCCTCGCTCAGCGACAGCAGCTTGGCCGTCGCCCCGCGCGCCTTGAACGAGCCGGTGCGCTGGAGCAGTTCGAGCTTGACGGTGACGGGAGCACCGAGCAGTGCGGACAGACCGGGGCTGGGCAGGGTCGGGGTGCGTACGACGTGTCCGGCGATCAGTCCGGCCTGCCGCTCGATGTCCGTGATCCCGATCAAGGGGTTTTCCTTCCGGCGCGGAGAGCTCTCCTCGAACCCTGTCCCCACGCGCGGCGCAGGTCAACTCCGTCTCAGAGATCACGCCGCAGGAGGTAGTCGAGTACGGGCCGCAGCGCGTACGCCTTCTCGGCGGCCGCGATGTGGCGGCGGGCCTCGGCGAGTGCGGCCGCCCTGCCGCCGCACTCCTCGACCAGGGCCGCGATCTCCCGCGGTGCCCCGTCCGACTCCAGGAGCCGGGCCAGCCGCCCCGCCGCGGGAGTCGGCGAGTCGAGCGCGCCGAGCACCGGGAACGTCTTCTTCCGCTCGCGCAGATCGCCGTGCACGGGTTTGCCGGTGACCAGGGGGTCGCCCCAGATGCCCAGGACGTCGTCGACGATCTGGAACGCGATCCCCAGATGCCGTCCCGCCCGGTCCAGCTCGGCCACCGCGGCCGGGGGTGCCCCGCCGAGGAGGGCGCCGAGCGCGGCCGCGCAGCCCAGCAGCGCCCCGGTCTTGTGCTCGGCCATGGCCCGGTACTCGTCCGGCAGCACCCGATCCGGTCCCGTCCAGGGGCGGGTGGCGAACAGGAGGTCGTCCGCCTGCCCCCGGACCAGGTCGGACAGGGCCGCGGACAGCAGCCGCACGGCGCCCGCGCCGGCCCCGGCCAGGGTCTCGACGGCGAGGGCGAACAGGGCGTCGCCCGCGAGGACGGCGGGTCCGGTGCCGTACGCCTTCCACACCGTGGGGCGGCCGCGCCGGGCCGGGTCGCCGTCCATGATGTCGTCGTGGAGCAGCGAGAAGACGTGCACCAGCTCCACCGCGACCGCCGCGGGCACCCCGGCCCGTCCGGGTGCTCCGGCCGCCTCGGCCCCCAGGACGGCGAGCGCCTGGCGCACCCCCTTGCCGCCGGACGCCGTGGCCGGGGCGCCGCCCACCTCGCACCAGCCGAAGGAGTAGGCGGCCATCTCGCGCACCCAGGGGTGCAGTCCGCCGACGGCCTCCCGGAGCGCGGGGCGTACCAACGCGCGACAGCGGGTGAGGACTTCGGGAGCGGCGACCGTCGTCACGGAGCCACCTCCGCGCGCACGCCGAACTCCTCCTGGGCCCGGCTCACCATCTCCCGGGCGTGCCGCAGTCCGGTCCGCTCCAACAGGCGGGCCAGATCGTCCAGTTCGGCCGCCGTCTCGGCCCGGTCGCGGCCCAGGCGGGCCAGCGTCTTGGCCAGCCCGAGCCGGGCCAGAGCCTCCCCGCGCGGTTCGCTCATGGCGCGGAACTCGGCGAGCGCCTGCTCGTACAGGTCGCGGGCCTCCGGGTAACGCCCCGCCCGGTAGAGGACGTTGCCGCGCATCTTGTGGTTGTAGGCCAGCGCGCTGGA
This sequence comes from Streptomyces sp. NPDC107471, assembly GCF_055582845.1. NCBI lineage: Bacteria > Bacillati > Actinomycetota > Actinomycetes > Kitasatosporales > Streptomycetaceae > Streptomyces > Streptomyces sp. NPDC107471. Next base: position 297,833 of record NZ_JBVJPC010000008.1, on the reverse strand, counting down.
CAGGTTCATCTCCCGGCACGTCGCCTCCGCCTCGGACAGCAGGGCGAGGGCCCGTTCGGTGTCGCCGTCGCGCACGGAGGCGAGATCGGCGAGCCCGCGCAGGGCCCAGGCGTGGCCGCGCCGGTCGTCGGCGTTCGCGGCGATCCGGGCGGCCTCCTCGAACATGGCGAACGCGGTGTCGTGGGAACCGGTGTTGCGGTGCATCTGCGCGATGCCGGACAGCGCCCACACGGTGTGCCGGGCCTCGCCTCGCCGCCTGGCCTCGGCCAGCAACTGCTCGTGCAGCCGGCCGACGGCCTCGTAGTCGCCCTGGATGCGGCCGGTCTCGGCCAGTCCCGCCAGCGAGTAACCGCGCACCACGACGTCCCCGCCGCGCTCGCCCAACTCGGCCGCCAGCCCCAGCAGCCGCCGGGCCAGGGCGAATCCGCCCCGCTGCCGGGCCAGTGTGCCGCCGCTCCACAGCGCCCAGGCCATCCCCGCGATGTCCCCGCCCTGCCGGGCGGCCCGGTAGCTCGCCTTCCACGCCCGGTCGGCGTCGGCCACCCGGCCGAGCCTGCGCTGCGCCTCCGCGACCGCGAGTCCGGAACGCGCCGCCTCCTCGTGCCGTCCGGCCCGCTCGGCCGCTCTCAACTGCTCGGTGCCGGCAGCCAGTACGTCCTCCAGCGAGGAGTTCACGGAGAGATCGGTGAGCGCGCCCTGGTACTCCGGGGCGAATGCCTTGCCGTACATGTACGCCTTTCCGTCCCGTATGCACCGCATGTATACATGGTGTGTATACATAGTGTGCATAGTGCCTTGAAAATGAGCCCCGGCCGGTGGGCCGGGGCATCGTCCGTCGCCGGTCAAGACGGCGACGGAGGCGGACGGGTTGCCTGTGCGGCGCAGATCACTGTCCGCGGGGTCAGTGCTGCTGCGCCTTCTGCGGGGTCACCTCGCTCGGCCGTACGACGACGTAGCCGGAGCCCTGCAGCATGAGCTGCACCGCCTCGCCGGAACCGCCGCGCAGCATCGACCCGATGGACTGCGAACGGTGCAGCGAGGTCGCGAGCCCGGCCGTCCAGCCCACGACCGCGTCCGTGTCGACGTACACCGGGAACTCCGGCGCGACCGGGATCACCAGCGGGTCGCCGTCGCAGACCAGACCGAGCCTGCCGTGGCCCGTGAAGACGCTGTTGAACAGCCCGCCGCCCGCGATGCCGGCACCCTTCACGGTCGAGATCCGGTACGCCAGCGAGGCGTCGAAGCACAGGACGTTGCGGCCGTTGACCGTGAACTCGTCGCCCTGCTCGACGTCGACGACGAAGCAGTTCTGGGCCTCGTGCGCGAACCAGGCCTCGCCCTGGCCGCGCACCGCCATCAGCGGCAGGCCCTCACCGGTGACGGCCCGCTTGAGCATGCCCCCGACGCCCTGGCCCTTGCGCTCGAACTGGAGACTGCCGCGGTAGGCGACCATCGCCCCCTGGCGGGCGAGCATCTCGCCGTGCACCGTGTACCGGATGCACTTGGAGTTCTCGACCGTCATGCCCGGCGCGGTGGCCGGCTGCACCATGTGCTCACTGGAAAAGAGGTCACCCTTCATGGGGGCATCCTGGCCCGGAGGGATTCCCTCCGCCAAGATCGCGGCCCGACTCCCTTTCCCACGGCCCGAGTCAGGCTCCGAAGAGCTGGGTCCAGTACGTGCCCGCCGGGCCGCCGCCCGCGAACCCGATCCCGATGTGGGTGAAGTCCGGTTTGAGGATGTTGGCGCGGTGCCCGGGGCTGTTCATCCAGCCCTCGACGACCTCGGCGGCGGAGCGCTGGCCGCACGCGATGTTCTCGCCGATCGAGCGGCGTCCGGAGCCCGCGGCGGCGGCCCGGTCCCAGGGCTGGGTGCCCTCCGGCGAGGTGTGGGAGTAGAAGGCGCGGGCCGCCATGTCGGTGCTGTACGCCTGCGCGGCCCGGGCCAGCGGGGGATCGACGGTGAGCGGCGGCAGACCGGCCCGGCCGCGCTCGCGGTTGGTGAGGTCGACGACCTCGTCCGCGGTCCGCGTGAGGGCGCCGGGCGTGAGCGGCGTGGCCCACAGCGCGGTCCAGTACGTGTCGCCGGAGCGGCCCTCGGCGGAGTGTGCCAGACCGACATGGCGGAGGGCGGGGTCGTGCAGGGTCCGCCTGGGCTGCTCGGTGCGCAGGCAGTACTCGACGAGTTCGGACGGGTTGCGGGGGCCGGAGACGAGGTGTTCGCCCACGGTGAGGTACGTGTAGCCGGTGGCGGTGAGCCGCTGGAAGACGGAGACGCCGTCCGCGCCCTCGACACCGAGCCGGCCCGCGGCGGCCATGGCGGTGGCGTGGGCGAGGGCGGCCCGGAAGAGCCGCGGATCGAGCGCGACCGCAGGTGAACCGGCCGTGGCGCGAGCCGAGTTGACCAGGGCCAGGAAGGCGGCCGCGTCGGGGGAGGGGGCGGGTGGGTGGAGCCCCGGCGCGGCCCGCACGGCGGGAGCGGGGTGCGTCCCCGAGGCCGTCGGCGCCCCGGACGGCGCGGCGGCCGTACGTGACGCGGCGGGCGCGGTGTCCGCCGGGGGCGCGGAGGGCGCAGTGGCTCGCGCCGACGCCGGAGGCACCGCTCCCGTCGGCGTGTCGTCCACGACGTCCACCCCGAAGTCCCGGGCCAGCCCCGCCAGCCCGTCCGCGTACCCCTGTCCGAGCGCCCGCAGCTTCCAGCCGTCACCGCGCCGGTAGATCTCCACGAGCAGCAACACCGTCTCCTGCCGTGGGCGCGGCGGCGTGAACCGGGCCAGCGGACGGCCCCCCGCGCCCGTGACCTCGAGGACCGGGGCGGGCAGCCGGCCCAGGGGGGTGCCGGGGTCGGACGGGCTGACGACGACCGTGACCCGGGCGGCGCCCGCGCGCAGCCGCCGGGGATCGACTGTCAGCGTGTCGGCGGCGAGCCGGGCGCCGGGAGCGGCGGGCTGGTTGTAGAACACGAAGTCCGCGTCGCCCCGGACCCTGCCGCCCTCGTCCGTGACGAGCGCGGACACGTCGAAGGGGCCGGGCACCCGCACGGTGACGGCCCCCTCGGGCAGGGGCAGATTGCCCCCGGGGACCAAGTCGCTCATCGTGCCGCCCTGATGTCGTCGCTCGCCGGGAGAACGGACACCGGGGCGCGGGGGTTCCCGGCCCGTGCTCAGTCCCGCGTGAGCGCCGGTGCCACGTCCTCGTGCCGCTCCACCGGAGCCTTGCCGCGCGGTGCCTTCCCGGGCAGGTTCTTGGCGGTCTTGCCGCAGAACGCCGAGTCCAGGGTGCGCAGCATGGTGTTGAGGACCGTGCCGTTGTTGGACGTGTTGGCGACCGCCGCCAGGGAGCGCTTGCCGTCCTTGGAGGCGAACGCGTACGTGTAGAAGCCCTGTACGGCACCGGTGTGGCCGTACACCGAGATCCCGCACGACAGATCGCGGCGGCGCAGCCCGAGGCCGTACGCCTGAGCGGTGCCCGACGGCATCCAGCGTTCCATCTGCGCCAGTTGGGCGGCCGAGGTCAGCCGGCCCCCGAGCAGGGCGGACAGGAAGGTGTTCAGGTCCCGGGTGCTGGAGATGAGCGCGCCCGCGCTCTGCGCCCACGACACGGTCTGCTCGGTCGCGTCGACGAGCGGGGCGCCCGCCTCGTCCGGGGTGAGATAGCCGCGGGCGTGCGGGCCGGGGATCTTCATGCCCGGGTGCACGTAGAGCGTGTCGCGCAACTCCAGCGGCGCGATGATCCGGTTCTCGTACTCGGTGTGCACCGGGTTCCCGGTCAGCTTCTCGATGAGCATCCCGGCGACGACGAAGTTGGTGTTCGAGTACGAGTACGCCGCGCCCGGCGCGTTCGTGCGCGGTCGGGCGAGCGAGAGCCCGACCAGTTCCCGGGGGGTGAAGACCCTCTTGCGGACCGCCTCGAACCCGGGGACGGTCCGGGCGAACATGTCGTTGGTGTAGTCGTACAGTCCGCTGCGGTGGCCGAGGACGTGCCGCACCGTGATCCGGTCGTCCGGCAGCAGCCCGGGCAGATAGCGGTTGACCGGCGCGTCCAGGCGCAGCTTCTGCTCGTCGACCAGTTGGAGCAGTACGACGGCGGTGAAGATCTTGGTGACGCTGCCGATGCGGAACCGGTCGGTGTCGCTCATGGCCCGCCCGCTCCCGCGGTCCGCGACGCCGACTGCGGCCCGGAACACCGTGCCCCCGTCGTCGATCCGGGCCATCGTTCCGGGCGCGCCCTGGACCTGCGCGGAACGCAACACGCCGCGCAGACCTGCGAGATCCACCTCCGGCGCGGTGGCTGACCCGGCGTGCGCGGGGACCGCGAGAAGGGGCAGCAGGACCGCTCCGGCCACCGCGCCGACCACCACTCGTGCTGATGTCATCCGGCTGAACTCCTGTCGCTTCGTCAGTTCCGGTACGGATGCGGAGAGTATCGCCATGAAGAGCACGAAAAGTGATGATTTGCCGCCCCGGCTGGCACAGAAGTCTCTTCAGGAACGCACAGCCAATCCTGCTTCTTTTATTGACGACGGAAAAGAATCACTCTAAGTTCCCGGCCATGCGCTCCACCCCGCCAGCCGAAACGTTTCCGGTCAACACACCGGCCGCCTCCCAGGTGTTCACCACCGTCCTGTCCCAGGGGCCCCTGCCCCGACTGGAGGTGGCCCGGCGGGTGGGCCTGTCCCCGGCCGCCGTCACCAAGGCGGTCCGGCCGCTCATCGAGGCCGGCTACCTGGTGGAGGGCGTGGACGAGGAGGCCCGCCCGGCGCTCGGCCGGCCCGCGAATCTCGTGCGGGTCGACGGGGGACGGGCCCTGTTCATCGGCGTCAAGGTCACCGGCGGCGAGATCATCGCGGTCCTCACCGACCTGTGCTGCCGCATCCGCGCCGCCCGGCACCTGCCGCTGTCCGACCGCGACCCCAAGGCGGTGCTCGAGGGCATCGCGGAGCTTGTCCGGCAGCTCCTCGCCGAGACGGACGACGCCACGGCCGCGGTCCTGGGCCTCGGCATCGCGGTCTCCGGCGACGTCGACCGGGGCGAGGGCACGGTCCGCTACTCGCCGTTCCTGGAGTGGCGTGACGTCCCGCTCGCCGAACTCGCCGCCATGACCACGGGGTTGCCGGTCACCGTCGACAACGACGTCCGCGCCCTGACGGTCGCCGAGCAGTGGTTCGGCGCCGGGGTCGGCCTGTCCGACTTCGCCGTGGTCACCGTCGGCGCCGGGATCGGCTGCGGTCTGGTGGTGCACGGCCGGGTGGTCGCCGGGGCGCACGGAGTGGCCGGCGAGATCGGCCATGTGACCGTCGATCCGTCCGGCCCGCTCTGCCACTGCGGCAACCGCGGCTGCGTGGAGGCCGTCGCGGGGGAGGCCGCGATCGTCCGGCAGGTCCGCGCGGCCACCGGCGCCGAACTCCCCGACGCCGCGGCCGCGCTGGCCCTGGCCCGCGAGGGCGTCGCCGGGGCCCGGGACGTGTACGCCCGCGCGGGCGAGGCGATCGGCCGGGGCATCGCCACCGTCGCCAACCTCCTCGGCCCCGAACGCGTGATCATCTCCGGCGAGGGACTCGCCGCCTACGACCTGTTCGCCGAGCAGATCCGTGACGCCTTCGTCGCGGCCGCCTTCGGCTCCGCCGCCCAGTGCGACGTCCGCACCCACCCGCTGCCCTTCGACGAGTGGGCCCGCGGAGCCGCCGCCACCGCCATCCAGTCCTTCATCAGCCCGGTCACGAGCCGATAAGAACCCGCACCCCATTGGAGGTACGACCCATGCGGTCATCCTCGTACTTCGCCATGCCCGCCAGAGCCCTGCTGGTGCTCGCCCTCACCGCGGTCGCCGTCCCCACGGCGCACGCCGCCGACACCCCCGCACCCACCCTCGCCGCCAAGCCCTACATGGGCTGGTCCAGTTGGAGCATGCAGTCGTCCAAGTACCCGGGCCTCAACCCGGACGGCGACTACAGCTACCTCACCGAGGCCAACGTCCTCAAGCAGACCGACGCCCTGGCCACGAAGCTGAAGAAGTACGGCTACGAGTACGTCAACATCGACGCCGGCTGGTGGATGGACAAGACCTGGAAGTCCGGGTTCGACCAGTACGGCCGCCAGAAGCCCGACCCGGTCCGCTTCCCGCGCGGCATGAAGGCCGTCGCCGACCACATCCACGCCAAGGGCCTCAAGGCCGGCATCTACCTCCCGGCCGGCCTGGAGAAGGGTGCCTACGGCGACGGGAAGACGCCGGTCTGGAACGCCGAGGGCTGCACCACGGCCGACATCGTCTACGACGACCTGCGCACCACCAACGGCTGGGACAGCGCGTACAAGCTCGACTTCTCCAAGCCCTGCACCAGCAAGTACATCGACTCCCAGGCCCGGTTGATCGCCGACTGGGGCTTCGACTTCCTCAAGCTCGACGGCGTCGGTCCCGGCTCCGGCAAGAGCGGCGACCAGTACGACAACGTTGCCGACGTGGCCGCCTGGCACCAGGCGATAGCCGGCACCGGCCGCCCGATCCACCTCGAACTCTCCTGGTCCCTCGACATCGGCCACGCCGCCGACTGGAAGAAGTACTCGCAGGGCTGGCGCATCGACACCGACGTCGAGTGCTACTGCAACACCCTCGTGAGCTGGGAGAACTCCGTCGACGACCGGTGGGACGACACCCCCGCCTGGACCCGGCACGCGGGACCGGGAGGCTGGAACGACCTCGACTCCCTCGACGTCGGCAACGGACAGATGGACGGCCTCACCAAGGCCGAACGGCAGAGCTACGCCACCCTGTGGGCCATCGCCAAGTCCCCCCTGTACACCGGCGACGACCTCACCCGCCTCGACTCCTACGGCCTCTCCCTGCTGACCAACCGCGAGGTCATCGCGATCGACCAGGGCCCCAACCCGCCCGCCCAGCCGGTCACCCCCTCCGACCCGCAGCAGGTGTGGGCCGCCAGGAACACCGACGGCACCTACACCGTCGCCCTGTTCAACCTCGCCGACGCCCCCGCCGCCGTCACCGCCGACTGGAGCACCCTCGGCTTCACCGGCAAGGCGTCCGTCCGTGACCTGTGGAACCACGAGAACCTCGGCACCCACAAGAACAAGATCACCGAGGCCCTGCCCGCCCACGGCTCCCGCCTGTTCACGGTCACCCCGCGCGGCACCGCGGTCGCCCTCACCGGCTACGAGGCCGAGTCCTCCGCCAACACCCTCGGCGGCAACGCCTCCGTCGCCGACTGCTCCGCCTGCTCCGACGGGAAGAAGGTCGGCAACTTGTACCTCGGCGGCACCCTGACCTTCAACGACGTCGTCGTGGCGAAGGCCGGCACCTACCAGATCAAGGTCTCCTACATCAGCGGTGACGCCCGCTCCGTGGACATCTCGGCCAACGGCGGCGGCGCCACCCGCCACAAGCTGCCCGCCACCGGCGACTGGGGGACCGTGGCCAGCGTCTACGTGCCCGTGACGCTCAAGGCCGGCGCCAACACGATCACCTTCGACAGCGGCACCGGCTACGCGCCGGACATCGACCGGATCGACGTTCCGAAGTCCTGACCGAGCCACCAGGAGCCGCCATGACCCCCGCCCCCTCCAGACGCGGTGTCCTCGCGCTGACCGCAGCGCTCGCCGCCCTGCCCGCCTTCAAGGCGACCGCCGCGCCACAGCGGCCCGCCGACTCGTCCGCCCCCGACGCCGACGCCCGCCACCGGCTGTGGTGGCAGGCCCCCGCCGACGAGCACTCGATGATCGAACAGGGCCTGCCCGTCGGCAACGGCCGCCTCGGCGCCCTCGTGAGCAACGACCCCGGCCGTGAACTCCTCCTCGTCACCGACGCCACGATGTGGACCGGCGGCCTCAACGACACCCTCGACTCCGACGGCCAGTTCCCCTACGGGCGGGGGGACTTCGGCTCCTTCACCCTGCTGGCCCGGCTCACGGTCGACATCCCCGACCACGACCTGTCCGCCGTCTCCGGCTACCGCCGCACCCTCGACCTCGACCGGGGCGTCAACACCGCGTCGTACGTCCGCTCCGGCGTGACCTACCGACGGGAGATCTTCGCCAGCCACCCCGACGACGTCGTCGTCCTGCACTTCACCCAGAGCGGGGGAGGCCGCTACACCGGCACCGTCACGCTGGAGGGCACGCACGGCGAGGAGCCCGCGGTCTCCTTCGGGGCCACCCTCCCCAACGGGCTGCGCTACGGAGCCGCGATCGCGGCGTACGGCTCCGGCGGCAGCGTCACCGTCGACGGCCCGCACATCGCCTTCAGCGGGTGCAGGGACCTCACCGTCGTCCTGAGCGGCGGCACCAACTACGCCCCCGACGCCGCCGCCCACTACCGCGACCCCGCCCTCGACCCGCAGAAACTGGCGCGCACCAAGGTCCGTACGGCCGCCCGCCACTCGGCGGCCACCCTGCTGCGCACCCACACGGCCGACCACCACGCCCTGTACGGGCAGTTGGACCTCTCGCTCGGCACGTCCACCGCCGAGCAGCGCTCCCTCGACACCTGGGAGCGCCTGCACGCACGCGTGGCGGGCGGGACACCCGACCCCGAACTGGAGGCCCAGTACCTCCAGTTCGGCCGATACCTGACGATCGCGGCCTCCCGGGGCAGCCTGCCGCTCGGCCTCCAGGGGCTCTGGCTCGACGGCAACGACCCCGACTGGATGGGCGACTACCACACCGACATCAACATCCAGATGAACTACTGGGCGACCGACCGGGCCGGCCTGTCCCAGTGCTTCGACGCGTTCACGGACTACTGCGTCGCCCAGCTCCCGTCCTGGACCGACCTCACCCGCAGACTGTTCAACGACCCCCGCAACCGCTACCGCAACTCCACCGGGAAGAACGCCGGCTGGACGGTCGCCATCTCCACCAACCCCTGGGGCGGTGGCGGCTGGTGGTGGCATCCGGCCGGCAACGCCTGGCTGTGCAACTCCCTCTGGGAGCACTACGAGTTCACCACCTCCCGCACCCACCTGGAGAAGATCTACCCGCTCCTGAAGGGCGCCTGCGAGTTCTGGGAGGCGCGGCTGCTCACCACGACCCTCCCGGGCACCTCGCGGGAGGTCCTGATCGCCGACAGCGACTGGTCGCCCGAGCACGGCCCCCTCGACGCCAAGGGCATCACCTACGCCCAGGAACTCGTGTGGGCCCTGTTCGGCAACTACTGCGCGGCCGCCGCCGCGCTGAAGAAGGACACCGGCTTCGCCGCCACGATCGCCGGCCTCCGCAAACGCCTCTACCTCCCGCAGGTCAGCCCCACCACCGGCTGGCTGGAGGAGTGGATGTCCCCCGACAACCTCGGCGAGACCACCCACCGCCACCTGTCCCCGCTCGTCGGTCTCTTCCCCGGCGACCGCATCCGACCCGACGGCTCCACCCCGGCCGAGATCGTCGACGGCGCCACCGCCCTGCTCACCGCACGCGGCATGGAGAGCTTCGGCTGGGCCAACGCCTGGCGCGCCCTGTGCTGGGCCCGGCTCAAGAACGCCGACAAGGCCTACCAGCTCGTGCTCAACAACCTCCGCCCCTCCAGCGGAGGCAGCAACGGCACCGCCTTCAACCTCTTCGACATCTACCAGGTGGAACAGGGCCGCGGGATCTTTCAGATCGACGCGAATCTGGGTACCCCGGCAGCGATGATCGAGATGCTGCTGTACTCACGCCCCGGCCACCTGGAACTCCTGCCGGCCCTGCCCGACGCCTGGGCCGCCTCCGGCTCCCTCAGCGGAGCGAACGCCCGCGGCGGCTTCGTCGTGGACCTACGCTGGCGGGATGGGAAACCGACCGAAGCACGGATCCGCAGTACCGGCGGCCGCACCACGACGGTCGCCCACGCGGGAAGCACCCGCACGGTGACGCTGAAGCCGGGGGAGACGGTCACCCTGAAGGGCTTCGGCCGATGAGCCGCCCGGCAGCCCGCTGGGCCCGGCTCCTCGCCGTCACGGTCGCGTCCGCGGCCCTTCAGGCCACGCCCGCGCAGGCCGCCGTCACCCCGCCCGACGGGGTGATCACCTGGGGCGCGAGCGCCTATTCCATCGGCGAATCGGCCGCCGACCGCGGCTACCGCATGGTCGTCCACACCAGCGTCGACGGCCGCGACGCGCGCATCCGGCTGTCCAACGCCTTCGGGCAGCAGCCGGTGACCTTCGACAGCGTCTACGCCGGACGGCAACTGAAGGACGCCGAGCTGGTGCGCGGCAGCAACCGGCGGCTCACCTTCGACGGCTCGTCCTCCGTCATTGTGGAACCCGGCGACACGGTGTACAGCGACCCGCTGCCCGGCACGCTGGCCGCCGGGTCGAACCTGGTCGTCAGCGTCCACACCCCGGACGCCGCGGGCCCGGTCACCGGCCACTCGATGGCTTTGCAGACCTCGTACGCCACCCGGGGCGACCACACCGCCGAGGAGAGCGGCACCCACTGGACCGAGAGCATCGGGTCGTGGTTCTACCTCGACGCGGTCTCGGTGCGGGCGCCCGCGAGCACCGGAGCCGTCGTCACGCTCGGCGACTCCATCACCGACGGCTGGCAGTCCACCACCGACCAGAACCGCCGCTGGCCCGACTACCTCGCCCGCCGTCTCCAGAAGGCCCGCACCACGGTCAAGGGCGTGGCCAACGAGGGAATCTCCGGCAACAAGGTGCTGGCCGACGGCGCCGGGCCGAGCGCCCTGAACCGGCTGGACAGGGACGTGCTCTCACAGCCGGGCGTGCGGACCGTGTTCCTCTTCGAAGGGGTCAACGACCTCAAGGCCCACAGCGGTGTCACCGCCGCGGACCTGATCTCCGGCTACCGCGAGATCGTCGACCGGGCCCACGACGCCGGCAAGTGCGTGGTCGTCTCCACCATCGCCCCGTTCAAGGGCTGGCCCGAATGGGACACGGCCGCAGAGGCCGTACGACAGGAGGTCAACGACTTCGTCAGGAGCCACGGCGACGAGTTCGACGCGGTCAGCGACTTCGACCGCGTCCTGCGCAGCCCCTACGACCACGAGCGGATGCTGCCCGTGTTCGACGGCGGGGACCACATCCACCCCAACGACAAGGGCATGCAGGCCATGGCGGACTCCGTCGACCTCGACAGCCTGGACTGCGCACGCCGCTGAGGCACCGTCAGCCGCGGGCCGTCGTCTCCGGGGTGATCAGCCCCTGCCGGTAGGCGACGGCCACGGCCTCGGTGCGGCTCGCCGCGCCCAGCTTGGCGAGGATGTTGGAGACGTGCACGCTGGCCGTCTTGCCGGTGATGAACAGCTCCTCGCCGATCTGGCGGTTGCTGCGGCCCCGGGCGAGCAGCCGCAGCACGTCCTGCTCACGGGCGGTGAGCGGCGACGCGGTCGGCGGGGTCTCGCCCAGGCGACCGCGCCGGACCAGCTCGTCCACCCGTCGGAGCAGCGGCGTGGCACCGAGCCGGGCGAACACCTCACGGGCCGCACGCGCCTCGGTCGCGGCCTCCTCACGCCGGTCGGCCGCGAGCAGCGCCTCGGCGTACCGCAGTCGGCAGCGCGCCGGTTCGTACACGTCACCGAAGTCGAACGCGGCGACCGCCTTGGCCCAGGCCTCGGCGTCCGGTCCCGACACGGCCCACGTCCACTCGGCCTCGGCCCGGGCCAGCCACGCCTGGCCCTCGGGGCCCTGCGGTATGCCGCCCTCCCCCTGCACGGCCGCGGTCCTGGCCAGCTCCACCAGCTCGGTCGCGGTCCCCACCCAGCGGTGAGCGCCCGCCTGATCCCCCCGGAGGCGCAGCTCGGCGGCCCGGTCGGCGACCGCGGACAGGGCCAGGGCGGCCAGCCGGACGGTGACATGGGGAGCCGTGCCCATGTCGTCGGTCAGTGCGGTGACGGTGGCCCGCGTCCGCTCCACGGCCTCCTCCGGGTCACCGCGCAGCGCCGCCGCGTCGGTCAGCACGATGCCCGCGACGAGGGTGGCCATCCAGTCGAACGGCCCCTCCAGCAGCGTCCGGGCCCGCTCGGTGGCCCGGAAGTCGCCGCGCGCGAGCGCCACGTACAGCGCGGGCGCCATCGTGTATCCGCCGGCCGCGGGCAGCACCTCGGCGTCGGAGTGCGCCGCGCGGACGCAGTCGTCCCAGCGCCCCAGCGTGTACAGGACCAGGAGGTGCAGATAACGCATCTCCATCGGGTACGGCGACGACAGCAGCCCCGCGCGCCGGGCCCGGTCCAGGCCCTCGGTGAGCCAGGGCAGGCACTCGTCGAGGTGTCCGGACTCGAAGCAGCCGACGGCGAGGTTGAACAGGGCGCGCATCTCCACGGGTGTGTTGCACGCCTCGCGGGCCAGCTCCCGGGCCTGCCGCAGCCGCTCCCGCCCGGCCGGCGTACGGCGGCCACCGCCTTCCAGGACGGCCAGGGAGATCAGCAGATCCGCCTGGGCGTCCGGCACGCCCAACTGCTCGGCGACCCCGAGGGCCTGCCGGGCGACCCGCAGCGCGACCTCGTTCTCCCCGACCTGCCGGGCCGCCACCACGTGGGTGGCCGCGGCCCACACCCAGGTACGGGTCGGCGGATCGGCGGGGATCATGGCGAGCGCCTCGCTGCTGTAGGCGAAGGCCGCGCTGAGGTTGTCGACGCTCATCAGGTTCCCGGCGAGGGTGTAGCGCACCCGGGCGGCCAGTTCGGAGTCCGCCTCCTGGCCGACGCCGGCGAGGGCGGCCCGGGTGAGCGAGACCGCCCGGTGCAGTTCGCCGGCGTGCGCGGCCGCCGACGAGGCCCGCAGCATCAGCCGGACCCGGTCGACCCCCTCGCCCGAGGGCCGCGCGGACGACTCCACCGCCACCCACAGGTCCAGGGCCGCCTCCAGGTGCCGCAGCTCCTCGGCGGGCGCCCCGACCCGCTCGGCGTGGTCCGCGGCCTCCAGGGAGGCGGCGAGTGCGGGGGCGAGGTCGTGGCTCTCGCGGTAGTGGTGGGCCCGCTCCGCGGCGCTCTCGGCCCGCCGTTCCCGCCCGTCGAGCAGCCGGGCGAACGCACCGTGCAGCCGCGCCCGCTCACCGGGGAGCAGATCGGCGTACACCGCCTCACGGGCCAGGGCGTGCCGGAACGCGTACGTGTCCCCGTCACCGGGCACCAGGAGCTGCCGCCCGACGGCCTCGCGCAGGGCCGCCTCCAGCTCCTCGTCGGGCAGGCGTACGGCCTCCCGCAGCAGGTCGTGCTCGACGCGTCGGCCGGCGACTGCGGCGGTCCGCAGCACCTGCTGGGCGGTGCCGGAGAGCTGCTCGAACCGGATCAGCAGGACGTCGGCGAGCCCACTGGGCACTCCGCCCTGTCCGCTGCCCGTGGCGGCGAGGAGTTCCTCGGCGTAGAAGGCGTTGCCCTCGGCCCGCTCGACGATCCGCCGCACGGTGGTGTCCGGCATGGGCTCCTCGCGCAGGGCCCGCACCAGCCGGGCCACCTCGCCGTCGGCCATCGGGCGCAGCTCCAGCCGGTCGACGGCGGGCAGCCGCACGAGTTCGGCGAGCAGCGGGCGCAGCGGATGCCGCCGGTGCAGGTCGTCGGCCCGGTACGAGGCGAGTACGGCCAGCCGGTGCGTGGGCGTGCCGCCCGCCGACCGCTGGAGGATCCCCCGGCTGAGCAGGAACCGCAGCAGGTCCCGGGACGACTGGTCGGCCCAGTGCAGATCCTCCAGGACGAGCAACAGGGGAGCGATGTCCGAGAGGTCGGCGAGCAGCGCGGCGATCGACTCGAACAGCCGGAGCCGCCCACCGGAGTCCCCCGCGGAGCCGCCGCCCAGCAGCCGCTCCACCACCGGGTACGCGGCGAGAGCACCCGCGAACCGCTCGTCCTGCGCGATCGTCCCGAGCACCTCCGTGAACGGGAGGTACGGCAGGCCCACGTCACCGAGGTCGACGCAGTGCCCGGCGAGCACGGTCATCCCGGCCGCCGCGGCCCGCCCCCTGACCTCGTCCAGCAACCGCGTCTTGCCGACCCCGGCGTCCCCGGCGACGAGAACGGCACGCGCCTCCCCGCGCTGGGCTCGCTCAAGAACACCGGAGAGCCGGCCGAGTTCGTCGTCTCGCCCGATGAGCGGAGTACTGCTGGAGATCTGCGACACGAACACATCCTGGCACTTTGCACTGACAGCCGGTCGATCCCCTCAGGGGCGCGGGGAACCGCGCGACCAGCCACGATCAACCCGCAGCCGCCGTCAAACAGGTCGCCCCGAGCTCACCTGCGCAACACTCGCGCCCAATCCGCCGGCACCCGCCCCTCCGGCCCAGGAGCCGGCTGCGACTCCGGATGGCTCCCCGGCCCCGCCAACTCCGGTCCCGCCTCGAACATCTCGTTCGTCGAGAAGTCCCAGAACCACTCCTCACCCGGCTCGAAGCTCTGCACCAGAGGATGCCCGGAATCCCGGAAGTGGCCGGTCGCGTGCTGCCCGGGGGAGGAGTCGCAGCACCCCACGTGCCCGCACTGCGCGCACCGCCGCAGATGGAACCACCAGCCACCGGCCGCGTCGCACTCCACACACCCGTCGCCGCTCGGCGGGACGGTCGGGTCGATCCCCTTGATGTCGGTCATACCGGCTCCTCGGTCGAGTCGTTGTCCACGGCGGTCAGCGGAAGCAGCACCTGGAAGCGGGTGTCGCCCGGCGACGACTCCACCTGGAGCGTCCCGTGGTGCTTGTTGACCACGATCCGCCAGGAGATGTCGAGCCCGAGTCCCGTCCCCTCGCCCACCGGCTTGGTGGTGAAGAAGGGGTCGAAGATGCGCCCGCGGATGTCCGGCGGCACCCCGGGCCCGGTGTCCCGGAACTCCACCAGCAGCCGGTCGTGCTCGAGGGCGGTCCGGACGGTCAACGTCCCTTCCCCGCCGACGCTGTTCATGGCCTGCACCGCGTTGTCGATCAGGTTCGTCCACACCTGGTTGAGCTCGGCGGGGTAGGCCGGGACCCTCGGCAGGGTCCGGTCGTACTCCTTGACGACCTTGATCTGCTGCCCGATCTTCCCCGACAGCATCAGCAGGGTGCTGTCGAGGAGTTCGTGCACGTCGGCCACCTGGTAGGGCGCCCGGTCCAACTGGGAGTACTGCTTCGCCGCGTCGACCAGGTGCGAGATCCGGGCCGTGGAGTCGTTGATCTCGTCCATCAACAGCTCGGTCTCGACGGTGTAGTTGAGCCAGCCGATCGCGTTCGGCAGGACCTCCTCGCCCACGGTCGCCGCGACCTGGTCGAGCCAGTCCACGTCGAGGCCGCCCTGCACGAAGGTGGGCGCGATCCGCCAGCCCTCCTGGATGCCGTGGTCGTCGAGCCAGTCGGCGAGGGCGTCCTCCCGGTCGGAGGCCTCCAGCGGGCTCAGCGCGGGCGCCTTGGCGACCCGTTCCGCGGTGCGCTCCTGCATGTCGATGAGGTTCGCCATCACCTCGGGGCTGTAGGCGCCCTGGGCGATGACGGCGAGCTTGTGCCGCATCTTGCCGACCCGCTCGCGCAAGGTCGCCGTGGCCCGTACGGCCGCCGCCGCGGGGTTGTTGAGCTCGTGCGTGAGACCGGCCGACAACGAGCCGAGCGCCAGCAGCCGTTCGCGCTGACCGATGGCCCGCTGGGTGTTCTTCGAACCGAAGAACAGCCCCTCCAGCAGGTGCACGGCCATCGGGAACCACTCCTGCATGAAGGCCGCGAACGTCTCCGAGGGCAGGACGAAGAACCGCGAGGGTTCCGTGACCCGCATGGAGCCGGCGTAGGTCTGCTGCACCCGGTCGCCGAGGTAGGCCTGCATGGAGCCCGCGTACACCCCGCGCTGCGAGGTGCGGTTGATCTCGATGTCGTCGCCGCCGACCCGGCGGGAGAGGACGATCGTGCCCTCGATCATCACGTAGAAGCAGGTGGCGGGTTCACCCTCGTTGTACACCGGGCCGGGTTCGAACCTCTCGACCCGTCCCGCGGCGCACAACTGCCCGAGCTGTTCCGGGGTCAGCTTCTCGAACAGGAACAGCGACCCGATCTCCGCGGGGCTGCACGGCATCAACTGCCCGCTCACGACTGCTCCAGGAATCGGTGGACGAGCATCACGGCCATGGCTCCCTCTCCGACGGCGGACGCGACCCGCTTCGCGGACTCGGCGCGCGCGTCGCCCGCGACGAACACGCCCGGAATGTTGGTCTCCAGGTGGTACGGCGGCCGATCCAGCTCCCAGTCCGCCGGCGGTCGCCCGTCGGCGGTGAGGTCGGGTCCGGCCAGGATGAACCCGTGCTCGTCCCGCAGCACCGTGCCGTCCAGCCAGCCGGTCAGCGGGGCCGCGCCGATGAACACGAACATCCACTGCGCGTCGACGAGTTCGGTCTTCCCGGTCTCGGTGTCGCGCAGCGTGAGCTGCTCCAGGTGGTCGGAGCCGTGCGCGGCCTCGACGACGGTGCGGGCGCGGACCGAGATGTTCGGGGCGTCCTCGATCTGCTGGATCAGGTAGTGCGACATCGAGGCCGCGAGATCGGGGCCGCGCACCAGCAGGGTCACCGACTTGGCGCCCCTGGACAGGTACATGGCCGCCTGCCCGGCCGAGTTGGCCCCGCCGACGATGTACACGTCCTGCCCCTGGCAGGAGGCCGCCTCGGTCAGGGCCGAGCCGTAGTACACCCCGCAGCCGGTCAGGTCCGTGCAGCCCGGCGCCTCCAGTTGCCGGTACGACACACCGGTCGCGAGGATCACGCTGTGCGCGGCCACCGCGGACCCGTCCGAGAACCGCACGGTGCGGGCCGCGCCGTTGACCTCCAGACCGGCCACCTCACGGGCGGTGAGGATCTCGGCCCCGAACTTGGTCGCCTGCCGGCGGGCCCGGTCGGTGAGCTGGGCGCCAGACACCCCGTCCGGGAAGCCCAGGTAGTTCTCGATCCGCGAGCTCTGCCCGGCCTGCCCGCCGGTCGCCGACCGCTCCACCAGCACGGTCCGCAGCCCCTCCGAGGCGCCGTACACCGCGGCTCCGAGCCCGGCCGGACCGCCGCCGATGACCACGAGGTCGTAGAAGTCGGCGGTCGGGGTCGTGGCGAGACCCACGTGGGCGGCCAGGTCGGGTGCCTCCGGCTCGACCAGGGGCGTCCCGTCCGGGGTGATCACCACCGGCAGCCGCTGCCCGTCCTGGCCCGCGGCCGACAGCAGCCGCTGCCCCTCGGGCTCGTCCGTGGAGTACCAGCGGTACGGCACCTGGTTGCGGGCCAGGAACTCCCGCACGTCCGAGGAGCGCGCCGACCAGCGGTGCCCGATCACCTTGGTGGCGGGCACCGGCCGGTAGTCGCTGCACCGCCACGCCTCCAGGAGGTCGTCCAGCACCGGGTAGAGCTTCTCCTCGGGCGGGTCCCACGGCTTGAGGAGATAGTGGTCGAGGTCGACGACGTTGATCGCGTCGATCGCCGCGTTGGTGTCCGCGTACGCCGTCAGCAGCACGCGGCGGGCGCCCGGGTACACGTCCAGGGCCTGTTCGAGGAACTCGATGCCGTTCATCTGCGGCATGCGGTAGTCGGCCAGGATCACCGCCACGAGGTCGCCGCGCAGCTTCAGCTCCCGCAGCGCCTCCAGCGCGGACTCACCGGACTCCGCGCGCACGATCCGGTACGACTCGCCGTAGCGCCGCCGCAGATCGCGGGCGACGGCACGGGACACTCCCGGGTCGTCGTCCACGGTCAGGATGACGGTCCGCGCCGATTCGGCGGCCTGTGCCATGCGTCTCCCCACGCCGGGCGGTCGGTCGGGGCACGGCGCCCCCCGTGGTCACCGGCCCGGTCCCGCCCATCGTATGTTCGATCGCCGGGCAACGCGCAGGGATGTCCGACCCCGCCGTTGTCAGGCCCGGCGTTCGCCCAGCACGCAGAACTCGTTGCCCTCGGGATCCATGAGCGTCACCCAGGGCTGCTCGCCCTGTCCCACGTCCGCGTGCCGGGCGCCCAGGGCGAGGAAGCGGGTGACCTCGGCCTCCTGGTCGTCCGGGCGGAAGTCGAGGTGGAGCCGGTTCTTGACGCTCTTCGGCTCCGGCACCGGCACGAAGAGCAGCCCCGGCATCCGGTCCTTCTCGGGGCGGATCTCGAACTCGTCGGGTGCCTCCCCGACCACCACCCAGCCCAGCGCCTCGGCCCACCAGCGCCCGAGAGCGACGGGGTCGGCCGAGTCCACGATGACTTGCTCCCATTCCAAGGCCATGGGGGCAGCGTAGTGAAGACTGGACCCGACGGACGTGACCGCGAACCAGGGAGGCCCCCGCATGACCCGCCCGATCACCGCAGGGATCGACGGAACCGAGGAGAGCCTCGCCGCGCTCGGCTGGGCCGCGCGGGAGGCGGTCCGGCGGGGCGCGGCGCTACGGGTGGTGCACGCGTGGCGGTTCCAGCCGTACGAGGGGATCGACGCGGGGGACCGGGACACCCAGGCGGGCTGGGCTCGGGACGCCGTCGCCGAGGCCGTGCGGGCCGTCACCGGGCGGCACACCGGGCTCGACGTGGACACCGACCTCGTGGAGGGCGGCAGCGTCGACGTCCTGGTGGCCGCGGCGGCCGACTCCGAACTGCTGGTCCTGGGCTCCCGCGGGCACGGCCCGGTGGTCGGCTTCCTGCTGGGCTCGGTGGGCCAGCAGGTGATCGCCGAGGCGACCCGGCCCGTGGTCCTGGTGCGTGCCGGGGACCAGGCCACAGCGGAGGTCGCGGGACGCGAGATCGTCGTGGGCCAGGAGGGCGACCCGGAGGACAGCGCCAAGGTCCTGCGGTTCGCGTTCGAGACGGCGGCGGCCCGGGGCGCGACCGTGCGGGCCGTACGGGCCTGGACGCTGCCGCCGGTGTTCGCCTACAGCCCCGGCTCGCTCAAGCTCCTCGACGAGGCCGGCGGCCTGGAGCCGTACGAGAAGAAGGGGCTGGCCTCTGCGCTCCAGCCGTGGCGGGAGCGCTTCCCCGACGTGCCGGTCGTCGAGCACGTCGAGATGGGCAGCGCGGGCCAGGTGCTGCTGTCGGTGACCGCGCGGGCCCAGTTGATGGTCGTCGGCCGCCGGGCCCGCCGTACCGCCGTCGGCGCCCGGATCGGCTCGGTCGCGCACGGGGTGCTGCACCACGCCGACTGCCCGGTGGCCGTGGTGCCGCACGTCTGAGGTCAGTCCGCGGTGGCCGGGGTGGGCTGGAGCGTCTCGCGGGCCTTGGGGAGGATGTTCGTGATGTAGTCGTCCACCGCCGTGTCCAGCCCGATGTCGTGCTGGGCCCGCTCGGACAGGTACCAGCGGTGCTCCAGCAGCTCGTGGTAGATCTCGGCCGGGTCCATCGAGCCGCGCATCTCCAGCGGCACGGCCCGCACGGTGGGCCGGAAGACGTCCCGCACCCAGCGGTGCGCGAGCACCTCCGGGCGGGCGCCGAGCGGGTCGCCCGGGGCGTAGTCGTCCTGGGTTGCCATCCAGCTCTCCAGGTCGTTCAGCAGCCGCCGGGCCTGGTTCTCCTCGGTGTCCAGGCCCGTCAGGCGCAGGAGTTGGCGCTGGTGGTGACCCGCGTCCACGACCTTCGGCACGAACGTGACCGAGTCGCCGTTCGGCGCGTGCTCGATCTGCATCTCGGCCACGTCGAAGCCGAGGTCGTTGAGCCGCCTGATCCGGCGCTCGATGTAGTGGTACTTGCCCGCCGGGTAGACGGACCGGCGGGTCAGCTCCTCCCACAGGCTGCCGTAGCGCGCGCAGATCTCCATGCCGAACTCGATCGCGTCCACGGAGGGGTGCAGGGCCCCGGACGCCTCCAGGTCGAGCAGCTCGCCGCTGATGTTGACGCGGGCGAGGTCGAGGTCGTAGTCCCGCTGTCCGGGGCTGAGCTGCGGATGCAGGTCGCCGGTCTCGGCGTCCACCAGGTAGGCGGCGTAGGCGCCGGCGTCCCGGCGGAAGAGCGTGTTGGACAGGGAGCAGTCGCCCCAGGCGAAGCCGGCCAGGTGCAACCGGACCAGGAGGACCGCCAGGGCGTCCATGAGGCGGTGCATGGTGGCGGGCCGCATGGTCGTCTCGAACATCGAGCGGTACGGCATCGAGCCGCCCAGGTGCCGGGTGACCAGCACCGACTCCAGCGGGGCCTCCTCGGTGTCGGTGCGCCCGGTGACGACGGCGAGCGGGTCGACGGCGGGTATGCCGAGCCGGTCCAGGTCGCGCAGCAGCTCGTACTCGCGCAGCGCGGGGCGCTCGGCGAGCTCCTTCACGGCGATGACCTCGTCACCGGCGCGGGCGTAGCGCACCACGTGGCGGGAGATGCCGCGCGGCAGCGGGACCAGGACCTCGTCCGGCCACTGCTCCAGCGGCAGATGCCACGGCAGTTCGAGCAGGAGCGCGGGGTGCTCCGGGTTCGTCGCGCTGATCTGCAGTGCCATGGTGCGGTGTCCTTGTCCGGCCGGTGATCGTCACCTCACCTTAGAGCGCGCGCTCCTTGGCCTGAAGTGCCGATTCACGGACCGGACCGCGGTGGACCGGGCCGTGTCCTGGCAGCAGCACATCGCCCTCCAGCTCGGCGAACACGTCCAGCGAGGTCACGGCACGGGCGCGCTCGTGATGGAACATGTCGGGCAGCAGTTGGGGGCCCGTGACCCGCGAGGTGGGGTGGCCGCTCACCAGGCCGTCGCCGGAGATCACCACACCGCGGTCGGGGAGGTGGAAGGCGCAGTGCCCGTCGGTGTGGCCCGGGGTGGGCACGGGCACCGGGCGGCCCGGCAGGTCGAGGGCGCCCGCCGCCGGGAAGGGCTGCGGGGAGGCGACCGGTACGTGGGCCGTGCCGCCCACGCGGATCGCGTGCACCGCCCACGGCAGCACTCCGGGGCGCCAGCCGTTCTTCAGGACCGTCCCGACGGAGACCTGGTGCAGGAACTCCCGGCGCGCGTGGGGGACTTCGGCCTCGTGCAGGTAGACCGGCGTGCCGTAGGTGGCGCGCAGGTACTCGGCGGACCCGAGGTGGTCGTTGTGGGCGTGCGTGACGAGCACGGCGGTGAGCGCCTCCGGGGAACTCCCCACCTCGGCGAGGGAGGCGAGCACCTGCTCCCGGTCCCCCGGGTAGCCGGTGTCGATGAGCGTGGCGGAGCTGCCCTCGGTCAGGATCACCCAGTTGGTGTTGCTGCCGTGCACCAGATAGGTGCCGTCCGCCACTTGCTGCACGCCTGCGCTCATGATCGCCCCGCCCGGTGAGTTGCTGCCCGACGGCACACAGCAAAGCAGACGCTCAGCCGATCCGGAGCGGCGGGTACCGGTCCTCCAGCGCTCAACTTCCCAGCCCCGAGGCGGCCCCCGGACCCACGCGGGTACGAGGCCGCCTCCGGCGCCGGACGGCGACGGGCGGTGGGCGCCTTCCGTCAGCCGGGCGGTGGCCACGGGACTGGCGCGTCCGTGCCATCGCCGCAGCAGTTTCTCTCCAGCCGCCGCCCGCTCTCCGGCGGGACCAGGCCGGGGGACGGAAGCTGCCCCCGGCGTCGTACAGCGACACGCTGTGGGCGCCTTCCGGCAGCCGTGCGAGCGCAGGGCCGACGCGCCCGCGCCACAGTCGCAGCGGCGTTGCGCGGATCCTCCCCGCCCCCCTCCCCGGAGGGACAAGGCGTCGAAGGCGACGGGGCGGTGGGCGTCTTCCCTCAGCCGCGCGTAGGCCACGGGACTGGCACGCCCGCACCACCGCCGCAGCGGCTTCTCGCCGGTTCTCCCCGCTCGACCCGGAGGGACGAGACTGCCTCCGCCGGCAACCCGCCCCCGAGGGATGCGGCCCCCTCCGTCATCCGCCCAACCCCGGAGGGGCTCAGTGCACGCCGTGTGGGCGGAACTGGATGCTGATGCGTGGGCCCGTGGCGCGGGTGGTCTTCGGTACGGCGTGCTCCCACGTGCGCTGGCAGGAGCCGCCCATCACGATCAGGTCGCCGTGGCCAAGAGGTCGCCGCAGCGTCTCGCCGCCACCGCGGGTCGGTCGCAGCAGGAGGTCGCGCGGGGCGCCCACGGAGACGATCGCGACCAGGGTGTCCTGGCTCGCGCCCCGCCCGCCCCGGTCGCCGTGCCAGGCGACGCTGTCCCGGCCGTCGCGGTAGTAGCAGAGCCCGGCCGTGGTGAACGGCTCGCCCAGCTCGTCGGCGTAGTGCGCGGTCAGCGCCTCCCGGGCTTCGGTGAGCACGGGATGCGGCAGCTCGTCGTGCACGCCGTAGTGGGCGAGCAGCCGGGGGACGTCGACGACGTGGTCGTACATCTTGCGGCGCTCGGCACGCCAGGGCACCTCGGCCGCGAGCTGTTCGAACAGGGCGTCCGAGCCGCCGAGCCATCCGGGCAGCACGTCGATCCAGGCGCCGTGGGCGAGCACGGTACGGCGGATCCCGTCGAGCGGGCCGAGCCGGAGCTGGTCGGTCTGGTCGAACAGGGAGCCCTGGAGGTGCGCGGTCATGGATCCAGCGTACTCCCTGATTCGAAAATCTGTTCCCATGGGATTCTCTGGCGTGCGCGGCCCTTTCGATACACGGGTGTATCGGATACATTCCCGTATCGAACGGAGGGCCCCACATGGCGGTGGAGAACCCGACCAGGCGTGTGACCAGGCGCCGGGTCCGCACGCGTGCCAACCTCCTGGACGCGGCCTTCGCGGTGTTCGCCGCCAAGGGCTTCGGACGGGTCTCGATCGAGGAGGTCTGCGAGGCCGCCGGATACAGCCGCGGCGCCTTCTACTCGAACTTCGACAGCCTCGACGAGCTGTTCTTCGCGCTCTACCGGGAGCGCGCCGACCTCATCGCGGACCAGGTCGCCTGCGCCCTCGCCCTCGACGGCCCCGGCCTCGACGTACCGGCCGCCGTCGACCGGGTCACCGAGGTGCTGCTCCTGGACCGCGACTGGCTCCTGGTGAAGACCGACTTCCTGGTGCACGCCGCCCGCGTCCCCGAGGTCGCCCGGACCCTGCTCGAACACCGGGCCAGGCTCAGACGCGCCATCGCCGACCGCCTGGCACGCGCGCGTGGGCACGCCGAACTGCCCGCCGTCCTGGTCGACGTCGAGGGCGCCGCCCAGGCCGTGGTCGCGGCCTACGACGGGGTCACCGTCCAACTGCTGCTGGACGCCGACGCCGAGCGCGCCCGCGCCTGGCTCAAGCAACTGCTCACCGCGCTGCTCACCGACGGCAGCGACACCACCGTATGAGGGAAGGGACGGTCGCCATGGATGCCGACGTCATCGTCGTCGGAGCGGGGCTCGCGGGCCTGGTCGCCGCGCACGAACTCACCAGCCGCGGCAGGAGGGTCGCGCTGGTCGACCAGGAGAACGCCGCGAACCTCGGCGGCCAGGCCTTCTGGTCCTTCGGCGGGCTCTTCCTCGTCGACACCCCCGAGCAGCGGCGCCTCGGCGTCAAGGACTCCTTCGACCTCGCCTGGAGCGACTGGCAGGGCAGCGCGAAGTTCGACCGCGTCGACGACGAGGACTCCTGGGCGGTGCGCTGGGCCCGCGCCTACGTCGAGTTCGCGGCCGGCGAGAAGCGGTCCTGGCTGGAGGGGCACGGCATCAAGTTCCTGCCCACCGTCGGCTGGGCCGAGCGCGGCGACCTGAGGGCCCACGGCCACGGCAACTCCGTGCCCCGCTTCCACATCGCCTGGGGCTCCGGCACCGGTGTCGTCGAGCCGTTCGTCGGCTACGCCAAGCAGGCCGCGCGCGACGGGCTGCTGACCTTCTACCACCGGTACCAGGTCGACGAGCTCGTCGTGACGGACGGCACCGCGCGGGGCGTGCGCGGGACCGTGCTCGCCGAGGACAACTCCGCGCGCGGGGTGGCCTCCAACCGCGACCGGATCGGCGACTTCGAACTCACCGCCCAGGCCGTCGTCGTCACCACCGGCGGCATCGGCGCCGATCACGACATCGTCCGCCGCTACTGGCCCGAGCGGCTCGGCACCCCGCCCACCGAGATGATCACCGGCGTCCCCGCCCACGTCGACGGCCGGATGCTCGACATCAGCGCGGGCGCCGGCGTCCGCCTGGTCAACCGCGACCGGATGTGGCACTACACCGAGGGCATCCAGAACTGGGACCCCGTCTGGCCCGGTCACGGCATCCGCATCCTGCCCGGCCCGTCCTCGATGTGGTTCGACGCCCTGGGCCGCCGGCTGCCCGACCCCTGCCTGCCCGGCTACGACACCCTCAGCACCCTCAGGCACCTGCGCACCACCGAGGACATCGCCGAGCACGACCACTCCTGGTTCATCCTCACCCAGAAGATCATCGAGAAGGAGTTCGCGCTCTCGGGCTCCGAGCAGAACCCCGACATCACCGCCAAGGACCGGGCGGGCTTCCTCAAGGAGCGGGTCCTCGGCAAGGGCGCGCCCGGGCCGGTCGACGCGTTCCTGCGCAAGGGCGCGGACTTTGTGACCGCGCCCGACCTGGAGCAGCTCGTGGAGAAGATGAACGGCCTGACGGACAAGGCCCTCCTCGACGCCGCCTCGATCCGCCGCCAGATCGAGGCCCGCGACCTCCAGATCGCCCACTCCTACAGCAAGGACGCCCAGGTGCAGGGCATCCGCAACGCCCGCCGCTACATCGGCGACCGCCTCGGACGCGTCGCCACCCCGCACCGCATCCTCGACCCCGCCGCGGGCCCGCTGATCGGCGTCAAGCTGCACATCCTGACCCGCAAGACCCTCGGCGGCATCCAGACCGACCTCGAATCCCGCGCCCTGGGCACGGACGGCAAGCCTCTCGAAGGGCTGTACGCGGCGGGCGAGGTCGCGGGCTTCGGCGGGGGCGGCGTCCACGGCTACAACGCGCTGGAGGGCACCTTCCTCGGCGGCTGCCTCTTCTCCGGGCGCGCCGCGGGACGGGCGGCGGCGAAGCAGACCGGCTGAGGCGGTCAGTCCCGCATCAGGCGCACCAGCACGGTGGCGTGGCTCTGCTCCGGCGTCTTCGACGCGGTCAGCAGGGTCACGTCGCCTTTCCGCGCCAACTCCCGCAAGCGCTCCAGGAGTTCGACGGCCTCAGGATCGGTCAGCTCCGCCTCGTAGCGCTCGGCGAACTCCTCGTACGAGCCCTCGCCCGCGTGGAACCAGCGGCGCAGCTCGGTGGACGGGGTCAGCGCCTTCGGCCACTCGTCGACGCGGGCCGCGTCCTTCGACAGGCCGCGCGGCCACAGCCGGTCGACCAGGACGCGGACACCGTCCGCGGGCTCGGGCGGTTCGTAGACACGGCGGACGCGCACGCTCACGGGCGGCCTCTCGACGCAGGGACGGGTGGCTCGGAGCGTACTGCGCAGTCCGGCGCGACTTGACCTGATCAAGGGTGAGTTGCGGGGGAGGGGGCCTTTAGTGTGAAGCAGTCGTCCGCCCCCCGACCCGTAGGAGAGCACGTGCCGAAGGCCGTCAGACGCACCTTCGTCCTCGTCACCACCCCCCTCGCCCTGACCGCTCTGCTCGGGGCCGCCGCGCCCTCGTCGACGGGCTCGTCCGGAGCCGGCGACCCCTACTTCCCGCTCGCCGGGAACGGTGGCTACCATGTCGGCCACTACGACCTGACACTCCGTTACGACCCCGGCAGCCGGCATCTCGACGGCAAGGCGGTCCTGACCGCCCGCGCCACCCAGCGCCTGACCCGCTTCGACCTCGACTTCAAGGGGCTCACCGTCACCGGCCTGACGGTCGGTCGCACCAAGGCCGGATTCCGCCGCGCCGGACAGGAACTCGTCGTCACCCCGCAGCGCGCCCTGCGCAAGGGGGAACGATTCACCATCACGGTGACCTACCAGGGGAAGCCCGCGCCCGTCACCGACCCGGACGGCTCGCTCGACGGCTGGATCCCCACCGACGACGGAGCCTTCGTCGCCGGGGAACCGCAGGGCGCGATGACCTGGTTCCCGGCGAACAACCACCCCACCGACAAGTCGTCGTACGACTTCACGATCACCGTGCCCCAGGGGCGCACCGCGGTCGCCAACGGCGTGCTCCTCTCGCAGCGGACCCAGCACGGGAAGACCACGTTCCGCTGGCGGCAGAGCGAGCCCATGGCCGCCTACCTGGCCACCGCGACCGTCGGGAAGTTCAGGGTGGAGCAGTTCACCACCCGCGACGGCATCCGCGTCTACAACGCCGTCGACCCGCGCGAGGCCGCCGCCGCGGCACCCGTGCTCAAGCAACTGCCCTCCGTCCTGGAGTGGGAGAGCAAGCTGTTCGGGCCCTATCCGTTCCGCGCCGCCGGATCCATCGTGGACCGCGCCCCGGACGTCGGTTACGCGCTGGAGACCCAGAGCCGCCCGGTCTACGACCGCGCCCCCGACCTGAGCACCCTCGTCCACGAGAACGCCCACCAGTGGTTCGGCGACTACGTCTCGCTGACCTCCTGGAAGGACATCTGGCTCAACGAGGGCTTCGCCACCTACGCGGAGTGGCTGTACGCCGAGCAGCACGGCGGGGACAGCGCGCAGAAGGCCTTCGACGAGCTGTACGCGAAACCGTCGAGCGACGACCTGTGGGAGTTCCCGCCCGGCAACCCGGGCAGCGGCGCCAACATCTTCGGCACCCCCGTCTACGCCCGGGGTGCCATGACCCTGCACGTCCTGCGCAAGGCCGTCGGCGACCGGGCGTTCTTCCTGATCCTGCGCGCCTGGGCGACCGGGCACCGCTACGGCAACGGCACCACCGCGCAGTTCGAGCGTCTCGCGGAGCGGGTGTCGGGCAGGAAACTGGACGGGCTGTTCCGGACCTGGCTCGACACGTCCGGCAAGCCGAACCGGCCCTGAGAGCTGACGAGTTCCTCACAAGTGTCGGTCAGAGTCGTTCCATGATCACACGCAGAACCCACGTCGCCCTGCTCGCCGCGTCCCTGCTGCTCACGGGATGCGGCGGCGGTGCCGTGGCCGACACCCGGAGCGCACCCACGCCGTCCCGGGAGCCCACCGGGACCGCTCCCTCGCCGGAGATCTCCGTCGAGGTGGCTCCCCAGCAGATACCCGGGCTCGGCCCGAAGACGTGGGCGCGGGTACCGGCCGACGCCCGGCAGGCCGTCGTGGTCACCGGGCGGGGCCGGAACTCGTCGACCTCCACCGTGGTGCTCTGGGAACGCACGGGGGCCGGCTGGCAGGCCGGCGCGAACTGGCCCGCGCACAACGCCCTCAAGGGCTGGAGCGACCACCACCTGGCCGGCGACCTGCGCTCACCAATTGGCGTGTACACCCTGACCGACGCCGGCGGACTCCTGAAGAACCCCGGCACCAAGCTGCCGTACGACCGCGGGGTCGGCTTCACCGCACCCGGCAGGGGCTTCGAGGGCGAACCGCTGGCCGGGTCCTTCGACTACGTGATCGCCATCAACTACAACCGGCAGCCCGGCACGACTCCGCTGGACTGGACCCGGCCGCTGGGCGCGGGGCGCGGCGGCGGGATATGGCTGCACGTCGACCACGGCGGCCCCACCCACGGCTGTGTCAGCATCGCCGAGCAGCACATGAAGGAGCTCCTCCTCACCCTCGACCCGGACCTCCACCCCGTCGTCGTCATGGGCGACGCCGGGTCCCTGCACCGCTGAGCGCCTAGGATCCGCCAGGTGTGCGCACATGTGCTGGTCGCCGAGGACGACGAGATGCAGGCCGAACTCATACGGCGGTCCCTGCTCGCCGAGGGTCACACCGCCACCGTGGTCCACGACGGCCGGGCCGCCCTGGACGCGGCCCGGCGGGTCGCCCCCGACCTCGTCGTCCTGGACCTGATGCTGCCGGTGATCGACGGCTTCGGCGTGTGCCGGGTGCTGCGCCGCGACGCGGACATCCCGGTCGTGATGCTCACCGCGCGGTCCGACGAGGACGACGTCCTGCTGGGCCTGGAACTGGGCGCCGACGACTACATGACCAAGCCGTACAGCCCCCGGGAGTTGATGGCCCGCATCCGGACGGTGCTGCGGCGCAGCGGACGGGCCGCCGTGTCCGACCGGCGGGAGGACCCCGTCGTCCGAGCCGCGGGCCTCTCCGTCGACCCGGTACGGCACGAGGTGCGGTGCGACGGGACGCCCGTGGAGTGCACCCCGGCCGAGTTCGAGATCCTGCTGGCCATGGCCGCCGAGCCCGAACGGGTCTTCTCCCGGCGGCAGTTGCTGGAGGTCACCCGGGGCACCGACCGGGCCTCCACCGAACGGGCCGTGGACGTGCACATCATGAACCTGCGCCGCAAGATCGAGGCCGATCCGCGCCGGCCGGTGCGGCTGCTGACGGTGTTCGGCGTCGGCTACAAGCTCAGCGGCGGCCGCGGATGAGCGCGCGGATACCCCTGCACAAGCGGCTGCTGGTCCGCCTGCTGATCACGTCCGGGCTCATCGCCGTGTGCTCGGTGGCCGCGACCGCCTGGCTGGCCGTGGCCACCACCACCCAGGCCCTGCGCGAGGAACAGGGTCAGGCCCTCGCCGACGACATGGACGTCCTCGCCGCACTCAGCGGGTACGCGGCCACCCACCCGGACTGGTCCGACGTGGCCCGGACGGTACGGGAGCTGTCGGCGAAGACCGGCCGCCGTATCGCCCTGACCACCTCGGACCGTCGGATCATCGCCGACTCCGCGACGCCCGGCACGTCCCTGCCGCCGAGCGCGGCCGCCGCCGTCGACCCCCTGCACACCGACACCCACAGCGAACGCGGCGCGCAGATCCCCGGCATGGACCCGCGAGCGGTGGGCCCGTACCGGCTCACCGACGCGGAACGCCGCAAGGTCGCCGCCCTGGCCGCCAAGCGCCGGCTCTGCTTCGCCAAGCAGGGCGTGGAGACCAGCCTGCGCCGCACTCCGAGCGGGCGGACGGTCCTCATCGACCCGGACACCGGTGCCACACCCGGTTACGTGCCCGACGCCTGCGCGGACGGACTGCTCAACACACCCACCCCGACGGAGGAGAGGGCGACCGAGGCGCTGCGCACGCTCGCCCGTGACTGCCTGGTCAAGGCGGGACTCGACGACGGATATGCCGCACTGCTCGGCAGCGGACCGGGCGGGGCGGACGTGCACGGAATTCTGCCCGGCAAGCTCGGCGACAAGGAAGCGCGCCAGGCCCAGCCCTGTCTCGACCAGGCCCGCCGCGCTCAACTCGACCCCTATGTGGCGCCGGTGGCCGAACTCTTCCTGGGCACCGGGGACACGCCGGCCGTGCTGTTCGACATGTCTCCGGCCAACAAGGCCAAGGTCGTCGGCACCGCGGGGCTCGTGCTCGCCGTGACCGTCGCCGCGACGGCCCTGGTCGCCACTCGGCTGGTGCGGCCGCTGCGCGCGCTCACCGCAGCGGCCCAGCAGCCGCCCGAACTCCATGTGCGTGTCCCCGTCACCACCCGGGACGAGACCGGCATCCTCGCCGTCGCCTTCAACGACCTGACCGAACGCCGCGAACGCCTGGAAGCCCAGCGCAAGGCGATGGTCAGCGACATCGCCCACGAACTGCGCAGCCCGCTCACCAACATCCGCGGCTGGCTGGAGGTCACCCGGGACGGTGTCGTCGAACCCGACCCCGTCCTGCTCGCCTCCCTGCACGACGAGGCCCTCGTCCTGCAGCGCGTCATCGACGACCTCCAGGACCTCGCCGACGCCGACGCCGGCACCCTGCGCCTGCACCGGGAGCCGGTCCGCTGCGACGAACTACTCCAGCAGGTCGCCGCGGCCCACCGCGTCGCCGCCGACGCGGCCCGGGTCGCACTGCGCACCGACGTCGACGGGGAGCCCTGGCTGGACGCCGACCCGGTCCGCATGCGGCAGGCGCTCGGCAACCTGGTGTCCAACGCGCTGCGCCACACCCCGGCCGGCGGCGAAGTCGCCCTGTCCGCGCGCCGGGACGGCGACGACATCGTCCTGGAGGTCGCCGACACCGGCAGCGGCATCGCGCCCGAGGACCTGCCGCACGTCTTCGACCGGTTCTGGCGCGCGGAGAAGTCCCGCAGCCGTCGTACCGGCGGCTCCGGCCTGGGCCTTCCCATCGTCCGGCACCTGCTCGCGGCCCACGGCGGAACGGTCGCGGCGGCGAGCGAGCACGGCGCCGGCAGCGTCTTCACCCTGCGGATGCCGGGGGGTCCCGCGCCGGGGCCGGACGCCTGATTCCCCCCGTGGCGTGCGGGTACCCCGTATGCCCGCGGAAGGAATGGGAGGACGTGAGATGACCGTGGCGGACGGGCTGCCGGTGGTGCGGACACTCGCCGAACTGGCGGACCTGGCCGAGCGGCACGACCGGCTCTACGTCCGCTGGTCGCGTGGCCCCGAGATGGATCTGGCCCGCGCGTCCAGCACCGACGAGCTCACCGGCCTGTCCCTGCCGGGGCTGTCGGCGAACCCGCTCGACGTCGAGGACTGGTGGCAGGGGCGGCCTGTGCAGCTATGGGTGGCCCGGCGCCTGTACGACTACTCGCACCTGCCGCACGAGAAAGGCCCCGGCGTACGGCCCTGGGTGCTCCAGGGGCGTGAGCGGGGCCGGGGGCCGGACAACGAGCCGCTCGTCGCCGACGTCCGTCCGATGTGCTGGATCGACCCCCAGGTGATCGAGGAGGCGCGGGCCGCGGTGGGGCGGCAGGAGAATCCCTGGGGCCCGCTGCGCCGGACGGGCCGCTGAACGGGCCCGGTGGAAACCGGGCCCGTCCGGGCTTGCCCGTCAGCCGGACCTTCTCCGCGCGGCGGCCGCGCGCCGGGTCAGAGCCCGGCGTTCCGTCTCGCTGGTGCCGCCCCAGACGCCGATGCTCTGTCCCGTGTCCAAGGCCCACTGGAGGCACTGCTCCTGGACGGGGCAGCGCCGGCAGACGGTCTTGGCCTGCTCCGTCTGAACCAGCGCGGGGCCCGTGGTGCCGATCGGGAAGAAGAGATCGGGGTCCTCGCGGCGGCACGCGGCATGGGTTCGCCAGTTGTCCATCAAAGTCACCTGCGATCGAAGTCGTACGTGCCCTCGTGCATGCCTTACTCGCTATCGGGTCACCTGTCGATGCGCGGTGAAACAACCGGGTCCTGTGGGATCCGCCCGGTCACTGCTCCCGAACGCCCCACGGGGAGCCGTAGTCGGTCAGCAGATCGAGGAAGGGCCGGGCCGGGAACGCCTCGGGACCGAGGACGCCCGAGCCGGTCCAGGCGCCGCCGGCGAGGAGTTCGAGGGCGACGACCGGGTTCACGGCGGTCTGCCACACCACGGCCTGGCAGCCGTACTCCGCCATGGACCACTGGTTGTCGACCACGTGGTACAGGTACACCTCGCGCGGCGCCCCGTCCTTCACGCCCTTCACCCAGGTGCCCGCACAGGTCTTGCCGTGCATCCGGTCGCCCAGCGTCGCCGGGTCGGGCAGGCAGGCGGCCACGACGTCCCGCGGCGAGACGGCGACCGGTCCTTCGGGGCCCGGCACGGTCACCGGTTCGGTGCGGTCAAGTCCCAGCAGGTGCAGGGTCTTGAGCGTCTCGACGAACTCGCGGCCCAGGCCGTACTTGAAGGTGACGCGGCGGGCGCCGACCCAGCGGGGGACGAGCAGCACCTCCTCGTGCTCGACGTTCACGCACTCGACCGGGCCGATGCCCTCGGGGAAGTCGAAGACCTCCGGCTCGCTAAAGGGCTCCGTCGTGAACCAGCCGCGGTCGGCCTCGTAGACCACCGGCGGGTTGAGGCACTCCTCGATGGTGGTCCAGATGCTGAAGGAGGGCGCGAAGTCGTAGCCGTCGACGGTGAGGTTCGCACCGTCGCGGACACCGATCTCCTCGATCTCGTCGAACAGTTCGTCGGCCGCGTACCGGGCGAAGACGTCCGACAGACCCGGCTCGACGCCCATGCCGACCAGGGCGAGCGCGCCCGCCTTCTCCCACTCCTCGGCCTGCGCGAACTGTTCGTCGCCGAGCTTGACCCCGCACTCCTCGTACGGCCGCTCGGGATGCGGACGGGACAGGGACATCGCCATGTCGACATAGGTCGCCCCGGCCGCGCGCGCCGCCCGGAACAGCGGCATCACGAACCGCGGGTCGGTGGCGTTGAGGAGGACGTCGCAGGCGTGCCGCTCCAGCAGCGCGGTCACGGCCGATTCGTCGCTCGCGTCCACGCGCTCGGCGCGGAAGCGCTCGCCGCTCTCGCCGAGCGCGGTCACCGCGGCCTCCGCGCGGGCCGGGTCGTAGTCGGCGACGACCATGGCGTCGAAGAAGGGCCGCCGGGCGGCGATCCGGGTGATGGCGGTGCCGACGCCCCCGGCGCCCACGAGCAGTACACGCATGGCAAACACTCCCTGACGGGTCGAGACGGAAGAAGGGGGCCCTGGCGGAGATACAACGCCGTGCGCTCGCTTAAGGTCAATGGCGTTGGCATAAGGAGGCCGCCATGCCGAAACCCGTGGTCCCGGAGGAGAAACGCCGTCGGCGCCGGCCCACCAGGAGCGGGACCGTGCTGTCCGAGGGGCTGATCGTCGAGACGGCGCTGCGCATGCTCCGCGAGCACGGCAGCACCGGGCTCACCGCCCGCCGCCTCGGCCTCGCGCTGGACGCCGACCCGAGCACGCTCTACCGCTACTTCCGCGGCATGGACGAGCTGACGCTGGCCATCGGCGACGCCCTGATCGGCCAGGCGCTGGAGGGGTGGGCGCCGACGGGGGAGTGGCGGCACGACCTGCGCGAGGTGGGCCTGCGCATCCACGCGGCGTACGTCGCCCATCCCCAGGCCGCCGTGCTGACCACCAGCAGGGTCACCGGCCGGGCCAACGAACTGGCCGCGGACGAGGCGGTCCTGGACATCCTGCGCGGGGCCGGCCTGCCCCTCCCGGAGACCGTGCGGATCTACCACGCCTTCATCGACCAGACGCTGGCCTTCGCCGCCCTGGACGCGGCGTCCTTGGCCCTGCCGAGCGCGGCGCTGGACGCCGACGAGGACAAGTGGCGCTCGACGTACGCCCACCTGCCCGCCGACCGGTACCCGAGAATCGCCGAAGCGGCCCACCTCCTGGCAACCCACATGGTGACCAGCGCGTACCCCACAGCGCTGGACATGCTCCTGGACAGCGTGGAACAGCGGATGGGAGCCGAGGGGGCGGCCGGGTCGGCGGGGCAGCTCTGAGACGGTCCCGTCAGCGGGGCACGCTCATCCCGGGCCCTCAGCGGAGTACCGCTGATGCCGCCCCCGTCACCGCGTCGGCCAGCGCCGCCAACGCCGGGGAGTCCAGTTTCCACTGCTGCCAGTACAGGGGGACGTCGACGGGGCGGTCCGGGGCCAGTGGGACCAGGCGGCCGGTCCGCAGCAGGGGGTCCGCCTGGACCTCGGGCACCATCCCCCACCCCAGTCCCAGCGCGACCGCCTCCACGAACCCCTCCGACGTGGGTACCGCGTGCCGTACCCGGCTCGCCCCGCTGAGGCCCAGCCCCCGCACGAAGCCGTCCTGGATGTCGTCGCTCCGGTCGAAGGTCACCACCGGCGCGTCGGCCAGCCCCTCCGGCGACGACCCTCCGAGCCACCGCTCGACGAATCCGGGTTCCGCGGCCGCGAGATACCGCATGCGGCCCAGCGCGCGCACCGAACAGCCCGCCACGGCCTGGGGAGAGGACGTCACCGCCGCCATCACCAGCCCCTCGCGCAACAGCTCCGCCGTACGGGTCTCGTCCTCGCGCCGGAGCTCGAAGCACAACCGCTCCCGGTCCGGCACCCGTGTCAGCGCCTCCAGGAACCAGGTCGCCAGGGAGTCGGCGTTCACCGCGACCGACACCCGGGTCACCTCTCCCTCGCCCGGCATCCCGAGCTCGGTGAGCGCGTCCCGTTCGAGGCGGGCGAGCTGGCGGGCGAACCGCACGACCACCTCGCCGGACTCGGTCGGCCGCACCGGTTTCGTGCGCACCAGCAGAACCCGCCCGGTGCGCTGCTCCAGCGCCTTCACCCGCTGGCTCACCGCCGAGGGCGTCACGTGCAGGGCGGCGGCCGCCGCGTCGAACGTGCCCTCGTCGACCACCGCGAGCAGCGTCCGCACCTGATCCAGAGGCAGTTCGGTCATCATCACGACAGCTAATGATACGTAAGAATCTTTAGCTGTACGTACAGTGATCGTCTCCGTACCGTCGACCTCATGCCCGCTGCTCTGTCCGCCGCCGCCGCTGGTTTCGGCACCGGCCTCTCGCTCATCGTCGCCATCGGCGCCCAGAACGCCTTCGTCCTGCGCCAGGGGGTCCGCCGGGACGCGGTCCTCGCCGTCGTCGGCATCTGCGCCCTGTCCGACGCCGCCCTCATCGCCCTCGGGGTCGGCGGTGTCGGGGCGGTGGTGGTGGCCTGGCCGGGCGCGCTGGCCCTGGTCGGCTGGATCGGCGGCGGGTTCCTGCTGTGCTACGGCGCCCTGGCCGCCCGCCGGGTCCTGCGGCCGGGGGAGTCGGGCCTGCGCGCGGAAGGCGAGGCGAGCGGCTCCCGCAAGCGGGCGGTGCTGACCTGTCTGGCGATGACCTGGCTCAACCCGCACGTCTACCTCGACACCGTGTTCCTGCTCGGTTCCGTGGCCGCCGACCGCGGCCCGCTGCGCTGGACCTTCGGCCTCGGCGCGGTGCTCGCGAGCCTGTGCTGGTTCGTGGCGCTCGGCTTCGGCGCCCGGCTGCTCAGCCGCTTCCTGGCGAGGCCGACGGCCTGGCGGGTCCTCGACGGACTGGTCGCCGCGACGATGATCGCCCTGGGCGCCACCCTCGTGGCCGGCGCGTGATCCCCTCCGCGACCACGACCTGGGACACCGCGTCCCGAACGCCTGGTCGATGCTGCGATAGTGAACCCTGGACCCGATAGATGTAACGAGCAACCAGGATTCGCGTGGACACCGGCGAGAGCAGCACCGAACCCCAGACACCCGCGACGCAGGAGGCGCCGCCGCCCCGGCGCGGCTGGCGCCGCTGGGCGATGGACACCCGCCCGCTGCGCATCCCGGCCTACCGCCGGCTGTGGAGCTCGACCATCGTCACGGCGGTCGGCAGCCAGCTCACCGCCGTCGCGGTGCCCAAGCAGATCTACGACATCACCGGCTCCTCGGCCTGGGTCGGCGCCGCGAGTCTGGCCGGACTGCTGCCGCTGATCGTGTTCGCGCTCTGGGGCGGCGCGGTCGCCGACACCATGGACCGCCGCAAGCTCCTGCTGATCACCAACATCGGCATCGCCGTCACCTCGGTCCTGTTCTGGCTCCAGGCGGCCGGCGGACTCGACTCGGTGGCCGTCCTCATGGTCCTGCTCGCGGTGCAGCAGGCGTTCTGGGGCCTGAACGCGCCCGCCCGCAACGCCTCCATCGCCCGACTGGTCCCCGAGGGGCAACTGCCCGCCGCCAACGCCCTCGGCTCCACCGTCATGCAGACCGGACAGGTGGTCGGCCCGCTCCTCGCGGGTGTGCTGATCCCGGTGATCGGCCTGCCCGAGCTGTACCTCGTCGACGCCCTCGCGCTGTGCGTCACGGTGTGGGCGGTGTACCGGCTGCCCTCCCTGCCGCCGCTCGCCGCCGCGAAGGCCCGCCGGGCGGGCGTGCGCGAGATCGCCGAGGGCTTCCGGTACATCTCGGCGCACAAGGTGCTGCTGCTGTCCTTCCTCGCGGACATCATCGCCATGGTCTTCGGCATGCCCCGGGCGCTGTTCCCGCAGCTCGCCTCCGAGACCTACGCCGCGTACGACGAAGGGCTCGCGCTGGGCCTGCTGTTCGCGGCCATCCCGATCGGCGCGGTGGTCGGCGGACTGTTCTCCGGCACGTTCTCCCGGGCCCGCCGGCACGGCTGGATGGTCATCGGGGCGGTCGTCGCATGGGGTGTGGCCATCACCGGGTTCGGGCTGAGCGGCAGTCTCTGGCTCGCGGTGGTGTTCCTGGCCGCCGCCGGGGTCGCCGACATGGTCTCGATGGTCTTCCGCGGGGCGATCCTGCTCTCCGCCGCCACGGACGAGATGCGCGGCCGGATGCAGGGCGTCTTCACCGTCGTCGTCGCGGGCGGCCCCCGCCTCGCCGACGTCCTGCACGGCACCGCAGGATCGGTCTTCGGTGCCCGCAGCGCGGTGGCCGGCGGCGGCCTCCTGGTCGTCGCCGTGATGCTGGCCCTGGCCTTCGCCGTGCCCGCGCTGCGCCGCTACCGGATCTGAGCCCTACAGAACCCTCCTGCGCTGCGAGCCGTACTGCTCCATGAGCTTGCCCCGGGTCGTCTCCAGGCGGTGGGCGAGGATCTCGGCCACGCTGCGCACCAGGATCATGCCGAGCTGCCGGTCCTCCTCGCACAGCCGCAGCACCGCGGCCGCGTCGAACTCGTAGGCCCGCACCGGGCTGAAGGCCTCGGCGCCGAAGTCCCACTGGTACGGCGGGAACAGCCAGGACCAGCCGAGCAGGTCGCCCGAGCCGAGTCCGGCGACGGTGACCAGGTGGTGGCTGGTCACCTGCTGGGTCAGCGAGACCGCTCCGGAGCGGATGACCCAGAAGCGGTCGGCCGTACCGCCGGCCTCGAAGATGTGGAAGTCCTCGGGGAAGGAGACCTCCCTGGCGAGCGTCATCAGGCTCTGGCGCTGCGGCTGCGGCAGTGCGGTCAGCAGTTTTATCGCTTTGGTCATGACGCGGGGCTCCTCGCCGGCGATGGATTCCGGTGTTGTGCCTACGCCCATTTCAGCGGCTGCCGCCGTCCGGGGCACCTCGGCGGATGTGAGGATCTGCGGAAGGCATGAAAAAGCCCTGGCTGGACGGGGGAGGCCAGCCAGGGCAGTCAGAGGCGGTGTCGGAGGACGGTGTGTCGACCCCGTCACCACGTATGGATGAACCGTAAACCATCCATGGCGATTTCGCGCAATCCGATCCGGGGTGCGTGACCGGTTTCACTCGGCGGACGTGCCGACCACCCGGATCGTCTCCAGCTTGCCGTCGGCGGGGTCCGGCAGGTTCATGCCCGCGGCCAGTCCGGTCCGCAGATACTCCAGCACGGGCGCGGTCAGCAGCTCACCGGGCAGCACGGCCGGGATCCCCGGCGGGTACGGCGTGATCATCTCGGCCGCGATCCGCCCGGCAGCCTCCGAGACCGGCACGTTCTCGGCCGGCCCGAAGAACGCGTCCCGGGGCAGCCTGGCCTGTTCCATCCGCAGCTCGGACGGCGGTGGCACCTCCGTCCGCGGGGCCGGGCCCAACTCCGGTGCGACCCGGGCGAGATCCCTGAGCGCCGCGAGCAACTCATCCGTCGTCGCGTCGTCGTCGCCGTGCGTGATCTGCATCCCGATACGCCGGTGGTCGTTGAGATGGGCGTCGATGTGCCGGTGCTCGTGCAGCCAGTCCGCCGCCTGGAACCCCGAGATCCCGAGCTCCGAGAGGTCGATGACGCCCGGCAGCGGGTCGAAGTCGTCGGCCAGGCCGGGCCCGCAGAAGTCGTCGCGGTCGTTGACGTGCATCCCGTCGATCTCCTCGATCGCGGCACGCACCCGGGCCGCGAGATCCAGCGCCCCGCCCATCAACTCCTTGCCGCGCAACGCCATCTGCCGGCGCCAGCCGTCCAGACCGGCGTACAGCAGCACCGACGGGCTGGTGGTGCCCAGCAGGTCGGCCCGCATCTTCAGCAGGTCCGGCGGCACCAGGTCGCCCCGCAGATGGAACACGGACCCCTGCTCCAGGCCGCTGCCCATCTTGTGGATGCTGGTCACACAGATGTCGGCGCCCGCGTCCATGGCCCAGGACGGCAGATCGGGGTGGAAGGGCAGGTGCGCCCCCCACGCCTCGTCCACGATCAACGGCACCGAACGGCGGTGGCACACCTCGGCGATGTCCCCGAGGGCCGCGCACGTGCCGTACGGGGTGGGGCTGGTGACCAGGGCGCCCTTCGCGTCCGGGTGGGCCTCGAAGGCCTGCTCGTACTCCGCGGCGGACGGCGGATGGGCGAGGTGCCGCTCGGCATCCCACCGCGGCTCCACCCAGACCGGCTCGATGCCGGACAGGATCAGCCCGGACACCACCGACTTGTGCGCGTCCCGCCCGATCAGCAGTTGCTCGTGCGGGCCCGCGACCGCCAGCATCGCCGCCTTCACGGACAGGGAACTCCCGCACGTGGTGAAGAAGGTGTGGTCGGCGTGCACGGCGTCGGCCATCAGCTCCTCGGCCCGCTCCAGCACCCGCCCCCGGGTCAGCCGGTCGTCCAGGCCGCCCGACGCGAGCACGTCCCCGAGGAAGACCGCGTCCCCCAGGACCTCCCGCACCGCCGGATCGGCCCCCCGCGCCTGCTTGTGCCCCGGGGGCGCGAAGGAGAGCTGCCCCCGGCGGTGGTAGTCGGCCAGGGCTTCCAGAACCGGTGCTCGGGTGTGATCCACAGTCATGGCCCCCGGGTGCCCGGCCCGGACGTGGGTCAATCCGGACCGCGGCGCCCGGCGGATCAGCGACTGCCCGGCCTCAACACCTCGTCCAGCACCCGGGTCACGGCCTCGTAGGCCAGGGTGCGTACGGCGGCGTCCCGGGCGCCCTGCGGATCGGAGGCCTCCAGCTCGTCGCTGCGGGCCCGCCAGGACCGCTCCTCCTCCGCCGCACAGGCCCGGGCACGCTGGATCCGGCGCAGCAGTTCATCTGAGTCCACGACATCCGTCATGCAGTGCGCGTACCCCGGGAACGCGATCGAACCGCCCGGGTTCCCGCCCGAAACGGGGAGGTTTGACCCGGCGCACACAGGTCAGCCGATTACTGGAGGCCTACGGAGGGCGCGCACCGTACAGCACGGTCACCGTGTCCGTGGGTCCGGCCGGGCCCGGCTTCTGCTTCACCGACCTGCAACGACCAGTCGATCCATTGATCAGGAGCCACGTCATGTGCGACGAGCACAGGACCGAAGCCACCCCCGAAATCTCTGTCGCACGCTGGCGCGTGAGCCCGCGGCCGTGCAGGCCCGCCGAGGCTCGCCAGGCCGTCGAGCGGGCCGTGTCCGAGCGCTGCCGCGCCACGCACACCCCGTGCGACGCGCAGGCGCTCTCGGACGCGCTGCTCGTCGCCTCGGAACTCACCACCAACGCCATCCTCCACGGTGGCGGGGTCACCGACTTCCGTGTCACCGTCGAGGGCAGGGGCGTGTGCGTCTCGGTCAGCGACCGCAGCGCCGCGCTGCCGGTCGCCAAGGAACCCGTCGATCCCCACGGCAGGTGGCACCCCGGCGGCCACGGCTGGCCGATCGTGTGCCGGCTGGCCCGCGACGTGCGCGTGACCGACCTGCCCTCGGGCGGGAAGTGCATCACCGCCGTGGTGCCCCTGAGCTAGTCCGACACCCCTGTGCAAGCCGCCGGAAAACGGAGTTCCACCGGCGGAGTTTGGGCCCCATGGAGCAGGGCAGACGCACTTTCGTGCTTCGGACCGGAGGCGCGCCAGCGGGAGCGGTATGGCTGCTGCGGGCCCCACTTCGGCGGTCCCGGCGTCTTTCCTCCCGCGGTCAGTCCCTGAACCCGTTCTTCAGGAGCGAATCCGCATGCTCACCGACACGTCGACCAGCCGTCCCTCTACGCAGGACCGTCCCACCGCTCCCGGCAGGCGGCGGCACGACGACGCCCCCGACACCATGGCCCTCTTCACCCGGCTGGCCGGGCTGGAGGACGGCCCCGAACGCGACGTCCTGCGCGACGAACTCGTCACCGCGTGGCTGCCCATGGCCCACCGCATCGCGGGCCGGTTCCGCGACCGCGGCGAGTCCATCGAGGACCTGCGCCAGGTCGCCGCCCTCGGCCTCGTGAAGGCCATCGACCGGTTCGAACCGGAACGAGGAGCCTTCGAGAGCTACGCCGTCCCCACCATCACCGGTGAGGTCAAGCGCCACTTCCGCGACCGCATGTGGGCCCTCCGGGTGCCCCGCCGCGTGCAGGAACTGCGCAACAAGGTCCGGGTGGCCCGCCGCGAGCTCACCCAGAACCCCGGATCCCCCGAACCGAGCCCCGCCGACATCGCCGCCCACACCGGCCTGACCGAGGACGAGGTCACCACCGGCCTCGAAGCCCTCGAGAGCTTCAGCACCCTCTCCCTGGACGCCGAGCTCTCGGCCGGCGACGACGGCTACAGCCTCGCCGACACCCTGGGCGGCCCCGACACCTCGTACGACGTCGTGGTCGACCGCGAGTCGGCCAAGGAGGGCCTGCGCCGGCTGCCCGAGCGCGAGCGGGCCATTCTCTACATGCGCTTCTTCGAGGACATGACCCAGAGCCGGATCGCCGACCAGCTCGGCATCTCGCAGATGCACGTCTCCCGGCTCATCAGCCGTAGCTGCGCCCGCGTGCGCGACGAGGCGCTGGCCGACCGGGCGAGGCGGCAGTCCGACGGCCCGGCCGAGGCCTGAGAACACGAGGACGGAGTCAGATGCTGATACCCGATCGCACGTTTCTGCGGCGCCTCGTCCAGGAGTACGAGGCGCTGCGGACCGAGGAGTCCGCGACGGCGGCCGAACCGAGCCCACGGGCCCGGGACCTCGCCTACACGCTCTGTGTATCCACCGGCACGCGGGACGTGCGGCTGGCCCTGGAGACGGCTCACCGTCTGCTCGGTGCCACGCCCGAACCCGCGTGACCGGCAGACTGACCGCACCCCGCGCGGCCGTCCGGCAGGACGGCGTCCGGACTTCCAGGAGGTCGACATGACCACGAGCTCCACAGCACCCACCGGTCGGATCCAGGCCAGGCGCGCGGCACGCGGTTCCGTCATGGAGGGCGCCGCCCGCGCGGGCTTCACCGCCCGCGGGGTGATCTACCTGCTGGTCGGTGTGCTGGCGTTGCAGATCGCCTTCGGCGACGGCAAGCGTCAGGCCGACCGCGGCGGCGCCCTCGCCGCCCTCGCCGACAAGCCCTTCGGATCCGTCGTCCTGTGGGCGCTGGGCATCGGACTCGTCGGCATGGCCCTGTGGCGCCTGTCGGAGGTCGTGTTCGGCTCGGTCGGCCCCGACGGCGGCAAGGCCACCAAACGCCTCCTGTCGGCGGCCCGCTGTGTCTTCTACGCGTTCGTCGCCTACTCCGTGCTGTCCTTCGCCGTCGGCTCGGGCAGTGGCGGCTCCAGCGACAAGCAGTCCAAGGACGTCACCGCGCGGGTGCTGGAGTGGCCCGCCGGGCAGTGGCTGGTGGCCGTCGCGGGCGTCGGTGTCGCGGTGGCCGGTGTGTGGATCGCCGCACAGGCGCTGCGCAGGTCCTTCCACGACAAGATGAAGCTCGGCCAGATGGGTCCGCGGGTCAGGAAGTTCGTCGACGTGACGGGCGTGGCCGGCGGAGTGGCGCGCGGTGTGGTGTTCACCGCCGCGGGCGCGTTCGCCGTCCGGGCGGCGGTCGACTACGAGCCCGAGAAGGCCAAGGGTCTCGACGACACGCTCCGCTCCTTCGCCGACACCCCGCTGGGGCCGTGGCTGCTCGTGCTGGTCGCGGTGGGGCTGGTGCTGTTCGGGGTGTTCTCGTTCGCGATGGCTCGCTGGCGGCGGGTCTGAGCCGCGGGTCACGGGGAACCCGGGGTTCATGAACGAACCCGAGCTTCCGCCCGACGGTAGGCCCGTGGACGTCTACCTGGACCTTCTGCGCATCCGTATGGCCTCGGACGACTACGAGCTCCTGCTCAGCGTGGTCCGTCCGGTCCTGCGGGCGATCGACGAACATCAGTTGCCCGCCCTGGACTTCGCGCTCGAGGACAGCCAGCAGGACGGGCTGCCCCAGGAGATCCGCGACGAGGCCGCCCTGGTCATCGCCACGGCGGTGACCGGCCGCATGGACAACAAGGTGATCGAACTCCATGTCGACGACACCACCAGCCCGATCCGGGTGGTCACCGACGCGGACACGGCCTCCGATCCGGTCCGCCTCGGTGAGATAGCCGACTACATCCGCGAACGCCGGCGGCTCGACGACGAGTTGCGCGGCATCGCCGAGGTGAGCGGTCTGCCCACGGATCTGTGAGCGCCCTATCGTCCGGGCGCCGCGACCGGCACGTCCAGCGGCCGGGCCAGACCCACCAGGGTCTCGTCCAGTCGCTGGACGTGCCGCAGCACGCGGTCGGTGACCCGGCCGAAGCGCGGGGTGCCGGGCACCTCGGACTCCAGGAGCGAGGCGATGCTCGGCCCGGTCTCGACCCGGGCCGTGGAGTGCTCGTCGGCGACATGCGCGGCGATGGCCGCGATGTTCTCCCCGATGCGCCGGCCGGCCCTGCGCAGCCGGGGATCGGCCGCGATCGAGGGGTGCGTGGGCAGCAGTTCCGCCGTGGCCGCCAGTGAGCGCGCGTGGTACGCGCAGGTCTCCAGGAGCGCCACGACGTAGCGGGCCGTGTCCCGCCGGGCCCGCAGCGGCGTGATCGGGTGGGTGAGCGGCTGGGTGGCCGCCCGCAGGTCCGCCAGCGCCTGGTCCAGGTCGCGCGCCCGGTCGAGCAGCTCCTCGGGGGTTCCGCCGCTGAGCTGGTCCACGGCGGCCTCGGTGACCTCGTCGAGCCGCTCCAGGACGGTGACGAGCAGGTCGTTCGTACGGCGGTCCGTGCGCACCGGCAGGACGAAGGCCGCCGCGATCACCCCGCAGGCCGCGCCGAGCGCGGTCTCCTCCACGCGCAGCACCAGCACCGAGAGGCTGTAGGTGTGCAGCAGCGTGTAGAGCAGCCCCAGCGCCGCGGTGACGAAGAACGACATCAGCGTGTAGGAGAGCGGCGCGGTGTAGAACATCGCGAACACCAGCACCAGCACCAGGGCGAACGCCGTCCAGGTGTGCTGCCCGACGGCTCCCGCGAGCACGATCCCGGCCAGCACACCGAGGACGGTGCCCACCAGCCGGCGATAGCCCTTGACCAGGATCTCGCCCGTGGACGCGGTGTTGATGAAGACGATCCAGCAGGTGAGCACGGCCCAGTACCAGCGCTGGCTGGAGAGGAACTCGCCGCCGACGATGGCCAGCGCGGACCCCACGGCGACCTGCACCGCGGCCCGCGTGGTGGGCCGCCGGAGCCCCGTGAGCTCCTCCTGCGCCCCGCCGTCCTCCTCGGCCGCGTCGATGACGGCGTCCTCGGCGTCCAGCTCCTCACGGGAGCGGGCCGTGGCGGGGGAGTCGTCCGACTCGTCCTGCGGGCCGTCCAGGGCGATCCTGAGGCCGAGGACCGCGCGGGCGGCCTCGCCGACGCCCCGGAAAACGTCCTGGACGGCGGCCGGTGCGGGCGGCAGGTTCTCCTCCTCGCGGTAGCCGAGGAGCCGGTTGCGGACCTGGGACAGGGCCGTGCCGGACCTGGCGGCGACCGGGCGCAGCACCAGCAGCCGCAGGGCCTCCAGATCGCGGCGCACCCGGTTCATCGCCTCGTCCCGGCCGGGCATCCGGTCCGCCCGCGGGGCCGGCGCGCCCGGCAGATGCAGCGTGAGGGTGTCGGCGCGCTCGGAACTGCGGGCCGTCAGCAGGAGCAGACCGAGCCGCTCGGCGGCGATCTCGGCGTCCGCGACGCGCCGCTGCACGAGCCGCGCCGCGGCCGCGTCGGAGGTCCCCTCCTCAAGCCGCCCCTGGATCATCAGCGCGGTCTCGTGCAGCCGCGCGGTCCCCTCGCGTACGTCCTTCAGCGCCGCGTCGATCTCCTCGGGCCCCGCGTCCAGCAGCGCGAGCTGCGCGGACACGAGCTGGGCCAGCCGGACCCGGAAGGCCTCCCGCAGGCGCTCCAGCAGGCCCGCGGGGGTCTCCGGCACCAGCAGGAAGCGGGCCGCCGCGCTGCACAGGAAGGCGACGCCGAGGACGCCGTACAGCTCCGGCAGGCCGGAGACGGTGGCGCCGACGAACAGGGACACGAAGTAGACCTGGAAGCCGATCAGGCCGAGTGCGGTGCCCCGGTCGCCGAAGCGGCGGCTGTAGACCGCGCAGAAGATCAGCGCGACGAAGAACAGGTCGCCGGCCAGGACGCGGGAGCTCAGCAGAGCCCCGAGAGACATCGAGACCAGGGCCACCGGGAGGCCCAGGGCCAGGGTGACGGCCTGCGGGGCGCGCTGCTTCTCCCGGATGGCGAAGGTCGCGACCATCGCCGCGATGGCGCCCGCCACCAGGTGCGGGACGCTGACCCCCAGCACGCCGAGCACGACCAGCGTGAGCGCGATCGCCCCCACCGTGCGCAGACCGGCGGCCAGGCGCAGCAGCCCCGGGTCCGACGCGGCGACCCGATCGCGCAGCCTCGCTGTGTTCACTCCGCCGTACTCACTCCCGTGTCACGTCATGATCCGTTTCCAGCATGGCACGGCGGGGTGGATCACTCGCCCCCGGCCTCCGCGAGGGTGTGGGCGACCAGCGCGTTGGCGTGCCCGTGGCCCAGCCCGTGCTCGGTCTTCAGCCAGGCGACCAGCTCCATGTGCCGGGTCAGCGGCGAGGAGCGGACGAGCTCCTGCCACTCGGCGATCGGGCGGCCGTACTTCTTCTCGATGGACGGGAAGTAGCTCGCGGGGCCCTTCACGGTCTCGGCCATGGCGGTGTCCTCTCGGTGGCGATGTGCTGTCCCTCATGAGACCGCCGACCGGCACGGAACCGATCGGCGACTCTAAGTGACGTGCGCCACACCTACTGGTCGAGCTGTCCTGTCCCCTCGACCTGGGCCCGGACCTGCTCCGGCGTCAGATACGCGTCCGTGTACTCGAAGTCCTTCAGCTTGGCGGGCTTGCGGGCCTGGAAGCCGGTGCGCACGAAGTCGTCGCCGGCGACGGCGTTGAGCGTCCAGTTCGTCGCCACGCGGACCTTGGCGACATTGGTGCGCAGCGCGGCCCAGTGGTAGCCGCGGGCCGCGAACTGGGCGGGCAGGCCGCGCAGTTCGATGCCGAGCGGCTTGGAGACGGCGTCCGTTCCGCCGAGGTCGACGACCAGGCCGAGGTCCTTGTGGACGTACGGCTTCAGCGCCTGGCCCCGCAGCGTCGCGATGACGTTGTCGGCGACCGTCTTGCCCTGGCGCATGGCGTGTTGGGCGGTGGGCGGGCAGATCGCGCTGTCGTCGTCCTTGGCCTTGTCGGGGACGGCGGCGGAGTCGCCGAGCGCGAAGACGCCGTCGTGGCCCGGCAGGGTCATCTCGGCGTTCACCGCGAGCCGCCCGCGAATCGTTTCCGCGCCGAGCGTGGCGATCAGCGGACTGGCGACGACCCCGG
The DNA here is from genome assembly GCF_055582845.1 of Streptomyces sp. NPDC107471. Lineage (NCBI taxonomy): Bacteria > Bacillati > Actinomycetota > Actinomycetes > Kitasatosporales > Streptomycetaceae > Streptomyces > Streptomyces sp. NPDC107471. The sequence continues at coordinate 252,928 of NZ_JBVJPC010000008.1, read as the reverse complement.
CCGTCCAGATCAGGGTCCGGGTCGGGACCACCCGGCCGTCGGTGAAGGTGACCTCGTCGGGGCCCGCCTTCGCGATGGAGACCCCGAGCGACACGTCGATGCCGCGCCGGCGCAGGATCTCCTGTGCGCTGCGGCCCAGCTTGTCGCCCAGTTCCGGCATCAGCTTCGGGGCGATGTCGATCAGATGCCACTTGATCAGCGACGGGTCGATGCGCGGGTAGCGCTTGACCGCCGCGTGGGTCAGCTTCTGCAGACAGGCGGCGGTCTCGGTGCCGGCGTAGCCACCGCCGACCACCACGAACTGCAGCCGGGCCGCCCGCTCGGCCGGGTCGTGGCTGGCGTCCGCGAGGTCGAGCTGGGAGATGACGTGGTCGCGGATGTAGGCGGCCTCGGCGAGGGTCTTCATGCCGAAGGCGTGCTCGGTGAGACCGGGGATGTCGAAGGTACGGGTGATGCTTCCGGGGGCCAGCACGATGTAGTCGTACGGCTCGTTGACGATCTCGTCGGTGATGGTGCGGATCACGCAGACCTTGGACTTGAGGTCCACGCCGATCGCGCCACCCGGGATGATCCGGGTGCGGTACCTCTTGCTGCGGCGCAGGGAGACGGCGATCGACTGGGGCGTCAGGACACCCGAGGCGACCTGGGGCAGCAGGGGGAGGTAGAGCTGGTAGGCGAACGGCGTCACCAGGGTGACGTCGGCTTCGTCCGGGGAGAGCTTCCGCTCCAGCCGGCGCACGCATTCGACACCGGCGAAGCCGGCGCCGACCACCAGGATCCTGGGTCGTGTCACGGTGTTCATCCCTTTCTGCGGCTCCAGGCGGTCTGCCTCGAACGCCCTTCGTGTGCCCGTGCGGGCGCGACGAATGCGTCGATGACCACCTTGCCCGTCCTGGCTTGAAAGTGCACCGGGAGAAAGGTGAAGGAGGTGCGCGGACCGGACGCGGGGAAACCGCTTGTGAGGGTGCCGGTCGCCGAATGCGTGTGCGGCAGAAGGGTATTGGGTGCTGTGGGCCCGCCCGCACCGAGGAGGCGGGATCCACGCAGCGCTCGGGAGGGAAGGAGCAGCGTGACCACCGACAGAATCTGGTCGTACGCGCCGGACAGCGGATACGTCGAGGGACAGGACCTGACGGACTTCAGCGTCGTCGCGAGCGACGGCACGATCGGACACGTGGACCGGGAGGCGGCCCCCGACGGCCTGGCGCACCTCGTCGTCGACACCGGGGTCTGGATCTTCGGCCGCAGTGTGCTGGTCCCGGTGGGCGTCGTCACCCGGGTCGACACCGAGGCCCGGCGGATCACGCTGGCCTGCACCGGGTCGGAGGTGAAGGCGGCCCCCCGTTTCCGCACCGACAGCGAGACCAGGGACCGTGAGTACCTCGCGGCGGTCGGCGCCTACTACCTGGGGCTCACGGCCACCGCCTGACGCGAGCGGGGCGGGTCACCACGGCAGGAAGACGTGCACGTCCTTGCCGCGCTCGTCCGTCACCACGCTGACCTGGTCGCACAGCGCGTGGACCAGGTGCCAGCCGATGCCGCCGCCGCCCGTGCGCGGATCGAAGGAACGGGGGGCCGGCGGTGTCGGGTTGGTGTCGCGCAGCGTCACGTGCACGCCGTCGAAGGTGCGGCGCATGCGCAGCACGAAGGGCCCGGGGGCGTACTGGACGGCGTTGGCCGCGAGTTCCGTGACCACGAGCAGGATGTCGTCCCAGTGCTCAGGGGTCGCGGGCGGCACGCTCTCGCCGAGTTCGTCCAGGAATTCTTCAGCGGCGAGCCGCGCACCCGTCACGCATTGCGGCTCGCCCGCGAAACGGGTGGTGCGGCTCGGAATCGCCTCGGAAGTCAGTGTCTCGTCCCAATGCGGCTCGGTGCCGAGCCGCTCTCACGGCCCGGCGTCAGCGGGTTGTCGTACTCTCTCACGTCGCCAATGAGCCGTGTTCCCGAGGGCAGGCCGCCCAATCGTCCTCACCTTCGGGAACGCGCTCGGCGGGCGAGGTTTCACCGGAACACGTTGTCCGAGTCGTCCCAGCTCAGCAAGTCCTCCGTCGAGCTGCGCCGGGCACCGGCCGAGCGGGCCTGGTACATCGCGTCGATCTCGGCCGCGTACCGGCGCACGATCTCGTCCCGGCGCAGCTTCATCGACGGCGTCAGCAGGCCGTTGGCCAGGTCGAACGGCTCGGGCAGCACACGGAACACCCGGATCGACTCCGAGCGCGAGACCGTGCTGTTGGCGGCGGCCACCGCCCGCGCGATCTCCTCCCGCAGCGCGTTCTCCTCCCGGGCCTCGCGCGCCGAGGGGTCCTGCTGGGCCACCAGCACTCCGCGCCAGTGCGCCAGGAACACCGGGTCCAGGGTGAGCAGGGCGCCCACGCAGGGCCGGTTGTCGCCCACCACCACGGCCTGGTGGACGAGCGGATGCATCCTCAGCCGGTGCTCCAGGGCGGCCGGGGCCACGCTCTTGCCGCTGGCGGTGACGATGATGTCCTTCTTGCGGCCGGTGATCGTCAGATAGCCGTCGGCGTCCAGCCTGCCGAGGTCCCCGGTCGCCAGCCAGCCGCCGTACAGCGCGGCCCGGGTCGCGGCCTCGTCGTTGACATAGCCCTGGAAGACCGACGGCCCGCGCACCAGGATCTCCCCGTCGTCCGCCACCCGGAGATCCACGCCCGGCAGCGGACGGCCCACGGTCCCGGACTTCTCCCGGCCCAGCGGCTGCATGGTGATGCCGCCGCAGGTCTCCGTGAGGCCGTACCCGTCGTGGACGTAGATCCCGATGCCCTCGTAGAAGAGGGAGAGTTCACGGTTGAGGGTGGAGCCGCCCGAGGTGGCCCGGCGGGCCCGGCCGCCCAGCGCGGCCCGCAGTCTGCGGTACACCGTCCGCTCGTACAGGGCGTGCTGGAGCCGCAGGTCGAACCCGGGGCCGGGGCCCTCGCCCAGCCGCTGCCGCTCGCACGCCAGGGCGAAGTCGCGGGCCGTGTCGGCGGCCCGCTCGAACAGCGCGCCGCGGCCCGCCTGCTGGGAGGCGCGCAGGAAGTTCTTGTAGATCTTCTCGAACACCGAGGGCACGGCGTAGAAGTAGGTGGGGCGGAAGGACTGCAGGGAGGCCGCCAGCGCCTCCTCGCCGAGGTCGGGCTCGTGGGCCATGAGCAGACCGCCGCGGATGCACACGCCCTGGATCATGAGGCCGTACACATGGGAGAAGGGCAGGAAGGCGAGGACCGACGGCTGCTCCCCGGGGGCCGCCGTGATCTGGCGCCAGCCTTCGAGGAGGGTGTCGACCGGGCTCGCGAGGCCGCTGTGGCTGAGGGCGCAGCCCAGCGCGTGGCCGGTGGTGCCGGAGGTGTAGGCGACGACCGCCGTGGAGTCGGGCAGCACGATCCGGCGCAGCGACTCGACCGTGGCGAGCGGGATGGTCCGGCCCCGCTCCGTCAGGTCCGCCAGCGCGTCCGCGTCGAGCTGCCAGACGTGCCGCAGCCGGGGCAGCGAGGCGCACACCGAGCCGACCGTCATGACCGCCTGCTCGTCCTCCACCACCACGCCCACACAGGCGGCGTCGCGCAGGATCCACTCGACCTGCTCGCGGGAGGACGTCGGATAGATCGGGACGACCTCGGCGCCGACCGTCCACAGCGCGTAGCTGAGGACCGTCCACTCGTAACGGGTGCGCGCCATGATCGCCACCCGGTGGCCGGGCGAGATCCCGGAGGCGACCAGTCCCTTCGCGAGATCCACGATCTCGTCCCGCAGTTGGACGGCCGTGACCTTCTGCCAGCCTCCCGAGGAGCCCTCGGGGCGGCGGGCCAGCACCGGCAGGGCGGGCTCCAGCTCCGCCCGCTCGAACACACTGTCGGCCAGACCGCCGCTGGAGCGCGAGAGGGTCCGGGGAGCGAGGGCGAAGTCGCGCATGCGCTGCTCCTGACGTGTACGAGCTGTGACTGCGCGGACGAGCTGGGTCAACCGCGGTGCTCGAATCTAGCCCAGGCGCGAGCGAGTGGTACCTGGAATACGGAAGTAAGCGGTCACCCGTGATCTCGTCGAGATCGGGGCACTCGGACCGCATGAGTTACACGAACCCCGATCCCGAACCCGAGCGCACCACCGGACTGGAACCGGGCGGCGGCGTACCCCCGGGCGAGACCCCGCCCGCCGAGAGCAGCATGCCCGAGGCCGGCCCCCGGGAGACGCACGCCCCGACCAGGGGCTGGGCCAAGGGGCCGCTGGCCCTGATCCTGCTCCTGGTCGTCCTCGTCGCCGCGTTCTTCCTGGTGTACGCGATCGTCCTGGCCCTGTGAGACCTACGACTGGGTCAGCTTCACGCACTCGGTGACCACGCTCCGCAGGCTGCCGGTGCGCTCCAGCAGGTCACGCTGCACCCGGGCGCCGTTGCCGTGCCGCAGCAGTTCGGCGCAGGACGCTCGGGCCTGCTCCAGGTCGCCGCTGTCGGCCAAGGCGTCCTCGATGTGCTCCAGCAGGGCCCGCACCACCGTCTCCGCGGGCATCCGGTGCATGGTCGCCGGGTGGAGCAGCTCCTCGGACAGCCCCGAGCGGGCGGCCCGCCAGGCCGCGAGGCGCAGCAGGCTCACGCTGTGCGTCACCGGTTCCCGCTCCGCCCGCCAGTCGCGCGCGGCCGTCTCCACCAGCCCGCGGGCGAGGGTCGCGAGCAGCGCCGCGGTGTCCGCCTGCAGACAGACGTCCGAGACCCGGATCTCCACCGTCGGGAAGTTCCGGGACAGCCGGGCGTCGAAGTAGATCATTCCCTCGTCCAGGATGACGCCGGTCGCCACCATGTCCGCGACCCGCCGGTGATAGCGCTCCGCCGAGCGGAAGGGCTCGGTCGGGCCGGCCGACGGCCAGCGCTGCCACACCCGGCTGCGGTAACTGCTGTAACCGGTGTCCTTGCCCTGCCAGAAGGGCGAGTTGGCGCTCATCGCGGCCAGCACGGTCAGCCAGGGCTGGATGCGGTCGACGACGGCGACGGCCTCCTCGTCCGACTCCACGGACACATGCACATGACAGCCCATGACGAGCTGCTCCTGGGTGGCGATGCCGTACTGATCCGCCATCCACTGGTAGCGCCGGCCGACCCCCACGGAGGGGCTGACGGGCAGCGGGGAGGTGGCCAGCGAGGCCACCGCACAGCCGCTGTCACCGGCCAGCCGGGCGGCCTCCTTGCGGCAGCGCCCGATCTCCGCGCGGAGTTCGTCCATGCTCGACTGCGGGTGGGTGGCGAACTCCACCATCTGGTTGTGCAGTTCCTTCTCGAAGACGTCCTGGTCCTGCTCGTCCTGCTCGGCCCGCGCGAGTACGGCCGCGGACAGTGCCTGCGGCTCGCCGGTCTCGGGGTCGACCAGGAGGAGTTCCTCCTCCACTCCCACGGTGCGCACGTGATGCAGCCCTTTCTGTGGCCCTCGGCGACGACGAGGATGCTGGTTCTCGTACGACCCCGACTGCCCCTTGGGGGCCGGTCGGACACCTCCGCGTCGCCTGCGGACTCAGTCGGGCACCGGGACCAGCCACACCGTCGCGAGCGGCGGCAGGGTCAGCCGCAGCTCCCCGTCCTCCGCCTTGACCGGGTCGCGCCGCACGACGTCACCGCCGCCGTACCGCTCGGCGTCCGTGTTGAGGGACTCCTGCCACAGGGGGAGACCCTCGGGCACGGTGAGTCGGTAGTCCTCGCGCACGACGGGGGAGAGGTTGGAGACCGCGAGCAGCGGGCGGCCCGCCGCGTCGAACCGCAGGAAGGCGAAGACGTTGTCCTCGGCCGCGTCCCCGACCACCCACCGGAAGCCGCCGGGGTCGGTGTCGCGCTCCCACAGGGCGGGAGTCGCCCGGTAGACGGTGTTCAGGTCGCGGACCAGGTCACGGACGCCCCGGTGGTCGGCCTCGGCGCCGTACGCCGGGTCGAGCAGCCACCAGTCCGGGCCGTGCGCCTCGGACCACTCGGCGCCCTGGGCGAACTCCTGGCCCATGAACAGGAGTTGCTTGCCCGGGTGTGCCCACATGAAGCCGAGGTACGCGCGGTGGTTGGCGCGCTGCTGCCACCAGTCGCCCGGCATCTTGGACACCAGCGCCTGCTTGCCGTGGACGACCTCGTCGTGGGAGATCGGCAGGACGTAGTTCTCGCTGTACGCGTACACCATCGAGAAGGTCATCTCGTTGTGGTGGTACTTGCGGTGCACCGGCTCATGACTGATGTAGCCGAGGGAGTCGTGCATCCAGCCCATGTTCCACTTCAGGCCGAAACCCAGGCCCCCGCTGTCCGTGGGGCGGGTCACGCCGTCCCACGCCGTGGACTCCTCGGCGATCGTGACGACACCCGGCGCCCGGCGGTACACGGTCGCGTTCATCTCCTGGAGGAAGGCGACCGCGTAGAGATCCTCCCGGCCCCCGAACACGTTGGGGCTCCACTGTCCGGAGTCGCGCGAGTAGTCGAGGTAGAGCATCGAGGCGACCGCGTCGACCCGCAGCCCGTCGATGTGGAACTCCTCGCACCAGTACACGGCGTTGGCGACCAGGAAGTTGCGCACCTCGACGCGTCCGAAGTCGAACTCGTACGTGCCCCAGTCCGGGTGCTCGGCACGGCGGGAGTCTCCCGGCTCGTACAGCGGGTCCCCGTCGAACCGGGCCAGCGCCCAGTCGTCCTTGGGGAAGTGGGCCGGCACCCAGTCCATGATCACACCGACACCGGCCCGGTGGAGCGCGTCGACGAGGTACTTGAAGTCGTCGGGCGTGCCCAGCCGGGAGGTCGGCGCGTAGAACCCGGTGACCTGGTAGCCCCAGGAACCACCGAAGGGGTGCTCGGCCACCGGCATCAGCTCGACGTGGGTGAAGCCCAGGTCCTTGACGTAGGCGGGCAACTGCTCGGCGAGCTCACGGTACGTCAGGCCCTGTCGCCAGGACGGCAGATGGACCTCATAGACCGAGAACGGCGCCTGGTGCACGGGGAGTTCGCCGCGCCGGGCCATCCACTCCTGGTCGTCCCACTCGAAGTGCGAGGCGGTCACCACGGACGCGGTCGCGGGCGGCACCTCGGTGGCGCGCGCCATCGGGTCGGCCTTGAGGAACCGGTCGCCGTACCGCGAGGTGATCTCGAACTTGTAGCGGGCGCCCTCGCCGATCCCCGGCAGGAACAGCTCCCACACCCCGGACGAGCCGAGCGAGCGCATCGGGAACGCCTGTCCGTCCCAGAAGGTGAACTCCCCGGCCACCCGGACGCCCTGGGCGTTGGGCGCCCAGACCGTGAAGCGGGTGCCGGTCACCCCCTGGTGGGTCATCGGCTCCGCGCCGAGTGCCTTCCAGAGCTGCTCGTGGCGGCCCTCCCGGATGAGGTGGAGGTCGGTCTCGCCAAGCGCGGGCAGGAAGCGGTAGGGGTCGTGCACCTCCTGCTCGCCGTCCGCGTACGACACCAGCAGGGTGTAGTCCGGGATCGCGTCGAGGGGCAGCAGACCGGAGAAGAGGCCGTCCCCCTCCGAGGCCAGCCGTTGGCGCTCGCCGTCGATCACGACGCTCACCCCGCGGGCGAAGGGGCGCAGGGTCCGGAAGACGACCCCCTCCGCGGCCGGGTGGGCGCCCAGCAGGGCGTGCGGGTCGTGGTGGGCGCCGGCCAGCAGCCGGCCCCGGTCCGCGGGGTCGAGCGCGGGTGCCGGGGCACAGCGCGCCGGTCCGGACGGCTCGGGCAGTGTGGTGTCGCGCAGGGCCACGGCTCAGTCTCCTCTCACGGCGAGGCGTTCGATCGCCGCCATCGGCACGGGCAGCCAGTCAGGGCGGTGTCGTGCCTCGTACAGGACTTCGTAGACGGCCCGGTCGGTCTCGTAGGCGCGCAGCAGGCCGTGCTTCTTGCGTGGATCCCATCCGGCGAGGGCGGCGTAGCCCCCGCAGAAGGCCTCCCGGCAGCGGCGCGCCCACTCCGGGCGCCAGGGCCGGCGCTGCCGGGCCGCGTAGTCGAAGGAGCGCAGCATGCCGGCGATGTCCCGCACCGGGGACTGGGCGGTGCACCGCTCGGCGAGCGGGCGCGACGGCTCGCCCTCGAAGTCGATGACGAACCACTCGCGGCCGGCCCGCAGCACCTGACCCAGGTGCAGGTCGCCGTGGACGCGCTGGGCGGGCGGTCCGGAGTCGCAGGTGGCGAGTGCACCGAAGGCGTTGCGCAGGCCCGGGACGAAGGGCCGCAGCGCCGGCACGCTGTGCGCGGCGGAGTCGAGGCGCTCGGTCATCGCGGCCGCGGTGGCGCCGTTGTCGTCGTGGCCGCTGCCGGGGAAGGCGGCGGCCAGGGCCAGGTGCACCTCGGCCATGGCCCGCCCGAGCTCGTGCGCCTGCACGGTGAAGTCGTCACCCGAGGCGAGGGCCTGCAGGGCCAGCGCCCAGCCGTCGGACGCGTCGCGCAGATACGGCTGGAGCACGCCGAGCGTGGCCTCCTGCGGATGCGTGGTGCGGAACCAGGCGACCGGCGCCGGCACCCGGCGGCAGCCCTGTCCGGCCAGCGCGACCGGCACCTCCAGGTCCGGATTGACCCCGGGCTGGATGCGGCGGAAGACCTTCAGGATGAACTCGTCGCCGTACACCAGTGAGGAGTTCGACTGCTCGGCGTCCAGCAGCCGCGGCGGGAGCCCGGCGGGCACCGGTACCGAGGGGGCCCGCTCGAAGCGCAGCGGGCCGGCCGTGCCGGGCTGCCGCAGCCGCTCCAGCAGCAGTTGGGCCGAGCGCGGGTCGTGCAGGGCGTCGTACACCGTGAGTCCGGCCAGGGGGCCCTGCTCGACGCGGCCGATGAGGGCGCGGCCCAGCCGCGGCGAGAGGTGTTTGCGCACCCCGAGCAGCAACTGGTAGCAGTCACCGTTCGGGGCGCCGCCGCCGGGCGCGGGCACCCCGCCGTGACCCGTGTGGACCAGCAGGTGCAGACAGCCCGGGAACAGCTCGGTCATCGACAGCAGACCGAGTTCGCTCACGGGCCGGTCCTTGCCCGCGAACCAGCGCTGCCGCGGCAGCCATTGGCGCAGCAGCTCACCGAGCGAGGCCATGAGATCGGCCGCGGGCGCGGGTCTGGGGCTGAGGGGTGCGGTCTTCGGCATGGTGACGCGTCCTTTCGTCGGCACGCTCAAAGGCGTCGGCCGATGCGGGATGCGACTCGGGAGAGCCGGAACCAGTAGAAGCCGTGCCCGCCGAGGGTCAGCAGATACGGCAGTTCACCGATGGCCGGGAAGCGCACTCCGCCGAACAGCTCGACCGGGTGCCGGCCGTCGAACTCACGCAGGTCCAGTTCTGTGGGCTGCGCGAACCGGGAGAAGTTGTTCACACACAGGACCAGGTCGTCCTCGTACTCCCGCAGGAAGGCCAGCACCGCCGGGTTGGAGGACTGCAGTTCGGTGAAGGTGCCGAGGCCGAACGCCGGGTTCTGCTTGCGGATCTCGATCATCCGGCGGGTCCAGTGCAGCAGGGAGGACGGGGAGGCCATCGACGCCTCGACATTGGTGACCTGGTGCCCGTAGACCGGGTCCATGATGATCGGCAGGTTGAGCCGGCCCGGATCGGCCGTGGAGAAGCCCGCGTTGCGGTCGGGGGTCCACTGCATGGGGGTGCGGACGGCGTCCCGGTCGCCGAGCCAGATGTTGTCGCCCATGCCGATCTCGTCGCCGTAGTAGAGGATCGGCGAACCCGGCAGGGACAGCAGCAGGGCGGTGAACAGCTCGATCGTGTCACGGTCGTTGTCAAGCAGGGGGGCCAGGCGCCGGCGGATGCCGATGTTGGCGCGCATCCGTGGGTCCTTGGCGTACTCGGCCCACATGTAGTCGCGTTCCTCGTCGGTGACCATTTCGAGGGTGAGCTCGTCGTGGTTGCGCAGGAAGATGCCCCACTGGCAGTTCTGCGGGATCGCCGGGGTCTTGGCGAGGATCTCGGAGATCGGGTAGCGGGACTCGCGGCGCACGGCCATGAAGATGCGGGGCATGACGGGGAAGTGGAAGGCCATGTGGCATTCGTCGCCGCCGGCCTGGTAGTCGCCGAAGTAGTCGACGACGTCCTCCGGCCACTGGTTCGCCTCCGCGAGGAGGACCGTGTCCGGGTACATCGCGTCGATCTCGCGCCGCACCCGCTTCAGGAACTGATGCGTGGCGGGCAGGTTCTCGCAGTTGGTGCCCTCGGCCGCGTACAGATAGGGGACGGCGTCGAGGCGGAAGCCGTCGATGCCGAGGTCGAGCCAGAAGCGGAGGGCGGCCAGGATCTCCTCCTGGACGGCCGGGTTCTCGTAGTTGAGGTCCGGCTGGTGGGAGAAGAAGCGGTGGAAGTAGTACTGGCCGCGGACCGGGTCGTGGGTCCAGTTGGAGGCCTCGGTGTCGACGAAGATGATCCGCGCGTCCTCGTACTGCTTGTCGTCGTCGGCCCACATGTAGTAGTCGCCGTAGGGGCCGTCGGGGTCCTTGCGGGACTCCTGGAACCACGGGTGCTGGTCGCTGGTGTGGTTCATGACGAAGTCGATGATCACGCGCATGCCGCGCTGGTGGGCGGCGTCGACGAACTCCACGAAGTCGGCGAGGTCGCCGAACTCCGGCAGGACGGCGGTGTAGTCGGAGACGTCGTACCCGCCGTCTCTGAGCGGTGACTTGAAGAAGGGCGGCAGCCACAGGCAGTCGACACCGAGCCACTGGAGGTAGTCCAGTTTGGCGGTCAGGCCCTTGAGGTCGCCGACGCCGTCGCCGTTGCTGTCCTGGAAGGAGCGGACCAGCACCTCGTAGAAGACCGCGCGTTTGAACCAGTCGGGGTCCCGGTCCTTGGCCGGGGTGTCCTCGAAGGTGTCGTGGACGGGCTCGTTGACAGTCACGCTGTGGATCCTCCGATCTGCGGCGCCGACCTGCGGACCTGGAACAGATGCGCCGGTGCCCGGCCGGGCTCCAGACGCACGTAGTTGTTTCTGCTCCAGTGGTAGGTCTCACCCGTCAGTTCGTCGTGCACGGACAGGGACTCGTGCCCTTCCAGGCCGAGTTGCGGCATGTCCAACGAGACCGTCGCCTCCTGGGTGTGGTGCGGGTCGAGGTTCACGACCACCAGGACCGTGTCGTCGCCGGTGCGCTTGCTGTAGGCGATGACCGAGTCATTGTCGGTGTGGTGGAAGCGGATGTTGCGGAGGTGCTGGAGGGCGGGATGGCGGCGTCTGATGGTGTTGAGCTGGGTGATCAGGGGGGCGAGGGAGTCCGGGGTGTCCCAGTCGCGGGCCTTGAGCTGGTACTTCTCCGAGTCGAGGTACTCCTCGCTGCCCTCGCGCAGGGGGGTGTTCTCGGCGAGTTCGTAGCCGGAGTAGATGCCCCAGGTCGGCGACAGCGTGGCGGCCAGCACCGCGCGCAGCGCGAACGCGGGCCGGCCGCCGTGCTGGAGGAAGGCGTGCAGGATGTCGGGGGTGTTGGCGAAGAAGTTCGGCCGCATGTAGGAGGCCGCCTCCTCCGACAGCTCCGTCAGGTACTCGGTCAGCTCCTGCTTGCTGTTGCGCCAGGTGAAGTAGGTGTACGACTGCTGGAAACCGATCTGGGCCAGGGTGTGCATCATCGCCGGCCGGGTGAACGCCTCCGCAAGGAAGATCACATCCGGGTCGGTGGCGTTGATGTCGGCGATCACCCGCTCCCAGAACACCACCGGCTTGGTGTGCGGATTGTCCACCCGGAAGATCCGCACCCCGTGCCCCATCCAGTGCCGCAGCACCCGGCACGTCTCCGCGATCAGCCCCTCCAGATCCGCGTCGAAGGCGATCGGGTAGATGTCCTGGTACTTCTTCGGCGGGTTCTCCGCATACGCGATGCTCCCGTCCGGGCGGTGGTGGAACCACTCCGGATGCTTGTGCACCCACGGATGGTCCGGCGAACACTGCAGGGCGAAGTCCAGCGCGATCTCCAGCCCCTGGCCGGCCGCCTCCTGCACGAACCAGTCGAAGTCCTCGATCGTGCCCAGATCCGGGTGCACCGCGTCATGGCCGCCCTCCGGCGAGCCGATCGCCCACGGCACCCCCACGTCCTCGGGCCCCGCGGACAGCGTGTTGTTGCGGCCCTTGCGGAACGTGGTGCCGATCGGGTGGATCGGCGGCAGATACACCACGTCGAAACCCATCGCCGCGATCGCCGGCAACCTGCGCGCCGCCGTACGGAACGTGCCGTGCGGCCGCTCCGGAGTGCCCTCCGACCGGGGGAAGAACTCGTACCACGACCCGAACAACGCCCGCTCCCGCTCCACCAGCAGCGGCAACGACTCCGACGCCGTGATCAACTCCCGCAAGGGATGACGGGCGAGGACCGCGTCCACGTCCGGAGTCAGCGCTGCCGCCAGACGGGTGGCGACCGGCAGGGAGTCGTCCGCGAGTGTCTGCGCCGCGGCCACCAGCACCGCGTGCTGTGGTCCCTCCGGGACGCCCGCCGCCGCCCGGGTGTAGAGCTCCGCGCCCTCCTCCAGGACCAGCCCGGTGTCGAGGCCCGCGGGAACCTTTATGCGGGCGACGTGGCGCCAGGTGCCGACCGGGTCGCTCCATGCCTCGACGCGGTACGTCCAGCGGCCCTCGACGTCCGGGGTGACCTCCGCACCCCAGCGGTCGCTGCCGGGGGACAGTTCCCGCATCGGCGTCCAGGGGCCGTGCCGCCCTTCCGGGTCGGTCAGGACGACGTTCGCGGCGACCGCGTCATGGCCCTCGCGGAACACCGTCGCGGTGACCTCGAAGGTCTCTCCCACGACCGCCTTCGCCGGGCGTCTGCCGGAATCGACGGCAGGGCGGACGTCCCGAACCGGGATGCGGCCGATGACCGGGGTGGAACTCATGCTCTCGCCTCCGCCGTGCTCGAGGCCGGGCGCTGACTGCGCCCGGCCGGGGGTCCAAGCTGCGCCGGAAGGGGTTACCTCCCCGCGGGGGAACGTTCCGCGGCCCTCGGCGGACCACGTCTGGCGACCGCACCCGCCCGGGGGAGGTCGCTCTGCTCCTGGAGGTAGGCCACCACGCTGCTGCTGAGATAGCGCTCGGCCGCCTCGGCCGCCTCACGCGCACAGCGCTTTCCCATCAGCACGCACAGCGTGTAGCCCGAGTCCTCGAAGGTGGCCCGGACGTCGCGGTCGGCGGGGGAGGCGAGCATGACCCGCTCCCAGGCGCGATAGCGCCGCAGTTGCCGGGCGACTTCGGCTTTGGCCGGTAGCAGCATGGCGCCGTTCACCTTTCGGACTCGGGAGGATCCAGGGCGCGGAAGTGTCCGGGCTCGGGAAGATCCAGGGCTCAAGAAGATCCGGGATTCAAGAGATCTTCACTCATGGTGCACGTGTGACGACTCAGCGTCTTGTTGGTTCTTCAACTACCTCGCTGGTCGCTCGTGTTGCACGAATGGCGTAGCACTCCCACTCTGGAGTGACTCTGAAGCGATCAGCGCTCACGCTCCGTGCTTACGGGGCCCGGTCCCGCGGGGATCGGGAGGGAGCGGGAGCTTCGCCGGTGAGGAGCGACGATGAAGACCGCAGTGCCCTGCTACTACCACCTCGACGTGGAGGTCAGCCCGGAACGGGTCGGACAGGTCAGGCGCATCCTGGCCGCCCACCTACGGCTCTGGGACCTGGAGACCCTGGTCGAGCCCGTCTGCCGCGGTGCCGAACTCCTGCTCAAGGCCATCGACGAGCACGCGAGGGACAAGAACACCTCCATCGAGCTGTGGTGGAACGGCCAGCACCTCATCACCGCCGTCGCCGAGAACGACTGCGACCTGCGCCCGGACCTGGACCTGCGCGCCTGCCTGGAACGGATCGCCGCGATGAGCGACGGCTGGGGCTGCTGCGCCACCGACACCGGCAGCAAGGTCATCTGGTTCTCGCAGCGGGCCCGCGCCGGTGAGCGCGTCCCGCTCGTGCCGACGGCCCCCGCCCCGAGCCTGCGGGAGGTGCTCCAGGTGCCCCGCGAGATGCCGGTCGCGGCCCTGGCCGCCGCGACCGCCGACGGCGGGTGCTGAGCATGGCGTCGTCCAGGAAGAAGCCGGACGGGAACGGTAAGCGGGTGCCGGCCTGGAGCGGGCACCCCTACCCGCTGGGCGCCTCGTTCGACGGAGAGGGCACCAACTTCGCCCTGTTCAGCGAGGTCGCCGAGCGTGTCGAACTCGTGCTGGTGGACGAGCGGGGCGCCCACACCGGCGTCCCGCTGACGGAGGTCGACGGATTCGTCTGGCACGGCTTCGTGCCGGGCGTCGGACCGGGCCAGCGGTACGGCTTTCGGGTGCACGGACCCTGGCAGCCGTCGTTCGGCCACCGGTGCGATCCGTCGAAGCTGCTCCTCGACCCGTACGCCAAAGCGGTGGACGGGCAGGTCGACAGCCACCCCTCGCTGCACACCCCCGAGGCCGACAGCGCCGGGCACACCATGCTCGGCGTGGTCACCGATCCCGCCTTCGACTGGGGCGACGACCGGCCGCCCCGCCGGCCCTACGCCGACAGCGTGATCTACGAGGCCCACGTCCGCGGGCTCTCCCGCACCCACCCGGACGTCCCACCGGAACTGCGCGGCACCTATGCCGGTCTCGCGCACCCCGCGGTGATCGACCACCTGACCTCGCTCGGCGTCACCGCCGTCGAGCTGATGCCGGTGCACCAGTTCGTGCAGGACGGGGTGCTCCAGGACCGGGGCCTGGCCAACTACTGGGGCTACAACACGATCGGCTTCTTCGCGCCCCACAACGCCTACGCCGCCCACGGCACCCGCGGACAGCAGGTCACCGAGTTCAAGGCGATGGTGAAGGCGCTGCACGCGGCCGGCCTGGAGGTCATCCTCGACGTCGTCTACAACCACACCGCCGAGGGCAACGAGAAGGGGCCCACACTCTCCTTCCGGGGCATCGACAACGCCTCGTACTACCGGCTGGTGGACGGCGACTGGGAGCACTACTACGACACCACCGGCACCGGGAACAGCCTGCTCATGCGGCATCCCTACGTGCTCCAGCTCATCATGGACTCGCTCCGGTACTGGGTGACCGAGATGCACGTCGACGGCTTCCGCTTCGACCTCGCGGCCACCCTGGCCCGGCAGTTCCACGAGGTGGACCGGCTGTCGGCGTTCTTCGACCTCATCCAGCAGGACCCGGTGATCAGCCGCGTCAAGCTGATCGCCGAGCCCTGGGACGTGGGGGAGGGCGGCTACCAGGTCGGCAACTTCCCCCCGCTGTGGTCGGAGTGGAACGGCAAGTACCGGGACGCCGTACGGGACTTCTGGCGGGGCGAGCCCCACACGCTCGGTGAGTTCGCCTCACGGCTGACCGGCTCGTCCGACCTGTACCAGCACAGCCGGCGGCGCCCGCGTGCCAGCGTCAACTTCGTGACCGCGCACGACGGTTTCACCCTGCGCGACCTCGTCTCGTACAACGACAAGCACAACGAGGCCAACGGCGAGGACGGTCAGGACGGCGAGAGCACCAACCGGTCCTGGAACTGCGGGGCCGAGGGCGAGACCGACGACCCCGCGATCCTGGAGCTGCGGGCCCGCCAGCAGCGCAACTTCATCGCCACGCTGATGCTGTCCCAGGGCATCCCGATGCTCTGCCACGGCGACGAACTCGGCCGGACGCAGCGGGGCAACAACAACGCCTACTGCCAGGACAACGAGATCTCCTGGATCGACTGGGAGCTGTCCGGGGAGCAGCGCGAACTCGCCGACTTCACGCGGCACGTGATCGGTCTGCGCGCGGCGCATCCCGTCCTGCGCAGGCGCCGGTTCTTCCGGGGCGAGACCGTGACGCACGCCGGGCAGCCGCTGCCCGACCTGGTCTGGCTGCTGCCGGACGCCCGCGAGATGGCCGAGGAGGACTGGCAGCGCTCCGACGCGCACGCGGTCGGGGTCTTCCTCAACGGCGACGCCATCGCCGAGCCCGACGCGCGGGGGAACCGGGTGGTCGACGACTCCTTCCTGCTGCTGCTGAACGGCCACTGGGAGCCCGTCGACTTCCGCCTCCCCGACCCTGCCTACGGCGAACGCTGGACGACGGTGCTGGACACGTCCGAGCCCCAGGGCGCCGACGAGGCCGAACACAAGTCCGGCACGGAGATGACGGTGGAGGCCCGCAGCATGGTCCTGCTGTCGCGACCGTCCCGCGGGGGTTCGTGAAGCGTGACGCTGCACGGCGCGGCGTGTGAACGAAGGGCGAGGCCCGTGGGCCTCGCCCTTCGTGCGTGTGGTGCCAGACGGTCGTGGGCGGCCGCCCCACGCGGGCACCGTCAAGGCGGGCGCCGGGTCCTCGTCCAGAGCGTCTGGTGTGGCGAGGCGGTGGAGGATGTCGAAGGGTGTGCCGGCGGAAGCGAGCCTGGGAAGCCCTGGCGCGCGGCGCCCTCGTGCTCAGCGGGTCCGGCGGGTCGTGACCGTGAACTGGGCCCCGTCCGGGTCGCGCAGCACGGCCTCGGCCGGGTCGTGGGAGAGGACGCTGCCGCCGTGCACCTCGGCCGCCTTGGCGCAGGCCGCGACGTCCGCGACCGCGAAGTGGACCTGCCAGTGCGGGCGGATCGCGGGATCGGGGGCCGAGCCCAGCGCCCCCGACTCGATGCGCGCCACCACGTCGCCGCTGCTGCGCAGCACCACCTCGTCGCCCTCGTAGCGGACCTCGCAGCAGTCGGGGCGCTCGGTCGCCCAGTCGAGGACCTCGCCGTAGAAGATGGCGGCGTCGAAGGCGTCGCGGGTGTGGAGGCGCACGAAGGCCGGCTGGGCGCGTCGCCACCCCTCCCAGTTGGCGACGAGGTCGCCCTCCCAGACGCCGAAGGTCGCGCCGTCGCGGTCGGAGAGCAGGGCCGCCCGGCCGGGCGGGAAGGACAGCGGGCCGACCGCCAGCGTGCCGCCGCGTTCCTGCACGCGCGCCGCCGCCTCGTCCGCGCTGGGCACCGCGAAGTACGGCGTCCAGGCCACCGCCATCTGCCACATCGACGCCACCGCCGCGATCCCGGCGACCGGAGTGCCGTTCGCCAGCGCCACCCGGAAGCGCTCACCGAGCTTCGCGGGCTTCCACTCCCAGCCGAGGACGGCCCCGTAGAAGTCCTCCGTGGTCTGCTGGTCGCGGCTGGTCAGGCTCACCCAGCAGGGCGCTCCGAAGACATGGTGGGTGGAGACGACGTCCGCGGTCGCGGTGGGATGTCTCGGATCGTGGTTCATGGCAGTCGCGTCCTGCTCTCGTCGGCCGGCGGCCACCGGGCGGTCTCCCCCAGTGTCCGTCCGGAACCGCTTCGGGCGCCTGCCGAGTACCCCGGGGGCGCCGCCGAAACGGTGTCCCGTTCGCCTCCGCCCGGTGGCGTGGGCCTGCCCGAGTGACAGGATGGATGCGTGCCAGTCGTACCGAACGAACCAGCCGACGAGTCCGACCGGATCTTCGCCCTGGAGGAGGAGATCGGCCAGCTCAAGGAAGCGGTGGCCTCCCACGCGGTCGTGGACCAGGCCATCGGCATGGTCGTCGCGCTCGGCAGGATCACCCCCGACGAGGGCTGGGCCGTACTGAAGGACGTCTCCCAGCACACCAACATCAAACTGCGCAACGTCGCGGAGCTGATCCTCATCTGGGGGCGGTCCGGCGAGATCCCCCGGGAGATCCGCGTGGAGCTGGAGGAGGCTCTCGACCGGTACGGTCCGACGCAGATTCCGGGTGCGCCGCCCGAGTGAGACCCCGCCCGCGGGCTCAGCGGTCGTCGGCCAGGACCTCCTCGCGCAACTGCGCGAAGCACGTGCTGAGCAGTCGCGAGACGTGCATCTGCGAGATGCCGAGCTCCTCGGCTATGCCGCTCTGGGTCATGCCCCGGAAGAAGCGCAGG
Source organism: Streptomyces sp. NPDC107471 (assembly GCF_055582845.1). NCBI lineage: Bacteria > Bacillati > Actinomycetota > Actinomycetes > Kitasatosporales > Streptomycetaceae > Streptomyces > Streptomyces sp. NPDC107471. The sequence goes on along the minus strand of NZ_JBVJPC010000008.1, from coordinate 235,156 downwards.
TACAGGATGGTCCGCTCGCGCTCCGGCAGGGCCTTGAGGCGGGGCCCGACGGCCACGCGGTCGACGACCACGTCGTAGCCGGGGTCGGGGCCGCCGAGCGAGTCGCCCAGGGCGTACCCGTCCGTGCCGGGCATCTCCGCCTCCAGCGACAGCGCCGAGAAGCACTCCAGCGCCTCCGCGCCCGTGCGCACCTCGTCCTCGGTCAGGTGCGCCAGCTCGGCGATCTGGGCGACGGTGGGCGCCCGGCCGGGCGTCTGGGCGAGCTCCTTCGCGGCCTGCCGGACCCGGTTGCGCAGGTCCTGTACCCGGCGCGGCACGTGCAGCGTCCACATGTGGTCGCGGAAGTGCCGCTTGATCTCGCCGGTCACGGTCGGCACCGCGTACGCCTCGAAGGCGCTGCCGCGGGTCGGGTCGTAGTGGTCGACGGCCTTGACGAGCCCGAGGGCGGCCACCTGGTAGAGGTCCTCGAGGGACTCCCCACGGCCCCGGAAACGCACGGCGATCCGCTCGGCCATGGGCAGCCAGAGTTCCACGAGCTCGTCCCGCAGCGCCTTGCGTTCCGGACCCTCGGGCAGGTGGGACAGGCGCTCGAACGCCTCGTTGGTGTCGGGGGCGTCGTCGTGCGGATGCGGCTTCGTTCTGGTGGCGACGGACATGTCGCGCACCTCCCTGAGCGGGTGCTGGATGGACAGACACCGTGGGAGACACGCACTCGGACCCTGGCAGGACATCCGGGGCCCGCTCGGCGGGGCACCCACGGACGTGCCTCCTGTCCGAAGCACTGAGGAGTGGATTCCCGCTCTCGGGTGAAATGAAACAAAGATGCCAATCGTCCCGGGTGTCCTTGACCGACTCTTGAGCGAGATAGCTCTGACTCAGAGGTAATGTCACCGGTGTGGACGAAGAGACCTTCCCCGAGGAGCTGGCCGACGCGCTCGTCGGGGTCCAGCGACTGCTCAGACGCAGGCTGCGCGCCGGGATGACGGTGCCGCGGCTGCGCGGCGCCCAGGTCGAACTGCTGCGGCTGGTCGAGTCACGGCCCGGCATCCGGGTCTCCGACGCGGCCAAGGAGCTGTACCTCGCCGGGAACTCCGTCTCGACCCTGGTCAACCAGTTGGTCAAGGACGGCCACCTGGTCCGCGAGACCGACCCCGACGACCGGCGCGCCGCCCGGCTGCTGCTCACCGAGAAGGCCGAGGCGCGGCTCAGCGACTGGAAGCAGCGGCGGGTCGCGCTCGTGACCCGGCACGTCACCCGTCTGGACGCGGCCGACCAGGAGGCCCTGCGCGCCGCGCTCCCCGCCCTGCGCGCGCTCGCCGTCGATCTGCACGAGGAGGCCGAGGAGAGATGACTCCCGAAGCTGTTTCCTGCACCGGGCTGACCTACGCCTTCGGTGACACCCGAGCCGTGGACGGGCTGGACCTGACCGTCGAGGAGGGCGAGGTCTTCGGACTCCTCGGGCCCAACGGCGCCGGCAAGACCACCGCCATCCGCTGCATCACCACCCTGCTGCCCGTCCCCGCCGGCATGATCCACGTCTTCGGCCGAGACACCGCCGACGAGCCGATGGCCGTACGCCGGCTCCTCGGCTACGTACCGCAGCAGTTGTCGGCGGACGCGAACCTGACCGGCCGGGAGAACGTCACCCTCTTCGCCCGCGTCTTCGACGTGGCCCGCAGGGAACGCGCCCGGCGCGTCGCCCAGGCCCTGGCCGCCGTCGACCTCACCGACGCCGCCGACCGGCTCGCCGGCACCTACTCCGGCGGCATGGTCCGCCGACTGGAACTCGCCCAGGCCCTGGTCAGCGCGCCCCGGCTGCTGATCCTCGACGAGCCGACCATCGGCCTCGACCCGATCGCCCGCACCGGCGTCTGGGAACACATCAACGCCGTACGCGAGGCGACCGGCATGACCGTCCTCGTGACCACCCACTACATGGACGAGGCAGACCAGTACTGCGACCGGGTCGGCCTCATGCACCGCGGCCGCGTCCGCGCCCTCGGCACGCCCGCCGAACTCAGGCGGTCACTGGCCGAGAAGCGGGGCACCGACGCCCTGCCGACCCTGGAGGACGTCTTCCGTGACGTCGCCGGCAGCGGACTCGAAGACGAGGGAGGGGATTTCCGCGATGTCCGAAGCACCCGCCGCACCGCGAACCGTGTCGGCTGACACGGACCTGCTGCTGAGGCCACCGGAGCCCCGCGCGGGCTGGCGCCTGCTGCCCGCACGGGTGGTGGCGATGTGCGCAGTCGAGCTCCAGAAGCTCCGCCACGACCGCACCGAGCTCTACACCCGCGCGGTCCAGCCCGCCCTGTGGCTGTTGATCTTCGGCCAGACCTTCACCCGCATCAAGGCGATCCCCACCCAGGGCATCCCCTACATCGACTACCTGGCCCCGGGCATCATCGCCCAGTCGGCCATGTTCATCGCGATCTTCTACGGCATTCAGATCATCTGGGAACGGGACGCGGGCGTCCTCAACAAACTCCTGGTCACCCCCACCCCGCGCTCGGCGCTGACCACCGGCAAGGCCTTCGCGGCCGGCGTGAAGTCGCTGATCCAGGCCGTCGTCGTCATCGTCATCGCCGCCCTGCTCGGGGTGTCCCTGACCTGGAACCCGCTCAAGCTCCTCGGCGTCGGCGTGATCGTGATCCTCGGCTCGGCGTTCTTCTCCTGCCTGTCGATGACCATCGCCGGCATCGTGCTGAGCAGGGACCGGCTGATGGGCATCGGGCAGGCCATCACCATGCCGCTCTTCTTCGGCTCCAACGCCCTGTACCCGCTGTCGGTCATGCCCGGCTGGCTCCAGGCCGTCAGCAAGGTGAACCCGCTCAGCTACGAGGTCGACGCCCTGCGCGGGCTGCTCCTCGGCACGCCCGCCCATCTCGCGCTCGACTTCGGGGTACTGGCGGTGGCCGCCGTACTGGGCATCACGGCGGCCTCCTCGCTCCTCGGCCGGCTGGCCCGTTGATCATGGAAGCGGAACGTGATGTGCGGCACGCCCGCGGAAGGGTTTTTCCGGCCGTTCGGCGGATTCTTCCTGCGCACGGCTTGATCAGTGATCAAAGGGGGCGAATTCCCTGGCCACAGCGCATTCTGCTCATTTGACAGTGCATTGAGCACACAGATAGGAAGCAGCTCTCTGAGGTCGAAGAGGTGCACTGTGTACGAGCCCAACGTGGTCGGGGACTGGCAGGAGTACGACGAGCATGCCGGTCTGCGTGTCCGCGTCCACCGTCTGGAGGCGGCCGAGCCGCCGCGTGGACGCGACGACGCCGCCGAAGGGCTCACGTACTTCAGCGTCCGGGTGACCGTCGAGAACCGAGGTGACCGGCATCCGACCGTCCACCTCGAGGACGGTCAGATCGACGTGCGGATCGGCCCCGACGGCGAGAGCGCCTTCATCGACTGGCGCAACTCGCAGTTCATCGAGGGGTTCGACGTCTACCCGCTGCGCCGCGCCACCGCCGTGCTGTTCGCGGCGGGACCGGAGGCGACCCTCGGCCAGATCGACGTGCAGATCCAGTTGCGGGTCGACGACGAGTGGGCCGACCGCAGGCTGTGGGCGGGCGGCATCGGACTCGACGAGGGCGCCGCGCACGTGGGTGTGGGCCGCGAGGGCCTGGCCTGCCAGGTGAGCAACTTCCTGCGGGACCAGGCCGAAGAGGGCACCGCCTGATCCCGCGCGGGCCTCAGTGCGGGATGCCGTCGATGATCTCGCGGGCACCCTGACGCAGCAGCGCCACGGCGACCGAGGTGCCCAGCGTGGCCGGGTCCAGCCGGCCCGCCCACTCGTGCGCGTTCAGCCGGACCTTGCCGTCGGCGGTGAACACACAGGCCCGCAGGGACAGTTCGCCACCGTGGTCCACGCGCGCGTACCCAGCGATCGGGCTGTTGCAGTGGCCCTGGAGCACATGCAGGAACATCCGCTCGGCGGTCGCCTCCCGGAAGGTGTCCGGATCGCCCAGCGCGCTGACCGCGTCGATCAGCTCGGTGTCGCCCTCCCTGCACTGGAGCGCGAGGATGCCCGCGCCGATCGGCGGCATCATCGTCTCGGGGGAGAGGATCTCGCTGATCACGTCCTCGCGGCCGATGCGCTCCAGGCCGGAGACCGCGAGCAGCAGCGCGTCCGCCTCGCCGGCCGCCAGCTTGGCGAGCCGCCGGTTGGCGTTGCCGCGGAACGGCACGCACTCCAGGTGCGGGTGGGTGGCGGCGAGCTGGGCCACGCGGCGCACCGAGGAGGTGCCGATCCGGGTCCCCTCGGGAAGCTCGTCCAGGGTGAGTCCGCCCGGGTGGATCAGGGCATCGCGGATGTCGTCGCGCTTGAGGAACGCCGCGAACGTGGTGCCCGCGGGAAGCGGCCGGTCGGCGGGCACGTCCTTCACGCAGTGCACCGCGAGGTCCGCCTCGCCGGCCAGCAGCGCGGCGTCGACCTCCTTGGTGAAGGCGCCCTTCCCCTCGACCTTGGACAGGTCGCCCATCCACTTGTCACCGGTGGTCTTCACCGGCACGACCTCGGTGCGCACACCGGGGTAGAGGGCTGTCAACTCGCTTCTGACACGCTCCACTTGGGCCAGCGCCATCGGCGAGTCACGGGAGACGATACGGACAGGTTCCGGGAGGGACATGCGGGACACGATAGACCCTGCGGCGGTCGCGTGTTTGACGCTCAGGGTCCGACGGGTAGGGAGTAGCGCACCTTTTGCCGGGAGCGGGCGCCCAACCGGTCGTAGAACCGCATCGCCCCGTCGTTCCAGGTCGGCGTCTGCCACTGGACCTCGTCGAGCCCCAGCGCGCGGGCCTCGGCGGCCACGGCGTCCATGAGCAGCACGCCGAGTCCGAGTCCGCGGTGGCCGGGGAGCAGGAACAGACAGTCCAGGTGCAGGTACTCGCGGCCCTGCCAGGTGGAGAGTTCGGGCGCGCAGGTGGCGTAGCCGGCGAGTTCGCCGTCGGGGACTGCGGCCACCAGGCAGCGCAGGCGGGGCGCGGGTGTGTCGAAGAGGAGCGCGGCCAGCCGGTCGGGCAGGTCCCGCGGGGGCGGCGCCGCCTGTTCGTACTCCGCGTGCCGGGTGGCGAGTTCGGCGACCGCGGGCAGGTCGGCCCGCTCGGCGTGCCGGACGTGGGGGGAGTCGCTCATCGGACGTCCCCCGCGAGCGTGTCCGCGCCCCAGGCCGTGAGGCGTCCGGCGAGCGACCCGGTGCCGTCCAGGACGTGGCGGGAGTAGGCGTCCCGCTCGTGCGCGAGGACGGCGGCCTCCCACACGCAGGGCGCCAGTCCGGCCCGGCCGGGCCGCAGCGCTTCGGGCTCGCCCGCCGGGCCCGCGAAGACGGCCAGGTCCGCCATGTCGCCCTCGATCCAGCTCTGGACCAGGACGTAGTCGCCGTCGCCGCCCGCGTGCACGATGAGGACGGCGAGCCCGAGGGAGCCCCGCAGCGGCCCGAGTCCGAGATGCCGGGCGGCGATCCGCAGCCCGGCCTCGGCGTCCTCGTCGGACACCGTACGGCCGGGCGCCTCCAGCGCGTACACCTTCACCAGGTGCCCGGCGGCCTCCCTGGTGCCCAACGGCCGTACGGGGCGGGCGTGGTGGGTGTCGGCGAGGGCGAGCAGGGCCTCGACGTCGACGGCGGCGGGCAGTTCCTCGTGAAGATCCATCCGGTCATCATCGGCCGCCGGTCCCGGCCGCGTCCACCGCCGTCGGCCCTGCCCGGTACGGATGTTCAGACGAGGGGTTCGCTGAGTTCGACCGAGCGCAGGGCGGCCGCGAGGGCCTGTTCGTCGCCGATGTCCAGGGCGGTGTCGGTGAGCTTGATGACGTGCTCGTCGCCGTGGGCGAGGGCGCGTTCCAGGACCTCCTCGGCGGTCAGGCGCGCGGGTGGGGCGTAGGCGACCGGTGCCACCGGCGCGTACATCGCGGTGACCGCCGCCGACGCGGTCCAGGCCGCGTGCAGGCTCGGCACCCACTGGTCGCGGGGGAGGGAGTCCAGGGTCCGCAGTACGGCGTTGGGGGCCGTGGCCGCGTGCACGAGCATGGTCGGCTCGCCGTGGCCGTGGGTGGCGTAGCGGTGGGTCGCGGCGCGGACGAGCTCGGTGAGCCGCTCCTTCGCGGTGTCCGGGTCGGTGACGTCACGCGCCCACCCGGGCAGTCGGCGTACGGCGCCCAGACGGTTCCGGAAGCCCAGGTGGCCGGGCTCGATGGCGGGTACGGCGTCCAGGGCGTCCGCGGCGGCCGTGGCGCCCGGCAGTTCCACGAGGCCGGTCACGGGCTGGTGGCGTGCCGCCCAGTAGCCCAGGGCGTGCGCGAGTTCGGTGAGCCGGGGCGCGTTCTCGTGGGCGCGCACGGCGCGGACGGCGTGGCCGACCCGGATGACGGTGTGCGTGGCGCCGCCGTACATGCCCGGCAGCAGGCGCGGCCACCACTCGGCGAGGACGTCCTGCCAGGGGCGTTCGGCGAGCGTGCGGGAGTAGTGGTCGGTCCAGTCCGCGATCCGGCGCGGATCGCCCAGTGCCGAGGGCCAGTTGTCGTCCGTGACGGGAGCGGTGCGGTCGGGGAAGTCCTCCAGCCTGTCCCGGTACAGGTCGAGCCACCGGTGCACCGAGCCGGCCTGTCCGTGCGCGGCGAGCGCCTCGACCACCATGGGGGCGTGGTTGCTCAGCCAGCCCTCCCGCTCCGGGCCGGCCGCGTGGACGCGGTCCAGGGCCTCTTCGAGGTGCCCGCTGGTGTCGCTCGTGTCGGTCGTGTCCATGCACAGGACGCTATGCGGGGGCCGGGGCGGCGGGGATCGGGCGCGGGACGGAACCCGTGGGCACGGGGGACCTAGGTCCCGCGCCCGATCGTGTCACCTGGTCAGGCGTTGGGGTCGAAGGAGATCCCCGACGGCTTCGCCGACGACAGGTGCGAGGCGAAGTTGGCGTCCTTGAGGCCGAAGTTGGCGCTGCCGAAGTCGTAGGCGCTCAGCTTGTCGCGCAGCCCCGACGGGTAGCCGTTCCAGCCGACCAGCGGCGGGTACTGCCAGGTGCCCTTGGCGTTCTCCGGGGGTTCGTCGTTGGAGTTGGCCAGCCGGAAGCAGTGCGTGCTGATGCCGTCCTTGTGGTAGACGATCTTCGCGTGCGTGCCGTCGAAGCGGACACCGGAGGCGGCGGTGACCGTGAACGAGCCGTGGTTGGACGTCGAGACGTACTGGACCGCGCCGTTCTGCACCCAGATCACCACGTGTTCCCAGTCATGCCGGTGGCCGCCGATGCTGCTGTTGGCCAGCGCCTGGTCCTTCTCGAAGTACAGGCCGTACAGATAGGCGCACCAGCCGTTGTTGCACTTGTAGCGCGAGTAGGAGTTGGTGTTGTCCAGGTCCGCTGCGTCATGGCAGTCGCCGCTGAGCGAACCCGTCGGCTTGAGACCGCCGTTGACCGTGCCGTCGGGGCCGATGGCCGCTGTCGAGTAGCAGCCGTCCGTGTCGTAGTCGAAGGCCGGCTGATAGGTGTACTCGGCGCTCTCGGCGTTGGCGGGCAGCGCCTGGGGCGGAGCGGCGAAGGCGGCGGAGGGGAAGGCGACGACGAGCGCGGCGGCGCCGGCCAGGCCGGTGAGCCATCTCGTGCGGTGCTTCTTGAACGACGGTGACGCCACTGCGTCCTCCTCGGGGTCCGGGCGCAGCCCAACGGCTGTGGGGTTACTGGGGAGTTCAGCTTCCCGGGTTTTCATGTCCGCGCCAAGATGGTGAAGGCGTCACTCCGGTTACGGTGAGCCCAACATCCCGGATCAGGAGGGCGCGTCGGGGAGGTCGGCCGAGGAGTCCTCCGGCGCGAGATCCGGTCGCAGCCGCAGCCAGGACGGCTGACGCAGCAACCCCGCCCGGGTACGAGTGCTGTAGCGGACCTCGCCCACCAGGCGGGGCAGCACCCAGCGAGCGCCCGGGACGCGCGGCACGGGGTCGAAGGGGCACATGTCCGTAGCCGCGGCGGCCAACAGCGCGGCGAGCTCCGTGCGTTCCGTCTCGCTCCAGCCGGTGCCCACGCTGCCGACGTACCGCAGCCGTCCCTCGCCGCGCTGTCCGACCAGCACCGCGCCCGGCAGGCCCGTGAGCCGGCCCTTGCCGGGCAGCCAGCCGCCCACGACGACGTCCTCGCTGAGCATGTTGCGGATCTTGATCCAGGCGCGGGAGCGCACTCCCGGTTCGTACGGCGAGTCGAGCCGCTTGCAGACCAGACCTTCCAGTCCGTGCTCACGGGTGGCGCGCAGGGCCTGTTCGCCGTGGCCGACGAGGGCGGCGGGGGTGGACCAGTGCGGCCCGGCGAGACCCAGTTCGTCCAGGCGCGCCCGGCGCCGCACGTAGGGCAGGGTGACGAGGGAGCGCCGCCCCAGGTGCATCAGGTCGAAGATCACGAGGTGGACGGGTGCCTCGGCCGCCCGGCGCGCGGCTCTGCCGGGGGCGTGGGCCAACTGCATGCGCGGTTGCAGCAACTGGAAGTCCGCGCGGCCCTGTTCGTCCAGCGCCAGGATCTCCCCGTCCAGCACCGCGGGCGTGGCGCCGAGCGCGCTGCCCAGCGGCCGCAGTTCGGGATAGGCGCCGGTGATGTCCTCGCCGGACCGGGCGCGCAGCACCAGCTCGCCGTTCCCCGCGAGGTAGACGACCGCCCGCTGGCCGTCCTGCTTGGTCTCGTAGGCCCAGCGCGCGTCCTGTGCGGGGGGCGGCAGGGTGCCGGGGGTGGCGAGCATGGGCGGGATCAGCGGCAGGGTCACGGGTGAGTTGTCGACGCGGGCACCGGCCGCCACGCGCCCTGCGCACCGGTTTCCCCTGAACGGGCGCCGCCCCGGGGTCCTCTCGGCCCTCCCGGTGCGGATCGGCGACGGTGCCGTCCGCGCCGCCGCTCGCGGCGGTGTGCGGTGCCGGTGACGTGGAGCCGAGGGGACGCGGTGCCTGCGCGGTCAGATGATGCCGCCGTTGGCCCGCAGCACCTGGCCGTTGACCCAGTGGCCTGCCGGGCTCACCAGGAACGACACGACGTGGGCGATGTCCTCCGGCGTCCCCAGGCGCTCCAGCGGAGGCTGGGCCGCGAGGCGGGCGACGGTCTCCTCGTCCTTGCCGTCCAGGAAAAGCGCGGTCGCCGTCGGACCGGGAGCCACGGCGTTGACGGTGACGTCACGGCCGCGGAGCTCACGGGCGAGGATCAGGGTCACCGCCTCGACCGCGCCCTTGCTGGCCGCGTAGGCGCCGTAACCGGGGAAGGCGAGTCCGACGACCGAGCTGGAGAGGTTGACGAGCGCGCCGCCCGGACGCAGCCGGCGCGCGGCCTGCTGGTCGACGACGAAAGTGCCGCGGATGTTGGTGCGGTACAGGGCGTCCAGCTCGCCGAGGTCGAGCTCCGCGACCGGGGACAGGGGCATCCGGCCCGCGGAGTGGACCACCACGTCGACACCGCCGTACGCGGCCTCCGCCTGGTCGAACAGGGCGGTGACCTCGGTCTCGTCGGCGACGTCCGCGCGGGCGGCACGGGCGGTGCCGCCGGCCTCCTCGATGGCGCGCACGGCCTCGTCGGCGGCCTCCTGGTTGCCCGCGTACCCGACGACGACCGCGAAGCCGTCGGCGGCGAGCTGTTCGGCGATCTGCCGTCCGATGCCGCGCGATCCGCCGGTGACGATCGCGACGCGCTGGTCCGTCCGGGGCTGAGTGGTCATGACTGCCATCCTTCATAACGTTGCTACGGCTGACTCGTATCGACGATAACACAGATGCGTAACGATGTTAATATCCGGCTCGTATCGATGCTACGAGCGGCGTACCCTGAAGGCATGGATGCGAGGGAAAAGATCCTGGAGGCGGCCACCGAGCTGCTGGCCGGGGCGTCGGCCGCCGATGTCTCCACGCGCGCGGTGTGCGAGAAGGCAGGGGTGGGCGCACCGATGCTCTACCGGCTCTTCGGCGACAAGGCCGGTCTGCTGGCCGCCGTCGTCGACCGGGGCTTCGAGCAGTACCTCGCCTCCAAGCGGGTCGCCGAGCCGAGCGCGGACCCGGTCGAGGACCTGAGGACCGGCTGGGACAACCACATGCGCTTCGCGCTGGAGCATCCCAGCCACTACCGCCTGATGTACTCGCCCGAGCTGACCGTGCCCCCGGCCGCCGCCCAGGAGGCGCACGACCTGCTGCACGGCATCCTCGAACGCTGTGCGGCCCAGGGGCGGCTGACGGTGCCGCCCGCGCTGGCCACCCGGATGATCATGTCCGCCAACGTGGGGGCGGCCCTGTCGATGCTGACCAGGCCCGAGCAGTACACGGACCCGAAGTTCTCGCGGCGGCTGCGCGACGCGGTCCTGGACTCGGTGACCCGGCCCGCCGACACCGCGGCCGCGCGGGAGGACGGCACGGTGCCCGTCGCGGCCGCGACCCTCGCGGCCCGGCTGCGTGCCGACCTGCCGCCGACGCTCACGACGGCGGAGTCGGCCCTGCTCCAGCAGTGGCTGGAGGCACTCTCCGAGGGCGAGGGATGACGGATGAGGGACGAGCGGCGAGGGATCAGCGGTCCTCGGGCGGCAGCGGCTGCACCAGGCCCGACTGGTAGGCCATCACCACGAGCTGGGCGCGGTCCCGGGCGCCCAGCTTCGTCATCGCGCGGTGGACGTGGGTGCGCACGGTCAGCGGGCTGACGAACAGCTTCCCCGCGATCTCCTCGTTGGAGTGGCCCTCGGCGACCCACGCCATCACCTCCCGTTCCCGGGTGGTGAGGCCGGTCAGGTCGTCGGCGGCGGCCAGCCGGGTGCCGAGTCCCGGTGCCGAGAGGAACCGGGTGATCAGGGTGCGGGTGGCGCCGGGGGAGAGCAGGGAGTCACCGGCCGCCACGGTACGGACGCCTTCGAGCAGGGCCTCGGCGGTGACGTCCTTGCCCAGGAAGCCGCTGGCCCCCGAGCGCAGCGCCTGGGCGACGTACTCGTCGATCTCGAACGTGGTCAGGATCAGCACCCGCGTCTCCGACAGTTCCGGATCGGCGCAGATCACGGACGTGGCGGCCAGCCCGTCGGTCCCCGGCATGCGGATGTCCATGAGGATCACGTCGGGCCGGTGGACGCGTGCCAGGTCGACCGCCGCGGCGCCGTCGGCGGCCTCCGCGACCACCTCCATGTCGTCGCACGAGTCGATGAGGATCCGGAAGGTGGCCCGCAGCAGGGCCTGGTCGTCGGCGAGCAGCACGCGGATGGTCATGGGGTCCGTTCCTGGCGTTCCGGGGCGGCGGGGTGGAGGGGGAGCCGGGGGTGCCCCGCCGGGTCCGGCCGGTCGGTGCCGGGGCGGTCCTCGCCGTACGGGAGCCCGGGCAGCCGCAGCCCGGTCGCCATGGCGACGACCGTTCGGACGTGGTCGTCGGCGTAGCGCCGCAAGGGGATGCTCATGGGCTCTCCGGTCGTCCTGGAACCATGATGGCCGAGGCCCGCGGGCCCCGGCCGCCGCGACCCGGTGGGCCGGGTTCCCCGTCCACGCTCCGGACCGTTTCCCCGTTCCGTGTCCACGGCCCGGTCGCCAGTCTTCCCGGATCCGGTCCGTCCGTCGTCGTACCACGGCCGACAATCGCGCCTACTGAGAACGCAGTACGCGTCAGGGGCGGATCATTCCTGGGCAGGAGCTGAGGGCCGCGGGTGAGCGGCCGTCAGGGAGGGGGCGTCAGCGTCCGGATGCGGTGCCGGCTGCCGTCTCCGTGGCCGGTGCGGGGATCCCGGCCGGGGCCGCGACCCGTGGGCGCGGGATGAAGGAGGCGAGGGCGAACGCGAGGACCGCGGCACCCGCGCCGATCGCCATGACGGTCTTGAAGCCGTTCTCGGACGGCAGCGCGTAGCCGCCCAGGTCGATCGTCAACTGGGCCAGGACGACACCGGCGATGGCGCTCGCCGTCGACGTGCCGATGGACCGCATCAGGGTGTTGAGACTGTTGGCGGCCGCCGTCTCCGAGGCGGGCACGGCGCCCATGATCAGTGCCGGCATGGAGCCGTAGGTGAAGCCGATGCCGGCGCCGATCACGCAGGACACCAGCACCAGGTGCCAGACCTCGGACATCAGGACGATGTTCAGCCCGTAGCCGGCGGCCACGATCAGCGCGCCGATCATCAGTGTGACCTTGGGGCCCTTGGCCTTGGAGACGGCCGCGGAGACCGGTGCCAGGGCCATCATCACCAGACCGGACGGGGCCATGACCAGACCGGCGGTCAGCAGGGACCTGCCCAGACCGTAGCCCGTTTGGGTGGGGAGCTGGAGGAGCTGCGGCAGCACCAGCGACATCGCGAACATCGAGAAGCCGATCGCGATCGAGGCGAGGTTGGTGAAGAGGACCTGGCGGCGGGCGGTGGTGCGCAGGTCGACCAGCGGCTGGGAGGTGCGCAGCTCGAAGAGGCCCCAGGCCAGCAGGATGATCACGGCCGCGGCGAACAGGCCGAGCGTGGTGCCGCTCGCCCAGCCCCAGTCGGCGCCCTTGGAGACGGCCAGCAGCAGGCAGACCAGGCCGGCGGTCATGCCGACCGCGCCGACGGCGTCGAAGCGGCCGCCGGTGCGCACCCGGGACTCCGGTACGAGCGCCAGGACCAGGACGAGGGCTATCGCCCCCATCGCGGCCGAGGCCCAGAACAGGACGTGCCAGTCGAAGTTGTCCGCGATGAGCGCGGCGGTCGGCAGTCCCAGGGCGCCGCCGACGCCGAGGGAGGCGCTCATCAGCGCGGTCGCCCCGGCGAGCCGCTCGGCGGGCAGTTCGTCGCGCATGATGCTGATGCCGAGCGGGATCACGCCGGAGGACAGGCCCTGGAGGGCACGGCCCACGATCATCGGGACCAGGGCGTCGCTGAGCGCGCAGGCCACTGACCCGACCACCAGCATCACCACGCTGACCAGCAGCATCCGGCGCTTGCCGAACATGTCGCCGAGCCGTCCGACGACCGGTGTGGCGACCGCCGCCGCGAGCAGGGTCGCGGTGACCGCCCACGCGGTGTCCGAGGCCGGGGCGTCGAGCAGCTTGGGCAGCTCCGGCACGATCGGGATGACCAGGGTCTGCATCAGCGAGACGACGATTCCGGCGAAGGCCAGCACCGCCACCACGGCGTTCGGCCGAGGCGGGGCCACGGCACCCGCGTCGGCGGTTCCGGCGGGAGCGTCGGACATGGAAGGGCCTCCAAGGCAGGGGAAGTGGGCCGGTCTCGGCCTAATTTAAGTCAGGTGCTTGACTTAGCTTAGCGGCCCGGCTGTCCTGGCCGTACGCCGACCGCGGGACCGGGCGCCGTACGCCGACCGCGGGAGCTGTGCATACGTTGCGTAGGCTTCCGGCACGGAACCCGCCGCGGCGTCGGCGGACCTCAGGCGGCTCCAGGGGCTGGCCGTCGGAGGAGGCGGCCAAGTCCCGGTGCGGTGGTGAGCATGGCGGGCAGGACGGTGCGCGAGGAGCAGGTCCACGCGACCCGGGAGCTGATCCTGACCGCGGCCGAGCGCCTCTTCGCCGAGCGCGGTGTCCTCGCGGTGTCCAACCGGCAGGTCAGCGAGGCCGCGGGGCAGGGCAACAACGCCGCGGTCGGCTACCACTTCGGCACCAAGGCCGACCTGGTCCGGGCGATCGCCCGCAAGCACCACGTCCGCGTCGAGTCGATCCGCGCCCGGCTGCTCGCCGGGGCCCGCGGCTCCACCGACGTACGCGCCTGGGTGGACTGCCTGGTCCGGCCCGTGCCCGAACACCTCGCGGAACTGGGCAGCCCCACCTGGTTCGCGCGGTTCTGCGCCCAGGTCATGACCGACCCGGTGCTCCAGCAGATCATGGTCGAGGAGTCCATGGCCTCGCCCTCGCTGCGGCAGATCGTCGAGGGCCTGTACCGCTGTCTGCCCGAACTGCCCCCCGAGGTGCGTGCCGAGCGTGCCGAGATGGCCCGCCATCTGATCGTGCACATGGCCGCCGACCGCGAGCGGGCCCTCGCCGAGAACACCCCGACGCCCCGCGCCAACTGGCACGACGCCGCGACCGGCCTCGGAGACGCCGTGGTCGCCATGTGGACGGCTCCGGTCACACCCACCGGTCCCTGAGGGGAGGGACGACTCCGGCGTGGGCTCAGCCCGCCGGGACGAGCCGCTCGGCGGGAGCGGGTTCGCGCAGGCCGCGCAGCAGCAGCACGCCCAGCGCGGGCAGGACGATCAACGGCACCAGAGCCGCCCGCAGCGACGTGGCGTCGGCCAGCGCGCCCAGCGCCGGCGCGGCCAGCCCCCCGACGCTCACCGTCAGGCCCAAAGTGACACCGCTCGCGGTGCCCACCCGCCCGGGCAGGTAGTCCTGGCCGAGGGTGACGTGCAGGGAGAACGGCACGTACAGGCCGGCCGAGGTCAGGGCGACGAACGCGTACACCGCCGGACCCGGGACGAGCACCACCCCGGCCACGGCGAGCACCGTCAGGGCGTACGCCCCCCGCACCGCGGTGAGGCGTCCGTACCGGTCGGCGAGCCGCCCCCCGAGGACCGTGCCCACCGCACCGCCCGCGTACAGCACGCACAGCGCCGCCGTACCGGCCACGTCCCCGCCGCCGACGCGCTCACGGACGTACAGCGACACGAACGCGCTCAGCCCCACGAACACCACCGACCGGCAGACCACCGCGCCCGAGAGCCGCAGGAACGACGGCCAGTCGTCCCTGCCGCCCTGCCCGCCCGTCGCTCCCGCCGCCGGGCGGGACCGGGACGCGCGCTCGGCCGCCGCGCACAGCGCCGCCCCCGCCACGGCCGGAACGGCCAGCAGGGGAGAGGCGGCCAGGCCGCCGGTGGCGATCACGGCGGCGACCAGCAGCGGGGCCAGCGCGAAGCCGACGTTCCCGCCGAGCGAGAACCAGCCCATCCCCCTGTTGCCGCCGGCCGCGACCGCCCGCGCCGCCCTGGCCGCCTCGGGGTGATAGGCCGCGACCCCGACGCCCGACACGGCGACCGCCGCGAGGGTGAGCGGATAGGAGCCGCAGACCCCGCTCAGCGCGACCCCCGCACCCGCCGTCAGCGCGCTCAGCGGCAGCAGCCACGGCATCGCCCAGCGGTCGGTGAGCGCGCCGAACAGGGGCTGCACGACGGACGACAGCAGGGACGCGGCCAGGACGACACCCGACGCGGCGGCGTAGGACCAGGCCCGCTCGGCCACGAAGAACGGCACCAGGGCGGCGACGGCCCCCTGGTACACGTCCACGCAGGCGTGACCGAGCGACATCAGCGTGAGCGAACGGTTCTTGGGCACGGCACCGAGCCTCGCGCGGACTTCTCCTGGCCCGCTTCCGATAATCTGCCCACTTGTGCCGAACATCCGCCACACGCCGACGGCGCCCACCCGCGCCCAGCGCCTCGCCGCGGGCGCACGCATCGACGCGCACCGGCACGACGACCACCAGATCGTGTACGCGGGCTCCGGCGTCCTCGCGGTCACCACCGACGCCGGCACCTGGTTCGCCCCCGGCACCCGCGCCATCTGGGTCCCCGCCGGCACCGTCCACTCCCACCGCGCCCACGGACAGCTCGACCTGCATCTGCTCGGCCTGCCCGCCGACGACAACCCGCTCGGCCTGGACGCCCCGACCGTGCTCACCGTGGGCCCCCTCCTGCGCGAGCTGATCCGCGCCTACACCCGCGACCCCGCCGACGACAGCCCCGAGCGCCGCCGCCTCCTCGCCGTCCTGCGCGACCAACTGCGCGCCTCGCCGCAGCAGCCCCTGTGGCTGCCCGCCCCGGCCGATCCCCGTCTCGCCGCGGTCTGCGCGCTCGTCCACACCGACCCCTCCGACCCCCGCACCCTGGCCGCCCTCGGCACCGCGACCGGCACCTCGGAACGCACGCTCAGCAGGCTCTTCCGCCGCGAGTTCGGCATGACCTTCCCGCAGTGGCGCACCCAGTCACGCCTCTACCACGCCCTGCGCATGCTGGCCGACGACGTCCCCGTCACGACCGTCGCCCACCGCTGCGGCTGGTCCTCCGCGAGCGCCTTCATCGACGTCTTCCGGCGCTCCTTCGGCTACACCCCGGGCACCCGCGACCGCCCCTCCCCATGAGGACGGAGGCCGCCGGACGACGCGCCGCTACCGTCCAGTAATGTGCGCGGCAGCCCCCCAAGGAGGAACCGTGCCACGGTCTTCACGCTCGCCCCTGCTGCTCGCCGGCCTGCTGGCCACCGCGGGCGCCGCCCACTTCGCCGCACCGCGCTCGTTCGACGCGACCATTCCGAAGGCACTGCCCGGCAGCCCCCGGACCTGGACCTACGCGAGCGGAGCCGTCGAACTCGCGCTCGCCGCCGGCCTGGCGGTGCCGAAGACCCGGCGGACCGCCGCGCTCGCCGCCGCCGCCTTCTTCGTCGGGGTGTTCCCCGCCAACGTCAAGATGGCCGTCGACTGGCGTCACCGCCCCGCACCCCAGAAGGCGGCGGCCCTCGGACGACTGCCGCTGCAGGTGCCGCTCGTGCTGTGGGCCCGCGGCATCGCCAGGAACGGGGAGGGCCGGGCATGAGCAAGTCACTGGAGACGGGTGACAGGGTCGAGGACTTCGAGCTCCCGGACGAGACCGGCACCAGCCGGAAACTGTCCGAGCTGCTCGCCGACGGCCCGGTGGTCCTCTTCTTCTACCCCGCCGCCCTGACCGCCGGCTGCACCGCGGAGGCCTGTCACTTCCGCGACCTGGCCGCGGAGTTCGCCGCCGTCGGCGCCCGGCCGGTCGGCATCAGCGGGGACACCGTCGAACGCCAGCAGGAGTTCGCCGGGCGCCACACCCTCGGCATGCCCCTGCTGTCCGACGTCGACGGGACGATTCGCGAGCTGTTCGGCGTCAGGCGCGGCTTCTCGATGGCCCCCACCAAGCGCGTCACCTTCGTCATCGCCCAGGACCGCACGGTGCTGGAGGTCGTCCGCAGCGAACTGCGCATGAACACCCACGCCGACCGCGCCCTCGAGGCCCTGCGCGCCCACCGCACGTGACGGACGGGGCACGGTTGCCCCGTTTCGGTTGATGCGGTCTGACAATGGGACCATCCTGGACAATATGGAGCACGTCTCCGCTACGGCGGTCACCGATGCCGCGGGCGTCGTGACGGGGTGGAGCGAGGGTGCCCGGCGGCTGACGGGACACACGGCCGAGGAGGCCGTGGGGCGGGCCGCCCGGGACCTGCTCGCCGAGGACCCGCCGGGACCGGCCGTGGCGGCGCTGAAGGGGACCGTCGTGGTCCAGCACCGCGACGGTTCCCTCCTCACCCTCGTCCTGGACGCCTGTCCCGTCCTGGGCGCCGACGGCACGCCGACCGGATACGTCATTACCGGTCGGCGCCCCGGTTCCGCCGAGTCGACCCTGGCCGGGCAGGCCTTCCAGCAGGCCTCGATGTCGATGTCGGTCTTCGACACCCGGCAGCACTACCTGCGCCTGAACGACGTGGCCTGCCGGGTCATGGGGGTGTCCGAGGAAGCCCTGGTCGGCCGCTTCTTCTCGGACACCGTCGAGGACGCCGAGCACAGCCGCGGCTTCCTCGCCAACCTGCGTCAGGTCGCCGAGACCGGCAGACCCGCCCGCTACGAGAGCTTCACCGGCGCGCCCGCCCTCAACCGCGAACACGCCTGGACCTGCGAGATGTGGCCGCTGCACGAGGACGGCTCCGCCGCGCCGACCGCGGTCGCCCTCGCCGCCTTCGACAGCAGCGACCAGTACTGGGCCCGGCAGCGACTGGCCCTGCTCAACGAGGCGGCGGCCACCATCGGCACCACCCTCGACGTGGTCCGCACCGCCGAGGAACTCGTCGGACTCCTCGTGCCCCGCTACGCCGACTTCGCCAGCGTCGACCTCCTCGAATGGGTCCTGGGCGCGGACGAACCGCCCACCGTCCTGGAGGGCGACGTGGCCCTGCGCCGCGTCGCCCACGGCTCCGCCCACGATGGCACCCCCGAGGCCGCCGTCCGTCTCGGCGAGACAGACGTCTACCCCGCCCCCTCACCGCCCGCGCGGGCCCTGCGGGAGGGCCGGGCCGCCGTCAGCCAGGCCGGCGAGCCCGACTTCATGCGCTGGGTCGCCGAACGCAACGCCCGCGCCCCCGCCGGCCGCTCCTACCGCAAGGGCGCCCACTCCCTGCTCGCCGTGCCGCTCAAGGCCCGGGGCACCACCCTGGGCGTCGCGGTCGCCGTACGCATCACCCACCCCGACGACTTCGGCGACGACGACGCCGTCCTCGGCGAGGAGGTCGCCAGCCGGGCCGCCGTCTGCATCGACAACGCCCGCCGCTTCGCCCGCGAGCGCACCACCGCACTGGCCCTGCAGAACAGCCTCCTGCCGCGCGGCCTGCCCGGACAGGCCGCGGTCGAGGTCGCCCACCGCTATCTGCCGTCCGGCTCGCTGGCCGGCATCGGCGGCGACTGGTTCGACGTCATCCCGCTCTCCGGCAGCCGCGTCGCTCTCGTCGTCGGCGACGTCGTCGGACACGGCATCCCGTCCTCGGCGACCATGGGCCGACTCTGCACAGCGGTGCGCACCCTCGCCGACGTCGACCTGCCGCCCGACGAACTCCTCACCCACCTCGACGACCTGGTCACCCACCTCGCCTCCGGCGAACGCGACGACGAGGTCGCCGAACTGGGCGCCACCTGCCTCTACGCCGTCTACGACCCCGTCTCGCGCCGCCTCACCACGGCCGCCGCCGGCCATCCGCCGCCCGCCGTCGTCCTGCCCGACGGCAGCACGCGCCTCGTGCCCCTGAGCGCGGGACCCCCGCTCGGTGTCGGCGGACTGCCCTTCGAGGCCACGGAGATCGAGCTGCCCGAAGGGGCAGTCGTCGCGCTCTACACCGACGGTCTCGTCGAGGACCGGGACCGCGACATCGACCACGCCACCGAGGAACTGTGCCGCGCGCTCACCGCGAGGACCGACACCCTCGACGACCTGTGCGACAGCGTCCTGAAGGCCGTACTGCCCGAGGAACCCGGCGACGACGTGGCCCTGCTGCTCGCGCGGACCCGGGCCCTGGGCGCGGACCGGGTTGCCACCTGGGACGTCGAGCCCGACCCCGCGCACGTGGCCGCGACCCGGCAGGCCGCCACCGACCAACTGGCCGCCTGGGGGCTGGAGGAGACGTCCTTCGTCACCGAACTCGTCGTCAGCGAACTGGTCACCAACGCCATCCGCTACGGCGAACCGCCCATCCAGCTCCGGCTGATCCGGGACCGCACCCTCATCTGCGAGGTCTCCGACGGGAGTTCCACCTCCCCGCACCTGCGGCGCGCCCACGCTTTCGACGAAGGCGGCCGCGGGCTGCTGCTGGTCGCCCAGCTCACCCAGCGCTGGGGGAGCAGGCAGACCGGCGGCGGGAAGACGATCTGGGCCGAACAGTCCCTGGAACCGCCCGAGTTCTGAGCAGTGCGCTCACTCCAAGGAACAGCCGGGGTTGGGCACGTCCTCCGAGTACGGCGAGCCGTGCGGCAGGACGTACAGCACCTCAAGGACCAGCGGGACGTCCCCCTCGTTGCGGCCGAGGTGGACGTCGCCCGGGCCGCCCGGCTCGCGCACGACGGTGCCCTTCGGATAGACGCCGTCACT
This sequence comes from Streptomyces sp. NPDC107471, assembly GCF_055582845.1. Classification (NCBI taxonomy): domain Bacteria; kingdom Bacillati; phylum Actinomycetota; class Actinomycetes; order Kitasatosporales; family Streptomycetaceae; genus Streptomyces; species Streptomyces sp. NPDC107471. Next base: position 215,627 of record NZ_JBVJPC010000008.1, on the reverse strand, counting down.
GGCGCAGTCGGAGTGGTAGTGGCTCAGGGTGCCCTGCTTGACGTACCCGTAGACGGGGCCGTCGTGGTAGTGCCAGCCGGTCGCCTGGCCCGGCGGGACGGTGATCTCCCTGAGGACGTAGTCGGTGTCGCCCACGGTCCTCTGGGCGATCAGCGTGCCGGTCACTCCGGGGCCGGGCGGGGTCGCCTGTGCGGTGCCGCCGGTGAGGACGGTGGCGGCGACGACCGCGCCGGACAGGGCGGTACGGAGCGCGATGCGCATACGGAGGGCCTCCTGGCTCGTGTGCGTGGACGCCGACATGAGCGTCGACGTGTCGCGGTGTACGTCGCTGTGAACATAGAGGCCCAGGAGGTCGGGCGGGGCGGTACTCGGCGGATCTTCCGGCCCTCCGGTTCAGGACTCCTCGGCGACGACCTGCGCCAGCGTCCTGCCGGTCCGCACCGAGCGTGCCCGGCGCGGATCCGGTGAGCCGTGGCCGCGTGCCCGTCCCTCGGCGGTCTTCACCAGCAGCCAGTTGTCCTCGCGGAAGCGGGTGAGCGCATACGCGCCGCGCAGCTTCGTCCCGTGGAGCCGGAAGGTGGCGTGCCCCCGCTCCAGCGACTCCGCGAAGTCGACGGGACGCCCCTTGCGGTCATGGCTCAGGGGCTCGTAGGTGCCGCGGTCCCACACGATCACCGTGCCGCCGCCGTACTCGCCCGCGGGGATCACGCCCTCGAAGTCCTCGTACTCCAGCGGATGGTCCTCCGTCGGCACGGCGAGGCGTTTGTCCTCGGGGAGGCCGGAGGGGCCCTTGGGGACCGACCAGGACTTCAGCACGTCGCCGACCTGGAGCCGGAAGTCGAAGTGCATCGTGCTCGCGTCGTGGATCTGCACGACGAACCGGGGCGCGGCGCCCGTGGGGGCCCGCCGCCCTTCCGGTTCCCGTGTCCGCCCGAAGTCCCGCTTGCCGTGGTAGTCCCTCAGTCGATCGCTCACCTGCGGCTCCTTCCGGCGGTCCCGGGTACCCCTCCCGCTGCTCAGAACTCCTCGTGCACCTCCGGGTCCCCGCCCAGGCGCCGGTGCTCACGGTCGCCGATCGCCGTCACCTCGGCCTCGCTCAGCTCGAAGCCGAACACGTCGAGGTTCGTGCGCTGCCGCTCGGGGTCGCCGGACTTCGGGATCGGCAGGGCGCCGAGCTGGACGTGCCAGCGCAGGATCACCTGGCCGGGCGTGACACCGTGCGCCTCGGCGGCGGCCGCCACGGCCGGGTCGTCGAGGAGGTCCGAGCCGCGGCCCAGCGGGCTCCAGCTCTCGGTGACGACACCCTTGGCGGCGTGGAAGGCACGCAACTCGTCCTGCGGGAGCAAGGGGTGCAGCTCGATCTGGTTGACGGACGGCAGGACCCCGGTCTCCTTCTCCAGCCGCTCGATGTGCGCGGGGGTGAAGTTGGAGACCCCGATGGACCGTACGAGTCCGTCCTCGCGGAGTTTGACCATGGCCTTCCACGAGTCGACGTACTTGTCGACCCGGGGGAGCGGCCAGTGGATCAGGTACAGGTCCACGTACTCCAGGCCGAGCCGGGCGCGGGACTCCTCGAAAGAGGCCAGGGTCTCCTCGTAGCCGTGGTGCCGGCCGGGCAGCTTCGTCGTCACGAGGACCTCCTCGCGCGGGACGCCCGCGGCGGCCACACCACGGCCGACGCCGGTCTCGTTGCGGTAGTTCGTCGCGGTGTCGACGAGCCGGTAGCCGCTCTCCAGGGCGGCGGCGACGGCCCGCTCCGCCTCGGCGTCGTCCATCGGCCAGGTGCCCAGGCCGAGGGCGGGGATCTTCGTGCCGTCGTTGAGCGTGTGCGTCGGGATGCTGATCACGTCCGGACCTTCCCTTGACTGTGTCGTCCCCCCAGCCTCACGGATAGGGTGAGCAATGATCAACCGGACGGGCGGGGACGAGGTCAGCGGACGGCATGGACGGCACCGAGGAGAAGCGGCCGGCGGGGCAGGGGCGTCCCACGTCACGGGACGTCGCCCGGCTCGCCGGCGTGTCGCACACCGCCGTGTCCTTCGTGTTCAACGGCCGCGCCGAGGGCAACCTCTCGCCCGCCACCCAGGAACGCATCCGGCGGGCGGCCACCGAGCTCGGCTACCGCCCCGACCCCGTCGCCCGCGGCCTGCGCAGTCGCCGTACGGCCGTGATCGGACTGGTCACCGACGAGATCGCCTCCTCGCCCTTCGCCGGCCGGCTGCTGCGCGGCGCCATGGAGACGGCCTGGGACAGCGACCACCTCGTCCTCACCGTCGACTCCGGCGGGGACCGTGCCAAGGAGGACGCGGCCGTCGCCGAGCTCCTCGACCGGCGGGTGGACGGCATCATCTACGCGGCCATGTCCCTGCGCCGGGTCCGCGTCCCCGAGGGCCTGCACCGCACCCACTCGGTGCTCGCCAACTGCCTGCCCGACGACGACTCCCTGCCGTGCGTCGTCCCGGCCGAGCGGGCCGGCGGCCGTACGGCGGCCCGGTTGCTCCTCGACCAGGGGCACCGCAGGATCGCGCTGGTCGGGGGCCAGCAGGACATCGCCTCCGTGGAACGCCTGCGCGGCTTCCGGGACGCGCTGCGCGCGGAGGGCGTCACCCTGCCCAAGGAGTGGGTCGTGCGCACCGGCGGCGAGATCTCCAGCGGCTACCAGGGCGCGAGCCGCCTGCTCGACGGCGTCCCCGCCGAGCAGCGCCCGACGGGGATCTTCTGCTACAACGACCGGGTCGCGGCGGGCGCCCTGCACTGTGCGGCACGTCTCGGCATCACGGTGCCCGACGACCTGTCGGTGGTGGGCTACGACGACCAGGAGCACATGGCCGCCCACCTGTCCCCGCCCCTGACCACCGTCGCGCTGCCGCACCGGGCGATGGGAGAGACCGCGGCACGTCTCCTCCTCGACGCCATCGGCACCGGCCGGACCCCGCCCGCCACCGTACGGCGCATCGCCTGCACGGTGGTCACCCGCGGCTCGGTGGGGGCGGCGCGGGCGGTGTGAGGGGTGGGGAGGGACGCGCGTGCCCGGGGCGGGCGGTCACGTGGACGCGGCGGGGGCAGCTTTCGGTGTGCTCGGCACCGGCCGGACCCCGCCCGCCACCGTACGGCGCATCGCCTGCCCGGTGGTCACCCGCGGCTCGGTGGGGCCGGCGCGGACGGTGTGAGGGGCGGGGAGGGACGCGCGTGCCCGGGACGATGGTCGCGTGGACGCGGCGGGGGCGGCTTTCGGCGTTCCCGCCCGCCCGCATGGTCCCGGACGCCTGGCGGGCGTCCGGGGTGGCACCACGCTCACGACCGATCCGAGCGCCGTTCGGTCACGAGCGCACGGCACTCGACCTCGGCCTCGTCCCCCGACACCGTCAGCTCGGCGGTGTCCCCGGGGCGCCGGTACACCCGCTCGGTGACCATCGCCCGGTCCCCGGCGAAGAGTTCGAGCAGGGAGCCGTCGACGAGGACCCGGACGGTCAGCGGTCCCTCGGGGAGCCGCACGACCAGGGGACCGGCGCCGTCCGGCCTCGACCGGGGCCACTCCGAGCGGTCCAGCGTCACGGTGCCCGCCGCGGGCTCCAGCCGCACCGTGAGCTCGGCGCCCGAGGCCGCCCGCAGCAGACCCACCGTGGTGGACGAGCGCGCGGTCACCGTCAGGTCGTACGCGTCCGGCAGCGGTCCCGGGCCCAACGACTCGGTGGCGCGCAGCAGTTCGAGCTCCGGCGCCGGTGCCGTCCGCAGTGAGCCGTCCGCGTGCACGTCCACCACGCGGGGCGCGGTGAGGACCCCGGCCCAGCCCGCCCGGTCCACGTCCTGCTGGGGACGTGCCTCCCAGGACCAGCCCCACAGCAGCGCCCGGTCCCGCTCGGTGTCCTGGAGGACGCAGGGCGCGTAGAAGTCACGTCCCAGGTCGAGTCGGCCGGCGTGCCGGGCGACGAACCTCGGCCCGCCGTCCGGGTGCCGGGTCAGACGGCCCGTGACGTACGCCGTCCCGAGCGGGTCCCCGTCCCACAGGGCCACCGCCAGCACCCACTCGCCCCCCGGCGTGCGCGCCAACTGCGGGCACTCCCAGCCGGTCGCCCCCGGGCCGAGGGCCTCGGCCGTCACCGGGTCCCGGCCGTCCAGCAGCACCCCGGCGAACCGCCAGTCGTGCAGGTCCTCGCAGTCGTACACGAGCACCGACGGCAGGCCGTCCGCGTGCCCGGCGCCCACCAGCGCCCAGCGCCGTCCGTCGCAGCGGAAGACGAACGGGTCGCGGAACATCGTCACGCCCAGGTCCGCAGGCGGTCCGGTGACCACCGGTACCGGGACGGGCTTCCACGCCACGAGTTCGTCGTCCTGGGCCACCGCGAGGCAGATCGAGCCCAGCCCCGTGTGGGTGCGGTCGACGCCGGTGTACACGGCCGTCGGCACCCCGTCGTCGTCCACCACGCACCCCGACCAGCAGCCCGCCTCGTCCGGGCCGCCGGGCGTCGGGGCGAGCGCGACCGGATGGTGCTCCCAGTGGGCGAGGTCGGCGCTGGAGGCGTGTCCCCAGTGGACGTTCGTGTGCACCGGGGCCTGCGGGTTGTGCTGGTAGAAGAGGTGGTGGCGGCCGCGCCAACGGAAGGGACCGTTCGGGTCGTTGGCCCAGTTGGCGGGGGGACGGACCCGGAAGCGCGGGGCGTCGGTGTCAGGGCTCAACGGTTGACTCCTGCGGAGGTGATGCCCTCGCGGAGAGGGCGCTGGCCGACGAGGAACACGGCGACGGCGGGGATCATGGAGAGCACGACACCGGCGAGGACCACCGAGATGGAGCCGGTGCCGAGGTTGCCCTGGAGCGAGACCAGCCCCAGCGGCAGCGTGTAGTTCTGGCCGGAGGTCTCCAGGATCAGTGGCCGGAAGAACTCGTTCCAGTGGTAGTTGAAGGCGAGGACGCCCACGATCGCGAGCCCGGGCGTGGCCAGCGGCGCGTACACGGACCGGAAGGTCCGCCAGGGCCCCGCGCCGTCCAGCATCGCCGCCTCGCCCAGGTCCTTCGGCATGCCCAGGAAGTACTGGCGCATGAGGAAGGTGCCGAACGCGGTCGGGAACGCGGGGACGATCAGGCCGAGCAGGGTGTCGGTCAGGTGCATCGACTTGAGCACGAGGAACACCGGCACGATCGTGACCTGCAGGGGGACCATCATGGTCGCCAGGACCAGTCCGAACAGCGGCTTCTTGAAACGGAAGTCGAGACGCGCGAAGGCGTACCCGGCGAGCCCCGCGGTGATCATCTGGCCGACCGCGATCAGCGCGGTCACCAGCGTGGAGTTGAGCGCGAGGAGCCACACGTCGATCTGGTCGAAGACCCCGCGGTACGACTCGACCGTCGGGTGCGTCGGGATGATCCTCGGGGGCAGGTCGAAGGACTCGGCCGGGGTGCGCAGGGACGTGGAGACCGTCCAGATGACCGGGCCGAGGGTGAGCAGGGCGCAGGCCGCGAGGGCGGCGATGCGCGCCCAGGGGGCGAGCGAGTACCGCGCACGGCTCATGGACAGGGGCCCGGGACTGGTCTTCAGGGTCGCTTGGCTCAAGGGACTCACCGGCTCACTGGTAGTGGACGAAACGCCGGCTGAGCCGGAACTGGAGGGCGGTGACCGCCATGATCAGCACGAACAGCAGCACGCCCACCGCCGACGCCTCGCCGAAGCGGAGCTGCTCGAACGCCGACTCGTAGATGACCATCACGACGGTGCGGGTGGAGTCGCCGGGTCCGCCGTCGGTCAGGACGTACGGCTGCTCGAAGACCTGGAGCGCGTTGATGACCCCGACCACGGTCGCCACCAGCAGGGTCGGCGACAGCAGCGGCAGCGTCACGTGCAGGTGCTTGCGCAGCCCGGTCGCCCCGTCCAGGGAGGCCGCCTCGTGGATCTCCTTGGGGATGTTGTTGAGCCCGCCCACGAACAGCAGGAACGAGAAGCCGAACTGCTGCCAGACGTAGACCAGGATGACCGCCGCCATCGCCGAGTTCTCCGACGTCAGCCACGGCACCGGAGCGATGCCGACCTGCCCGAGGACCCAGTTCACGACCCCGAAGTCCTGGTTGAACAGGTACTTCATCACCACCGAGATCGACGCCGCCGACAGCACCAGCGGGAAGAAGAACGCCGACCGGAACACCGAGCGCAGCCAGAACGGCATGCGTCCGTTCACCGCGAGCGCCAGGACGAGGGCGATCAGGAGCTGGAGCGCCACCGCGAGCACCATGAAGACGAGCGTGTTGCGGAAGGAGACCAGGACGGTCGAATCGGTGAAGACCTCACGGTAGTTGGCGGCCCCGGCCCAGCTCGGGGAGTCGATCACGTTCCAGTGGAAGAGGCTCAGGACGACCGAGCCGACGATCGGCACCACCGTGAAGATCACGATGCCGACGACGGTGGGCGCCAGGAACAGGGTGGCGAGCAGCCGGGTGCCCCGGTCACGGGCCGGGGGCCGCGCGGTGCCGGCGGCGGGCGCGGCCGCGGGGCGGGGCGGCCGTACCGCGGGGATCTGGGTGTTCGTCATACGTCACGCTCCATGGCCTTCTCCAGGTCGCTCTGCATCCGGCGCAGCGCGGGGCCCACCGAACGCCGTGAGGCCAGGGCGGTCCCGGTGTGCTTGAGCAGCACCTGCTCGACCTCGGCGACCTGCGGCGGCGCGGGGATCGGCCCGGTGTCGGGGAACTTGTCGAGGGTGTCGTAGAAGACCTGCCAGTGCTTCGGGCCGGTCTCCTTGTAGCGGTCCGCGGTCAGCATGGAACGGCGGGCCGGGGTCGTCTGGTTGGTCTCGAACAGCCGCATCAGGGTGTCCCTGCGGGCGGCGAACTTGATGAACTCCCACGCCTCGTCCTGCTTCTTCGACGTGCGCAGGAGCGCGTAGCCGGCGGCCCCGAACTGCATGCGCTGGGTGCGCCGGCGGGGGAAGTACTGCACGTCGAAGCTGCCGGGCTCCATCCCGGCGAGGTGCAGACCGCCCGCCCAGAAGCCGCCCGCGGGGGTGACGCCGACCCGGCCGGTGGAGAACACCCCGATGAGGTTCTGGCCGTTGCCGCCCTCGGGGCGGGTGCACAGGTTTTCCTGGATCAGGGAGGCGAGATAGTCGTACGACTCCTCGACGCGCGCGTCCGTGGCCTGCGGGGTGGTCCACCGGAAGCCGCCCCCGCGGCCCCGGCGCTCGGCCGCGGGGTAGAAGCCGTCCCACAGCCACGCGCCGCCCGGTGCCTTGGACTCGGCGAGCAGGTTGGTCCCGTTGGCGAAGAGCCACGGGACGACCCCGCCCCACAGGCGATTGGTCCAGAAGTACGGCGTGAACTGCGAGCCGCTGGACTTCTTCATGTCCCGCAGGAGCTGCGTGAAGTCGTCGCGGGTCCAGTCGGCCGCCGGGAAACCCGCGCCCGCCCGCTTCAGCACCTGGCTGTTGAGGTACATGTCGGCCGCGTTGAACTCGACCGGCAACTGGTAGAGGCTGCCCTCGTACATCATCGACTCCACCAGCGAGGGGTGGACGTCGGCGAAGTATTCACGCAGTTCGGCCGCGTCCCGCCTGACCCACTTGTCGAGGGCGACACCGAGGCGCTGCGCGAAGAGCTGGACGCCCTCGGTGGCGACGTAGACGAGGTCGGGGGCGGTGCCCGCCGCGATCTGGGTGAGGATCTTCGCGAAGAAGTCCGACCAGTCCGTGGCCTGCACCGCGTTGATCCGCAGCTTGATGTCGGGGTGGACCTTCCTGAAGCCCTCGGTGAGGGTCCGGATCGCCTCGGGGCCGTAGGCGGGGCCGAGGGTGGCGACGACGAGGGAGCCGTCGTCGCGGCCGGGGATGTCGGCTCCGGTGAGCCGGTCCCAGCTCGCGGCGGTGCCGGCGAGGGCGGCGGCGCCCGCGCCGTAGGCGCCGTACCGCAACAGGGTGCGACGGGTGAGATGCGAGTCGGTCATCCAACTGGGCCTAACTCGTGTTAGCCAACGTCTGACGCCCCAGATGATGGGAAGTGCGCCACGGACCTGTCAAGGCCCGTGAACACTTGACCTTTAACGAGTTAGGTCCCAGAGTCCTGATCCCGTGAGCCGCCGTTTCCGACGAGAGGGACGAGGTGCGTGTGATGAGCGGGATCTCCAGGAGAGCGCTGATGACGGGATCGGCCGTGGGGGCCGCGGCCGCGGTACTGCCCGCGGGGCCGGCCGCGGCGAAGCCCAAGCCGGCCGCCGCGTGCGCGAGTTACCGGGCCGAGTACCACTTCACGGTCCCCGACCAGTGGAAGAACGACCCGCAGCGGCCGGTGTGGATCGACGGGGAGTACCACTACTACTACCTCTACAACGCCGACTGGACGACCGGCGTCGTGGGCACCGCCTGGCGCCTCGCCACCAGCACCGACCTGGTCTCCTTCACGGACCGGGGCGTGGCCGTACCGAAGGACACGACGGTGAACGGGGACGTCTGGTCGGGGTCCGCGGTGGTCGACACGGAGAACACCGCGGGCTTCGGAGCCGGTGCGGTCGTCGTGCTCGCCACCATGTCACCGCACGACGGGGACGCGGACCAGGCGCAGTACCTGTACTGGTCCACCGACGGCGGCCGCACGTTCACCCCCCACGGCACCGCCCCCGTGCTGCCGAACCCGGGGGTGCGCGACTTCCGGGACCCCAAGGTGATCCGCGACGAGGAGCGCGGCCGGTGGGTGATGGCCCTGGCCGAGAACACCAAGGTGGGCTTCTACCACTCGGCCGACCTCAGGTCCTGGACGTACGTGAGCGGCTTCGTCAAGGACGGCATCGGGGTGCTGGAGTGCCCCGACCTGTTCCGGCTGACGGCCTCGGACGGCACCGTGAAGTGGGTGCTGGGCGTCAGCGCGAACGGCAAGGGGGCGGGACTGCCGAACACCTACGCCTACTGGACGGGCTCCTTCGACGGCACGTCCTTCACGGCCGACGCCGCCGACCCGCAGTGGCTCGACCACGGCTGGGACTGGTACGGAGCCGTCACCTTCGAAAAGCGGGACCCGCACGGCACGCTCGACGAGCGGACCCGGTACGCGATCGGCTGGCTCAACAACTGGGACTACGCCGGCATCACATCGACGACCGACTGCGACGGCTTCAACGGCACCGACTCGATCGTGCGCGAGGTCACCCTCAAGCGGGACACCGCCGGGACGTACTACCTGGCCTCGCAGCCCGTGGCCGCGCTGCACGACCACGTCTCCCGCACCGTGGACCTCGGCGACCTGGAGGTCACCGGGACCCGCGTCCTCGACTACCGGGGCCTCGCCTACGAGCTGACCTGCACCGTCGACCGGAGCCGAGTCCGGGGCGCGGGCGTGCAGGTGCGCCGCTCCCCGGACGGAGGCCGGCACGTCGACGCCGGGGTCTACGACGACTACGCGTTCCTGAACCGGCGGGGCACCGTCAACCCGGACGCGACGGGCCGGTGGCAGGAGAGCCACAGCCCCCTCGCGGGGGACCGGGTGAGACTGCGGATCCTCGTGGACCGCACGTCGGTCGAGATGTTCGTCGACGACGGCCGCTGCACGCACTCCTCGGAGGTTTTCCCGTACCTGATCGACACCGGGGTCGCCCTCTTCTCGATCGACGGCACCGCGCTCTTCGAGGACGTGGTGATACGGGAGTTCAGCGTGTGAGGGCGTGGGCGGTGCCGCCGTCCGCGGCCAGGGCGGCGGCGATCCGCCGATGGGCCTCGCGGCGCTCCTCCTCGGGGACGGGCGGCAGGAGTTCCTCCCACACCGGGAGGAAGGAACCGCGGAGCTGCACCAGCCCCGCGGGCCGGGCGAGGAGCCAGAAGTGCAGGTGGGCGGCGCCGTCGCCCCAGCGGTTGACGTGGACGCGGGCCACGCCGTCCAGGGCCAGGACCGCCCGCTCCGCCCGCTGGAGGAGGGGGCCGAGCTCGGCCGCCCTGTCGGCCGGGAGGTCGGACAGGTCGTGGTGGCCGCGCGGTTGCAGCATCACGACCGCCGGGAGCCGGGACTCGGTGCCGACCTCGTCGAGCCGCCAGTGGTCGTCGGCCCACAGGGCCTGCGTCACCGGTTTCCTACAGGTGCGGCACTCCGCGGGGCCGCCCTCGCCGGCCCGGTCCGGCTCGGGCAGGACGGGCGGCCGCAGCCGCTTGACCCGGAGGTCCCCCTCGAAGGGGAAGGTGTCCCAGGCGGTCACCGAGTCGGCGGGCAGGAGCAGCCGCTCGCCCGTCGGCAGCCGCCGCAGGAAGGCACCGGGCTCCTGGGGAGTTGCGTGCGTGTCCACGCTGGGCAGTCAACCATGGGTGACGTGCCCCGCGGGGCACGGACCTCGGACGAATGCCGGCGATCAACGGAGCACGCATGACGACGGACAAGGGCACGGCGGAGCGGGACGCGGGCATCGAGGTGAACCCGGTGGCCGGGCACATCGGCGCCGAGATCACGGGGGTCGACCTCTCGGACGACCTGGACGACACGGTGGTCGCCGCGATCCGGGCCGCGGTGCTGCGGTGGAAGGTGGTCTTCTTCCGGGGACAGCAGCTCGATCACGCCGGGCACGTGGCCTTCGCCCGCAGGTTCGGCGAGCCCGTCGTGCCGCGCAAGCGCGGCAGCGCCTCGCCCGCGGACTTCCCGGAGGTCGAGACGACCGCCGACCGGCTGGAGCTGGGCGGCAAGTTCGGGATGGAGCACGAGGAGTGGCTGCGGCGGCGACGGCACACCCTGCTGCGCGGCTGGCACTGCGACCACGGGGCGCGGATCGACCCGCCCGCGGCGACGATCCTGCGCGCCGAGACGGTACCGCCGTACGGCGGCGACACACAGTGGTCCAACCTCGCCGCCGCCTACGCCGGACTCTCCGGCCCGGTACGGGAGTTCGTCGACGGACTGCGTGCGGAGCACCGGCTCGGCGTCGGCTACCAGCCCCGCCCGGGCGACGACGCCTACGTCCGGCACCTGCTGGACCACCAGGTCGCCACCCTGCACCCGCTCGTACGGGTCCATCCCGAGACGGGGGAGCGGATCCTCTACGTCAACGGCTACTACGTCGAGCAGCTCGCCGACCTCTCCCGCGCCGAGAGCCGGGCGATCCTCGACATGCTCCTCGAACAGGCGGTCCGCCCCGAGTACACGGTCCGCTTCCGCTGGGAGCCGGGCAGCGTCGCCTTCTGGGACAACCGCGCCACCATCCACCTGGCCCCCGGCGACAACGCCCACCTCGACTTTCCCCGCACCATGCACCGGGTGATGCTCGCGGGTGACGTGCCGGTGGGCGTGGACGGCAAGCCGTCGGAGGCGATCACGGGGAGCGAGGCGGGGCGGTGGTGAGGGGGTCGGGCGGGCCGCCGGGGGGTCGGTGACACGGTTCGCTCGGGTGCGGGTGCGGGTGCGGGTGCGGGTGCGGGTGCGGGTGCGCCGCGGCCCGAGGCGGCTTGCCGTCGTGCCTACGCGCCCGGTGTCCACCCCAGTGCCGGGCCCAGCCTGGTGGCCATGTCGGTGAGGATCTGCACGTAGTCCTCGTGCGCGAAGGTGAAGGGCAGCGCGAACGCCACCTCGTCCACCTCGCGGAACCCGGCGTGCGCGTGCAGGCGTTCGGCGATCTGCTCCGACGTGCCGACGATGTCCGGCGCGAACATCAGCCGTGCCGGGCCCTGCGGTGCGGCGGTACGAGGGGTGCGCTCGGCCGCGTACTCCTCGTACCGCGCCCGCTGCTCGGCCGACGCCGAGTCGGTGGGGATCACGACGAGGCCCTGGGACACCCGGGCCGCCTCCCCGTCCGGATGCGCGGCGCGGAAGGCGCGGATGTGCGACAACTGGATCTCCGCGAAGTCGTACGGCCCCTCGGGAGCCTCCGCCTTGACGACGCTGCTGGTCAGGAAGTTCATGCCGTGCTCCCCGGCCCAGCGCGCCGAGCTCAGACTGCCGCCGCCGTACCAGAGACGCCGGCCGAGGCCGGGGGAGTGCGGCTGGACCCGGTCCGAGAACACCTCGAAGCCCCGCACCCCGCTGAAGTCGCCGGCCGGTGCGCCGCGCACGAGGTCGAGGAACCGCCGCGCCCGCTCGTAGGAGAAGTCCTCGACGTCGGCCGTGTCCGGGTACAGCGCCCCCTTGACGTCGTCGAAGTGCATCGGCGGGCCCACGCTCACACCGGGGTTGACCCGGCCCCCGGACAGGATGTCCACGGTCGCCAGGTCCTCCGCCAGCCGCAGGGGGTTCTCCCAGCCGAGCGGGATCACCGCCGTGCCCAGCTCGATGCGGTGGGTGCGCTGCGAGGCGGCCGCCATGACGGCGACGGGGGAGGAGATGCCGTACTGGAGGTGCCGGTGGCGCAGCCACGCGCTGTCGAAGCCGAGGCGTTCGCCCAGCTCGATGATCTCCAGCGTGGACTCGTGCCCGCGCCGGGGATCCGTCTCGTCGAACAGGCCGATGGTCAGGAACCCCAGTCGGCGCAGGGGGCGGGGGGTCGACGGCACGGGCTCCTCCGGACGTTTGACGTATCAAGTACTACGCCGGTGCCAACCCGGCCGTCACGCGTGATGTTCCCGTTCGTCGGTTGCCGTGGGCCGCGGGCGGGCCAGCGGGATGGTCACCTCGTCCTCGACCGGCGGGTCGATCTCCTGGGCGAGGTTGCCGGTGGCCGCGAAGCAGCGCAGGCGAAGCTCCTCCGGGGTGACGTCCAGCCGCAGGAAGCACTTGAAGAAGGGCGGGCTGTACGTCGCCGAACCGGGTGAGAACAACTGCGTGTAGATCTTGCGCACCGGCAGCCGGAACCGTGAGGTGCGGTCCGGTCGGCCACCCGCCCCGAGGAGGCTCGCCACCAGGCGGGTGCGCAGGGTGACGCGGGCCGGCTCGCCCGGGAGACGGGTGGGCGGGATGCCGAGCCGCTGGGCGATCACCGCGGTGGCCTCGGCCTCGGTGAGGGTGAAGAAGCGGCGCAGGCGCAGCCGCCGGCCGTAGAGCCTGCTGTAGAAGGCCAGGGAGTCGCCGCGCAGCGGATAGCAGCGGAAGTCCTTCTCGGTGACGTTCGCGACGGAGACGTGCGGGATGGTGTGCGTGGCGTGCATGAAGGCGCCGCCGCCGCCCGAGACGACGTACTGGATGGTGCGGCCGTCCACGCCGACCGGATAGCGCTGGTAGTTGTGGATGTCGCCGCCTATCGCCGCGACGTAGTGGTGCTCCGCGTCGCGCACGATGTCGTCGACCGTGCCGCCGCCCTCGATGGCGCACGGGTGGTGCTCGCCGTCCACGTACAGCGGCGAACCGGTGATGAGGATCTTCGGACGCGGGCCCCGGGAGACCTCGCGCAGCCAGGCGCCCTGGTCGGCGTCGAGGGTTCCGAGCAGTCCGGTGTCTATCCCGATGATCCGCACCGGGCCGGCGTCGACCGCCCAGTACGGGCCGGGCTGGACGGCCTGTTGGGACGGGGCCGCACGCAACCGGCGCGCCTCGTCGAGGAGTTGGCCGTCGTTCGCGCGCGGCCGGTGCCACAGCAGGGAGCGCAGCCAGGCGCGGGTCAGGGGGCGGGGCGCGGGCTCGGGGGCCAGGGGCGGGGCGTCGTCGCAGAAGACGCGCATGAAAGCACCGAGGTCCTCGTACCAGTCGTGGTTCCCGGGTATCGCGTAGATCGGCGCCGGATAGTCCTGGTACGGCCGGAAGAACTTCGTGCCGTAGTCGTCCGCGCTGCCCACCGGGTAGATCACGTCACTCGCGACGACCGCGAACCGGGTGTCCTGACTGATCCTCAGAAACCCTGGTACGACGGCGTACTGAGGGTCGTCGCCCTCGCCGGTGTCGCCGATGACCATGAACGAGAACCGGTCCGGGTCCGTGCGCCGGATCACCTTGTCGGCGGGCGCGCCGGCCGCCGCGCGCTGTGCCACCCAGCGGCTTCGGGTGCGTCCGGTGGGGTCCCCGAACCAGGAGGCGACCACGCCGTTGCGGGCCGCCCACAGGGTTTTCGGGTTCAGCCAGGAGATCTTCTGGACTTTGGGCGGCATCAGCCGCGTGTACTCGCCGAGTTGGGCGGAGCCCCAGCCGGCGCCTTCGGCGGTATCGCGAGAGGAGTCAGACACCGGTGCACCGTAACAACGATCTAGGACAGGCCGGGAAGGGGAGTGCCCGGTGGCTGTTCCCTCGACCGGACATCACCGGGTCCGGGGACACCCCGGGGCGGAGCTCACCTGGGCCTGCCGTGCGGTGCGGCCCATCGCGGATCCTGCGGGGCACGGGCGTGGATCACCCGGGCCTCCTGGTCCTTCCCGTCCTCGCGGTCGTCGAGGAGGGCGCCGGAGGACGCCCCGGTGCGCGTGGCCGACGCGGACGAGCGGTTCCAGTCGCCCTCGCCGAGCACCAGGAGGGGGTCGAACATGACCACCACCCCGGCCAGCAGCAGGAAGATCGCCGGTCCCACGAGCATGGGCAGCAGCAGCGAGGTGGGCGAGTCGCCCGCCCACGAGCCGCCGGTCCTGCCGTGCACATGGACGCTGACCGCCGACATGCCCGTGTAGTGCATCCCCGTCACGGCGATGCCCATGATCAGGCTGGCGCCGAGGCTCGTGAGGAAACCCCGGATCGTCACGGCCGCCCACAGGGCAGCGGTCGCGGCGACGACCGCGATGACCACGGAGAGCGTGACGACGGCGGCGTCGTACCGGATCGTCCCGTTGAGGTGCAGCGCCGCCATGCCGAGGTAGTGCATGGCCGCCACGCCGAGCCCGGTGATCACGCCCGCGAAGGCCAGGGTGGGGGTGCTGGCCCCGCGGTAGCCGACGATGAGGACTCCGACGCCCACGACGACGACGGCCACGGCGAGACTGAGGATCGTGAGCCCGGCGTCGTAGCGGACCCGGGTCTCCACGACCTGGAAGCCCATCATGGCGATGAAGTGCATGGTCCAGATGCCGCAGCCGATCGAGGCGGCGCCGAGCGCGAGCCAGCCGGCCTTCCACGACTGGGTGCTGAGCAGGGTGCGCACGATGCAGCGCAGCCCCAGGGCCCCTCCCAGGCACGCCATGAGATAGGCGGCGACCGGGGTCACCGCGCCGTAGCGGAACCCGTCGACCGTACCTTCCATAAGCCAACTCCCCGCAGAGTCATGGCTGGTTGTGGAGGAAGGGTTACGGCTGGCGATCCGGTAAAGCAAGGCCTTACCGCAAGTAAGCAGGGGACTCCGGCGGGGCCGTGTTGAACTTTAGTCACGTGGCGGCGAGTTTCGGCCATCCGGGTTCCAGAACCGCCCGCGTCTGCGAGAGTTGAGCATTTTTCAGCATTGCGGCGGCACAGGTGATGCCGTTCGACGAGGGATGGCGGTGCGCTGCCGCCGCGCGCGCCTCACGTGAAGAACTCGCCCAGCAGCGGCAGCAGCAGGGAGGTGCGCCGCATGAGGGCCATGTGCGTGGTGGCCGGGAGGACGGCCAACCGGGCGTCGGGGATGAGCTGTTGCATCTCGGCCGCGTGCTCCACCCGTACGAAGTCGCTGTCGCCGAGGAGCAGCAGGGTGGGCGCCCGCAGTCCGCGCAGGTCGTCGGCGGACCAGGGCAGCGGGGCGTGGGCGGCCGCCGAGACCTTGGCGAGGAAGTCCTGGAAGTGCTCGGGGCGGGGCGCGACGGCCGCGTAGGCGTCCGCCATCTGCTGGAAGTCGTCCTGGCCGGGCAGCCGGGGCGAGCTGTAGTCCGGGACGCGGACGTCGTCGTGGACCCCGTCCTGGGTGTACATGGTGGCGGCGAGCGCGAGCCGTCCGACGCGCTCCGGATGCCGTACCGCGATCTCCAGCGCGGTCAGGCCACCGAGGCTGAACCCGAGGAAGTCGGCCTGCCGGATGCCGAGTTCGTCGAGCAGCGCCACCACGTCCGAGGCCAGATCCGGCACCGTCATCGCACGGTCGGTGTCGGCGGTACGGCCGTGTCCCTGCAGCTCCGGGGCCACGATCCGCCGGTCGACGGCCAGCGAGGGCAGGACGGCGGAGAAGGTCAGGTCGACGGTGAGGGCACCGCCGTGCAGGAGAACCAGCGGGCGGCTCCCCTCGGGGGCGGCGCCGTGGGTCTCGTAGTACATCTTCAGGCCGTTGACCTCGGCATAGGCGGAACTGTTCGGCACGGTCATCACATCCGTTCTGCGGCGTCGTATGTGTGGAAGACCGGGCACGGCCGCGGAAGTCATCGGTGCGGTGTCGCCCAGGTGGGGCGGGTACCGGCCGCAGCACCATCAGGGCGTCCTCGCGGGCCGCCGCCATGGCGAACGGAAACCGGTCGGCCTCCAGGCAGAGGCGGACGTCGTCCGGATGGATCCCCGGCAGCCCCTCCCGCGCGCCCCGCTCCAGGGAGGCCGCCCAGCGGGAGTCCCGCGCGCGACGGAGATAGGGTTCCGCGTCCACCTCGGCGGACTCGACGCGCCGCGCCAGGTACTCGGCGCACGCGCGGTCCTCCTCGGCCCGCCCCTCCTCGCCGGTGACCACGAACGTCACCTCCCGCGCGCCGCGGTCACGCAGCAGCCGCACGGTGGCGCCGGCCACGACGAAACTCGCGCACAGCAGCAGCCCGGCGTCGGCCACCGCCAGGGCGCCCACCGTGCCCGAGGTCGTCTTCTGCACGATCGTGCGGCCATCAAGGTCGTGATCCGCTAGCAGGGCAGGGGAGTTGAACGCGTCGAACCCGGGTGCGGGCGCCCCGTCCTTGAGGGCCAGCCAGCCCGGATGCCGGGCCTTCAGCTCCAGGGCCTCGCTCTCCGAGGAGGCCAGCACGATCTTCTCCGCGCCACCGGCGAAGGCTTCGGCGGCCACCGTGAACGCACGGAGGACATCGATGACCACGGCGACGGCGGGAGTCCCCGTCAGCTCCGGGATCCCGAGGAAATGGGCACGCATCGGCCCATGATGCCGCAGCTCAGCCGCTGACGGGAGCGGATTCGGGCACCGGCGGCCGGTGCGTTCCTCAAGGGCGAGCGGTCAACTGCCCTCGGCCCGGCTGAGTTCGGCAAGTGTCAGTACGTGGCCGCCGATGCCCCACCCGCCGTCGGTGACCTCCTCGACGAGGACGAGGGTGGCGGCGCGGGCACGTTCCCCGTAGATGTCCACGTAGAGCTCGGTGGTGCGGGTGACGATCTGCTGCTTCTGCTCCTCGGTGAGGCTGCCGGCAGGGACCTTGAAGTTCGCGAACGGCATGACAGTGCTGCTCCGTCTGTGGGGTGGGCCAACGGTGTACGCACACCACGGTCGTCCGGCGCGGCGGGCACAGCCAGGGCTGCGCGCACCCTGGGGTCGGCATCCCCTGGCTCCGCCACCGCGTGCGGCGTGATGATGGCGGGATGAACCTTGCCGAGCTCGCCGCGTTCCTGAGGTCCCGGCGCGACCGCGTACGGCCCGCCGACGTGGGCCTGCCCACCGGGCCGCGGCGCCGGGTCCCGGGCCTGCGGCGCGAGGAGGTCGCGCAACTGGCCGGCCTGTCGGCGGACTACTACACCGAACTCGAACGCGGCGGTGACGTACAGCCCTCCGCGCAGGTGCTGGCCGCGCTCGCCCGGGCGCTGCGCCTCGGCGGCGACGAGCGCGACCACCTGTTCCACCTCGCCGACCGGCCCGTCCCCACCGTGGCCCGGGGCTCGAACGCCCACGCCCAGCCCGCTCTGCTCGGCCTGCTGGACCGGCTCGCCACGACACCCGCGCAGATCATCACCGACCTGCACGAGACGCTCGTCCAGAACGAACTGGCCGCCGCGCTGATCGGCCGCGCCCCCGCCCGCCGCGGCACGGCCGGGAGCTTCGTCCACCGGTGGTTCACCGACCCCGACTCCCGTGCCGTCTATCCCGCCGAGGACCACCCCCAGCACTCCAGGGCCTTCGTCGCCGACCTGCGGGCCGTCGCCGCCCGGCGCGGCCGGGGCACCGAGGTCACCGGGATGGTGGCCGACCTGCGGCGGCGCAGCGAGGAGTTCAGCGCCCTGTGGGACATCCACGACGTGGCCCTGCGGCGCGTCGACCACAAGCGGATCGCCCACCCGACGCTGGGTGTCGTCGCCGTCGACTGCCACACCGTGTTCAGCGAGGACGGACGCCAGCGCCTGCTCTGGTTCAGCGCCCCGCCCGGCACCGAGGCCGCCGACCGCCTGGAACTGCTCTCAGTGATCGGCACCCAGGACATGTCCGCGGAGGACGAGAACACGCTGCGGTAGCCGGCTCGGGGCACGCGCGACCTCGGGAACGGTCACCGGCCCCTCCTTCGAGCCGCCGGCCGCCTCCTTCGAGCCGCCGGACCGTCTTCGTCACGTACGGACCGGGGAACCGTGACTCGCCGTTACGGCTTCCTGGCCAGCCCGCCGTGCTCGGCGACGACCTCCGGAGCGGGAGAACCGGGGTCCGGACGCCACCGCGTGACCGGTACGACGCCGGGTGCGACGAGTTCCAGGCCGTCGAAGAAGCGGGTGATCTCGTCGACGGTGCGCAGGACGTACGGGACGGCGCCGCTGTTGTTGTAGTGCTCCTGGGCCTGTTCGAAGGCCGGGTCGACGCCGAGCGAGCCGTCGTTGACGCAGAGGTGGCTGCCCGACGGCAGGGCGCCCATCAGGCGGGTGACGATCGAGCGGGCCTGCTCGTGGTCGGCGATGTGTCCGAGGAGGTTGCTCAGGATGAGCGCGACCGGCCGGCCGAAGTCGAGGGTTCGGGCAGCTCCCGCGAGAATCCGGTCCGGGTCCGTCGCGTCCGCGTCGAGGTAGGCGGTGGCGCCCTCGCGGGTGGAGGTGAGCAGGGCGCGGGCGTGGGCCAGGACCATCGGGTCGTTGTCGACGTGGACGATCCGGGCGTCAGGAGCGAGCTGTTGCGCGACCTCGTGGGTGTTCTGCGCGGTCGGAAGGCCGGTGCCGACGTCGAGGAACTGCCGGATGCCCGCCTCGGAGACCAGGTAGGTGATCGTGCGGCGCAGGAAGGCGCGGCTGCCGCGGGCGATCGTGACGATGCCGGGGAAGACGGCGGTGTAGGCGTCGCCGGCCGCCTGGTCGACGGGGTGGTTGTCGCTGCCGCCGAGCCAGTAGTTCCAGATGCGCGCGGAGCGCGGCACCGACGTGTCGATCTCCGGACGTTCCGCTGGTTCGGGCGTCGTCACCGGGTCGGTCATGAGGCGGGTCCGTCCTTCGGCCGAGGCGTCGATCGGGCACGCCCCAACCTATGCCCCAACGCCCGCTGTCCGCTTGCGGGTTCGGGGACGGGGCCCGGGGACGGAGCCCCGGGGCGACCTGACGTGTTCCGGCGACGCACCGGGCAGCGGTGCTCAGCCGCCGCGTCGCACCTGGGCCGCCCGGCGCGCCTCGGCGAGCTTGCGGGCCTCACCGGCCTTGCGGGACTTGCCGCCGGCGCCGCGGGAGCTGTCCTTGCTGGTGCCCAGCCCGCGGAACGGAACGTTGGTGTTCTTGGCCGTGGACGCGGCGGGCCCGCCGTCGAGCGGGGTGCCGGACGGAGTCCTGGCCCCGGTGATCCGGCTCAGCGCCGCCTCGCCCGAGCGCACCTTGGTGACCGTCGGCTCGATGCCGGCCTCGGCCATCAGCAGGCTCGTCTCCCGGCGCTGGCCCGACAGCACCAGGGTGACGACCTTTCCGGACTCTCCCGCCCGTGCGGTGCGGCCGGCGCGGTGCAGATAGTCCTTGGCGTCGGCGGGCGGATCCACGTTGACCACGAGATCCAGGTCGTCGACGTGCAGGCCGCGGGCCGCGACGTTGGTGGCGACCAGGACGGTGACCTGCCCGTCCTTGAACTGGGCGAGGGTGCGGCTGCGCTGCGGCTGGGACTTGCCGCTGTGCAGGGCCGCCGCGTGCACCCCGCTGGCGCGCAGATGCCGGGTGAGCTGGTCGACACCGTGCTTGGTGTCCAGGAACAGCAGCACACGGCCGTCCCGGGCGGCGATCTCCGTGGTGACGGCGTACCGGTCGGGGCCGTGGACGACCAGGACGTGGTGGTCCATCGTCGTGACGGCACCCGCGGACGGGTCCACCGAGTGGACGACCGGGTCGTTGAGGTAGCTGCTGACCAGGTGGTCGACATCGCGGTCCAGGGTGGCCGAGAACAGCATCCGCTGCCCGTCGGGCGCCACCTGGCCGAGCACCTGTGTGACCTGCGGCAGGAAGCCCATGTCGCACATCTGGTCGGCCTCGTCGAGGACGGTGATCCGCACCCGGCCCAGGCGGCACGCCTTGCGCTCGACGAGGTCGTGCAGCCGGCCGGGAGTGGCGACGACGACCTCGGCGCCCTCCCGCAGTGCGGCGATCTGCCGGCCGATCGACATCCCGCCGACGACCGCGGCCATCCGCAGCCGCAGCGCCTCGGCGTACGGCGTCAGCGCCTCGGTGACCTGCTGGGCCAGCTCCCGGGTGGGCACCAGGACGAGTGCGAGGGGCTGCTTCGCCTCCGCGCGCCGCCCGGCCGTGCGGACCAGCAGCGGGAGCCCGAACGCGAGCGTCTTGCCCGATCCGGTGCGTCCGCGCCCCAGGACGTCGCGTCCCGCGAGGGCGTCGGGCAGCGTGGCCGCCTGGATAGGGAAGGGCTCGTGCACGCCGTGCTCGGTGAGGGTGCGCAGCACGTCGGCCGGGAGCGCCAGATCGGCGAAGGAGGCGACGGGGGACACCGGGCCGCGCTGGTCGGGCTGGGTCTGGCGGTCGGGGCGGTCGGGGTGGTTCATGAAAGGGCCTTCCGCAGAGGGACGTACCGAGGAAGGCCCGGCAGGAAGTCATGAGCGCGCAAAGGTTAGACGGTAACACAAAGTGATGGAGGGCCTGGGTGTCACGGCATGCCCGGAGCCGAGACCCCGCCTAGAACGTGCGCTTGAGCAGGTCGAGCAGTGCCGCCCAGTGCCGCTCGTCGGCCTCCGGGTGGTACGAGGCGGTGTCGGCCTGGGTGTACCCGTGCGGGGCGCCGTCGTAGACCTCGCTGCGGTGGCGGACCCCGGCCTCGGTGAGCACGGCGGAGAGACGCTCGATCTGCTCCGGGGGCAGCGACGGGTCGTCGTCGGCGTGACCGAAGTACAGCTCGGCGGTGATGTTCCCGGCAACCAGGTGCGGGCTGTCCGGAGCGTCGGTCGCCATGCGTCCGCCGTGGAAACCTGCCGCCGCGGCCACCCGGTCCGGATAGGTGCCGGCGGTCAGCAGCGACAGCCGTGCGCCCATGCAGTAGCCGGTGAGGGCGACCGGGCCGTCGGCCGCCTCGGGGCGGTCGGCCAGCCAGCGCAGATACGCCCCGGCGTCCCGCATCGCGAGCTCCGGCGTCAGCGACCGCACGAGCGGGGTCACCGCGTCGAAGATCTCCGGCCGGGCGTCGGGGTCGATGAACTCGGGCAGCTCGACGACCGGCGCGCGTCCGTGCCGGTAGAAGACGTTGGGTACGAGAACCGTGTAGCCGGCCCCGGCGAGCCGGTCGGCCATCGACCTGAGGTGGGGCCGCAGCCCGAAGGCGTCCTGGAAGACCAGGACGGCAGGCCGGGGCACACCGTCGCCCGGGTGGGCGAGATAGGCGTCGGCGACACCGTCCTCGGTGGGGATGTCGACGGCGGTTCCCTGTACGGACGTCATGGGGGGAGTGCCTCTCTGCGCGTGCGACGGCGAGCTAGTCGCCGGCCCGGCGGGACCGGGCCGGGGCATATGGTTGCATGCACCATCCAGTTGGCCGCCGCGGCCCCCTGCCGTTTGGGGGCCGCTTTACTCGAACCGGCTGGTGTCGCCCGCGCCGTAGCGCACGATCTCCGCCTCGCCGCCGGAGAAGTCGATCACCGTCGTCGGTTCGGTGCCGCAGTCCCCGGAGTCGACGACCCCGTCCAGCACATGGTCCAGACGGTCCTTGATCTCCCAGCCCTGGGTCATCGGCTCCTCCTCGTCCGGCAGGAGCAGGGTGCTCGACAGCAGCGGTTCCCCGAGCTCGGCGAGCAGCGCCTGGGTGACGACGTGATCGGGGATGCGCACGCCGACCGTCTTCTTCTTCGGGTGCTGGAGCATCCGCGGCACCTCCTTCGTCGCCGGGAGGATGAAGGTGTAACTGCCGGGCGTCGATGCCTTGATCGCCCGGAACACGTCCTTGTCGACCCGTACGAACTGGCCGAGCTGCGCGAAGTCCTGGCAGACCAGGGTGAAGTGGTGCCGGTCGTCCAGATGCCGGATGGTCCGGATCCGGTCGATGCCGTCACGGCTGCCCAGCCGGCACCCGAGCGCGTAACAGGAGTCCGTCGGATACGCGATCAGCGCGTCCGACCGGATGCTCTCGGCGATCTGGGAGATGGTGCGGGGCTGCGGGTTGTCGGGGTGCACGTCGAAGTACTTCGCCATTCGTCGAGCTTATGCGGTCGGAGTACGACGGCGGCGCGGCAGGCCGGGGTGGCGTCGGGTGTGGGTCCCGAGTAGGTGGGCTGCGCTGGCTCGTCCCTGCCGGGTTGGGTGGCGCAGCAGGGTGGGGTGGCGTCGACCGCGGGCCCGTAACCGACAAGCGCGTCGCGGCGCGCCCCGCAACCGACGACCGCCTGTCCACCCGCCCGCAACCGACAAGCGCCCGTAGCCCCCCGCAACGACAAGCGCCTGTCGCGGCGCGGCCGCAACGAACCAGCGCCCGTTCACCGGCCCGCAACCGACAAGCCCCCCGTCCCCCGCCCGTGAGGTAACGTCCCGAGGGGTGTTGTCAGGGGGTGCGCAGGGCGAGGAGAAGGGTGACGTGGCAGGTCAGAAGGGTGGGCGTGGGGGCGGGCGGGCGGCGGATGCCGGGACGCCGACCTGGGCGCGGGAGCTCCTCGATCATCTGCGGCCGACGGGACGGGACGTCCGCCGGGTCGTCGCCTGGCTCGCGGAGACCGTGAACGGCACGGCCGTGCTCCAGGACGGCAGCGGCACCCTCGTCGCCGGAACGCCGATGCCGCTGGACGAGAGCCTCGTCGCCGACATCCTCACGGGACGCCTCGCCTCGGCGGCCACCGAGGAAGGGGACCGCCACCTGCGGCTGGTCAGAGTCGAGCACCCGAACCCGGCGTCCGCCGGCGCGGGAGTGCTCGCGTTGGCCCGTCCTGAGCCCTTCGACCAGCGCACCTCCGACATCCTCACGCACACCGTCCAGGTCCTCGAACTCCTGCTGCGCGCCCGCGAGACGACCGAGGCCGGGCGGCGCCTGAAACGGGCCACGTCCGATCTGCGGCTGGCCATACTCCAGTTGCTCATGGTCGAGGACACCGTCTCGGCGCGTCGGGTCGCCGCGGGGCTGTGGCCCGGCCTGCTCGACACCGACACGGCGTGCGTCTACGTCCTCGAGGGCGACGCCGCCGAACGCGACCGGCTCGTCGAGGAGTGCCTCGGCGTGACCGGCGACCGGGCCCTGGTGGTGCGCTGCCCGGCCATGGACGGGCACGTGATCATCGTGACCACCGGGGACGCGGCCGGCGAGGCCCTGCGCTCGTTGGTCGACCGCACCCCCGGCACCCTGCTCGGCGGCAGCGCCCGGCAGAGCCTCGCCCGGACCGCCACCGCCTACGGACAGGCGGTCAGCGCCCTCGCCGTGGCGCGCGTACGGCCGGACAAGGCGGCTCTGTACGCCGAACGCAACCGCCCCGAACGGCTGATGGACCCGGCCGTGCTGCGTGCGTGGACCGCCCGGCTGCTGCGCCCGCTCGACACCCTGCCGCACCACACCCGCGCCGAACTGCTCGCCACCACCCGCCTCGGCCTGGAGTTCACGGCCGTGAGCGCCGCCAAGGTCCTCGGCGTCAGCCGCAACACCGTCCGCGCCCGCATGGAACGCGTCGAGTCCCTGCTGCGCACCGACTTCGCCGACCTGACCGTGCGCGCGACCGTCCACCTGGCCCTGAGCACCCAGGTCAGCCTCGCGGACGGCCAGGACGAGGGCGGCGGCCCCCGGCCGACCCGCGTCCGCCTCGACGACCTGCTGGCGGGGCCCGCGCTGGAGACCTGGGCGCGGGAGCTGCTGGGACGCCTGGACAGCGACGCCCGCGACCTGCGCCGCACCCTGCGGAACTGGATCGCCGCGGGCGGCAACGCGGAACGGGCCGCGCAGACACTGGCCGTCCACGCCCAGACCGTGCGCGAACACGTCCGCAGCGCCGAGCCGGTCCTGGAACGCCGGCTGCTCACCTCCGGCAGCGACCTGTACGAGGTCGTCCTGGCCCACCTCGCGACCGGCGCACTCGCCCACCCGGTCCTGCTCCACGACGATCAAGGCCATCCGGGCCATCCGGGTCATCAGGGCTATCGCGGCGATCCGGACTATCCCGGCCATCCGGGCGCACCTGTGCACGGGTGAGCCCTGTGCCGAGCACAGCGGGCATCGCCGCGATTCACAAGGGTGCGCAGCTCACGTAGGTTCGACGCACCGCGGGGGGAACGACCGGAACGGGGGACCGGTCGGCCCCCCGTGACGTTTCTCCGCGCGCCGATCCGCACGTCGATATGCCCGGCGGCGCGAGGGGCCGATCCGTTGGCGCATTTTCGGCCCCGGGGTGGACTGGCCTGCGGAGGGCGGGTACTCGTCCGGCTCCGGAACGACTACTGCTGGAGGAGGCCGGAATGACCAGCAGCACGGAGACCGGCGGCGCGACCGGCACGCCGGACAAGGACTACAACCTGATCTGGTATGTGGAGGCGTGCCTGAGCAACGCGCTGCGTCTGGAGAGCTACATCCAGGACGCGGAGCGCGGCAAGGACACCGAGGTCGCCGACCTGTTCCGCAAGGCCCAGGCGGACAGCCGCAAGGGTGCCGAGCTCGGCAAGAAGCTCCTGCGCGCCCGTCTGAACGGCGGCTGACCCGATAGGTGCGGAAGGGCCGGACAGACGGGTGTCCGGCCCGTCCGTCGTACCGCCCGGAGAACGGAACCCGTCCGTCGTACCGCCCGAAGAACGGAACCCGTCCGTCGTACCGCCCGGAGAACGGAACACGTCCGTCGTACGGACCGAAGGGCGGACCGGACCACGCTTCAGGGCACGAGGTGGGTTCCGCCGGGCGCGCCCCCGGCGGAACCCGACTCGTCAGGCGACGAGCGCGGAGACCTCGCCGCGGGCCCGCCGCGGTTCGAGGACCCGCTCGGCCAGGTAGCCGAACAGCAGCCCGAACGCCGCCCACAGGACGGCCTGGACGCCGAGCGAGGCCAGGCGGAACTCCCACAGGTCGGTGGCCGGGAAGCCCTTCGGGGTGTTGTCCCCGGCGGGCAGGACGACCATCGCCACCGTCACCGCGGCGACGAAGGCCACGGCGGCCGCGGTGGAGGCGTTCCAGTTGCCCCGGGCCGGGGCGAGCCTGCGGCCCAGGAGGACCGCGCCGATCCCGAGGAGCACGCTGAGCGCGATCATCAGGACGAACAGGGCCGTGCGCTGGTCGATGCTGTCCGGGTCACCCACCGCGGGCGGGTTCGCCGGGTACTTGAGGGTCGGCACGAGGTAGACGGTGAGGAATCCGCCGAGCGCGGCCAGACCCGCCGTCGCCCGTGCGCCGAACCGGCCGACCCGGCCCAGCGCGAAGCAGAACGCCAGCGCCATGATGCCGCCGATGGCGACCCCGAAGACGAGGACGCCTGTGGCCAGTCCGGCGGTCGACTGCACGGAACGGCTGACGAGTTCCTCGCCGTGCTCGTGGGAGCCCGCCTCCTCGAAGGCGATGGCCGCGTCCACCGGGCCCTCCCCGACCAGGTAGGCGAAGACGAAGGCCAGGACGCCGGCACCGAGTCCGGCGAGCATGCCGCGCGCCAACAGGGCGCGTACGACTATGGAGTTCATGATGTCGGTCCCCGCCTCAGTGGCAGGGGAAGCCGAGCAGGTGGCGTGCGTCGTGCACCCACTCGTGGACGCCCTCGCCGGACACGAGTGCGGTGGCGCCCTGTTCGGCGCCGACGAAGTATAGAAGGACCAGCATCAGGACGCCGAAGAAGACGGCCCAGGGGACGAGCGCCCGCACCGGCAACGGGGTCACGGCAGGGGTGATGGGCGTGGGGGCGGCAGTGGACTGCGCCATGGCGAGACCTCCTCGGGAACAACGCGTCCCGGTTCGTGTGGAGCACTCGACGACGGCATTGGGTCTGACTCACCGCCACCTCGTCGGCCGAGGGGCGGCACACAGTGGCGCGACCGTGCCGGGCTTGCACCGGACTTCCGTGGCGCCGTCGTCCTTGTCGTCCCAGATGGTAGGGGCAATGCGGGCCTCGGCCAACATGGCGTACGCCACCTACGATGAACCACTCCCGGCGACTCGACGAAAGGGCCCGCATGACCGTCCGGCTCACCCTGCTGTGCGCCGCCGCCCGTACGGAGCGCGACGTGCGCTTCGCCGACGCCCCCCTCGACGAGCGGGCGTTGCACCGGGTGCGGGCCCTCGCCGGAGCCTTCCCGCGGGCCGCGACCCGCTGCACGGCGCCCTCGCGGCGCTGCACCGAGACGGCCAGGACCCTCGGATGGGAGCCCGTCACACCGCAACCGGCGCTGCGGGACCTCGACATGGGCTCCTGGTACGGCCGTACCCTCGACGAGGTCGCGGCGACCGACGCGGCGGGGCTGGCCGGTTGGCTCACGGATCCGCAGGCGGTGCCGCACGGCGGGGAGAGCGTGGCGCAGCTCTGCGACCGCGTGGCCGGCTGGCTGGACGCGCTGCCGTCCGACGCGGGACGGGTGCTGGCGGTGGTCGAACAGGCGCCGGCGCGGGCCGCCGTGGTGCACGCGCTCGGGGCGCCGCCGCAGTCGTTCTGGCGGATCGACGTCCCGCCGCTGTCCACCGTGGAGCTCACCGGCCGCGCCGGCCGCTGGAACCTGCGGATGACCGAACTGCCGCCCAGCCCCCGCCCACCACGCTGAACTCATCCCCGAGGGCGCGGCGCTCCGCACGGACCGAGTGTGCTCGTCCAGCCGGCGGGGGAGCCGGGCCCATGCCGCCCTTGGTGATATGCCCCAGGCGCGCGTACGGAGCCCGGCGGTCAGGCGGAACAATGCACGGCCGTCACGCCAGACCGAGGCACCCGGCCCCGGCTCTCCAAGCCCTCGTCCGCCAACTCGCCCAGAACACGGCGCACTTGGACGTGCCACCCCGCGTGAGAGCCGTTCACGCCCATCGTGCCCTCCCTCACAAGCGTCCCTACGGCCGGCCGGTACGCGGCACCGCGGGCTCACCGCAGGACGAGCTCCCGCAGGGTCTTCGCCACGTCACCCGGTGCCTCCTCCGCCATGAAGTGGCCGCAGGAGACGGTCGTGTGGTGAAGGTCCTCGGCCCAGGCCCCCCACAGCGCGGTGGCCTCGAAACCGAGCACGGCGCCCCAGTCCTGCTGGAGCACGGTCACCGGCATGCCCAGCCTGCGCTCCGCGACCCGGTCGGCCTCGTCGTGCTCGACGTCGACGCCCGCGGAGGCGCGGTAGTCGGCGACGATCGACGGCACCGCCTCGCGGCAGGCCCGCAGGTACTCGGCCCGGACCCGCGGCGGGATCGCGTCGGGACGGTTCGCCCACACGTCGAGGAAGTGCCCGAAGAACGCGTCCGCGCTCGCGGCGATCATCCGCTCGGCGAGACCCGGCGGCTGGGCCATCAGGTAGAGGTGGAAGGCGACCGCCGCCGACGTGCCGTGCAGGGCGTCCCACATGTCGAGCGTCGGCAGGACGTCCAGACAGGCCAGGTGGGAGACCGCGTCCGGATGGTCGAGGCCCGCGCGGAAGGCCACCAGCGCGCCCCGGTCGTGCCCGGCCAGTGCGAACCGGGGGTGTCCCAGTTCGCGCGCGAGGGTGACGACGTCGGCGGCCATGGTCCGCTTGGAGTAGATGTGGGGGCCGTCCTCGCGCGGCTTGTCGCTGTCGCCGTAACCGCGCAGGTCGGGGCAGATCACGGTGTGGTCGGCGGCCAGGTCGGCCGCGACGTGCCGCCACATCAGGTGGGTCTGCGGGAAGCCGTGCAGCAGCACGACGGGCGTGCCGGTGCCTCCCACGGCCACGTGCAGGGACACGTCCTCGGCGACGGACACGCGCTGGTACTCGAAACCGGCGATGGTGGGCTTCACGGCGGGGCTCTCCTCGGTGCTGCGGCGGTGGGGCGTCGGCGTCCGGAACGGGTGGCGCCGATGACCCCAGCGTCCCGGGAGCGAATGAGCAACGAATGAACGCGTGTACGTTGAGGACGTGCGCGTGGTCGAGTTCGGGGTCCTGGGGTCCGTGGCCGCCTGGGAGGGGAGCGGCGAGCCGATCGCCCTCAGGGGACCGAGGCACCGCGCCGTGCTGGCCCGCCTCCTCGTCGCCCGCCGCAAGGTCGTGCCCGTGCCCCGCCTGGTGGAAGACCTGTGGGCCGGGGACCCGCCGGCGGACGCGGTCGGCGCCGTCCGGACCTTCGTCGCCGGACTGCGGCGCGCCCTGGAACCCGAGCGGCCCCGCCGGACCCCGTCCCGCCTCCTGGTCACCGAGGGGCCCGGCTACGCCCTGCGCACCGAACCCGCCCACGTCGACGCCTGGCGGTTCGAGCACGCCGTCGCCGCGGCGGCCGAGCTGCCTCCCGCGCAGGCCGTGCCCCGGCTGACCGAGGCACTGGGACGGTGGCGCGGCCCCGCCTACGCCGACGTCGCCGAGGAGCCCTGGACCCGCGCGGAACGCTCCCGGCTTGCCGGGCTCCGGCTGACCGCCGTGGAACGGCGCGCCGAGGCCCAGCTCGCCCTCGGCGCCGCCGCCGACGCGGCCGCGGACCTCGACGCCCACGTGGCCGAACACCCCTGGCGGGAGGACGGCTGGCAGCTCCTCGCCCTCGCCCTGTACCGCTCGGGACGCCAGGCCGACGCCCTGTCGGTCCTGCGGCGCGCCCGGGAACTGCTGCGCGAGCACCTCGGCGTGGAGCCGGGCCCCCGGCTGAGCCGCACCGAACAGGACATCCTGCGGCACGCCGACCACCTGGACCCGGGCCCCGCCGACGCGGCCGCACAGGTCTGGGCGGAGGCCTCCGCGTCGTACGCGTCCATGGTGCCCCTGCGGGCCCGCACCCGGCTGGAGTCGACCGCGGTGCTCATGCGCGACCTCGCCGTCACCGGGGGCGGCGGGCTGGAGGCGGCACGACGGCACCGCGCCGCGGCCGTGGCGGCGGCCGAGCAGCTCGGCGACCCGGAGCTGACCGCCCGGGTCATCGGCGTCTACGACGTGCCCGCCGTGTGGACCCGCTCCGACGACCCGGAACAGGCCGGCCGGCTGGTGGGCGCGGCGGAACGCACCCTGCGCCTGCTGCCGCAGGGCGCGCACGAGGCGGCTAGGACACGGCTCCTGGCCACCGTGGCGGTGGAGTCCCGCGGCACCCTCCCCGAGGGGACGCGCGCCCTCCAGGCGGCCCACCAGGCCGTGGCGAGCGCCCGGCGGCTGGAAGACGCCAACCTGCTCGTCTTCGCCCTCAACGGCCTGTTCATGCAGAGCTTCGAGCGGGCCGGACTCGCCGCCCGGCGGGACGCGATCGGCGCGGAGATCACCGAAGTGGCCGCCCGGCACGGCCTGTTCACCTACGAGGTCCTCGGCCGACTCGTCCAGTTGCAGGCGCACAGCGCCACCGCCGACTTCACGGCCGCCGACCGGCAGGCGGCCGCCGCCGACGCGCTCGCCGAACGCCACCAACTGCCCTTGGCCGCCGTCTTCACCACCTGGTACCGGGCCCTGCGCACCGCCGCGACGGAGTCCCCGCAGCGCGGCGAGGCAGCCTACCGGGAGGCCGCCAAGTCCCTTGCGGGCGCGGGCATGCCCGGTCTGGAACGCGGGCTGCTGCCCCTCGCCCTGCTGTGCCTGCGGCTGCACCACGGCCTCCCCGTCACCGCTGACCCGCACACCGACTGGGGGCCCTACGAACCGTTCGTACGCCCCCTGTTGCTGCTCGCCGAAGGTCAGGACCGGGACGCCGTACGCCTGTTGGCCGAGGTTCCCGCGCCGCCCGGTGACCTGCTGTACGAGGCCCTGTGGAGCCTGCTCGCCCGTGCCGCGATCCAGGTGGGCGACCTGGCGTTGATGCGGCGCGCCCGCAGTGCGCTGGAACCGGCCCGGGGCGAGCTCGCGGGCGCCGCGAGCGGACTGCTCACCGCGGGCCCCGTGGCGGGTCATCTGGACGCGCTGGCCGCCGCTTTCACCGTGCACGCATCTTGACCTCAGCCGAACCGCAGGCTTAGCGTTCGGGCGTTCACAGCGATTGAAACGATTCAATAGCAATGGTTCAAGAGCACCTTGGGGCACCACATGCATGAAGCCATCCCGCAGCGCGGCGGAATATCCCGGCGCGCGGTCCTGGCCGCCGGACTGACCGCAGGCGCCGTCGCGGCGCTCGGAGTGGCGGTCCCGGCCGCCGCCTCGGGGACGACGACGGAGAACTGGTTCGCCGCTCCCGCCAAGTCCGTGCGGCCGCGGTTCCGCTGGTGGTGGCCGGACGGTCTGGTCGACCCGGACGAGATCGCCCGGGAGATCGACCAGATCGCGGACGCGGGCTTCGGCGGTGTGGAGATCGCGGCCGTCCACCACAGCATCAAGGACAAGTCCGTCCTGGACACCGCGCACCACGGCTGGGGGAGCAGACCCTGGCGGGACGGTGTCGAGGCCGCGCTGCGCCGCGCTGTGAGACGGGGGATCACCGTCGACATCACCCTCGGCCCGAGCTGGCCCGTGGCCGTCCCCGGCCTCACGCCCGACGACGAGGCCGCCGCCCAGGAACTCGCCCACGGCCGCGCCGCGGTGACCGGCGGCAGCACCTACCAGGGCCCCGTCCCGCCGCCGGTCCACGCCCCGGCCTCAGGGGTCACCCGCCAGCGGCTCCTCGCCGTGCAGGCCGCCCGCGTCGAGCCCGCCAACTCCACCCGCAAGGAGACCGGCCTCGACCTCGCGAGCGTCCAGGACCTCACCGCGACCGTCACCGGCTCCACGCTGACCTGGACGGCCCCCGAGGGCGGCGACTGGGTGCTCGTCTCCTACTGGGTGCGCGGCTCCGGCCAGCAGCCCGAGTCCGGCCCCCACTCCGACCCGGCCGCCTACGCCGTCGACCACTTCAGCCCCGCGGGCACCGGCGCCGTCACCTCCTACTGGCAGGACCAGATCCTCACCCCGTCCCTGCGCAGCCTGTTGCGGGCCGCGGGCGGCTCCTTCTTCGAGGACTCCGTCGAGCTGGAGACCGACGGCCTGACCTGGACGTCCCTGCTGCCCGAGGCCTTCGAGAAGCACACCGGCCGGCCCCTGCTGCCGTACCTGCCCGCGCTGGTCCTGGACAACAGCAACCAGGTCTTCGCCTTCGAGGCCCAGTTGACCCGGCAGATCCGGCACGACTTCTGGGAGACCGTCTCCGGCCTGTTCAACCGCAACCACCTGACGGCCCTGCGGGACTGGGCGCACAGCCTCGGCATGACCCTGCGCTCGCAGCCGTACGGCCTCCAGACGGACGCCATCGCCTCGGCCGCGATCCTCGACATCCCCGAGGGCGAGTCGCTCGGCTTCAAGAACCTGGACGACTACCGCTGCCTGGCCGGCGGCCGGGACATGGCCGGACGGACCGTCCTGTCCTGCGAGGCGGGCGCCTACAACGGTTCCGCGTACAGCACGACCTGGGACCGCTTCCTGCGCACCATGGGCGGCGCCTACGCGGCCGGCGTCAACCAGACCGTCGTGCACGGCTTCTCCTACGCCACCGCCCCCGGGGTCGCCTGGCCCGGCTTCGCGGCCTTCAGCCCGTACAACGGCACCGCCGGCTACGGCGAGTCGTGGGGCCCGCGCCAGCCCACCTGGCGGCACGCCGAGGACATCTCCGGCTACCTGGGCCGGGTCCACCAGGTGCTCCAGAGCGGTACCGCGCGAGCGGACGTCGCCGTGTTCCGGCAGACCGGCTACACCGCCACCGGCATCGGCGCCTCCTGGTTCACGGCGACCGGCGTCCCGCTCGGCTGGAGCCACCAGTTCCTCAGCGGCCCCCTCCTCGACCTGCCCTCCGCCACCGTCTCCGGTGGCCGGCTCGCCCCCGACGGCCCCGCCTACAAGGCGCTGTTCGTCGAGGGCGACTTCTTCTACGGCTCCACCCCCACGCTCGCCGTCGAGGACGCCCGCAAGATCCTCGCCCTGGCCGAGGCGGGGCTCCCCGTGGTCCTGTTCGGCGCCTTCGACCAGGCCCTCACCCCCGGCGTCCCCGACCAGGGCGAGACGGACCGGCTGCGCGACCTCCTCGCCCGGCTGCTCGCCCTTCCCCGTGTCGTCCGGGTCACCGACAAGGCGGCGATCGGCGACGCCCTCGCCGGGCTGGGCGTGCGCGCCGACGTACGGCACGCGACCTCGTCCACGCTCCTCAACGCCCACCGGGTCACCGCCGAAGCGGACTTCTACTACCTGTGCAACGGCAAGCACGCCGAGACGGTCAAGCCGCCCGTGGCCGCGATCGACCACGACGTCACGCTGCGCCGCACCCGCGGCGGCAGGACCGTGCCGTATCTCCTCGATCCCTGGACCGGCGAGGCGATCCGGCTCGCGCGCTACACCGAGGACGGGGACGACTTCACCCTGCGGGTCACCCTCCAGCCGGGGCAGACGATGATCGTCGCCCTCGGCCGGCCGGGTCTGTTCGGCGACCGGTACGGCAGCAGCCCGCACGCCGAGACCACCGACGCCGACGCGGTGCTGTTCACCGAGCGCGGGCTGTCCGTGCGTGCCGCCACGGCCGGTACCTGGACCACCCGGCTGTCCCAGGGCCGTACGGTGACCACCAGGACGCCCGCCGTGCCCGCGCCGATCACCCCGGCCCGCTGGGAGCTGGAGGTCGACGACTGGTACCCGGGCTCGGACGCCACCCGGACCGAACACGTCCGGCGCAGCCTCACGCTCGACGCGCTCAAGCCCTGGTCGCAGATCCCCGAACTGGCCGACTCGGCGGGCATCGGACGCTACCGCACCACGGTCACCCTGCCGGCCGACTGGACGTCGTCCCACGGCGCCGAGCTGGAGCTCGGGCAGGTCAGCGACACGTTCCGGGTGAGCGTCAACGGCCGACGGCTGCCCGCGGCGGACCGGCTCCACCCCGTCGTCGACCTCGGCCCCCACCTGCGGCGCGGTGACAACGCCATCGAGGTCGAGGTGGCGACCCCGCTCATCAACCGGCTCAGGGTCGCGCAGCCCACCGTGTTCGGCGGGGTCGCCCGTCAGGACCACGGTCTGGTGGGTCCGGTGCGACTGGTGCCCTACGCGCAGGTGGCCGTGGGCTGACCAGGCCGCGCAGGACCCGGTCGTCGACTCGTCCCGTGCCGGCCGGCACGGGACGAGTCACGCGGCTCACCGCGGAAGAGCGCAGTACAGGAACAGGTGCGGTTCGGGGACGCCCTCGGGGTGGTCCGGGGTGAACTCCACGACCTGCTCCGACTCCACGGTCAGACCGGCGCCCCGCGCCACGGCCACCGCGTCCGCCGGGGCGAAGCTGGTCGCCCGGACGGGTTGGCCCATGAACTCGATCGGCAGATCCTCCACGTCGGCCGGCACGGTCGCGAGGACCAGGGAGCCCCCGGGCCGCAGGGCTTGCGCGAGTCGCCCCAGCACCTCCGACTGCTCGGCGCGGGTCATCTGGAGCAGCGAGAAGTACACGCAGACCGCGTCGAACGAGCCCTGCTCCAGCGGCAGTTCACGGATGTCGGCATGACGGAACCTGGCCTCGGGCACCTGCCGCGCGGCGAGGTCGACCATGACCGGGGAGACGTCCACCCCCAGCACCTGGTGGCCCGCGGCGGTCAGCGTCGACGCGGTGGGCCGGCCGGTGCCGCTGCCCACGTCCAGGACCCGGCTCCCGGGAGCCAGCCTCCCGAGCAGCCACTCCAACGACGCCAAGTGCGCCTCGGAACGCGCGAACGCCTTCTCGTACTCCAGGCCCAGCGCGTCGAAGACCACTGCTGCCCGCTGCCCTCGGTCGGCCACGACTTCGCTCCCCCCTCGCGGTTTTCGGCATCGTAGCCCGGCGGCACCCGGCCACGGCCCGGCTTGCGGACAAAAGCCGAGGCAGGGCAGGGTTCGACCGTGGCCACCTTGCTGATCGTGCATCACACCCCGTCGCCCAACTGCCAGGCGATGTTCGAAGCCGTCGTCTCCGGGGCCACGGCGCCGGAGATCGAGGACGTCCGTGTCGTGCGCCGCGCGGCCCTGTCCGCCACCGCCTCGGACGTGCTGGAGGCGGACGGCTACCTGCTCGGCACCCCGGCCAACCTCGGCTACATGTCCGGCGCCCTCAAGCACTTCTTCGACCAGGTCTACTACCCGTGCCTCGACGAGACGCGCGGTCGGCCGTTCGGCGCCTACGTGCACGGCGGCAACGACGTCACCGGCGCCCTGCGCGGCATCGAGTCGATCACCACGGGCCTCGGCTGGCGGCGTGCGACCGAGCCGGTGACCGTCACCGGCGAACCGGGCAAGGCCGACATCGAGGCGTGCTGGGAGCTGGGAGCCACGGTCGCGGCCGGGCTGATGTCCTAGAGGGCGGTCTCCGGGGCGCCGCCCGGAGTGACGAGACCGCTCTCGTAGGCGAGGACGACCGCCTGGACCCGGTCGCGCAGGTCCAGCTTCGACAGGATCCGGCCGATGTGCGTCTTCACCGTCGTCGGACTGAGGAACAGCCGCTCCGCGAGCTCGGCGTTGCTGAGCCCCGTCGCCAGCAGCCGCAGCACCTCCAGCTCGCGCGGGGTCAGCCCGGACAGGTCCCGGTGCAGACCGGCCGAGGGCGCCTCCTCCCGCTGCGCGAAGCGCTCGATCAGCCGGCGGGTGATCGTGGGCGCCAGCAGGGCGTCCCCCGACCGCACCAGCCGTACGGCGGCCACCAGGTGCTCGGGCGTGACGTCCTTGAGGAGGAAACCGCTGGCCCCTGCGGTGAGCGCGGCGTAGACGTAGTGGTCGAGGTCGTACGTGGTCAGGATGATCACGCGGATCCCGCCCGCGGTGTCCTCGGCGAGGATGCGCCGGGTGGCCTCGATGCCGTCCATGCCCGGCATCCGGATGTCCATGAGGACGACGTCGGGGCGGGTCCGCCGGACCGCGGCGACCGCCTCCGCCCCGTCCGCCGCCTCCGCCGTCACCTCGATGCCGTCCGCGCTCAGGATCATCCCGAACCCGGTCCGCACGAGGGCCTGGTCGTCGGCGATGACGGCCCGCAGCCGCTCGCCGTCCGTGCCGTCCCTACCGCCCAGGTCGTTCACGCCGTCCGCCACGGGACCTCCGCCCTGATGCGGAAGCCGCCGGCGAGGGTCGGGCCCGCCGTCAGCTCGCCGCCGTAGACCGCGAGGCGCTCGCGCAGACCGATCAGCCCGCGGCCGTTCCCGTCCGCGGGCGCCCCGTCGCGGACGGCGCCGGTGTCCACGACCTCGATCTCCAGCCGGTCGCCGGACCAGCCGACGGTGACGACTGCCTCGGCGCCGGGAGCGTGCTTGATGGTGTTGGTCAACGCCTCCTGCACCACCCGGTACGCCGTGAGGTCCACGCCGGGCGGCAACGGCTCCGGGGGCAGCGAGACCGCCACGCCGACCGGGGTCCCGGCGGCCCGCACCCGGTCGACCAGCGCGGCCAACCGCCCCAGTCCCGGCTGCGGTTCGAGACCGTCGGCGGGGGAGTCCGCCCGGCCGGTGTCCGGCGCCGCCAACAGGCCCATCACGTGCCGGAGTTCGGCCATCGCGGCCCGGCCCCCGGCCTCGACCGCGAGCAGCGCCTCCTTGGACCGCTCGGGCGCCACGTCCATGACCTTGCGGGCGGCGCCCGCCTGGATGACCATCACGCTCACATTGTGGGTCACCACGTCGTGCAACTCCGCGGCGATCCGGGCCCGTTCCTCCTCCACGGCCCGGCGCGTCGCCTCCTCGTGCGTTCGCTCCAGCGCCGCGAACCGGGCCCGGCTCGCCGCGAGACGCCGCCGCCCGAGGCGGACCGCACTGGCCAGCACCCCCGCCACCAGCAGCACCACCCCGGGACTCGACCAGCCGGGCAGCACCGGCTGCGTCGACCGGAAGGCCACCCCGGCGAGGACGGCGGCGACGACCAGCCCGGCCATCGCGCCCGCCCGGTGCCGGCTGTGCGTCACCGCGCTGTACGTGCCGATGACGCAGGTCAGGACGTTGATCCAGGAGGCCTCGTCACCGATGGCCAGCCCCGCGCAGAGCACCACCGCGAAAACGGTCAGCGGAAACCGCCGACGCGCCGCCAGCGGCAGAGCCGACAGCGCGACCAGGACCCACGGCGGCGAGGAGACCGGTTCCTCGATCCGCATGCCCGGGGGGACGGGCGGCTGGGGAGGCACGGGCACGCCGTACTCGACCCTCGACGCCCGCACCGGACCGTCGCCCGGATAGCGCGACGCCACCACCAGCGCGACCACCGTCAGCAGCACGGCCAGCAGCACGTCGAACCACACCGACCGCCGTGACAGCGCGGCGCCCTTCGCCTCCGGCCGCAGCGCGAGGCGCACCTGCCGACGCCAGCCCCGCGGGTACTCCGTCTCCATGCGCCCATTCTCGCCGCCCCCTCGAACCCGGCGCGTCCGCCCACGCGACCAACGCCCCCTCCGGCGGGCGTACTTCGCAGGGATGACCCCGCCCGCCGGTCCTCCGCACGGAGGGCCCTGTCTCGGTGCCGCGGCCGACGCGCCCGGGGCCCGTCCTTCCCTACCTTCACCAGGCCGGCAAGGACACGACTCGACGACGGACAGGACGGGCACCTCCCATGACCGCAGTGATCGAACTGAAGGGCGCGGCCAAGCGCTACGACCAGGCCGGCGCACCCGCGCTCGGACCGCTCGACCTCTCCGTGGCCCAGGGCGAGGCCCTCGCCGTGACCGGCCCCTCCGGCAGCGGCAAGTCCACGCTGCTGAACCTCGTCGCGGGCCTCGACAAGCCGACCGAGGGCACCGTGACCGTCGACGGGCAGCGGGTCGACCGGCTCGGCGAGCACGCCCTGGCCCGGTTCCGCCGGGAACGGATCGGCATGGTCTTCCAGTTCTTCAACCTCCTCGACGACCTCACCGTCCTCGACAACATCCGGCTGCCCGCCCAGCTCACCGGGACCGCCCGGCGCCAGACCGAGACACGGGCCCACGAGCTCATGACGGTCCTGGGCATCGAGAAGCACGCCCGCGCCTACCCCGGCCGCCTCTCCGGCGGTGAGCGCCAACGGGTCGCCGTGGCCCGGGCGTTGGTGAACCGCCCCGCCCTGCTGCTCGCCGACGAACCCACCGGCGCCCTCGACACCGCCTCCGGCCACGACGTCCGGGAACTCCTCGTCGACCTGCACCGCGGCGGGCAGACCATCGTGCTCGTCACCCACGACCCGGCCCTGGCCGAGGCCTGCGCGAGCCGCACGATCCACCTCGTCGACGGCCATGTCGCCCTCGACTCCCGTACGGAGGCCGTGCGATGACCGGTCCGCTCGTCCGCGTCGTACGCTCCGGGGTGGGCCGGCGCCGGGTGCAGACCGTCGTCATCGCCATCGCCACGATGATGGCCGTGGCGGCGGCGGTGGTCGCCGGTTCCCTCATGGTCGTCTCGGACGCGCCCTTCGACCACGCCTTCGCCGAGCAGAACGGCGCCCACATCACCGCCGAGTTCGACCCGGACAAGGCCGGCGCCGCGCGGATCGAGGCCACCGGGAAGCTGGCCGGTGTCACGGCGAGCGCGGGACCGTACCCCACCACGATCCTGCGGGCGACCGACTCCGCCGGCCGACAGCCCCCGGCCATGACCCTGGTCGGCCGCACCGGCCCGCGAGCCGCCGTGGACGACCTGGACCTGACGGCCGGCCGGTGGGCGAGGAGACCGGGCGAGGTCGTGCTGAGCTCCTCCTACCAGGGGCCCGCCTTCAAGGTGGGGGACACCCTGACCGCCTCCGGCACCACGCTCACGGTCGTCGGCTTCGCCACGTCGGCCGGCAGGACCGCCGACGTGTGGGCGACTCCCGCACAGGTGCGGGCACTCGCCACGAAGGACAGCCCGGTCAGCAGCCAGATGCTCTACCGCTTCGACTCGGCGGGCTCCAAGGACGAGATCGCCGCGGACCGCAAGAAACTCGTCGCCGCCGTCCCGTCCGGGGCGCTCCTCGGCACCCGGTCCTACCTCGACACCAAGCGCGCCGCCGACCAGGGCGCCGCCCCCACCATCCCCTTCCTCGTCGCCTTCGGGGTCCTCGGCATCGTCATGTCGGTGATCATCGTCGGCAGCGTCATCAGCGGCGCGGTCGGCACCGGACTGCGCAGGATCGGCATCCTCAAGGCCATCGGCTTCACCCCGCGCGAAGTGGTCCGCGCCTACGTGGCCCAGGCGCTGATCCCGGCGAGCGTGGGCATCGCGCTCGGAGTCGTGCTGGGCAACCTGCTGGCCGTACCGCTCCTCGACGACACCGAGCAGGCGTACGGCACCGCCTCCCTGTCCGTCGCCTGGTGGGTGGACGTCGTGGTCCCCGCCGGGGCGCTGCTCGTGGTCGCGATCGCGGCCCTCGTCCCCGCGCTGCGGGCCGGACGGCTGCGCACGGTCGAGGCCATCGCCGTCGGCAGGGCCCCGCGCACCGGACGAGGCCGGCGGGCACACCGCGCGGCGGGCCGGCTGCCGCTGCCCCGAGCGGTGACCTACGGCCTGGCCAGCCCCTTCGCCCACCCGGTCCGTACCCTCGCGATGCTGCTCGCCGTGGCCTTCGGCACGATCGCGGCGACCTTCGCCGTCGGGCTCACCTCCTCGCTGAACGAGGTCAGTGCGATGCAGGACCCCGAGAACCGCTCCGCGGTCACCGTGTTCACCGGCGGTCCGGGCGTCGCGGGCGGCGAACACGTCCCGGCGCCCGGCACCCCGGAGCCCGAACCGGCCGACCCGGCGAAGGTGAGCGCCGCCATCGAGGCACAGGCGGGCACCGCCTCGTACTACGGGGTGGCCCAGCAGGACGCCACCGTGGCCGGCGTGTCCGGAACCGTCCGGGCCACCGTCTACCGGGGCGACTCCACCCGGGGCGGCTACGCCATGATCTCCGGCCACTGGCTCGACGGAGCCGGCCAGGTCGTCGTGCCCGGCCGGTTCCTGGACAGCACCGGCACCGGGATCGGCGACACCGTGCGCGTGACCGTCGGAAAGGAGACGGCCACCCTGAGGATCGTCGGGGAGGCCTTCGACACCTCGGACGACCCCCTGGAGATCCAGGTGAGCAGCGCCGACTTCCCCGCGACGAAGCCCCAGGTGTTCCTGGTCGACGTGCAACCGGACGTCACCGCGGCCGAATACGCCGAGAAGCTCGCCGCGCGGGTCGAGCCCCTCGGCGCCGACGCCCGGGCCAACTCCCCCTCCCAGCAGGACAACTTCGTGTTCATCCTCAACACGATGGCCGTGCTCCTGACCCTGATGCTCGTCAGCGTCGCGGGCCTGGGCGTCCTCAACTCCGTCGTCCTGGACACCCGCGAGCGCGTCCACGACCTGGGCGTGTGCAAGGCGCTCGGCATGTCGCCCCGGCAGACCGTGAGCCTCGTCCTCGCCTCGGTGGCCGGCATCGGTGTGCTCGGCGGCCTCGTCGGCGTCCCCGCCGGCTACGCGCTGCACGGCTTCGTGCTCCCGGTGATGGGACACGCGGCGGGCACCGAACTGCCGAGGTCCGTCCTCGACGTCTACGACACCCCGCAACTGGTCCTGCTGGGACTGGCCGGTCTCGTCATCGCCCTGCTGGGCGCGCTGCTCCCGGCGGGCTGGGCGGCGCGGGCCCGGACGGCGACGGCGCTGCGCACGGAGTAGCCGTCACCCCTCTCCGCGCAGGCTCAGCACCAGGTCGCGGGGCAGGCCGTGGGTGTCGTGGAGGTAGTCGTAGTCCTGCTCGCGCAGCGGCCCCCGGTACCGCGGCCCGGACAGCAGCCGCCGGCCGCGCTCC
Organism: Streptomyces sp. NPDC107471; assembly: GCF_055582845.1. Lineage (NCBI taxonomy): Bacteria > Bacillati > Actinomycetota > Actinomycetes > Kitasatosporales > Streptomycetaceae > Streptomyces > Streptomyces sp. NPDC107471. Next base: position 175,855 of record NZ_JBVJPC010000008.1, on the reverse strand, counting down.
AGCAGCCGGTCGAACCGGCGTTCCTCCTCCAGCAGCACGTCCCGCACGCGTTCCGTCCCGGGGCCAGTGCGGAAGTGGTCCAGCGTGTGCTGGAGGAGCTCGACCGGCAGGTCGGAGAGGGTGCGGGAGGGATCGTCGCGCCGCAGGGCGGTGAGCAGCCGGCGGACGAGGCGGCGCAGGACGTAACCGCGGCCGGTGTTGGACGGCCGCACCCCGTCGCCGATCACGACGACGGCGGAGCGCAGGTGGTCGCAGACCAGCCGCAGCGACGGCACGTCGAGCGGCCACAGGGGCGGCAGCAGACGGGTCCAGGGCTCGAACAGATCGGTCTCGTAGACCGAGTCGCGGCCCTGGAGGACGGTGACCAGGCGTTCCAGCCCCATGCCGGTGTCGATGCCGGAGCGCTCCAGGAGCTGGAGCGAGCCGTCCTGGAGGCGCCGGTAGCGCATGCAGACGTGGTTCCAGATCTCCACCCAGCGCGGATCGGTGGTGGGGGTGCCCCGGGGCGGGGTGCCGCCGGTCCACACGAAGATCTCCGAGTCGGGTCCGCACGGGCCGACCGGCCCGTTGGACCACCAGTTGTCCTCCCCGGTGCGTTCCACGGGGACCTCCAGCTCCTCCCAGGTGCGCAGGGAGTCGAGGTCGGGGCCCACCTGCTCGTCGCCGCCGAAGACCGTGACGTGGAGTCGGTCGTGGGGGATGCCGAACCCGTCACGCAGCAGCTCGTACCCCCAGCGCAGGCTCTGCGGGTGGCCGTAGTCGCCGAGCGACCACGAACCGAGCATCTCGAACACCGTCAGATGGGTGGAGTCACCGACCTCCTCGAGATCGGTCGTGCGCAGACAGCGCTGCACGTTGACGAGCCGGCGGCCCCCCGGGTGCGGGCGGCCCTCCAGATGGGGGGTGAGCGGATGCATGCCCGAGGTGGTGAACAGCACCGGGTCCCCGGGCGGGGGCAGCAGCGTGCTGCCCGTGATCAGGTGGTGTCCGCGCTCGCGGTAGAAGTCGGTGAAGACGCGCAGGGTGCGGTCGGTGTCCATGGCGGGGTCCTTCGGTCTCGTGGGACCGGAAACGACCATGGGAACAGCGCGACGGAATGTCCCGCACCGGCGGTCCGTTTCCGGCCGCCGGGGGAGAGGGGGAGGTCAGGCGTCGGCAGCCGGCGAGCTGGTCGCTCGCGCGGCTGCGGTGGACGTACGGCTGACGGTCTCCATGCGGTCAACGGTACGCACGGCCCGCCCGGCCCGTCACTCGGTTTTCCCGGAGAAGGCGCCGTCGTAGCGCCTGAGCCGCTGCTGGGGCCGCAGCAGCGGCCGGCCCCCGTGCGTGGCGTGCGCCTCGACCAGCGCGGCCCGCAGCGCCCGGCGGATGTCCGCGGGCAGGCCGCCGGCGTCGGGCCAGCGCACGACATGCCGGGCGACGTCCCGCAGCTTGGTGTTGGTGTGCTGGGAGACCGTCTTCAGGACCTCCCACCCGTGCTCGGGGCGGAGACCGCTGAGGGCGACGACGACACCGATGGCCTGGTCGACGACGGCGTGCGAGACGAGGGCCTGCCGGAGCTGGGCTACTTCTTCCTGCAGTTCCTCGATCTTCGCAGCCAGCTCTTCGTGTTGCGTCATGCCCGGCCCTGCCGCCCTCTCCCCCTTGTCGCCCGGCGACTCCGACGGTCGCCGCCCGGTCCAGCGTGCCCGCCCCGGCCGCCCGTGACGAGCCAGTGGACGCACACCCTGTGACCTGGAAGGACAGAAAACGAAACCGGCCCGCAGCTTCGCGACGTTCGCGGGTATGTGCGATTGAGGAGCAGAGAGAGGGAGGCCCCTGCCGCAATGGAGACGCTGACGTTCGACAGCGACGATCTGGACCGCACGGAGGAGTTCCTCAGCCATGCCTACGCGAGGATGCGCATCGGCAACGGCACCCCGGACAGCAGCCGGGCGCGGATCCACCGCAGCGCCATCGACTCGGTCAGCGTCGACGAGCTCGACCTGGACTTCGACATGAGCTACGCGGTCACCCCGCTGGGCCGGATCTGCCTGTGCGTGGTCCACGAGGGCACCATCGAGGACCACGTCTACCAGGGCGTCTCGGACGCCTTCGGCCCCGGCGACGTGGTGTCCTTCGCCCCTCCCGAGCTGTCCTACGCCGGCCGTATCCACGCGGCCCGCTACAACATCACCATGCTGGACCCGGAGCTGCTCAACCAGGTCGCCGCCACCGCCGACCCCCGGCGCACGGAACCGGTCCGGCTGACCGGGCACCGGCCGCTCACCCCCGCCGCGGGCGACCGGCTGCGGGCGACCATCCGCTATGTGCAGGACCACGTCCTGGCGGAGGCCGCCGTCGCCGACCAGCCGCTGGTGGCCTCCACCGCCGCCCAGCACCTGGCCGCGGCCGTCCTGGCCACCTTCCCCAACACCGCGTCCACCGACCCCACCGGCCCCGAACGCCAGGACGCCCACCCCGCAGCCCTGCGCCGCGCCCTCGCCTACATCGACGACCACGCCGACCGGCCGCTCACGGTCGTCCAGATCGCGGAGGCGGCCCACATCAGCGTGCGCGCGCTCCAGTACGCCTTCCGCCGTCACCTGGACAGCACCCCGCTCGCCCACCTCCGCCAGGTCCGCCTGGCCCACGCCCACGACGAGCTGACGGCGGCCGACCCCGAGACCGGGTCCACGGTCACCGACATCGCCGCCCGCTGGGGCTTCTACCACCCGGGCCGGTTCGCCACCCTTTACCGGCACACCTACGACCGCTCACCGCGCCGTACCCTGCGCGAGGACTGAGGCCGCTCTGCGGCTGGTGACAAAGGGTCCACCGGGCCCTGCGTTCTTGTGAGCAACTCCGGAGAGCGCGGCCCGCGCCGCCCTACGGTCCCCGCATGAACACGAGTCGCAGCAGAGGAAGCAGGTGGCGCACCGCGGCGCTGGCGGTGCTGCTCACCACCGGGGCGTTCACCGTGTCGTCGCCGGCCGCCCAGGGAGACAGCGCGAGAACCGAGACGGCCGTGGCCACGAGCGGCGGTGTCACCGAGACCCTGGTACGGGTGCGGGTCCCGCTGCCCGCGTCCTTAGGTGCCCGGCCCGCGGCGTGCGACTGGCTGTCGTACCTGCGCTACCGGTCCGCCGACGGACCCGCGGCACCGGCCGACGCCGACCGGGTCCTGATCGCCCAGCCGGGCGTCCTGGAAGGCGCCGGAGCCTTCGACAGCGTCGCCCGCACCACCGTGGCCCGCGCCGCCGAGCAGGGCCGGCACATCGAGTTCTGGGCCCTGGACCGGCGCTCCAACTGCCTGGAGGACCGCACCGGCATCGCCTCCGGCGACCAGCACACCGCCGTCGACTACTACTACCGCGGCAAACAGGTCCAGGGCCGCACCTTCGCCGGGTTCGTCGGCGACGACAGGCTCGGCTGGATGGCGCGGCTCGGCATCGAGCAGACCGTCCGCGACGAGTACGACCTGCTCACCGCCGAACTGCCCGACCCCGGCGTCCGCAAGGACAAGGTGCTGTGCGGCGGCCACTCCCTCGGCGGAGTCGTCACCGGCTACTTCGCCGCCGCCGACTTCGACGGCGACCCCGCCACCACCGCGGACGCCGGCCAGAACCAGTGCGCGGGGTACTTCGCCCTGGACACCACCGTCTCCACCTCCCTCGGCGACCTGAGCGGCAGCATCCCGGACGACACCAACCTGCCCGACGTGGGCCTCGGTTACGGCGTCGTCCAGGCCGGACTCGACAGCGGAGTGCTCCCGCGCTCCCTGTCCGCGCCCGTCCTGCTCAACCCCGAGACGATGACCCTGCTCGCCATCGCGGGCGTGGGCGCCCTGCAGGACCCCGGCGGCGAGGCCGACCTGCCGGGCTATCTGCCCGCCAACACCAACATCGAGGCCACCAACCGCTTCCTGTTCTCCAAGGACACCGCCACCTTCCTCACCGGCTCACCCGCCGTGAAGGACTTCCGGCTCACCAACGAGGCGGTGCTCGGCGCGCTCATGGACGACCAGTCCGTACCGCTCGCCTTCCTCCAGAGCAGCGTCGGCTTCTTCGACGGCGGCCCGGTCACCGACAAGAACTTCCCCGTCACCAACGGGAGTTCGTCGCAGCCGGGCCTGTTCGGCACCGAGTACAAGGCGATCCCCGCCGTACCCCACGGTCCCCTCTACACATGGCGCAACTACGACCGTGTCGGCGATCCGGACGACCCCGGGTACCGGTCGTCGGACGGGACGCCGTTCACCGCCGCGGGCAAGGAGGTCACCGACATCCAGGAGCTGGCCCGCAGCATGGCCGCGCAGCCGCTGGACTTCACCGAGCAGTACTTCCCGACCAAGCTCGTCACCGACCTCGAACTGTCCACCTCCCCGCAGGTGAAGCGGCTCGTCGTGCACCCGGACGGGCTCACCGCCCATCCGACGCTCACGGTCCTCGCGGGTGACGGACTGCTCGCCGGGCGGGTCCCCGCCGACCTGCACCCCGTGGTCGCGGACGGCTACCAGCACCTCGACGTGCTGACGGCGGCGCCGGTGCAGAACGACGGACGGCCCGAGCCGGTGTCCACCGCGCTCGCGGAGTTCGCCAACACGCCCCGATAGTCCGGCAGTCCAACAGCTCGGCAGGGGGAAGGGCCCGGGAGGAAGTCCTCCCGGGCCCTTCCCCCTGCGGTCGTTCCGCTCAGAGCCTGCCCGCTGCGAAGGTCGCCGCCGCGTCGGCGTTCGCCGTGTAGCCGAGATGGGCGAGCGTGTCGTTGCCGCCCGCCTCGCAGACGGGGTCGCCCTTGGCGCAGAAGTCGACGGTGCGGCTCTGGTACGTGCCGGTGACGCTCTTGCCGATCGCCCGGATCGGGTTGCCGAACAGCAGCACCGCGGCGACCCGTGGCTCCAGTGCGGCCGGAATGGTGGCCACGATGGGACTTCCGACCACCGCGCCCGCGCTGCTGATGCCGATGGAATTGTCGACGACGTTCGCGCCCTGCGAATAGCCGACCAGAACGAAGCGCTGGTTCGGGCAGGCGGCAGCCTGGCTGTTCACGTGGTTCACCAGATCCGCGTTGCCCTGTGCGGCCGAGGTGAGGGAGAGGTCCGCGGGGTAGTCCACCTTGTAGCCGGACAAGGTGCGGCCGGTGATTTTCCGCTGGAGTGCGGAGTAGACCGGGTCGCCGACGATCAGCCCGAGGGTGCCCGGCTCGAACGTGCCACGAGCGGCCACTACGTCGATGTCCGAGCAGGCCGCGGCGGCCGCCGGGGGTGCCGGGAGGGTGGCCACGGAGGCGCCGCCGACCAGCGAGAGCGCGGCGAGGCACAAGCGAATACGCATGGGGGGATCCTTTGCGGGTGGGGCGTGTGAAAACGCCTGTGGAAAGGATGTCCCGAACGTATTCGCTGGACCATGTCCGGTGTTATGGACGGGAATTCAGGAATTCCTCGCCCTTTTGTGCGGTGGTGAGTGCCAGAATGAGATCGAGGCGCGAACCGGGATCGTGCAACGCGTCCCCGAACACCTTCTCGAGCTGTCGCAGCCGATAACGCACGGTCTGCGGATGCACATGGAGGCGGGCGGCCACGTCGGGCACATTGCTGCCGCTGAGCAGCCATCCCAGCAGCGTCTCGGCGAGCCGCTCCCGCTGCCCCTCCGACACCGCGGCGAGCGGCGCCAGGACCCGTCCCCGGAGCTGGTCGAGCATCGGTTCGTCGCTGTGCAGCAGCAGGGTCGACAGGTGGTCCGCGCAGCGCACCACGCCTTGCCGGGGGAGGATCCCCCGTCCCATCAGTCCGAGGGCCCGGGTGGCCCAGCGCAACGACTGGGCGGCCTCGGCGAGTGGCACCGTCGGCCCGATCGCGGCCGGCCTCCCGCGCAGGGCGAGGCTGAACGCCCGCCCGCCGAAACGCCCGGAGCCGTCCGGGTCGGGGATCAGCATCCGCGGCGGCCGCGATCCCATGTCCACCAGGGCTCCCGCGGTGGCCAGCGGCCAGTCCTCCTCGCGCTGGTCCGGGGTGGCCGCCAGTGCCACGACCGCGACCTGTTTCGGCACCGACCACCGGGCCCCGTGCGCCAGGTCCTGCACCGCCGCCGGGGCGAGCGGCCCCTCGTCGAGCAGCAGGTCCAGCAGGCGTCTGCGCCGCCGTTCCAGCTCGTCGGTGTTGTGCGCGCGGGTCTCGGAGTACCCGGCGGCCGCCGCCTCCGCGACCTCGTGCACCGTGCGGAAGGCCAGCTCGCCCAGGGCCGTGATCACCGCGGAGTCGAGGCCGAGTTCGTCCGCGGTGCGGCCCATCAGCCGCCAGGCGTGCAACCCCCCGACCCGCAGCGCGCACTGCAGGGCGTCCAGGCTGCGCCCCTCCAGGGCCTCGCCGCGCCCGAGTTCGTAGTACGTCGCCGCGATCGCGTCGCCGCGGCCGCGCGGGTCGGCGATGTGGTCGACGAAGAGGGTCAGCGCCTGCACCACACCGGCTCTGAGGTTCTCCCGGTAGGTCCCGTCGGCCGGGCGCGCGTACTCGGGCACCTGGCGGCGGACCTCCTCCTCGACCTCGTCGGCGACCTCCTCCAGTTGGGAGCGCAGCAGTTCGGCGAGATCGGGCGGTACCGGGCCGGCACCGAGGTTCTCCGGAGCACCGTGCGGGACGGGGGTGGCCAAGGCGGACCCTCCTTTCACCCGGAAGCGGCTCACCCGCGGGCCGTTGCCCGTGGGGCGGGGCGTGAGTCCTGTGTTGGACGGGCGGCCCCTGCGTTGCGTTCCGTGCCCCGACGGCAGCGACTTCACTCCGGCACCCCCAGCCCACGGGCGAGCATCGGCCACGAGGCGCTGAACTCCCGCTTCCAGTACGCCCAGTCATGCCCTCCGCCCGCGTAGAAGTGCGTGGTGACCGGGATGCGCAGCAGTGCGAGCGTGTCGGTGAAGCTGTGCGCGGAGAGCCACAGGGCGCTCTCCAGGGCCTCGGGCAGCCAGTCGCCCGTGCCGCCCGCGAGTCCGCTGCCGCCGGAGACGTACAGGGCGGTGCCGCGCAGCCCCGTCGAACGGTCCCGCGGGTTGAAGTCGCGCCAGGTGAGCAGGTTCAGGAACGGGTTCCCCCACAGGGACGTGGGCGCCAGGTTCTCGCGGGCCACGATGGCGTCCACGAGGGTGGGCACACCGGGCGCCATGGTGTCGAGGATCCCGCTGTAGGAGGCCGCCGCGGTGAACGCGCCCGGGTGCCGTGCCGCGTGTGCCATCGCGCCGTAGCCGCCGGTGGACACCCCCGCGACGACCCGGGTCCCGGAGGCCCGGTAGTCCCGGGCCAGCAGCGCCGGGACCTCCTCGAGCTGGAAGGTCTCGTAGTCGGGCCCGCCGCGCCAGGCGGTGGGGATGCCCGTGGGACCCGCGTCGGGCATGGCCACGATCAGGTCCCGGCCCTCGGTGAAGGCCTCGATGTCCGTCTCCCGGGTCCAGGACGTGTAGTCGTCGTGGGCGCCGTGCAGCAGGTACAGCACCGGGTAGGTGCGGGTGGGATGCGCGTCGAACCCCGACGGCAGGATCAGCCGCACCGGGGCGCTGCGGCCCAGGGCGGCGGAGGGCACGGACACGTCCCTGGTGCGCGACCCCAGCGCGGCGGCGGTCCGGGCGCCGAACAGGACGGCCAGACCGGCGCCGGCCGCGGCCTTGGTGACGGTACGTCGGGACACTGCGGTGGTGGGTCGGTGCATGGCGGCTCTCCTCGGGTCACGTTCGGCGGGTCCCTGCGGCGAGCTCGCGCCCCAGGTGGGCGGCGATCTCGTCGACGTGCGGCGGGTCGAGCAGCGACAGGTGGTGCCCGGCGACCGGTACGACGGTCAGGCGCGGGCACACCTCGTCCCAGCCCAGCGCCCGGTCCTCCCGCTCGTAGGCCGGGTCGCGCACGGTGTGCGGGGCGGGCTCCGTGGCCCGGTACAGGACCACCGGCCCGTCGTGACGGCCGGGCGTGTGGGCCTCGCCGATCCGCAGGTCCAGGTAGGAGGAGCGCTGGTGGGCCAGGGCGGCGGGCGGCACGTCGGCGGCCGCGCGCAGGATGCCCAGCACGGTGTCGATGCGTTCGCCGTCGTCGTCCATGGCGACGAGGTCGTCGTACGGCAGGTCCAGCGGGACCCCGTAGGTGTCGTGAACGTGGCGGGCGAAACCCTCGAAGTGGGCGCGGAGCCGGTCGGCCGGTGTGCCGTCGGGCCGGGGGAGGGGGCGTACGGAGTCGATGAGGACCACGAGCTCCACGTCCCGGCCCGCGGCGGTGAGGTGCCGCGCGGTCTCCTGGGCGACGAAGCCGCCGAAGGACCAACCGCCCAGCAGGCAGGGCCCGTCGGGGTGGACGGCCATGACGGCCTCGGCGTAGCGGCGCGCCTTCTCGGTCACCGTCGGGGCGTCCTCGAGGCGTTCGAGTCCGTACACGGGCCGGTCCCCGCCCAGGCGTTCGGCGAGGGTCCGGTAGACGTCGGTCGTTCCGCCGGCCGCGTGCACGAGGAACAGCGGCGGCCGGGTCCCGGTCACGCGCAGCGGGCGCACCGGGCCGGTCCGCATCCGGTCGGCCACCTCCTGGACCGTGGTGGCGCCGAGCAGGTCGCGCAGCGGCAGCTCGACGGCGAACTCCCGCTCCAGGGCGGTGCGGACGCGGACCGCCATCAGCGAGTCGAGCCCGAGACCGGCCAGCGCGGTGGCGGGGGTGATCCGGCCGGCGGGATGGCCGGTGACGGCGGCGATGTGGTGGCACACACGGGCGGCGACGGAGGTGTCCGCCGCGGCGCGCACCCCCTCCCCGGCCGGTGCCGTCGGGGATGCGGTGGCCTGCGCCGGTGCGGCCCCGCGTCCGTCGGTCCACCAGTGCCGTACGTGCTTCCAGCGTGGCAGGGGCAGGTCGACGACCCGTCCCGGCGGCAGCGGCAGTCGTCCGCCCGCGCAGTACAGGGCCCCCAGTCGGGTGAGGAAGTCGGCGCATCCGTCGGCGTCCCGGCGCAGGGTGGCGATCGCGACGGCGCCGGGCGCGTTCTCGGTGACTGCCCCGCCGAGCACCGGGTGGGGCGAGATCTCGACGAAGACGGTGTGACCGTCGGCGGCGGCCGCGGCGACGGCCCGGTCCAGGCGCACGGGCCGCCGCAGGTTGGCGGCCCAGTGCGCGGCGTCGAAGACGCTGTCGCCGCGCGGGTCGTCCAGGACGGTGGAGTAGACGGGCACCCGGGGCGCCCTGCCGCCGACATCGGAAAGGGCCTCGGTCAACTCCGGCAGCAGCGGCTCCACTTGGGGTGAGTGACCGGCGCCGACGACCCGCATGGACCGGGCCGTGCGCCCCTGTTCCTCCAGCCACCGCACGAGTCGCGCCACCGCCCGCTCCTCACCGGTGACGACCTTCTGTCCCGGCGAGGAGTGGACGGCGACATGCACACCGGGGAAGTCCCGGGCCAGCGCGTCGAGTTCACCGTCGTCGAGGTCGACCACGGCCATCGCCCCGCCCCGCAACCGGCTGAGCAGCCGGGCCCGGACGGCGACGATCCGGGCGCCCTCGGCCACGTCCAGGGCGCCCGCGCACACCGCGGCGGCCACCTCGCCGAGCGAGTGGCCGATGACGGCGGCGGGCTCGACGCCGTAGGAGCGCCACAACTCGGCGAGCGCCACCTGGAGTCCGAACAGCACCGGCTGAGCCACCTCCAGCCGGTCGAGCTCGCCCCCGGACGCGAGACGCTCGGACAGGGACAGTCCGCACTCCGCGTCGAGCTTCTCCACGGCGGCGGCGAAGGCGGGCTCCTCGGCCAGCAGCCGGCGTCCCATCCCGGCCCACTGGCTGCCGTACCCGGAGAAGACCCACACCGGGCCGGGCCCCACGAGATCGCGGTCACCGGTCACGACCCGGTCGTGCGGTCGGCCCTGCGCCAACGCGTGCAGCCCGTCCGCGAGTTCGACCCGGTCCCGGGCGACGACGGCCGCCCGCACCCCGCCGCGGCCGGCGCGACCCGCCAGTGTGCGGGCCACGTCGGCGGGGTGTGCGGCCGCCGTCCGGAGCCAGTCGGCGAGCCGGGCCGCGGCGTCCCGCAGCCGCTCCTCGTCCATGTCGGACAGCGGATGGAGCCGGGCGCCGGGTTCCTCGGCCGGGCGCGGCGCCAGCACGCCGGGCCGCCATTCCTCCAGTACGGCATGGGCGTTGGTGCCGCCGAACCCGAACCCGGAGACACCCGCGGTGGCCGTACCGGCGTAACGCGGCCAGGGCTCGCTCTCGGTGACCACGCGCAGGCGCACGTCGTCCAGGGCACTGCCCCCGGCGCCGTGCAGAGTCGGCGGGATGACGTCGTGGTGCAGGGCCAGCACGGTCTTCACCAGCCCGGCGATGCCCGCGGCGGACTCCAGGTGCCCCAGGTTCGACTTCACGGAGCCGAGCAGCAGCGGCTGGTCGGGGTCGCGGCCCGCGCCCAGCACGGCACCGAGCGCGCCCGCCTCGATGGGGTCGCCGAGGGGGGTGCCGGTGCCGTGCGCCTCGACGTAGTCGACGCGCGTGGGGGTGAGTCCGGCCCGCGTGTACGCGGTGGCCAACAGGGCCTGCTGGGCTGCCGGGTTGGGGGCGAGGAGGCCGTTGGAGCGGCCGTCGGAGTTGACGGCCGTGGCACGGACGACGGCGAGCACGCGGTCGCCGTCCCGCTCGGCGTCGGACAGCCGCTTCAGGAGCACGGCCGCGCACCCCTCACCGCGTCCGATGCCGTCGGCGTCCGGCGAGAACGGCTTGCACCGGCCGTCCGGGGCGAGGGCACCCGCCCGCCGGAACGCCAGGGAGACGGTGGGGGAGAGCAGCAGGTTGACGCCCGCGGCGATCGCCGTGTCGCTCTCGCCGGTGCGCAGGCTCACACAGGCGTGGTGCACCGCGACCAGCGAGGAGGAGCAGGCGGTGTCCACGGCCATGCTCGGCCCGCGGGTGTCCAGCACGTACGCCAGCCGGCCCGCGGTCACGCTCAGGGCTCCGCCCGCCGGGGCCCAGGGGTCGACGGCCGCCGGGTCGGCGCCGGTGAGCGAGCCGTACTCCGGGGCGGACACCCCGACGAAGACGCCGGTGGCGGTGCCCGCGAGGGCGGCGGCCGGGACGGCGGCATGGGCGAGGGCCTCGTGGACGACCTCCAGCAGGATGCGTTGCTGCGGGTCCATGACGGCCGCCTCGCGCGGGCTGATCCGGAAGAACTCCGCGTCGAACCCGGCGATGTCGTCGAGGTAGCCGCCGTAGCGGGGCGTCTCCTCGGGCGGGAAGGGCGTGAAGTCGCGCCAACGGTCCTCCGGGACCGGTCTGATCGCGTCGACGCCGTCGGTCAGCAGCCGCCAGTAGTCCGCGGGTCCGTGCACCCCGCCGGGCAGACGGCAGCCGAGACCGATGACGGCGACGGGCTCCGCGGCGGGAGCCGCCGTGGCGTGAACGGGCGCCAGGATCCCGGACGGCGTACGGCACAGGTGCGCCACCAGCGCCTCACCGGTGGGTGCCTCCCACAGCAGCGTCGGCGGCAGTTCCCGTCCCGTCAGCCGGGAGAGGTCCCCGGCGAGTACGACCGCGTCCCGCGAGGACATGCCGAGGTCCGCCAGCGGCCGGTCCATCGGCACGTCCGCGACGGCCGTGCCGGTCCACCCGGCGACGCGCCGCGCGACCAGCCGGCGCACCGCGTCCGCGTCCACGGCCCTCACGCGGCACCCCCCGCCGCGTAGGCGCCCGCCAGGTACCGCTCACGCGTCAGCGCCCGGGACACCTTGCCGCTCGACGTCCGCGGCACCGTGCCCGGCGGGACGAGCAGCACGTCGGCGAGCCGCACGCCGTGCCGCCCGGACACGGCCGCGCGCACGGCCCGCACCAGAGCCGGTACGTCGATGTCGGCGGGGTTCGTGGCCCGCGTGTGCTCGGCGACCACGACCACCCGCTCACCGGAGTCGCCGGCCACCCCGAACGCGGCGAGCCGGTCGCGCCGTACCGCCGGGTGCGCCTCCTGGACGGTGGCCTCCAGGTCCTGCGGATAGTGGTTGCGCCCGTCGACGACGACGAGGTCCTTCAGCCGGCCGGTGACGATCAACTGCCCCTCCAGGACCGTCCCCAGGTCACCGGTGCGCAGCCGGCCGTCGGTGCCGAAGACGCGCCGGGTCTGCTCGTCCCGGTTCCAGTAGCCGCGGCCCACGTTGGGGCCCCGCACCTGGATCTCGCCGACCTCGCCGTCGGGCAGCCGGTCGCCGGAGACCGGGTCGACGACGGTGACCTCCTGTCCCACCGGCGTCCCGCAGCCCGCCAGCAGCACGGCCCGGGGATCGTCGGGCCGCGCGGGCAGCGCCTTGCCCTCGGCGAGCGCGTCCCGGTCGAGGGCGAACCGGCGCACCGGCTCCCCCGGCCGGGCCGCGCTGACGAACACGGTCGCCTCGGCGAGGCCGTACGACGGGCAGTGGGTCGTGGCCCCGAGTCCCTGCCCGGCGAAGGCGGCCCGGAACCGGTCGGCCGTGGTGGGGCGGACCGGTTCGCTGCCGTTGATCAGCGCGACGACCCCGTCCAGCCGCAGGTCCGCCTTCTGATCCTCGGTCACCGCCGAGGCGCAGTAGTCGTAGGCGAAGTTGGGCGCCGCGCTCAGCGCCCGCGGGTGGGCGGACAGCAGCCGCAGCCAGCGCGCGGGCTCGTGCAGGAAGGCGGCCGGGTCCATGAGCACCGACAGCAGCCCGCGCACGACCGGGGCGGCGACACTGAGCACGAGCCCCATGTCGTGGTAGAGCGGCAGCCAGCCCACACAGGTCACCTGCTGGACGTCGGCCCCGTAGGCGCCCAATGCCTGCCAGGCGTTGGCGACGACGTTGGCGTGGCCGATCTCCACCCCGGCCGGGGTGCGCGTCGACCCGGAGGTGTACTGGAGGTAGGCGATCTCCCCTCCGGGAGGCGGGAGTTCGAGCGCGGCGGCATCCGGCACCTCGTTCACGGCGATGACCCGCGCGGGTGAGTCTTCGCACAAGTCCCGTGCCTCCTGCATGACCTGACTGGTCGTCAATACAGCGGCGGGGCGCGCGTCGGCCAGGACGGCCGCCAGCCGGTCGCCGTGGCCGGGCAGACCGGGCGGATACATCGGTACGGCGACCATGCCGGCCGCGAGCGCCCCCAGGAACCCGGTGACGTACTCCAGCCCCTGGGGGCACAGCACCGCGACCCGCGCCCCCGGCTCGGCCTCCTCCGCGAGCCTGGCGGCCACGGCCCGAACGCGCACGTCGAGCCGGCGCCAGGTCAGGGTGCGGTGCACACCGCGGGAGTGCGGGGCGGGGTGGTCGACGAAGGTGAACGCCCGGCGGTCCGGGGTGGTGCGGGCCCAGTGGTGCACGTACTCCGGCAGACTCCGGAACGCGGGGGCGAGCGGGGGACGGCGGATGTCCATCGGGCAGGTCTCCTCGCGGGGCAGGTCAGAGCGGGATGTTGCCGTGCCGGCGTTCCGGCATCGGGGCGCGCTTGCCGCGCAGCGCACGCAGGGCACGGCAGATGTGGGCACGGGTGTCGCGCGGGGCGATGACGGCGTCGACGTAGCCGCGCTCGGCGGCCGGGTAGGGCGTCCCGTGGGTGTTCTCGTAGGCGTCCACGAGACGGGCCCGCAATGCCTCGGGCTCGTCGGAGGCGGCCAGTTCACGCCGGTGCAGGACGCCCACCGCGCCCTCGGCGCCCATCACCGCGATCCGGGCGGTGGGCCAGGCGAGGTTGACGTCGGCGCCCAGGTGCTTGGAGCCCATCACCGCGTATCCGCCGCCGTACGCCTTGCGCACCACCACCGTCACCTTGGGCACGGTCGCCTCGGCGTACGCGTACAGGAGTTTGGCGCCGCGCCGGATGATCCCGGCGTGTTCCTGCCGGACCCCGGAGAGATAGCCCGGCACATCGGCGAAGGTCAGCAGCGGGATGCCGAAGGCGTCGCAGAACCGTACGAACCGCGCGGCCTTCTCGGAGGCGTCGATGTCCAGCACCCCGGCCGCGTGCAGCGGCTGGTTGGCGACGACTCCGACGGACGTGCCCTCGACGAGGGCCAGCGCGCAGATGATGTTCGGTGCGAACAGCTCCTGGACCTCCAGGAGTTCACCGTCGTCGACGACCGCCCGCAGGACGTCCCGCATGTCGTAGGCCTGCCCGAGCCGGTCCGGCACGATCTCGTCGAGCGGCACGTCGGTCGGGGGCGGCAGCGGGGCGTACCGCGGCGGCCGCTCCAGGTTGTTGACGGGCAGGTACGACAGCAGCTCCCGTACGGTGTCCAGGGCCTCGGTCTCGTCGGCGGCGAGGAAGTGGGCGTTGCCGCTCAGGGAGTTGCTGGTGCGGGCGTTGCCCAGTTCCTCGGCGTCGGCGCGCTCCCCGGTCACCGCCTCGATGACGTCGGGGCCGGTGACGAACATGTGCGAGGCACCGTCCACCATCACGGTGAAGTCGGTGATCGCGGGGGAGTAGGCGGCCCCGCCGGCGCAGGGGCCGAGCACGACGGAGATCTGCGGGATCACCCCGGACGCCTGGACGTTGCGGCGCACCAGCTCGGCGTAGAGGGCGAGCGAGACGACGCCCTCCTGGATGCGGGCGCCGCCGCCGTCGTTGAGCCCGACGACCGGGCAGCCGGTCCTGAGGGCGAGGTCCATCAGGGCCACGGTCTTCTCGCCGAAGGCCTCGCCCATGCTGCCGCCGAAGACCGTGGAGTCCTGGGAGAAGACGCACACGGGCCGCCCGTCGACCGTGCCGTACCCGGTGATCACGCCGTCCCCGTACGGGCGGTCGGCGTCGTCCCCGGACGGCCTGGCCCGGACGAACAGACCGGTCTCGGTGAACGAGCCGGAATCCAGCAGCAGGTCGATCCGCTCCCGGGCGCCGAACTTGCCGCGTCTTCTCGGGCTGTTCCCGGCCACGGCCTGCGCCCGGCGGGCTTCGAGCGCGAGGACGCGGTCGGCGGTGCGGTCGGGCAGACGTGTCGTCGTCACCTCTAGTGTCACAGCCACCTCCGAAGTGGCCTTCGAATATGGCAGCGCCTCCTGCGCGGGCCGAGCCCCGAGCCGTTCTGTTTGCGCGAGGTGAGTCCCGGGAGGCCGCCCTTGCTCCGTCGGTGACAAGGCCCGTGCGTGACGGGGGCACGCACTGTGCGCTGCATTTGAGACAACCTGGCCGACGGGAAGGTGCGGACCTATTCCGGAGGCCCGCCTTTTCGCAGGCCGCGGGAAGCCGGGTGCGTGAATCCAACCACGTGAATGAGTCAGTTTCCCGATTCGGTCCAACCCGCCGGTTGATAGTGCGACGGGCGCGCTGCAACAATCCCGGTCCTGGCCTCGTCGCCAGCCCCCGACCCCACGGCCGACCGCCTGACAAGGCTTGTCGTCAAGCGCGCAATTCGAAGCGCGCGAATTCCAGATTCACGATTCCCCCACAGTCCGCACAATGCATGACTCCGGCGTGCCTTTGATGCGACGACCGGCGCGGCAGCAAAGAAGGTGCATGTGTCACGGCACTCCACGGGACTCGGCGGGCCGCCGAGCCCCTTCGACGCGGGACCCGGACCGGCCCACCGGCCCTCGGTGTCCCGCCAGCCCGCCTACTAGTCGCTGCGCCGCGGCCACCGGCGCTTCGGCGTCCGGGCCACGGCTGTCGCCGTCGGCGGCTTCCTGCTGTACGTCCTGCTGTCCAGCTTCGCGCCCGGCCTGATGAACACCCCCGTGAGCGGCCATCTCACGGTCGGACTGGCGCTGGGACTCGGGCAGTTCGCGCTGATGGGCGTGATCGTGTGGCGCTACCTCGTGCACATGCGCACCCGGGTCACCCCCGTGGTCCGCGGGCTGCGCGGCCTGGTCCGCCACCACCGGAGCGCCGAGCGCGAACGCGCCGCCTTCGAGGCGCGCACGGCCCCCCGCGAGGAGGAGTTCCGCCCATGGTGACGACCGGTGCCTCCGTAGTGGACCGCCTCAGCCTCCAACTGACGCTCGTGCTCTTCCTGTCCGTGGTCGTCGTGACCCTGTTCACCGCGTTGCTGACCGCACCCCAGCGCGACGAGATCGGGGAGTTCTACCTCGGCAACCGCGCCATGTCCCCGCTGCGCAACGGGCTGGCGATGTGCGGCGACTACCTGTCGGCGGCCACCCTCCTCGGCAGCACCGGACTGGTCGCCCTGACCGGCTACGACGGACTGCTCTACCTGTGCGGCACCGCGGTCGCCTGGATGATGGTCCTGCTGCTGATCGCCGAACCCCTGCGCAACACCGGCCGGTTCACCCTCGGCGACACCCTGGCGCTGCGCCTGTCCCGCATGCAGCGGCCGGTCCGCCTGGCCCTCGCGCTGTGCACGCTGGCCATCGCCACCCTCTACCTGGTGGCCCAACTCGTCGGCAGTGTCGCGCTGTTGACGCAGTTCACCGGCGAGCCCGGTACCGCCACCCGCACCCTGTGCGTCATCGTCATCGGCACCGTCGTCATCGTCTACGCCGCCATCGGCGGCATGCCCGGCGCCACCTTCATCCAGGTGATCAAGGCGGTCATGCTCGTCTGCGGTGTCACCGTGGCCGTCGTGATGGTGCTGCACCGCTTCGACTGGAACGTCGAGAACCTGCTCGCCGCGGCCGCCGACAACAGCGGACAGGGCGGGCGGTTCCTGGAGCCCGGACTGCGCTACGGAGCCGGCGTCACCAGCAAACTCGACTTCCTCAGCCTCCAGTTGGCCATCGTGCTCGGCCTCGCCGCCCTCCCGCACGTGATGATGCGCCTCCTCGCCCCGAAGTCGGCCGACGTGCTGCGCAGCTCCGTGGTGTGGGCCATGGGCCTGGTCAGCTTCGTCTGCCTGGCGGCCGGCGTCCTCGGCCTCGGCGCCACCGCGCTCCTGACCGGCGACACCATCGCGGAGAAGGACCGCACGGGAAACGCGGCCTTCCTGCTGCTGGCCCACGAACTCGGCGGCGCGGTGCTGACCGCCCTGCTGTCCTGCCTCGCCTTCGTCACCCTCCTCGCGGTCGCCGCGGGCCTCACCCTGGCCGCCGCCTCCTCGCTCGCCCACGACCTCTACGGCGAGGTGATCCGCAAGGGCAGGGCCACGGAGACGGAGGAGCTGGCCGTGGCCCGGCTCGCGGCGGCCGTCATCGGCGTGCTCGGCATGCTGCTCGCGCTGGTCTCCTGGGGCGCCAACTCCGCGACCCTCGCCTTCCTCGCCTTCGCCATCGCCGCGTCCGCCCTTCTCCCGACCCTCGTCTACACCCTCTTCTGGCGACGGTTCACCGCCCAGGGCGCCCTGCTGAGCCTGTGCGGGGGCCTGCTCACCTCGGTGCTGCTCGTCGTCTTCTCCCCGGTCGTCTCCTCCGTCCCGGCCTCGCTCTACCCGGACGCCGATTTCGCCTGGTTTCCCTTGCAGAATCCCGGAATCGTCTCCATCCCGGCCGGCTTCCTGCTCGGCTGGCTGGGTTCGGTACTCAGCGCTCCCGAAGCAAAGGAGACATACGAGGACTTCGAAGTGCGCACCCTTGTCGGAGTCGACTAGCCGATTTCCCCCGACTTTTCCGAGAACTGTGTGGCGAACACGTGGATATTTCGTCGACAGCGGAGCACGGCTTGCGGCGACAACTCCCGTGCAGTAATTAGGTGATGTATGAACTTGTTCAACCGTGGCACCATGTTCCGTCGCACGGACCGCACGGAAACCGCCGATGTTTCCCAGCCCCCCACCGGGTCGTCGGCCACTGCCACAGCCGTCCTTCCCGACCCGGGACTGGCGGCCCTGACCGGGGAATGGGCCATTGACCCCGCACACAGCAGGATCGGCTTCTCGGTACGCCACGCCATGGTGACCACCGTGCGCGGGGCGTTCATGGAGTACCAGAGCCGCCTCTACTTCGACGGCCGTGACCCGTCCCGTTCGAAGGCGGAGATCATCATCTCCACGGGCAGCGTCGACACCGGTGTGGAGCAGCGCGACGGCCACCTGGTGGGGCGGGACTTCCTGGACTCCTCGACCTACCCGCGCATGCGGTTCGTCAGCACCGCCGTGGAGCCCGTCGGCCCGGACGTGTACCGGATGACCGGCGACCTCACCATCAAAGCGACCACCCGGCCCGTGGTCCTGGAACTCACCTACATCGGCCATGTCACCGACCCGTTCGGCTACCAGCGGGCCGGCTTCGACGGCACCACCACCATCAACCGCTCCGAGTGGGGCCTGACCTACAGCACGAAGCTCGCCGAGGGCGGGGCCATGGTCAGCGAGAAGGTACGCCTGCAGTTCGACATCGCCGCCATCCGCACCCCTCCGGCCGGCTGACCGGCAAGCCCCCCACGCACGAGGAGCGGGCCACGGACTCGACCGAGTCCGTGGCCCGCTCCGCCGTTCCGGGGACGTCAGCGTCCGCGCACCAGCCCCGCCAGATAGCGCCACAGCGAGGAGCGCGGCCGTGCGGCGGCGGCGTCGTCGGCCGGAGCCGACTCGGCCGAGGCGGGCAGCGGGGGGAGCGGTGGCACCGGCAGGGCCGGCGTGCCCGAGAGGGTCCAGCGCACCGGCAGCGACCGCAGACCGCGCATGAACGGCGAAGAACGCCACGGCAGTTGGTCGACCGGCAGCGACAACTCCAGCCCGGACAGCCGCTCGAAGAGTCTGCTCACGCCGATCGCCGCCGCGCCCCCGGCCAGTTCCCGGGCCGGGCACTGGCGCGGCCCGGCACCCCAGGACAGATGGGCCCGCGTGCTGATCGTCGACTCGGGGCAGACCTTCCCCGCGAACGCCGGATCGGCGTGCGCGGCACCGACCGACACCCACACCGGATCGCCCGCCGCGATGGTGTAGTCGCCGAGCCGCATGTCGTGCACCGGGAACCGCGGCACGAAGTTGATCAGCGGCGGCTTCTGCATCACCACCCGGTTCATGGTCTCCCTGATCAGACCCGCCGACAGACTGGCGCTCGCGGGGAGGTTGCCGGTGATGACCTCGACGACCGTGTTGGAGATCAGGATGCCGACATGGTCGGAGGTCATCCCGAGCAGCATCATCAGCTCGCGCGACAACTCCTCGACGCTCAGGCCGGGATGGGAGGCGAGCAGATAGGAGGGGAAGTCGTCGCCGGGCTCCTTCATCTTCAGGGCGCCGAGCTCCGACAGCGTGCCGAGGAGCCGCTCCAGGGCGGGCCCCGCGTCCGGCCCGGCGTCCAGCACCCGCCACATGTCCATCAGCGCGTCGTCGTGCTGCGAGCCCGGGAAGCCGAGCAGATGACTGGCGACCATGAGCGGCAGCGGCCGCGAGAACTGCGCGGACAGATCCGCCCAGCCGGTGCGACCGCCCTGCGTGAACAGCGAGATCAGTTCGTCGGCGTCCCGGGTGATCTGGGCCTTCAGCCGCTTGGCCACCGGGTGCCGGGGGTCCTGGAAGGGCCGCAGCGCGGTGTCCCAGGCCACCTTCAGCCCGCGATAGCCCTCACCGCCCTGGATCAGCACGTGGTTGACGTCCAGCGAGGGCGCGAGCGGCCAGTCCTCGGGCAGCCGGCCCTCCCGCCGGGCCCGCCAGTTCTCCAGCCCCTTCGGCCAGGCGTGGTCGTCGCGCAGGACCTCGTACGCCTCCTCGTAGCCCAGCACGAGCCAGACGGGGACCCCCAGCAGGTCGACCGGAGCGACCGGGCCGTGCGCCCGGCGCAGCCGCTCGTACACGATCGCCGGATCCCGTTCGTAGTCGCGGGTCATGAGCGGTTCGAGGCTCATCGACTCCAGCGACTCCTGGCCGGCCGCCGATCCACTGTTCAGTTGAACCCCCATGGCTTCCTTTCCTCGCTCAGGCGCTACGCCAGAGTAATGTGACCCCCCGCGCTGCCTCCATGGCGGGGGGTGATTACCGACCCGGTGCTCCGGGAAGCCGGGGAACGGCGAACGGCACCGCCCTGGGACGGTGCCGCCGCTGTGCGAAGTCGCCTGCTACGGCGTCCACTTGACGTTCGGGTTCACATTGCCGGTCCAGTTGAAGACGGCCATGTTGTCCCAGCCGTTGCCGCTGCCCGAGATGTCGGTCGGGTCCCAGCCGTTGCCGGTCACCGCGTACCAGGTGGGCTCCCAGTAGAAGACCCCGATGGCGCCGTTGCTGCGGGCCGCGTTCTGCACGGCGGTGAAGTTGTCCGCCTGGCCCTGCCAGGTGAGCGGGTAGCCGGAGCAGCCGGTCGTGATGGAGTTGGCGGTGCCGTCCGCGTTGGCCGAGGTGAACGGGTAGGCGGTCTCGGCGATGACGACGTCCTTGCCGTACCGGGACTTCATGTCGGCCACGACACTGCCCATGTTGGCAATCGTGCCGTGCCACGGGCAGTAGTACGACAGCCCGGTGATGTCCCAGGTGACGCCCTTGGCCTTGATGCCGTCGTAGAACCAGCGGGCGTTGGCGTCACTGTCGGCGTCGGCGGTGTGGATGATCACCTGGGTGCCGCTGTTGCAGGCCTTGGTCGCGTTGTAGCCCGACTTGAGCAGCAGACTCAGGTTGGCGAAGTCGTTGTTGACGACCTTGCCCTCGTTCCACAGCATGCCGACGTTGATCTCGTTGCCGATCTGCACGCTGTCCGGGGTGGTGCCCTGCGACTTGAGGCTGTTGCAGACGTCGTACGTGTAGTTGTAGACGTCGGTCTGCAACTGGCTGATGGTGTGCCCGGCCCATGCCGCCGGCTTGTTCTGGTTGCCCGGGTCCGCCCAGGTGTCGGAGTAGTGGAAGTCGACCAGCAGTTGCAGCCCCTTGGCCTTCACCTGCTTCGCGTACGCCAGCACCTTGGCCTTGTTGTTGTAGCCGCTGGCCGGGTTGTTCCAGACCCGCAGGCGGACGTAGTTGACGCCGAGGCCCTTGAGGATGTCCAGCGGGTCCCTGGCGGTGCCGCTCGCGTCGTAGTACTTGGCACCGAGGTCGAGGGCGCGCTGGGCGGTCGACACGTCGGCACCGCGCATGGTGAGCGTCCCGGCGGCGGAGGCGCTGGTGGACGTGGTGAGCAGGGACGCGGGCAGGGCGAGGGCCGCCAGCAGCATGGCAACCCTCCTCGGGCGACGCGGACCTTTGACGGTCATACCGACCTCCTTGTCTGACATGACCATGTGAAAGAGCGTCCGTGAACGTTCACAGTAAGGAGGGAGGGCGGGGCTGTAAATACAGTTGTCGGCAGCGTTTCACGAGGCTGAAGCTGTGCCTTCTCGCCCAAGGGGATGTGTACGTACACAGAATTGATCGAGCCCGTGACTCTCGCTATGCGTGTCACGCATGAGGGGTGCGTCCGGAGTGGTAGGTTCCCCGCCATGCGGATGACGCTCGACGAGCGGGTGCGGTCGGCGGTGGCCGCCCTCCTGTACGCGACCGGTGAGTCGCAGACGGAACTGGCCTGCGCGCTGGGCGTGAGCCAGGCGCAGGTGAGCCGCCGTCAGTCCGGCACCGCCGCCTGGAGCCTGGCCGACTGCGACGCGGTCGCCGCCCACTACGGCATCGACCCGCTGGACCTCCTGGCCGGTCCCACCAGGGCGACCGAGACGCTCCCCGCGCAGCGGCGCCGGGCCCCCGGCCGGGTCGTACGCCCCGCGGCCGCTGCGGACGGGGGCGCCCGATGACCGACTTCGACGCGATCGACGCACTGCTCGCCGAGGCGAAGCAGGAGGTCCCGCTGCCGCCGGCCGAGGAGCGCCGGGCCCTGCGCGAGGAACTGAACGTCTCGCGCTCCCAGCTCGCCAAGGCCCTGAACGTCGGCGCCTCGACGGTGAGCGGCTGGGAGTCGGGGCGCGAGCCGAGCGGGGAGGTACGGGAGAAGTACGCGTACTTCCTGGAAGGCGCACGGACGAAGCTGGCTGCGGCGGACCCCGCCGACCAGGTGGCGGACTCCGGCGACCAAGTGGCGGATTCCGCCGACGAGGTGACGGATGCTGACGGCGAGACCGCGGGCGTCGGGGGCGAGGCGGGTCTGGACGACGTCGACGTGCTGTCCGAGCCGCGCCCCTGTGTCCTGTGCGGTCGGCCGGCGCGGCACCAGGTCGAGGGCTTCCCGCAGCATCTGGACCCCGCCGACTGCGCCGCGCAGGAGCCGGTCAGGCCGGTGACCCCCGCGCCCGCAGCGCCGCCGTCCGGTCCCGTCCCTTCCGCCGCGCGGGGTGTCAAGGTCGTCCCCGCGGGACGCCGGGTCCAGGCGGCCGACACCCCGGACCTGATCGGCGCCGCCGTGGCGGCCGCGCTCGACCAGCACTCCGGTGACGTGGAGGCGGCGACGGCGGCCCTGGTCAAGCGGGCCATCCCGGACGCGATGGCGCTCCTCGACGACAGCCGCAAGGGCGGCCGGTACGACGTCGTCGCCCACCCCTGGCTGCCCGACATCCTGCGCAAGCAGTCCGCGCGCGGTGCCGACCAGATCTGGGAGGCCCGCCCCAAGTGGACCCGGCCCGAACTGCCCCCCGGCGAGCACGAGGTGACCGCCCTCGACGTCAACGGCGCCTACCTGTCCGCGCTCAAGACACATCTCCCGATCGGCCAACTCGAGCACTCCACCGACGGCGAGCACGACCGCCGCCGCGCCGGCGTCCACCTGATCACCCCGGCCGCCTGGGACCACGACGCCTACCTGCCCAACCCGCTGGGCAGCCGGGACGAGCCGGGCCCGCTGTGGGTGACCGAGCCGACCCTGCGCCTGCTGCTGCGCCTGGCCGGCCCCAAGTACGGGCTGTGCGACCCCCCGCAGATCCACGAGTCCTGGACCTCCGGCGCCACCGAGAACCTCCTGGAGAAGTTCCGCATCGCCCTCAAGGACGCCCGCGACCGGGCGATCGCCGAGGACGACGAGGTGACGCTGGAGTACGTGAAGGCCATGTACAGCAAGTTCGTCTCCACGATGGGCGAGTCGAACTACAACCGGGAGCTGTACCGCGCCGACTGGATGCACCTCATCCGCTCCCAGGCCTTCGTGAACCTGTGGTGGAAGGCCCACCGCGCCTACGACGAGGGCCTCGTGGTCGTCCGCGCGATGGGCACCGACGAACTGCACGTGACCGGTGACTGGCGTGCGGTGTTCGCCGAGGGACGCGGTGTCACCGAGGTCAAGGTGAAGGACGTCTACACCGTCGGCGCCGAGCCGCCGAACGCATGAGATCCCCGGGCGGTAGCCTCTGGTTGCGCCGCGGTGCAGGTCGGCGACCATCCTTGGAACAGCGGCGGGCGTGAGGAGACGGGGTGCCGGAGAGGAACATCGAGTTCGGGAAGTACGGGGCTCGGGGCGTCAGGGGACACGAGGCCGTGGCCCGGCAGCTCGACGCGCTCGCCACGTTCATCGCCACCCCCGTCACCACCCGGCGCGGTCTGCTGGCCCGGCTGCACTACCTCACCCGCACCGAGCACGCCCGGGCCGGCGCCCGCGAGGCCGGTCTCACGGTCACCGACCGCACCCTGCGGGCGTGGCTGGAGGAGCGCCGCAGTCCCTCGAAGCGCAACCTGGAGAAGATCGAGAGCGCCTACCGGGCCGTGCGCCGGCAGAACGTGGCGCGGTACCTGCTCGTACGCCTGAACCGTGAAGGCCGCGGCACCCGGGTCGAGTTCCACCCGCTGAACCAGAGCCAGGTGCCCCGGCCCCGCCAACGGGCCGTCGAGTACCGCACCCTGAACGTCCGTCAGTGGGACCGCGTCGTACGGGCCTGGGCCGCGGGCGACGACGCCGCGCTCGACGAAGCGTGGGTCAACGACGTCGTCGTCGATCTCGGCAGCCAGTGGGGAGAGTACGAGTTCGTCACCGCCATCGGGTTCGCCGCCTGAGACCTGTGTGTGCGTCAGCCGGTAGGGATGCCGAGATCCCCGGCGACCGAGTCGGCGCGGACGAACACCGACACCGGGTACTGCTCGTCGCAGTACTTGTTGCCGGACGACACGATTCCCACCACCTTGCCGCCGCTGATCAGCGGTCCGCCGGAGTCGCCGGGGCAGATGCTGTCGGTGGTGCCGGGGCGGGGCATGCCGCACAGCATCGCGGCGGGGTCGGTGTCGGGCTCGGTGTAGGGCCGGCAGGCGGCGAGGGGGGAGAGGACGAGCTTCGTCCGCTTGAGAACGGTCCCGTTGACGCCGGGCCCGGTGCGTCCCCAGCCGAGCACGGTGGCCTTGCGGCCGTCGGCCACCAGTCGGCCGTCCCGGGGGCCGGCCACCGGGATCGTCCGGTACGGCATCGGCCCGTCCAGGGTCAGGACCGCGGCGTCATAGGCGGTACCGGGGCCGCCGTACCGCGAGTCCAGTCGGGCCGAGGCGACCTGCCGCTCCGTGCCGCCGGTGCCGTCCACCCGGGTGCGGCCCCCGATGACCGTCAGCGCGGTCACGTCGCCGGCGTTCTGCACGCAGTGGGCGGCCGTGAGCACCTGGGTGGGCGCGATGAGGGTGCCGCCGCAGAACTGGCTGCCCTCGAACTCGATCAGCATGGCGTACGGCCGGGCCTTCGTGCTGGTCGGACCGCCGCCCTTGATCGCGGAGGCGGGAGCGGCGGTGGACCAGAACGCGGCCGCGGCGAGAACGGCGGTGGTGGCGACGGCGGCGGCGCGCGTTCCGGAACGGGTTTTTCTGGCAGCGCGGATCGGCATGGTGGTTTCCCCCTGGACTGCTCGGCGCGGGGCGTGAACCGGCCCGCGTGATGTGGTCGGTGGGGAGGACGAGCAGCGGGGGTCCGACGGTTGCCGGGAGCACCGTGTTCCGGTTCGCGTGTGCGGTCCGGTCGGGGGAGCACCGTGTTCCGGTCCGCGTGTGCGGTCCGGTCATGGGGGCGCGGGACCGGGTGCGGGCTCCTGATCGTCACCCGCGCGAGTCTCACGGCGTGCGGAAGCCGCGGAAGGACACCTGCCTGCGGGTCTCGAAGCCGAGCCGTTCGTAGAGCGCGATCGCGGCGGTGTTCTCCTCGGCCACGTGCAGGAAGGGGCGTTCACCGCGGGCCAGGACGCGTGCGGTGAGCGCGTTGAGCAGGCGGGCGGCGTGGCCCTGTCCGCGGGCCTCGGGGGCCGTGCAGACGGCGCTGATCTCGGCCCAGCCGGGCGGCCGCAGCCGTTCGCCCGCCATGGCGACGAGCCTGCCGTCGACGCGGATGCCGAGGTAGGTGCCGAGTTCATGGGTGCGCGGCAGGAACGGTCCCGGCCGGGTCCGCGCGACGAGGTCGAGCATCTCGGGCACATCGGGTGTGCCCAGTTCCACCACACCGGTGTGGGCGTGCTCGGCCCGGTCGGTGCCGGGCCCGATCATCTGGCGCCCTTCGAGGGCGAAGACCGGCGCCCAGTCCGGCGGCGGGGTGCCCTCGCCGCTGAACAGGTCGGCGAAGGCGCCCGGGCCCAGCAGCCGCGCCAGGTCGTCCCAGTCCGCCGCGTCCGGAGCGGGGGAGACGGCGGCGAAGGTGGCGACGTCGGCCAGATAGGCGGCGGCCCGTCCGTGCCGACGGGCCAGGTCCGTGTGGTGGCCGCGCAGGGACGACCCCACCGGATCGTCGAGTACGGCCGCGTCCCCGCTAGTCATCGTGCTGTGCCTTTCTGGGACCGACGCCAGACATCCGGAAATGCTATATCGCCCCGGAATTCCCCGACAGCGGGTCCCGGGACGCCGCCCGGGCTCGCAGGACATAACCTCCGTCAATCGCCCACGGCTTCGTCGGCCGGCTTCGCGAGAGCGGCCACGAAGTCCTCCAAGTCGGCCGCGAGCGCGGTGCCGTTGTCCCAGACGGCCTCGTACGCGATCTCGACGGGGGCCCCGGCCCGGACGAGGGGACGGCAGTTGCCGTGGTCGTGCGTGATCTTCGACTTGGGCAGCAGCGCGGCGCCCACACCCATCCGCGCCCACTCGTCCAGCACACGGTAGTTGGACGCTTCGCCGGGATAGGCGCGCAGCGGCAGGTCGTGGCTGCGGAAGAGCTCGGTGGTGAAGGTCGTCAGCCCGCACGTGTCCGGTACGAGGATGTAGGCGGCGTCCGCCGCGGCGTGCAGCTCGACCGGGCGGTCGGTGCGGGACGCGGCGGGGTCGATCACGACGACCGGCTCGCGGGAGATGACTCGGCGCCGGAACG
Organism: Streptomyces sp. NPDC107471; assembly: GCF_055582845.1. Lineage (NCBI taxonomy): Bacteria > Bacillati > Actinomycetota > Actinomycetes > Kitasatosporales > Streptomycetaceae > Streptomyces > Streptomyces sp. NPDC107471. The sequence goes on along the minus strand of NZ_JBVJPC010000008.1, from coordinate 149,893 downwards.
TCGGCATGGCCTCCACGGCCGGCACGAGGAGCACGTCCAGGCGGCCGGCCCGGAGGTCCTCGCGCAGGTGGGTGAGGTCCGCCTCGCGCAGGACCAGGTCGCGCGGCCGGTCGAGGCCGCGGGCGGCGTCGAAGGCCCGGGCGACGAGCTCGGCGCCGATCAGGGGCGAGACGCCCATGCGGATGGTGTCTGGGGCGGGGTGGGCCAGCCGCCGTGCCTCGGCGACGACCGAGTCGAGGGCGTCGAGGGCCTGGTCGATCATGGGCAGGACCCGCGCGCCCTCCGGGGTCGGCTTGACCCCGCGCGGTGAACGCTCGAACAGCGCCACGCCGAGCTCCTGCTCCAGCCGGGCGATGCCGTTGGACAGGGCGGGCTGGGTGACCCCGTAGGCCCGCGCGGCCGCGCTGAACGACTTCGTCGTGGAGACGGCCCGGGCGTACCGCAGCCCTTCGATGTTCATGCTGATCCCGTCATAGCCATAACGTTCAGTTATACCCCCATTCCTTGTGATCCTCTACCGGGATTCTCACCGGCGCTTTACGGTACCGGCGGAGCACACGCGCGAGATTCGCGAATTCCCCGTCCCCTTACTTTTCCCCCGAGGTGAGATTTCCGTGTCCCAGGATGCCGACCGAGTCCACCGGGCCGCGCAGGTGGCCGAGCCCGGGGCGGCCGTGCGGGTCGTCCCGGTGCGGGAACGGTCACCCGAGGCCGGCGAGGTACGGGTCGACGTGGCGGCCGCCGGCATCTGCGGCGCCGACATCGGCACCGTCCGCGATCCGGCCCCGGCGGCCGGTTTCCCGATCACGCCGGGCCACGAGGTCGCCGGTGTGATCGCCGAGGTGGGCCCTCGGGTGCGGGGCTGGGAAGTGGGGGAGCGGGTCGTCGTCGGCTGGTTCGGCGGCGGCTGCGGGCACTGCCCGGCCTGCCGGGTCGGCGACGTCGTGCACTGTCCGGAACGGAGGGTGCCCGGCCTGTCGTACCCGGGCGGATGGTCGAGCACCGTCACGGTCCCCGCCACCGCTCTCGCCCGCATCCCCGAGGGCCTGTCCGCCGCGGAGGCGGCACCCTTCGGCTGCGCCGCCGTCACCACCTTCAACGCCCTGCGGCACTCCGGCGCCGGGCCGGGCGACCTGGTCGCCGTCCTCGGCATCGGCGGTCTCGGTCATCTGGCGGTGCAATTCGCCGCCGCGATGGGCTTCGAGACGGTGGCCGTCGGCCGGGGGGCGCAGAAGGGGCCCCTCGCGGCAGAACTGGGCGCGCACCACTACATCGACGCCGAACAGCACGACCCCGGGGCGCTGCTGCGCAAGTCCGGCGGGGCGCGGCTGATCCTGTCCACGGCCTCCGGCACCGGGCCGCTGGCGGAACTGGTGGACGGGCTCGCCCCGCACGGACGGCTCACCGTCGTCGGCTTCGACGGGACCCCCCTCCAACTGCCCCTGGCCCGACTGGTCATGGGCGCCCGCAGTGTCACCGGTCACCTGACCGGCAGCCCGGCCGACACCGAACAGGCCATGCGATTCGCCGTCGCCACCGGCGTCAGGCCCTGGGTGCGGACCGTCCCGCTGGAGCGGGCACAGCAGGCGCTCGACACCCAGCAGAAGGGCGAGGCCCGTTTCCGGATGGTTCTCACCACCGGCGACTGACCACCCGCACACGACAGAAGGAGAGCCGCGCATGCCCCAGCACGACGACCACGACATCGTCGTGGTCGGTGCCGGAATCGCCGGTCTGGCCACCACCTCGGCCCTGATCGCCGCCGGGCGCGACACCGTGTGCCTGGAGGCCCGGAACCGCGTCGGCGGACGTCTGCTCAGCACGCCCGCCCCGCCCGGGGCGCTCGATCTCGGGGCCACCTGGTTCTGGGACGGGGAGAGGCGGGTCGCGGACCTCGCCGCCCGGCTCGGCGTCGACACCTTCGCGCAGCACCTCGCGGGCGACACGCTCGTCCAGGACGCCGGCGGCGTACGACGGCTGCCCGGCAACCTGATCGACGGCCCCGCCCACCGCTTCGCGCTCGGCGCCGGCAGCCTCGCCGGTGCCCTCGCGGCCGAACTGCCCGCGGCCGCCGTACGACCCGACAGTCCCGTCACCGCGGTCCGCCCCCTGGCCACCGGCGGGCTCGAGGTCCGTACGCCGGACTCGGTGCTGCATGCCGAGCACGTCGTCATCGCCGTGCCTCCCGCGCTCGCCGTCGCCCGTGTCGACTTCGGCTCGCACCTGTCCGCCGAACTGGTCCGACTGGCACGGTCGACCCCCGTGTGGATGGGCGCGGTCGCCAAGGTCGTCGCCCGCTACCCGGCCGCCTTCTGGCGCGGCGAGGGACTTGCCGGGGCAGCGGTCAGCAGGACCGGCCCCTTGCAGGAGGTGCACGACATGTCCGGGCCCGACGGACGGCCCGCCGCACTCTTCGGCTTCGCCCCGGCCCAGGCCGTCGGCCCCGGATTCGAGCAGGCGGTGACCGGCCAACTGGCCCGGCTCTTCGGCCCGGCCGCGGCCGATCCCGAGGCGCTCCAGGTGCAGGACTGGAGCGGTGAGCGCTGGACCTCCCCGCCCGGCGTCCACCGCCCGGCCGACCACTCGCTGTTCGGGCACGCCCGCTACCAGCGCCCCGCACTGGACGGCAGACTGCACTGGGCCTCGACCGAGACGGCCGCCCAGTACGCCGGACACGTGGAAGGCGCCCTCGCCGCCGCCGAACGCGCGGCCCACGCCGTCCTGACCGCCACCACGAAGGAGGCCGACTCATGCTTCGAATAGACGCGTTGCTGCGCGAGTACGACCGGGCCCGCGCCTACACCGACGACCTGTGGCGGGACCTCACCCCGGACGAGGTGACCTGGCGGCCGCACGAGAACTCCAGCGCCATCGGCTGGCACCTCGGCCACCAGGCCCATGTCGCCCACTTCATGGTCCGCAACCTCACCGCGGCCGAGCCCAGCCCGGACCCGGAACTGGACGCGCTGATGGACTCGGCCAACCCGGAGAAGTTCCGCGGCACACTGCCCACCGTCGCCCGCCTCACCGAGTTCCGCGGGACCGTCGCCGAACGCGTGCACGCCAGGATGGGCGACATCGCCGCCGGCCGGGTCGGCGCCCCCGCCCAACTCACCCTCGTGGCCACCCACTTGCTGACCGTGCTCATCAACCACGAGTACCAGCACGACCAGTGGATCGGCGAGGTCCGCTCCGGCGACCTCGGCCACGCCCTTCCGCCCGCCCCCGACAGCGCGTACCTGCGCCGTGTCGACGGCTACCTCGTCGTCGACGTCCCGTGACCGAGGGAGAGACCCACCCCATGACCCAGGGAGAGAGCCCGCCCATGAGCCAGGGAGAGACCCGCCCGTGACAAGCACCGCCCCGGACCCCACCGGCACGCCCCCGCGGTCCGAGGCCCAGCGCCGCGTCCTCACCGTCCTGGTCGGCAGCCAGATCCTCAGCGGGGCCGGGCTCGCGGCGGGCATCACCGTCGGGGCCCTGCTCGCCAAGGACATGCTCGGCTCCACCGACCTCGCGGGCCTGCCCAGCGCGCTGTTCACCGCCGGCTCTGCGCTCGCCGCCGTCACCATCGGCCGCCTCTCGCAGGCCCGGGGCCGCCGGCCAGGGCTTGCCGGCGGATACCTGGCCGGCGCCGTCGGCAGCGCGGGCGTCATCGCCGCCGCCGTCGCGGACAACGCCGTGCTGCTGTTCGTCGCCCTGTTCGTCTACGGCGCCGGTACGGCCACCAACCTCCAGGCCCGGTACGCCGGAGCCGACCTCGCCGCCCCCGCCCACCGTGCCCGTGCCGTGTCCACCGTGCTGGTCGCCACCACCCTCGGCGGTGTCGTCGGCCCCAACCTCGCCGCACCCACCGGCGACCTCGCCGAGGGCCTCGGCGTCCCGGCCCTGGCCGGACCGTTCCTGCTCTCCGGCACGGCCTACGCGCTGGCCGCCCTCGTCCTCGCCGTGTGGCTGCGTCCCGACCCGCTGCTGCTGGCCCGCACCCTCGACCGCCAGGAGCGGGCGGAGACACCCCCGGCCGCCGCGAGCAATCCGCGAGGGCTGATACCGGGCGCGCTGACCATGATCCTCAGCCAGCTCGTCATGGTCGCGATCATGACGATGACACCCGTGCACATGCACGACCACGGGCACGGCACCGCCGCGTCCGGGCTCGTCATCGCCGTCCACGTGGGTGCCATGTACCTGCCCTCGCCGCTGACCGGCCGGCTCGTCGACCGGCACGGCCGTACCGCCGTCGCCGCCGCCTCCGGCCTCGTCCTCCTGGCCGCCGGAATCACCGCCGCCGCGGCGCCCGAGGACTCCGTGGCGCTGCTCGCCCTGGCGCTCGCGCTGCTGGGCCTCGGCTGGAATCTCGGCCTGGTCTCCGGCACCGCGATGATCACCGACGCGGTGCCCCTCGCCACCCGGGCCAGGACCCAGGGCATGGTCGACGTCTCGATCGCCGTCGCGGGCGCCACGGGCGGCCTGTCCTCCGGACTGGTCGTGTCCGCCGCCGGATACCCCGTCCTCGCCCTGACGGGCGGCATCCTCGCCCTCGCCGTACTGCCGGCGACAGTGGCCACGGCGAGCAGCCGCTGACGGGGAGCGGCACACCGCCGGTCGACGGCGGCCCCAGCGCGTTCCACGGGTTCACGGCGGCGCGTAGTGCGTACGCACCAGGACCCGAGTGCGGCTGGTCCCGGTGCACCAGGGCAGGTCGGCGACGCGGGACGATGTCCGGCGGGGCGGCGAAAGGAAGGGTTGGAGGCGTGCGCAATCCCGCGCCTTCCCCCTGCCTAGCGGCGTCTGGAGTGATCGACAGGTGGCTACTTCTCTCTACCGGATCGGACGGTGGGCCTTCCGGCGGCGCCGCCTCGTGGGCGGTCTGTGGCTCGGCGCCCTGCTGCTCGCCGTCGCCGCGGCCGCCCTGGCGCCGGCCGGCGAGGACGAGGACCTCGCCATGCCCGGCACCGAGTCGCAGAAGGCGTTCGACCTGCTGGACGAGCGCTTCCCGCAGAGCAACTCCCAGGGCGCCGAGGCCCGTCTGGTGTTCCAGGCACCGGCCGGACAGCGGGTGACGGCCGCGGAGAACAGGGCTGCCGTGAAGGACGCCCTGCACTCGCTGGACGGGGGCCGGCAGGTCGAGTCGGCCACCGACCCCTACACGACCGGTGCCGTCAGCGAGGACGGCACCATCGCCTACTCCACGATCACCTACACCGCGGACGCCGTCGATCTGACCGCGTCGACGAAGAGCGCCCTCGAGGACGCCGCGGGCCGGGCCCGGGACGCGGGGCTGACCGTGGAGATCGGCGGCTCGGCCCTGGACGCGGAGGAGTCACTGGGCGGGACGACGGAGCTCATCGGCGTGTCGGTGGCGGCCGTGGTGCTGGTCGTCGCCCTCGGCTCCCTGGTCGCCGCCGGACTGTCGCTGCTGACCGCCTTCGTGGGCGTGGCCATCGCCTTCGGCCTGGTCTCCGCGCTGACCGTGCCGCTGGGCCTGACGTCCACGGTCGCCATCCTGACGCTGATGCTGGGGCTGGCGGTCGGCATCGACTACGCGCTGTTCATCACCTCCCGCTTCCGGGACGAGCGGGCCCGGGGCAGCGAACCGGAGGAGGCCGCCGGCCGGGCGGTGGGCACCGCCGGATCGGCGGTGGTCTTCGCCGGCGCGACCGTCGTCATCGCCCTGGTCGGCCTGGGTGTCGTCGGTATCCCCGAGCTGACCAAGATGGGCCTGGGCGGCGCCGGTGCCGTGGCCCTCGCCGTACTCGTCGCCCTGACCCTGGTCCCCGCGCTGTTCGGCTTCTTCGGCCGACGGGTCCTCTCCCGCGCTGTCCGTAGGGCCGAGCGGCGGGGCGGCACGCCCCCGGTGCCCGGCAGGACCGCCCGGGCCGGGCTCGGCACCCGGTGGGCGCGGTTCGTGCTGCGTCGGCCGGTGGCCGTGCTGATGGTCGCCGGACTCGGGCTCGGCGCGGTGGCCCTGCCGGCGCTGAGCCTCGAACTCGGGCTGCCCGGTGACGAGTCCAAGTCGGTGCAGACCACCCAGCGCCGCGCCTACGACCTGCTGTCGGAAGGGTTCGGCCCCGGCTTCAACGGCCCGCTGACCCTGGTCGTCGACATGTCGAAGGCCAAGGACACCCGGTCCACCACCGACCGGGTCGCCCGGACCGTACGGGCGGTGGACGGGGTGGCGTCCGTCGGCGATCCGGTGCTCAACCGGGCCGAGGACACGGCCGTGCTCACCGCCGTCCCGCGGACCGCGCCGAACAGCGGCGAGACCAAGGACCTGGTGCACGCGATCCGGGACGTGGTCCCGGGCGTCGAGGCCGACACCGGCGCCGCGATCCTGGTGACCGGCACCACCGCGCTGAACATCGACATCTCCGAGGCCATGTCCGACGCCCTCGTCCCCTATCTGAGCGTGGTCATCGGTCTCGCGGTGCTCCTGCTGATGGTGGTCTTCCGTTCGGTGCTGGTCCCGGTCAAGGCGGCCCTCGGCTTCCTGCTGTCGGTGGGCGCGGCCTTCGGCGTCCTCGTCGCCGTCTTCCAGTGGGGCTGGGCGGCCGACCTGATCGGCATCGAACAGACCGGGCCGGTCATGTCCCTGATGCCGATCCTCATCATCGGCATCGTGTTCGGCCTCGCCATGGACTACGAGGTCTTCCTCTTCACCCGCGTGCGGGAGGCGTACGTCCACGGCGCGTCCCCCGGCGAGGCGCTCGTCCACGGGTTCCGGCACAGCGGACGGGTGGTGGCCGCGGCGGCGATCATCATGGTGAGCGTGTTCGCCGGGTTCATCGGGATGAACAACCCGACCATCCAGACGATGGGTGTCGGCCTGGCCGCCGCCGTCGCCTTCGACGCCTTCGTGGTCCGGATGGCCTTCGCCCCCGCGGTCCTCGCCCTGCTCGGCCGCCGGGCCTGGTGGCTGCCCCGTATCCTGAACCGCGTGCTGCCGAACGTGGACATCGAGGGTGAGGCACTGAGCGGGCGCGTCCCGGCCCCCGCGGCCTCCGGGACCGGGTCCGACGCGGCGGTACGGCGACTCCCCGTCGGCCGGGACTGAACAGGCCATGACACACACGGCGGGCGGTGGCCCGCGACCACGCGGCAGGTGGTGGCGGGAGGCAGCGGTCACGGCGACGGCGTTCGCGATCTGTCTGCTCGGGGGAGTCGTGCAGGACGACGGCAGCACGCTGTCAGCGCCCTCCGCCGCCGCCTACCTGGTCGCCGTGGTGTCCTGTGCCGTGCTTCCGGTACGGCACCGGGCACCCCTGGCGGCCATGGCGGTCACGACCGCGAGCGCCGTGCTGGGGCCGTTCCTCGGCCTGCTGCTGAGCCCCCTCATCGCGGCACCCGCCGTGATCACCGCCTACTCGTACTCGCTCACCGCGCGCACCGAACGGCGCGCGGCGAGCGCGGTCGCGCTCATCTCCGCGGCACTGCTGGTCGCCTCGACCCCCTTGTTCGGGGCCCTGTCGTGGCGGGACGCCAGCAGGGTGGGGGCGGTGGCGGCCTTCCCGCTGGTGGCGGGCGTACTGGGGCGCTCGGTGCAGAACCGGCGGGCCTACCTGGCGGCCATGGAGGAACGGGCCCTGCGGGCGGAGCAGAGCCGGGACAGCGAGGCGCGTCGCAGGGTGGCGGAGGAACGGGTGCGCATCGCCCGGGAACTGCACGACCTGGTGGCCCACCAGATCACCCTGGCCAACGCCCAGGCCACGGTCGCCGCCCACCTCTTCGACACCCGCCCGGAACAGACCCGCAAGAGCCTCCACGAACTCGTCGCGACCACCAGCGACGCGCTCGACGACCTGCGGGCCACGGTCGGGCTGCTCCGGCAGTCCGGGGACACGGCCGCGCCCGCCGAACCGGCGCCCGGGCTGTCCCGGCTGCCCACGCTCCTGGAGTCCTTCCGCCGCGCGGGGCTCGAGGTGTCGGTCCATGACGAGGGCACGGCCAGGCCGCTGCCGCCGGGTGCGGACCTCACCGCCTACCGCATCGTCCAGGAGGCCCTGACCAACGTGACCAAGCACGCCGGAACCGGCACCGCCCGGGTCGGTCTCGCCTGGAGCCGCGACGGGGTGACGATCACCGTCGCCGACGACGGAGGGGGTGCGCGTACGACGGAGACGGCCTCCACGGGTGGGTCCCCAGGGGCCGACCGGTCGCCCGGATACGGCCTGATCGGGATGCGGGAACGCGCCACCGCGGTCGGGGGACACCTCTCCACGGGCCGGCGCCCGGAAGGCGGCTTCCTCGTCTCCGCCCGGCTGCCGCTCCCGCCCGCCAAGGACACCCCGCCCGCGACGGACACCAGGGACGCGGCCGACGCGGTCGCCGGCGACGCAAGGACGACGGAGGAGACGCCGTGACGCTCAGGGTGCTGCTCGCCGACGACCAGGCGCTGCTGCGCGGTGCCTTCCGGATGCTCCTGGACTCCGCCGACGACATCACCGTGGTCGGCGAGGCCGCCGACGGCCGGGAGGCGGTACGGCTCACCCGGGAGCTGCGCCCGGACGTGGTCGTCATGGACATCCGCATGCCCGAGGTGGACGGTCTCACCGCCACGGCACAGATCTGCGCGGACCCCGAACTGCGGGCCAGCCGCATCCTGATCCTCACCACCTACGAGACCGACGAGTACGTCGCCCAGGCGTTGCGCGCCGGGGCCGGCGGCTTCATCGGCAAGGGCATCGGGGCCGAGGACCTGCTGACCGCCGTACGGACGATCGCCGACGGCGACACCCTGCTGTCACCGGCCGCGACCCGGTCCCTGGTCGCCCGCTTCCTCGCCACACCCGAGGACGTCCCCTCGCACCACCCCGAACGGCTCGCCGTGCTCACCCCGCGCGAACGCGAGATGGTGAGCCTGGTCGCCACCGGCCTGTCCAACCAGGAGATCGCCGAGCGGATGTTCCTCAGCCCCTTCACCGTGCGCGCCCACGTGCAGCGCGCCATGACGAAACTCGACGCCCGCGACCGGGCCCAACTCGTCGTCATCGCCTACCGGACGGGCCTGGTCCAGGCCGCGCCCGAGAGCGGCACCGACCGGAAGTAGCCGGGCCTCAGGTCAGGTTCAGGCCGCCGTCGAGCACGATGACCTCGCCCGTCAGATAGCCGCTGCCGATCACCGACGCCACCAGGTCGGCCACGTCGGCGGGCCGGGCCGGGCGGTGCATCGGAGCGCGCTCCCGCCACAGTTCGTGCGCCTGTGCCCAGTCCTTCGTCATCGGCGTGTCCACGAGGCCCGGTGCCACCGCGTTCACCCGTACGTCGGGCCCGAGCGCGGCCGCGAGCAGCCGGGTCACGTGGTTCAGCGCCGCCTTGCTCGCCGCGTAGGGCACCGAGGACCCCTTGGGCCGTACGCCGGCGTGGCTGGTGATGTTGACGATGCTGCCCCCTCCCGGTGACTGCCGTAGTGCCGGCAGGGCCGCGGTGCACAGCAGCCAGGGCGCGATGAGGTTGACCTCCAGCAGCCGTCGCCAGTCCTCGGCGGTGGCCGCCGCGAGGTCCGCGTGCGGGATCGGCCAACTGATGCCCGCGTTGTTCACCAGCACGTCCAGCCGCCCGAAGCGGTCCAGCGCCCGCCCGACCAGCCCGCGGGCCTCCTCCTCGACGCCGAGATCCGCCTGGAGGTACGCCCCGTCGAGCTCCTCCGCCAGCGCTCGTCCGGCCTCCGCGCTGCGCCGCGAGTGCACCACGACCCGGGTCCCGTCCGCCGCGAGCCGCCGTGCGACCGCCTCGCCGATCCCCGACGTGGACCCGGTGACCAGGGCGACGGGCCGGTCTCCCGCTTCGATGCTCATGGCAGTCGATCCTGCCACGGCACGGCCGGGACCCGCCCCGGGGTCAGACCGACCGTCCGCGTCCCCAGGCGGCCAGCGGCTGGAGCGCCCTGCTGCTGCGCTGACGGCCGCCGACCGCCGGGGCCGGCCGGCCGTGCGGGTGCGCGCGGGCTCCCGCACGGCCGACGCCGCGTCACCGCTTGATGCCCACCCCGGCCCACGCGCTGACCTCCGCGTCGGTGAGCTCCGGGCCCGGGCCCTGCGGGTCGTCGGGGCGCCAGCGGTGGGTCAGGGAGATGCCCGGGTCGAGCAGTTCGAGACCCTCGAAGAAGCGGGCCACCTCCGCCTGGCTGCGGACCTGGGCACGGGTGCCGGCGGCGGCGTAGATGCCGACGAGCTTCTCCCACAGCTCCGGGGCGAAGTCGCCGGTGCAGTGGCTCACGGCCAGCGCGCTGCCCGACGGCAGGGCCTCCAGGAGGCGGGAGACGATGCCGTACGGGTCCCAGTCGTCCGGCACGAAGTGCAGGATGGCGTTGAGGGACAGGGCGACGGGCCGGTTAAGGTCGAGGGTCCTGGCCAGCTCGGGCGAGCTGAGGATCGCCTGGGGGTCGGTGAAGTCGCCCTGGACGTACGCTGTGCGGCCTTCGGGCGTGTTGCGCATCAGGCGCTCGGCGTACTTGAGGACCAGCGGGTCGTTGTCGGCGTAGACCACCCGGGCCTCGGGTGCCACGGACTGCGCGACCTGGTGCAGGTTCGGCTCGGTGGGGATGCCGGTGCCGATGTCCAGCCACTGGCGGATGCCGTACTCCCGCGCCAGGACCCGGGTGGCCCGGTGCATGAAGGAGCGGATCTCACGGGCGCACGTGAAGATGCCCGGGTAGGTGGCCGCGACGGTCTCGGCCGCCTGCTTGTCGACGTCGAAGTGGTCCTTGCCGCCGAGGTAGTAGTCGTACATGCGGGCGGAGTGGGGCCGGCTGGTGTCGATCTCCCGCGCGGCGTGGGAGTTGGTCATCCTGTCCCTTTCAGGTGGTGTGCGTGGGGGTGTCGGGCAGGTCGCTGCCGGGGCAGGTCCGGCTCGGGTCGTGGTTCAGCCGGCCGTGAGGTGGTCGGCGAGGCCCCGCTTGACGCCCGCGACGAACGCGGCGATCTCCTGCGGGGTGTAGATCAGCGCGGGTCCGGCCGGATCGGTCGACTGCCGCAGCGCCACCCGGCCGTCGGCCAGGAGCTTGGTCTGCACGCACTGGCCGCCGTTGGGCCCGCTCCACGGGGACTCCCAGCCCTGCTCGCCGAGTTCGGTGGCCGGCATCCCGTTGTAGACGTGACAGTCGGTGGTCATGAGTACTCCTTGCGCATGCGGTTCAGGAGTGTCTTGCTGTCCGCGTCCGAGGTCAGCAGGGACATGCGGTTGTGCGCCTCCAGGTGCGCCGCCACGTCGGAGCGCTGGTCCAGGTACATCGCGCCGGAGAGGACCTCGGTGTAGACGACGTCCGGCAGTTCCGGCTCCTCGAAGCGGAAGTAGGTGAACGGCGCGCACGCGCCCACGTGGGCGCCGGCCGTGAACGGCACGACGTCGACGCTGACGTGCTCCAGCTCCGAGACCTCCAGGAGGCGTTCGATCTGCTCCCGCATGACCTCGGGGCCGCCGACCACCCGGTGCAGTACGGCCTCCTCCATCACCACCCACAGCGTGGGCGCCTCGGGTCTGTCCAGCAGGCTCTGGCGGCGCAGCCGCAGGTCCACCCGCCGGGAGAGGTCCTCGTCGGCCTCGTGCGGGAAACCGCCGCGCAGGACGCCGCGCGCGTAGGCGTGGGTCTGCAGCAGCCCCGTGACGTAGTGGGGTTCGTAGGTGCGCAGGGTCCTGGCGCCGGCCTCCAGGCTGACGTACGCGCTGAACCAGTTCGGCAGGACGTCCCGGTACGTGTGCCACCAGCCGGGCTCGTTGGCCCGCTCGGCGAGCACGACGAACTCGTCGATCTCCTGCCGGTCGGCCCCGTACGTCTCCAGCAGCTTCTCCACGTAGAGCGGCTTGAGGGCGACCTCGGCCTTCTCCAGGCGGCGGATGGTCAGGGACGTCACCCGCAGCGCCTTGGCGGCGTCCTCCAGCGAGGCCCCCGCACCCTGGCGCCGCTCCTGCAGCCGCCGGCCGAGGATCATGCGCAGCACGGTGGGAGCGCTGGTACCACCCGTGCCCGTACGGCCTTCGCTCACGTCCTGACCTCCTGAGGGGCTGTCATCGGCACGAGTCTGACAGCGACTTGCTGACGCGACCAGTTGGATATCGGCTTTCTGAAATTATCAGGGAGCTGGTTGCAGGTTGAACTTGGGTGCGAGCATAGTTACTTGTGTGAACCGTGCCGCCGAACGCGCGCACAGTGACGTCAACCGTCCCTACCCGCGGGCGTGTTGGCAAGCCCCAGCCCCCGATGCGTCTCGCCCGGCCGCGCCGCCGCCCCCACGGAAGGCCAACACCGTGTCCCCCCACACGACCTCGTCCCCTCAGTTGTTAGACGCCGTGGACCAGGAACGAACCCACTGGATAGAACTTCCCGCGCACCGCTCCAGCATCGGGGTCGCCCGCCGCTCCGTGGGAAACCGGCTCAAGGCCTGGAGCCTGCCGGGCGAGCTGTGCTCGGACGCCGTCCTGCTGCTGTCCGAACTGGCCACCAACGCCGTGTGCCACACCCTCAGCGCCCGCATCCTGTGCGGCATCGGACTGGTCACCGACGGCATCCTGCGGCTGGAGGTGCACGACCACGACCGTTCGGGTCCCACGCTCCGCCGCTGCCGCGCGGGCCTCGACGACGAGGGCGGGCGCGGTCTGTTCCTGGTCGAGGAACTCGCGGACACCTGGGGGGTGGACCGTTCGAGACTCACCGGCGGCAACGCCGTCTGGGCCAATCTGACGGCTTGAACTAGTCCTTGGAGGGCGTGAGTTCGGCGAGCAGCAGGGTCCGGTCGTCCGCGCCGGCCGGATCGGAGGGGGCGTGCAGCAGCCGTCGGCACAGGGCGGGGAGCGGATCGTGGTCGACGGCCGCCGCGTCGAGGGCCTGGGCGAGACGGGCGATCTCGTGGTCTATGTCGGCGTCCCGGGACTCGACCAGGCCGTCGCTGTAGAGCACGAGCAGGGCCGGGTCCTCGATGTGCAGCACGGTCGGCTCGTAGGTGCCCGCGGCGAGACCGAGCGGCAGGCCCGCGCCGGCCAGCGTGACCGGAGCGGTCCGGCCGTCCGGTCCGCGCAGCAGCGGGGGCGGGTGTCCGGCGCCCACCAGGGTGCAGGTGCGGTGCCGGGGGTCCCACTCGGCGTAGATGCAGGTCGCGAAGGAGGCGCCCGGGGTGTCGCTGGCGAGCGCGTCGAGCCGTCGTACGAGATCGGCCGCGGGGATGTCGAGGCCCGCCAAGGTGCGTACGGCGGTGCGCAGTTGGATCATCGCCACGGCGGACTCCGGGCCGTGCCCCATGGCGTCGCCGACGATCAGACTGACCCGGTCGCCCGGCCGTCGGAGCACGTCGAACCAGTCACCGCCGATGATCGAGCCCTGTCCGGCGGGCAGCGAGCCGTGCGCGATGCGGCAGCCCACGCCCTCCTGGATCGTGCCCGGCAGCAGGCTGTTGCGGATGGCCAGGGCGGTGCGCCGCTCGTGCTCGTAGCGGCGCGCGTTGTCCAGGGCGACCGAGGCCCGGGCGGCCAGCGACTCCACCGCGGCGACCTCGGCGGTCAGGAACGGCCCGCGGTCCGGGCCGCGGGAGCAGGCCACGAAGCCGATCGCGCCGCCCCGCAGCCGCAGCGGCACCACGAGGAACGAGCGGGTCTTGAGGAGTTCGCCGATGCGCGCGTCCTCGTCGGCGGAGGCGGCGAGCCGCTCGGCGGTGTGGTCGTCGACCGCGTCCAGCAACTGCGCGTGCCCGTCGACCAGGGCGCGGGCGTACGGCGTTTCGCGGGGGAAGACGAGCACCTCGCCGACCGGCAGGGTGCGCTCCCACGACTCGGGCGCGTCCGTGCCCACCCGCAGGGCCAGTCGGCGCGCCTCGATCTGGGCGGGGTCCCCGCCGGCGTACGTGGTCTCCTCGCGCCGCCACCGCTCCAGCAGGTACAGCGACGCCGCGTCGCAGAAGCCGGGTGTCAGCGCGTGCACGACATGGCTGCCGGTCAGCCCCAGGTCGAGCTCCGAGCCGATGACGTCGGCGGCGGGGGAGAAGACCGAGCGGCGGGGCTGGGGCATGGCGGTGGGGGTGTCGTCGGAGCGGCTGTGCGGTTCGTTCCGCAGGGTCGTGGTGCCTTTCCGGGTGGGGGTCCGGGCGCCCGGCGCAACTGATCGCCGGACCTCACAGGGCAACTATATGATGGAGCGTCAAGTACCTTGGTGGGAAAGGACGTTCTGGTGACCGACAGGGATGCTCTGCCGCCAGGGACCGATCCGGACAAGGCGAGCGTAGCCCGGATGTACGACGCCTTGCTGGGTGGGGAGCACAACTTCGCCATCGACCGGGAGGCGGTCGCGGCCGTCACGGCCATCGACCCCCAGGTGCGGGCGCTGGCCCGGGCGAACCGCGCCTTCCTCGGCCGGGCCGTGCGGTTCCTGGCGGACGCCGGGGTGCGCCAGTTCATCGACCTGGGCTCGGGCATCCCGACCCAGGGCAACGTCCACGAGGTGGCCCAGTCGGCGCACCCGCAGGCCCGGGTGGTCTACGTCGACAAGGACCCGGTGGCCGTCGCCCACAGCACCACCCTGCTCGCCGACAACCCGCGCGCCGACATCGTCGACGCGGACATCCGGCGGCCGGCCGACGTCCTGTCCTCGCCGCAGGTGCGCAAACTGATCGACCTCGACCAGCCGGTCGCCGTGCTCATGGTCGCGATCCTGCACTTCGTCACGCCCGAGGAGGACCCGGCCGGCATCGTCGCCGCCTTCCGGGACGCCCTGCCCGAGGGGAGCTGGCTGGCGCTGTCCCACGCCACCAACCAGGACCGGCCCGACACGGCCGCCGCGGTCACCCAGCTCTACCGTTCCCGGGCCACCTCACCCGTCACGGCCCGCACCCACGACGAGATCCAGGCGCTGTTCGCCGGGTTCGACCTGACGGAACCCGGCCTGGTCCACGTCCCGTTGTGGCGCCCGGACGACGGTGAGGACGTCCCGGAGAACCCGACGGAGTACTGGGTGTACGCGGGCGTCGGCCGCAAGAGCGGGTGAGGGCGCCGGAGAGCCGCTGACCCGCCGCAGGGCCCGGAGAGCCGCTGACCCCACCGCCGGGGCCGGACGGCGGTTTCAGCGCTCGGAGTTGAGCGTGTCCGTCGCGCCGCGGGCGTCCCCGATCGTCGCGTAGTCCACGGCGACGAAGTTGACCGGACGGCCGCGCTCGCGCTCGCAGCGGTGGACGCGGTCCAGCACGTACCGGCGGGTGTTGACCTCGCCCGCGTCCAGTCGGCTGCCGCCGTTGTCCGTGATGAAGTGGTTGAGCAGGAACAGGCGTTTGCCGGTGCCGCCCCGATGGGGGACACAGCTCATCTCGGCGGGGCTGCGGAAGGCGAACGGTGTCTCCATGCCGTACCGGTAGAAGTTCCGGTACCAGTCGGCGGGGCCGTCGGCCCGCTCGGCGAAGACCACGAGCCGGCGGCCGCTGTCGATCATGTCGCCCAGCGTGGGCCACGCCTTGTCGGGGTCGGGGTCCGGGGTGTGGACGAGGTCGGTGAGACCGGCCTGCCGGAATGCCTCGGCGGTGTCCGCACCACTGATCGCGTCCTGGACGATCAGTGTCACCACCTCGGTCGGATGGGCGCGCATCCAGTTGCCGATCTCCCGCAGCGTCGGCCCGAGCGGGATCGCGCCCGCGCGGCAGACCGCGTGACACAGCCACAGCCCCTCCCGCCGCGGGTTGACCTTGTCGACGGCGGCGCTGATCAGGGTGCGCTGCTCGGGGGTGAAGTCGGAGTCGTCGAGCCGGCCGGTGATCTGGCCGGGGCTCTCCCAGCGGTAGGTGTCGAGCTGGAGGCCGCGCACCCCGTCGTCGAGCTGTGCGGTGATGGCCGGGTCCTGGAGCGGGCCGATGAACCGGTCGACCGTGGTGGCCATGGCGTTGTGCGAGGTCAGGTAGGCGACCTCGTCGTAGCGCCGGTCGCACAGGTGCGGGCTGCCCTCGCAACGGCGGGACGCGGCGGGGCTCGCGCCCAGCGGCACCAGGACCAGCCCGGCGAGGACGGCGGCGCTCGTGCCCGCCGCGAGGAGGCGCAGGCGCGAGGGAGCGATGCGGAGACGCGGCCGTACTTGGAGGACCCAGCCGGTCCCGACGAGCAGGGCACCGGCGACCGCCGGGAGCGCCGCGGTGGTGAGGGCCGCCGCGGTGATGTCGTCGAGGGCCCTGGACTGCAGGTCGTCGACCAGTGCGGCCACGCTCGGCGCCCAGCTCGACGGCGGTGTGATCACCCGGCCGCCGGTGCTCAGCCGTGCGAGTACCGCGACGACCGCGGTGAGCGTTCCGCCGCCGGCGAGGGCCCAGCCCAGCAGCACGGCCTTGCGGCCGGCCGGGGCGGGGCCGGTGAGCCACAGCGCCGTGAGGCAGGCGAGGAGCAGGGCGGCGCCGAGGACCTCCATGAGTCCGAGCCCGGTCGCGGTGTAGGGGCGCAGCCGGTGCAGGGCGGCCGGATCGTCCCCGGAGCGGTCCAGGGTCCGAGAGACGTTCCATTCGTCGCCGCCGGCGGCCGCGCGCAGCCGGGCGGCGGCCTCCCGCGTCCGCTCGGAGACCGCGGCGGGGGCCACCGTGGCCAGGGCGGTGGCGATGTCGCCGTTGGCCAGGGCCACTTCCAGGTCGGGGCGCAGCGCCTCCCGCTGCCGTGCGGGCACGGTCTCCAGCATCAGGTCGGTGGCGGTGGCGGCCTGCTTCCCGGAGAGCGGGAACGCGGGCAGGGCCGCGGGCGCATGTCCGTCCACGAGTTCGTGGAGGGCGGCGTTCAGATCGGTGGAGAACGCCGCGAAGTCCGGTTCCGGTTTCCGCTGCACGGCGGAGACGAGGTCGCCGAAGTAGGTGTGCACGAGGTCGGTGAGATGGGCCAGTACCGGTCGCAGATCTACGCTCAGGGCGAGCCGGTCCCGGCCGCCGTCGAGGTACCCGACCACGGCCTCGATCTGCTGGTGGGTGAGTTCCCGTGCCGTCTCCGGGGGCAGCACCAGGCGGAGGTTGGAGGTGACGAGGGCCTCGGGGACCGGCAGCCGGGCCAGCAGGGGACGGGTGACGCCGGCCGTGTCCGGATCGACCAGGACCTGGTCGTAGAGCCGGTCGTAGGCCGACTCCTGGTCCAGCACGGACTCGTAGAACGCCGGTGAGACGAGGGTGGCCCGGGCCGTGGCCGCCAGGGCGACGACCGCGGTGCAGAGCACGGCGACGACGAAGGCGGCGACTCGCACCCGCCCCCGGTCCCGGACGGCACGCTGGTTCTCGATGGCATCCATCGTCACCGCGCTCTCCGCGCGCCGCAAACGATCCGTGCCTCGCAAGCGATCTGGAAACCGCCCCGAGGTTCACGTGTTCACACTCTTGAACATTGCTCACATGGGTGTACAGCCATACCGCCGCTGTGCCACGCTCGATCAACTTCCCTTCCCTGTAATCGAGTTGGAGACGCGAGCATGACTGTTTCCCGCCGTACCGTGCTGGCCACGGCGACCGGAGTCGCGGTGACCGGCGCCACCGCGACCGGCGCCGCCGCGGCACCCTCCGTGGCCGCACCGAACCTCCGCACGCTCCGCGCGGCGGCCGACTACGCCGTCGAGAAGCTCCGCACGGTCGCGCCGACCGTGACCGCCTTCCCCGTCGGAACGAAGTTCGAGAAGTGGACCTACTCGCAGAACGGCGACTGGGTCGGCGGTTTCTGGCCCGGCACCCTGTGGATGGCCTGGCTGTACAGCAAGGACGACGACTTCCGCACCCTGGCCCTGGCCTCCGCGCGGAAGCTGGCCCCGCGCCGGTTCGACACCGGCACCCATGACCTCGGCTTCCTCTTCTACCCGTCCTGGGTCACCGCCTGGCGGCTGACCGGCGACGACACCTGGCGGTCCGGTGCCGTGGAGGCGGCCGACTCCCTCATCCGGCGCTACAACCCGCGCGGCCGCTTCCTGCGCGCCTGGGGCGCGCTGGACGATCCGAAGAACGCGGGCCGCGTCATCATCGACACGATGATGAACCTCGACCTGCTGGCCTTCGCGAGCCGGGAGACGGGTGATCCCAGGTACCTGGACATCGCCGTGGAGCACGCGAGGACCGCCCGTCGGGTCTTCCCGCGCCCCGACGGCTCGACCCCGCACGTCTACGACTTCGACCCGGACAGCGGTGCCCCCGTCGGCCCCGACACCGTGCAGGGCTACAGCCCCACCTCCTGCTGGGCGCGCGGCCAGGCCTGGGGCGTCTACGGGTTCACCACCATGTACCGGCGCACCGGCGACCCGCAGTTCCTGGACACCGCCCGCAGACTCGCCGACTTCGCGCTGCGGGCGCTCGGCCCGGACCACGTCCCGGTGTGGGACTACCGGGCGCCGCAGCAGCCGTACGACATCAAGGACGCGTCGGCCGGTGCCATCCTGGCCTGCGGTCTGCTCGACCTGGCCGCGGCCGGCGGCCGGAGCGAGTACCGGACGGTGGCGCTACGGCTGCTCACCGCGCTGGCGGAGACCTGCCTGACCAGGAACTCCGCCCGCGCGGACGCGGTCGTCGCCCGCTGCACCCGCAACCGGCCCGCCGAGGACGGCATCGAGATCTCGCTGCCGTACGCCGACTACTACCTGCTCGAAGGCATCCTGCGGGTGCTGCAACCGCAGGACGTCGACCGGGCGATCGACCTGTCCACAAGCCCCTGACGGCGGCCCTCACCCCGCGATGGAGTCGAGCTGTTCCGCCGCCGGACGCAGGGCCCACAGGTCACCGTCCGGCGGCGCCTCCAGCGACGGAACGGCCTGCCGCGCCCGCGCGTCACCCGCGTCCGCCGCCGCGTGCACGACGTCGGTCGCCGCGTACCGGTAAAACTCCAGCTCCGGATGGGGCCACGCGGCCGCCCCGGTCGCGGCGGGCAGCAGGTAGTCCACCGCCTTGAACAGGCTCTGCCCGTCCGGGCCCTGGTAGGCCCACAGGTCGACGCCGACGTGCCGGCCGATGGCCGCGAGCCGGGTGTAGGCGACCAGGTCGAACGTCGAGTAGTGCCAGCTCCGGGTGCGGGCCAGCTCCTGGGGCTGGCTGCCGTCGGCCGCCACCTGCGGCGCGATGCGCCTGCTCCGGGCGTCCAGGACCGTGCGCCGGGCCAGGTCCCGGTCACCGGTCGCATGGGCCAGACCGGCGAGCAGCAGGTCGTAGAAGGTGCCGTGGTTGTTGGCCGCGGCCCCTTCCTGCTTGCCGAAGTCGCTGTCCTTGAGCCAGCCGAGGAAGGCGCCGTTCCAGCGCGCCATGCCGGTGCGGTCCTTCCCGCTCCACCCCGGAGCGCCGGCGTCCAGGAGGGCGAGCGCGTCCAGGACGCTGGTGTACGACTGGGAGAAGTCGATGATGCCGATGGCCCGGCCGTCGTACTTGCACGGGATGAACTGCGCGTGGTCCAGGTTGGGGTTCATGCGGGTGGCCGGGTCGAGGAACCAGGTGCGCAGCACCTGCCCGGCCTTGCGGGCGTACCGCTGCTCGCCGGTGTAGTACCAGGCCAGGGAGAGGTCGTAGGCGGAGTCGAAGGTCTTCTCGACGTCCTGGCGGTCGGTGCCGGAATCGACCTCGGGGTTGCGCTGGCCGTCCCGCTGGACGTACGGGCAGCCCCAGGGGTTGTCGGCGGTGGGGCTCTGGGTGGGCCACCAGTACGGGGCCTGGCTGAGGTAGTCGTGGACGTCGCCGCCGGGAGCGGGGCGGGGCTTGTCGACGACGGTCCAGGGGCCCTGGTCCAGCCACTTGTCGGCGCGGGCCGTCAACGCCCGGACCGCGCGCCGCAGTTGCGGGTCGCCGCGATCGAGCCGGGCTTTCGTCTGCTGGAGGCGGGCGCCGTCCAGGACCGTGGTGTGCGGGGGTGCGGTCCGTGCCGACGCCGGGGCGCTGAGCCCGGTGGCGAACGCGGCCAGGATGCTCACAAGGACGACGCACCAGCGGTGTCGCGTGTTCATCGGTCCACTCCGTTCAGTCGGCGCTGGGCCTCGTACAGGTTCCGTGGCCGCACCGCGCCCGGACTGCCGTACAGCTCCAGGCGCGAGTGCAGGTCGCCCGTGAAGTCCGGGACGTCGATCTGGTCGAACTCCCTGACCTCGTCGATACCGACGGTCGCGGAGAAGGGCGCCAGCCCGTCGATCCGGACCAGCCCCGCGCGGCCGTTGGTGACGCGGATGTTCCAGTGGGTGAACCGGGCGCCGAACAGGGGCCCCGCGGAGGCGTCACCGCCGTGGCGGCCGTTGTTGTTCACGGTGATGTCGGTGCGGACGTTGGCGAAGGGCAGGCCGCGATGGCTGTCGAAGGTGCCCATCCGCATGTCGCCGCGCGACCAGACGTTGTACGACGACAGCCCCTCGACGTTGATGCCGTGCAGTTGCGTGCCCGCGGGGGCGGGGCTGGTGCGCTCCTCGATCGTGAAGTCCTCGATCAGGTTGTCGTGCGAGCCCTCGCGGCAGAAGTACGGGTGGTGGGAGCCGCGGCCCGCCACGCGGGTGCGGCGCAGGGTGCACGCGGAGGCGGCCACCAGGCCGAAGCCGTTGTCGACATGACGGACCGTCACGTCGTCGACCCAGCAGTCGTACGCGCACTGGAGCACGACGCCGTTGTACCCCTTGTCCAGCAGGTGCGGCTGCTGCGGGACGTCGGGTGCCTCCAGGGTCAGGCCCTCCACGCCGGAGCCGGTCAACTCCGCCACGTGCGTGGTCAGTTGCGGGGACCACTCCGGGCGCAGGTCGAGCGGGAGCGGTCGTTCCAGGGTGACCTTCCGGCCGTGGACGCGGGTGATGCGGACGGGCCACTCGTAGGGGACGTACGACGTCAGCTTCGTCTTGTCGTCCCAGAAGTAGGCCTCCGGCCCGGGACCGCCGCCGCACATGTGCTCAAGGAGCGTGTGGTCGGCGTCGTCCGAGAGCCTCAGCAGCACCAGGGCGCCGGGACGCAGCGCGGAGGCGTCGGCGACCGTCACCGTCCAGGAGCCCTGCCGTGCGGGGGCGACCGCGGTGAGTGCCCGCCACTCGTCGCGCCGGTTGCCGGTCCAGCCCTCGAACGGCCATGCCCTGGCCCTGACGGCCGCGACGAGCGACTCCCAACGGGCCCTGGGCGCCAGCCAGATGAGGCCGCCGGCCCAGGACCACGACGACTTGTCCCCGCCGTAGCGGGAGCCGTACGGCCCGATGAGCTCGGTGAGGTTCCGGGACGCGTACAGGGTCGTACGACCGCTGCCGGCGCCCTTGAGGACGACGTTCGAGCGGTCGACGCGGATCACGTCGTCGATGCGGAACGTGCCCGGAGGGATGGTGACCGTGCCACCGCCGGCCCTTCCGGCAGCGGCGATGGCACGGTTGATCGCGGGGGCGGAGTCGGTGGTCCCGTCCGCCACGGCGCCGAAGTCCCGCACGTCGGCGACGACCGGGCGGCGGGGGAGGCGCGCCGCCCCGCCGTGGCAGCCGGCCCGTCCCACGTACGGGATCTGCGGGTGGGTGCAGGGGGTGCGGCGGAACTCCCGCCACAGCGGTGCCGCTTCGGCGGCCGACGCGGTCCCTGCTCCCAGGGCGACGGTGACGGCGCTTCCCAGCAGCGCCCGTCTACTCATGCGCATGACATTGATGTTCCCCATGGCGGATCGCCCTTCCATCTCTTCATGGATGTGAACGACGTTCATAAGTGCGTTGAGCGGTGAGGATGCCATGGTGTCGGGCCCTGCGAAAGAGGTCGTGCAGGGATTGCCGGGTCATGTCCCTGAACCCGCGCATGCGCGGAGCCCCGTCGACAGGGTGCTGTCGACGGGGCTCGCGGGGCTTCGGGGTGGGACTACCGCCGGCTGCTACCGCCGGCTGACGGTGATGAAGCCGGTGACCTTCGAGCCGGTGAGGTTGTCGTACACGACTTCACCGCCGGACTTCCTCCAGATCCTCAGGTGGAAGGTGTCCGGGTCGTCGGTGACGGTGAGGCGGAAGCCGTAGCCGCCCCTGCCGTCGACCGTCCCCGAGCCCTGCTGGACGGCTCGCGAGCCGGTGACCACGAGCCAGTCCGAGCCGCTGGAACGGAACTTCAGCCCCGCCCTGCCGAAGTCGAAGGTGAACCGGCCGACGGGTGCGACCGCTCCGGGCAGACAGACCGCGGCGAACGAGAAGGCGGCCTTGCCCGTCAGTCCCGGCTCGGCGGGGTAGGCGCCGGCCCGGGAGGTGAGGACACCGGCGCCGAGCACGGGACCTGCGGAGCGGTCGTGGACGATCAGCTCGGGAAGCGTCCTGCTGTCCGAGGCGCCGTCGTCGTCGGTGACGGTGACCACCGGACGGCGGATCCCCGCCTCGGCGTAGACGTGCTCGGCGCGACATCCGGAGGCGGTGACCGTGCCGGCGCGCGGCGCGCTCCCGTCCTTCCAGTCGACCGTGCAGGCGTGGGTGTCGCTCGTGCCAGGGTCGGTGAACTCGGCTGTGACGACCGCTCGCCCGCCGACCGCCAGCGGGGACCGCGGTGCCGCGGCCGAGACCAGGACGGGCGCTGCGTTGGCCACCGTCACCGTCGCGGTGTCCCTGCTGCGGCCGCCTGTGAGGGTGACCGTGTAGGTGCCGTCGTCGGTGCAGGTGAGCGTGGTCCTCGCGGCCCGGGCGTCGGCGAAGGCGCAGGGAGCTCCCGTCTCGACGGTCCAGTTCGGGCCGCCCGCTCCGGAGATCGTGCCGTTCAGTTCGATCGCGTCGCCCTCCGTCCCGTTGGTGTCCGGACCGGCGTGGGCGACGGTCACCGGGTCGATGCCCGTCAGGGTGGGCGCGACCTTCCTGATCAGGCCGTCGGAGTCGAACTCCAGCTTGTCCACGGTGGTTTCGCGATGCGTGCCGTCACCGCCGGGGATCGCGAACCGGTGGTAGGCGATGTACCAGTCGTCGGTGTTCGGCACCTGGACGACCGAGTGGTGACCGGGGCCCTTGATGCCGAGGGAGAGGTCCTTCTCCAGGATCACACCCCGCTTGGTCCACGGTCCGGTGGGGGAGGGGCCGGTGGCGTAGGCGACGCGGTAGTTCTCGTCGCGGGTGTCGTTCTCCGACCACATGAAGTAGTAGGTGCCCTCGCGCTCGATGACGAAGGAGCCCTCGTTGTAGCCGCTCGGGGTGATGTCCTTGAGCTTCGACGTGTCGATGGAGGTC
Organism: Streptomyces sp. NPDC107471; assembly: GCF_055582845.1. Classification (NCBI taxonomy): domain Bacteria; kingdom Bacillati; phylum Actinomycetota; class Actinomycetes; order Kitasatosporales; family Streptomycetaceae; genus Streptomyces; species Streptomyces sp. NPDC107471. Next base: position 126,816 of record NZ_JBVJPC010000008.1, on the reverse strand, counting down.
ATGTCGGCGTTCAGGGGCGCCACGTACGCGTGCCCGTTGCCCCAGTACAGGTACGACTGGCCGTCGTCGTCCGTGAAGACGGCCGGGTCGATCATCTGGCCGCTGTACTGCCCCGCCTTGAGCAGCGGTTGGCCCAGCGCGTCCTTGAACGGACCGGTCGGCGAGTCGGACACCGCCACACCGATGTTGGCGTCGGCGCAGAAGTAGAAGTAGTACTTCCCGTCCTTCTCGGCGATCGTCGGCGCCCAGGCCCTGCTGTCCGCCCACGAGACGTCGGGACCGAGGTCGAGGATGACGCCGTGGTCCTTCCAGTGGACCAGGTCGGTGGAGGAGTACGCCTTGAACTGCGTGCCGCTCCAGCCCTCGAAGCCGTCGGTCGTCGGATAGAGGTAGAAGGTGTCGCCGAAGCGCACGATGTTCGGGTCGGCGTTGAGTCCCGGCAGCACCGGGCTCCGCATGATCAGCGCCGAGACCGTCCAGGTGCGCTTCGTGCTGTCGGACCCGGTCACCTCGTAGGTCACCGGCTTCGTGAAGTCCTGCACGCTCCCGGAGGCGGGACTGACGGCCGCTCCGTGCGCGAGGGTGAACTCCGGTGCCAGCGCGGAGAGATCGGTGCCCTCCCGCATGGGCAGCGTGATCCTGCTGTCGGCGTTGTCGACGAGCGCGTCGGTCTTCAGCGCCGGGTGCGTGGCCTTGGCGATGCCCGCCGTGTTGCCGCTGAGCTCCATGACCTCCGCGGCCGTGAGGGCCCGGTCGTAGACGCGGAAGTCGTCGACCTCGCCGCCGAAGTACGGGTCGGCCGCGTACAGGGACCGGCCGATGTACCCGCTGTGGTCCTTGTCCGCGTCGTACAGCTCGGACGGCTTGATGCTGGTCGTCGTACGGGCGGCCTCGACGCCGTCGACGTAGAGGACCATCGCACCGGACGTCCCGTCGAGGGTGACGGTGACGTGCTGCCACGCGCCGGGCGTGAGCCGCGATCCGGCCGTCAGCTTCGACTCGGCCGGCCAACTCGCCTTCGTGATGGCCGAGTAGAGGCTGTTGCCGCCGTTGGAGGGCGTCGCGAACAGGTACCTGTCGCTGTCCGGGCCGAGTCCGAACAGCCACTGGAAGCTGCTGCCGCCCTTCCACTTGGCATACGTCGACACGGTCACGCTGTCGGCGTTCTTCAGCACACCGTTCGGGATCCTGACGTACGGCGAGCCCGTCGTGCCTCCCGACATCGCGAAGGAGCCGCCCTGCACGCCGGTGCCGAAGGCGGGCGTCCCCACATAGGTGCCGTGGTGGCCGTGGCCGCTGGAGTCGACCGCGATGGTGCCACCCGTCTCGTCGAAGCCGTAGTGCAGGAGCAGGTCGGCCGGGACGTCGGGGCCCTCCTCGGAGACGGTGACCTCGGCCCGGACCGGGATCGCCGCGCCGTCGGGCAGGCTGCCGGTGACCTGGAAGGTGCCCGCCCGGGCGTACCGGGACGGCGGGACGTCCTCCCAGGCGACCGCGACGGGACGCCTGACGCCGTCGGCGTAGGTGGCGATGATGGTGGCCGGCAGGACGGGCGCCTCGCCGATCCGCGTCCTCACGGACGTGTTCACGACGCTCTCGACGAGCTGGTCCGGCTGGTAGGCGCGCAGCAGGCGGTCGTACTCGGCCTGGGTGACGGGCAGGACGGTGCCGTGGCGCGGCTTGGCCGGCAGGTCGTAGTCGGCGACCGGGGTCCAGTCGCCGGAGTCGAGGTCGGTGGTCTCGAAGGGGAGGTAGCCGCGGCCGCCGAACTCGTCGAGGAACGCGTACCACTTGTCCTCGGTGTTCGACTTGAAGACCAGCGGCCCCTCGGCCGCGCTCATCGCGCCCTTGCCGATGCCCTCCGCGACGGCGGTCCAGTCCGGGTCGAGGATCGAGTCGCTCTTCTCCTCGAAGATGAACTTGCTGTCGGGCGTCGAGGAGGTGTTGTTCCGCTCGTCCTTCGACAGCCGGTAGTAGGTGCCGTCGTGCCGGATCATCGTGGAGTCGATGACCGAGTAACCGCGGTCGATCCACACCTTCGGCTCGCTGAACGTGTAGAAGTCGCGGGTGGTCGCGTACATCATGCGGTTGTACGTGTCGCCGGAGTGCGCCTCGTTGTCGTACAGCTTCGACGCCCAGAAGACGACGTACTCACCGAGTGCGGTGTCGTAGTACGCCTCGGGGGCCCAGGTGTTGCCCGCGCTGTCGGGGGAGACCTTGACCAGCCGCTGGTCCGTCCAGTGGACCAGGTCGGTGGACTCCCACACCATGACGGACTTGCTCCCGGTGCGCTGAGAGGCGTCCCAGTCACCGTTTCCGTAGATCCTCAGGTCGGTGGCGATCTGGTAGAACTTGTCGCCCTCGGGGGAGCGGATGATGAACGGGTCGCGCAGGCCCTTCTCGCCCAGCGTGGAGGTCAGGACCGGCTTGCCGTCGTTCAACTCCCGCCATTTCAAAGGGTTGTTGCCCTTGCTGAGTGCCGCGTAGAGCTGTTCGCCGTCCGCGGTGCCCTCACCGGTGAAGTAGCTGAACATGTAGCCCTTGAGGGCCTGTTCCGCGGGGAGTTCGGGAACCTTCGCGGTGAAGAGGCGGGTGGCCCTGGCGTCGCCCTTGGTGACGGTGGCGGTGAGCTCGACGGTGGTGGCGCCCATGCCGTGCGCGGGGCGGTGGACCACGCCCTCGTCGTCGATGACGTCCTGGTCGGCCGAGGACCAGGAGACGGTGGTGCCGTGGTCGGCCGTGGCCGGGAGGGTGAGGTTGCCGCGGACGTCGTCGAGGTTGTGGACGCCGAGGGCCTGGGCGGCCTGCCGGGCGGCCGTCTCGTCGTCGAAGTCCGGCAGGACCGTGACGTCGAAGCTCTTGGTGTCGGTCACCGACCCCTTCCTGAGGGTCGCCGTGAGCGTGGCGTGGCCCTCCGGCGCCCCGGCGGCGGGGCGGGTGACCTTGCCGGAGCCGCTCACCACGTCCGTGTTGTCGCTGGCCCAGGTGATGGCGGAGCCGCCGGCCGTGCCGGTCCTCGGCAGGTCCAGGTCGGCCGTGACCTTACCGGTGTCGCCGAGGCTCAGCGCGGCCTTGTCGTCGGCGACGCCCTGGACGGCGAGGGGGAGCGCGAGCTGCTCGACCTCGGAGGCCGCCAGAGCCCGGTCGTAGACGCGGAAGTCGCGGACGCGGCCCTTGAAGAGCTTGTCGCCGGAGTACACCGACTTGCCGATGTAGTTGGCGGTGGTGGTGCCGGAGCCGATGGAGCCGGGGGTGAGGGTGACCGCCGTGTTGCGGCCGACCTCGACACCGTCCTCGTACAGAACACCGGTGGTGCCGGTCTGGGTGTAGGTGAGCTGCTTCCACACCGCGCGCGTGAGGTTGTGCGCGTCGGAGGGCTTCGTGGTCTGCTCGGTCGACCAGTTGCCGCTCGCGATCGAGGTGCGCAGGGAGTTGCCGGTGGCGAACAGGTACCCGTTGCCGTTGCCGCCGCTGGAGTTGCCGAAGCCGTAGAGGAAGTACGGCGTGCTCTGGGCGGAGTCGATCAGCACGTCCGTGGAGACGGTGAGGGAGTCCATGCCCCTCATGACGTCGTCCGGCACCTTGATGAAGGTGTCGGAGCCGTTGAAGGCGAGCCCGTGCGCCGGGTCCGACCAGTCGGCGGTGCCGTTCACCGTGCCATCGCGGCCGTTGCCGGAGGCGTCGGGGACGGTACTGCCGGAGGCGCCGTCCAGCTTGTACCAGAGCGCCAGCCCGTCGGTGACGTCCGCGGTGTCCGCCGCCTGGGCCGGGACCACGGGCGCGGCGAGACCCAGGAGCAGTGACACGGCGGTCAGAGCGGCGAGGCGGGCCGCCCGGCGTCTCGCGCGGGCGCGCGGACGTGCGAGGTACGTCATGTGGGTTCCCTGCTGAGGCGTGGAGGGGTGTGGCGGGGCCTCGGCCTTGGGCACCTGCCGTTGCGGCTGCGTGACGTCGTGTTGCGAGAGTGTCAGCCGGGTCCCACGGCAGCGTCAAGAGGTTTCGAACAATGTCCGATCAGTCGAACAATGAGATCCCGACTCCTCAACGGTCGGCATGCAACGACAAGTTGGGGGCATTCGAGTGGCACGGGGCGTCAATGACCTCAGTCATTCGAAGGGATGGACACCCATGCTGGCCATCATCTCCGCGGTCCTGTTCTTCATCTCGTTCCTGATCAACGCGGCGGACATATCGACGAACGACACCTTCACCTCGACGAACATCATGCTGCTCGGCCTGATGGTGCTCGCACTGCATCTGGCCGGCATCGGCAGCGGCTGGAACGTGCGGGGCCGCAGGTCCTGAGTCTCGTCGGGAACGGGGCGGCCGCCGAGGAGGGGCCGCCCCGTTCCGGCGTGCGACCGCTACGGGGTCTGTGACGACCCCTGGAGCCAGGCCCGCGTGCCGAACGAGGCGCACGACCGTGCGGCCACCTCCGCCGCGGTGCGCAGGGCCTCCCTGAAACCGTGGGCGGTCAAGTGCTCCCGCGCGGCGAGGTGATGGGTGAGTGCCCCGTGGAGGACGTCGCCCGCGCCCAGCGTGTCCGCGACCCGGACGGCGGGCACGTCCACGCAGCCTCCGCCGTCCGGGCCCGCCCACTCGATGGGCCGGCCTCCGCGACTGACCGCCGACCACGCCACCCCGTGGTCCGCGAGGAACCGCAGGACGTCCGCCGTGGTGTGCGTGCCGGGCGGCCGGAAGGCGTCCGAGCAGACGGCCACGTCGATCAGTGGCAGCAGTCGCTCCGTGCCGGGCTTCCAACTGCCCCCGTCCAGCACGGTCCGCCGGCCGACGGCCCGCGCGAGACCGGCGGTCGCCCTCGCCAGCTCCATGTGGTGGCCGTCGAACTCGACGATGTCGCAGGCGGCCACCAGTGCGTCGAGACCGTCGGGTGGCGCGAGCCGGTGACCGGTCGCGTTGGTGGACGCAACGGCCCGGTCCCCGGTCGACTCGGTGACGAGAATCGACGACACGGCCGGCGGCGCGACCGAGTCGGCCGCCAAGTCCCTTACGTGCACACCCAGTTCGTGCAGGTCGGCGGCGGCCGCCACTCCCAGCGGGTGAGAGCCGACGCCGGTCAGCAGGCTCGCCGTGCCGCCCAGGTGGCTGAAGGTCACGGCCGCGTTCGCCGCCGGCCCACCCGCGGCCACCACCTGCCGACGAGCCGTCAGTTTCTCGTCGGAGCCGGGCACATGGTCCACGAGCTGCACGACGTCGAGCGTGCACAGGCCGACGAACAGCCCTCCAGGACGTCGGCTGTCCGTCGGCTCCACCCTCTGCCACCCCTTCCCGCTCGCTGCTGTCCTCGGTGCCTCAGCCCGCCGCCCTCTTCACGAGCTCACCGATCCGCTCCTCGTCGGCCGTGGTCAGCTTCGTGAGCGCGAAGGCCGTCGGCCACATCGTGCCCTCGTCGAGGTTCGCCTTGTCGTTGAAACCGAAGGTCGCGTACCGCGCGTTGAACTTCTGGGCGCTCTGGAAGAAGCACACGACCTTGCCGTCCTTGGCGTAGGCGGGCATCCCGTACCAGAGCTTGGGCGCCAGGCCCGGGGCACTGGCCTTGACGACGGCGTGGATCCGCTCGGCCATCACCCGGTCCGTGTCCTGCATCTCGGCGATCTTCGCGACCACGGCGGCCTCCTCCTCCGCCGCCTTGTCGGCCCGCGAACCGCGCCGCGCCGACGTCGTGACCTCCTGGGCGCGCTCCTTCATCGCGGCGCGCTCCTCGTCGGTGAACGTCCCGGTCCGCGGGGCGGTCGCGGTCGTACGCCGGGGGGTCCGCTGGGTGTCCTTCATGGTGGTTCCTCCTGGTGCGCGAGCGGATGAGTACATCTTCATTCAGTGGTCGGGGTGCCGCAGCGTTCCTGGCCCCGGGCCGCGGTGTGGCACACGCGGCCCGGACCGGGCACGGTCACCCCCAGGCGCCGGCGATCTGCCGGGTCGTGGCGTTGAGCCGGTTGAACAGGTTCGTGACGCCGACCATCAGGACGAGCGCGGCGAGCTGCTTCTCGTCGAAGTAGGTGGCGGCCGTGTCCCACACGTCGTCGCCCACCGCGTCGGGACGGTCCGCGAGACGCGTCGCCGCCTCGGCCAGGGCGAGCGCCGCCCGCTCCTCCTCGGAGAAGTAGGGGGCCTCCCGCCACGCGGCGACCGTGGCCAGCCGCTCGTCGCTCACCCCTGCCTTGCGGGCCGTCCTGGCACCGCCGTCGACACACGCGCTGCATCCGTTGATCTGACTGACCCGCAGATGCACCAGCTCCAGCGTCTGACCGTCGACCCCACCGGAGTGCACGGTCTGCATGAGCTGCTGGATGGGCTGCATCGCGTCGGACAGGACGACCGCGGGATTCTGCATACGGGACTGCATCTGGATCACTCCTCTGTCGGGCTGTGCCCCGCAGCGGCGGGGTGTGGTTCCATCTCAGCCGGGAGGGCTTGTCACGACGACGGTCGTGGGACACCGTGGGACAGCCGAAACGGCCGTGAACAGGCACGATCCGTCCCGGACGACTTCTGCCGGGGCGGGACAGGGGGCGGGGAACAGTGGTTGAGCACGACAGGACACCGGGCGCAGACCCGCGCGAGGAGCTCGCGGACCGACTACGGCTGCTCCAGGAGCTGTCCCGGCGGGGCGTAAGGGCCCTCGCCCGGGACGCCGGCCTCAGCTCGTCGTCCCTGTCCCGGTACCTCGGCGGACAGACGGTCCCGCCCTGGCCCGCGGTGATCGCCCTGTGCCGCCTCGTCCAGCGCGACCCCCGCCCGCTGCGCCCCCTGTGGGAGCGGGCCTCCAACCCCCTGCCGGCGCCGCCGAAAACCAGCCGACAGGTGCCGCCGCCGGCACCGCCCGCCGGAGCCCCGCGCCCGCCGCGCAACGACCTCCCGCGCGACGTGCCCGACTTCACCGGCCGGACGGCCCAGCTCGCGGCCCTGCTCGACGGCGTGGCCGACAGCCGGGTGATCGCCGTGGACGGCATGGCCGGCGTCGGCAAGACCTGCCTGGCCGTGCACGCGGCCCATCTGCTCGCCGCCGACTACCCGGACGCCCAGCTCTACGTCGACCTGCACGGATTCACCGAGGGACGCAGACCGCTCGACCCCGACCGCGCCCTGCGGACCCTGCTCGCCGCACTCGACGTGCCCTCCGAGAAGGTCCCCCAGGACGGCGGGGTCGAGGAGCTGGCCGCCTGCTGGCGCTCAGAACTGGCCCACCGCCGGGCCGTCGTCGTCCTCGACAACGCCGCCGACGCCGACCAGGTCCGTCCGCTGCTGCCGGGCGCCGGGCCCTCCGTCGCCCTCGTCACCAGCCGCAACCGGCTGCTCGGTCTGGACGAGGTCCCGCCGGTGTCCCTGGACGTGCTGACCGAGCTGGAGAGCGCCGAGCTCCTGGCCCGCGCCAGCGGGGAGACCGACGGCCGCGAGGGCCGTCTGGCCCGCGACCCGCAGTCGACGGCGGAGGTGCTGCGCCTGTGCGGCAGGCTGCCGCTGGCCCTGCGGCTGGCCGCGGCCCGGCTGCGGCACCGGCCCGGCTGGACGGTGGGCATCCTCGTCGAGCGGATGGCGGAGGGGGCGAGCGAGTTCGACACCGCGTTCGCCATGTCCGTACGGCAGTTGGACCGTCCCACGGCCAGGCTGTTCCGGCTGCTCGGCCTGCTGCCGGGGTCCTCGTTCGACGAGCACGTGGCGGCGGCGCTGGCGGACGTGCCGCTGCGCGGCGCCCGCGCGATGCTGGAGGACCTGCTCGACGCGCATCTGGTCCAGCAGCCGGCGGCCGGCCGCTACCGCCTGCACGACCTGGTCCACCAGCACGCCCGCCGCGCCGGCACGGAGCAGGACTCCCCGGCGGAACGGGACCGGGCCCTGACCCGGGTGCTGGACTACTACGTGCACGCGGCGGCCGCCGCCGACACCGCGATGCCGTTCCTGTCGCTGAGCCGCGAGGCCTCCGTGGACCGTCCGGCCACCGAACTGCCGGACTTCACCGACAAGATCACGGCTCTCGTGTGGTTCGGCACCGAGTACCTGAACCTGCTGGCCGCGTTCGAGGCGGCGGAGGACGCGGGCGCCGACCGCCACCTGTGCGAACTGCCGCGCTTCATGCGGGCGTACTTCGCCCGGCGGTGCGGCACCACCATGCTCAACGGCCTCTTCGAACGGTCCCTGGCCGCCGCGCAGCGCCTCGACGATCCCCTCCAACTCGCCGAGGCCCACAGCGACCTGGGCTTCGCCCGGTACAACGCGGGCCGCATGGCGGAGGCGAGCGCCGCCTACGAGGCGGCGGCACCGCTGATCCTGAGGGCGGGCGACCTCCGTACGGAGGCCGAACTGACCATGCGGCGCGGCTTCTTGAGCTGGGACCAGGGCCATGTCGAGGAACCGCTCGGCCTGTTCCGGCTGGCGGGCAAGCTGTACGCGGACGCCGACTGCCCGATGGGTACGGCCCACGCGACCGCGTACGAGGCCTGGGCGCTGTTGCAGCTCGGGCACCGCGACGAGGCCGCGCAGTTGGCCCGTACGGCGCTGGAGGTCCCGCGTGCCGACGGGGCGTGGCCGCCCGCTCTGACGGCCCTGATCACGCTGGGCGTGGCCATCGCCCACGAGGACCCCGACGAGGCCGTGGCCCACCTGCACCGGGCGCTCGGGCTGGCCCGCGAGGACGGGCACAAGCACAACGAGGCGTGGTGCCTGAACTGCCTCGGCGTCGCCCTGCGCCAGATGGGCCGCCACGAGGAGGCGCTGGCGAGCCACGAGCAGGCGTTCGCCCTGCTGGACGAGCTGTTCGAGGAGCACTGGAAGATCCACTTCCTCAGCGCCTACGGCGAGACCTGCCGTCTGGCGGGCCTGCCCGACCAGGCCCTGTCCCTCCACCGCCAGGCCCTGGAGCTGGCCCCGAAGCTCGGCTACCGCCACGCGGAGGCCTTGGCCCACGAGGGCATCGCGGCGGTCCTCGACACCACGGACCCGACGGCGGCGGCCGAACACCGGGCGGCGGGGCGGGCTGCGCTGCCGGGGGTGTGAGGTGCCGGGGCTTCCTTGGACCCGGTGAGGGGGTCTGAGCGGCCACTGGCGAGGTGATCGCTGCCGAGTCGGGGGACAGCGCCGGGTCCAAGCTGCTGCCCGCTTGGACCCGGCCTTGCAGAAGCGGAACCGCGTTCCGTATTGTTGACGGAACGCGGTTCCGTTTTTCCGTTGTCTGCGGAGCGGACCCCGCGACCCCGCCGTGCCCCGAGACACGGCGCAACCCCCTCCTGGAGGAAGACGCTCATGCAGTACCGCACCTTGGGCCGCACTGGTGTGCAGGTCAGCTCCCTCGCGCTCGGCGCGATGAACTTCGGCAGGATCGGACGCACCACCCAGGACGAGGCCACCGCGATCGTCGACGCCGCTCTGGAGGCCGGCGTCAACGTCATCGACACCGCCGACATGTACGGCGACGGCGAGTCGGAGGAGATGGTCGGCAAGGCCATCGCCGGTCGCCGCGACGACATCGTGCTGGCCACCAAGGCCGGCCTGCCCATGGGCGACGAACGCAACCACCGGGGCGGTTCGCGCCGTTGGCTGGTCACCGAGCTGGAGGCGAGCCTGCGCCGCCTCGGCGTCGACCACGTCGACCTGTACCAGATCCACCGCTGGGACCCGAACACCGGCGACGAGGAGACGCTGTCGGCCCTGACCGACCTGCAACGCGCCGGGAAGATCCGTTACTTCGGCTCCTCCACCTTCCCCGCCCACCGCATCGTGCAGGCCCAGTGGGCGGCCCGCGAGCACCGACTGAGCCGCTACGTCACGGAACAGCCCAGCTACTCCGTCCTCCAGCGCGGCATCGAGGCCCATGTCCTGCCCGTCACCCAGGAGTACGGCCTCGGCGTGCTGGTGTGGAGTCCGCTCGCCTCGGGCTGGCTGTCCGGCGCGATCCGCGCGGGCCGAGACATCACCACGCACCGCTCGGCGTTCCTGCCGGAGCGGTTCGACCTGACGGTCCCGGCCAACCGGGTCAGGCTCGACGCCGTGGAACGACTGAGCGGGGTCGCCGAAGAGGCGGGCCTCACCCTCATCCAGCTCGCGCTCGGTTTCGTGACCGCGCACCCCGGAGTGACCAGCGCCCTGGTCGGCCCCCGCACACTCGACCACCTGCACGCCCAACTCGCCGCCGCGGACACCGTTCTGAGCGCCGACGTCCTCGACGCGATCGACGAGATCGTCGCCCCCGGCACCGACCTGGCCCCGCAGGAGAACCACGACACCCCGCCGACCCTCCTCGACCCGTCCCTGCGCCGCCGCTGACCGCGTGGGCAGTTTCTCGGGGAGCCGTGGTCACCGGTCATGCCGAGCCACTTCACTGGTGACGGCCCTGGGCGACGGGATCGTCGATCTGGCCGGCCTCGCAGGGAAACCGCGACACCCTGCCCCCTCCTCAGCCCTTCCCTGCGCCGCCGCTGACCGCGCGGGCAGCTCGCGAGGAGCCGTAACCACCGGTCATGCCGTGCCACTTCACTGGTGACGGCCCAGCGCGACCGGACCCGTCAATCCGGCCGGCCCCGCAGGAAGACCGCGACACCCTGCCCCCTCGTCAGCCCGTCCCTGCGGGGCCGCTGACCGCGTGGGCAGCTCGCGGGGAGCCGTAACCGGTCATGCCGTGCCACTCCACAGGTGACGGCCCTGCGCGACCGGACAGGCCAATCCGGCCGACCCCGCAGGAAAAACCCTCACACCCTGCCCGCCCTCTCAGCCCGTCCCTGCTCCGCGCCGCTGACCGCTGGGGGAGTGGCGCGCCAGTTGCCCCGGACCCCGTGGTGCCGCGGACCGCACACGACGAGCTCGTCACCCCGGCACCGACCGCGCCCTCAGGAGAAGCACAACACCCTTGCGCAGGCGTTGCCCCCTGGGCACCCCCGGCGGGAGACCGACCCGCGCCCATGCCGCGCCACCGCGCTGATCAGAGCCGTACTCCACGGCGATGGAAGACATCGGCACCCCCGCCACGAACCCGGCCCCGCAGGAACCCGCAATACCCGCCCACCCCACCCGCCGACCCGAAAGGCACCCACCACTCATGTCACCCCACCCCCCGCCCCCACCCACCTTCGGCATCATGACCGCCCCCATGCAGGTCGACTACCACGACGTGCTGCGGGTCTGGCGCGAGGCGGACGCCGTGCCCGCGATCGAGCACGCCTGGCTCTTCGACCACCTCATGCCGATCGGCGGCGACCCCGACGGACCGGCCCTCGAAGGCTGGACCCTCCTCGCCGCACTGGCCGCGCAGACCCGGCGTCTGCGGCTCGGCGTCATGGTGACCAGCAACCGTTTCCGGCCACCCGCGATGCTGGCCAAGATCGCCACGACCGTCGACATCGTCTCCGGCGGCCGGCTCGACTTCGGCATCGGCGTCGGCTCACGACCCGACCACCCCCTGGCCAGACGCGAGTACGAGGCCCACGACCTGCCCTTCCACGACACCAGGCACGCCGTGGAGAGCCTCGACGAGGCCTGCGGACTCATCAAGCGCCTGTGGACCGAGGAGAAACCCTTCGACCACCCGGGGACGCACCACCACCTCACCGGCGCCTTCGCCAACCCCAAGCCGGTCCAGCGCCCCCACCCCCCGATCCTCGTGGGGGGCCGTTCGTCCGCGACCCTGCGCATCGCCGCCCGGCACGCCGACCTGTGGAACATCCCCGGCGGCGACATCGACGACGTGACCCGCCGCAGCGCCCTGCTGGACCGCTACTGCACGGAGATCGGCCGCAATCCCGCCGAGATCACCCGCTCGATCCACCTTCCGGTCTCCTACGACCGTCCGGACGCCACCCGTGCGGCGATCAGGGAGGCGACCGGCGCGGGCTTCACCCACATCGTCCTCGGCCTGCCGTCGCCCTATCCTGCCCACGTGGCCCGGTGGGTCGCCGACGAACTCGTCAACCCCTCGGCCCGGCCGGTCACTTCCAGCCGTACGCGTACGCCGCCACCCAGGTGACGTCGAGCTGCGCGCTGCTCCCCGGCGCCGCACCCGGCCCCTCCAGGGCGCTCTCGTTCTGGAGAACCCAGGACAGGGGACGGTCCGGCACCTCACGGGTGTCATGACCCGTCTGCCGGCCGTCGACGAAGAACCGGACGTGGCCCGGCGTCCACTCGGTGGAGACCGTGTGCCACCGCGTCCAGTCGTCGCTCCCCGGGAAGTAGCCCTGCTCACCGCCGCCGCAGGGGTGATGGAAGGAGCTGAGGGAGCCGGTCCACTCGCCCTCGGGGTGGTCCATCTCGCAGCCCCCGCCGTAGTGCAGCCACGCGGACTTGTAACCGGGGGCGAGCTTCGTGACCTTGATGCGCGCGCTGTACTTGCCGTACTTCATCTCCATCACCGCGCGCGGCACCACCGCCGCGGCGTGCACCGGGCCGCCGTCCGCGGGCCGCCACATCCGGATCGACATCCGCCCGTCGCCGTCGGCCGCGGGGCCGACGCTCACGGTGTCCTCCGGGTGGTACACACCCACCACGTCCCGACCCCGGCTCACGGCCGTGTCGGGCCAACCCGTCGGATACGCCCACCAGTTGTCGCGGTACTTCCCCGTCAGGCCGCCGCAGTGGGCAGCGGAGGTGTCGACGTCGTGGTCGCAGTCGCTGAAGGAGCCCAGCGGCACCCGGTCGCCGTTGAAGTCCTCGGCGAGGACCTGCCAGAAGGGCCCGCAGTCACCGCGGGGCAGATGCGTGGAAGCGGTGCGGCAGGCATCGGCCGCGGCGGTCGCCCCGTCGGCCCGGGGAAGGCCGAGGAGGCCGCCGCCCACGAGCAGCAGGCTCGCGACCGTCACCAGGACACGTTCGCGGTGGTGCGGCGCTGCGTGTGAACCCATCCCGAGGCTCCTTCAGGCGGCCGACGCCGTCCGCCCTGCCGTGCCGGACACCGAGGACGCCGTGAACGCGGCGGAGCGGACCGTACTTCGCGAAGGAACATCCTCGCCCGCCGCATCCCACGGCGCCATCCCCCGGACCGGCCGCGAACCGGAAGGCCCGCTTCGCCGCCGGCCTCAGAGCTCGCTGTCGATGCCGGTCACGACCGCGGGACCCAACGGGGCGTCCTTCTCCTCCAGACCGCTGTCGCGCAGGGCCCGGGAGACCAGCCGTACCGCCTCGGCCTCGGCCTGCAAGCGGTCGGGGGCCTCCACCTCGACCCGGGCGGCGAACATGCCGTCGTCCTCCAGGGTCAGCACACTCAGTTCCTCGCTCTCCCCGAGGTCGGTGTTCCGGGGGTCCTGAGGCCGCAGCCTCCGTCCGATGTCCGAGCGGACGCTGTCGGGCACGTCCCGCAGGAAAGTACCGGGGACGGTGATGACGTAGGTGGTCACGGGGACTCCTTTCTGACGTCCTACCCGGTTCCCCGTGAGGCCGATCGGAACCGAGGGGGCGCCAGGACTCCGGATGTGGAGGAGGCGTGTGCCCCGGGTTGGTTTTCTGGAACCGTTCCGGCATGGACCCGCCGGTCGGGGGTAAGCGCGGCCAGAACACCGGAATCTCGGGATGGGCGGACGATGACGACGTCAGTGACGACTGGCACAGAAGCGGCGGGGCTGAATGCGGCCGACCCCATGCGGGGCGGCACCGGGCCCGAGCACGCTCGGCGTGACGCCGACGGCCGCCCGCTCGTCTCCCTGGCCCCGGCTTCGGCTCCGGCTCCGGCTCCGGCGAGGATCTGACCGCGGAGTGAGATCGGCCACGAGCATCAGGAGTACCCAGGCGGCCACCGGACCGCCCGAGGACCGGCCCACGGGTGGACGCGCCGTCCACTGCCGTGGGCGACGGGTGAAGATCGGATCGTCGCTCTGACCGCGTACCCGTCGTTGTCCTGGGCAACGGCCGGTGGCAGGCGACAAGCATGGAGTGGGGAGGCCGGGACGAGAGTGATCTCGGGGACTGAGGCTGCCGACCTGGTGTCGGCGACGGCAGCCGGTGCCGAGACGGCGTGGGAGCACTGGGAGCCGTCGGTTCTCCTGGTGGAGGACGATCCCGGTGACGCGTTGCTCGTGGAGGAACTGGTCGTCGACGGCGCCGTGAAGATGGGGCTGCGATGGGTCCGGTCGATGACCGAGGCCGCCGAGGTGCTGGCCACCGAGACCCCCGACTGCGTCCTGCTCGACCTGCACCTGCCGGACGCCCACGGACTCGAGGCGGTCTCCCTGGTCAAGGGGCTGGCCCCACAGGTCGCCATCGTGGTCCTCACCGGGCTCGCCGAGGAGCAGACCGGTCTCGCCGCGGTCGCGGCCGGCGCCCAGGATTACCTCGTCAAGGGCCGGGTGGAGCCCGAGCTGTTCGGGCGGGCGGTGCGCTACGCCATCCAGCGCAAGCAGACCGAGCAGGCAGCGGTGGCCCTCCAGGCCGGCGCCCTCCAGGCACAGGAGAACTCCCGCCTGGAGCGCGGCCTGCTGCCCCGCCCCCTCCTGCGTGCCGAAGGCGTCCAGGTCGTGGCCCGCTACCGGCCCGGACGCGCGCAGACACTGCTGGGCGGCGACTTCTACGACATCGTCCAGAGCGCCGACGGCACCCTCCACGCCCTCATCGGGGACGTCTCCGGGCACGGCCCGGACGAAGCCGCCCTCGGCGTCGCCCTGCGGATCGCCTGGCGCACCCTCGTCCTCAGCGGGATCACCGGCGCCGAGCAGATGGCCCGCCTCGAGGAACTGCTGATGGCCGAGCGGGCCCGCGACGAGGTCTTCGCGACCCTCGTGAGTCTGGCCGCCGTACCGGGCGAGCAGCGGGCCCACGTCGTACGCGCCGGGCATCACGGCCTGCTCCGGCGCACCGGGACGGACGTGGACTGGGTCGAGGTGCCCGGCGGCCCCGCCCTGGGCATGGTCCCCGGCGGCGCGTGGTGGCCGACGGCGGAACTGCCGGTCCCGGCGGGCACGTCGGTGGTCCTCTTCACCGACGGCCTCTTCGAGGGACATGTGAGCCGCGGTACGGAACGCCTCGGCGAGGAGGGCCTGCTGGCCCTCGCCCGGGAGGCGGCCGATCTGGAGCCGGAGCCCTTCGTGGACCGGCTGATCGAGCGCGCCGAGAGCCTCGCCGAAGCGCGGGGCGGCCTGGCGGACGACGTGGCCGTCGTCCATCTGAACTGGAACTGAGTGAGTGGGAGCACGGTGTCTGACCACAAGGTGAGGCGGGTTATGGGCGCGGTGCGCAGGGGGCGCCGGCTGACGGTGCAGGGGTGGTTCTACCTGCTGCTGGCCGCCATGACGCTGCTGGTGGTGATCGGCAGCGTGGTCGGCGCCGGCCTCCTCGGCCGGACCGCGGACGTGAGCGACCAACTGCTGCGCCGCGTCCAGCCCGCCCAGACCGAGGCGTACCGGCTGCAGGCGGCGCTGGCCAACCAGGAGTCCGGCATCCGCGGCTACGCGATCGCCGCCGACCGGCAGTTCCTCGCCCCGTACACCCAGGGGAAGCGGGACGAGGCGGCCTCGGTGGCCCGACTGCGCGCGTTCCTCGACGACCGGCCCGAACTGCTGGCGGACCTGAACGCGATCGAGACCCAGGCCGCCGACTGGCGCCGCAGCTACGCCGAACCGCTCGCGGCCTCCGTCACGCCCGGCCGTCCGAAGCCGCTGGACCAGCAGAAGGCCGACCAGGGCAAGAAGGAGTTCGACCGGCTGCGCGCCCTGTGGGCCAAGCAGAACACCGACCTGGCGACGGCGGTGCAGGAGGGCCGTGCCCACCTCGCGCACGAACGCACCCTGCGCGACTCGATCCTGGTCGGCATGGTCGCGGTCTTCCTGCTGGCCGGCGTCGCCTGCGCGGTCCTGGTCCGGGTCCTGGTGACCCGCCCGCTGGACGCGCTGAGCACGGCGTCCAGGCGGGTGGCGGGCGGCGACTTCTCGTACGTCATCACCGGCGCCGGCCCGGCCGACCTCACCGCGGTGGCCAACGCCGTGGAGGGCATGCGCTGGCATGTCGTGGCCGAACTCGAGGCCTCCCGCGCCCAGGAGCAGGAACTGACCAGACAAGCCGCCGACCTGGACGCCCAGGCCGAGGAACTGCGCCGGTCCAACGCGGAACTGGAGCAGTTCGCCTACGTCGCCTCCCACGACCTGCAGGAGCCGCTGCGCAAGGTCGCCTCCTTCTGCCAACTGCTGGAGAAGCGTTACGGCGAGGTCCTCGACGACCGCGGCCGGCAGTACATCGACTTCGCGGTGGACGGGGCGCGGCGCATGCAGGTCCTCATCAACGACCTGCTGACCTTCTCCCGGGTCGGACGGGTCAACGACGCCCGGGTGCCCGTCGGCCTCGACCAGGCTCTGGACAAGGCGCTGGCCAACCTCGGGACCGCCGTGGAGGAGTCCGGTGCCCGGATCGACCGCCCGGACCGCCTGCCCGAGGTCGTCGGGGACCCGACCCTCTTCGCGATGCTCTGGCAGAACCTGGTCGGCAACGCCCTCAAGTTCCGCCACCCCGACCGCACTCCGCACGTCTCCATCACCTGCGGAACGGACCCTGACGAGCCCGGAAACCTCCTCATGACCGTGACGGACAACGGCATCGGCATCCCCGAGCAGTTCACGGAGAAGGTGTTCGTCATCTTCCAGCGGCTGCACGGCCGGGACGCCTACGGTGGTACCGGCATCGGTCTGGCACTGTGCAAGAAGATCGTGGAGCAGCATGGTGGCAAGATCTGGATCGACACCACGCACACGGACGGCACGCGCTTCTGCTTCACCCTCCCGTCCATCGCCGAGCAGCCGGAGGCGTCCGGAATCGGCACCGAGGAGAAGGTTCTGACATGACCACCCCCGCCGCCAACCCCATTGACGTGCTCCTCGTCGAGGACGACCCCGGCGACGAGTTGATGACCCGTGAGGCGTTCGAGGACAACAAGATCGGCAACACCCTCCATGTGGTCCGGGACGGCGAGGAGGCGCTGGACTTCCTCTACCGCCGCGGCGACCACACGGAGGCGCCGCAGCCCGATCTCATCCTGCTCGACCTCAACCTCCCCAAGTACGACGGCCGTCAGGTCCTGGAGAAGATCAAGTCCGACCCGGAGCTGTCGCACATCCCCGTCGTCGTGCTCACCACCTCGGCGGCCGAGGAGGACATCCTGCGCAGCTACAAGCTGCACGCCAACGCGTACGTCACCAAGCCCGTCGACCTGGACCAGTTCATCGCCGCGGTCCGCCAGATCGACGACTTCTTCGTCCAGGTCGTCCGCCTGCCGCGCCACTTCTGAGGCCGCCGCCCGACCGGCGGCCCGGCAGGGAGCGGTCCTCGGCCGCCCCTGACGCATACGGTCGGTGTCCTGGCGGTCATCCGCGCTCGCGGAGGTACGCCTCCAGCTCCGCGGCCCCGGCGAGCATCGCCCGGCCGCGGGCGGACAGCCGGCCGTGCCAGTCGCGCAGGGCCCCCTCCAGCGGTTCCAGGCCGCCGGCCTCCCGTACCCGGGCGATCAGTGGCGCGATCTGCTCCAGGAGATGTCCGCCGCGCCTGAGCTGATGGGTCAGCCGGGCGTCCCGTACGGCCGCCTCGTCGTAGACGCGGTATCCGGTCACCGCGTCCCGGTGCGGCCGCACCAGCCCGGCGCGCTCCCACTTGCGCAGGGTCGCGGGCCGGATCCCGAGCCGGTCGGCCAGCGGCCCGATGAACGTTCCCCCGGACCCGAACCCCGCCTGCGCGACGGGCTCCGACGCCGTGCCGGCGTCCAGGTCGCGCAGCGCCCGCTCCACGGCCCCGAGGGTCCGCCGGTCGTCGAGGAGCTCGGCGTGACTCTCGTCCAGGAGACGGAACGCGTCCTCGACCGCGCCCTCGTTCACCGCCCGCATGATCGCCGACGCCGTGCGGTGGCCGTGGCCCGGCAGCAGGGCGAGGAAGGCCCGCAGGGCAGCCGCGTGCAGCGGGGTGTAGACCCGGTAGCCGTGGGGCGTGCGGTCGGCGGCCGGGAGGATGCCGGCCTCCTCGTAGTTCCGGACCGCCTGCGTCGACAGGCCGTGTCCGCGGGCCAGGTCGACCGGCCTGAGGCGCCCCTCGTTTTGAAGCTTTCTTCCCACGTCAGGGACCATATCGCGGAAAAGTCTCAACCGAAGGTTCAACGATAGCGTTGACGGCATGGCGACTGACATCAAGGAAACCGCCCGTGCCGTCGACGCTGCCGCCCTCAGGGAACTGCTCCCGGGCCGGCCCCGGGTGCTCGCCCTGGGCGAGCCCACCCACGGCGAGGACACCCTCCTCGCGCTGCGCAACGAACTCTTCCGGCAGCTCGTCGAGCAGGAGGGCTTCCGGACGATCGCGATCGAGAGCGACTGCCTGGCGGGCGTGACGGTGGACGACTACGTCACCTCGGGCACCGGCACCCTCGACGAGGTCATGGAGCACGGTTTCAGCCACGGCTGGGGCGCCTTCGCGGGCAACCGTGCTCTCGTGCGCTGGATGCGCGCGCACAACGACGGCCGGCCGGCGTCCGAGCGGGTCCGCTTCGCCGGCCTGGACGGCCCGCTGGAGATCACCGCCGCCGCGAGCCCCCGCCAGGCCCTCACCGCTCTGCACGACTACCTCGCGGCGCACGTGGACGCGGACCTGCTCCCGTGCACCGCGCCGACACTCGACCGGCTGCTGGGCGCCGACGACCGGTGGACCGACCCCGCCGCCATGAGGGACCCGGCGCGGTCGGTCGGGCGGTCGGCCGATGCGGACCGGCTGCGGCTGCTCGCGGACGACCTGGTGACCCTGCTCGACGTCCAGGCACCGCACCTGGTCACGGCGACCCCGCGGGACGACTGGGACCGGGCGTGCCTGTACGGGCGTACGGCGACCGGGCTGCTGCGCTACCACCACGCGATGGCGGACGCGTCCCCGGCCCGCATGACGCGCCTGTGCGCGCTGCGGGACGCGATGATGGCCCACAACCTCCTCGCCGTGGCCGCCGGGGGACCGGTGCTCGTCAGTGCCCACAACTCCCATCTGCAACGGGAGAAGAGCTCGATGCGGATGTGGGAGGGGCCGGTGGAGTGGTGGAGCGCCGGCGCGCTGGCCGGCGCCCGGCTCGGCGACGCGTACGCCTTCGTGGCCACGGCCCTCGGCACGATCCGGCACCAGGGAGTGGACACACCACCGCGGAACACCGTCGAGGGACTCCTGTACGACCTCCCGGCAGACCCCTGCCTCGTCGACCCCCGGGGCCTGGCCGCCGTACTCGGCGACACCCCGCTCCCGCCCCGCGTGTCCCCCTGGTTCGGCTACGCGCCGCTCGACCCGGCCCAACTGACGGGCCTCGACGGCCTCGTGTTCGTCAAGGACGCCACGAGCGACTGACCGTCGCCTTCGCGGTCGCTCGAACTCCCGTAGTGGCGACCGTCATTCGTTCGAACCTACGAAGTTCCCACGCGGTGGGTTACTGATCGCTTCCCGCACTGGTAGGAAACGTTCCTAACAATCAGGTCTGAACCAACTCTCCACCCCCCACCTCCACTTGGAGTCCCCGTGGAACCTGAGACAGTGCCCGCGACCACCCACCCGTCCCGTCGCACCCTCCTCGCCCTCATGGGGGCGGCGACCTGCGTCGGCGTCCTCGGCTCCGGTGCCGCCACGGCGGCACCCGCGGCCGCACCGGGCCTCGACGACCCCGCGAAGAAGGAGATCGCCATGAAGCTGGTGTCGAGCGCGGAGAACTCCTCGCTCGACTGGAAGGCGCAGTACCAGTACATCGAGGACATAGGCGACGGCCGCGGCTACACCGCCGGCATCATCGGCTTCTGCTCCGGCACCGGGGACATGCTCGACCTCGTCCAGCTCTACGCCGACCGCAAGCCCGGCAACGTCCTGGCCAAGTACCTGCCGGCGCTGCGCCGCGTCGACGGCACCGACTCCCACGACGGCCTCGACCCGAACTTCACCGGCGACTGGGCGAAGGCCGCCCGCGACACGGCGTTCCAGCAGGCGCAGAACGACGAACGCGACCGCGTCTACTTCAACCCCGCCGTCCGGCAGGGCAAAGCGGACGGGCTGCGCGCGCTCGGCCAGTTCGCCTACTACGACGCCATCGTCATGCACGGCGACGGCGGCGACTCGACCAGCTTCAGCAGCATCCGCAGCCGGGCCCTGCGCACGGCCAGGCCCCCGGCGCAGGGCGGCAACGAGACGACGTACCTGAACGCGTTCCTCGACGCACGGGTGTGGGCGATGAAGCAGGAGGAGGCGCACAGCGACACCAGCCGCGTCGACACCGCCCAACGCGTCTTCCTGCGCCAGGGCAACCTCGACCTGAACCCGCCCCTCGACTGGAAGGTCTACGGCGACAGCTTCCACATCGGCTGACCGGCCACGGACGACGGCCCGGTGCGTGACGGCACCGGGCCGTCGCTGTGCGTGGCGGCCACCGGTGGCACCCGGCCGTGAAATCGCCCCCGGCGGAGGGTGTTTGCCGTCGGAGCGAGCGGTAACGCGATGTCCATGAGTGAATCGAACGAGCAGACGAACCAAGATTCCGCGACCACCCGGACGGCGGCGAAGGCCCGGCGCAGCACGGCCAAGGCCACCGCCCCGGCCACGAAGGCGGCGAACAAGGCCGCCGACAAGGCGGGTGACGCCGCGTCAGCGGGCACCAAGGCGACGGAGCGGACGGCGAAGACCGCGGCCGGGGCCGCGCAGACCGCGGCCAAGAGCGTCGAGGCCGGCCGTCAGACCGTCATCGCCGCCTCGGGGCAGGCCGCCGCCGTCGCCAAGACGGCCTGGACGGTGATCGCCCAGCGCAAGCTCATCGCGGCGGGCGTGGGCGCGGGCCTGACCGCGCTGACCGCCACGTCGTACGCGGTGGGCCGGCGTGCGGGACGTCACACGCACGGTCCCCTCACCCGCCTGACCGGCGGCCGGATCTGACGCCGGAGGGGCGGCGGGCCAGGAGGCGCATCCTCGCGGCGGGGACCCGTCGACGTCCTGTCAGCGTTCCTGCGACAGCAGGTCGTTGAGACGGGCACCCGCCGCCCACCGCCGCAGAGCGGAACCGTCGAGCAGGCGGATGGTCCGTTCCCTGCGGGCCCACCGGATGTCACGCGCGCTGAAGACCCCCCGGTGCACGACCAGACGCAGCGGCGACCCCTGGCCCCCGCGGTGCGGGTGGGGATGCGGCGCGTCCTCGTCCGGGAGGGGCTCCGCCACCGGCCGGAAGGCCACGTCGATCCGGCGCCCTGCCGCGTCCCGGGCGCACAGGCGCGGCCGGTCCGGTGCCGGCACCAGCCGTACCCGCCAGCCGTCCCGGCGCAGCATCCGCGCCACCGCCAGCGCGAGTTCCTGGGTGTCCAGCTCGAGCAGCTCGTCCGGGGTGTAGTAACCCAGCCGGCGCCGGGCGTCGGGGCGCCCGTGCCGTACCGCGGCCGTGACGACCAGGGCCAGGAGGGCGACACCCGCGACGGGGACGACGATCCCCGCGGCGCGGTACCCCGCGGCGAGCAGGGCCGCCACCGCGCACACCGCCGCCACGACACCGATGAAGGCGGGCAGCACGTCACGAAGCCTCGGACCGTAGCGCCCCTGGGCCCGCAGTGCGCGCACGACGTGCCTTTTCCCAGGTCGGCGCGACGGGAAGGGGTCGGACGTCCACGATAGGCGTGCCACAGCCCAGCCCTCCCCATGCCGCCCGGACGCACCCGTCACCTCAACGGATACCCAGTCGGCGACCAAGTCCCTTGCGGGCGGCGGGAATTCGGCCACGCGCGCCCAGCGCACCGAAGCGCCAGGGGGCGCGCTGGACGGCGCTTTGGCGCCGCGCCCCCGGGCACGGACCTCCGCACCGACGCGGGCCCCGCCTCCGGCCCTGAGCCCACCCGGCCGGATCCGCGTACCCTCGTCCCCGCCGACCCCGCTTGCGCGTGCCCGTTCACCGGCGAGGCTGGATACATGGGCAACGGGGCATCCGGGAAGGAGCAGGACGCCGGATGAACACGCCACGGACCGGCACGGAGCGGCGTCCGACCAGCGAGGAGAGGGCGACATGGCAGGGGTGGAGGACACGGGGACCGTCGGGAGACGACCACTGGCAGCTCCCGC
The DNA here is from genome assembly GCF_055582845.1 of Streptomyces sp. NPDC107471. Classification (NCBI taxonomy): domain Bacteria; kingdom Bacillati; phylum Actinomycetota; class Actinomycetes; order Kitasatosporales; family Streptomycetaceae; genus Streptomyces; species Streptomyces sp. NPDC107471. Next base: position 104,808 of record NZ_JBVJPC010000008.1, on the reverse strand, counting down.
TGCCGAGCTCACCCGGGCACTGGACGCCATAGGGACCGCGGCCTACGTCGTGGACGAAGAGGGCCATGTCGTCGCCGTGAACACCCACGCCGTGCAGTTGCTGGGCCGACCCGCCGCGGAGTTCCTCGGCAAGGACGCCCACGACCTGCTGCACCGGGACGCCCACGGCCATCTCCTGCCGCGGAGCCGGTGCAGCATGCGGCAGGCCTTCCACGCCGGGCGCACCGCCCAGGGCGACGAGGACCACTTCGAGTGCGGCGACGGCTCCCTGCTGCCCGTCTCGTGGCTGGTCACGCCGTACGACGTGGACGGCCGGGCGGCCGGCACCCTCGTGCTCGTCCACGCCCGGCGCGCGCCGGAGACCGACAGCCGGCCGCAGCCCTCGGCCCAGCCGATGCCGGAGCTGGAGCGACTCGCCCTGCTGGCGGAGACCACCACCCGCCTGACGTCCACGCTCGACGTCGAGGAGACGCTGCGGCGGCTGGTGGCCCTGGTCGTGCCCCGACTGGCGGACTGGGCCGTCGTCGACCTGATCACCGAGCGCGACGAGGTGTGGCGCACCGCCGTCGTCCACGCCGAGGGCGACAGCCTGGTGCGCCACGAGGACCTCCAGGGACCGATGCCGCCGGTGCCGGAGGAGTCGCCGATGCCCCTGTCCAGGGCACTGCGCGGGGTCGCCTCCACTTTGGCCGGCCCGCAGACCTACCAGCGGGAGCCGGACTCGGGGATCGCGGTGGAACAGCGCCGCCTGTTCGAGGCCACCGGCATCCGCTCCGCCGCCATCGCCCCCATACGCAGCACCCGCGCCGTCCTGGGCGCGCTGACCCTGGGGCGGGCCAAGGACCCGGTGGACTTCACGACCGCCGACCTCCCGCTGATCGAGGACATCGCCCGCCGGGCCGGCCTCGCCCTGGACAACGCACGTCTGTACCAGCGTCAGCGCAAGGTCGCCGAGACCATGCAGAACCACCTGCTGCCCCAGATGCCCCGGGTGCCCGGGCTCCAGATGACCGCCCGCTACCTGCCCGCTCCCGACGCCTCACAGGTCGGCGGCGACTGGTACGACGCCTTCACCCTCTCCGACGGCGCCACCGCGCTGGCCGTCGGGGACGTCGTCGGCCACGACCTGGAGGCCGCGGCCGGCATGGCCCAACTGCGCAACATGCTCCGCGCCTACGCCTGGTCCCACAGGGAGCCGCCGAGCCGGATCGTCGCCCGGCTCGACGAGGCGGTCATGCACATCACCGACGTCACCATGGCCACCATGGTCTTCGCCCGGCTGGAGGAACGGGACGACGGCCACTGGGAGCTGAGCTGGACCAACGCCGGCCACCCGCCGCCCCTGCTGATCACCCACGACGGCCTGGCCCACTACCTCACCGACGGCCACGGCATCCTCCTGGGCACCGGAGTGACCACCCCCCGCACCGACGCGACCGCCCTGCTGCCGCCCGGCTCCACCCTGCTGCTTTACACCGACGGCCTGATCGAGGCGGTCGGGCGGCCCCTCGACGAGGGGCTCCAGCACCTGCGCCGGCACGCCGCCGCGCTGGCCCACCGCCCGCTTGCGTCCTTCACCGACCAGGTGCTGCGCCGGGTGCGGCACGTGCGCAACGACGACGACGTCGCCCTGCTCGCCGTACGGGCGCCCTCCAGACCGTGAACCGGGCCGCCGGCCACCGGGCGGTTCAGGCACCCCGTGCCCTCCTGGCCGTCCACGACCGTGATAGACAACGCCCGTGGTCCACGGGCCGTTCGCGCCCCCGCTCTCCGCGACCACCCGACAACAGGACTTGGTGCCAGTGATTCTGAAGACCTTCCGCTGGGCGTTCGCGGTCACCGCGCTCGGCCTGGCCGCGGGAGTGCTGTACGACGGCTGGGCCGCGTTCGGCGTCGTGGCGATCCTCGCGGTGCTGGAGATCTCCCTGTCGTTCGACAACGCGGTGGTCAACGCCGGGATCCTGAAGAAGATGAACGCCTTCTGGCAGCGGATCTTCCTCACCGTCGGCGTCCTGATCGCCGTGTTCGGCATGCGGCTGGTCTTCCCCGTCGTCATCGTCGCGATCACCGCGAAGCTCAATCCGTACGACGCGGTCCACCTGGCCCTGACCGACAAGGACCGCTACCAGCAGCTCGTCACCGACGCGCACCCGGCGATCGCCGCGTTCGGTGGCATGTTCCTGCTGATGATCTTCCTGGACTTCGTCTTCGAGGACCGGGACATCAAGTGGCTGGCCTGGCTGGAGCGGCCGCTGGCCAAGCTCGGCAAGGTCGATATGCTGTCGGTCTGCATCGCCCTGATCGTCCTGCTGATCACGGCCTTCATCTTCGCGACCCACGCCCACCAGCACGGTGGCGCACACGTCGACAAGGCGCAGACGGTCCTGATCTCGGGCATCGCGGGTCTGATCACCTACATGGTGGTCGGCGGCCTCTCCGGTTACTTCGAGGACAGGCTGGAGGACGAGGAGGAACGCGAGAAGGAGGCCGAACGCTCCGGCGGGACCGGTTCGGCGGTCCAACTGGCCGGCAAGGCGGCGTTCTTCATGTTCCTGTACCTGGAGGTCCTGGACGCCTCGTTCTCCTTCGACGGGGTCATCGGCGCCTTCGCCATCACCAACGACATCGTCCTGATGGCGCTCGGCCTGGGTATCGGCGCGATGTACGTCCGGTCGCTGACCGTGTACCTGGTCCGCCAGGGCACCCTCGACGACTACGTCTACCTGGAGCACGGCGCCCACTACGCCATCGGCGCCCTCGCCGTGATCCTCATGGTCACCATCCAGTACCAGATCAACGAGATCATCACCGGCCTGGTAGGCGTGATCCTCATCGGCTGGTCCTTCTGGTCCTCCGTCCGCCGCAACAAGGCCCTCGCGGCGCAGGAGGGCGCGACGGAGACGGACACGGTCCCGGTGCCGTAGACCGGGCCTGCCACCCGGCCCGCCGTCCGCGTCTGCCATGCCCACGGCGAACCGGGGCATCCGACGGGGTATGAAGGCGATCCCGAAACGGCGCCTCACGCGCCTGATGCTGGTCCTGGCGTCCCTGCCCCTCGCCGGGGCGTGCAGCGACGATCACGACGGGGCGTCCGGTGGCCCGGGGGCCGCCGGCGCACTCCGGGTCGCGGGCTCCGGCGAACAGGTGGTGATCGCCACCGACAACGGCCTGCGACTGCGCCCGGCGGACGGCCGCGGCGTCACCGTCGACGACCGCGTCGACGGCCACTGGTCCCACCACGGCAAGGTGTGGACCCTCGACCTGTCGTGCCGGAGCACGGGGGACGGGAACTGCCCACGGATGCCGTACGTGGAGATCCCCGACGGCGTCCGCGTCACGGCCACCGCCCGCAACGCCGGCGTCGACGTGGCGGGCGTCGCCGCCGCCCTGGACATCACGACCGTCAACGGCGATGTGACGGTGACCCGTTCCGGCCGCGAGGACGCCGACGTACGGCTGTCCACCCGCAACGGCTCCGTGCGCGCGACGAGCGTGGAGGCGCGCCGGGTGCACGCGGCGACCACGAACGGTGACGTGGTCGTCGGATGCGCCGCGGTCCCCTCGGGTGTCAGCGCCGCCACCGTCAACGGCTCGGTCGACGTCACCGTGCCCCACGACAGCCCGCCCTACCGGGTCACCGCGGCCACCGACAACGGCCGGGCCACCGTCTCAGTCCCCGTGCGCGAGGCCGACCGCGCCCACACCATGACGCTGACCACGGTGAACGGCGACGTCGACGCCCGCCGGGACTGACTCCTCGGCGGGCACGACGGCCGCTGAGGGTGGAAGATGGCAGGACTGGTTTGAGCTCGGATCGCCAGGGCATTCGGCGGTTCAGGTGCTTGGGATCACAGGCCCACCGCGGAGGCGGCCGAACGCGGCTCTCCTGGTGCGTGCCCGTCGAGGCCCTCTCCGCAACAGTCCGAGTGACGCGGCGGACACGACCGCCCGTACTCCCACTGCGCACATGGAGGAGCGAATCATGCTCATGGCCCACCCCGCCCTTCTCACCGACCTGCTGGAGCGCTACGAGGCGCTGCACGTCCTGCACGCGGAGGAGGGCAGCGAAGGAGCACGTCAGCGTCTGGAGGACGTGTCCTACACGCTGTGCATAGCCACGGGCACCCGTGACATCGAGTCGGCCCTGGCCGCGGCCCGCCGTCAGTTGTCCGGTTCCCTCACCCGTCCCAAGGACGACTCGCTGGTAGCGGGCGCGTGACGTGAGTGGTGCGAGCCGATCGGGTACCCGGGTGATCCGCCGAACACCGGCCGGAGGCTGCCCGCTGTGCCAGGGGCTGCCCCCAGCCGAGAACCCGAGAACCTAAGGAGTCCCCGATCATGACGGACGTGTCCGGTACCGGTCCCGCTCCGGCGGACGACCGCAAGGTGCTCACCAACCGCCAGGGCCACCCGGTCCACGACAACCAGAACCAGCGCACCGTCGGCGCCCGCGGGCCCGCGACCCTGGAGAACTACCAGTTCCTGGAGAAGATCAGCCACTTCGACCGGGAACGCATCCCCGAGCGCGTCGTGCACGCCCGCGGCGTGACCGCCTACGGCTACTTCGAGGCCTACGGCGCCTGGGGCGACGAACCGATCAGCAGGTACACCCGGGCCAAGCTGTTCCAGGAGCGCGGCAAGCGCACCGACCTGGCGGTCCGCTTCTCCACCGTCATCGGCGGGCGCGACTCCTCGGAGGCCGCCCGAGACCCCCGCGGTTTCGCCGTGAAGTTCTACACCGAGGACGGCAACTGGGACCTGGTGGGCAACAACCTGGGCGTCTTCTTCATCCGGGACGCGATCAAGTTCCCGGACGTCATCCACGCCCTCAAGCCCGACCCGGTCACCTTCGAGCAGCAGCCGCGCCGCATCTTCGACTTCATGTCGCAGACGCCGGAGTCGATGCACATGCTGGTCAACCTGTTCAGCCCGCGCGGCATCCCCGCGGACTACCGCCACATGCAGGGCTTCGGCGTCAACACCTACAAGTGGGTCAACGCCGACGGCGAGACCAAGCTGGTCAAGTACCACTGGATGCCCAAGCAGGGCGTCCGCTCGATGACCGAGGAGGACGCCGCCAACGTGCAGGCCGACTCGCTCGGCCACGCCACCAAGGACCTGTACGAGGCGGTCGCCCGCGGTGACCACCCCGAGTGGGAGCTCCTGGTCCAGATCATGGACGACCACGAGCACCCCGAGCTGGACTTCGACCCGCTGGACGACACCAAGACCTGGCCCGAGCAGGAGTTCCCGCCCAAGCCGGTGGGCCGGATGGTCCTCGACCGGATGCCGGAGAACTTCTTCGCGGAGAACGAGCAGATCTCCTTCGGCACCGGGGTCCTCGTCGACGGACTGGACTTCTCCGACGACAAGATGCTGGTCGGCCGGACCTTCTCGTACAGCGACACCCAGCGCTACCGGGTCGGCCCGAACTACCTCCAGCTCCCCGTCAACCAGGCGAAGAACGCCGAGGTGCGCACCAACCAGCGCGACGGCCAGATGACCTACCACGTGGACGGCGGCGGGGAGAACCCGATCGTCAACTACGAGCCGTCCATCACCGGCGGTCTGCGCGAGGGGCAGTACCCGACGCAGGACGAACAGGGCCCGGAGATCCACGGCCGGCTCACCCGCAAGCGCATCCCCCGCACCAACGACTACCTCCAGGCGGGCCAGCGGTACCTCCTGCTGGAGGACTGGGAGCGCGACGACCTCGTCAAGAACCTCACCGGCCTGCTCGCCCAGTGCGACCGGCCCGTGCAGGAACGCATGGTGTGGCACTTCCTGCTGGTCGAGAACGACCTCGGGCTGAGGATCGGCGACGGCCTCGGCATCAGCCCCGAGGACGTGGCGGGACTCGAACCGCTGGCCGGCCAGGACCTCACCGACGAGGACCGCAAGCGGCTGTCGAACCTCGGCAAGAACCCGCCGCGGGACGTCGAGGGCCTGACCATGACCCACTGCGTGCCGGACGAGCGGCACGTCGTGACCCGCTGAACGACCGAGGGACCAGGACGGCACCGGCGGCGAGAGCACCGTCATGAGATCGTTGGGCCACCGAGCGTGAGAGGCGACCCGAACGATGAACGAGGTGGAGCCGAACGGCTCCGGCACCGCGGCGCGGACGCTGGCCCGACTGGCGCTGCTGTGCCTGGCGGGAGTGGTCGCGGCCGTGCTGGCCGCGGGGCAGTGGCTGCTCCTGCCGCTGGGCCTCGTGGGCCTCGCCCTGGCCGGCGCGGGCATCTGGTGGGCGCTGGCCCACCGGGGCCTGGCACGGCTGTGCGGCGCCCTCCTGGCGGTGGCCTCGCCCGTGGCCGTCCTGGTCCTGTACGCGGTGTCCGGCCTGTGGCCGTTCGCCGCGTCGGCGCTCGGCCTGTGGGTGGCCGCACTGGCCTGCGCCCGCAGCGCCCTGCGCCGGCTGCGGGCACCCCGCAGTACGCACTCCCGACCGGTCCGGCCGCCCCGCCGACCGGTCCTGATCATGAACCCGCTGTCGGGCGGCGGCAAGGTCGTCGAGCACACGCTCGTCGAGCGGGCCGAGGCGTTGGGCGCCCGGGTGATCCTCCTCGACGTCGACAGCGACCCCGACCCGGCGGCGCTGGCCCGCCAGGCCCTCGCGGAGGGCGCGGACCTGCTCGGCGTGGCGGGCGGGGACGGCACGCAGGCCCTGGTGGCCGGGGTGGCCGCCGAGCACGACGTGCCGTTCATGGTGCTGGCCGCCGGTACCCGCAACCACTTCGCGATGGACCTGGGCCTGGACCGCGACGATCCGGCGAGCGGACTCGCCGCCCTCACGCACGGTGTGGAGATCCGTGTCGACCTGGGCGACGTGGGGGGCCGATCCTTCGTGAACACGGTCTCGTTCGGGACGTACGCGGAGATCGTGCAGAGCCCCGAGTACCGCGACGCCAAGGCGTCCACCACCCTCGACCTGCTGCCGGACCTGCTGGTCGGCGGGGCCGGAGCGCAACTGACCGCCACGGCGGACGGCGAACTGCTCGACGCCCCGCACGCGCTGCTGGTGAGCAACAACCCCTATGTGCTGGCCGACCCGCTGGGCGCCGGCCGCAGATCGCACCTCGACGGGGGCCGACTCGGGGTGATCGCCCTGAAGATCGACAGCGCGGTGCAGGCCGCCGAGATCGCCCTGCGGGGGGAGCGGGCCAGCGGCATCACCTCGTCGACCGCGCGCCAGGTCACCGTCACGGCCGACACGGAGACGATCCCGGTCGCCGTCGACGGCGAGGCCCTGCTGCTGCCCCAGCCGGTCGTGTGCACCGTACGACCCAGGGCCCTGCGGGTACGGGTGCCGAAGGACCGTCCCGGAGCGCCGTACACTGCCCCGTCCGTCGACTGGCGCCGTGTCGTGCGGCTCGCCCTCGACCGGACCCCCACCCCGGCCGTCAAGAACCAGGAGCAGAGCGATGCTTGACCGACCGCAGCGCGAACAGCGCACCTCCGGAGAGCTGTTGAGGGATCTCGCCGCCCTCGACCAGGCGCTGTACGAGGCCGTCACGGTCACCCGGACACCGGCCCTGGACGAAGCCCTGCGGCGGCTGTCGGCCGCGGCCGACCACTCCAAGATCTCGTTCACGATCGCCGGGCTGCTCGCCCTGTGGCCGGGCAAGCCACGGCGTGCCGCCGCCCTCGGCGTCGCGGCCATCGGGGTCGCCTCGGCGAGCGCGAACATGCTCGGCAAGCGCCTGGTGCGCCGTCGGCGCCCGCACCGGGCGGAGGACTCGCCGTTCCCGGGGCGGCACGTGCCGATGCCCGAGTCCGCGTCCTTCCCCTCCGGGCACACGGCGTCCGCGGTCGCCTTCGCGGCGGCGGTCGGACCCGCGCTCCCCGTCGCCACGGTGCCGCTGGGCCTGCTGGCCTGCGCGGTGGGCTACTCGCGGATCCACACCGGCGTGCACTACCCGGGCGACGTGATCGCCGGGGCCGTCCTGGGCACCGGCGCGGCGGCCGCGGTCCTCGCGGCCGCCGGACGGCAGGGGAACGGTCTGCGGCCGGCGCGCCGGTCCGGCTGAACAGGCGTCACGGGGCGGCTCGTCAGTCCGACTGCCGCGCGTCGTCCTCGGTGTGCGCGGCGGCCTCACCCGCGTCGGGCGTGGTGTAGAAGACCGAGGTGCCCTGCTTGGTGCGCTGGGCCTGGTTGCGTGCCACGAGCCCTTCGAGCGTGGTGCGGACGACGGTGGTCTTGATCGTGCGGTCCTTGTGCAGCCGGCCGAGCTCGGCGGAGACCTCGGCCGCCGAGCGCGGCTCCTTCTGCCCCGCCAGGTGCTCGCGGACCAGGTCGACGAGGGTGGGCGCCGAGCGTGCGGGCGACGCCGTCGCGGCCGTCTTTTTCGCGGTCCGCTCCCCGGCCGTCTTCTTCGCGGGCTCCCCGGCCGTCTTCTTCGCGGTCCGCTCCCGGGCCGGTGCCGCGGCCTTCCGGGTGCCCGTCGGCTTGTCCCGGCCGGTGCTCTTCTTCTTGCGGGGAGCGGGCACCGTCGCTTCGGCCGGTGCGGGCGACGCGACGGCCGGCGACGGAGTGCCCAGGACCTGCTGGATGTTCTGCAGGACGGTGTGATCGTGCCGCAGGGCGGCCAACTGGCCCTGGAGCGCCTCGATCTCGCCGCTGAGGCGCTCCTGTTCCTTGAGGTTGCGTTCGAGGTCACCGGCCACCTGGGTGCTGTACTGCGAGGTCAACTCGGTGGTCTCGGGAGCGGATTCGGACATGGCTCGCACCTCTTCCTGGGCGGGGCGTGCCGTGTCGCCTGCTTCCGGATGTGCGGTGGCAGCGTCTGCCGCACGCCTATGTCGTAGTGATACTACGCAGGGGACCTGTCCTGTTCTGCCCTTGTGTCACACGCACGGGCCCCTGGGGGAACGCGGTTTCGAGGCGCGGAGTCGCCCCGGCCGACGCCGTCGACCCGACCGGCAGGCTCTCCCGGTAGGTTGACCGTCATGGTGGGCACGGAGGAGACCCGGCTGATCGTCCTGCGCGGCAACTCCGCCTCGGGGAAGTCGAGCGTCGCGGCGGGTCTGCGTGACCGCTTCGGCCGCGGCCTGGCCCTGGTCGGCCAGGACAACCTGCGCCGGACCGTACTGCGGGAGCGGGACCGGCCCGGCGCGGCGAACATCGGCCTGATCGAACTGACCGCGCGCTACGCGCTGGACGCCGGCTTCCACGTGGTGGTGGAGGGCATCCTGTACGCCGACCGGTACGGCGAGATGCTCGCCCGGCTGCGGGCCGACCACCGCGGCCCGACCCACTGCTACTACCTGCACGTGCCGTTCGAGCAGACCCTCGCCCGGCACGCCGGCAAACCGATCGCCCACGAGGTGAGCGAACCCCAACTGCGCGATTGGTACCGGGAGTTGGACCTGCTCCCCGACGGCAGCGAGACCGTCGTCGGGGCCGACAGCACCCTCGCCGGGACGGTCGACCGCGTCCTGCGCGAAACCAGCCTGGCCCACCTTCCCCCCATTGATCGCTGAAGGTCCCTCACCCGTCGACTCCGCGACCGGTGGACCGCGTTGATCGGGGTACACGGCTCGGCATGACACACACTGACGACCCCACGGTGGGCAGGGCGGCGAGGCAACTGCGCCGCATTCGGTCCTTCTACGCGGCCGGAGTCGTCCTGTGGACGGCCTCGTCGGCCTGGACGATGTGGGACGCTCCCGGCAGCCGGCCCATGTGGACGTCCGTGCTGCTCCTGACCGTCTTCACGACACTGCTGGCCATGGCCTCCCGGTGGCTGCGGCGCGTGGAGCCCGCCGGTACGACCCGGCCCGCCCACCACGCCGCTTTCTCCGGAAGGGCGCCGCGCCACGCGGTGTCCAAGTCCTGATCAGCCCGCTCGTTTGCCGCCCGTGCTGGGGGAGACCCGGCAGCCCATGAGCGCGCGACGACGTCATCCACGTACACGAGAGAACAGAGTCCTGCGGCTGCTCGCCCGTCTGGAGCGGGAACAGCGGCAGGACCCGTTGATCGACACACTCCAGGCGGGGGTACGGTCCCTGCCGCTGGGGCGCGGCCGGGACGTGCTGCACGGCAAGTGGCTGGGGCATCCCGTCCACCCGCTGCTGGTGCAGGTGCCGATCGGTAGCTGGCTGTCCGCCGCGGTCCTGGACCTGCGCGGGGGGCGCCCCCGCGACGCCGGCCTGCTGGTGGGCCTCGGCCTCGCCGCGGCCGTGCCCGCCGCGCTCACGGGCGCCGTGGACTGGGCGGAACTGCAGCGCCCGCAAATGCGCGTCGGGCTGGTGCACGCGGTGTCCAACACGGCGGCCGTCGGCCTGTACACGGCCTCCCTCGCCTGCCGGCTCACCGGTCGGGCGCGCGCGGGCCGGACCCTCGGCCACCTGGGCCTCGCGGCGGTGGGAACGGGCGGCATGCTGGGCGGCCACCTGGCCTACCGACAGGCCGCCGGGGTCAACCACGCCGAGGCCGTGCCCCATGTCGTCACCGACCGCTGGCACCGGATCGGCGCCCTGGCCGACTTCCCGCCCGGGGTGCCGGTGCGGCGCGCCGTGGACGACGTGCCGGTCGTGGTGGTGCGCGAGAGCGACGGGGCGATCCACGCTCTGGCCGACCGGTGCAGCCACCTGGCCGGACCGCTCTCCGAGGGGACGGTGGAGGACGGATGCGTGCGGTGCCCCTGGCACGGCAGCGTCTTCCGGCTCTCGGACGGCCTGAACGTCCGCGGCCCTGCCCTCGCCCCCCAGCCGGCCTTCGACACCCGGGTCACCGACGGACAGGTCGAGGTGCGACTGATCCGGCACGACGGGGAAGACGGACGGGACGAGCGAACCGGGGCCCGCCGGGACCCGGACAGGTACCAGAACGCAGCAGGACGGGGACCCGCCCATGGCCACACCCACTGACCACCGCATCGGACGCCGCGCGCAGGCGTTCCTGCGCCGCACCGGCCGCGACTACGCGGGCGAGGGAGACCGGCCCCTGCGCGGCTACCTCGGCGCCATGGCGGCGTTCGGCGCGTACACGGCCGGCTGGGCCACCGCCGTACGGCTGCGCGGGCGCCCCCTGCCCGAGCGGCCCGAGCCCTGGGACGTGCTCCTGACGTCGGTGGCCACCTTCCGGCTCAGCCGGCTGCTCAGCAAGGCGTCGGTGACCAGCCCGCTGCGCGCACCCTTCACGACGTACGTCGGGCCGCAGGGCCCCGCCGAACTGCACGAGGAGGCGCGGTCCGAGACCGGCAAGGAGACCGTGGGCGAGCTGGTGACCTGCCCGTTCTGCATGAGCGTCTGGGTGGCGTCGACCCTGACCGCCGGCCGGCTCCTGTGGCCCCGCGCGACCCGCACCGCCATGGGCGCGCTGGCGGCACTGGCCGGGGCGGACGCGCTGCAGCTCGCGTACGGCGCGCTGGTCGGCCGGACCACGGACCGCTGACCTGCGAACCCGCTCATCTGTGGATCTCCTTCTCCAAACGCGCAAAGCCACGCTTATCCGGCGATCTCCTGGGCACTTGGGGTTCACCCCGCGAGGGGCGGTACCGACGGCAACACCTCGAGGAGCGACTGTGGCCATGCGCATTGGAGTGGAGGAGGAGTTCCACATCCTGGAACTGGAGAGCGGGCTGCTCGTGCCGCGGGCCGACGCGGTCCTGCGGCGGCTTCCCCAGGACACCTTCACCACGGAACTGCACCAGTCCACCGTGGAGTCGAACAGCGGGGTGCACGCCTCCCTGGCCGGCCTGTACACCGACCTCGTCAGAACCAGACGGCGGCTCGACGCGGCCGCCACCTCCCTGGGGCTGGCGGTCGCGGCCGCGGGCACGGCGCCCCTGGCCCCGGCCGCCTCCGGACACCCCACCGGCGGCGCACGCTACCGGCACATGGTCGAGGAGTACCGCCAGGTGGCCGACGAGCAGCTCATCTGCGGCGCCCAGGTGCACGTGGACATACCCGACCGCGACACGGCCGTGCAGGTGATGTGCGCGGTCTCGCCCTGGCTGCCCGTGCTGCTGGCGCTGTCCGCCAGCTCGCCGTTCTGGCAGGGGGCCGACACCGGCTACGCGAGCTGGCGCACCCTGCTCTGGCAGCGCTGGCCCACCGCCGGGCCCGTCGGCTGCTTCACCGACGCGGCCGCCTACGACGCCGCGGTGGACGACCTGGTCCGGGCCGGGGTCATCAGCGACCCGGGGATGATCTACTACGACGTCCGCCCCTCCGCGCATCTGCGGACCCTGGAACTGCGCATCTGCGACGCCTGCCCGCGCGCGGAGACCGTCGTGCTCGTCGCCGGCCTCTTCCGCGCCCTGGTGACCGAGGCCCTCGAACGGCGCGCCTCCGGTGCGCCGATGTGCGACGGCCGCCACGAATGGCTGCGCGGCGCCACCTGGCGGGCCGCCCGCTCCGGCCTGGAGGGCGCCCTCGTCGATCCCCGGACCCACCGGGAAGCGCCCGCCGCCGACGTCGTACGCGCCCTGCTCGCCCGGTTGCGGCCCGCCCTCGAGGCCCACGGCGACTGGCAGACCGCCAGGGATCTCGCCGAGGGGGCCCTGGCGGACGGCAGCGCCGCCGAGCGCATCCGCCGCAAGGCGCGCGAGGAGGACCTGCTGGCCTGCACCGACCTGCTGATCTCGGAGACCCGTGGCGAGCGCCGGCACCGCAGGCCGGCCCCCGTCGCCCGCAGGAAGGTCCCGCGCTTCGCGGCGGGGGCCGCCGGTTCCGGTGCGCCGGAGGTCCTGGGGAGCTGATCCCCTCCCGCGCGGCGGGCGTCCCGCCGACGCGTACTTCATCCGACAACCCTGAGGAGTGATTCCGTCATGTCCAGCAATTCCGCCCGGGTCGCGACCGGCAGGCGCGATCCGGGTCCTGCCTCCCGGCTCCCGGCCGTCGGTTCCCGGGAAGGGGGCGGCGTGTCATGTGCGGTCTGAGCGGCGAGATCCGCTTCGACGGCAGCCGGCCCGACCTCGCGGCCGTCGAGCGCATGAGCGACCGGCTCGCCGCCCGCGGGCCCGACGGCCAGGGCGTCTGGACCCGGGGCGCGGTGGCGCTGGGACACCGGCGGCTGAAGATCATCGACCTGTCCGACCTCGGCGCCCAGCCGATGACCGACGCCGACGACGAGATCACCGGCGTCTTCAACGGCTGCGTCTACAACTACCAGGAGCTGCGCGAGGAACTCGCACGCCTCGGGCACCGCTTCCGGTCGACGTCCGACACCGAGGTCGTGCTCCACGCCTACCGGCAGTGGGGGACCGCCTGCGTGGAGCACTTCCACGGCATGTTCGCGTTCGCGCTCGTCGAGCACCGCACCGGCCGTGTCGTGCTGGGCCGCGACCGGCTGGGGATCAAACCGCTGTACCTGGCCCCGACGCCGGACCGCCTGCGGTTCGCCTCCTCGCTGCCCGCCCTCCTGGCCGCCGGCGACGTGGACACCTCCGTCGACCCGGTGGCCGTCCACCAGTACCTGAGCTGGCACGCCACGGTCGCCCCGCCGCACACCGTCCTCAAGGGCGTGCGCAAACTGCCGCCGGCCACCGTCCGGGTCGTCGAACCGGACGGCAGCCACCACGACCACCGCTACTGGCAGCCGTCGTACACCCGACGGGCCGAGTACGCGGGCATGGGCCCCGACGAGTGGCGGGACGCGGTGCTGGAGGCACTGCGCACGGCGGTACGCCGCCGGATGGTCTCCGACGTCCCGGTCGGCGTGCTGCTCTCCGGCGGCCTGGACTCCAGCCTGATCGTCGCGCTGCTCGCCGAGGAGGGCCAGCGCGGCCTGAAGACCTTCAGCGTGGGCTTCGAGGCCGAGGGCGGGGAACAGGGCGACGAGTTCCGCTACTCGGACCTGGTCGCCCGGGAGTTCGGCACGGACCACCGTCGGATGATGGTGCCCTCGCAGCGCGTCTCGACCGCCCTGGACGACGCCGTCGCCGCGATGAGCGAACCGATGATCAGCCACGACGTGGTCGCCTTCCACCTGCTGTCCGAGCAGGTCGCCAAGGAGGTGAAGGTCGTGCAGAGCGGACAGGGCGCCGACGAGGTGTTCGCCGGGTACCACTGGTACCCCGAGCTCGCCGCCGTCGCCCGCGAGGACGAGCCGCGGCAGTACGCCGAGACGTACTTCGACCGCCCGCACGCCGACCTCGCGGGCATCCTCCAGCCGCACATGCTGCTCCCGGACGACGTGTCGGGCCGTTTCGTCGAGGACCACATGGCCCGTCCGGGCGCGGAGACCGCCCTGGACGCGGCACTGCGCCTGGACACGCACGTCATGCTCGTCGACGACCCGGTGAAGCGGGTCGACAACATGACCATGGCCTGGGGACTCGAGGCCCGCGTGCCCTTCCTCGACCACGAATTGGTGGAGCTGGCCGCGGCCTGTCCGCCGGAGCTCAAACTCGCCGACGACGGCAAGGGCGTACTGAAGGAGGTCGGCCGCAAGCTCCTGCCACGGGAGGTCGTCGACCGGCCCAAGGGCTACTTCCCGGTCCCGGCCATCCGGCACATGGCCGGTCCCGTCCTGGACCGGGTGCGCGAGGCGCTCGCGGCGCCCGAGGCGAAGAAGCGGGGCATCTTCCAGGAGTCGTACGTGGCCGAGCTCCTGGCGGCGCCCGACGAGCACCGGACCAAGCGCGGCGCCAACGCCCTGTGGCAGGTGGCACTACTGGAGATATGGCTGCAGACGCACGGAATCACGTGACCGGCGAGCACGACACCCGGGTCGCGCACCCGACGGCACCCGCACCGGCACGGGGGCCGGCCCGCGCGGCGGCCCCCGCCCCGGTGCCGCTGCCCGTGGCGGAGGGCCCGCGGGACGCCGTGACCCGGCTGCACGCGCACGGCTGCTGGTACCCCTTTGCCGACCCCGACGGCACCCGGGCGGCCTTCATCTGTGACCGGGGCGGCGTCCCCCAGCTCTGGGCCGGCCCCGTGGACGGGGAGCACGTCCGGCTGCTCGACGCCTCCCCGGACCCCGTGAAGGAGGTGTCCTGGTCACCCGACGGCCGCTGGATCGCCTACACCACCGCGCCGGGCGGCGGTGAGCACACCCGGGTGCTGTGCGTACGACCCGACGGCACCGGCCGCCGCCTGCTCGCCGGAGCCGACCCGGACACCTCCGCCCACCTCGGCTGCTGGGCCCACGACGGCTCGGCCGTCGCCGTCACCCTCGCCGCACCGGCCTCGACCCCGGCGCAGGCGGACGGCCACTGGACGGCCCGGGACGGCCGGGCCACCCTCCTCGGCACCACCGGGTACGCCGTGGGGCCGGACGGGACACCGGCCACCCGGGCGGGCGGCGGCCTGTCCGCCTACCTGGTCGACCCCGACGGCCTGGCCTCACCCGTGCTGCTCGCCGCGGAACCGGACGCCCCCACCCTGCGGGTGTGCGACCTCAGCCACGACGGCCGGTTCGCGCTGCTGCGCCGGGGACCGCGCGGCCGCCGGGAGGCGTTCGTCCGGCGCTTGTCCGACGCGGCGACCACCTTCACCCTGCCGGTCGCCGACGGTGACCCGTGGATCGGCCGGTTCTCGCCCGACGGGCGGACCCTGTGGCTGCGCAGCGACGCCGACCGGGAGTACGCGGCCCTGTTCGCCGTCGCTCTGGACGCCGACGGCACCCCGCGCGGCCGGACCGTCGTGGCCGAACGCGAGGACTGCGACCTCGAACTGCTCACGATGGCGCACGACGGCCGCACGGCCGTGCTGGCGTGGAACGAGCGCGGCGCCAGCGCACTCGACATCGTCGAGACCTCCCCGGCGCCCGGTGCCCCGGACGCCCTCGGACCGGCCCGTCCGGTGCCGCTGCCCCACGAGGTCGTCACACGGGTCGCGGCGGCCGGGGCGGGACGGCTGCTGCTGGCCCTGTCCGGCTCACAACGCCGCCCCGGCGTGTGGTGGGCCCACGAAGGCGTGTCCCTGCTGCGCACCCCCTGGTCCTCCCGGGACGAGGACGCCGTACCGCCGGGCCGTCCGCCCGTGCGCCCCGTCCTCACCCGCCTCGCCGCCCGGGACGGCCTGCCCCTCAGCGGCTGGTACTACCGCGCTCCGGGCCGCGCCCCGAACGAGCCGGCGCCCTGCGTGCTCCACCTGCACGGCGGCCCCGAGGACCAGGAGCGCCCGGTGCTCGACCCGCTCTACCACGAGCTGCTCGGGCGCGGACTGGACGTCTTCGCCCCCGACGTCCGCGGCTCCGGCGGACACGGCCGGTCCTTCGTCGACGCCGACCTGGGCACCGGGCGCTTCGCCGCACTCGACGACGTCGCGGACTGCGCGGCGCACGCGGTCACGGCCGGCCCCGCGGACCCGACCCGGCTCGCGGTGATGGGGCACTCGTACGGCGGCTACCTCACCTTCGCCTCCCTCGTGTGGCACCCGGACCTCTTCCGCACCGGAGTCGCCGTGTGCGGCATGTCCGACCTTTTGACCTTCTTCGCCGGCACCGAGCCGTGGATCGCGGAATCGGCGGCGCACAAGTACGGCCACCCGGAGCGGGACCGCGACCTGCTGCGCGCCCTGTCGCCGATGAGCCGCGTCGACGCGCTGCGGGCCCCGCTGCTCGCCGTGCACGGAGAGCACGACACCAACGTGCCGCCGGGGGAGTCGGAACAGTTCGTGCGGGCCGCGCGCGAACGCGGGGTCCCCGCCGAGCTCCTGGTCCTGCGCGACGAGGGCCACGACTTCCTGCGCGCCGACAACCGCCGCCTGTTCCGGCGGGCCGCCGCCGACTGGATGGAGCGGCACCTGCGCCCCTCCTGAGCCTCGGGCGGCCGTCCCCGGGCGTTTCGGCGGGCGCCTGCGGCCTACACGGAGTGCAGACCGAGCGGACCGTACGGCCTCGGGACCTGGACGGGGCGGGACGGACTTGGGAGGAACCATGGATCACTCACGGGTGCCCGTGCTGGAGGCGCTGGAGGAGTTCCGGCGCCGCGGAGACGTGGTCTTCGGTCCGCCCGGCCACAAGCAGGGCCGGGGCGTCGATCCCCGGGTGGCCGAGATCGTGGGACTCGACGTGTTCCGCTCGGACGTCCTGTCCCTCAACGGACTGGACGACCGCCGCCAGTCCCAGGGCGTGCTCAGCCAGGCGCAGGAGCTGATGGCCGACGCGGTCGGCGCCGAGCAGGCGTTCTTCTCCACCTGCGGCAGCTCCCTGTCCGTGAAGACGGCCATGCTGTCCGTGGCCGGTCCGGGGGAGAAGCTGCTGCTCTCGCGCAACGCGCACAAGTCCGTGATCTCGGGCGTCGTCGTCAACGGCGTCGAACCGATCTGGGTCCACCCCAAGTTCGACCGTCACCGGCACCTCGCGCATCCTCCGGAGCCCGACGACGTCCGCCGCAGCCTCCAGGAGCACCCGGACGCCAAGGGCATGCTGCTGATCACCCCCACCGACTGGGGCACCTGCGCCGACATCCGGGGCGTGGCGCAGGTGTGCCACGAGTTCGGCGTGCCCCTCATCGTCGACGAGGCGTGGGGCGCCCATCTGCCCTTCCACCCCGGGCTGCCGGCCTGGGGCATGGACGCCGAGGCCGACCTGGTGGTCACCAGCGTCCACAAGATGGGCGGGGCGATCGAACAGAGCTCCGTCTTCCACCTCCAGTACGACCGGATCTCGCCGGAGGTGCTCAAGCAGCGGGAGGACCTGCTAGGCACCACCAGCGCCTCGTCCCTGATCTACATGACCCTGGACGGCTGGCGCCGGCAGATGGTCGAGCAGGGGCACGACCTCCTGGACGCCGCCCTGCGCCGGGCGGAACGCGTCCGCCTGGCGGCCGCGGACATGCCGGGGCTGCGGCCGATGGGGCAGGAGATCGTGGACGAGGGGCTCGCCGCGGCCTTCGACCCGCTGAAGATCGTGATCGATGTGCGCGAGCTCGGGATCAGCGGCATGCAGGCCGCCGAGTGGCTGCGCACCGAACTGCACGTCGACCTCGGCGGCTCGGACACCTGCCGGATCAGCGCGTCGATCACCCACGCCGACGACGACGAGACGGAGAAGACGCTGCTGGACGCCCTGCGCGCGCTCACCGAGGGCGCCGAGTCCATCGAACGCAGGCCGCCGGTACGCCTGCCCGAGCCCTCGGCCCTGGAGCTGGAGCAGGCCATGCTGCCGCGCGACGCCTTCTTCGCCGAGGTCGAGCACGTCCCCGCCGAACGGGCCGCGGGCCGCATCTCCGCGGAGATGATCAGCCCCTACCCTCCGGGCGTGCCGGCGATCGCTCCCGGCGAGGTCATCACCGACGAGGTCCTCGACTACCTGCGCAGCGGAGTCGAGCACGGCGTCCTCATCCCGGACGCCGCCGACCCCTCGGTCAGGACGCTGCGGGTGGTGGCGCGGCGCTGAGGAGGTCCTTGCCGGTGACGGCGGCCAGGGACAGCGTCCGGTAGCCCATGGACTCGAACATCACGGTGATGCGGTCGCCCTCCTCGCTCATCACCGTGCCGTCCCCCCACTCGGTGTGCCGCACCCGCGTGCCCGCCGGATAGGGCGCCGCGGCCGTCTGTGCGGGAGCCTCCTCGCCCGTCTCCCCGACCCCGTCGACCACGCTGTCGCCGGCCGAGGGGGCCGCGCACATGTCGCAGGCCCCGCACGGGGCGTCGTAGGGCTCCCCGAAGTAGCCGAGCAGGAAGCGGCGCCGGCAGCCCGTGGTCTCGGCGTAGCCCAGCATCATGGCCAGCCTCGACTCCTCCAGCCTTCTGCTCGACAGGGCCTCCTCCGTCGCCCGGGCGGTCGCCTCCGCGGGGGTCGTGCCGGCCACCGCGCCCACCCGCCCGTCGTCCTCCACGCGCACGGCTCCCGCCTGTTCCAGGAGGTTGACGGCAGCCGTCACGCGTCGGCGCGAGAGTCCCGTCTCCTGCGCGAGGTCGTCCCGCGCGAGGGGAGTGCCGCTGTCGTGCACGCGCTCCGCGACCGCGCCGAGGGTGTCCTCGTCCGGCGCCCGCGTGGCGAAGAGCCGCTGGAGTCCGCTGTCCTGCGGCCGGTAGTGCAGGACCGCGACCGCGGGCCCGCCGTCGCGGCCCGCGCGGCCGATCTCCTGGTAGTAGGCGTCGAGCGAGCCGGGCACCGACGCGTGCAGCACGAACCGCACGTCCTCCTTGTCGATGCCCATGCCGAAGGCGGAGGTGGCGACCACGACGTCGGTCTCCCCGGCCAGGAAGGCGTCGTGCGCCCGCGAGCGCTCACCGGCCGACAGCCCGGCGTGGTAGGCGGTGGCCGACAGGCCGAGCGCGGCCAGGTCGGCGGCGTACTCCTCGGCGTCCCGGCGGGTGGCGGTGTAGACGATGCCCGGCTTGGGCTCCGCCGCCGCGCGCTCCACGACCACCCGGCGCTTGTCCGTGTCGTCCTGGAAGCGGCGCACCTCCAGCGTGATGTTCGGCCGGTCGAAACCGGCCACGACCAGTTCCGGATCCGTCATGCCGAGGCGCTCCACGATCTCCTCGCGCACCGGCGGGGCGGCCGTGGCCGTCAAAGCGAGGACCGGGGGCCTGCCCACCCGCTGGGCCGCCTGGGCCAGGCGCAGGTAGTCGGGGCGGAAGTCGTGGCCCCAGGCGGCGACGCACTGGGCCTCGTCGACGACGAACAGCGAGGGCGCGGCCTCCGCCAGGCGCTCGACCACCTCGTCCTTGGCGAGCTGCTCGGGGGAGAGGAACAGGAACTCCGCGTCGCCGTGCCGTACCGCGTCCCAGGCGGCCTCCGTCTCTCCGGCCGCCTGGGCGGAGTTGACCGCGACGGCCTCCGGGGCGCCGGCCCGGCCGAGCAGGCCGGCGATCTGGTCCCGCTGGAGGGCGATGAGCGGGGAGACCACCACCGTCGGCCCGGGCAGCAGCAGCCCCGGCACCTGGTACACCGCCGACTTCCCGGCCCCGGTGGGCATGACGGCCAGGGTGTCCCGGCCCGCCATGACCGCCTCCATCGCGGTGAGCTGGCCCGGCCTCAGCTCGCTCCAGCCAAAAACGTCGTCGGCGGCCCGCGCCAGCCGCTCGGCGGCGCCTGGACTTCTCCGGTCGGTCATGCCGGCTCCCGTCACGGTCGGGGGTTGGTGCGCTGCCACTTCGGACGGGCGTCGCTCCCACGCCGTCCCGCCACCGAGGCGCAGCGCGGACACAGCCGCCGCACCCGGTCGGCCGCGCCCCCGGACTCCGGGATCGTGTCCGTCCAGGTGACGTGCGGGAAGCGGATCAGCCGGGACCGGCTGAGGGAGAGCCCGCAGACCGTCTGGTTGAAGCCCTGCACCCAGGCGTGGACCTCTCCGGCGGGCAGCCGACGGCGGCCCTCCTCCTCGTCGGTCCACTGGCCGGACGCGGCGACGGTGTACTCCTTGGCTCGCGGCATGCCCTCTCCCCGCTCGTTCGGAGCAACCGCGTTCCCCGTATGCGCGGACACAAGCCCCGGCGCGGACCACGCCCTAGGCCACGCGGATTCCCACGATGCAGGTGTCGTCGTCCGTGTCGGACCTGCTGTGCGTGAGCAGCCGGTCCAACTGCTGGTCCAGCGTCGGCGGGACCGCGCGCGCCACCGTCAGGAACTGCGCCAGGGACTCCTCCACGGACCGGTCCCGGCGTTCGATCAGCCCGTCCGTGTACATCAGCAGCGTGTCGTCGACGGCGAGCTGGACCTCGTGCTCCTCGTACGTCGCCTCCGGTACGGCGCCCAGCAGCAGCCCCGTGACCAACGGCAGCGGTGCCGCCTCCGAGCCGCGCACCAGCACCGGCGGCAGATGCCCGGCCCGCGCCCAGCGCAGGGTGTGGTTCTCGGGGTCGTACAGGCCGCACACCGCGGTGGCCGTGACGGCGCCGGTCAGATGGTGGGCCACCATGTTGAGCCAGGACAGGAGCTGGCCCGGCCCGGCACCGGTGACGGCGAGCCCGCGCAGCGCGTTGCGCAGCACGACCATGCTGGTGGCCGCCTCGATGCCGTGACCGGCGACGTCGCCCACGCACAGCAGCACCAGCCGGGACGGCAGCACGACCGCGTCGTACCAGTCGCCGCCCACGAGATGCTGGGTCTCCGCGGGCCGGTAGCGCACCGCCACGTCCATCCCCGGCACCTCCAGCGGTGCCTGCGTCGGGGGCATGATGGCGTGCTGCAACTGGAGGGTGAGCCGGTTGCGTTCGCTGGCCTGCTGCTCGGTGTGGGCGAGCTGGTCCCGGGTGGCGGCGAGGGCGACCTCGGTCCAGTGGTGCGCGGAGATGTCCTGGTAGGCGCCGCGCAGCAGGTAGAGCTGGCCGGCGGAGTCCAGGACCGGCTCCGCCACGACCCGGATGTGCCGGGTGACCCCGTCGGGGCGTTGCAGGCGGAACGCGGTCGAGGCGGGGCGGCGCTGGTGGAGCACGGTGCGCAGGAACCGGCCGATGGCGACGGCGTCGTCGGGATGGGCGTAGGCGGGCAGGTCCTCCAGCGGCACGGGGGTGTCGGACAGGGGCCTGCCGTAGAGGTGGTAGAGCTGGCCGTTCCAGGTGATCTCGTCGGTCAGCAGGTTCTCCTCGAAACCGCCGATGCGGCCGAGGCGCTGGGCGTGCTGGAGCAGGCTCGCCAGGCGGGCGGTCTCGTCCTCGATGCGCCAGATCAGCAGGACGCTGTCGCCGTGCCGGCTGACGTTGATGTCGGCGACCGCGGCGAGCTGGACGTCGTCGACCAGGGCGGTGAGCCGCATGCGGTGGGCACGGAAGGGCTCGCCGGTGGCGTAGACGCGCTCGATCCGCTCGAACAGCTCGCTGTGGCCCGCGGCCATCGGGTACGCCTCCAGCAGCAGCGCACCGTTCACGGCGCCCCGCGGCCGTCCCGCGGGGTCGAGGAAGCGGCTGTTGACGTGGTGGATGCGGAAGTCGACGAGGTGCCCGTCGGGTCCCAGGTGCGGCACCAGCACCAGGGCGGGGTCGTGGAGCCCGTCGGCCAGGTCCATCAGCTCGGCGACGTCCGGCAGGACGCGCGGGCCGAGGGCGCCGTCCGGGTGCTGGAGCGTGTACGTCTCCAGGGTGTGCGCGCACAGCTCGGCCAGGGCCTCGATCTGCCGCACGATGGGCGGGGAAGGGGACTCCAGCGGCGCGGGCCAGGCGATCTCGAGGACGCCGTGGATGCGCCCCCCGGTCCCGGCCGGTACGGCGATCCGGCCGCCGTCGGGGTACTGGTGCTGGCCGATGGACGGCAGGCCGGTCTCGGACAGGCTGTGGATCCATTCCCCGTCGCGCTCGGTGAGCCCGCGCCGCGCCACGGTCGTCACCCCGGGCGGCACATGGCGCCAGCGTCCGGCCTCGGCCGCGGAGAACCCGGCGCAGCCCGCCAGCGACAGGGACCCGTCGGACCCCAGGGACCAGATCGCCACCGCCTCCGCGCCCAGCGGCGTGAGCGCGTGCTCCAGCAGGGAGTCGGCGACCGCCTGGGTGTCGTCGGCGGCCAGCGCACCACTCTCCGCGGTCCGCAGCCGCACCGCGGAGGAGTGCCCCTCGGCCGGTTCGGCGGCGGCTGCGGTGGCGGCCAGGAAGGCGCTGGTCACCTCCGACAGCCGGTCGCGCGAGGCCTGGTTGATCACCTCGACGGCGAACTCGAGCGGGGTCACGCCCGCCTGTTCCGTCAGCTCGGCGAGCTGCCGCGAGGCCTGCGCCGGCCCGCAGCCCAGCCGCTCGACCAGGATGCCCTTCGCCAGTTCGATCAGGGCCCGCCCGTCCGCCTCGGCCTGCGCGGCCCGCACCTCCCGGCGCAGCCGCTCCACGGTCGCCGCCAGCCTGCCGACAGGGGAGGCCTGCCCGTCACCGTCACCGCCGTCGACGGTGGGCTCGGGGCCCACGGGGGCGGTCTGGGGCTCGGACGGCTGGCGGAGATCACTCACGGTGGGCCTGTTCCTCGGCTGGGGACGTCACGCGGTCGGCTGGAGGGCACTGCGCGTGCTCACTCCGGCAGCCACCGCCGGACCCGGGCGATCAGGTCGCCGGTGTCGACGGGCTTGGTGACGTAGTCGTTGGCACCCGACGCGAGACTCTTCTCCTGGTCGCCCGGCATGGCCTTCGCGGTGACCGCGATGATCGGCAGTTCCGCGTACTGCGGCATCGAACGGATCTCCGCGGTGGCGGCGTAACCGTCCATCTCCGGCATCATCACGTCCATCAGGACCACCGAGATGTCCGGGTGGGCGAGCAGCATCTCGATGCCCTTGCGGCCGTTGTCCGCGTGCAGGACCTGGAAGCCGTGCAGCTCCAGCACCCCGCTGAGCGCGAACAGGTTGCGCGCGTCGTCGTCGACCACGAGGACCGTCCGGCCGACGAAGGAGTCGTCCACCACCTGCGCCATCGGACGCTGCGGCTCCTCGGGACGCACCAGCGACAGCACGTCGCCCGGCTGCTCGGCGGACAGGTGCAGGGTGATGCGCTCGCGCAGGTCGTCCAGGCTGGACAGGAAGTCCAGCGGCCGGTCGCCCGCCAGGGCCCGCAGCCCCTGCTCCTGGCCGAGGTCCACGCGGTGCCCGGTGTGGATCAGCACCGGCACGCTGGCCAGCGCCGAGTCACCGCCCATGGCCTCCAGGAAGTCGGCGCCCTCGTCGTGCGGCATGCCGAGTTCGAGGACGACACAGTGGCAGGGGTCGGTCGCCAGCATGCTCGCGGCCTCCTGCGCCCCCACGGCCGTGATGATGTCGATCGCCCCGTGCGAGTCGTCGGAGTCGCCGAGGTCCGCGACGGCCCGTTCGGCGACCAGCGTGAGCAGACCGCGCGGGCGCTCCTCGATGACCAGCAGCCGGCGCCTGCGCTGCCCGGGTGCGGGCGCGGCGGGCAGCATCCGGGGTTCGTGCGCCTCCAGGACGTCGGCGGTGTCCTGCGGGTGCTCCGCCGGACGCCCGCCGTTCTCCATCAGTTCCTCGAAGTCGGCGCGTGCGACGGGCAGGTACAGCGTGAACGTGCTGCCCTGGCCGGGAGTGCTGTCCACCGTGACCGCGCCGCCCAGCAGATGGGCGATCTCCCGGGTGATGGACAGACCGAGCCCGGTACCGCCGTACTTGCGGCTGGTCGTCCCGTCGGCCTGCTGGAACGCCCCGAAGATGGTCTCCAGTTGCTGCTGCGGGATGCCGATGCCGGTGTCCTTCACCCGGAACGCCACGATCGGACCGCCGCGATGCACACCCGGCGGCACCTCCCGGTCGGCGGCGGGCTCGATCCGCAGCTCCACACCGCCCTGCTCGGTGAACTTCACCGCGTTCGACAGCAGGTTGCGCAGGATCTGCCGCAGCCGGGAGTCGTCGGTGAGCAGGTCGGCCGGGGTGCCGGGCGCGGTGGCGACCGTGAACTCCAGGCTCTTCTGCGTCGTCATCGGCCGGAACGTCGCCTCGACGTACTCGAGGAGCTGGCGCAGCGACACCCGCTCGGGCGCCACGTCCATCTTGCCCGCCTCGACCTTGGACAGGTCGAGGATGTCGTTGATGAGCTGGAGCAGGTCCGAGCCCGCCGAGTGGATGATGCCCGCGTACTCGACCTGCTTGGGGGTGAGGTTGCGGGAGGGGTTCTGCGCCAGCAACTGGGCCAGGATCAGCAGGCTGTTGAGCGGGGTGCGCAGCTCGTGGCTCATGTTGGCCAGGAACTCCGACTTGTACTTGGAGGCCAGCGACAACTGCTGCGCGCGGGTCTCCAGTTCCTGCCGGGCCTGCTCGATCTGGAGGTTCTTCGCCTCGATGTCGCGGTTCTGCGAGGCCAGCAGGGAGGCCTTCTCCTCCAGTTCGGCGTTGGAGCGCTGGAGTTCGTCCTGCTGGACCTGCAACTCCTCGGAGCGGGCCTGGAGTTCGGCGGTCAGCCGCTGCGACTCGTCCAGCAGCTCGTCGGTGCGGACGTTGGCGACGATGGTGTTGAGGTTGACGCCGATGGTCGGCATGAGCTGTGCCAGGAAGTCCTGGTGGATCTGCCTGAAGCGGCTGACGGACGCCAGCTCGATCACTCCGAGCACCTGCTCCTCGACCACGATCGGCAGCACCACCAGCGCGGTGGGCGACACCTGCCCGAGACCGGAGGAGATGGTGACGTACCCCTCGGGCAGCTCCTCTACGGTGACGGTACGGCGGTTGCGTGCCGTCTGTCCGACCAGCGAGCGCCCGACCGGGATGCGGGTGGGCCGCTCGTCGTCGTCCGGATAGCCGTACGAGCCCACCAGCCGCAGCTCGGGGCCGCGCGCGCTGTCCTCCGCCAGGTAGAAGGCGCCGTACTGGGCGGAGACCAGCGGGGTGAGCTCGTCCATGATGAGCTCGGCGACCACGGGCAGATCCCGGTGGCCCTGCATCAGGCCGGAGATCCGGGCCAGGTTGGTCTTGAGCCAGTCCTGCTCCTGGTTGGCCCGGGTGGTCTCGCGCAGGGACTCCACCATGGAGTTGATGTTGTCCTTGAGCTCGGCGACCTCACCGGAGGCCTCCACGTTGATCGACCGGGTCAGGTCGCCCTCGGCGACGGCGCTGGCGACCTCGGCGATGGCACGGACCTGCCGGGTGAGGTTGCCGGCCAGTTCGTTGACGTTCTCCGTGAGCCGCTTCCAGGTGCCCTCGACGCCCTCGACCTCGGCCTGTCCGCCGAGCCGTCCCTCGCTGCCGACCTCGCGTGCGACGCGGGTGACCTCGGCGGCGAACGACGAGAGCTGGTCGACCATCGTGTTGATGGTGGTCTTGAGCTCCAGGATCTCGCCGCGGGCGTCGACGTCGATCTTCTTCGACAGGTCGCCGTTGGCCACCGCCGTCGTCACCAGGGCGATGTTGCGGACCTGCCCGGTGAGGTTGTTGGCCATGGAGTTGACGTTGTCGGTGAGGTCCTTCCAGGTGCCGGCCACGTTCGGCACGTGGGCCTGGCCGCCGAGACGTCCCTCGGTGCCGACCTCGCGGGCCACGCGGGTGACCTCGTCGGCGAAGGCGGACAGCGTGTCGACCATGGTGTTGATGACGTCCGCCAGCGCGGCGACCTCACCCTTGGCCTCGACGGTGATCTTCTGCGAGAGGTCGCCGCGGGCCACGGCGGTGGCGACCTGGGCGATGGAGCGGACCTGCCCGGTCAGGTTGGAGGCCATCACGTTGACGTTGTCGGTGAGGTCCTTCCAGGTTCCCGACACGCCCCGCACGATCGCCTGTCCGCCGAGGTTGCCCTCGGTGCCGACCTCGCGGGCGACGCGGGTCACTTCGTCGGCGAAGGCGGAGAGCTGGTCGACCATCGTGTTGATGGTGTTCTTGAGTTCGAGGATCTCGCCGCGGGCGTCGACGGTGATCTTCTGGGAGAGGTCGCCCTGCGCGACCGCGGTGGCCACCTGGGCGACGTTGCGGACCTGCGCGGTGAGGTTGCCGCCCATGAAGTTCACGGAGTCGGTCAGGTCGCGCCAGGTGCCCTTGACGCCCTTGACGTCCGCCTGGCCCCCCAGCCGGCCCTCGGTGCCGACCTCGCGGGCGACACGGGTCACTTCGTCGGCGAAGGCGGAGAGCTGGTCGACCATCGTGTTGATGGTGTTCTTGAGTTCGAGGATCTCGCCGCGGGCGTCGACGGTGATCTTCTGGGAGAGGTCGCCCTGCGCCACCGCCGTCGTCACCTGGGCGACGTTGCGGACCTGGGAGGTGAGGTTTCCCGCCATGAAGTTGACCGAATCGGTGAGGTCCCGCCAGACCCCGCCCACCCCGGGCACCTGCGCCTGGCCGCCCAGCCGTCCCTCGCTGCCGACCTCGCGGGCGACACGGGTGACCTCGTCCGCGAACGCGGAGAGCTGGTCGACCATCGTGTTGACGGTCTCCTTGAGCTGAAGGATCTCCCCGCGCGCGGGCACGTCGATCTTCTGCGAGAGGTCGCCCTTGGCCACCGCCGTCGCCACCTGGGCGATGTCACGGACCTGGGTGGTGAGATTGCCCGCCATGGCGTTCACGGAGTCGGTCAGGTCGGCCCAGGTGCCCGAGACGCCCGGCACCTCCGCCTGGCCGCCCAGCGTGCCCTCGGTGCCCACCTCGCGGGCCACCCGGGTGACCTCGGACGTGAACACGGAGAGCTGGTCGACCATGCCGTTGAAGACCGTGGCGATGTCGCCCAGGAGACCCTGTCCGTCGGACGGCAGCCGAGTGCCGAAGTCGCCGTCGCGCACGGCCGTCAGCCCCGCCAGCAACTGGCGTAGCTCCTGCTCACCCGGGGCCTGTTCGCGGGCCTCCGTCGACGTGCTGGTCATGCGCACCCTCGTTCCGCTCCCCAAGAGCCCCCGCACCGGGGACTCGGAACCCTGGCGGGCTCGTCAAGGGCCCGCTCACCAGCGACAATCCCGCACCCCACGGAGTTGCCCGATGAGAAATCCGTCGAAGATTAACCCAGGTGGGGAGCAGCGACAAAAGGCTGTGGGAAGGGTTGTGACACGCGGAAAAAAGAAGTCCTGAAAGTGGTGTGAGGGTGATGATCTCGGGTACTCGTCAGGATTTTCCGGGGTCCGGCCGCGCTGCGGCGAGGGCGTCCTCCAGGGTGGGGTGGAAGGGGATGACGCTGTCGAGGCCCACGAGCTGCAAGGTGCGCAGGACGGCACCCCGCACCACCACGAGCCGCACCCATCCTCCCGCCTTCCCGGCGGCCTGGAAGGCGGCGATGAGGGCGTTGACACCGCTGGAGTCCATGAACGTGACCTGGCTCAGATCGATGACGACCCGCTGACCCACGGCGGAGTCCGCCGGGACCAGGGCCCGCGTCAGGCCGCCCACGCTCTGGTGGTCGATCTCTCCGTCGAGGCCGAGGACGGTGATGCCGTCGGCGTCGGTCCGGACCACGGTCAGGGTGCCGTGACCCGCTGCTTCCCGGTTGTCTGCCACTCGCTTCCTCTGCGCACTCGATGGGGGCCGTCACGTCCTTGGTGCCACCGCTGCCCAGGATGACCGAGCACGATGCATCGGACGACCCTGAAGTTCGAGTGCGGGACAAGAACAGACGGCACAGGCGTAAGACGGGAAACAGGGGGTATCCGCGCGCTCATGAACGGGGTACTGGAGATGGTCGGCAGGGTGCGGGTCCTGCCTGAGGAGTGTTCGCGGATGCCGGAAGCCGCACCTGCCGAGGTGACCGTGGCCCTGGACGGAGCGGACGGCTGTATCGCCGACGCCCGGGCCCAGACGTCGAAGTTCTTGACGCGGGTGCAGGGGGAGTACGGGCTGCCGGTTGCCGCCCGCACCATGGACCTGGGGCAGTTGGTGGTCAGCGAACTGGTCACCAACGCGTTGAAATACGCGCCAGGGCCGGTGTTGCTGCACCTGCGCATCGCCGACGCCATGCTGGAGATCGAGGTCTGGGACACCGACCCGACCCTTCCGCTGGCGCGTGCCGCGGACGCGGGGCGGGTGGGCCAGCACGGCCTGGAGATCGTGATGGCGGTCGTCCAGGCCATAGAGGTGCGCCAGGAGCCGGTGGGCAAGTGCGTCACGGCCCGCCTGACGCTGTTCGACGACTAGCCGCACGAGGTCGTCGCTCTCCGCACAGCCCATGAGCCGGTGACGACCACGACATAGGCCTGCCCGCGGCCTCGACGAGAGCCGACGGGTCACTTCGACGACCCCTGGGCGGGGGACTGCGACGACGAGACCGGCCGACGGCTGAAGCCTCGGGACCCGGACCTTCCAGACCGTGGGCGAGGGCGGGCCCGTCTCCCCGGCCGGGGCCGTGTTTTCCCCTGGCCCGCCCCCTCCGGCCCCGGGCACTCGTCACCGATGCCTGGGCCGAGGCCCGCGGTGATGAGGCCTGCCGGTGCTGACGGCTCGGGACCCGGTCCTTTCAGACCGTGGGCGAGGGCGGCCGCGTCTTCCCGGCCGGGGCCGTGTTTTCCCCTGGCCCGCCCCCTCCGGCCCTGGGCACTCGTCACCGATGCCTGTGCAGAGGCCCGCCGTGATGACGCCGGTCGAGGGCCGGCGCCCTGGGATGCCGTTCGTTCACGCCGTAGGGGAGCGCAAGGCGCGCCCGACCGGCCGGGGTCGTGACTTCGCCGGGCCGCCGGCGCCGCTTTGAACCTCCCGGACCTGGGCACTCCTCATCGGTCGAGCCGCGACCGCGGCACCGTGCTCCCGCGAGACGGGGCAAATCGGTGCATCCGGCCGCGGGCCCGCGACCGAAGCTCTCTGTACACCAGTCCTGGAGGTATCCGTGGCTCGTCGCCATCGTCTGATCCGAGTCGCACCGAGTGTCGTGTGGGATGTCCTCGCCGACGGTCACCGATACGCCGAATGGGTCGTGGGGACCGCGCAGTCCGAGCCGGTCCGAGGACACTGGCCGCAGAAGGACGCGGCGATCCGCTTCGAGGTCCGCCTCGGCCCGCTCCGGCTGACCAACGAGACGGTAGTGCGCCGGTGCGAGGAAGGCGCCGAGCTGGAGCTTGAAGCCCACGCCGGAGTGCTGGGCACGGCCCGTATCGCGATCGAACTGCGGCCGTGGGGCGACCACTGCCTGGTCATCGTGGACGAACACCCCCTTCAGGGAGCCGGTGGCCGGCTGCACAACGTCGGCTTCGACGCGCTGATCCAGCTCCGGCACCGCACCATGCTCGCCCGGCTGGCCAGGCTGTGCGAGAACCCGGCCCGCGACGACAGCCGGCACCTCGCACCGGTCCGGGCGGCGGCACCGGGCGCGCAGGGAGCCGGTCATGCCTGATGCCGTGGTGATCGGCGCGGGCCCCAACGGACTGGTCGCCGCCAACGTGCTCGCGGACGCCGGCTGGAGCGTCGAGGTGCTGGAGGAGCAGCCGGAACCGGGCGGCGCGGTGCGCCACGACCACGGGGTGGACCCCGCCTTCGTCAACGACCTCTTCAGCTCCTTCTACCCGCTCGCGGCCGCCTCCCCGGTCCTCGCCGGACTGCGTCTCGAGGACCACGGACTGCGCTGGAGCAACGCGCCGAGCGTCCTCGCCCACCCCCTCAGCGACGGTAGCTGCGCTCTTCTGGACCGTGACGTCGACACCACCGCCGCCTCCCTCGACACCTTCGCGCCGGGCGACGGGGACGCGTGGCGGCGGCTGCACGACGTATGGCAGCGGCTGCGCCCCGACGTCCTGGACGCCTTGTTCACCCCCTTCCCGCCGGTCCGCGCGACGGCCCGCCTGGCGTGGCGGCTACGGGCCGCGGGCGGTCTGCGGATGGCCCGGACCCTGGTCCTCCCGGTGCGGCGGATGGGAGAGGAGGAGTTCCGCGGACAAGGCGGCCGGCTGCTGCTGGCGGGAAACGCCCTGCACGCCGACCTCGCCCCGGAATCCGCCGGCAGCGGCGGCTTCGGCTGGCTGATGGCCATGCTGGGACAGACCTACGGCTTCCCCGTCCCGGTCGGCGGCTCCGGCGCCCTCACCGAGGCCCTGGCCCGTCGCCTGCGGGCCCGGGGCGGGCGGCTCCACTGCGGGCAGCGCGTCGATGAGATCGTCGTCCGCGGCGGCCGGGCCGTCGGGGTGCGTACGGCGGCCGGTGACGCGGTACGGGCCCGCCGGGCGGTGCTGGCGGACGTGTCGGTGCCCGCGCTGTACGGAAGCCTCCTGGACCCCGAGCACCTGCCTCCCCAGCTTCTGGAGGACGTGCGCCGCTTCCAGTGGGACTTCGCCACCTTCAAGGTCGACTGGGCGCTCGACGGGCCGGTGCCCTGGCAGGCCGAGCAGGCGTCCCGGGCCGGTACCGTCCACCTCGCCGACGGCGTCGACGAGCTGACTCGCTTCGCCGCCCAGCTCGCCATGCGGCAGGTCCCGGACCGCCCCTTCCTGCTGTTCGGCCAGATGACCACGTCCGACGCCACCCGCTCCCCGCAGGGCACCGAGTCGGCCTGGGCCTACACCCACGTCCCGCACGAGATCGCCGCCGACGCCGCGGACGAGGGCGTCACCGGCCGCTGGGACGCCAAGGACCAGGAGCTCATGGCGGACCGGGTCGAACGCCAGGTGGAGCGGTTCGCGCCCGGCTTCCGCGGCCTGATCCGCGCCCGCCGGATCCTCGCCCCGCCGACCCTCCAGGCGCTGGACGCCAATCTGGGCGGCGGTGCCATCAACGGGGGCACGACCGCCCTGCACCAGCAGCTCGTCTTCCGCCCCGTGCCCGGCACCGGACGCCCCGAGACCCCGGTCCCCGGCCTGTTCCTGGCGTCCTCCGGGGCCCACCCGGGCGGTGGCGTGCACGGAGCGCCGGGCGCCAACGCGGCACGGGCCGCCCTGCACCGCCACCGGCCCCCGGGGCTCGCCCGCGCCCAACGACTCCTGACCCGCCGCGACCGCACCGGAAGCAGGCGCTGATCCAAGGCGCCGCCCGCCGGGGCGGCCGTACCGTGGAGGAGGACCCGTGAACACGCACGAGGAGGCCCCCAGCGGCCCCGACCGCGACCATCGGCGCCCCACCGGCGTCGACGACACGACCGTCGAGGCCCTCGGGGCGCTGTCCAAGGCACTGGAGACCACCGAGCGGGCCCGGGGCCGGTTGTACGACTTCCACCAGCTCACCGGGACGGCCGATCTGCAACTCGACCGTGCCGTGCGGCTGTTGGAGGAGGCGGGTCACCCCGAATGGGCCGCGAAGGTCCGCTCGGAGATCCTCGGCCGCAACGTCATCCCCGGGCACTGGACCTTCCAGATCGTGGAGGCCTACAACGCCACCTACTACCGGCCCTTCCAGCAGTTGGAGACGAGTGCGGTGCAGGAACTCGCGCAGGGCCGTGACCACTTGTTCGAGGCGGAGATGAAGGAGGAGCGCCGCACTTCCGGTCATCCGGACCACACCGCCCGCCCGGCTGCCCGCGAGAGCTGAGACGCCCGCGGGGCGCCCGTTCCGCGTTCACCTTTCCACGTTCCTCGGAAGGAGGGTCGGCCATGCGCGACAGTCCGCTCGCCGGCCGGACGGTGGCCGTCACCGGAGCCGCCCGGGGCCTGGGCGCGGCCCTGGCCCGCGAGATCGCCCGGCGCGGGGCCCGGGTGGCTCTGCTGGGCCACGAGAAGGCCCTCCTGGAAGCGGTGGCCGAGTCCCTGCCGGGGCCCGCCCTCGCGGTCGAGGTCGACGTGACCGACCCGGACGCGCTGTCCGCCGCGGCCCGCGCGGTGCGGGCCCGTCTCGGACCGCCCTCGGCGGTGGTGGCGAACGCGGGCATCGCCGAGGGCGGCCCGTTCCTGACCTCGCCGCCGGACGCCTGGAGCCGCGTGGTCGAGGTCAATCTCACCGGCAGTGCCCACACGGCCCGGGCGTTCCTGCCGGACCTCTTCGACACGGCCGGCTACTACCTGCAGATCGCCTCGCTGGCGTCGATCGGCGCGGCTCCGTTGATGAGTGCCTACTGCGCCTCCAAGGCGGGGGCGGAAGCGTTCGCGCACTCCCTTCGCGCCGAGGTGGTGCACCGGGGCGTCGGCGTGGGCGTCGCCTATATCAACTGGACGGACACCGACATGATCCGTGACGCCGACCGGCATGTCGTGCTGCGGGAACTGCGGGCCGGCATGCCCTTTCCGGCCCGCCGGGTGTACACCGTGGAGACGGTCGCCGCCCGCCTGGTGAAGGGCATGGAGCGACGCCGTACGGCCGTGTACGCGCCGGCCTGGCTGCGCCTGACCCAGCCGGTGCGCGCGGCGCTGCCGCCCCTCGTGCTGCGGGTGTCGCGCCGCGCGCTGCCCCGTCTGGAGGCCGAACGGTCCCTCACCTACACCGGGCCGCTCGGCGCCGGTGGTCTCGCCGACCGCGCATCGCACGGCGAGGACTGAACCGCCGAGAGGGCGGTGCGGCCCGAACGCCGGCCGACCGGGTGGTTCGGTGTCGGACGGCCGGTGTCCGGGGCGAGACCGCCGACTGCCCTACCGCCTGGCGGTGCGGGCAGGGGTGCCGGTCAGGAACGCCGTGCGCGGCGGGTGCCGTAGAGGGCGGCCGCTCCGAGGGCGATCACCGCGGCCGCGCCGCCGGCTATCGCGCCGACCGGGGCGCTGGAACCCGTCTCGGCCAGCGGCGGGGTGCTGTCGCTCGGGGAGGGAGCCGGGCCGGTGGGCGGTGTCGACTCCAGCGGAGGGACGTCCGGGGTGGTCGGCGGAGTGGTGGAGGTGGGCGGCGGGGCCGTCGGGGTGGCCGGCGGGGTCGTCTCGTCCGCGGGCGGCTCGCTCGCGGGCGGGCTGCTCGGGTTGTCCGGCGTGGACGGGGAGGCCGGCGGCGTGGGCGAGTTCGGCTGCTCGGGGCTGCACGACTTGTCGCCGCCGTTCCACGCGGCGATCAGGTGGTAGGGCGTGGCGACGTTGTCGGGCTGGTAGGGCGCGGGGCCGTGGCCCTCGCCCGACCCGCCGTCGTAGACGACGTCGTCGCCGTAGAGGTCGATCTGCCCGTAGCAGTCCGGCGTCCTGACCGAGAGCTTCTGCCAGGTCCGCCCGGCGTCTTCGGCGCCGGGGAGGTCCTTGGCGGTGAGGTAGACGGTGGCGTGGTCGACGAGGGTCTGCAGACCGGAGGTGTACCAGTCCGGTCCCTCGGTGGTGTACTCGGCCAGCGAGACCGGGTACTTGCAGCCCTCGCCGACCGTCTGACCCGGCGCCAGCCGGACCTCGACGGTG
Organism: Streptomyces sp. NPDC107471; assembly: GCF_055582845.1. Lineage (NCBI taxonomy): Bacteria > Bacillati > Actinomycetota > Actinomycetes > Kitasatosporales > Streptomycetaceae > Streptomyces > Streptomyces sp. NPDC107471. The sequence continues at coordinate 71,363 of NZ_JBVJPC010000008.1, read as the reverse complement.
CCGGGGGCGGAGGACCACTGGTGGAAGCCGCCCTGGGAGGTCCAGTCGGCGTCGACCGGCTTTCCGGCGGAGTCGACGAGACGGTACTGGACCGTGGCGGTCTGGCAGCCGCCCGCGGGGGTGGCGTGGGCGGCGGTGGCCCCGAGCAGGGGAGTGGCCGCGGCAATGAAGGCGGTCGCGGCGAAGGCGGCCGAAGTTCTGGAGCGTGAAAGGCGCGTCAAGATATGCCCTAGCGGTGTCGAAAGTGTGGGAGGTGGCCGGGCGCGAGCGGCCGTGGCCGGCGGTAAGGGGGGAATGCAGGCCGTGGCAGAGCCACTCGCGTCACTTCGCTCGCTCTGGTCACAGCGAGCGAGCCGCATTCTTGTCGCTGTTCACAACTCCCGTCAATATTTCACCAGTTCGGCACAGAGAGGCGTCCTGGCTTGCGTGTTCTGCCCTGATATCACGTGGGGGGAGGGGCCGGCGGGCGGCACTCTCGATCATGCGGCGGGCATCGGCCGGGCCGAGGTGGGAGATGAGCGGGTGAGGGTCGTCGTGACGGGCGCGTCCGGGTTCCTCGGACGGCTGCTGGCCGGTGCGTTGGCGCGGGCGGGGACCTTCGGGGGTGAGCCGATCAGCCGGCTGGTGCTGGTCGACCGGGTGCCCTGGCCCGGGATGCCACAGGGCGCCGGGGTACCCATCGAGGTGGTGCACGGGGAGCTGCCCGAGCACCTGGACGCGGTGTTCGCCGAGCCCGTGGACGTGCTGTTCCATCTCGCCGCCGCGGTGTCGGCCGAGTGCGAGGCCGACTTCGACCTCGGGATGCACGCCAACGTGGACGTCACCCGCTCGCTGCTGGAGGCGGCGCGGACCCAGTCCCGGTCGGGCGGGCCGGTAGCGCGGATGCTGTTCGCCGGCAGTGTCGCCGTGTACGGCTCCCACCCGGGCCTGCCCCTGCCGGCGGTGGTCAGCGAGACGACCGTGCCGGTACCGCGGTCGAGTTACGGCACCCAGAAGCTGATGTGCGAGCAGCTCGTCGCGGACTGCACCCGGCGCGGCTTCGTCGACGGGCGGGTCGCCCGGCTGATGACGGTGGCGGTACGGCCGGGCAGGCCCAACGCGGCGGCCTCCGGCTTCCTGTCCGGCATCGTGCGCGAGCCGCTCGCGGGCCTGCCCGCCGTCTGTCCCGTCGACCCCGCTCTGAAGGTGGCGCTCTCCTCGCCCCGGCGCACTGTCGAGGGCATCCTCTGTGTCGCCGAGGCCGAACGCGGCACCGGGCCGGGCCGCCTGGAAGGCCCGCTGCCGGTGAACCTGCCCGCCCTGACCGTCTCGGTCGCCGACATGCTCGCGACCCTGCGCCAGGTCGCCGGTGACGCGGTCGCCGACCTCGTCACCGTCGCGCCGGATCCGGCGGTCGAGGCCATCGTCGGCTCCTGGCCGGCCGTCCTCGACCACCGGCGCGCCGCCGCACTGGGACTCCGCCCCGACGCGAGCTTCCAGTCGGTGCTCCGGGACTACCTCGCCGACCACCCGGACGCGGTCGCCGCCCCGCCGGACTGAACCGCGGCACCCCGTCCGCCGCGCGGAGGCGCTTCGGTCAGCCGGGGAAGCGTCCGGTGGAGCGCAGCAGCCAGCGGCGTTCGGCGTAGGCCAGGTCGTCGCGCCACAGCCGCGCCGCCCCCGCCCTCATCAGGCGGCGCAGGACGGGCGCCGCCGTGCGGGCCGCCGCGAAACCGGTGCGGGTGGAGGACGCCACGACCGCCTCGACGACGGCCGTGCGCGGACGGCCCAGCTCGTCCGGGCCGAGCGGGGTCACGTGCGTCTCGACCACGGAACCCAGGCCCTCGCCCTCCGTGATGCGCATGAGGACCGTCCGTGGGTCGGGCGTGGTGAACAGGGCCCGCACCGGCACCACCAGCCGTCCGGCCACCTTGAAGGAGACGTCCACGGTGAACCCGTCGTCGTCCGTCCCCTCGGCCTCGGGGGTGTCGACCACGGTCAGGTCCACGAAGGAGTACGGGTGGAACCAGGCCCCGTGCCAGGGGTCCAGCCGGTTCGCCACGATGTCCTCCGGCTCGCAGACCCCCACCCCGGTGTAGACGGCGGCGACGGAGCGCGACACCTCCGGCCGGGGCGGGACGAACGGCGCCGGTGTGTGGGGCTCACCGCCCACCTCGTCCAGACGCACCCAGACCAGCACGCCGTCGTCGTGCACGGGCAGCGGCTCCCAGCCGGCGAACGGCCCGCCGTCCAGGGCCAGTCCGTGCCAGTGGCAGACGAGGGTCCCGCAGCGCACCGGGCTGTCGGCGAGCGGTGCTCCCAGGTGCGGGCAGATCCCGGGGCCCGCCGCGAGCCGTCCGTCGGCGGTGCGCCACACCACCAGCTCCTGCCCGGCCACCGTCGCGGACAGCGGGCGGTCCCGGTGCACGTGCCGGGTGGCGCCGACGACGTACCAGTTGCCGGACGGCCGGGCCTGGGCCCGCTTCAGGGCCTCGGCGATCAGGGCCGGGCGGGCCTGCCGCCAGGTCGGCTGCTGCTTCTCCCACCGCACCGGGCGGCGCCGCAGGGCGAGCGGGTAACGGGGGCGTCCCGTGGGTCGCCGCGGTTTCATGCGATCCTCCGCCAGGGTGTCGAGGTGTCGGCTGCCGTGTCCGGCAGGGGTACCGCCCGGTCGCCGGCCGTCCCGTGCCGCAGTCGCGCGGCCCCCACCCGGACCAGGCCGTCGAGGGCCACGACGGCCCGCCGGTGTCCCGGGACCACGGCACGGCGCTGCACCGACCGGTACTCGTCCGCGGCGACCGCGTCCAGGATGCCGCCGTACAGGACGAAGGCCGTGCGGATGCACGGGCGCGAGACCGGGTCGAGCATGGCCAGTCCCGGGGCCGCCTCACGGTAGATCGCGCGGGTCAGTCGCTCGAACTCCCGCAGGGCGGCGGTGATCCGGGGGTCGGGCCGGCCGGTGTCCCGGCTCCAGCGCAGCAGTTGACGGTCGACCCCGTGGGAGGCCAGCAGGTCGGCGGGCAGGTAGACGCGGTCGCGGTCCAGGTCCTCGCCCACGTCCCGCAGGAAGTTGGTGAGCTGGAACGCCACGCCCAGGGCCGCTGCGTGCGGTGCCGCCTCCTCGCGGGGGACGACCGTGCCGAGCACCGGCAGCATCTGCAGACCGATCACCTCCGCCGAACCGTAGGTGTAGGTGCGCAGGTCGGCATAGGTGGCGTAGTCGGTGATGTCGAGGTCGGCGCGCATCGCGGCCATGAAGTCGGTGAAGTGGCGGTGGTCGATGTCGTAGCGCCGCGCGGTGTCGGACAGCGCGTGGACCACGGGCTCGGCGCTGTGACCCGCCGTCAGTCCCAGCTCCAGCTCGTGCTGGAGCAGGGTCAGCCGTCGGGCCCGCTCGGCGGTGGTGGTCGTACCGTCGAGCGTGTCGACGATGTCGTCGGCCCAGCGGGCGAAGCCGTACAGCGCGTGCACGGCCGGCCTGCGGGCGACGGGCAGCAGACGGGTGGCGAGGAAGTACGTCTTGCCGTGCCGGGCGTTCAGCCGCCGGCACCGCGTGTACGCCTTGCGCAGCGCCGGATCGGTGACGCCTGCCGCGTCGAGTTCACGGTCGGTCATGCCGGCCTCCGTTCCCGGGTCTCACGTACGGCGGGGCGCGGCCGCCCGGGGCGGGCGCCGCCGGTGATGCGGGCGGCGGCGAGCTTGCCCGACAGCAGGACGGTCGGGACGCCGACACCGGGAGTGGTGCCGCAGCCGGCGAGGACCGCGTTGACGGTGCCGCGCACCAGGTTGCGCGGCCGGAACGGTCCGGTCTGAGCGAAGGTGTGCGACGCGGAGAACGGCGAGCCGGCCGCGTGCCCCTGGGCCTGCCAGTCGGCCGGGGTGACCACGCACTCCTCCTCGACGGCGGCGGCGAGGCCGCTGAGGCCGCGCCGTTCCAGTTCGCCCAGCAGGCTGTCGCGGTAGCGCGGACCCAGTTCGCCCCAGGCGGCGGCGCCGGGGCCGAGGGCGGTGTTCGGACAGGGGGCGAGGATGTAGTGCAGATGGCGGCCGGGCGGGGCGAGGCTCGGGTCGGTGGCGGTGGGGCGCGTGATGAGCAGGGACGGATCGCTCATCAGGCTGCCGGACCGCGTGAGTTCGGCGAACGTCCGCCGCCAAGCCGCGCCGAAGGAGATGGTGTGGTGGGCCAGTCCGGGCCAGGTGCGGTCCGTGCCGACGTGCAGGATCACGGCGGACGGCGAGAACCGCAGACCCACCGGCCGTCTCGGCGCGCGGCCCAGCAGCCGGTAGGTGACGGGCAGGTCGGGGGTGAGGACGACCGCGTCGCAGGCGATGCGGCCGGCGTCGGTGACCACGGCCGTGATCCGGTCGCCGGAGCGTTCCAGGCGGGTGACGGTCTCTCCGAAGCGCAGGTCGGCCCCCGCGTCCGCGGCGGTGTCCGCCATCGCCCGGGGCAGGGCGTGCATGCCGCCGCGTGGGAACCAGACGCCCGCCACCGTGTCCATGTACGCGATGACGGCGTACGCGGCCAGGGCGCGTTCGGGTGCCACGCCCGCGTACAGGGCCTGGAAGGAGAAGACGCGCCGCAGCCGTTCGTCGTGCAGGAAGCGTCCGATGCGCGCGTCCAGCCGCCCGAACCCGCCGAGGGCGGCCAGCCGGGCCAGGTCGGGGTGGAGCAGGTGCAGCGGCGAGTCGAAGTCGGCGTCGATGAAGCGCCGCATCTGCACCTGGTAGAGCCGCTCCAGCCAGGCGCGCAACCGCCGGTACGCGGCGGCCTCTTGGGCCCCGGCGAAACGTTCGACCTCAGCCTCCATCGCCTCGGCGCCGGTGTGGACGTCCAGGGAGCTGCCGTCGGCGAACCGGGCCCGGTAGGCCGGGTGCAGCGGTACCAGGTCGACCCGGGCGTGCAGGCTGTCGCCGACGGCGGCGAACGCCTCGTCCGCCAGATGAGGCATGGTCAGGACCGTGGGCCCGGTGTCGATGTGGTAGCCGCCGCGGACGATCCGCCCGGCACGTCCGCCGGGTGACGCGTCGCGCTCCACGAGGGTCACCCGGCGTCCGGCGCCCAGCAGGTGCAGGGCGGCCGCCAGACCGGACAGACCGGCGCCGACGACCACCACATGGTCGGTGCGTCCGGGCACGGTACGGGTCATCGGCCGGCCCCCTCGCCGGTCGCCAGGATCAGGGAGACGGGCACCGGTTCGCAGGCCGCGGTGTCGGCCACGCCGCTCGCGGAGCGCATCAGCGTCCGCAACTGCCGCGTGGGCTCGGGTTCGAGCGGCGCCGTGTCCAGATGGCGCAGTCCCTGGGCGACCAGCCTGCGGATCTTCTCCTCCACGGTGTCTCGAGCGCCGGTGGCCACGAACACCTCGCGGACCGCGGCGAGTTCGGCGTCGGAGGCGTCCGGACGGCCGAGCGTGCCGCGCAGCACGTCCTGGGCCCGCCGGTCGCCCGAGCTCTCCGCCCGCGCCTGGGCGACAGCGGCGAGGTAGGTCGGCTTGCCGCTGCGGATGTCGCCGCCGACGGGCTTGCCGGTGTCGCGCGGATCCGCGAAGACGTCGAGGAGGTCGTCGCGCAGTTGGAACGCCAGGCCGACGCAGCGGCCCGCAGAGCACAGGGCCCGGGTGGCGGCGGGGCCGGCGTCGGCCAGCGCGGCGCCCAGCGCGAGCGGGCGCTCGACCGAGTACAGGGCGCTCTTGAGGCAGGCGGCGCGGATCGCCCGGGCCAGGGAACGCGCCGAGGTCGCCTCGCCCTGCATGTCCAGGTACTGCCCGGCCACCATCTCGGTGCGCAGGGCGCTCCACAGGTCCCGGACCCGCCGTGCGGTCGGGCGGGGCAGCTCGGTGTCCGCCAGCGTGTCGTCCGCCCAGGCCAGGGCCAGGTCGCCGGCGAGGATCGCCGCGGCCTCCCCGAGCCGCTCGGCGCGTCGCGCGTCGCCCGCGTCGGTGTACTGGGCCGCCACGTCGACGTGCAGGGCGGGCCGTCCGCGACGCGACCGCGCGCCGTCCATCACGTCGTCGTGGACCAGGGCACAGGTCTGGATGAGTTCCAGGGCGGCGCCGACCCGCAGCGCGGCCCGGGTCCGCCAGGGCTCGTCGCCGCCGCAGGCCCGCAGCGCCCACCACACGAACCGGGAGCGGCCGAGCTTGCCGCCACCGCGGGTGAAACGGGCGACCCGCGCGGCCAGGTCCTCGGCGAACAGCGGGTCGACGGCCTCGGCCGCGGCCACGTGCCGGTCGAGCAGGTCGCCGAGCACCGTGCGCACGGCGTGGGCCACGTCCGCGTCCACGGCGCGCGGATCGTCGTCGTACGCCGGACGGGTGCCGGGCGGGGAGGCCCGCTGATGATCGCCCTGAGCCTGTACGGCCTCCGCGGCCGGCCGGCGGGGCGGCGCGGGGGAGACCTGCTCGGCGGTCTCGGGTGCGCACGGACTCCGGTCCGCGCGGTGGCCCTTTGCCACGGTGGAGCTCATGCCGGTTCCCCTCGTCGAGATCCTCGTGATCAATGCTGGCGTCGTCATGACCGGTTCGCCTCAGGTGGCGGAGACGGATGCGGGGCGGAAAAGTAAAGGAAGGGAAGGCCGGGACCGGGTCCCTCCGGACGTGTGGTCCACCCTTCCCCGGCGATTCGATGCGAAGTCGATGCAAGTTGCCCCTCCTGCGTGCGATCCGCAGGGTGGAAGGGCCGCAGTCGCTCTCGGCGACCACCAGGCCCAGCGGAGGAGTGACGATGACGACCGCACAGCGAACCGGCGGGGACATCGACGACAGTGAGCTCGTGGAGGGGTTCCTCAAAGGGGACGAGGCATGCCTCACGGTTGTGCATCGCCGGTGGGGCCCGCTCGTCCACGCGCTCGCCCGGCGTTCCCTGGGGGACGCGAGGGAGGCGGAGGACATCACCCAGTTGGTGTTCCTCGCCGCGTGGCGGGGCCGTGCCGGGTTCGCGCCGGACCGCGGCACCCTGCCCGGCTGGCTCACCGGCATCGCCCGCCGCAAGATCGCCGACGCGCTCGCCGCCCGCACCCGGCGCAACGAACTCGTCGCCGCCGCGGGCGCCCAGTTGCTGCTGCGCGCCGACGACGAGGCGGTGCTGCCGGAGTCCGCGCTCGACCGCGTCCTGCTCGCCGACGAGATGTCGCTGCTCCCCGCCCCGCAGCGCCGGGTGCTGAACCTCGCCTTCTACGACGACCTCACCCAGACCCAGATCGCCGAACTCACCGGCTGGCCGCTGGGCACGGTCAAGAGCCACGCCCGCCGGGGCCTGCGCCGCCTCGCCGGCCGCCTCGGCAAGGACGAGCTCGTCGAGTGCGCCGCGTGACAACGACGCAGAACCGATGCACATGTTCATCAACCGTGGGTGGTCCATGTGCCGCGCGGCAGGTGACATCCGCATCCGGACGGGTACTGCGACCGGAACACCGTCGCAGCACACGGCGGAGACGCGGAGGGAGTGACCCGGTCATGCACGAGGCGGACGTCGCCATCATCGGAGCGGGGGCCGCCGGTCTGTCCCTGGCCCACCGCCTCACCCGGCCCGTCCCCGGCGCCCGGCACCCGTCCGTCGTCCTCGTCGACGCCCCGCCCGGACCGCTGCGCCCGCCCCGGCGCACCTGGTGCTTCTGGGAGACCGGCCCGGGCCCCTACGACGCCGCCGTCACCCGGTCGTGGCAGCGCCTGCGGGTGCACCGGCCCACGGGGGAGCCGATCGAGCACGACATCTCCCCGCTGCGCTACAAGATGATCCACTCGGACGACTTCGAGGCCCTGGTGAACAACGCCCTCGACCGCAGCGGACGGGTTCGGCGCGTCGAGGCGACCGTCGAGTGCGTCGAGGGACTCGATCTGGGCGCCCGGATCGACGTCCGTACGGCGGACGGGCACCCCGCGTCCGTACAGGCCCGCTGGGTGTTCGACTCCCGGCCGTTGGGCAGTCTCCCCGCGGCCCGTACGACACTGCTCCAGCACTTCCACGGCTGGTTCGTCCGCACCGGGCGGCCCGTCTTCGACCCGGGGCGCGTGGAGTTCATGGACCTGCGCACCTCCCAGCCCGCGCAGGGCCTCTCCTTCGGCTACGTCCTGCCCACCCGCCCGGACCAGGCCCTGGTGGAGTACACGGAGTTCTCCCCGGCCGTGCTGTCGGCGGACGCGTACGACAAGGCGTTGCACCACTACACCGGCACCGTGCTCGGACTGGACGACTTCGAGGTCACCGCGACCGAGACCGGCGTGATCCCGATGACCGACGCCAGGTTCGCCCGGCAGACGGGCCAGTCCGTCTTCCGTATCGGCGCCGCCGGCGGAGCCACCCGGCCCTCCACCGGCTACACCTTCGCCGGCGTCCAGCGCCAGACCGCGGCCGTCGCCGCGGCCCTGCGCCGGGGCCGCCGGCCCGTGCCCCCGCTGCCGCACTCCCCCCGCGCCCGCGCCATGGACGCGGTCCTGCTGCACGCCCTGGACAGCGGCCTGGTGGACGGCGCGGACTTCTTCGCCCGACTGTTCGCCACGGTCCCCATGACCCGGCTCCTGCGGTTCCTGGACGGCGGCACCCGGCCGCACGAGGAGTTCGCCATCGGTCTGCGCACCCCCGTCCTGCCCATGCTGCGAGCCGCCGCGGAGGTGCCCCGGCTGCCCCGACGGCCCTTCCCCGGCCCCTGACGCGCGGTACGACGGTTCCCGGCGCCCCGACCTTTATTGCACGACACGCCGAGCCCCGGCTCCCGACGCCCCGACCCGACCCCCGAACCCCCGACGACCCGCACCAGGAGGCAGCGTGACCGTGCTGCGTGACGCGGACCTGGCCGCCGCATTCGACCATGCGGCGCCCAGTTACGACACCCTCGTGGCCGCCAACCCCGGCTACCACGCCCATCTACGCCGCTCGGCACGCCGGCTCGGCCTGCCCGGGACGGGCGATGGGCTGCGCGTCCTGGACCTCGGCTGCGGGACCGGCGCCTCCACCGCCGCGCTCGCCCGCGTGCTGCCCGACGCCCGCATCACCGCCGTGGACGCCTCCGCCGGGATGCTCGACCGTGCCATGGCCAAGCCGTGGCACGGCAACGTCAGCTTCGTCTGCGCCCCGGCGGAGGGGCTCCCCGACGCGGGCGTGCGGGGCCCCTTCGACGCGGTGTTCGCCGCCTACCTGTTCCGCAACGTCGTGGACCCCGACGCCGTGCTGGACACCGTCCACGACCTGCTGGCCCCGCACGGCCGGCTCGCCGTGCACGAGTACACGCTCAGCGGCCGCCCGCTCGACCGTGCCGTGTGGACCGCCGTGTGCCGCGGCCTCGTGCTGCCCGTCGCAAGCGCCCTCGGCGACGGCGACCTGTACCGCCATCTCTGGCGCAGCGTCGTCGAGTTCGACACGGTCGACCGGTTCACGGACCGCCTCCGAGCCCGCGGCTTCGACCGCGTACGGGCCCTGCCCCTGCCTGGCTGGCAGACCGGCATCACCCACACGGTCGTAGCCCGCCGCGCCGTCGCGACCGCCGGGAGCGGGCAGTGACCGCCGCCGCGGCGGGTGCCGCCCGCCCGGGACGCGACCGCCACGCCGTGCTGCTGCCCCCGCCGCCCGGAGCGACCCGGGTCGGCGGGCACCCGCGCAGCACCGCCGTCGTGGGCGGCGGCATCGCCGGTCTCGCCGCCGCCACCGCGCTCGCCGAACGCGGCGTCGACGTCACCCTCTACGAACGCGAGCCCTACCTCGGCGGCCGCGTCGGCGGCTGGAGCACCCACCTGTCCGACGGCACCACCGCGACCATGAGCCGCGGCTTCCATGCCTTCTTCCGCCAGTACTACAACCTGCGCGGACTGCTGAGCCGTACCGACTCCCCGCAGGGCCGTCTCACCGGCCTGCCCGACTACCCGCTGCGGCACCGGAACGGACTGCACGACAGCTTCCGCAGAGTGCCGCGCACCCCGCCCCTGAGCGCGATGGGCTTCGTGGCGCTCAGCCCCTCCTTCCACTGGCGGGACCTGGCACGCATGCGCCCCGCCGCGGCCCTGCCCCTGCTCGACGTCCGTGTCCCCGACGTCTACACCGCGCTGGACACCGTCAGCGCCCACGACTTCCTCGAGTCCCTGCGCTTCCCGCCGGCCGCCCGCCACCTGGCCTTCGAGGTGTTCTCCCGGAGCTTCTTCGCCGACCCCCGCGAGCTGTCGGCCGCCGAGATGGTCCTGATGTTCCACATCTACTTCCTCGGCAGCTCCGAGGGACTCCTCTTCGACGTGCCCGACGACCCCTTCCCGACAGCCCTGTGGGACCCCCTGGCCAAACACCTGAGCCGCCACGGCGCCGACCTGCGCCTGGACACCCCCGTCGAGAACGTCTCGCCCACCGCGGACGGCGCCTTCACCGTCGCCACGGACCGCGAGGAGAGGCGGTACGACACCGTCGTCCTCGCCCTCGACACCGGCGGCCTGCGCTCCCTGGTCGGCCGCTCACCCCGGCTCGGCGACGCCGACTGGCGCGACCGCGTCGGCCGGCTGCGCACCGCCCCGCCCTTCCTCGTCTCCCGGCTCTGGCTCGACCGTCCCGTCGACGCCGGGCGGCCCGGATTCCTCGGCACGGCCGGATACGGCTCGCTCGACAACGTCAGCGTCCTGGAACGCTGGGAGCAGGAGGCCGCCCGCTGGTCCGCCCGCACCGGCGGCTCCGTGGTCGAACTGCACGGCTACGCGCTGCCGGGGGACGCCGACCCCGCCGCGGAGGCCGAGCACCTGATCGCACAGCTCCGGAACGTCTACCCCGAGACCCGCGACGCGCGCGTCCTCGACGCACGGCACGAATGGCGCCAGGACTGTCCCCTCTTCCCCGTCGGCGGATACACCGACCGCCCCGGCGTCCGCACCCCGCAGCCCGGCCTGGTGCTCGCGGGCGACCTGGTGCGCACGGACCTCCCGGTCGCCCTGATGGAACGCGCCGCGACCAGCGGTTTCCTCGCCGCCAACGCCCTTCTGCAGTCGTGGGGGGTCCGCGGTCACCCCTTGTGGACCGTACCCAACGGCGGCCGCAACCGGCTGCTCCGCACCCTGGCGGGCGGCCGCGCACGCCCCCGCACCAAGGGCTGAGCCCGGGACGGGCGGACCATCGGCCCGGGCATCAGGGCCGTCCGTCCCGGACCCGGGACCCATGGCCCCTCACCCCGCACCGGGGACCGACGGCAGGGTGGGTGCACCGAGCGGCAGAGGCGAAGGTGGGACCGGCCATGTATCCCGACGACGGTTTCCGTGAACTGAACCGGCAGGAGTGCCTGCGCCTGATGGCGGGGACCCCGGTCGGCCGCATCGTCCACACGCGCCATGCCCTGCCCGCCGTCCTGCCCGTCAACTTCCGCCTGGACGACGGCGGCGGGGTGCTGCTGCGGACGGCGGCGGCGTCGGAGCTGGTCCGCGCGGTCGACGGCGTGGTGGTCGCGTTCGAGGCGGACGAGGTCGACGCGGCCACGCACTCCGGCTGGAGCGTCGTCGTCACCGGCCGGGCCGGCGTGGTCACCGACCCCGCCGAGCACGCGCGCCTGTGCCTGGTCGGGCCGCGCTCCTGGGCGCCCTCGCCCGTGGAGGTGTTCGTGCGGATCGAGCCCGAGCTGATCACGGGCCGGCAGCTCACGGGCGGCCGCACGCTCCACGGCACAGGCCGGCCCTGGTGAGAGCGCAAGCGGAGCGGTTCGGCTCCCACTGCCATGTGGCCGTGGTCCCCACCCGACAGGGCCCCTGGCCGGGCCGGGTGGCCCGAACGGCCCTGTCGAGGAGCACCCCCGCCGACGGAAGGTGATGATGTGCGGATTCGTGCGCACGCCCGCCCCGAGCCCCGCCCCGGAAGGGAAACCCCGATGTCCGTCGACACGCAGCAGGCGCCCGCCGAGCTCACCGACGACGAGCTGAAAGCTCTGGACGCCCACTGGCGCGCCGCCAACTACCTGTCCGTCGGCCAGATCTACCTTCTGGCGAACCCCCTGCTGACCGAGCCCCTGCGCCCGGAGCACGTCAAGCCGAGGCTGCTCGGCCACTGGGGCACCTCCCCGGGCCTGAACCTCGTGCACACCCACCTCAACCGTGTCATCAGCACGCGTGGCCGAAGCGCCCTGTGCGTCTGGGGCCCCGGCCACGGCGGGCCCGCCGTACTCGCCAACTCCTGGCTGGAGGGCTCCTATTCGGAGACGTATCCCGACGTGAGCAGGGACGCGGCCGGCATGGAGCGGCTGTTCCGGCAGTTCTCGTTCCCCGGCGGCGTGCCGAGCCACGTGGCTCCCGAGACGCCCGGGTCCATCCACGAGGGCGGCGAGCTGGGCTACTCCCTGTCGCACGCCTACGGAGCGGCCCTGGACAACCCGGACCTGCTGGTGGCCTGTGTGATCGGCGACGGCGAGGCGGAGACCGGGCCGCTGGCCGCCTCCTGGCACTCCAACAAGTTCCTCGACCCAGTCCACGACGGCGCGGTCCTGCCGATCCTGCACCTCAACGGCTACAAGATCGCCAACCCGACCGTCCTCGCCCGGCTCCCCGAGACCGAGCTCGACGAGTTGCTGCGCGGCTACGGCCACGCCCCGATCCACGTCACCGGCGACGACCCCATGGCCGTGCACCGGGCGATGGCCGCCGCCATGGACGACGCGCTGGAGCGCATCGACGCGATCCAGCGCAGTGCCCGCGAGGACGGTGCGACCCAGCGCGCCCACTGGCCGGTGATCGTGCTGCGCACCCCGAAGGGCTGGACCGGCCCCGCCGAGGTCGACGGCCTCCCGGTCGAGGGCACCTGGCGTTCCCACCAGGTCCCGCTGTCCGCCGTCCGCGACAACCCCGAGCACCTGCGGCAGTTGGAGGCGTGGCTGCGCTCCTATCGGCCGCGGGAACTGTTCGACGACCACGGACGCCCGTCCGAGCAGGTGCTGTCCTGTGTGCCCGAGGGCACGCGCAGGCTCGGCGCCACACCGCACGCCAACGGCGGACTGCTGGTGCGCGAACTGCCGCTGCCCGAGTTGGAGTCGTACGCCGTGACGGTCGACAAGCCGGGCGCGACCCTGCACGAACCCACCCGCGTCCTGGGGGACATGCTGGAGTACGTCATGCGCCACACCGGTGAACGCCGGGACTTCCGGATCGTGGGCCCGGACGAGACCGCCTCCAACCGGCTCCAGGCGGTCTACGGCGCGAGCGGCAAGGCCTGGCAGGCGCAGACCCTGCCCGTGGACGAACACCTGGAGCGGCACGGCCGGGTGATGGAGATCCTCTCCGAACACACCTGCCAGGGCTGGCTGGAGGCCTATCTGCTCACCGGCCGACACGGACTGTTCTCCTGCTACGAGGCGTTCGTGCACATCGTCGACTCGATGGTCAACCAGCACGTCAAGTGGCTGCGCACCACCCGCCGGCTGTCCTGGCGCGCACCCATCGCCTCCCTCAACTACCTGCTCACCTCGCACGTCTGGCGCCAGGACCACAACGGCTTCTCCCACCAGGACCCCGGCTTCGTCGACCACATCCTCAACAAGAGCCCGGAGGCCGTACGGGTCTACCTGCCGCCGGACACCAACACCCTGCTGTCCGTCGCCGACCACGTGCTGCGCAGCCGCGACTACGTCAACGTCGTGGTCGCCGGCAAACAGCCCTGCTACGACTGGCTGTCCATGGACCAGGCCCGCGCGCACTGTGCGCGCGGCGCCGGGATCTGGGACTGGGCCGGTACCGAGGACGGCGGGCGGGAACCCGACGTGGTCCTCGGCTGCGCGGGTGACGTGCCCACCCAGGAGGTCCTGGCAGCCGCCCAGTTGCTGCGCCGGCACCTGCCGGAGCTGACCGTGCGCGTGGTCAACGTCGTCGACCTGGCCCGGCTGCTGCCGCAGGAGGAGCACCCGCACGGCATGCCGGACGCGGAGTACGACGCCCTGTTCACCCGCGACAAGCCGGTGATCTTCGCCTACCACGGCTACCCGTGGCTCATCCACCGCCTGGCCTACCGCCGGGCCGGCCATCCGCATCTGCACGTGCGCGGCTACAAGGAGATCGGGACCACCACCACACCGTTCGACATGGTGGTCCGCAACGACCTCGACCGGTACCGGCTGGTCATGGACGTCATCGACCGCGTCCCGGGCCTCGCGGTACGCGCCGCCGCCGTCCGCCAGCGGATGGAGGACGCCCGCCTGCGGCACCACGACTGGATCCGCGCCCACGGCACGGACCTGCCCGAGGTCGCCGACTGGACCTGGGACGGCTGAGCCGCCCCGTTCCGCGGCGCCGGTCGCGGTGAGGCGGATCCCGTGACCGGATCCGGGTCCATGCGGACCGCGTCGTCCGTGGCCCGGTCCGCCCAGGGGCATGACAGCGCCTGCCAGCGGGCCGGTTCGGCGGCTTCGGGGGACATTCAGCGCCGGCCCCACCAGGGGCCGGTCGGCGTCCGCGTACGGTCGGCCTGCCGTGGGCACCTCCGACGGGTGACCTGCCCTGATCCGTACCACCGCCCCGACCCCGACCATTACCGTGGCAGGTGACGGCACGGTGCCGGTGCAGGGGATCGGGAGGACCGCAGGTGGGTGGCTCGGAGGGAACCGCGGAGGCCCGCGTCAGGCTGCCGCAGCTCAGGCTGGACGAGCTGTTGGAAGAGCTCCAGGCCCGCCTCGACGCGGCCCGCGGCACCCGCGACCGGGTGCACAGCCTCCTGGAGGCCGTGCTCTCCGTCGGCCGCGAACTGGACCTGGAGCAGGCGCTGCACAGCATCGTCGAGGCCGCCGCCGCTCTGGTCGACGCCCGGTACGCGGCCCTCGGTGTCATCGGCCCCGACGGGAAACGGCTGTCCGCCTTCCACACCGTGGGAGTGACCGACGAGCAGATCGCGAAAATCGGCCCCTACCCGGAGGGCCACGGCATCCTCGGGGAGCTCATCCACCACCCCGAACCGCTCCGGCTGACCAAGATCTCCGAGCACTCGGCGTCGTACGGCTTCCCGCCCCACCACCCGCCGATGAACACGTTCCTCGGCGTCCCGATCCGGGTGCGCGAGCAGGTCTTCGGCAACCTGTACCTGACCGAGAAGCGGGGCGGCGCCCAGTTCGACGAGGAGGACGAGGCGGTGCTGTCCACGCTGGCGGTGGCCGCCGGCGTCGCCATCGACAACGCCCGCCTCTACGAGGACTCCCGGTTGCGCGAGCGCTGGCTGCGGGCCAACGCCGAGATCACCCACAGCCTGATGTCGGGCGGCGCGCAGGCGGAGGTCCTGCGGTTGATCGCGGACCGGGCCCGGGAGAACACCGGCGCCGCCCTGGCCCTGGTCGCGATGCCCGTGCCGGACACGGACTCGCTCACCGTGGAACTCGCCGTCGGGACGCGCGCCGAGGCACACCAGGGGCTCGTCCTGCCGGTGGACGCCAGTCTCATCGGACACGCCTTCAGCGGCGGGTCTCCCGTCACCAGCGTGGACATCTCCCGCGACGACCGGGTCGCGGGCGCCGCGGAGCGCTTCGCCGGGCTGGGGCCGGCCGTCGCGGTGCCGATCGGCTCGGGCACCGAAGGGGCGCGCGGAGTGGTCCTGCTGGTGCGGGAGAGCGGCCGGACGGTGTTCACCGGCAAGGAGATCGAGCCCTTGCGGGGTTTCGCCGCGCAGGCCGCGGTCGCGATGGAGCTGGCGGAGCGCCGCCAGGACGCCGAGGAGATCGCGGTCCTCAAGGACCGCGACCGGATCGCCCGTGATCTGCACGACCTGGCCATCCAGCGGCTCTTCGCCACCGGCATGACCCTGCAGAGCGCCGGCCGCCTCATCGAGCACGCCGAGGCCTCGGAGCGGGTCGTGCGCGCGGTGGACGACCTCGACGAGACCATCAAGATCATCCGGTCCACGATCTTCGGGCTGCGCTCGCGGGAGGGCGGAGCCGGGTCGGGACTGCGGGCCCGGGCGGTCCGCGTGATCGGCGAGGCCGCCTCGGTCCTGGGCTTCCCGCCCAGCATCCGGATGGAGGGCCTGGTCGACACGGACGTGCCCCGGGAGATCGCCGACGACGTGGTGGCCGTGCTCTCCGAGGCCCTGACCAACGTCGCCCGGCACGCGCGCGCGGGGCGCGCCGACGTCGTCCTGGAGACCGACGGCCACGAGGTACGGCTGACCGTGTCCGACGACGGGGTGGGCGTTCCGGCGGAGGGCCGCCGCAGCGGACTGCGCAACCTGGCCGACCGCGCGGAGGGTTACGGCGGTGACCTGACCATCGACTGTCCGGAGACGGGCGGGACCACACTGGTCTGGCGGGCGCCGGTGAGAGACTGACGCATCCCGCGAGGGGCGGATCGCGGAGGTTCCCCCCACGGCCCGCGTCCTAGAGAACGGATGTAACCCCGCGCCGGGCGGGCACCACGACCACGGGGCCCGCGGCATCCCGCAGCACCTCCCGTGCCACGGGGCCGAGTTCGCCGTCGTGGCCGCGGCCCAGGATCACCAGGTCGGCGTCCGCGGACAGCCGCACGAGGGCCTCGGCCGGCGGCAGGTGCCGTACGTCCTCCAGGACGGGCACCCCGGGATGCTTCTCCCGCCACGGCCGCAGCACGTCGGACAGCAGTTGCACCTCGTGGTCCTCCCAGGCCCCGCGGTCCTCCTCCGGTACGCCGAAGGGCAGTTCGGCCGCGCGGGACGGGAAGCGCCACGCGTGGACGGCGCGCAGCCGGGCGCCGCACAGCGCGGCCCAGTCGAAGGCGAGACGGACGGCGGCCTCGGCGGGATCGCGGGCGTCCACCCCGAGCAGGATCTCGGTGAAGCGGGGTGCGGGCTTCTGCACGATCGTGTCTCCCTGCCAGGTGGTGGAACGCCGTGTCCGGTGCGTCTCAGATGGTCCGACGCCCCCACTGCGGGCCGACCAGGTCCCACTCGCGGCCCCATGCCTCGACCCGCCGCCGGTCCAGCCGCCACCGCGCGAGAGTTCCGGCGGTGTGCACGGCACCGGCGAGGGCGAGGCCGGCGAGGGCGCCCAGGACACCCGCCTCGACGGCGGCCTCCCGGGCGCTCGGGGGAGCGGTGACGAGGGTGCCCTGACCGTTCTGCCAGAGTCCGACCCGGCTTCCGGCCCGCAGCCCGGTGTCGACCAGCGTCCAGTCGGTGCGGACCGAGCCGTCGGGCGCCGTCCAGCGGACCGCCCCCAGGGACCGGTCGCTCGACGGGCGGACCGCCGACGCACGCTGCGACTCGTCCGTGAGCAGGACCGCGCGGACCGGGAGCCGCTCGGTGCGCTGCCGGGCGAACACCTCGTCGGCGGCGTGCGCCGCCAGCAGCCCCGTGGCCGTGCCGCCGACGGCCATGACCGCCCACACCGCCAGCACGATCCACGCCTCGACGATGTCGTCCCGGCGTCGCAACGGGTTGCTCCGCCAGCGCCAGAACCACGTCCCGCCCATGCCCGAGCACCTCCTCCAGGGGGTCCGCCTACGACGGTGGCAGATCCCGGGGCCTTGTGACACCGGCCGGGCGGACACCGTCACCGGGCCGCCAGGACCCGTGCACGGCGCCGGGTGGGCCGTTCGGCCCACGGTGAGACAGGTGCCCGGACCGGGGCCGCGGCATGTCCGACCGGTCTCAGGCCGTCGTCTCCGCGAGCCACAGGTCGGGGCCGAACACCTCGTAGCGGATGTTGCGCGGCGAGACACCCCGCTCCAGCAGTCGGGTGCGGACCGCGCGCATGAAGGGCAGCGGACCGCACAGGTAGACGGTGGCGTCCGCGGGCACGTCCACTCCGTCGAGGTCCATCAGGCCGACGCGCGCGTCGGGCTCGGCGGTGCCGGGACGCTCGTACCAGAACACGCTCCGCGCCCGCGGCAGTTGCCGGGTCAGGTCACGGGTCTCGGCGCGCAGGGCGTGCTCGTCCGGGGAGCCGTCCGCGTGCAGGACGAGGACGGGACGGGTGGAGCCGGTCGCGGTGAGCCGGGCCAGCATGCCGACCATGGGGGTGCAGCCGATGCCGGCGGAGGCGAGGACCAGCGGGGTGTCGGTCTCGTCGAGGACGACGTCACCGAAGGGCGCGGACAGGGTGAGCTCGTCCCCGGGCCGCACCGTGCGGTGGAGCAGGTCCGACACCTCGCCGGCGGGGGCGTCCCCGGTGCCGGAGACCCGCTTGACCGTGATGCGCCGCAGCTCACCGCCGGGGTCCCCGGACAGGCTGTACTGGCGCAGTTGGCGCACACCGTCCGGCATCCGCATCAGGACACTGACGTACTGCCCGGCCCGTGCCGCCGGGGCGGGCCGTCCGTCGGCGGGGCGCAGCAGGAAGGAGACGACGTCCGTGGTCTCCTCGCGGCGTTCGACCACCGTCCAGGGCCGCCAGGTCGCGCCCGGCTCCACACCGGCCTCCTGGTAGAGACGGGCCTCCTGGGCGATGAGCGCGCCGGCCATCAGCCAGTAGACCTCGTCCCAGGCCGCGGCCACCTCCGGGGTGACCGCGTCACCTAGGACCTCGGCGATCGCGCCGAACAGGTACTTGTGGACGATCGTGTACTGGTCGTCGGTGACGCCGACCGCCGTGTGCTTGTGGGCGATCCGGGCCAGCAGCGCGTCCGGCCGGACGCCGGGCTCGGCGAGCAGGGCGGTCGCGAACCCGGCGATCGAAGCGGCCAGCGCCCGTCGCTGGGCGCCGCTCGCCTGGTTGCCGCGGTTGAACAGCCCGTCCAGCAGCTCGGGCCGGTCACGGAACATCGCGGCGTAGAACCGGCTGGTGATCTCGTCGAGAGCCCCGGCCACGGCGGGCAGGGTGGCCTTCACGAGGGCGGCGGACTCGGCGGACAGCATGAAGTCTCCCAGGGGAGTGGGGAATCGGGGCCGCCGGTCGTGGGGCGGCCGACTCTGTATAGCAACAGGGATTCCGGCATTTGCGGTTGTTTCGGGCCCTGGTGGCGTGGCTCGGGACCTTTGGCGCCGAGGTAGGGACGAAGGTCCCGGTTCACCGTTCCCGACCGGGACCGAACGGGCCGGGACCAGGGCCGTTCGGCCGGCGCGGCCGTGCGTCCACCGTGGCGGGGCCACCACGGCCTCCCCGACGGGGCCGACCGGCCCATGCGCTCCGCGCATCCGTGACGCAACCTGAAGACAGGCGCCGTACCCGAACACCGGAGGCCGACATGCCGGGCACCCCGCACACCGTCAGTGACGTGATGACCCGTACCGTCGTCGCCCTGGTGAGCGACACCGCCTTCAAGGACATCGTGAAGGCCATGGGCCGGTGGAGGATCAGCGCCCTGCCCGTGGTGGACCGCGACAACCGCGTCGTGGGCGTGGTGTCCGAGGCCGACCTGCTGCCCAAGGAGGAGTTCCGCGACGGCGACCCGGACCGGTACGCCCGGCTGCGCCGGCTCTCCGACCTGTCCAAGGCCGGAGCGCGGACCGCCGAGGAGCTGATGACCGCCCCCGCCGTCACCGCGCGTGCCGACGAGACGATCGCGCAGGCCGCGCGGACCATGGCGCGGACCCAGGTCAAACGACTGCCGGTGGTGGACGCCGACGGACTGCTCCAGGGCGTCGTCAGCCGCTCCGACCTGCTCAAGGTGTTCCTGCGCGACGACGAGGACATCGCCCGCGAGGTGCGCCGCGACGTCGTCGGGTTCCTCTTCCCCGACCCCGTCGAGCCGATCCGGGTCGAGGTGCGCGACGGCCTCGTGACCGTGCGCGGCCGGGTGCCGGACACCTCGATCGTGCCCGTCGCGGTACGCCTCGTGCGGGCCGTGGAGGGAGTGGTGGACGTGGACTGCGCCCTGCTGGGCCCGCCGCGCCGGCCCGACCTCGATCCGGACTTCCCGGCCGTGGCCCCGGGGGGCGGACCGGACGGGCCCTCCTCCTGAGGAGCGCGCCGGGGCCCCACCCTGTGGAGGGGGTGCCACAGCGCCGGACGGGGCTTGAGAGACTGTCGGGCATGGACATCGCGAGCAGGAACCATGTGACCGTCACCGGCAACGCCCAGGGGCCGACGGTGGTGCTGGCGCATGGCTTCGGATGCGACCAGAACATGTGGCGGCTGACCCTGCCCGCTCTGGTCGACGACTACCGCGTGGTGCTGTTCGACTACGTGGGCTCCGGCCGCTCCGACGCCTCCGCGTTCTCGGAGGACCGTTACTCCTCCCTCGACGGGTACGCCCGGGACGTCGTCGAGGTGTGCGAGGCGCTCGACCTGCGTGACGCGGTGTTCGTGGGGCACTCGGTCAGCGCGATGATCGGCGTAATGGCTGCCGGCATGGCTCCCGAGCGAATTGGAGCGCTGGTGATGATCGCCCCGTCCCCGCGGTACATCGACGACGACGGCTACCGGGGTGGCTTCAGCGCCGAGGACATCGACGAACTGCTGGCCTCGCTGGAGGCGAACTACCTCGGCTGGTCGGCGGCCATGGCCCCGGTGATCATGGGCAACGCGGACCGGCCCGAACTCGGCGACGAGCTCAGGAACAGCTTCTGCGCCACCGACCCGGACATGGCGCGCGTCTTCGCCCGGACCACGTTCCTCTCGGACTCCAGGGACGACCTGAAGGGGGTGAGCGTGCCGACGCTGGTGCTGGAGTGCACCCAGGACGCGATCGCCCCGCGGGAGGTCGGAGCCTTCGTCCACCGCACGATCCCCGGCTCGACCCTGGTCACGCTGGACGCGACCGGACACTGCCCCCACCTGTCCGCGCCCGAGGCCACCAACCAGGCGATCGTCGCCTTCCTCGCGAGCCTGTGATGATGTGCCGCGCCGACCAGCAGCCCGACCCGCACGACGCCGACGCCGACCGGGAGACTCCTGACGCGGCATTCGCCGCACTGCTGGAGGACGGAGCCGAGGACCTGTACGAGAACGCGCCCTGCGGATACCTGTCCACGCTGATGGACGGCACCATCGCGAAGATCAACGGCACCCTGCTGGGCTGGCTCCGTCTGGAGCGGGAGGCGGTGGTGGGCCGGATGCGGTTCACCGACCTGCTGACCGTCGGCGGCAAGCTGTACCACGAGACGCACTTCGCGCCGCTGCTGCGGATGCAGGGCGAGATCAGCGGCATAGCCCTGGAGATGAAGCAGACCGGCGGTGGCCGGATACCCGTGCTGGCCTCCTCCGTGGTCAAGCACGGCACCACCGGCCAGCCCCTGCTGATCCGCACCACGGTCTTCGACGCCCGGGACCGCCGCGCCTACGAGGAGGAGCTCCTGCGCCGCCGTGAAGCGGCCGAGGCGGCCCGCCGGCAGGCGGAGGCCGACCGCGCCCGGCTGCAGGAGGCGCTCGCCGTGCTCCAGCAGTCGCTCCTCCCGGACATCCTGCCGACGGTACCCGGCGTGCAGACGGCCACTCACTACCACACCGCCTCGCCCGACCGGCTGGGCGGCGACTTCTACGACGTCTTCGCCCTCGACGGCAAACGCTTCGGGTTCTTCCTCGGCGACGTCTGCGGCAAAGGGCCCCAGGCCGCCGCACTCACCTCGCTGACCCGCTACACCCTGCGCGCCGCCGCACTGCACAACCACGACCCCGTCGCCACCCTGGGCACCCTCAACACGGTGCTCCACGAGCGCTACGCCGGCAGCGGCGACCCCCGCTACTGCACCGCCGTCTTCGGCACCCTCGAACCCGATCCCGACACCGGGCAGTTGGCCGTCCACCTCGCCGCGGGCGGTCACCCCCCGGTCATCGTCCTGCGCGCGGACGGCACCGCCGAGTTCCTGCCCACCCCCGGCGGCCTGCTCGTCGGCATCCTGCCCGCCGCGCCCTTCACCGACGCCAGGACCGTCCTCGGCCCCGGCGACACGCTTCTTCTCTACACGGACGGCCTCACCGAAGCCCGCACCGGCCCGGACCGCACCGGCCGCTACGGCGACGAAGCGCTGCTCGCCTTCGTCACCGCTCACGCGGGCAAGCCGCCGCACGCCGTCGTCGAGGCCCTGACCGGCCTTCTGGACGGCTTCGGTGACGGCCTCGACGACGACACCGCCCTGCTCGCCATCGGTGTCCCCGCCTCCGACCCCCGGACGAGAAACGAACGATGAGCAAGCTGAAGATCACTACCCGAGATGCCGCGACCGGTCCCGTGCTGGAGATTTTCGGTGAACTCGACTACGCCAACGTCGCCGAACTGCAGTCGGTTCTCGGCGGCCTTCACCTCCGAGCGGGCCAGTGCCTGGTCCTGGACATGAGCGGCCTGGAGTTCTGCGACTCCAGTGGCATCACCTCCCTGATCGCCGCGCGCGGCACCGCGCAGGCCGTCCAGGCGGACGTCGCCCTGGCCGCCGTACCGCCGAACATCCTGCGCGTCCTGCGCATCGTCGGCCTCGACCAGATCTTCACCATCCACCCCGACAGCGAGACCGCCACCCGTCCCTGAACCGGGCTGCCGGGGCGCGCGGGGCGGAGCCGGGAGGCGGCTCCGCCCCGCGCGGTCAGGGCAGGATCTCGACGTACCCGTCGGTTCCGTGCACGCGGATCCGCTGGCCGTCCCGGATCCGCCGGGTGGCCTGCTCCACGCCCACGACGGCCGGCAGGCCGTACTCTCGGGCGATGACCGCGCCATGGGTCATCTGGCCGCCCACCTCCGTCACCAGGCCCGCGATGCCGACGAACAGCGGCGACCAGCTCGGGTCCGTGAACGTGGTGACCAGGATGTCGCCCGCCGCCAGGTCGGCGTCCGCCATGTCGAGGATGACGCGGGCCCGCCCCTCGACGGTCCCGGTGGAGACCGGCAGGCCGATCAGGGCACCCGCCGGCACGTCGTCGCGCCGGTAGGCCCCGTTGAGGGCCTCGCCGTCCGAGGTGAGGACCCGGGGCGGGGTGAGCGCCTCGTACGCGCGGAACGCCTCCTTGCGCCGGCGGACGAGCCGGTCGTCGACCCGCTGCGAGCGCACGGCCTCGCGGAACTCCTCGAAGGTGAGGTGGAAGACGTCGTCCCGGTCGGCGAGCACGCCCGCCGCCACCAGGCGCTCGGCCTCCGCCATGAGGGCCTGCTTGTAGACGAAGTAGCGGCTGATGATGTCGTACTTGGGGTACTCCCGGTAGCCGATGAAGGTGCGGACCCGGTCGATCATGCCCTTGGTCTCGGCTGCCTTCCGCTCCCCGTCCGGCAGTTCCCGCAGGCGGGTCAGCACCTCCTGCTCCTTCTGCGCCGCCCGCTGCCGGCCCTGTTCGAAACGCCGCCGGGCCGCGCCCGGGGCGAAGTTCCTGACGTTGTCGAGGATCACCGGGACGAGCGTGCCGGGGCGTTCGCGCCAACGCGGCCTCGTCACGTCGATCTCGCCGACGCAGCGCATGCCGTACCGGTCGAGGTAGGCCTCGATCGCGTCGCGGGCCTCGGTCCCGCCCGGGAGCTTCACCAGGTCGTCGAGGAAGCCGTCGTCCTCGACGCCCGCGAGGAAGTCGACCACCTGCGGGTGCGGACGGATCACGTCCGCGACGTCGAGCAGCGCGAGCCCCATCTCCGACGTGACGTTGCCGGGGGCGGACAGGGTCAGCGTGTCGGCCGCGTTCCTCTCGCCGAGCCACTCCTCCAGCTTGTCGTTGAGCCACCAGGTGGCCTCCATGCCCGCCATGATCGCCTTGAAGTTCAGCGGGTCGGTGAGGACGCGTTTGTGCTCCTCGAAGGCCTCCAGCAGGAAGTCGAACACCTCCGGTCCGGACTTGGTCCGGGCCGCGCGCCGCAGGGCGGCGATGGACGCCTGGCTGCGCTCGATCAGACCGGTGACGACGGCCGGGTCGGTCTCGACCGGCTCCGGGGGCCCGCCGGCGCGCGGCCCGCCGGGAGGCGCGTCCGGCAGCGACGGGACGAAGTCCCCGCGGTCGAGGACCGTCTCCAGGGCGTCCCGGACCAACGGGTCGCCCCTGCCCATGAGTTCCAGCAGGGCGGCACGGCTCGCGGGCGCGGCCAGACGCTCGGTGACGTCGACGAACAGCCTCCCGCCGGCCGCGTGCATCCGCGCCATGGCGGTCAGTTGCCACATCGACAGGCCCAAGGGCTTCATGGCGTCGGTCATCATCTGCTGGTGGCCGACGGAGACGTAGACGTGGTTCTCCCCGTCGCCGCTCTCGGGGACGGGGAACAGCGTCGTGATCGGCCGGCTCTGCACGATGTGGAAGTCGTCGTCGACCAGGCACCACTCGATGTCCTGCGGGCGGCCGAAGTGCGCCTCGATCCGGCGCCCGAGCTCCGCGAGCCGGACCGCCTGCGCGTCCGTCAGGGCGGGCTCCTCCTGGCGCCCCGCGCCGACGGCCACTTCCCGCGTGCCTCCGTTCGGCAGCGCGCGCACCTCCCGCCGCTTGGCGGAGATCGTCCTGGCGACGACCTCGCCGTGCCGCACCTTGAGGACGTCCGGGTTCACCAGGCCGGACACCAGGGCCTCGCCGAGCCCGAAGCCGGCGTCCACGCTCGCGACCGTCCGGTCGCCCGTGACGGGGTCGGCCGTGAACAGGATGCCGGAGGCGTGCGGGAAGACCATCCGCTGCACGACCACGGCCATGAGGACCGTACGGTCGTCGACGCCGTTGCGTCTCCGGTAGGTGACGGCCCGTTCGGTGAACAGGGACGCCCAGCAGCGGCTGACGTGCCGCAGGACCGCCGTCGGGCCCACCACGTTCAGGTAGGTGTCCTGCTGGCCCGCGAAGGAGGCCGTGGGCAGGTCCTCGGCCGTCGCGCTGGAGCGGACGGCGTGCGGGACCTGTTCACCGGAACGGCCGAGCGCGAGGGTGATCTCCTTCGCCAGGTCGTCCGGGACGGGGATCTCCTCGATGGTCCGGCGGATCTCCGCGCTGAGCGTGCGGATCGCCTCCTGGTCGTCCGGGCTCACGCGTGCGAGCCGGTCGAGCTGTGCCTCGACCGACGGCTCCCGCGCCACGACCCGCCGGTAGGCGTCCGTCGTCACGCAGAAGCCCGCCGGGACGCGGATCCCCTCGATCCGCGACAGACTGCCCAGATGTGCTCCCTTGCCGCCGGCGACGGCGAGCCGGCTCTCGTCGATCTCCTGGAGATCCAGCACGTACTGCTCGGTCATCGTGACACCTCCGAGGCGGCCGTGCCGTACTGCACCGCGTTGCCCGATCGAATGTGCAGGTTGTTCGAACCGTTGGTCGAGCACGTCGTCATCCGCGGTTGCCTTCCCCTCGACGAGTCGGTCGGTCGCTCCGCCCACCCGGGCGCTGCGCACCAGACGTCGACAACAACACGTCGTTCCCCCATTTCCGCAGGTTGTGGCCTCGGCCGACGATTCTGCGCCGCGACGGGGGGCTTGCCGCAAGCCCCCCGTCGCGCTATAAGTTGAGTAGTGGCAAGGAGAGTTCTCTCCTTGCCTTTTCCTTTTGCCGTTCTCCGGAGCGAGCCATGTGCTTGGTCGACGTGTCATCGGGTACCGCGTTTGAATAAGGGTGGTATCTGCATGGCCAAGCGATTACTGAAAGCGATGGGTGTGTGACTCGTCTCAGTGGCTCGGGGGACGACCAGTCGAGCGGAACGGGTGACGACCCACTCTCCGTCGCGCTGGAGGTCGCCGACGCCGTGGACGGTCTCGCGAACCTGTGGTCGGTGGCCGCCCAGGGAGCGAGTCTGAGGCTGTCGCCGCACCAACTGCGAGCCCTGCGGGTCCTGGAGGCGGAACCGGGGCTCAACCTCACCACGCTGGCCGAGAGCATGGACATAGGGCCGCCGACCGCGAGCCGCCTGTGCGACCGGCTGGAGGCAGCCGGTCTGCTGGAGCGTCTCCTGCATCCGCACCGGCGGCGCGAGGTGCAGCTCGTGCTCACCGGACGCGGGCGGCAGGTGCTGAACGAGGTGGCCGCTCGCAGGTCGCAGGCGCTCGCCGCGGTCCTCGCCGCCATGGGCCCCGCCGAGCGGGCCGCCCTGAGCGCAGGGCTGCGGGCTTTCCTGAGCGCTCAGGACGACACCGACAAGGAGAGCGACGACCCCGGACGCTGACCGGCGGCAGGTCAGCCCTGGCGGCCGTTCCAGTCGAGGCAGACCACGGCGGCGTCGGACACCAGGTCACGGCTGCCGAAGTGCTCGATCAGGCCGGCGACGACCGCCCGTGCTGTCTCATGGGGCGGCGCGGTACGGGTGGCGCCGAGGATCTGGCGCAGGACGCGCTCGCCGAACAGGTCGCCCGTCGCGGAGCGGGTGCCGTGGACACCGGTGCTGACGGCGATGAGACGGTCGCCGGGCTCGACCTGGAACGTCTGCTCCGAGTAGAGGGTCTCCTCGAACATGCCGAGCGGCATCTGCGCCTCCAGCTCGATCCGCTCGGTGTGGCCGTCGCGCTGCCGGAACAGTTGCGGGGAGCCCGCGTCGACGGCCTGCACGACGCCGGTCGCCAGCTCGAAGCGCAACAGCAGCGTGGAGGCGTACGCCTTGCCGCCGTACTGGGCGTAGACGGCCTGGTCGGCGAGGCACGCCTGGTCGGCGAGGCCTATGCCGGCGCGGCGGGCGTTGCGCAGGGCGCCGGTCGTGAGGCCGGCGAGCAGGGAGGCGTCGATGCCGTGTCCCATGCCGTCGGTGATGGTCAGGACGAGGTGGTCGGCGCCGGTGGACCAGTCGAAGGTGTCGCCGCCGATGGAGTAGGCGGGTTCGAGGTGCGCGCCGATGGCGTACTCCTCGCGGGCGCAGCCCCGGCCGGGCAGGAGCTGCCACTGCATCTCGGCGGCGAGGGTCAGCCGGCGGGTGCGGCGGGCCTGGAGGTAGAGGTCGGTGTCGCGGCCGGCGGCGGTGACCTCGTGGCCGAGTGCCGTGGCGAAGTCGGCGAGCTGGAGCACGGTGTGCGGGTCGACGGCGCCCGTCGGCAGGTGCACGGACAGGACGCCGAGGCGGTCGCCGCGCACCGTGATCGGCAGATGGGCCAGGTGCCCGGCCGGGTCGTGGAGGACTTCGAGCACCGGCCGCTGGGTGAGGAAGGCGCTGCCGGCGGGTCCTTCGTGGGCGGAGACCGGGGGACCGGTCTGCGGCAGGTGGGTCACCGGTTGCAGCACGGCCAGGCCGTAGTCGGCGAGCAGCAGGCGCACGTCCTGGGCGCCCACCCGCTCGGCGAGCAGACGCTGGGCGGTGGCCACCAGCGCGTGCGGCGGGGCCGCGCGGAGCTGGGCCTCCGCGGACGGCTGCGGTTCAGAGGCTTTCACGAAATCCACCCTCTCGCCTTGAGTCCTTCACGCTACCGTGCGCGGGCGGGCTGTCGGGCGGTTCGAAGTCGGAGGGGGACCGGTCCGCCTGCCGGGGCCGCTCCCGCTCCGTCGGGGCCACGGTGTGGCACAGCAGCAGGCAGACGTCGTCGTCGCGTTCGGAGTCGTACAGGAGGGGCTTGAGCAGGGCGTCCGCGGCGGCGTCCAGGTCCTGTTCGAGTTCCGGTGTGCCGAGCGCCTCCAGGGCGCGGCCGAGACGCCCGATGCCGGGGTCGATGCCCTGCCCCCGGCGTTCCACGAGGCCGTCGGTGTACAGCACCAGGGACGAACCGGGCGGCAGATCGGTCCGCTGGTCGGTGTACACGTACGGCAGCGGGATGCCCAGCATGACGCCGGGTTTGGCGTCGAGGACCCGTACGGTGCCGTCGGCGGCGCGTGCGACGGCGGGCGGGTGGCCCGCCGAGGCCCACACCACCTCCGGTTCGCCGGGCCGGAAGCGGGCGATCAGCGCGGTGGCGTACAGGTCCGGCTGCAGGTGGCCGAGCATGCGGTGCAGCCGGGTGAGGATCTCGCCCGGGGTGGCGTTCTCGACGGCGTAGGCGCGCAGGGCCGTGCGCAACTGGCCCATGACGACCGCGGCGTGCAGTCCGTGGCCGGTGACGTCCCCTATCACGGCCAGCAGGCTCCCGTCGGGCTGGAGGAAGGCGTCGTACCAGTCGCCGCCGATGTTCATGCCCCAGGTGGCGGGGAGGTAGCGCGCGGCTAGCAGCAGGCCCGGCGGGGTGGGCAGGTCGGTGAGCTGGGCGCGCTGCAGGGCCTCGGCGGTGTTGCGGGACTGCTGGTACCGGTGGGCGTGGTCGAGGGCGACACCCACGCGGCGGGCGAGCTCGACCAGCATCATTGAGGTGTCCTCGTCGAAGCGGTCGCCAGGGGCGGTGAGCGTGAGGACGCCCAGCAGGCGCTGCGCGACGAGGGGGATGGCCAGCAGCGGGCGCTCGGGGGACAGGGCGGAGGCCGGGAGGTCGTCGACGCCGGGCAGGTTGCCGGGGTGGGCGGCGGCGTGCTGGGGGCGGCCGGTACGGGCCGCGGCGACGGCGGCCGCCGAGTGCTCCGGGACCCGGTGCGGGCGCTCGTCGTCGTGGTCCTCGTACTCCTCCTCGTCGAAGAGCCAGACGTCGAGGCGCTCCGCGTACTCCGGCACCAGCATGTCGGAGAGGCGGCGCAGGATGGCCGTGTGGCTGAGCGAGGAGGTGATGGCCGCGCTGGCGTCACCGAGGAAGGTCAGCAGGCGCCGGGCCCGTTCCGCCGCGGTGCGCGCGGTCCGCTCCGCCTCCAGGAGTTCGCGCTGCGCGCGTGCCGCGGCCTCCAGGTCGGCGTGCAGGGCCAGGACGCCCTGGTTGGTGTGGTGCAGCTCCTCCCGGTGCAGCCGGACCAGGTTCTCCTGCTCGTCGAGCAGGCGCAGCACCGCCGCGGTGTTCTCGTCGGCGCGCAGCAGCGCCTGCGCCAGCGGGGCGGTGCCGCGGCGGCCGGTACGGGCGGGCGGGTGGGCCAGGGAGCAGACGAGCGCCGGTGTCTCGTCCCGCGGGCCCGGCTCGCCGTCGCCTGCCGGGGTCAGCGACACCTCCAGCCGGGCGCCCTGTCCGGGAGCGGACTGCCGGACGTGGAGCCGCAGTTCCCACGCGCCGCCCTGACCGACGCAGTGGCGCAGCCGTGCCGACAGTGCCGTCAGGAAGCGGACGCGGTCCACCGTCGGCGCCCCGCCGTCGGTGGCGATGCGGTCGACGGCGGCACGGGCCCGGGCGGCGTCGGTGGCCGACGCGATCTTCCAGACGTCATGGGGTGCGGTCATGCGGGTCCGTCCGGGGGTCAGGGGCCAGTACGGCCACACTGGCGTCGTCGCGCAGGGGCCGGGCGGCGCTTCCGGCGTCCCTGAGGACGACCGCGGCCACCACGGCCGGATCGTGGGTGCCGAGATGGGGGCCGTCGGGTGGCACCCAGCGGCTGGGGAGCCCGTCGCTGTGCAGGACGAGCAGACTGTCCGGGGTCCAGCCATTCTCGCGCAGGGGCACGGTGGCGGGGAAGTGGGCTCCGACGATTCCGGGGTGGGAGACGAGGGGCTGCCACGCGCCGCCGCTGCGCAGCCGGGCACCGATGTTGCCGACCCCGGCGAACGTGAGCCGGCCGGCGTCCTCGTCGAGCTGTGCCACGCCGACGGCCGCTCCCCGCGTGGCCCGAAGCGCGGCGTGCAGCCGCCGCAGGATCTCGGCCGGCGGCAGATCCGCGCACCGGTGCAGTTCCTCCACGGCGGCCGTGGAGGCGTCGGCCGCCTTGTCCCCGTGGCCGAGCCCGTCCACCAGCATCAGGGTGACGCGCCTGCCGGAACGCACCCGGCTGAAGGCGTCCCCGGACTGTTCGGCGTGGGCGAGGGAGGTGGTGATCCCCCCGGCCCGGGTGCCCGTGCGGGGGCGGACCTTCCGGGGGCGGGGTCCGCCGGGCGTCCGTGCCGGGGTGATGCGGGCGACCGCGACGGTGCCCCGGCCGGGGCTGCTGTGCAGGTCGAACTCCCTGGAGACGCGCCGGCAGGTGCCCAGGCCGGCGCCGAGGGACGAGGAGGCGGTGGTGTGACCGTCGCGCATGGCCGCCGGGACGTTGTCGATGCCCGGGCCGTGATCGAGGGAGGCGATCTGCACGCAGGGCACGTCCTCGGCGAGCGTGTCGGCGGGGGCGACCAGGTTGATGACGATCCGGCCGCCGCCGGCGTGCTTGACGAGGTTGGTGCCCAGCTCGGTGGCCACCAGCGCGGCCACCGCCGTGGCGTGCGCGTCCAGCCCCGCCCGGGCGCAGGCGGCCTCGGCGGCGACGCGTACGTCCCGCACACGGGTGCTGTCCTGGACGGGGATGTCCCACACCCTGCTCAAGAGGCACCTGTGCGCGGCGCGGGCACGCCGGAGACCCAGTCGGTGATGGTGACGGTGGTGCCCGCACCGGGGCGGGTGTCCAGGGCGAACTCCTTGACGAGGCGCTTGGCCCCGCTCAGGCCCATACCCAGGCCGCTACCAGTGGTGTAACCGTCGGTCATGGCGAGGTCGACGTCCCGGATGCCTGGGCCCTTGTCGACGAAGGACAGCCGCAGTCCGTGGTGGACGCCTTCCGACAGCACCATCATCTCCATGTGTCCGCCGCCGCCGTGGACCAGGGCGTTGCGGGCCAGTTCGCTGGCCGCGGTCACCAGCTTCGTCTGCTGGACGAGGTTGAAGCCGAGTTCGGCAGCGGTCTGACGCACCTGTTGTCGGACCCAGGCCAGGTCTGCGTCCGAGCCGATGGGCAGACGCGCGGTCGAGGTGATGGGGGCATGCATCATGCACCCTCTTCCGGGTGTGCGGTCGGAGCTGCCGAGAGGGCGCCGCCCAGCAGGGACAGGGCCTTCTCGACGTTCAGGGCCGTTCCCAGGCCGGGCAGGGTGAGCCCCATCTCGACAAGGGTGATGGCCACGGCGGGACGCATTCCGGCCAGCACGGTCCGTGCGGCCATCAGGCGTGCGCTCGCGGCGATCTCGGCCAGGACGCGGCCGAGGAAGGAGTCCACGACGTCCACCCCGGAGATGTCGATCACGACGCCGTTCACCGGCGTCGGGCTGGACGCGATCCGTTGGGAGATGTCGTGCTGGAGCTGTTCGGCCGCCCCGTCGTGCAGCTCGCCCTGCAGGGTGACCAGCAGGACGTCCCCGAGCGTCAGCACCGGTACCGGACCGGAGCCGGAGTGCGCGGCGAGGAAGCCGGTCACCGTGGGATCGCCGCCGTCACCGGACGTGCGGAGACGACGATGCCCTGCTGGGTGAGAGCGTAGGCCAGCGCGTCGGCGAGCCCCGCCCGCGTGATGATCGACCCGAGGTCGATGCCGAGGTGGACGATGGTCTGCGCGATGGCGGGACGGATCCCGGAGACGATGCACTCCGCACCCATCAGCCGGGCCGCGGCGACCGTCTTCATGAGGTGCTGGGCGACGAGCGAGTCCACGGTCGGGACGCCGGTGATGTCGAGGATGGCGTACGCGGCCCGCTGGTCCACGATGGCCTCCAGGAGGCTCTCCATCACGACTTGGCTGCGGGCGCTGTCCAGGGTCCCGATCAGCGGTACGGCGACGACGCCGTCCCACAGCTTGATGACCGGCGTGGCCACCTCCATCAACTGCTGGTGCTGCCGGGCGATGAGCTCCTCGCCCGCGCTCACCGTGGTCTCCATGACGACCAGACGGAGCGTGGCCGTCAGGACGGCCAGCGCCTGCGCGCAGGCGACCCCGCGCGCCTCGTCGTCGGCGTCCTGGAACTCGGCGAGCAGCAGGGCGGCTACCGGCTCGCGCAGTATCGCGACCTCGCCGGCGATCTGCACGGGGGTGAACCCGGCCCGGGCTCGGGCCGCCGCCATGCGTCCGAGCTGGTCCCGCACGGTGCCGAAGCCCGGGGCGTCGACGTCCTCCAGCCGCCCGGTGCGCGCCACGTCGGCCAGGGAGTCCACCACGGCCTTGCACGCCTCGACCGCTTCGTCCCGGGAGACGGTGAAGACCGTTCGGAACAGGGCGGCGTCCGCCCAGCGCTGGGCGATCTGCTCACGACGCCGCTCGAGGAAGGCGCCCAGCTCCTTCGCCGTCTCGAGGGCCGTGTCGTGCTCCGCCACCTGCATCGTCTCCCTGCCTGCGAGCCCTTGCGGCCCGCCGAGCGGTCAGGCCATGTGGCAATTATTGCCGCATGGCAAACGTTAACGCGTGCGTGTGGCGGTGAACAACATGCCCCCGCCGCCGCGAGGCAGACCCCGCCGGTCAGGCGAACTCCGGTCTGCCGTGCCAGTCCAGACAGACGATCAGCGCGTCGTCGTTCGGCATGGACTCGCCGCGGTGGCCGGTCAGCTCGCGCAGGACGGCGCGCGGCACCTCCGCGGCGGGCAGCAGGCGGGTGGCGTGGATGGCCCGGGAGAGAGCCGCCTCACCGTACGCCTCGCCCCTGGGGGAGGCCACGGCGTGGACCCCGTCGCTGACGAAGACGAGCCGGTCCCCGGGCTCGGCCTGGAATTCCTGCGCGAGGTAGTCGGTCTCCTCGAACATGCCCAGCGGGAGCTGCGCGTCGAAGTCGACGCGCTCCACGGCACCGCCGCGCAGCCGCCACAACTGGGGGGAGCCGGCGTCCACGACGCTCGCCCGGCCGGTGGCCAGGTCGAAGTCGAACAGCAGGACGGACAGGTAGCACCGCCCCCGGTAGTGGGCGTACACGGCCTGGTCGGCCAGGGCCGCCTGGTCGGCGATGGACAGCCCGGCACGCCGGGCGTTGCGCAGCGCGTTGATCGCCAGGTTCGTCAGCAGGGAGGCCTCTATGCCCTCGCCCATGCCGTTGGTGACGTACAGCATCAGGTGGTCGGCGGTGGCGGACCAGTCGAAGTTGTCACCGAAGATCGCGTAGGCCGGCTCCAGTTGGGCCCCCAGTTCGTACTCGGGGCGGGAGCAGGCGCGGCCGGGGAGCAGTTGCCACTGCATCTCGGCGGCCAGGGTCAGCCGGTCCTTGCGCCGCGCCTGGAGGTACAGGTCGGTGTCACGCTCCGCCACGACCACCTCGTGCCCCAGTACCTCGGCGACGGCGGCCAGCTCGGACTCCCAGTGCCGGGTGGCCTCGCCGTCCGGCAGGGTGACCGACAGCACGCCGAGCCGGTCGCCGCGCACACTGACCGGCAGGTGCAGCCGCGTCCGCCCGTCGCGCACGTCCTCCCAGTACGGCTTCTGCGCACCGAAGGCCCGGCCCGCCGGACTGCTGTGCACCGACACCGGCTCCAGCGTGTGCGGCAGCACCGACACCGGTTGCAGCACCCGCAGGCTGTAGTCGGCCATGAACAACTCGACGTCCTCCGCGCCGTACTCCTCGATCAGTACGGCGCGGACGGCGTCGAGCAACTCGTGGGGGGCCGCTGTGCGCAGGGCGCGTTCAGCGGCCAGAAATCTCTTCATGATGGGTGAACACCTGTCCTTCGCAAAACGACGTACGGGCCCCGGTCACGAGACCGGCTCGCTTCGACCAGCCCTGTCCTGTGGGGTCGGCGCACGCGCCTAGTACGCTGGCAGGCACCCCAGTGCCTGCGAGAGTGTGATCGTGACTGCCTTCCGACGCCGCTTCGAGCCTGATGAGGTCGCACGCGTGACCACGACGGCCGTCGAGCTGCTGGAGGTCGTGTGGGGCCGGGCGTCGACCGCGCCCACCTCCGCGTCGCAGCTTCGGGCGCTGTACATCCTCGAACACCACGACGGCATCAACCTGCGCACCCTCGCCGAGTCCCTCGCCTCGACCCCGCCGGCCACGAGTCGGCTGTGCGACCGACTGGTGGCGGCCGGACTCGTGGAGCGGGTCGTGTGCGAGGAGAACAGGCGCGAGGTGCGGCTGCATCTCAGTGGCCGCGGCCGCGACTTCCTCGTCGACCTGCGGATCCGCAGGGAGAGGGAGTTGCAGACCGTGCTGGCGGACATGCCCGCCGGCAAGCGGGTCGCGCTGCTGGAAGGGCTGGAGGCGTTCTGCGCCGCCGCGGCGGCGCCGACGCACGACGACGAGGCGGGCTCCGACAGCCGGACCGCCTGAACCGCCGAGCCCGTCGGCGTTCCTGTCACCTCTCGACATGGGTGACCAGCACACGGAGTGGTCTCCGCCCACCGAAGCATTCCCGGTCCTTCCCCATACGTACGACACGGTTGCTGTACTGCCTTCTGGCTTCCATTGTCGGACGGCAACAGTGCGTCCGACGCCCTTACCTGAACTCGGTTACCCCGTCGTGCCGAGTTCCTCGGCGGGTGTGCCGTATGTCTCTCGATCGAGGGAAACCGTGCATGCGCCGCGACTCGCGGGGAAGAGGGATGGATTTCCGCTTCGCTCCGCGCTTCTCAGCCGAAGCGCAGGATCCGCGGGGCGAAGGTGCCCTCGGGACCGGCGGCGCGGCCCACCGACCACACCGTCCCCGTGCCCGGCACCGGGGCCAGGCGCAGCGTCCAGGAGTCGCCCTCCCCGGCCACCGGGGGTTCGCCGTACTCGGTGAACGCCTGTCCGTTCCAGGCAAGGAAGTCCGGGCCGGGAACGAGCGGCGGAGTGCTGCCCGGCGGGCCCCACTTCTGCGAGCGGGCCACCGCGACCCAGGCGAGCGCGCCGGACGCGTCGGCCGCCAGCGAGGTGACCGAGCCGAAGTCGGTGGGCACGGTCACATGGCTCCAGGTCTGCCCGTCGAAGCGGACCAGCAGCGGAGGTATCGGCCGGCCGGGGGGACCGCCCACGAACCCGGCCGTGCCGCCTGCCCACACCTCGGTCGCGGAGACCGCCAGCACACTGCCCACGGCCGACCGCGGGAAGCCGTCCACGATCGTCTGCTGCCAGGCCTGCCCGTCCCAGTGGGACACGGCCGCGCCCGCGTCGGTGGCGCCCGCGGCCCAGACGTCGTCGGCTGCCTTGATGTGCAGGCCGTACACGGCTCCCGGCGGGACGGGCACGTCCCGCCAGGCGCGTCCGTCCCGGCGCAGCAGCACCTGGGTGCCGTTCCGTGAGCCCGTCAGCCAGGTCTCGCCGCCGCCCGCGACGACCCCGGTGAGCACCACACCGGACGGGGGCCGGCTCTCGGACCAGGCGGTGCCGTCGAAGCGGAGCAGCCGGGCGCCGCCCGCCGCGTCGCGGCCCACCGCCCAGACCGCCGCCGGTGAGGTCGCGGCGACGGACAGCAGCTCACCCTGCCAGCCGATCCCGGGCAGGCCCTGGCGGTGCCAGGCGGTGCCGTCCCAGCGCAGCACCAGCGGGAAGCCCGGTGCCTCGCGGCCGACGGCGTCGGCGCCCACCGCCCATGCCCGGTCCGGGCCGAACGCCACGGCCTCGTTCAGCGCGGCCTGCGGTCGTACGTCGGCCGGGACCGGCACGTGCTGCCAGGACAGGGGGCCCGCCGCGGCCGAGCTCATGACGGCGACCAGGGCCATGGCGAGAGCGAGGGCGGCGACGAACAGTCTGCGTGCCATGGTCAGCCTCCCAGCCGCTCACTCATCAGGTTCGGTTTCGAGCCGTAGATCTCGACCGTGCCGAAGCACAGCAGCGTCGCCCCGGCCCTGGCCAGCGCGCGCGGCTTGACGTCGATGGCGTTCGTGCGCTCCGGGCCGTAGGAGAAGGCGGTGCGGGGGCCGTCCACCCGCGCGTACCTCGACTGGAACGCGCGGTCGCTGCGCAGCGGCAGCCACAGTGCGCCGTCCGGGCCGCGCACCATGGCCTCGGTGGAGGTGTCGCCCAGCGGCGGACGGGTGGTGCGCCAGGCGTGCCCGTTGAAGATCGTCAGGTAGGTGCGGGCGACGCCGTCGGTGTACTGGCTGCCGCCGATCGTGATCCGGCCGGACGGTTCGAGCAGCAGGGTGTGCACGTTGCTGTCGGCCGGCAGCGGCACATCCGCGTCCCGCCACACCGCGCCGTCCCAGTGCAGGACGGTCGTCCCGGTGTCGGTGTCCGCCCAGGCCCAGGCGTCCGTGGCGGTGCGCGCGGTGATGCCCATCAGGTACCGCACGCCGTCCGGGGTGGCCTGCGCGGTCCAGCGGGAGCCGTCGTGGTGCAGCACCTTCAGCCCGGTGTCGTCCTCCCCGACCACCCACGCGGCCCCGGGCACCGCCGTGAAGTCCTGATAGGTCCACAGGGTCTGCGGCAGCGGAACGGCACTCCAGCCTCCCGCCGACCGGCGCAGGATCTCGCCCTCGCCCGCCCGGTTGTGGAGGATCCACGTCTCCGCCCCGACGAACTGCACCTTGCCGAGCCAGCCCGGCTCACCGGCGCCGGGGAAGGCGGTGTCCCGGCTCCACGCCGTGCCGTCCCAGCGGTACAGCAGCGGCCGCGCCCCGTCGGACGCCTGCTCGTAACCGGTCGCCCACGCCTCGTCCGGTCCGCGCGCGGCGAGGTCCGACACGGTCACGGGCGGGATCGCCACCGGTACCGGCAGCGCCGACCAGGTCGGTTGCGCGGCCGGGCCCGCCGGCACGGCGGCGGCCGGCGACACCGTCGCGGCACAGGTGATCACAAGACAGACGACGACCGCACGGAGCCCGTTCACGAGACCTCCCAGTACGCGAAGGCCGCACAGGCTATTGGCCGTCACCGGGCCGTGGACAGACGGCATCCGGCCGATCGTGGGCCCTGGGAGAACGGTTCGTCCGCGGGGGACAGCGGTTCGTCCGCAGGAAAGAGAAGGAGGGGCCGGACTCGTCGTCCCGGCCCCTCCCTGTGTTTCGGCGCCGTCCTCAGGCCGACGTGGGCTCCAGGCGTACGACGATGCCCTTCGACGTGGGCTGGTTGCTGATGTCGGCGACGCTGTCCAGCGGCACCAGGACGTTGGTCTCGGGGTAGTAGGCGGCGGCGGAACCCGGTGCCGCCGGGTAGGGGACGACCTCGAAGTTCTCGGCGCGGCGCTCGGTGCCGTCCGCCCAGACGCTCACCAGGTCGACACGGTCTCCTTGGGCGAGTCCGAGCCCGTTCAGGTCGGTCGGGTTGACGAGCACGACGTGGCGGCTGCCGTGGATGCCGCGGTAGCGGTCGTCGAGCGTGTAGGGGATGGTGTTCCACTGGTCGTGCGAGCGCAGGGTCTGCAACAGCAGATGTCCCTCGGGGGCCTTCGGCACCACCCGCTCGTTGCGGGTGAACAGCGCCTTGCCGGCCGAGGTGTTGAACACGCCCTCGTTGACCGGGTTGGGGAGCTGGAAGCCGCCGGGGCGGCTCACGCGCGCGTTGAATTCGTGGAAGCCCGGCACGATGCGGGAGATGCGGTCGCGGATCGTGCCGTAGTCGCCCTCGAACCGGTCCCAGGGGATGTCCGGCTTGCCGCCGAGGGTGCGGCGGGCGAGCCTGCACAGGATCGCGACTTCGCTGAGCAGCAGGTGGGAGGCGGGTTCGAGGCGCCCCTGGGAGGTGTGCACCTCGCTCATGGAGTTCTCCACGGTGACGAACTGCTCGCCGTCGGCCTGGACGTCACGTTCGGTACGCCCGAGGGTCGGCAGGATCAGCGCCGTGTCACCGCACACGGTGTGCGACCGGTTCAGCTTGGTGGAGATGTGGGCGGTCAGCCGGCACGACCGCATGGCCTCCTCGGTGACCTCGCTGTCGGGGGCGGCGCGCACGAAGTTGCCGGCCAGGGCGAGGAACACCTTGACGCGGCCCTCGCGCATCGCCCTGATCGCGTTGACCGAGTCGAGTCCGTGCGGACGCGGCGGGTCGAAGCCGAACTCCTCCTGGAGCGCGTCGAGGAACGAGTCCGGCATCTGCTCCCAGATGCCCATGGTGCGGTCGCCCTGGACGTTGCTGTGCCCGCGCACCGGGCAGACGCCGGTGCCGGCCCGCCCCAGGTTGCCGCGCAGCATCATGAAGTTGACGATCTCCCGGATGGTGGGCACCCCGTGCTTGTGCTGGGTGATGCCCATCGCCCAGCACACGACGACGCGTTCGCTGCGCAGGACCTCGTCGTGGACCTTCTCGATCTCCTCGCGGGTCAGCCCGGTCGCCGCGCGCACGTCGTCCCAGTCGACGGTGCGGGCGTGCTCGGCGAACTCCTCGAAGCCGGCCGTGTGCGCCTCGATGAAGTCGTGGTCCAGGACGGTGCCGGGCCGGGCGTCCTCGGCCTCCAGCAGCAGCCGGTTGAGGGCCTGGAAGAGGGCGAGGTCGCCGCCGGGCTTGATGTGCAGGAAGCGGTCGGCGATCTGGGTGCCGCGGCCGATGACCCCGCGTGCCTTCTGCGGGTTCTTGAAGCGCCGCAGCCCGGCCTCGGGCAGCGGGTTGACCGCCACGATGCGGGCACCGTTGCGCTTGGCCTCCTCCAGGGCGGAGAGCTGGCGCGGGTGGTTGGTGCCGGGGTTCTGCCCGACCAGGAAGATCAGGTCGGCGTGGTGGAGGTCGTCGAGGCTGACGGTGCCCTTGCCGGTGCCGAGGGTCTCGCTCAGGGCGAAGCCGCTCGACTCGTGGCACATGTTGCTGCAGTCGGGCAGGTTGTTGGTGCCGAAGGCGCGGGCGAAGAGCTGGAGGACGAAGGCGGCCTCGTTGCTGGCCCGGCCCGAGGTGTAGAAGACGGCCTCGTCGGGGGTGGACAGCGAGGCGAGCTCATCGGCGATCACGCCCAGGGCGTCGTTCCAGCTCGTGGGCTCGTAGTGGTCGGAGCCCGGCCGCTTGATCATCGGCTCGGTGAGGCGGCCCTGCTGGTTGAGCCACATGTCGGAGCGGGCGGCGAGGTCGGAGACGCTGTGCTCGCGGAAGAAGTCGGCGGTGATCCGGCGCTTGGTGGCCTCGTCGTTGATGTGCTTGGCGCCGTTCTCGCAGTACTCGTTGCGATGACGGTGTCCCGGGGCGGGGTCGGCCCAGGCGCAGCCGGGACAGTCGATCCCGCCCACCTGGTTCATGGTCAGCAGGTCCACCCCGGTCCTGCGCGGGGACGTCTGCTCCAGGGAGTACTCCAGCGCGTGCACGACGGCGGGGACCCCGGCCGCCCACTTCTTCGGCGGTGTCACGGAGAGGGTGGTCTCCGGCTCCTCGCCGGGCGGGTTCTGCATCGCATCGCCTTTCTCTTGCCGCGACGGGCTCGCCGCTGTGTCCTGCGTGTCCGCCGCGCCGGTCAGCCGACGGGCCACTGGGCCACCCGGCTCCTCGGCGGCTCCGGGTGATCGTGCTGCACTCGCCCGTTGCGGATGGTGCCGCGCCAGGCCCCGCCCTCCTGCCCCAGGCCCTCGATGAACAGTTTGAAGTTCTGCAGCTCGCGGCGCACCAGCCGGGAGGTCACCTGGGCGACCTTGGAGGATCCGGTGAGCCGCTTGGCGGCCCCGCGTGGCTGCAGCAGCATCCGTACGGTGATGGCTGTGCCGCCCGACCGCGTCGGCCTGAACTCCACCTCGCCCTGGTGGGACGGGCGCAGCTCCAGGCCGCGCCAGGCCAGGTAGGCGTCGGGGTCCTGCTCGACGATCTCCACCGCGAAGCGGTGGCGGAGCGGTCCGTAGCCGATGGTCCAGGCGGTCACGGTGGGCCTGACCTGCTCCACGTCGTGCACCACGTTCGAGAACCGGGGGAAGGTCTTGAACTGCGTCCACTGGTTGTACGCCGTCCGCACCGGCACCGCGATCTCGACGGTCTCCTCGACGTGGCGCCTGCGCAGCGGACGGCGGCGCGTGACGCCGTCGCCGTCGGGGCGCATCCCCGGCGGGTTCGGGACGGCCTGCTGGGAGTCGTGTTCAGGCGCCATCATGGCCTCTCCTCCGGTGAGGGCGCCGGGGCGGCACGCCCCAGGCCCCTGCGTGTGTCAGGGCTCCTCTACCGGTTCCCACATCGGGGTTTTCGAGTCGCCCGAATACGGTCGTGATGTCCCGCGCGGGGGGCTCAGGGGCCGGGAGTCCGTTCCGCGGGCGGGGGAGTGCGGCTGTAGTGGGTTCCGCACGTGCCGTAGTGGGCGAGGTGCAGAGTCCCGCCGTCGACCTGGAGTCTGACGGCGGCGGGTTGGGGACGAAGAGCTGCGGGGCGGAGTGGCCGTCGACGCGGACGGGCTCCCGGGGCTGATTCCAACTGTCGGTCCAGAGTTGGGCCCGCTCGTCCATGGGTTCTGCAGGGGACACCGGAGGGACGGGCGGGCGCGGCTTCGGGCTCCGTGGGGGCGCGCCGGGGCTCCACGGGGTCGTACGGCTGTCAGGGGGTTCGTTCGCCTGACGGGGCGGGTGGGCCGTCGGTTCGGGTTTCCAGGGCGTGCAGGACGGCCACCATGTCCTCGTCGCCGTGGCCCTGGTCTACGGCCTCGGTGTACAGAACGTGGCAGGCGTCGAGGAGCGGGGAGGCGAGGCCGGCCTTGCGGGCGGCCTCGGCGATCAGACGGTTGTTCTCCAGGACGTTGACCGCGGCGGCCTGCACGGTGAAGTCGCGGGCCAGCAGCTTGGGCCCCTTCACCCGCGAGACGGCACTGGCCATCGGGCCCGCGTCCAGGACGTCCCGCAGCAGCCGCTGGTCGATCCCGTGCCGGTCGGCGAAGTGGAACGCCTCGGTCAGCCCGGTGACGAGGGTGATCAGGAACAGGTTCACCGAGAACTTCATCAGCAGCGCGCCGGGGACCGCACCGCAGTCGAACGTCTCCCGGCACATGGCGGCCAGCAGGGGACGTACGGCGGCGACGGCGTCGTCGTCACCCGCCGTCATGCCCACCAGTTCACCCTGCTCGGCGGGGATGCGGGAACCGGAGACGGGAGCCTCGACGTACCTTCCGCCCGCCGCCCGGACGGCATCCTGGAGGCCGGCCGAGTACTCGGCCGAGGTCGTGCCCATGTGGACGACGGTCCGCCCCGCCACGAGGCCGGCGAACTCCGGGGTGCCGCGCTGGAGCACGGTGTCCACGGCGGCCTCGTCGGCCAGCATGAGGAACACGGTCCCGGCCCGGTCGAAGACCTCGGCGGGGCCGGCGGCGACCTCCGCACCCGCGGCGCGCAGCGCCTCGCTGCGGCCGGGGGTGCGGTTCCACACGAGGAGAGGCGTCCCGGCCCGGACGAGGTTGAGGGCCATGGGCCGGCCCATGGTTCCGAGGCCGATGAATCCCACGAACACGAGGCACCGCCTTTTCCGGCTCGCGCCGAGGCCGAGCCGCTGCCGCACACTATGACAGTGGTCATAGTAAGCGTTTCTATGACGGCGGTCATAGAGTGACCCCGGAATGACACCGGACTGGGAGGTCGGCGATGGCGGGGTCCGAGAGGGGGGCTCGGGAGCGGATGGTCTTCAGCGCGGCCCAGCTCATCCGGCGCGAGGGGGTCGCCGCCACCGGCATGCGCGAGGTCGCCGCCCACGCCGAGGCGCCGCGCGGTTCGCTCCAGCACTACTTCCCCGGCGGCAAGGAGCAACTGGTCAACGAGGCGGTGCGGTGGGCGGGCCGGTACGCGGGCAACCGGGTCGCCCGTTTCCTCGCCGCCCTGCCCGAGCCGACGCCGAGCGGGCTGTTCGCCGCGATGGTGCGCCAGTGGACCGACGAGTACCAGAGCTCCGGGTTCGCCGGTGGCTGCCCCGTCGCCGCCGCCACCGTGGACTGGGCGGAGTCGACCGCGTCCACGCGGGCGGCCGTCGCGGAGGCGTTCGCGACCTGGACCGCTCCGGTGGCGCGGGCGCTGGCCGACATGGGCGTGCCCGAGGCCCGGGCCGGCGCGCTGGCCACCCTCATGGTCAGCTCTTTGGAGGGAGCGATCCTCATGGCCCGGGCGCAGCAGGACGTGGGGCCGCTGACGACCGTGGCCCGGGAACTCGGTCCCCTCCTCGACGCGGCGGTACGCCGGGACGGCTGAGGGGAGCCCGGGAACTCATTCGGCGGGCGGAGCAACCGGTGCCCGGACGCCCGTCCACTGTTCGGCGCCCCACTTCACGAACCGCCGCAGCTCGGTGAACCCCAGCTTTGCCGCCAGGCGCATCGAGCGGCTGTTGGCGGTCTGGGTGCAGAGCACCACGGGCGTCTCGGGACACACCTCCGCGAACCAGTCGAGCACCGCTGTGCACGCCTCGGCTGCGTAGCCGCGCCCCCACGCCTGCGGCAGGAACAGGTAGCCGAGTTCGGCCGCCCCGGCATCCGGCCGGACCTGACCGTGACGTTCCGCCTCGGGCCGACTGACCTCGACGGTGCCGATCATCGCTCCGTCGAGCTCGACCACGAAGAGGCCGGGACGCCGTCCCGGTGTCTCGGGCACCGCGCGTTCGAGTTCGTCCCGGGGCCGGGGGCCACCGAGGTAGGTGTGCGCCTCCGGTGAGGAGAAGAGCTCGACGAATGCCGGACGGTCCCGGGACTGCGACCGGCGGAGCACGAGCCGCTCGGTCCTGATCGGGTCAAGTGGCCAGGGAACGGAACCGAGTTGCATCATGGCGGCCAAGGTATCGGCGGCTCCGGGCATGCCCGGTCTCCCGGCTAGCGGGCCGGTGACGTGGTCGCCGTGTCGTCGTGACGCGCCGGGCTCCTCAGGATGGCGCTCGCCACCACGTCGAAGAGGTGGTCGGAGCGTGCGGCGAGCGAGGGCTGATCGCTGAGCCAGGCGAGCGATCCGGCCAGCGCGAACAGGTCGGTGCCGTCGATGTCGGTGCGTGCCAGGCCCTGCGCCTGGGCGCGGGTCAGGAGCCGGGTGCCGGCGGCGCGCATGGCGACGCACGAGGCGTGCAGCGCGGACTGCGGGTCCTCGATGGCCGTCACCATCAGTTCCACGACGCCCCGGTAGTTGTGCGCGCAGGCGACGAAGTCACGCAGCCACGAGGCCAGGGCGTCGTCCGGGCGCGTCGACGTCTCGAGCACGGTCGCCCGCGCCGCCAGATCGTCGAAGCTCGTGCGCAGCAGGGCTTCGAGGAGTGCCTCGCGGGTGGGGAAATGGCGGATCAGCGTGGCGAGTCCCACCCCGGCCCGGCGCGCGATGTCGCGCAGCGACGCGTCGACACCCTGCTCGGTGATGACGGCGCCCGCAACGGTGAGCAGGTGATCGTGGTTCTTCCTGGCGTCGGCTCGCATCTGCCCCTCTTGACGTTCCGGATCAGTGATCCATATATTCGGATCAGTGAACCGGATACCTGGATCACTGATCCGGATGAGCCTATCCCGCAGTGCGGGCAGGAGAGAAACGATGTCGACAGACACGATGAGGGCGATCCGTCTGCATGAGTTCGGCGGTCCCGAGGTGCTCCGCTACGAAGAGGTGCCGGTCCCCGCACCGGGCCCGGGGGAGGTGCTCGTGCGCGTGCACGCCGTGGGCCTCAATCCCCCCGACTGGTACGCCCGCGAAGGAATGCCAGACGTACCTCCCGAACTCAAGCCCCCGTTCCACCTCCCGCTGATCCCGGGGACCGACGTCTCGGGTGTCGTGGCAGCCGTCGCCACGGACGTCGAGGGCGTCGCCGTCGGAGACGAGGTCGTCGGGCTGCTGCGGTTTCCCACCTCCCTCCAGGGCAGCGCGTACGCCGAGTGTGTCACCGCCCCGGCGTCCGACCTCGCGCCCAAGCCGGCTTCCCTCGACCACGTGCACGCCGCGGGCCTGCCCATGTCGGGACTGACGGCATGGCAGTACCTGATCGAGCTCGGGCACGACCACCCCTCGCCGTTCCAGGCGGCCCGGCACCGGCCGATGGCGCTCGACAGCGGGAGCACCGTGCTCGTCAACGGAGCCGCCGGCGGTGTCGGTCATCTTGCACTCCAACTGGCCAAGTGGAAGGGCGCCCGCGTCATCGCCGTGGCCTCCGGCGCCCACGAGACGTTCCTGCGCGATCTCGGGGCCGACGAGTTCATCGACTACACCAAGGACCGGCCGGAAGAGGCCGCCCGCGACATCGACCTGGTGCTCGACACGGTCGGGGGCCCCGGCAGCAGGCGCTTCCTGCGGACCCTGAAGCGTGGCGGGGCCCTCTACCCCGTGTACTTCGGCGAGTTCGACGAGGAGGAGAACGCCAGGCTCGGTGTCACCGTCACGGCCACCCAGGTCCGCTCGAACGGCGCGCAGCTCGCCGAACTGGGGCGCCTGGTCGACGCGGGGTCGGTCCGCGTCGCGATCGACAGCACGTTTGCGCTCAAAGACGCCCAGGCGGCACACGAACGGGCAGCCCGCGGGCATATCCAGGGGAAGATCGTCCTCACGGCATGACAAGCTGTGCTTCCCACTGCCCGAACCCAGGAGGTCACGATGACCGCAGAAGCTGCATCCCCGGAAGGTTCGGAACCGGCCGACCCCGAGACGTCGGCTCTCGCGCCCGACAGCGACGGCAACTACGACCTCAAACGAAAGTTCCGTGAGGCTCTCGCGCGCAAGCGCGGCGCGCAGGCGGAGGCCGCCGACCTCGCCGCCAACACCCACGGGTCGAAGATCCGCGGGGCGCACGGCCCGGCGTCGAGCCAGCGGTCGTTCCGGCGCAAGAGCGGGGGCTGAGCCGCACGGCATCGGCTCGGAGCGGTGGTCCGGCGCTCCGCCGTGTCTCCGGGTGCCCGGGAGCGCGCGCTCCCGGGCACCTCGCATCCTGCCGACGGCCGACTCCCCCGACCGGGACGCCCCGTTGATCGAGACGCCACCGCCGCATAGGTTCCGGCCCATGACGAACGTACGGATCGGTGTGATGTACGACCGCGACTGGGCCCCCGAGGGGCTGCCCGGGTTCGCGCGGGAGGCCGAGGCGCTCGGTGCGGACGACCTGTGGGTCGTCGAGGACCTCGGGTGGAACGGCGGGGTCTCCGCGGCGGCCGTGGCCCTGGGCGCCACGGAACGCATCAGGGTCGGCATCGGCATCGCCCCCGCCCCGTTGCGCAGCCCGGCGCTCCTCGCGATGGAACTGGCCACGCTGGGGCGGGTGTTCCCCGGTCGGCTGGTGGCCGGCATCGGGCACGGCGTGCAGGAGTGGATGGCCCAGGTGGGCGCCGCGGCCCGCTCTCCGCTGGCTCTGCTGGAGGAGACGATCACCTCGGTGCGCGCGCTGCTGCGCGGAGAGCGCGTGGAGCTTGCTGGCCGTGAAGTCCGCCTGGACGGCGTGGAGTTGACACATCCCCCGGCCGAGGTGCCGCCGGTGGTCGCGGGCGTGGTGCGCCCTCGCTCACTGGAGCTGTCCGGACGGGTCGCGGACGGCACCGTGATCGCGGAGGGGCATGGTCCGCAGGATCTGGCGCACGCCCGCGCTCTGACCGGCAAGGGCGGCGCCGACCCCGACCACACCCTGACGGTCTTCGCCTTCGCCTGTGTCG
Organism: Streptomyces sp. NPDC107471; assembly: GCF_055582845.1. Taxonomy (NCBI): domain Bacteria; kingdom Bacillati; phylum Actinomycetota; class Actinomycetes; order Kitasatosporales; family Streptomycetaceae; genus Streptomyces; species Streptomyces sp. NPDC107471. Next base: position 26,603 of record NZ_JBVJPC010000008.1, on the reverse strand, counting down.
GTGACGACGCCGACGAGGTGGCCCGGACCCTGCACCCGAGCGTCGAGGGCCACGCCGCCTGGCTCGGCCGCCCGCCGCACGAGGTGTTCACCGTCTCGGGCCCGGCAGCGCAGGCCGCCGAGCGCATCCGCGAACTGGCGACGGCCGGCGCCGACACGGTCGTCCTGCGGATCTCCGGCCCGGAGCTGCTGCGGCAGCTCAAGGCCGTACTGGAGGCCACGCGCCGGAACTGACGTCCCGGGAGCGCGCGTCACTTGGGCGGCAGGCTCGCCGCGAACGCGCGTCCCTCGTCGACCCAGTCCCGCAGCGTCTCTTCCTCCGCCACGGCGGACCCGGCGACCAGGACCCAGCCGCGCATCGGCCGGCCCGTCATGTCACAGGGCCGGGTGCCGGGCTTGGCGAGGGCCGCGTCGGTGGCGTCGGCGCCGATACGGACCATGAGGTCGTCACCGGTCACACCGACGGCCAGGTTGCCCTGGTACAGGAAGGTGATGCTGCCGAACATGCGCCGCTCGGCGACGCCGGGACGCCCGCCGAGACAGTGCCGGACGCGCTCGGCGAGCCCTTCGTCGTACGCCATCAGATGTCTCCTTGCCGCTCGGAGAGCCTGCGCTCGAGGGCGCGCAGGTCCTTGGTGAGGGAGGAACGGACCTGGCGGGCGAGCAGGGGCGCCGCCAGGCGGAGCAGACCGCCGGGGCCTCCGCGTACCCGGATGGCCGCGAGTGTGCCACGCGGATGCGCCGCGAAGGAGTAGGTCACGCGCATCGGCATGGGCGCGGCCACGGAGACCATGTCCAGGAGCCCCGGAGGCTCGTACGCGGCCACCCGCAGGACGTAGTCGATGCGGCGGCCGAGGAAGCGTGCGGTACGGGTGACCTCGGCGCCCGTCCCGAAGCCGCCGCCGTCGGCCTGCCGGGTCAGCTCCGCCGTCCGGATGCCCTGCGTCCACTCGGCGTCGTGGCGCCAGTCCATGGCGTACGCGGCCACCCGCTCGGGCGGCAACCGGATCAGGCGTCGGACCGTCACGTCGATGGTCATCGTGTCACCGCCTTCCACCCCTTCCGCCGTCGGCGCTCGGTCGTCTCCCAGCATGGCCGGGATCGGCGGCGGGTGCGCGGCACAGCTCGCTCCGGGCATGCTGGTGTCCGTCGAGGGCCGGGCCGGGAGGTGCACGGATGCGGTGGTGGGCCGGTGGGTGCGTGATCGCGGGGGTGGTCGTCCTGGTGGCGTGCGGGGGCTCGTCCGGGGGGTCGGCCGGAGGCGGCTCGGCCACGCCGTCGTCCGGTACGTCCGCGTCCGCCAGCCCGTCTGTGGCACCGACACGGGAACCGAGCGGACCGAGCCCGACCGGTACGGACTCCGCGCCCTCGTCGAGGAGTTGTGTCGCGGGGCGGGCGGAGGTCGTCGTGTCGCCGGGTGACGCCGTCCGGCGGCAGATCTGTGTCCGGCCCGGCACCGTGCTGTCGCTCGTCCTGCGCCCGCGCACGGACGGCAGGCGGTGGACCGCCGTGCGCAGCTCCGCCCCGGTCTTCGTGCTGCCGTCCGGCTGGCGGCTGGACGCGGACGGTACGGCGAGGGCCTCGCTGCGCTGCCCGGGCACCCGGGGCGGCACCGCCGCGATCAGCGTCCTGGCGAAGGAGCCGGACCTGGCGGGCACGGGCGGCGTGGCCTTCACGCTCCGGGTCGACGTGGTGCCGCACACGACGGCGGGGTGACCCCGGAGACCGGGGCCACCCCTGCACTGTGACGCGGCTCGTGCCTCAGTCGCCGTCCCGCACCTTGATCGTGTAGATGCCGCGGCCGTGCGTGGCCGCGTACAGCGTGCGACCGTCAGGGCTCAGCTTGAGCTGGAGCACGGCGACGGCCGGGAGCGAGCCGACGCGCTGCCAGGTCGAACGCCCGGGCGCGCGGTGGACGACGCCGAGGTCGGTGCCCACGGCGAGGCCGCCGCTCGGGGTGACGACCGCGGAGTCCGCCGGCACGTCGGGGAAGTTCTTCGAGATGTCCTTCCAGGTGGTGCCGCCGTTCCTGGACTCGAAGACGTGGCCGACGCCGGCACCCGGACCCTCGGTCCACTGCCGTGAGAACCCGTTGACCGTCAGATAGACGTGGTCGGCGTTCTTCGGGTCGAGGGCGAAGCCGCTGAGGTAGCGGTTGGGCACCGTCCCGTCGACCGGCAGGGCGATGTCGTGCCAGCCGGTGCCGTCGGCGTTCCCGACGGAGATGCCGCGGGCGAAGCCCTGGTTGTTGCAGGGGCCGCACCAGGCCGCGTACACCTTGCCGCCCGAGGCCGCGACGGCGGTCGCGGTACGCCCCGAGCCGAGGTCGTACACGCTCTTCCACTCGTCGCCGCTGCGGATGGCCCAACCGTGGGTCTGCACCCAGACGTGACGGCCGCCGGCGATCCAGGTCGAGCTGTTCCTCGCGTCGGCCGCGAGCGGGGCGATGAAGCGCGCCTCGCCGGTGGCGTTGTCGGCCGGGGCGACGTCGTACGACGTGGCCTTGCTCGGGTCGTCGATCCAACTGCCGTCGTTCACGGCACAGTTCTGGGTGACCTGGATGGCGAGGTAGACGTACTCCTCCGCGATGTCGCACCCGTTGGCGGGGTCGGTGAGCGTGTCACCGCCGTCACCACCGAAGTTGGAGCCCATCACCCTGTCGTTGCTGCGCAGGATCGACTGGCCGTTGTCCTGGAGGCCGCCGGTGACGGAGACGCCGCCGTGGGTCACATCCTTGCCGACGCCGACCGAGTAGTACTGGAGGGTGTCGATGGTGCCGTCGTTGAGGGAGGTCCAGTCGGTGGCGTGCCCGGAGGTGTCCTGGGCGCCGTTGACGGGGCGCTTGTAGGCGCCTCCGTCGTTGCCGACGTACACGAAGCTCTTGCCGTGGTAGCGGCCGATCGCGACGCCGTGCTGGTCCGAGTGGGTGGTCGGGTTGCAGTCGCCGGTCTGCTTGGCCGGGTCGATGCTCCAGCAGGGGAAGTTGAAGTTCCAGTACGGGCCGACGGTCGACCAACTGCCGCCGCCGTCCCTGGTCTCGTAGACCTCCTCCAGACCCGCGTACACGTGCTCCGGGTCGGCCGGGTCGACGGTGAGGAACTGGTTGTACCAGGCCTGCACGCCGGGCATGTAGTCAGGGGAGGTCAGTGCCGAACCGGAGGCGGCCAGGCCCTGGTAGTCGGCGATCCTCGTCCAAGGGCCGCCTGGCGAGCCCGACTTGGAGACGTAGATGCCCTCCAGGCCGCTGTCCGGGTTGGTGTTCAGTTGCTCCGGCGACTGGTCGACGGCGTAGTAGCGGGAGCCGTCGGCGGAGCGGGCGAAGGTGACGCTGCCGACGTCGTCCGGGTCGGTCGGCAGGTCGCCGAAGCCACTGCTGATCCTGGTCCAGGTGCCGTTCGTCCGGGTGTAGAAGCCGTTGTAGTCGTCACCGCTGCGCCAGCCGACCGCGAGCACGACCTTGGCGGGGTTCTTGGGGTCGATCGCGATGTCGCTGGTGATGTTCTTGTACGGAGCGTCGGGGTCCTTGGCCTTCGACCCGCCGGGCAGATAGTCCGGGTTGGGCGCGAACTCCAGCTTCCAGGCGCTGCTGAGCTTCTTCGTGGAGTGGCTCCACACGCCCGCGCTGGTCGCCGCCCACACCTTGCCGCCGCCGAAGCGCAGCTCGTGGATGGTGGTGGACTCCAGTTCGTCGCCGCCGACCCGGCCGCGCGTGGAGAACGTGCCGTGGTGCGGGTCGGACAGGACGTAGACGCCGCTGCCGAGGTAGGCGTCCGCGTTGGTGGTCGCCTCGCCGGTGCCCAGCCACAGCCGTCCGCCGCCGTCGAGCGCGAGGGCTCCGGTGGACTGGGAGGGCAGTCGGTCGCTGACGGGCTGCCAGTGCCCACCGCCGCTGCGGGACCGCCACACCCCGCCGCCCGCGCTGCCCGCGTACACGTACCCGTCGTCGTCGGCGGCCATCGCCGCCATCCGGCCGGTGACATTGCCCGAGCCGCCACTGGAGTTGGAGTCGATGTCGCGGTAGCGGGGGTCGTCGGAGTTGTACGGCAGATCGGTGATGTTGTGCCAACTGCCCCCGGTGCGGGGCAGCTTGGTGAGACTGCTCCACGCGGCGCCGTAGGCGCCCGGGGCGACGATGCCGGGTGAGGTGCGGGCCTCGGCGTACTGGTCGGCGCCCTCGGCTATCTCGTCCGCCTCGTTGCCGTCGTCGCCGTCGTCCTCCTTCGCCTCGGGGCTCATGGTGTCCACCGACTGCGCTCGCTCGCCGGCGAGTTGAGCGAGGGTGCGGGCTCCGAAGGGGGTGTTGTCGTGCCGGCCGGGCGCGGCGCTCGCGGGTATCGCGACGAGTCCGGCGGTTGCGGTGATGGCGCAGATCGTGAGCCATCGTCTTCTGTGGGTTGGTGCTGACACCAGGTCCTCCCGAACGGGCGGTGATACAGCCGTCGCTGGAGACCCGATCACTGAGAGGGCGGGGGCTTCCGGAGTTTGGCGAGCCTTTGACCAGAACCTGCCATTTACGCACCTGGCCGGGTGAGTTGGACGGGTACCGGCTCGTTCAGCGGCAGTTGTACCCCGGTCGGCACCCGTATGCGCCGGCATCGACGCCTGCCTCCGGTCACCGTCCGCACCCGATGTATGGACTGGGCCGGCCGGGTTTCTCAGTACCAGTGGTTGGCCTGCCAGAACGTCCACGCTTGGCACGGGCTGCCGTACGAGCTGTTCATGTAGTTGAGGCCCCACTTGATCTGGGTGGCCGGGTTGGTCCGCCAGTCCGCGCCGACCGAGGACATCTTGGAGCCCGGCAGCGCCTGGAAGAGGCCGTAGGCACCGGAGGAGGCGTTGACGGCCTGGTAGTTCCAGCTCGACTCGTGGTTCACGATGTTGCTGAAGCACTGGAACTGTCCGCCCGGCACCATCTGTGCGGCCATCGCCTGGATCTGTGCGACGGTGTACGAACTCTGCGCGGAGGTGCCGGACGTGTCCGCGGAGGCCGCTGCCTTTGCCTCGGTGCTTTTCTCGGCCTTCCGTTCCGCCTGTTCGGCGGCTTCCTTCTTCTCGATGGCGGACTTGGCGGCCGCCTGGCGGGCCGCCGCCTCGGCGTCCTTCCTGGCGCTCGCGTCGGCGGCGACTGCCTGGACGTCGGCCTGCCGCGTCAGGGACACGGTCTGCACCTGGGCCCGCCGTCCCTCAGGCAGGTCCGCGAGGAACGTGGTGTCCGTCGCGGTCGCCTCGGTGCCCTGGTCCACTGCGGCGCTGCTCGACGTCATGCCGACGACGCCTCCCACGGCGGTGACCGCCGTGGCGGAGGCCACCGCGAATTCCCGGACCGAGATCGGGCTCACATGTCTTCCTTCCGGTCGGTCGTCCGTGCTGTCATGTCGCCGCGACAGGTGTCTCGCCTGCCGTTGGGGTGTGGGTGGAGCGGTCGCCCTCATGTCGGGGAAGAGCACGAGGACGACCACCCCGTCCTGCGATCAGGCCAGCCATGAACCCTGGTCGCAGGAGTTCTACTCTGTGGCAACGGAGCGGAGGCGGTGTCAGGTTCACCGGATGACACATTTCTCGCACCGCGAGGTGTGCCCGACTCCGTCCCTGGCCATCGCACTCCGCACAATTGCTGGTGAAGACACACAGATTGGATCTCCGTATGACCACCGACGTACCGGCGACACCGGGTCCGGCATCCGCCCCGTCCTCGACCGACACGCCCTCCTCCGCCCTCGCGCTGCCGCTCGGCGAGAACCCGGTGGCCGTGCTGGAGGCCGCCGCCTGGGGCCTGGCCGCGGTGGTGAGCACCCAACGGCAGGCGCTGTCGGAACCCCTCACCGATGTGCTGGCGCGCGATCCGCAGCGCACCGCGGTCCTAGAGAGCCTGGGGCTCGTCCGCCGGGAGGGAGATGGGTTCGTCGTGCACCCGGCGCTGGAACAGACGGACGCGGCGACGTCCCGCAGTGGGGTGGAGGCGAAGAGCAGTTCGTTGCGGCAGGCCGTCGCCGCCGCCACGGAGACGGGGACCGGGGCGACACCGCCGGTGGGTTGGGGAGCCCAGGCCGACGAGGTGCTGATCAGTCAGGGGCGGGCCTCCGCGGCGACCGGCCGCGCGCTCGCCGAACGCGTCGTGCCGCAGCTCACCGGCTGCGCCGAACGGCTCCAGGACGCGGGCAGCCGCATCCTCGACGTCGGCACCGGGATCGCCGCGCTGGCCCTGGCGCTGGCCGAGCGCTTTCCCCGGGCGCGGGTGGAGGGCATCGACGTACTGGAGCGGGCGCTGGACCTGGCACGGGCGGAACTCACCGCCGCGGCCCAGGAGCCGGCCGCCCGGGTGTCGCTGCGCCGGCAGGACGTGGCGGACCTCTCGGAGACCGAGGCCTACGAGTTGATCTGGCTGCCGGCGCCGTTCCTGTCGGAGGAGGCGCTGCGGGCGGCTCTTCCGCGGTTGGTCGAGGCCCTGGCACCTGGGGCATGGCTGGTGGCGGGGACCAACCCGGGCACCGACGACGCCCTGCGCAGCGCTGTCGGGCGGTGGATCGCGGTGCGCGGCGGCGGAAACTCCTTCGACACCGCACGCATGAGGGCGGAACTCGCCGCGCACGGGTTGGAGGAGACTCGGCCCGTCCCCACGGTTCCGGGCGGCCCGGTGTTGGTCGCGGGCCGACGGCCTGTCCGCTGAGGGGGGCGGCCGTTGCGGGGGTGGGGTGTCTTCGCCGGTTGGATGGGGTGGCGCCAGGCCCGCGCCCTCGGGGTGGCCTGATTGCCGTAGGGGTGGCCGGTTGGTGGGCTGTTGGCCCTCTGGTCGGCGCGGGGTGGGCTGCGGTGCCTGGGGCGGTTTCCTTGGGGGCTCGCTAGCTCGATCGGCTGCCGACTCCTCCAGCCGCACTGGGCGGTCCTCGGCGCCCGCCCTGGTTTCCACAGGGGCCCGTCCTGGCTCCTCCGGCCGCCGCCGCCCGCCCTCCCGTTCCTCAGGAACCCGCCAGCAGATCCGCGGTGGCCGCGTCCCAGTCGACCTCCGCCAGCTCGCGTCCGGCGGGTACGAGTTCGTAGGTGTGCTCCAGCCACGCCTCCAGCGGAGGCACGGGCAGCTCGAAGAGTGCCGCCATGTCCTGGGAGGCCAACTGGAGCCACGCCGTGCCCCCGTCGTCGGGCCGCGCCGGCCACATCTGCACGTCGCCGAGGCCGCTGGCCGAACGGAGCCCCTGCCGCATGAGGTCGCGGCCGATCCGCCACAGGACCCGCGGGCCGCCCTCGACGACCAGTACCAAGGACACGGCGAGGGGAGCCGCCGGGTCGAAAGAGAACTCCGCCCTGATCGTCTGCCGGACGGCGATGTCCAGCACGCGCCCGATGTCCAGGACCAGCTCCGGGCAGGCGTACGACGAGGGCCGGGACTGTACACCGGGTTGGTTGCTGCTCATTGCGGGTGGATCCTTCCCCGTGGTGAAAGCTGACACCACTCACCCTGGTCGCACCGCCCGCGTCGTTCATAAGTCACTTGACCGTCCACTTCGCCTGAGTCACGGTGCGGTGTGCTCAGCGAGTGTCCCGTGAGGCCCTTCCGTGTCACGGGCCGCACGAGTCGCACGCGTCACACGTCAGGTGCGACGCGAGGCGCAGTACGGCGTGGCCCTCCTGACGGCCACGGGAAGCGAGGGGGCTCCCTGGGGGGTGGGGGAAGATCGCGGAGGCAACAGGCGTCCAAAAGCCTGCGCCCTCCCCACCCCCTCCAGTCGCCCACATTCGAAGACTCATTAAGTCATTCGACTGTCGCCCCCCGACCAGCCTCTGAACCATGCTGAAACCGTCGCCGGCGTGCCGGAGTCGAATGATCGTCATGCTCGGAGGAGCCCGCTGTGAACCACACGCCCGTCGTCTTCATCCACGGCACCTGGCTGCACGCGCTGTCCTGGGAGTCGTGGGCGGAGCGCTTCGCCAGCCGGGGGTTCCTCGCGTTCACGCCCGGCTGGCCGGGTGAGGCGGCAGACGTCGGGGAGCTGCGCGAGTCGGCCGGGACCATCGCCGGCATCGGTCTGGACGTGCTCACCGACCACTACGCCGGCATCGTCCGCTCGTTCGACACCGCTCCGGTGATCGTCGGCCACTCCGTCGGCGGTCTCATCGCGCAGCATCTCCTCGCCGCCAACATCGGCCGGGCCGCCGTGGCCATCGCTCCCGCCCCCATCAACGACATCGAACTGCCCGACGCCCCCACCCGTCTGTGGACCCCGGACCCGTCCGATCCCGAACCCCTCGTGACGCTCTCCCCGCGACAGTTCCACCAGGTCTTCGCGAACACCGCCACGGCGGAGGAGTCGGACCGTCTCTTCGAGCGCTACGTCGTCCCGGCCCCCCGCCGTCTCCTCGACGACCTCGGACACGCGAGCGCGGCACGCGAACGGCACGCCGTGGTGGACGTCGGCAACGCCGACCGCGGCCCGCTGCTGCTGATCTCCGGGCAGGAGGACCTGCTGGTGCCCGACTCCGTGACGCGCGCGGCGTACAAGCAGTACGGCGACTCCACTGCCGTCACCGACCTCAAGCAGTTCGCGGACCGCGCGCACTCCCTGGTCATCGACAACGGATGGCGGTTCGTCGCCGACTACGTGCTTGGCTGGCTGGACGAGTACGGTCTGCGCACCCCCCACGGCTAGCGCGGGGTCACACCTTGTGGTCGTCGGCCATCCTGCCCAGGGCGTCGCGTAGGGCGGCTCGGCTGGTGATGCCGAGTTTGGGGAAGACGCGGTAGAGGTGTGAGCTGACGGTGCGGGGGGAGAGGTGCATGCGTTCGCCGATCTCCTTGTTGGTGAGGCCGCCGGCGGCGAGGTCGGCGATGCGGCGTTCCTGCCAGGTCAGCGCCGCGAGATGGGCGGAGGAGGCGTGCAGGGTCGCACCGGTGGCCCGCAGTTCGGCGTGGGCCCGTTCGGCCCAGGTGACCGCACCCAGCCGCTCGAACGCCTCGGCCGCCAGCGTCAGCGAATGACGTGCCACCTTGCGCCCTTGGGTGTGGCGTTGGCGGGTGCCGTGGGCGAGGCGGATGCGGGCGAGTTCGAAGGGGAAGGTGGTGGCGTCGGGGTGGTTCTGGGCTTGGTGGTAGTGGGTGTCGGCTTGGGTGGGGTCGGGGGTGGTGAGGGCGAGGGCGCCGTGGGTGAGGAGGTGCAGGCGGGGGGAGATGTCGGGGAGTCCGGCCTGCTGGGCGGCCTGGGCATGCTGGTGGGCTTGTTCGGTGCGGCCGGTGTGGAGGGCTGCTTCGACGAGGTCGAGGAGGGTGCGGGGGGCTTGGTGGGCGTAGGGCTGGAAGGTGCCTGGGGCGGTGATGCCGATGGCGTGGAGGTAGGCGGCTTCGTGGTCGCCTTCGGCGAGGGCTGCGGTGGTGCCGATGGTGTCGGTGATCTGGGTGAGGAAGCCGATGCCGCGGGGGCGGGCCCAGGCGTCGACGCCTGCTTGGAGTTCCCGGGCGCGTTCGACCTGGCCGCGCAGTGCGGCGAGCAACCCCAGATAGGCCTGCGTGTGATGGACGAACAGGGTGTGCCGGTGGGCCGTCGTCAGTTGCAGGCAGCGTTCCCCGGTGCGCTCGGCCTCGTCCCACTCGCCGACCGCGATCTGGTCCAGCATGATCAGGTGCAGCATGGTCATGGCGTCGGCCAGTGCCCCCGTCTCGACCTCACGGTCCACGGTGCGCTGGAGGTGCGGTCGGTACCGGCTCAGCGTGTCCACGTGGTAGGCGGCCACGGCCAGCCGGGTGAGGTCCCACGGCTCCAGGTCGCCCGGTGAGGCGAAGGCGCGGTCCACCCGCTCCGCCAACCCGGCGCCGCGACGCACCACGTCGCCCCACGCGTCCTGGTAGACCCGCGAATACGGCGGGACCAGATCGCCCAGCGAGTCCAGCAGTACGTGAGACCGCTCCCACGCGTCCTCGTCGCTCGCGTACTGGTCGATCGCCAGCAGCAGGTCGATCAGGCGGGTAAGCACCTCGTTCGGCTCCTCCACCCCGCTGTCCCGCATGCTCTCGATCGCCGCGAAGACCTGGCGCTGCGAGGACCGCACGTCCCCGTCCTCGAAGAACGCGACATAGCCCGACGCGACCACCGACGAGGGGGAGTCGCCGGTTCCGGACCCGGTGTCCGAGAGGACGAGCTGCCGGACGTGGTCCAGCCGCCCCGAGTGTCCGGCGACGTACGCCGCGCTGCCCAGCCGCCTGGACCGTTCCTCGCGGCTCTCGCTGAGTTCCGCGGCACGGGTCAGCCAGGCGACGGCGGTCACCGCGCCGCCCCGCCGGGTCGCGGAGTCCGCGGCCGCCTCCAGCGCCGCGGCCACCCCCTCGTCCGGGTCGACCGTCGAGGCCGCCAGGTGGGTGGCCCGCCGCTCCATGTCGTCCCGGTGCAGCTCGGCGAGAGTCGCGTGGGCCGCGCGCCGTTCATTGGGGGTGGCCGTCTGGACGACCGTCGAGCGGACCAGCGGATGCCGGAAGACGAAGTCACCGCTGAGCGGGTCGATGTCCAGCAGCCCGCAGGCGGCGGCCTCGTCGGCGTTGCGCATGCGGTAGCGGGTGCCGCGGGTGCGGTCGGCGGCCGTGCCCGCTCCGACGCCGTCCAGCGCGCCGCGCAGCAGTTCGGCGCGCACCGCCTCGCCGAGCGACTCGATGCGCGCGCCGTACACCTGCTGCAGCCGCAGGGGCAGCGGGACGCCGGTGTAGCCGAACAGTTCCTCGGCGCTGCGTCCCGCCCGGCCGCCGCGCACATGGGGCGGCAGTTCGAGCAGGGCCAGCGGATTGCCCCGGGCCTCGTCCAGGACCAGGTGGCGGATCTGCGGATCGAGCCCGGGGTGACGCTGGTCCAGGAGCTGCTCGGCGATCTCCGTCGGCAGGGTGGTGACCGGCAGTTCCGGCAGCGCCGCCGTGTCGAAGCCGGAGGGCACGCCGGAACGCAGGCCGACGACGAACTTGATGGAGCTGCCGGTCAGCCGGCGTCCCACGAAGCCGCACACCTCGGTGCTGGAGGCGTCGAGCCACTGGCCGTCGTCGAGCACCAGCAGGAGGGGTTGCTGCGAGGCCGCGAGGGAGAGCAGGTCGAGGACGGCGATCCCGAGCGTCATGACCGACGGGGGTGTGTCCTCGGACCTGCCGAAGACGACGTCGAAGACCCTGCGGTGCGTGTCGTCCAGCCGGTCGAGGTGGCCGAGCAGCGGGTACAGGAACTGGTGCAGCCCGGCGAACGGCAACTCCGACTCGGCCTCGACACCGGCCGCCCTGATCACCCGGTGGTTCTCGGCCGCCGCGAGGTCGACGACGTGGTCCAGCAGAGCGCTCTTGCCCACGCCCGCGTCACCGCGCAGCACGAGGGCTCGCCCCCCGGCCGCCGCCACGAACGCCGACAGCGCCTCCTGCTCGCTTTCACGACCGACCATGGTTCCGACGATCGACTCCACGCCCCCACTCCCTTCACCGCTGAACCGGCCCCGGCCCGAACGGTCTCGCGTCCGTGCGTGCGAATCACGCCAGGCGCAAGGCGAGGGTACGTCGTCGTCCCGGGCAGCCACATGCCGGGCGGCTGCGTGCATGAGAGCAGGCCCAGTCGCCGGCCGGTCACTCACACCTGTCGCAGAAGACTAGATGCCGCTGCGGGTTCACGTCACCCGGTATGGCCGAAAAAAGCTCTTGTAAGTCCGTCTCAAACGTATCCGCCGACGCGCGGTGCCCCGGCCAATCCCGGTCGTCCGGCTCAGGGACGCAGTGCCTGGAGGGTGAGTTCGCCGTACCGGCGCCACAGCGCAGGGTCCCGCTCCCCGAGGTTGACCAGTTGCAGGCACATGCCGCACAGCACCACGCGCAGATCGAGGGGCCCCGCGTCCGCACGGACCCGGCCCGCGGCCCTGGCCTCCTCCATCAGAGCGGCCAGCCGGTCCAGCAGAGGACCGGTGTACGCCGTCGACCGCCCCTCCGCGAGCGCCTCCGAGAGCAGCCGGTCCCGGGCGAGGTTCTCGAAGAGCAGCACCACGTACGTGTCGAAGGCCCGCGTGCTCCCGGTCCTCGCGAGGACGGGCGCGGTGATCCTCTCCAGCTCCGCCAGCCGATGCCCTACGGCCGCCGCGACCAGGTCCTCCTTGGTCGGGTAGCTGCGGTACACCGTGGCCTTGCCCACGTCGGCGCGCTCGGCGACCTGCGGGATCGTGCCCTGGAGCCCGAACTCCTCGAACACCCCGAGCGCCGCCGCGAAGACCCGGTCATGGTTGCGACGGGCGTCGGCCCGCCTGCGCGGGGGCTCCTGTCGGGTCTGCTGCGAAGTCGTCTGCGCCGGATCCACCCGCTCATTCTGCACCGGCGTGCGCGGTGCGCGGGACGGCCCCGAGCCCGGGTGCGGTGCACTCGCCGACTCCTGCGGAGCGGGACCGCGATGTTCGCCGCTCCAGGAGGCGGGGTCCCACCGACACATGTGATCGACCGTCGAGAAACATGTCTACAGTGTGGGTATGACCCAGCACCGCAAGGGCCTCGTCCTCGACTTCGGTGGTGTGCTGACCACCCCGCTGCTGCCCGCAGCGCTCGCCTTCGAGCGCCGCGAGGGACTCGCCGAGGGAACCCTGCTCACCGGCCTCTATCTCGATCCTGAGGGCATCCGGCTCACCGAGGAACTCGAGCGCGGCAACCTCACCCAGGCCGAGTGGAACGAAGCGGCCGCCGCACTGCTCGGTGTCCGGCCGGACAACCTGATGGGCCGTGTCTTCGCCGATCTGCGCCCCCAGCCCTCCGTGATCGCCGCGGCCGCGGCCGCCCGCCGGGCCGGCGTCAAGGTCGGCATCCTCTCCAACTCCGTGGGCCCGGAGCCCTGGAACCTCTACGACGGCTACGAGTTGGAGAAGCGCTACGACGCCGTGGTGCTGTCGGAGGACCACGGCACGCGCAAGCCCGAACCGGAGATCTTCCGGATCGTGCTGGACGAACTCGGCCTGACGGCACAAGAGTGCGTGTTCGTGGACGACACCGAGCAGCACCTGGCCCCGGCGGCCGCGCTGGGATTCGCCACCGTCCACGCCGTGGAGCCGGCACGGACGGTGGCTGCGCTGGCAGCCCTGCTCGACATCCCGTTGACGGGCCGGAACCCGGAGCGGGTCACACCCTGAGGAGACACCTGTGAAACTGGGCCTGGCCCTGCCCACCTTCGGCCCCGACGCCTGCCCGGAAGGCATCGTGCGCGTCTGCCGTACCGCGGAGGACATGGGATACGACTCGCTGTGGACCGGCGACCGCGTCCTCGCCCCCCATGTGCCGGGCGCCCCCTACCCGAGCGCCGACGGCGAGATGCCGCGCGCCTACGAGAACCACATGGACCCGCTGGTCGCCCTGACCTTCGCCGCGTCCCACACCACCCGGGTGAACCTGGGCACGAGCACCCTGAACGGCCTGTGGCTGCCGCCGGTGATGCTGGCCCGGAGCCTGACCACCCTCGACCTGCTCAGCCAGGGACGGCTGATCGTGGGCCTCGGCCTGGGCTGGATGCCCGACGAGTACACCGCGGTCTCCGTGCCCTGGAAGGGCCGCGGCGCCCGCCTCGACGAGACCCTGGACGTCCTGCGGGAGTACTGGGCCAACGACGTCTTCTCCCACCAGGGACCGCTGTTCACCATTCCCGAGACCGTCGTGGGCCTCAAACCGCGTCAGCGGCCCGGGCCGCCCGTGCTGCTCGCCGCGTTCACCCCCGGCGGACTGCGCCGTATCGGCCGGCGGCTCGACGGCTGGCTGCCCGTGGCGATGCCGATCCCGCATCTGATGGGGATGTGGGAGGTCATCCAGAAGGAGGCGGTCGAGGCCGACCGCGACCCCGCCGCCCTGCGCATGGCGCTCCGCGTCAACCCGCGGTTGACCGACACGAGCACCGGCCCGGACCGGATGCCCGCGGCGGGCACCCTCGCGCAGTACGTCGACTACGCGCGGGCCGCCGCCGAAGCAGGTGTGCACGAGCTGTTCGTGGACTTCGGGCAGACGCCCGCCTCCCTCACCGAACGCGTCGACCTCGCCGGCCGCTTCATCGAGGGGGTCCGCCGCGGCTGATCCGGCTCGCGAGGACGGAATTCCCACCGCGCAACTCAACGGCGCCGGGCGACTGCCCGGCGCCGCTTGGTGTGTCAGGACGCTCCGAGGCCGTTGAGGAGGGTGTCGACGACGACGTCCGCCGCCTGGCCCGCGCTCAGTTCGGGCAACTGCCGGGAGACCAGGTGCATGAGCTGCGGCAGCAGCGCGCTCGCCCAGCCCTGCGGGAGCCCCGGCCGCAGCAGGCCCTCGTCGGTGGCACGCCGGAGGAAGGCGTCGACCTCCTCGACGGCGGCGTCACGCCGGGCGTGGACGCTCTCGTCGGTGAGCATGCGGGTGAGGTCGACGGGCCAGGTGCGGTTGACGGTGATGATGTTCTCGACGTAGCGGTGCAGGGCGACGGTGACGGGTGCTTCGCGTAGTCGGGCGTCGTGGATGGCGTGTTCGATGGCGGTGAGGCGGGCGTCGTAGATGGCTGCGAGGAGGTCTTCGCGGGAGGCGAAGCGTCGGTAGACGGTGCGTCGGTCGACTCCTGCTTGGGTGGCGATGCTCGCGATGCTCGTGCCGGGGTCGGCGGCGAGCATGCGTGCGCCGGTGGTCAGGACGGCTTCGAGATTGCGCGCTGCATCAGCTCTCACCGCACTGATTCTAGTGGCGCAATGTGATGCCTGAGACATCTAGCGCCTCTCGGGAGTAGAAGGCTGCCTATTAAGTGCTACAGTCTAGTGACAGATAGATCTGGTAGTGCCAGATCCGTGAGTCTTCTAGAAAGGCACCTTCCGATGTCGAAGGCAGACAACTCCTCCTCACCCAAGGCGGGTGGTGTCGCCGCCGCGATGAGCGCGCTCGTCCTGGCGGTCCTCCTCGCCGCCCTGGACCAGACGATCGTCTCGACCGCGTTGCCCCGGATAGCCGAGGACCTGAACGGCTTCGACGACATCGCGTGGGTCAGCGCCGCCTACCTGCTCGCGTCGACCGCGGTCACACCCCTGTGGGGCAAGCTCGGCGACATGTTCGGCCGCAAGCGGCTGTACCTGGCCTCGACCTCGGTCTTCCTGATCGCCTCCGTGGCCTGCGGCCTGGCACAGAACCTGCCCGAACTGGTCGGTGCCCGCGTCCTGCAGGGTGTGGGCGGCGGCGGCATGATCGTGCTGACCTTCGCCCTCGTCGGCGACATCGTCGCCCCGAGCGAACGCGGCCGCTACCAGGGCATGTTCGGCTCGGTCTACGGCGTCGCCAGCATCGTCGGCCCCCTGCTGGGCGGCGTCTTCACCGACCAGCTCTCCTGGCGCTGGGCCATCCTGATCAACCTGCCCGTCGGCATCGTCGCCCTGGCCATCGCCGCCCGCGCCCTGCCGGCCGCCACCCGAGGCGCCAAGGCCCGCATCGACTACCTCGGCGCCACCCTCCTGGCCGCCATCGCCACCGGCCTGGTCCTCGTCACCTCCTTCGGTGAGCGCTGGGGCTGGGGCTCGCCGGGCATCGTCGGCCTGATCGTCGCCACCGTCGCACTGGCGGCCGTGCTGCTGCCCGTCGAGCGCCGCGCCGCCGCCCCCGTCCTGCCGCCGGCCATGCTCGGCTCCCGGACCGTGGTGTTCTCCTCGCTGATCGCCTTCTTCGCCAACGCCGCGATGTTCTCCGTGCTCGTCTACCTGCCGACCTACCTCCAGATCGTCCACGGAGTCTCGGCCACCCTCTCCGGCATCCACATGCTGCCGCTGGTCGCCGGGCTCGTCATCAGCCAGTCGTTGGCCGGACGCTGGGCCGCACAGGCCGGGCGGCTGCGGGTGATCCTGCTCGCGGGCCTGGTCGCCAACCTCGCCGGACTGCTCCTGCTCGGCACCATCGGAGCGGCCACCGGCACCCTCGTACTGAGCGTCTACTTCCTGATCACCGGTGTCGGCATCGGCATGGTGCCCATGGTCGTCCTGACCACCGTCCAGAACAGCGTGCCCACCGCCGACCTCGGCGCCGCCAGCGCCGTGGTCACCTTCGCCCGCTCCATCGGCGCCGCCTTCGGAGTCGCCGTCTTCGGCACCCTCCTCAACACCGGCTTCGCCGACCGTGCGAGCGGCCTGCCGACCGCCGGCGGCTTCGACGCCACCCGCCCCGACACCATCGGCCGGCTCCCCGGTGCCCTGCGCGACACCGCACTGGACGCCTTCGCCCACGCCACGGCCGCCGGCTACCTCTGGATCGCGCCCGCCCTCGCCGTCGGGATCGTCCTCGCCCTGTTCCTGAAGCCGGCCCGCAAGAGCGGCGAAACCGTCCCCGACCGCTCCGAGCCCGCGCCCGCCAAGGACCCCGTCCGGGCCGCCTGACCCACCACGCCCTCGACCGGCCGACGCCCCACCCGGGTGCCGGCCGGCGGCATGCCCAGGGCGTCCGCCACACGGCGCCGTCCTGGCGGGTACCGCCCCCGACGTCCGGGGCTGGAGCCCTTCCCGATGTCCGCTACGCGCCGCTGTCCTGCGGGGCTGTCACGGACATCCGCTACGCGCCGCTGTCCGGCGGGGCTGCCGTCGACGTCCGCTACGTGTCGTCGCTCCGCTGCACCCCGTCCTCCTGCGGAGCCTCCCGCGGAGCCGCCTCCGAAAGGCGCCTGAGCTGGGTCACCCACAGCGCGTTCAGACGCTGCGCCCACAGTGGGGACGACGCCGTCAGGGACCTGGCGGCGGGACCGCGGACCACGTTCTCGGTCACCACGTGGGTGCCACCCGCCACCGGGGTGAGCAGCCATGCCTGGTAGAGCTGCACCCCGGCGCCGACCCCCGCCCAGCCGAGCCGTGTGTACGGCACGTGCTCTCCCGTGAACACCTCGAACCGGTGGCCGTGGAACCACACCTCGAAGCTCCGCGCGAGCGGCCCGGCCCTGGCCTCGGTGAGGCCCGGCACCCACTCCGGCCACCGCGGCACATCCGTGAGCAGGGCGAACGCCAGGGCCGGCGGGGCCTGCACGACAGCCTGTGTCTGACAGAAGCTGTGTGCCTGGTCGGGCGAGAAACCCGACGGCCAGTGGATGTCCGGATGGCGGTCCGAGGCACCGGACATTCCGGGTCCCCTCTCGTACGCGGTGCGAGGCGGCGTCGAATGCGGCCACCGTGGACAGGGCACACCGACAGGGATGCCCCCGGGTCCACTCTGCGCGGCGGCCGCAGCCCCGGCATACGTCAAATGACTGAGGCGACGGCACAGCCGCGGCACAGCTCCGGCCGAGGTCAGCCGCCGCTGTTCGGCTCCAGCTCGGAGAGGGCGTCCCGCAGCGCGGCCCTCGAAGTGATGCCCAGCTTGGGATAGATCTGGTACAGGTGCGTGCCGATGGTCCGATGGGACAGCAACAGCCGCTCGGCGATCTGCTTGTTGGTCAGTCCGGTCGCCGCGAGCCTGGCGATCTGCAGTTCCTGTGCGGTCAGGGCTCCCGGTCCGGGCCGGGCGGCCACCGACGCGGAGTGGCCGCCGGCCCGCAGTTCCGCCGCGGTGCGCGCCGCCCAAGGCTTGGCGCCCAGCCGCCGGAAGTCCTCGAGCGCCCGGGAGAGCTGCTCGCGGGCCTCCGAAGCGGCCCGCAGTCGCCGCAGCCGCTCGCCGTAGAAGAGCCGCACCCGGGCGACGTCGAAGGGCCGGTGCTCCGGATCGGGCAGGGACAGCGCCTGCTCGAACAAGGCGAGCGACGCCTTCGCGGGTGTGGTCAGCGCCTCGCAGGCCAGCACCGACAGCTCCAGGCGGGGCGACAGCGCGGCCATCGAGCAGGCACGCATCGCCGCCGTGTGTGCCGCGGCCTCCTTGTCCCGGCCGGTCCGTACGGCGGCCTCCACCAGGTCCATCGCGCCCCACATGGCGATCGGCAGGTAGGGGGCCACGGTCCCGGCCGGACTCAGCGCCGAGGCGTGCTGGTACGCGGTCTCGAAGTCGTTGCTCCCGAGGGCGGCCAGCGCCCGGGCGTGGCAGGCGAAGAACCGGGCGCCGTGCGTGCCGCGAGGGGTCGCCCAGCGGACGATCTCCTCGGTCAGCCCGGCGCTGGTCGCCGCGTCGCCCTGGGCCGCGGCGACGGCCGCCTGGATGTACTGGAAGTACCAGGCGAAGAACCGGTAGTCGTGGTTCTCGCACAGCGCGAGCCCCTCGGCCGCCAGCTCGGCGGCGTCGTCCCACCGGCCCAGGTGGAAGTAGTCCAGGCCCAGATGCATCAGGGCGCCCAGATGGCGGCGGACGGGCGCGGCACCGGCGCGCCCCTGCTCCACCAGCCGGCGGGTGGCCCACCGGAAGTCGCCGAGCCGGTCCGCGAACACCGAAGCGGTGCCGACGCGGATCACCCGGGTGGGGTCGTCGCCCACGGTGGCGATGAGCTTCGACAGGCGGGTCAGCGCCGCGGCCCCGGTGCGCGCCGGGTCGCCGAAGGTCTGGATGATCACCCAGAGCAGTTCGGGCGGCTCGGGAGTCAGTCGTTCCACGTACGTCAGGAGCGGCTGCCACAGCTTCGGGTCACCGCCGTACCAGCACAGCAGCACCAGGACGTGCAGGGCCTCGACGAGGCCTTCGTCCGAGGCGTCGTAACCGTGCTCGCCGGACTCGATCGCGCCGACCAGGAGCTGGTAGGCGGTGTCCATGTCGCCGTCCCGGTTGATCAGCAGGAACGCCGCCGCGGCCGCCGCGTGCAGGGACTGCTGTCCGGTGGGATGGGCCTGCGCCCCGGCCAGCAGCCGCGAGGCGTCGTCGAGGTCGCCGCTGGAGTCCACGCCGACGTAGGCCGCCTCCGCCAGCCTGCGGCTCTCGTCGGAGGCCGCGGGGCTGAGTCCCGCGGCGCGGGTCAGCGCCGCCACCGCGCCGAGCGCGTCCCCGCGCCGCAGCCGGCGGCGCGCGGACTCCTCCAACAGTGCCGCGACCGTCTCGTCCGGTCCCACGGCAGCCTCGCCCAGATGCCAGGCGCGCCGCTCCAACTGGTCGCCGAGCACGTCGGCGAGCGCCCGGTGGGCCCGTCTGCGGTCGGCGGCGGTCGCCAGCTCCACCACCGCGGAACCGATCAGCGGGTGCCGGAAGGACAGCCGCCGGTTGTCGGTGGAGACCGTCACCAGCCGGTTCTGCTCAGCGGGGGAGAGGTCGTCGACACCGGCCCGGTCGGCGGCCGCGGCCTCGACGGCGGCCAGGTCGCCGGTCCCGTCGAGGGCCGCGAGCAGCAGCATCAGCCGGGTGGGGTCGGGCAGCCCGGCCACGCGCGAGGCGAACATGGCCTGGAGCCGTTCGCTGAGGGGCAGCACCCCCGGCACCGCCGCCAGCGTGGTGCGCTGCTCGGCGGAGAGCGCCATCGGCAGCTCCACCAGCGCCAGCGGGTTGCCGCGCGCCTCGGCCGAGATGCGGCGCCGTACGGCGGGGGAGACGTCGGGGTGCGTGCGGGCGAGCAGCTCGGCCGACGAGGCGTCGTCCAGCGGCTCCAGCCGCCGCTCGGTCAGGCCGCTGGACTCGAAGAAGCTCTCGGAGCCCGTGCGGGAGGCGGCGAGGAAACCGATCCGGCTGCCGACGAGCCGCCGGGCCACGAAGCCGAGCACGGCGTTGGTCGCCCGGTCCAGCCACGGCAGGTCGTCGACGACGAGCAGCAGCGGCGTACGGGCCGATATCAGCCTCAGCAGCAGCAGGACCGCGGTGGAGGTCAGGAGCCGGTCGGGCGCCGGTCCGCCGCCGATGCCGATCGCGACCCGCAGGGCGTCGCGGTGCACGGGGTCCAGGACGTCGAACTCGTCGAAGAGGGGCACCAGGAGCTGGTTGAGCCCGGCGTAGCTGATGTCCGCCTCGAACTGCACCCCGCCCGCGCGCAGCACCCGGACGCCGTTGTGCGCCGCGCCCTGCGCCACCGCGTCGAGCACGGCGGTCTTGCCCACTCCCGCCTCGCCCGACAGCAGCAGGGCCGCCCCGTGCACCTCGGAGTTGTTGAGGAAGGAGTGGATGAAGTCGAGGTCCCGGTCGCGTCCGACCAGCCGTGTCGCGGCCAGGCGGGCGGGCGGGTCCTGGTCGTTCATCGAGCTGCCTCCAACGGCTGACGTCTGGAGGCCCGGTGGGGTCCGCCGACCCGGCTGCGCCCGCACCTGGCTCCGTGCGGCCCATGCAATCACTGGAGTGTAAAGGACGTCCATATCGCGCCCACGTCAGCGCGGTCGGGGGGCGAGGGGCATGGCGGCGGTCTCCTGGTGAATCGATGGTCCGCGATCCACCATACCGTTGGTTCACGGTCCCAGGTCATCGCCATCGGCGGCTGCCGTCCGCCTCGTCACCGCCGCTGAGCACGGCTGCTCACACGTGTGCTGACCACTTCGATCATGTTGGTGTGAACGCCGCAGGGTGTTCGGCCCGTCTCAGTGACGTCAGGTTGTGACGCCCTTTCGGGTGTGAGTGAGGTTGTGATCAGGATGAGCGCGGACATGTGTCGTACAGCAGATGCGGGTTGGGGCCCGGAGGACGTGGCGGCTCTGCGGCGGTCCGTACGCGGCCCGGTTCTGGAACCGGACTCGGAGGGGTACGCGGCGGAGTGCGCCACGTTCAACCTGACCTGCGGTCTCAGCCCGGCCCTGGTGGTCGGCGCGAGCAGTGGGCTCGACGTCCAGGAGGCGGTGCGCTTCGCCGTGCGGCACGGCCTGCCCGTCGCGGTGAAGTCGGCGGCCCACCAGATCGTCGCCCCGGCCCGGGACGGGCTGCTCATCACCACGCGGCGGATGAAGGGGATCTCCGTCGACGCGCGGGAACGCACGGTCCGTGTCGAGGCAGGTGTGCGCTGGAGCGAGGTGCTGCCGCGCGCCGCGGAGGCCGGCCTGGCCCCGGTCGTGGGCTCGGCGCCGGAGGTCGGTGTCGTCGGCTACACGCTGGGCGGCGGCCAGAGCCCGCTGCTGGGCCGCAGCCTCGGTTACGCCGCCGACCACGTGCGCCGGCTGGACGTGGTCACGGCCGACGGTGAACTGCGCCACGTGACACCGCGGAGCGAACCCGACCTGTACTGGGCCCTGCTGGGCGGCAAGGGCAACTTCGGGGTGGTGACCGAGATCGAGTTCGAGGTGTTCCCGGTCACCCGCTTCTACGGCGGCGGCCTCTTCTTCGCGGGCGAGCACCTGCCCCGGGTGCTGGAGGCCTGGCGGGCCTGGCTGCCGACGGTGGGGGAGGAGACCACCTCGTCCCTGGGCATCCAGCGCCTGCCCGACCTGCCGGTGCTGCCCGAGCCGCTGCGCGGTGCCTTCGTGATCCACCTGCGCGTCGGGCACCTCGGCTCCGCGGCCGAAGGGGCCGAACTGATCGCCCCGCTGCGGGAGTCCGCGCCGGTGCTGATCGACCTGGTCGGGGAGAAACCCTTCACCTCGATCGGGGAGATCCACCTGGACCCGGTGGAACCGATGCCGTACTACGACCGCAGCCTCTGCCTGGAGGAGTTCTCCGAGAAGACCGTTCAGACGCTTGTGGAGCTGACCGGCGCGGAGTCGGGATGCACCCTGGCCAACGTCGAGATACGGGCGCTCGGCGGTGCCTTCGACCGCGAGCCGGAGTTCCCCAACGCGGTGGCCAGCCGCGGCCTCCCGTATGTCGTCTTCGCGTTCGCGGCGGGCGCTCCGGACCAGGCGGAGACGCTGCGGGCCGACCTGGCCCGGGTCATGGACGGTCTGGCGCCCTGGGCGGCGCAGCGGGGAATGGTCAACTTCCTCTCGCCGGACGAGGCGACCGATGCCGAGGGCGTGCGCGCGGTGTTCGGTGCGCAGCGTTACGACCGGCTCGCCGCGGTGAAGAAGCGGTACGACCCCACCAACGTCTTCCGCTTCAACCACAACATCAGGCCCGCCTGACGGACGTGAACCGGCGGCCGTCCGGGAGCCGTGCCGGTCGCGAAGGGTCGACGGGCACACCTTCCGGCGGCCGCCCCCGGGGTGGGCGCTGTCCGGAACCGGACGCTCTCCGACGTGAACGGCGGTGTCACCGCACCCGGGACGGCGAAGATCGTCGCACCAGGCACCACACATTCCGCAGCACACGACGAAGCGAGGGACTGCCGTGACGAACCTGACCGCCGCGACCGAATCCGTGGCACAGCTCTGCACGGTCTGGCGTGCCATGGTGCTCGACCGGACCGAGCAGGCGGACGTCCGCGATCTGCCGGGGGTCGCTGTTCGCTGGGCCGACTGCCGCTTCGCCTTCTGGAACGCGGTCACCCTGACCGAGACCGGGGCCGACGCGACGCTCCTGGAGAAGCGGCTGCGACAGGCGGCGGACATCATGGCGTCCAAGCGGCAGCCGGGCTTCCTGTGGCTGTTCGAGGACCTGCTCGCCGATGACGCACGCGAGGCACTGGAAGAGGCCGCGGAACGCGCGGGTCTCGCCCACGCCTTCCCCGGCACCGGCATGGCCGGCGACCTGCTGCCGATCCCCGAACCCCACCACCCGGAGCTGACGTTCGAACGGGTCACCTCCGACGAGCACCTCCTGGCGTACGCGGACCTCAACTCGCGCGCCTACGGCTTCCCCCTCGACGACGGCCGCGACGGACTGGCGGGTTCCCGCCTGTGGAAGCGGGACGTGCACGCCTACCTGGCCCTGCGGGACGGCACACCGGTCGCCTGTGCGGCCACCGTCGAGGCCCAGGGCAGGCTCTTCGTCGTGCTCGTCGCCACCGACCCCGGGCAGCAGCGCCGCGGTTACGGCGAGGCGGTCACCCGCAAGGCGCTGTACGAGGGCGCCCGCGCCACCGGTCTGACCCGGGCGACCCTGCACGCGACCGTCGCCGGGGCCCCCGTGTATCCGCGCATCGGTTTCGAGCCGAACTCGCCGATGCACTTCTACGCGCTGCAGGGCTGAGCCGAACCGCCCTGACCGTGCGTCCCGTTTCCGGGGCGGGCGTATCGGACCGAACGTCAAGTGACTGATGCGCGCGGTATGTCCGCAAGCGCAGGCTGACGACAGCCGACACCTCCGGCGAGCCCCTCGGCACCGGACCCGCCGCCCCGCGGAACCGGTGCCGGTACGTCCGAGACGAGGAAGAGGACCTGGCGTGACACCAGTCGAGCAGCAGCGTTCCCTGAAGAGCAGCAACCCGATACTCGCCCGGCCGCAGTTCGGGCGACGCGGCGGACAGAAGACGGCGGTCCGGGATCCATGGGCCGGGATCGCCCTCGCGCAGAGCAGGCTCGGAACGGCCCAGGAACAGGACCTCGACAGGGACCCGCCGTATGCGGACGGCTCCGCGCCTCTTCCCTTCTCCGTCGGCGACCTGATGACGATGGACGAGGTCCTCGCCAGGACACTGGCGGGGCTCACGGTGACGGCCCTCGCGGCAGTCCCGTCCTGGACGCTGCTGCCGTACGCCCCCTTCGGCGCGCCCGTCGCCTACGGCATCGCCGCCGGGGCCGGACTCGCCGCCGCCGCGCTGGTGGTGGTCCAGTGCCGTAGTCAGGCGCCGTCCCCGGCGCGGACGCTGGCGTTCGCCGGGTTCCAGGGCGTGTTCCTCGCCGTGCTTTCGGCAACGGTCTCCGGCCACATCTCACCCGGTGTCCTGGTCCAGCCCGTGCTGGCCACGATGGCGACCTCCGCCGGAGTCCTCCTCGCCCACAAACTGCACTGGATGCGGGTGCACCGCCGTTTCCGCGGCTTCACCGGCGCCGCGCTCCTCGGCGCGTGTCTCCTCGCGTTGGCGGACTGGACATTGTTCCCCGTCACCGGCTGGGACGTCCTGGGCCTGCGTCCCTTCGGGCTGGGGGTCTGCACGGGCCTGGTAGGTGTCGTGCTCGCCGCGTCCTTCCTGTCCCTGCACTTCAGGAAGGTCGAGGAGGCCATCACCCACGGCGCGCCCAGGAGCCAGTCCTGGCCGGCCGCGTTCGGGCTCACGCTGACCCTGTCCTGGCTGTACGTGGAGACCGTACGGCTGCTCACCCTGTTTCCCGGTGAGGACTGCTACTGACCGGGCGGTGCTTCCCGCGGGTCGCCCGACGGGCACAGCCCGCGCAGGAGCACGTCGAGGAGCCGTGCCGACCGGGCGCACTCCTCGTCGTCCGCTCCGACCCGCCACAGCGGGCCGAGGAGCAGGAGCACGTCCTCGGCCGTCGTGCCGGGCACGATGGTCCCGGCCGCCTGGTTGGCCGCCACGAGGGCCGTGAGCGCGTCCAGCAGCGGCTGGTACGCCTGCCGGCACTGCTCGGTCAGTACGTCGCCCGCCGTGCTCATGGCGCACGCGAACTCCGGGGTGCGGCCGCCGACGTCCAGGAGCCGCTTCAGCCACGCCCGCAGCGCGACCGGCGGGCACAGGGCGCCGAGGAGGACGGGCACGGCGGCCACCAGCTCCTCCACCTCCTCCCAGTACACCTCGAGCACCAGAGCCTCCCGGGTGGGGAAGTGGCGGTAGATGGTGCCCTGGCCCACGCCGGCTCTGCGTGCGATGGACTTGAGCGAGGTGTCACCGGCAGCGGCCAGCGTCTCCGCCGCGGCTTCGAGGATGCGCAGCCGGTTGTGGCGTGCGTCCGCTCTCATCGATGCTCCGGTCTCTCTCCGGTGGGCCACACAGCGCGGTGCACCGCGCCGGGCAAGTGGTGGAGTGTCATACATGTCGCCGTCTCCGCGTGGGGCACACATGAGACACGTATTCTGAAGGAAACCTACACCCGTGCGCCGTCCGAACGGGGTGGGGCACCGACATCTCGTCCGCGACGAAACAGAAGGCCGCCGACTCCCATGCCGCATGAGCGCCTCACCGCACTGTCCGCCGCCCTGACCGAGGACCTCGACCGGGGCGACTGGGTCCCGGGACCGCTGGAGCGCACGCTCGCGGCCCGCCTGCTGGTGGCCTGCGCCGGGGACGGCCAGTTCACCCCGGTCCGGCTGCGCGAGATCCTCTGGGAGGGCAGCGTCGCCCTGACCCACGCCGGTGACGGCCGGCTCGCCCGTCTCCTCGCCGCACTGCACGAGGTGACCACCCACCCCGGGCCTGACGCCGGCGTCGAACTGGCAAGCGCGGAAAGGCTGTTGGAGCGGGTGGCGCAGGAACCGGAGCCCGCCCCGCACCCCGGGACGGGATGACGGGGAGGTCTGCCCTTGGGGGCGCAACCGGGGGCGGGTCCCGTCCTGCCGTCCCGGCCGATGACGTGGTCAGCGTTCATGGGGACGGCGAGGAGCCGGAACGGTCCGCGGGGAGCCCGGTGCCGTCGGGCGACCGACGGAGTCGGTGGGGGAGGGTGCGGGGCGGGGGCGGCGGTGGAGGTCGCGGAGGAACTCGGTGAGGAGCTCCAGCGTCCGTTCCGGTTCCTCGAAGGTCGCCGCGTGCCCGCCCTTGACCGCGGCCAGCCGTGCACCGGGTATCCCCACCGCGAGTTCCACCGAGTGCTCCGGGGCGACCAACTGGTCGCCCGTGGCCGCGACGACCAGGGTGGGAGCGGTGACGGCGGCGAGATCGTCGCGCAGGTCGATGTTCAGGGCCAGGGAGATCTGCTGGGAGACACCGGGTGCGGATCCCGCCAGCCGGGCGGTCAGCAGCCGGGCCGTGTGGGCCGTGTGCCCGGCGAGGTAGGTCCGGGAGAAGGACAGGGAGGCAAGGAAGGCGTTCAGTTCGCTCTCGCCGCGGACCTGCACCGAGGCCCACATCTCCAGACCGAGCCACAGGGTGGTGCGGGGCCGGGCGAATCCGCAGAGGGTGAACAGGCCGCGCACCGAACGGGGATGGCGGGCCGCGACCGCGACGGCGACGGCCGCGCCCAGCGAGGTCCCGGCGATCACGAACTCCGTCAGCCCGGCCTCGCGCGCGGTGGCCACCACCTGGTCGGCCACGGCATCCACCCGCAGCGGGCCGACGGGCAAGGGACTGCGGCCCGAGCCGGGGAGGTCGATCGGCACGACCGTGTGCTCGGCCGCCAGGTCCGCGAGCAACAGCTCCCAGGTGTCCGCCGCGGTGCCCCCGATCCCGGCCAACAGGACCAGACCGGGTCCGCTGCCCCGGACGTCGTACGCGAGCATGCCCACCTCTTCCCACTTCCCCAGGAGCACGAGCTTCCCCGGGACGACGAGCCTCCCTAGGACGACGAGGGAGGAGGGCCCGCGGGTTCAGCCGGCCGGAGCCTATCGGGATGTGTGCCGCGCCGAGTCCGGTTCCGTCTGCCTCGCGGTCCAGGAGGCGAGGATGCGCAGGGCGTCGTGGGAGGGGCTGCCGGGTTCGGCGGTGAGGACCATCAGTCGTTGCCCTGAGCCGTCGCCTCCGGACCAGGTGTCGCAGTCCAGGGTGAGGTCGCCGACCAGGGGGTGGCGGTAGTGCTTGGTGCCGTAGGTCGCGCTGTTGACGCGCTGCTGGGCCCACCAGGTGCGGAAGTCGGCGTCCTGAATGGTCAGGTCCCCGACCAGGCGGGCGAGCTCCGGGTCGTCGGAATCGGCGCCCGCCTCCATCCGCAGGGCGGCCACCGCGTCCCGGGCGTCGTGGGCCCACTCCTTGTGCAACCCCCGGATCGCGGGGTCGGTGAACATGAGGCGCAGGTAGTTGCGCTGTGGGGCCGGTACGGCGGCGAAGTCGGTGTAGAGGGCGGTGGCGGTGGGGTTCCAGGCGAGGATGTCGAGGCGTTTGCCGAGGACGAGGGCGGGGGTGTGGGTGAGTTGGTCGA
>NZ_JBVJPC010000007.1:0-512119 GCF_055582845.1 Streptomyces sp. NPDC107471 | reverse complement strand
CGCCCGGTTACATTTCGAACCCGGAAGCTAAGCCTTACAGCGCCGATGGTACTGCAGGGGGGACCCTGTGGGAGAGTAGGACACCGCCGAACAATCTTTGGAGGACCCCTGGTCCCAGCGTTCACGCTGGGACCAGGGGTCCTTTTGTTTTTAGAATGCTTGCAGTACCGAAGACAGGAGTCACCATGTCCACCAACTCTCCCGACGACCGACCGGAGCGCGACCAGCGACGACGGGACGGTGGTGACCGCGGCGATCGCGGCTACCGAGGAGACCGTGGTGACCGTGGCGGCTTCCGTCGCGACAACGGCCGCGGTGTCGGCGACCGCAGCGGCAACGACCGTGGCGGCAGCGACCGAGGCGGCAATCGTGGTGGCGGCTACGGCCGGCGTGACGACCGCCGTGATGACAACCGAGGCGGTGGCTACCCCCGGCGGGATGACCGTCGTGACGACCGCCGTGGCGATGACCGCGGTGACCGGGGAGGCATCCGTCGCGACGACAACCGAAGTGGCGGCTTTGGACGCCGTGACGACCGTGACCGTGGTCCCCGTGGGGACGACCGTGGACCTCGCCCCGCGTTCCGCCGCGACGACCGCCCGACCGGGCCCCGTCGTGACGACCGCGACCGCGGGTTCCGTCGCGATGGTGACCGACCTGCCCTCCGTCGTGACGACCGCGGTGACCGTGGTGGCGTGGAGCGCCGCGACAACGACCGTGGTGGCTTCCGCCGAGACGACAACCGCGGCGGTGGCTACGGGCGTCGCGACGACCGTGGTGACCGCGGGGATCGCGGTGGCTTCCGCCGCGACGACAACCGTGCCGGCGACAACCGTGCCGGCGACAACCGCGGTGGCGGTTATGGACGGCGTGACGACCGTGACCGCGGTTTCCGCGGGGACGACCGTGACCGTGGCTTCCGTCGTGACGACCGTGGTGACCGCGGGGATCGTGGTGACCGCGGGGATCGCGGTGGCTTCCGTCGCGACGACAACCGTGGCAGTTACGAGCGGCGCGATGACAACCGCGGTAGCTACGAGCGGCGTGACGACCGACGCGACGACCGTCGGGGCGATGACCGTGGGGACCGCGGTGGTTTCCGTCGCGACGACAACCGCGGCAGCTACGAGCGGCGTGATGACAACCGTGGTGGCGACCGTGGCGGTTTCCGCCGTGACGACAACCGCGGCGAGCGCGGTGGCTTCCGCCGCGACGACCGGCGGGACGATCGACGGGACGACCGTGGCGGCCGTGGTGGGCCGCGCAGGGACGACCGTGGTGGGCGGCCCGGTGGCTTCCGTGGCCGGGACGACCGACGCGGTGGCGACGACCGGCGCGGCCCCGGTGGCGGTCGGTTCCGTGATGAGCGTGACCGCGACCGTGAGCCGATCAAGCGGCTGCCGATCCCCGAGGACGTCACGGGCGACGAGATCGACAAGGACGTACGGCAGGAGCTGCAGAGCCTGCCCAAGGGGCTCGCGGAGGATGTCGCCAAGAACCTGGTGATGGTCGCCCGGCTCATCGACGAGGACCCCGAGGGTGCCTACGGCTACGCCAAGGTGGCCCTGCGGCTGGCGTCGCGCGTGGCCGCCGTACGGGAGGCGGCCGGTTTCGCGGCGTACGCCAACCAGAAGTACAGCGAGGCGCTCGCCGAGTTCCGGGCCGCGCGGCGGATGACCGGGCACGTGGAGCTGTGGCCCGTCATGGCCGACTGTGAGCGTGGGCTCGGGCGGCCGGAGAAGGCGCTGGAGATGGCCGGGGCGCCCGAGGTGCACAAGCTCGACAAGGCCGGACAGGTCGAGATGCGGCTCGTCGCGGCCGGTGCCCGGCGTGACATGGGGCAGCTCGACGCGGCCATCGTGACGTTGCAGAGCCCCGAGCTGGCCTCCAACTCGGTGCAGCCGTGGACCGCGCGGCTGCGGTACGCGTACGCCGACGCGCTGCTCGCGGCCGGTCGGGAGGACGAGGCGCGGGAGTGGTTCGCCAAGGCCGTCGAGTCCGACAAGGACGGCAGCACGGACGCCTCCGACCGGCTCGCCGAGCTGGACGGGGTCGAGTTCGTGGACGCCTTCGAGGACGCCGAGGACGAGGGTGACGGCGAGGCCGCCCCGAAGGTCGTGGACGACGTGAAGGTTGTGGAGGACGCCAAGGTCACGGAGGACGCGGACGACGTCGAGGACGAGGACGGCGATCTCAAGGACTGACGTCTGCTGTCGTTGAGCGAAGGGGCGGGATCCCGGGATCCCGCCCCTTCGTGCGTCATACGTCCAGTGCGCGCAGGACCAGGCCGGACGCCGGTTTCGGGCCGAACGACGTGGACTTGCGGGGCATCGTGACGCCCTGGCGGGCGAGGTCGCGGACGACGTCCTCGCGGACCGGGTGCATCAGGACCGCCGTGCCGCCGTCGCGTTCCGCCTTCTCGACCGTGGCGGCCGTGTCGTGGATGTAGGCGATGCGGGCGGGGTCGTCCTCGGGAACGTGCCAGACGTGGGCGAGGAGTGTGGCGTGCAGGACCGTGGCGTCCAGGGTGCGCCAGGCGGTGGGCCGGTCCGCGGGGACCGTACGGGACAGGAGGCCGGGGTCGGGGCGGTCCACGAGGTGGAAGGCGCCGTCGCCGGCGAGGAGGAAGGCGTTGCCCGCGCAGGCCGCGTCGGCGAGGGTGTCCAGGGCCTCGGCCAGGGGCACGTCGAGACGGCGTACCCGGAAGAGGCCGTCGAGGAGCTCCAGGGACCGGGACACCGGGATGCCGTGCAGGAGGCGGTGGATGGCTCGGACGCGCAGGGGATAGCGGGCCGTGTCGACGAGCAGGACCAGGCCGTGGTCCCACGCGCTGGGTGAGGGGTGCTCCGCGCGTAGACGGCGGTAGGTGGCCCAGCGGTGGTGGCCGTCGGCGATGAGGGCCTGGTGCTGGGTCAGGTCCGTCTGGATGCGGGCCACTTCGGCGGGGTCGGTGATCGACCACAGGCGGTGGCTGTAGCCGTCCTCGGTGGTGGTGGCGAGGAGCGGGGGCTGTTCGGCCGCGCGCTCGATTGCGGCCGTCGTGACGGACTCCGTGCCGTTGCCGCGGTAGGTGAGCAGCAGGGGTTCGAGGTTGGCGGAGGTGGCGCGCATGAGGGCCGCGCGGTCGGCGACCACATGAGGCATCACGTCCTCGTGGGGCAGGACCACACCCTCCGACGGCTCGGACAGGCGCAGGGTGCCGATGAGCCCGCGTTGCAGCAGGCCGGCGCCGTCGTGCTGTTCGTAGACGTACAGGCCGGGCTCGCGGTCGGCGGCCAGGATGCCCTCGGAGAGCCAGCCGCGCAGGGTGCGGGCCGCCTGTTCGTTGCGTTCGGCCGGGGTCGTCGCCTGCGGGAGGATCAGCCGGACGATGTTGTACGGGTCGTTCGACTGGAGCTGGTGCAGGCCGTCGGGGCGGACCACGACGTCGTACGGCGGGGATGTCACGGCGGCCAGGCTGCCGACCCGGTCGG
Organism: Streptomyces sp. NPDC107471; assembly: GCF_055582845.1. Lineage (NCBI taxonomy): Bacteria > Bacillati > Actinomycetota > Actinomycetes > Kitasatosporales > Streptomycetaceae > Streptomyces > Streptomyces sp. NPDC107471. The sequence goes on along the minus strand of NZ_JBVJPC010000007.1, from coordinate 508,646 downwards.
GGTCGTATCGCAGGCCTCGGAACGGGGTGAGTTCCAGGCCTCGGCGCGCCGTTGCTTCCGGGTGACCTGCTGAGTTCATCCCGGCATCGTACGGGTGTCGGTGGCATGGGGGATGATCGGGGGAAAGCCGTCGAACGAGGAGCGATGCGGAATGAGCCAGCGCGTGAGGACGAGGCCCGAGGGCAGTGAGCAGGCCCTGAGCGAGGCGTACGACACCGCGCTGCTCGACCTCGACGGGGTGGTGTACGCCGGCGGGAACGCGATCGCACACGCCGTCGACTCGCTCGCCACGGCGCGCGAGGGCGGTATGCATCTCGCCTACGTCACCAACAACGCGCTGCGCACGCCCGACACGGTGGCCGGGCATCTCACCGAGCTGGGGATACCGACGGGGGCCGACGACGTCATCACCTCCGCGCAGGCGGTCGCGCGGCTGATCAGCGAGCAGGTGCCGGCCGGGGCGCGGGTCCTGGTGATCGGTGGTGAGGGGCTGCGGGTGGCGCTGCGGGAGCGGGGGCTGGAGCCTGTGGAGTCGGCCGACGACGATCCGGCGGCCGTGGTGCAGGGCTTCGGTGGGCCGGATCTGCCCTGGGGGCGGTTCGCGGAGGCGAGTTACGCGGTCGCGCGCGGGGTGCCGTGGTTCGCGTCCAACACCGATCTGACGATCCCGAGCGGGCGGGGGATCGCGCCGGGCAACGGCGCCGCGGTGGAGGTCGTGCGGATCGCGACCGGCGCCGAGCCGCAGGTCGCGGGCAAGCCGCTGCCTCCCATGCACCGGGAGACGATCCTGCGGACCGGCGCCGAGCGGCCGTTGGTGGTCGGGGACCGGCTGGACACCGACATCGAGGGCGCGTTCAACGGCGAGGTGGACTCGCTGCTCGTGCTCACCGGTGTCACCGACGGCGCCCAGCTCCTGGCCGCGCCGCCGCAGCACCGGCCGACGTATGTGGACCAGGATCTGCGGGGGATGCTCACCGGTCAGCCCGAGGTCGCCGAGGCGGGCGACGGGTTCCGGTGCGGGGGATGGACGGCGACGGCCGGTAAGGAGCGGCTGGAACTCGACGGTGACGGCGAGGCCCTGGACGGGCTGCGGGCCCTGTGCGCGGCGGCCTGGACGGCGGCCGGGGACGGTGTGTGCGAGCTGGACGCGGAGAAGGCGCTGGCCAGGCTGGGGCTGTGAGGGCGAGTGCGGGGAGCTGTGAGTCCGGTGACGTTCGACTCTCGGGATCGTGGCTGATTGGCAGGGTAGGCTAACCTAACTGCGTGTTGGTCGACAGTCCTCCAGAACAGCGCGCGGAGACCGCCCCCGCGCCCCCAACCCGCCGGGCGATACGCGTCCTTGGGCTCCTCGGGTCCGTCGTGATCCTGGCGCTCGTCGCGACGGCGAGCATCGCGGTCGGGGCGAAAGGGCTGTCCGTGGAGCAGGTCTGGCACGGACTGTTCCAGGACACGGGGACCTACGGCGACGTCGTGGTGGCCGACCGGCTGTCGCGGACCGTCCTCGGGCTGCTCGCGGGGGCCGCGCTCGGCCTGTCCGGGGCGGTGCTCCAGGCGCTCACCCGCAATCCGCTGGCCGACCCCGGACTGCTCGGCATCAACGCGGGCGCGTCCGCCGCGGTCGTCACCGCGATCACCTTCTTCGGCGTCACCTCGCTCAGCGGCTATGTGTGGTTCGCCTTCGTCGGCGCGGCCGCGGTGGGCGCACTGGTCTGGTTCCTGGGCGGCAGCCGGGGCGCCACGCCGGTGCGGCTCGCGCTGGCCGGCACGGCGATCAGCGCGGCCCTGTACGGCTACCTCCAGGCCGTGATGATCACCGACGACCAGGCGCTCAACAAGATGCGCTTCTGGACGGTCGGTTCGCTGTCCTCGGCGGACAACTCGACCATCCTCCAGGTGCTGCCGTTCCTCGCGACCGGGTCCCTCCTCGCGCTCGCCCTGGCCCGGCCGCTCAACGCGATGGAGATGGGCGACGACACCGCGAAGGCCCTCGGCGCCAACCTCAACCGCACCCGGGCGCTGGCCATGCTCTCCGCGACCGTGCTGTGCGGGGCCGCGACCGCAGCCTGCGGCCCGATCGTGTTCGTGGGCCTGATGGTGCCGCACATCGTGCGCTCCTTCACCGGCCCCGACCTGCGCTGGATCCTCCCGTACGCGACCGTCCTGTCGCCCGTGCTGCTGCTGGGCTCCGACGTCATCGGCCGGATCGTGGCCCGGCCGGCGGAGCTCCAGGTCGGCATCGTCACCGCGGTCATCGGCGGACCGGTCTTCATCTTTCTCGTACGACGGCGGAGGACGGCGCAACTGTGAGGACCAACCGTGCCATCAGGACCCCCGGCGGGCTCTCCGTCCGGCTGGACGTCCGGGCCACCGTCGTCGTCGCCCTGATCCTCCTGGCCGCGCTCGGCGCGAGCGTGGTGCTGATCGGCACCGGCGACTTCCCGATCCCCGCCAAGGACGTGCTGAGGACGCTGCTCGGCAACGGCAACGCCGGGCAGGAGTTCATCGTCAACGAGCTGCGGCTGCCGCGGGTCCTCGTCGGGCTCCTGGTCGGTGCCTCGCTCGGGCTCGGGGGCGCGCTGTTCCAGGCCGTCTCCCGCAATCCGCTGGGCAGTCCGGACGTCCTCGGCCTCAGCCAGGGGGCCACGGCCGGGGCGCTCACGATGATCGTGCTGTTCTCCGGAAGCGCGGCCCAGGTCACCCTCGGCGCACTCGCGGGCGGCCTGGTGACCGGACTCGCCATCTATCTGCTCGCCTGGAAGCAGGGGGTGCACGGGTACCGGCTGGTCCTGGTCGGCATCGGTGTCTCCGCCATCGTGACCGCGGTCAACGGCTATCTGCTGACCAGGTCCACCCTCACCGAGGCGGCCCAGGCCGTCGTCTGGATGACCGGTTCGCTCAGCGGCCGGGACTGGGCGCAGGTGTGGCCGCTGCTGTGGCTGTGCGCCGTCCTCGTCCCGCTGGTCCTCGCCAACGCGCGCGGCCTCAGGATGATGGAGATGGGCGACGACGTGTCCAACGCGCTCGGGGTGCGCGTCGAACGCGTACGGCTGCTGCTCCTGGTCGCCGCCGTCCTGCTCACCGCCGCCGCCACCGCGGCCGCCGGGCCGGTCAGTTTCGTCGCGCTCACCGCACCGCAACTGGCCCGCCGCCTCACCCGCTCGCCCGGCCCCAACCTGCTGCCGTCCCTGTGCATGGGCGCGACCCTCCTGGTCACCGCCGACTGGGTCTCGCAGAAGGTCTTCGGCGCGGACCAGCTCCCCGTCGGCGTGGTCACCGGTGTCCTCGGCGGCGTCTACCTGCTGTGGCTCCTGGTCACCGAGCGCAGGGCGGGCCGGATATGACCGCCGAGACCACCCCCACCAGCGGACTGAACAACCCGAGGAGCACCGTGAACCGCCTGTCCGCCGACACCGTCACCCTGGCCTACGACCAGCGCGTCATCGCCGAGCAGCTCTCGGTGGAGATACCCGACCGGTCCTTCACGGTGATCGTCGGCCCCAACGCGTGCGGCAAGTCGACGCTCCTGCGGGCCCTCTCGCGCATGCTCAGGCCCAGCCAGGGCAAGGTGCTGCTCGACGGACAGGTCATCCAGTCGATGCCGGCGAAGAAGGTCGCCCGGACCCTCGGCCTGCTCCCGCAGTCGTCGATCGCGCCCGACGGGATCACCGTCGCCGACCTGGTCGGCCGCGGCCGCTACCCGCACCAGGGCATCCTGCGCCAGTGGTCCACCGAGGACGAGCGGGTCGTCCGGGAGTCCATGCGGCAGACCGGGGTCGCCGAACTCGCCGAGCGGTACGTCGACGAGCTGTCCGGCGGCCAGCGGCAGCGGGTGTGGATCGCGATGGCGCTCGCTCAGCAGACACCCCTGCTGCTCCTGGACGAGCCGACGACCTACCTCGACATCCAGCACCAGATCGACGTCCTCGACCTGTGCGCCGAACTGCACGAGGAGCAGGGCCGCACCCTGGTCGCCGTGCTGCACGACCTCAACCACGCGGCCCGGTACGCCACGCATCTGATCGCGCTGAAGAGCGGGCGGATCATCGCCGAGGGCGCCCCGAACGACATCGTGACGGCCGAACTGGTCGAGGAGGTCTTCGGACTGCGCTGCCAGGTCATCGACGACCCGGAGACGGGCACACCGCTGGTGGTGCCGGCCGCGCGCAAGGCCCGCGCGGGTGTGATCGCTAAAGAAGCTTCCTGAGCTGGAACAGGTCCCTGAGGCCCGCCTCCAGCTTCACCCGGCCCGAGCCCCAGGCCTTGGCGAAGTTCAGCTCGCCGTCGACCAGGGCCACCAGGTCGTCGCCGGACATGGCCAGTCTGATCTGGGCCTTCTCCCGCGGCGGGCCCTGCAGGGTGTCGTGCACCACGATCCGGCCGCCGGTCATCCGGCCGACGAAGGTGACGTCGAGATCGGTGATGCGACAGCTCACCGAGCGGTCCATGGACGCCGCCGCGGCGACGTCCCCCTCGGCGTCGCCCATGCTGTCGGAGAGCTTCTCGAGTGCGGCGCGGCACTCCTCGGTCGTGGCCATCGCGATCGACGGTACCGCAGCGGTTCGGGGTAGCGTCTGGGCATGAGCGACGCTGTTCCGGAGCCTTCACACGAGGCCGCGGCCGAACCCGAGCACGACCCGGCCGCCCCCGCCCCCCTGCACGTCCCTCGCATCCCCACCGGCAACGCCGAGGTCGACGCCCGACTGGAGCGGCTCGGCGACGCCGACCACCTCGCCACGGACGGACACGTCGAGGTGTACGAGGATGTACACCGGGGGCTGCGCGACGCGCTCACCGCGCTCGACGCCCGCCCCGGACCACCGGCGCCCTCGCCGTCGTACGACCAGAGGGCGCCCTCACCCTCGTATGGCACTAGGAGCTGAACCGAACGTGGCAGGAGTCGCACGCCGTCGGCTGGACGCGGAGCTGGTCCGGCGGAAGCTGGCGCGCTCGCGTGAGCACGCCAGCCAGCTCATCGCGGCCGGGCGGGTCACCGTCGGCAAGACCGTCGCGACCAAGCCCGCCACCCAGGTGGAGACCGCGGCGGCGATCGTGGTGCAGAGCGACGGCAGCGATCCCGACTACGTGTCCCGGGGCGGGCACAAGCTCGCGGGCGCCCTGGAGGCGTTCGTGCCCCGGGGGCTCGTCGTCGAGGGACGGCGGGCGCTGGACGCCGGCGCCTCCACGGGCGGCTTCACCGATGTGCTGCTGCGGGCCGGGGCCGCACACGTGGTCGCCGTCGACGTCGGTTACGGACAACTCGCGTGGTCTCTCCAGAGCGATGAACGCGTCACCGTCAAGGACCGTACGAACGTACGCGAGTTGACGCTCGAAGCGATCGATGGGGAACCAGTGGATCTTGTCGTGGGGGATCTGTCCTTCATCCCGCTCGGCCTGGTACTGCCCGCCCTGGTGCGGTGCGTGAAGCCGGACGCCGATCTGGTGATGATGGTGAAGCCGCAGTTCGAGGTGGGGAAGGAACGGCTGGGCAGCGGGGGAGTGGTACGGAGCACGGCACTGCGGGCGGAGGCCGTGCGGGGAGTGGCCGGGAAGGCGGGGGAGCTCGGCCTCGGGGTGAACGGGGTCACGGCCAGTCCGTTGCCCGGACCCTCGGGCAATGTCGAATACTTTCTGTGGCTGCGTGCCGGGGCGCCCGCCCTGGACCCGGCCGATGTCGACCGTGCAGTTGCGGAGGGGCCGCGTTGAGCCAGAACCGAGCTCGTACTGTTTTCCTGCTCGCCCACACCGGGCGGCCCGCCGCGATCCGCAGTGCCGAACTGGTCGTGAAGGGGCTGCTGCGCTCCGAGATCGGCGTGCGCGTCCTGGAGTACGAGGCGGCCGACCTGCCGCTGCCGCCCGAGGTGCAACTCGTCAAGGAGGCGACTCCGCAGTGCCTCGAAGGGTGTGAGCTGCTCATCGTGCTCGGCGGTGACGGGACGCTGCTGCGCGGTGCCGAGTTCGCGCGCGCGTCCGGGGTGCCGATGCTCGGCGTCAACCTGGGCAGTGTCGGGTTCCTCGCGGAGGCCGAGCGGGACGACCTCGACAAGGTCGTCGACCGGGTCGTGACCAAGGCGTACGAGGTCGAGGAGCGGATGACCGTCGACGTCGTCGTTCACCGGAACGGGGACATCGTCCACACCGACTGGGCGCTCAACGAGGCCGCCGTGCAGAAGGCCGGTGCGGAGAAGCTGCTCGAGGTCGTGCTGGAGATCGACGGGCGGCCGGTGACCGGGTTCGGCTGCGACGGGATCGTGCTGTCCACGCCCACCGGGTCGACGGCGTACGCCTTCTCCGCGGGCGGGCCCGTGGTGTGGCCGGAGGTGGAGGCGCTGCTGATGGTGCCGATCTCCGCGCACGCGCTGTTCGCGAAGCCGTTGGTGACCTCGCCGAACTCCGTGCTGGCCGTGGAGTTGCTGCCTCATATTCCGCCGGGTGTGCTGTGGTGCGACGGGCGGCGGACGTTCGAGTTGCCGCCGGGGGCGCGGGTGGAGGTTCGGCGGGGGGCTGTGCCGGTGCGGCTGGCTCGGCTGCATCACGCGTCGTTCACGGACCGGCTTGTGGCGAAGTTCGCGTTGCCGGTCTCCGGGTGGCGGGGTGCGCCGCACTAGCCGTGCGTGTGCGTGGGGGGTGGTTGCGGAGCGTGGGCGGCGACGGCCGGTGGGGCTTCTCGCGCAGTTCCCCGCACCCCCAGAAAAGCCTGACACTCGCCCGAGTGACAAGGGCACCTCGCACTCGCCCGTCCCGACCTCGTAAGGTCTTCACCGTGCTGGAAGAGATGCGGATACGGTCGCTCGGAGTCATCGATGACGCCGTTGTCGAGCTGTCGCCCGGGTTCACCGCTGTCACCGGTGAGACGGGTGCGGGCAAGACCATGGTGGTCACCAGCCTCGGGCTGTTGCTCGGTGGGCGGGCGGACGCGGCGCTCGTGCGGATCGGGGCCGAGAAGGCGGTCGTGGAGGGGCGGATCACCGTGTCCGCCGGCGACTCCGTCGTCGTCCGGGCCGAGGAGGCCGGGGCCGAGCTGGACGACGGGGCGCTGCTCATCAGCCGTACCGTTTCCGCCGAGGGGCGGTCGCGGGCGCATCTGGGCGGGCGGTCCGTGCCGGTCGGGGTGCTCGCGGAGCTCGCCGACGAGCTGGTCGCCGTCCACGGGCAGACCGATCAGCAGGGGCTGCTCAAGCTGAACCGGCAGCGGCAGGCGCTGGACCGGTACGCGGGCGACGCGGTCGCCGTGCCGCTCGCGAAGTACACCGAGGCCTACCGGCGGCTGCGGGCCGTCTCCGTCGAGCTGGACGAGATCGTCACGCGCGCGCGTGAGCGGGCCCAGGAGGCCGACCTGCTGCGGTTCGGGCTCGACGAGATCGCGGCTGTGGAGCCGCGGGCCGGCGAGGACGTCGAGCTGGCGGAGGAGGCGGAGCGGCTCGGTCACGCCGAGGCGCTGTCGTCCGCGGCCACGGCCGCCCACGCCGCCCTCGCGGGCAATCCCGAGGACCCGGAGGGCATCGACGCCGCGACGCTCGTGGCGGGCGCCCAGCGGGCCCTGGAGGCCGTCCGGTCGCACGACCCCGCGCTGTCCGCGCTCGCCGACCGGATCGGGGAGATCGGGATCCTGCTGGGCGACGTGGCCGGGGAGCTCGCCGGATACGCCGACGACCTGGACGCCGATCCGCTGCGGCTGTCGGCCGTGGAGGAGCGGCGGGCCGCGCTCACCGCGCTGACCCGCAAGTACGGCGAGGACGTGGCCGCCGTGCTCACCTGGGCCGAGCAGAGCGCCGCGCGACTGACCGAACTCGACGGCGACGACGAGCGGATCGAGGAGCTGACCGCCGAGCGGGACGCGCTCCGGGCCGAACTGGGCGGACTCGCGCAGGCGTTGACGGATGCGCGGACCGAGGCCGCGGAGCGGTTCGCGGCGGCGGTGACGGCGGAGCTGGCCTCGCTGGCGATGCCCCACGCGCGCGTGTCCTTCGCGATCCGGCAGACCGAGGACCCGGACGGCGTCGAGGTCGGCGGTCGCGCGGTCGCGTACGGGCCGGCCGGCGTCGACGAGGTCGAGCTGCTGCTCGCCCCGCACCCGGGCGCCCCGCCGCGGCCCATCGCCAAGGGCGCGTCCGGCGGTGAGCTCTCGCGCGTGATGCTCGCCGTCGAGGTCGTGTTCGCCGGGACCGACCCCGTGCCGACGTACCTCTTCGACGAGGTCGACGCAGGTGTCGGTGGCAAGGCGGCGGTCGAGATCGGGCGGCGCCTCGCGCGGCTCGCGAAGACCGCGCAGGTCGTCGTGGTGACCCACCTGCCGCAGGTCGCGGCCTTCGCCGACCGGCAGTTGCTGGTCGAGAAGACCAACGACGGGTCCGTCACCCGGTCCGGTGTGAAGGTGCTGGAGGGCGAGGACCGGGTCCGGGAGCTGTCCCGGATGCTCGCCGGACAGGAGGACTCGGAGACGGCCCGGGCACACGCGGAGGAGTTGCTGGCCACGGCCCGGGCGGACGCGTGAGGGGTGCGTCCCTGGGGCTCACCGCCGCCCTGACACGCGCCGGCACGGCCGTCCTTCGCGCCGGGGCGCCGGGCGGCCGGGAGCGGTGGGAGCGGACCAACTACGCCGGGCGGACGGTCGAGTTGTACGCCGGGCCCGCGTCCGCCCTGGCCGTGGCCCTCGGGGCGGCGCGGATCCGGCCCGCTGCCGGAGCGGCCGTCGCCGTCGCCGGGCTCTGCGGGGCGTACGACGACCTCGCCGGGGACCACCGGCGGGGCTTCCGGGCGCATCTGGGCGCGCTGCGGGACGGTGAAGTCACCAGCGGGGCCGTCAAGTTGTTCGGGATCTCGGCGGCCGGACTGGTCGCGGGCGCGCTGATGAAGGAGCGGGTCGTCGACAAGGTCCTCGCGGGTGTGGTGATCGCCGGGTTCGCGCATGTCGTCAACCTCCTGGACGTACGGCCCGGTCGGGCGGCCGGTGCGGTGGTCGCGCTCGGGGTGCCGGGGATGCCGCGCTCGGAGCTGGCCGGGGTCGCGGTGGGGGCGGCGGCTGCCGTGTTGCCGGACGACGTCAGGGAGCGCGTGATGATCGGCGACGTGGGGGCGCATGCGCTGGGGGCGGCGTTGGGGACCGCCGTCGTCGCCGGGAACGGGCGGGTGGGACTGGTCGCGCATGCCGCCGGGGTGGTGGCCGCGACCCTGTGCGGGGAGCAGGTGAGTACGGCGGCTGCGGGCCGGTGGGGCTTCTCGCGCAGTTCCCCGCGCCCCTTCAGGTCGGACACCCTTGGGTCGGAAAGCGGGTCACGTCACTCTTGTGAGTGACGCGACTCGCCGCACACACCCTCCCCCCGTTCTCCGCATGCACGGAACACCCGTACGTCCTGGCATCCTTGGCAGAGAAACCCATCACGCGTAGGAAGCGCGCGGTACACCCCTCCGCTCGACACCTTCTGTACGTTTCCTCGTGACCGTCCGACCCGAACCAGGAGCCCGGCCACGTGACCCCCGTGAGCAGCCACTCACCGCACGGCCAGTCGCCGCTGCGCACCGTGCAGGTGCTGGGCGGAGGCAACGCCGGCAGCAGCGCGCACGTGCGCTCCCTGACCTCGGGGCTCGTCGCGCGGGGCGTGCGGGTCACGGTGTGCGCCCCCGCCGAGGCGGACCGCGCCTACGACTTCACGGGCGCCGGGGCGGACCACGTGCACGTGCCGCGCAGCAGCGATCCGACCTCGGTCGCCGTGCTGCGGGCGGCCTGCGCGGACGCCGATCTGGTGCACGCGCACGGACTGCACGCCTCCTTCCGCGCGGTGCTGGCGCTCAGCGGGCGGCGGACCCCGCTCGTCGTCACCTGGCACGACCGGGCGTACGCCGAGGGAGCCCGGGCCCATTTCGTGCGTCTTCTGGAACGCCGGGTCGTGAAGGCGGCCTCCGTGGTGCTCGGGTCCACCTCGGCGCTCGTGGACCGGGCCCGCAGGACCGGTGCCCGGGACGCGCGCCTCGCCGCCGTCGCCCTGCCCAGGCCGCGCGGAGTCGTCGAGCAGGAGGACCCCGACCCGCTGCGGCCCAAGGTGCGGGCCGAACTCGGCGCCATCGGCCGCCCGTTGCTGATGGCGGTCGGCGCCCTGGAGCGGCACAAGGGCTACGAGACGCTGCTGGACGCGGCACGCGCGTGGCGCCTTCTCGACCCCTTGCCGCTGGTCGTCGTCGCGGGCGAGGGGCCGCTGCGGGCGGTCCTGCAGAGCCGTATCGAGGGCGAAGGGCTGCCGGTCCGGCTGCTCGGGCGGCGCGACGACATCTCCGAACTGCTCGCCGCCGCCGATCTCGTGCTCCTGCCCAGCCGTTGGGAGGCCCGTTCGGTGCTCGCCCAGGAGGCGTTCCACGCGCGGGTGCCGCTCGTCGCGACCGAGGTCGGCGGAATCCCCGAACTCGTCGGTGACGCCGCCGAACTCGTCCCGTACGGCGACGCGGAGGCGCTCGCCGGCGCGGTCGTACGGCTGTTGGACGATCCCGAGCGCCGGGAGCTGCTCAGGGAGCGCGGGACGCGGCAGGCGGCGACCTGGCCGACCGAGGACATGACGGTGGCGCAAGTGCTCAGCGTCTACGACGAGTTGACGCAGCCCCGGCCGCTCCTCTGAAGTTCCGCGAACCGGCCGGTGCCTAGGGCACGTGCCGGCGTGCCCGCAGGGCGAGGCTCAACGCCAGTACCGTCTGCGGGTCGTCGAGGTCGGTGCCCAACAACTCGCCGATGCGGGCGAGGCGATTGTAGAGGGTCTGCCGGTTGAGGTGGAGCTCGCGGGCCGTCTCCGCCTTGCGGCCCGCGTGGGCCAGATAGGTCTGAAGGGTCGGCAGCAGGGGCGGCTTGGAGCGGTCGTCGTGGGCGCGCAGCGGGCCGATGGCGCGGTCCACGAAGGCCGCGAGATCCGGGTGGTCGCGCAGCCGCCACAGCAGCAGGTCGATGTCGAGGCGGCGGGCGTCGTACCAGGGGCGGTCCGACAGGCCCTGCGCCGCCGTCGCCGTCTCGGCCGCGTGGCGCAGGCCCGCCGAGGCCGCCGCCCAGCCGCCGGCGACCCCGACGACCACGACCGGCGGCTGGGCACCCGGCCGCTGCATCCCGGCCCGCTCCACGCCCGCCCGCAGGGCCGCCGCGACCCGGTCCGCGACCGCCGCCCGCTCCGACTCGGAGCGCAGCCCGAGCAGGACCGGCACCCGGCCCTCGACGGGCCGGACACCGAGCAGGACGGGCACGCCGACCGCGGCCAGCTCCTCGGAGACCGCCCGGGCCAGGACGGCCCAGCCGCCGCCCGGGGCGAGGGTGTCGCCGAGCCGCATCACGACCGGCAGCAGCGGTCCGGTGCCCGGCTTGAAGCCCAGCACGCGCGCCTGGGCCGGCGCGTCCTCGGGGGTGATGCGGCCCTCGGCGAGGTCGGTGAGGAAGTCCCCGCGGCCGCGGGCCGCGAGCTCCTCCTCCTGGCGGGCCTGCATCAGGACGACGGCCAGGATGCCCGCCGCCCGCTCCGCCGCCATCCGGTGCACGGGGGCCAGCGGGGCCCGCACCGGAAGCAGGACCAGCCGGGCCCGTACCGAACCCGTCCCCGGCCCGCCCCCGGGGACGTCCACCAGGGCCGAGCCGGACGGCGGAGCGTCCTTGTGCTGGCCGCGCAGCCCCTCCCACACCTGGAGCGGGTCGGCGCCCTCGGGCCCCTCCCCGGCGGCGTACAGGAGCTGTCCGTCGGTCGTCTCCAGGAAGACCGGGTTGCCGCTGAAGTCCGCCAGGATGCCGAGGACCTGCGGGACCCCGCCGCCGCCCAGCAGGGCCTCGGTGCAGCGCCGGTGCACCTCCTCGGCCCGCTGGAGCAGCGCGTAGTGGCCGTTGACGATCTCGGTGTGGATCTCCTCGGTGACCGCCACGAACGGCACCTCGCGGTGCAACTGGACGAGCGGGAGGCCGGTCGCGCGGGCCGTGTCGACGAGGGCCGCGGGCAGCCGGGTGAAGCGCGGGCCCAGCTCCACGACCAGGGCCGCGATCCCGCGCTCGGCCAGCGTCCGCACGAACGCGCGCTGCTCGGCCGGCCGGGTGCCGAGCCCGTAGCCGGTGGTCAGCAGCAGCTCGCCGCCCTTGAGCAGGGAGGCGATGTTCGGCACCTCGCCCGCGTGCACCCAGCGCACGGTCCGGTGCAGCCGGTCCGCGCCCGCCAGGATCTCCGGGAGCCCGCTGCGCAGACCGGGCAGCTCCAGCGCGCGCTGCACGGTGATCCCGCTGCCCTGGGTGTCGAAACCGCTGTTCGTGCCGCTGTCCATGAGCCGGACGCTACCCGAGGCGCGCCCGGTGCCGTGCGGGGCGGCGGCCGGCACCTGGCCGTGGCCCGGCAGGACTCAGGCCGGACTGATGTTGTGGTTGAAGCGGAACACGTTGTCCGGGTCGTACCGGCGCTTCAGCTCGGCCAGCCGCCGGGTGTTCTCGGCGCCGACCCCGGCCACCACGCGGTCCGCGCCCTCGTCGCCGATGAAGTTGAGGTAGACCGCGCCGGTGCTCCACGGCTGGACGTCGGCGCGCACGTCCCGGACCCACCGCACGCACCGCTCGTCGTCCGCCGGGTCCTCCCAGATCCCGAACGGGTGCACGGCCCAGGCCGCGTCCCGGTACGGCACCGGGAACTCGCGGGGACCGCCGGCGATCGCCCCGCCCAGCGGCAGCAGCACCTGCTGGGTGCCGGTGGGCACCGGCAGGGAGTCCGCGCGGGCGCAGTAGACGTCCACGAAGTCGTCCGGCGCGCCCGTCAGGTACTCCGCCGACCAGTAGTTCCGCATCCCCGGCGGGTCGTCGATCATGCACTGGACGTCGGCGTACGGCATCGCCCCGACGATCTCCGTCACATGCGGAAGGGCCAGCAGCGGTTCGACCAGTTTGCGCAGGCCCGCCTCCTCGCCGGCGTACGTCAGCAGGACGCCGCACAGCAGGGTGCCGACCAGGTGCGGCGGTACGAACTCCTCGGGCGGGCCGGTGAAGTAGAGCACCCCGCCCGACGCCTCGTCCGGACCGGCCGCGATCAGGTCCCGGTAGGTGCGCACCACCTCGGGGCCGAACTCCGGCAGGTACAGCAGCAGCGCGATGGAGAAGTCGGGCAGCTCGTGCAGTCTCAGCGTCAGCGCGGTGGCGATGCCGAAGTTGCCGCCACCGCCGTGCAGGGCCCAGAACAGGTCGGGGTTGTCCTCGGCGTTCGCGTGCAGTCTGGTGCCGTCGGAGGTGACCAGTTCCACATCGAGCAGGTTGTCGACGGCGAGTCCGCAGCACCGGTCGAGCCAGCCGCTGCCGCCGCCCAGGACGAAACCGCCGACACCGGTCGTGGAGGCCCGGCCGCCGGTGGTGGCGAGGCCGTGCGGCTGGCAGGCGCGGTCCAGGTCGCTCATCGTGGCGCCGCCCGCGACCTGGACCGCCCGGGCCGTGGGACTGACGACGACCGCGCGCATGTGGCGCAGGTCGACGACCATTCCGCCGTCGTTCACCGCCGTGCCCGCCACGCTGTGGCCGCCGCCGCGCACCGCGATCGGCAGGTCGAGGTCACGGGCGAAGCGCACGGCCCGGACGACGTCGTCCTCGTCCACGCACTGCGCGATCACCGCGGGCCGGCGGTCGACCATCGCGTTGAAGACCGTCCGGGCCTCGTCGTAGCCCGGATCCCCCGGGGCGAACACGTCGCCGACCAGATCCTCGCGCAGCGCGGTGAGGGCCGCGCCCGCCTTCGACGGGGATGCCATGGGGCGCCCCCTTCCGTGCAGGGGCTGATGGTGGTTCCCAGCCTAGGCGGGCCCGGCGCTCCGGTCCTGTTCAGCCGCCGTACGCCCCCGACGCCGTCAGCCGCAGGGCGGTGTCGATGAGCGGGACGTGGCTGAAGGCCTGCGGGAAGTTGCCGACCTGGCGCTGCAGGCGCGGGTCCCACTCCTCGGCGAGCAGACCGAGGTCGTTGCGCAGGGACAGCAGCTTCTCGAAGAGCTTGCGGGCCTCGTCCACGCGGCCGATCATCGCGAGGTCGTCCGCCATCCAGAACGAGCAGGCCAGGAAGGCCCCTTCGTCGCCGGGGAGGCCGTCGACGTTCTCGTCGCCGCTGGTGGTCGGGTAGCGCAGGATGAAGCCGTCCGACGTGGACAGCTCGCGCTGGATCGCCTCGATGGTGCCGATGACCCGCTTGTCGTCCGGCGGCAGGAAGCCCATCTGCGGGATCAACAGCAGGGAGGCGTCCAGCTCCTTCGAGCCGTACGACTGCGTGAAGGTGTTGCGCTCCTTGTCGTAGCCCTTCTCGCAGACGTCCCGGTGGATGTCGTCGCGCAGTTCGCGCCACTTCTCCAGCGGGCCGTCCGCGTCACCGGACTCGATCAGCTTGATGGTGCGGTCCACCGCGACCCAGGCCATCACCTTGGAGTGCACGAAGTGCCGGCGCGGGCCGCGCACCTCCCAGATGCCCTCGTCCGGCTCGTCCCAGTGCTGCTCCAGGTAGCGGATCAGCTTGAGCTGGAGCAGGGAGGCGTAGTCGTTGCGGGACAGGCCCGTCATGTGGGCCAGGTGCAGGGCCTCGGTGACCTCGCCGTACACGTCGAGCTGGAGCTGGTGCGCGGCGCCGTTGCCGACCCGGACGGGCGCGGAGTCCTCGTAGCCGGGCAGCCAGTCCAACTCGGCCTCGCCCAGTTCCCGTTCGCCCGCGATGCCGTACATGATCTGCAGGTTCTCGGGGTCGCCGGCGACCGCGCGCAGGAGCCACTCGCGCCAGGCGCGGGCCTCCTCGCGGTAGCCGGTGCGCAGCAGCGAGGAGAGGGTGATGGCCGCGTCGCGCAGCCAGGTGTAGCGGTAGTCCCAGTTGCGGACGCCGCCGATGTCCTCCGGGAGGGAGGTCGTGGGGGCCGCGACGATGCCGCCGGTGGGGGCGTACGTCAGCGCCTTGAGGGTGATCAGCGAACGGATGACGGCCTCGCGGTAGGGGCCGTGGTACGTGCAGTGCTCGACCCACTCCCGCCAGAAGTCCTCGGTGGCCTCCAGCGACTGCTCCGGCTCCGGCAGCGGCGGCGGCTCCTTGTGCGAGGGCTGCCAGGAGATGGTGAAGGCGATCCGGTCTCCCGGGGCGACCGTGAAGTCCGAGTACGTCGTCAGGGACTTGCCGTAGGTCTCGCAGTCGGTGTCGAACCACACCGAGTCGGGGCCCGCGACGGCGACCGTGCGCCCCTCGTGCTTGTGGACCCACGGCACGACACGGCCGTACGAGAAACGCATCCGCAGGGCCGAGCGCATGGGCACGCGGCCCGAGACGCCCTCCACGATCCGGATGAGCTGCGGGGCGCCGTCACGCGGGGGCATGAAATCGGTCACCCGGACGGTGCCGCGTGAGGTGTCCCACTCCGACTCCAGGATCAGCGAGTCGCCGCGGTAGGTGCGCCGGGCGGCGGTGGGGGGCTCGGCGTCCGCCGCGTGGGCGGGTCCGAGACGCCAGAAGCCGTGCTCCTCGGTGCCCAGCAGGCCGGCGAAGATGGCATGCGAGTCGAAGCGGGGCAGGCACAGCCAGTCCACCGTGCCGTCCCGGCAGACCAGCGCCGCGGTCTGCATGTCTCCGATGAGTGCGTAGTCTTCGATGCGCCCGGCCACGTGCAACTCCAGTCGAACGGCCACGTCACCCCCTGCAGGAAAAGGGGGCTGTCGCTTGGTGCGGTCAAGGGGGTCGTTGTAATGCGTCGTTGAGCGGTGAAGCAAAACAGTCCTGCCGCTGTGAGGCAAAACGACAACTGTTGCTCAACGAACTGACGAGCTCTCGTTGTTCCGGGGCCTACGGGTGGGGGTGGTCCCGTGTTTCCGGCCGGGCTCGGCAGTGAGTGTCCGAGCAGGATACGACGCACGTAGATGATCTGTGTGCCGCTCCGGGCAACGCGGCTGGGCCGAACGGGTGAGCAACGGGTGAGAAACGGGTGTCTTCGTGCGGGTCCGTGTCGGCATGTGTGCGGAGCGTGGCCGGAAGCCATCTCCCCGAGGCGCTGATACCCTGGTAGCCCGTGGACCGGTGGGCGTCTGACCCCCGAACCGCACCTCAAGATCGCGACCACGGGAGCCCCCTCTTGGCCATGACCGCTGCTTTTCGAAACAGCACAGCCACGACGACCAAGCACATCTTCGTCACTGGGGGTGTCGCCTCCTCGCTCGGCAAGGGGCTGACGGCCTCCAGCCTCGGCATGCTGCTCAAGGCGCGGGGCCTGCGCGTCGTGATGCAGAAGCTCGACCCGTACCTCAACGTCGACCCGGGCACGATGAACCCCTTCCAGCACGGCGAGGTGTTCGTCACCAACGACGGCGCCGAGACCGACCTGGACATCGGCCACTACGAGCGTTTCCTCGACCGTGACCTCGACGGTTCCGCCAACGTCACCACCGGTCAGGTGTACAACACGGTGATCGCCAAGGAGCGCCGCGGCGAGTACCTGGGCGACACCGTTCAGGTCATCCCGCACATCACCAACGAGATCAAGCACCGCATCCGCCGCATGGCGACCGACGAGGTCGATGTCGTCATCACCGAGGTCGGCGGCACGGTCGGCGACATCGAGTCGCTGCCGTTCCTGGAGACGGTCCGCCAGGTCCGCCACGAGGTCGGCCGTGACAACGTCTTCGTCGTCCACATTTCCCTCCTGCCGTACATCGGCCCGTCGGGAGAGCTGAAGACGAAGCCGACCCAGCACTCGGTTGCGGCGCTGCGCAACATCGGTATCCAGCCGGACGCCATCGTGCTGCGCTGCGACCGCGAGGTGCCGACCGCGATCAAGCGGAAGATCTCGCTGATGTGCGACGTCGACGAGGCCGCCGTGGTGGCCTGCCCCGACGCCCGCTCGATCTACGACATCCCGAAGACCGTGCACGGCGAGGGCCTGGACGCCTATGTCGTCCGCAAGCTGGACCTGCCGTTCCGGGACGTGGACTGGACGACCTGGGACGACCTGCTCGACCGCGTCCACAACCCCGACCACGAGATCACCCTGGCCCTGGTCGGCAAGTACATCGACCTGCCCGACGCCTACCTCTCGGTCACCGAGGCGCTGCGCGCGGGCGGCTTCGCCAACAAGGCCCGCGTCAAGATCAAGTGGGTCACCTCCGACGACTGCAAGACCCCGGCCGGTGCCGCGGCGCAGCTCGCCGACGTGGACGGCATCTGCATCCCGGGCGGCTTCGGCGACCGCGGTGTGCTCGGCAAGGTCGGCGCGATCAAGTACGCCCGCGAGAACCGGATCCCGCTGCTGGGCCTGTGCCTGGGCCTGCAGTGCATCGTGATCGAGGCCGCGCGCAACCTCGCCGACATCCCGGACGCCAACTCCACCGAGTTCGACTCGGCCACCGGCCACCCGGTCATCTCCACCATGGCCGAGCAGCTCGACATCGTCGCCGGTGAGGGTGACTTGGGCGGCACCATGCGGCTCGGCATGTACCCCGCCAAGCTCGCCGAGGGCTCCATCGTCCGCGAGGTGTACGACGGCAAGGAGTACGTCGAGGAGCGGCACCGGCACCGCTACGAGGTGAACAACGCCTACCGCGCCGAGCTGGAGAAGAAGGCGGGCATCCTGTTCTCCGGCACCTCGCCGGACGGCAAGCTCGTCGAGTACGTCGAGTACCCGCGCGACGTCCACCCGTACCTGGTCGCCACACAGGCCCACCCCGAGCTGCGCTCGCGTCCGACCAGGCCGCACCCGCTGTTCGCCGGCCTGGTGAAGGCGGCGGTGGAGCGGCAGAGTTCCAAGTAGCACGACAGTTGTACGGTGGCCGGGGCACACGCATTCAAAGGCGAGTGCCCCGGCTTCTTTTGGGCACGTGGGGAAGGACAGGGCATGACGATCAAGGACGCCCCGGAGGAGTGGGAGATCCGGGCCACGAGGACCCCCTTCGTGGGCAAGAAGACCTCCGTCCGCACGGACGAGGTGGTCATGCCCGACGGGACGGTGGTCGGCCGCGACTACCAGGTCCACCCGGGTTCCGTGGCCGTGCTCGCGCTCGACGACGAGGACCGGGTCCTGCTCATCCGCCAGTACCGGCACCCCGTGCGGCAGAAGCTGTGGGAGATCCCGGCGGGGCTGCTGGACGTGCCCGGGGAGAACCCGCTGCACGCGGCCCAGCGGGAGCTGTACGAGGAGGCGCACGTAAAGGCGGAGGACTGGCGGGTGCTGACCGACGTCTACACGTCGCCGGGCGGCTGCGACGAGGCGATCCGGATCTTCCTGGCCCGGGGGCTGTCCGAGGCGGACGGCGAGCGCTTCGAGGTCGAGCACGAGGAGATCGACCTGGAGTACGCGCGCGTGCCCGTGTCCGAGCTCGTGCGGGGGGTGCTGGCGGGGGAGCTCCACAACAACTGCCTGGTGGTGGGGGTTCTGTCGTTGGTCGCCGCGCGGGCCTCCGGCGGGCTGGACGGGTTGCGGTCCGCTGAGGCGGAGTGGCCTGCGAGGCCTTTCGACGCCTGATGTTCTGCGGGGTTCGCCGTGGGGGGGGAGCGGTTCGTCGCGGGGTGCCGGTTGCGTCGTGGCTTGTCGCGCAGTTCCCCGCGCCCCTGACACCGGTACTGCCGGATCCCCGAGATCCTATGATCCGTTGATCCGATTGAGGGACTCTCGCGGCTCCACCGCCGCGCTCCGCCCGGAACGTTGCACAGCGTGAACTAGGCTTTTGGTGCCCGAACCGGGGTCACCGGCGGGCTTTGCGCGTGCGGTGGGACGGGAGTGTGGCCCGTGACGGATCAGGCGGTGGACCCAGGCGGCGTACGGTTGTCCGGCGAGGGCCAATTCCTGGGGCGGACGCGGGAGTTGAAGGAACTGCGCGCCGACATCGAGCGGGCCGGACTCGACACGCTCGCCGGCCGCAAGGCACCTCGCGCGCGCGTCCTGCTCATCGCGGGACGCCCCGGTTCCGGCCGTACCGCGCTCGCCGAGGAACTCGTCCGGGCGGTCGCGGACCGTTACGACGACGGGGTGCTGCGCGCCCGCCTGAGCGAGCCCGACGGCACCCCCGTACCGGTCGCGGACGTCGCCCGGGAACTGCTCGGCGCGCTCGACGTCCCGGCACCCGCCGGCGCCGCCGAGGACGACCTCACGGCGGTGCTGCGCGAGGCCCTCGCCGACCGTCGCGCGCTGCTCCTGCTCGACGACGCGGTGGCCGCGGAACAGGTGGACGCCCTGCTCCCGGACACCCCGGAGTGCCTGGTCGTGGCCGTTTCGGGAGGTCCGCTGACCGGGATCGCGGACGTCCGTCCCTGCACCCTCGGCGGTCTCGACACCAAGGCCGCGCTGGAACTGCTGTCCCGGCACACCGGGTCGGTCCGCGTCACCGTCGATCCCCGTTCCGCCGAGGGGCTCGTCGAGGAGTGCCAGGGCCACCCCGCCGCGCTGATGCTGGCGGGGGGCTGGCTCGCCGCCCGGCCCAAGGCGGCCGTCGCCGACCTCGCCAAGCATCTGCATGCGGAGAGTGACGAGGGGAGCCCGCTCAGCCGGGTCTTCAAGCTCGTCCACAGCACCCTGCCCACCGCGGCGGCCCGCACCCTGCGCCTGCTCTCCCTCGCCCCGGCCGGCCTCGTCGACCCGCACACCGCCTCCGCGCTCGCCGGCTGCTCGGTGGCCGAGGCCCGCTCCACCCTGGACGACTTCGTCGCGCTGGGCCTGCTGCACGCCGTGGCGTCCCCGCTGCCGCAGTACGAGGTCCCCGGCTGTCTCCAGCCCCTGCTCAGGGCCCTCGCCGACACCCAGGACCGGCCGGGCGAGCTCCGGCTGGCCCGCGCCCGCATGCTGGAGCGGACCGTACGGCTGTTGCAGTCCTCCCGTGTCATCACCGAGACCGACAGTCCCGAGGCCCGGGAGAAGCTCCAGGGCATGCCGCCCTCGGTGCGCTTCCCCAGCCCGCGGGCCGCCGAGGACTGGCTGCGCATCCGCAGGCCGGCCCTGCTCGCCTCGGCCCGCCTCGCGGTAGCCGACGGGGAACTGGACACCCTGGCCCGGCGCCTGATGTCCCAGCTCGTGCGCACGATGGTGGCCCACTTCGGGATGAAGGCCGCGGCCCCCGACCTCTACATCCTCCACGGCCTCGTCCTGGACGTGGCCGAGCGGCGCGCCCTGCCCCGCGAGAAGGCCGCCGCCCTGCTGAACCTCGCCGACCTGGACGCCCAGACCGGCCGCACCCGGGAGGCGCTGACCCGTTACCGGGCGGCCCTGGACGCCGGCCGGGAGGCCAACGACCCGTACGCGACCGGCCGCGCGATGGAATCCGTAGGCGGCGCGCATCTGGAGCTCGGGGACTACGAGCGGGCCGCCGACTGGTTCGGCCGGGCCCTCGCCCAGCGGCAGGCCCGCGGCGAGCGGGAGGAGGCCGCCCGGCTGTACGGCCGTATCGCCGCCGCCCACACCTGCGCGGGCCACTACGGCGAGGCGGTCAGGAACTGGCGGGCCGCCCTGGCCGGATACCGCAGGAACGGCGATGTGCCCGCCCACGCACGGGCGTTGAGCGAGCTAGCCCGGGTCCAGGAGTACGCCGGACACCCCGAGGAGTCGCTGCGCACCTGCCAGGAGGCCGTGGAGTGGGCCCGGCGCGCCGAGGACCTCCGGCTGCTGGCCGCGCTCCAGGTCCGGCTCGCGGACACGCTGGACCGCCTCGGCGATCCCGCTGCCGCCCAGCTCCACCGCGGCGCTGCCGAACGGCTGCTGGGGGAGGAGCTTTCCGGGGAGGAACCCGGCTCCCAACAGGCCGAGGACCCGAAACAAGGCGAGAATGCCTGCGAAATCCGTAGTGCATCCGCTGAAGATTGATGCAATGAAAGGCTAGACAGCGGGAACACCTTCATTAGACTGGCTCTGCCGCACCTTCTCCTGCGGTGTCTCCTGGTGTGCTCACGCATGCCCGGGTATGTGTTGTATTGCCCCACACACTCTCTGAGCCAAGGACCGTGATCCCCGTGAAGGTCGGCATCCCCCGCGAGGTCAAGAACAACGAGTTCCGGGTGGCCATCACCCCCGCAGGCGTGCACGAGCTGGTGCGCCACGGCCACCAGGTCGTCATCGAGCGGGGCGCCGGCCTCGGCTCCTCCATCCCGGACGAGGAGTACGTCGCCGAGGGCGCCCGCATCCTGGACACCGCCGACGAGGTGTGGGCCACGGCCGACCTGCTGCTGAAGGTCAAGGAGCCGGTCGCCGAGGAGTACCACCGCCTGCGCAAGGACCAGACGCTCTTCACGTATCTGCACCTGGCCGCCTCCAAGGAGTGCACGGACGCGCTCATCGAGTCCGGCACCACCGCGATCGCCTACGAGACCGTCGAGCTGCCCTCCCGCGCGCTCCCGCTGCTCGCCCCGATGTCCGAGGTCGCGGGCCGGCTGGCCCCGCAGGTCGGCGCCTACCACCTGATGCGCTCGGTCGGCGGCCGCGGTGTCCTGCCCGGCGGTGTGCCCGGCACCCAGCCCGCGCGTGCCGTCGTCATCGGCGGCGGTGTCTCCGGCTGGAACGCCACTCAGATCGCCGTCGGCATGGGCTTCCACGTCACGCTGCTCGACCGCGACATCAACAAGCTGCGCGAGGCCGACAAGGTCTTCGGCACCAAGGTCCGGGCGATCATGTCCAACGCCTTCGAGCTGGAGAAGGCCGTGCTGGACGCCGACCTCGTGATCGGCGCGGTGCTCATCCCGGGCGCCAAGGCCCCGAAGCTGGTCACCAACGAGCTCGTCTCGCGGATGAAGCCCGGAAGTGTCCTTGTCGACATCGCGATCGACCAGGGCGGCTGTTTCGAGGACTCCCGCCCCACCACCCACGCCGAGCCGACCTTCCAGGTGCACGACTCGGTCTTCTACTGCGTCGCCAACATGCCCGGCGCGGTGCCCAACACCTCGACCTACGCGCTCACCAACGCCACGCTGCCCTACATCGTCGAGCTGGCGAACCGCGGCTGGGTGGAGGCGCTGCGCCGCGACGCCGCGCTCGCCAAGGGCCTCAACACCCATGACGGCAAGGTCGTTTACCGGGAGGTCGCGGAGGCCCACGGCCTGGAGCACGTCGAGCTGGAGACGCTGCTCGGCTGAGCCTGTGACCTCGGCAGAGAGCTAAGTCACCTTTTCGTGAAGGCGATACGTCAACAAGACGCGTCAACGAGTCACATGCGGCCGGACCTTGCCCACAAGGTCCGGCCGGATGTGTGTATGGTCACTTTGCGACTCTCGGTCAACTCGCGTCGAACGTAACCCTTGAACCGATTCGTACACCGGCGAAACCTGCCGTGCGACTGCCGTACGCCCTTGACAGCGGGATGTTTCATTGCCGACACATCCTGCCGGGTCCGGCGGATTGTGTTGCTGTGAACACCCGACACGCCATAGAGTCGCCAACCGTCGGCATGGTGCCACGCTGACCTTGTCTAGAAGTTTCCTGGTCACCAAGGAGGTAAGACGACTTGTGAATGAGTCGACATTTTCTCCCGGGGGTGGTCAACCAGGAATGCCTGCCGGGGCCCAGAGCCCCGCAGGGTTCGAGGCTGTCGGCTCCGTCGCGGTGCGCACCTTCGCAGCCCACCAGAGTCGTCCGCAGACCGTGCGGACAGCACACCAGAGCATGGATGGCCATCACGTGAACGCCATGGCCGGCGACGGAAGTGGCGCGCCCCACAACCACTTCGCCGACTACGACGAACTGCCCGAGGGGCACTTCTACGACCCCGACGCCGAGTACGAGCCCGATCCGGAGTACGCGGCCACGCTCGCGCCCGACGCGGCCCGCCAGCGCCGTGAGCGCGTCGGTCCGACGGGCCGGCCGCTGCCGTACTTCCCGATCCCGGGCCCGCTGACCGACCACGGCCCCGCGAAGATCATCGCGATGTGCAACCAGAAGGGCGGCGTCGGCAAGACCACGTCGACCATCAACCTGGGTGCCGCGCTCGCGGAGTACGGCCGGCGGGTGCTGCTCGTGGACTTCGACCCGCAGGGCGCGCTGTCGGTGGGTCTCGGTGTCAACCCGATGGAGCTCGACCTCACCGTCTACAACCTGCTCATGGAGCGGGGCATGGCGGCCGACGAGGTCCTGCTGAAGACCGCGGTCCCGAACATGGACCTGCTGCCGAGCAATATCGACTTGTCGGCGGCGGAGGTCCAACTGGTCTCCGAGGTCGCCCGCGAGTCGACATTGCAGCGTGCCCTGAAGCCGCTCATGGCCGACTACGACTACATCGTGATCGACTGTCAGCCCTCGCTCGGCCTGCTCACGGTCAATGCCCTGACGGCCGCGCACAAGGTGATAGTGCCTCTGGAGTGCGAGTTCTTCGCCCTGCGTGGTGTCGCACTGCTGACGGAGACCATCGAGAAGGTCCAGGAGCGGCTCAACCCGGAGCTGGAGCTCGACGGGATCCTCGCCACCATGTACGACTCGCGCACGGTCCACAGCCGTGAGGTGCTGGCCCGTGTGGTCGAGGCGTTCGACGACCACGTCTACCACACGGTCATCGGGCGCACGGTGCGCTTCCCGGAGACCACGGTCGCCGGTGAGCCGATCACCACGTACGCCTCCAACTCCGTCGGTGCCGCCGCCTATCGCCAGCTCGCCAGGGAGGTGCTCGCCCGGTGTCACGCCGAGTGAGTCTGCCGGGGGCCGACGAACTGTTCCGTACGACAGGGGGGATGGCGCTCCAGGCGTCCACTCCCCGGCGGGGGGCCAACGGCGAGGCTCGGGTACCGGCTCCCGCGGGGGAGCCCGACGGGGCCGAGGACGCGCCGCAGTCCGTGCCCGCGCAGGGCGGGGACGGCGACGGGGCCGAGCATGTGGCGGTCGACGCCGAGTCCGCGGAGGCGGGCGAGTCCCGTCTCCGGGCGGCCGCGGCGGAGCGCACCGCTCGACGTCAGGAGGCGCAGGAAGGTTCTGCCCCGGCCGCCGGCGCACAGCCGCGCGGCAAGCGTGGCCGGTCGCCCGCCCGGCGGCCCAGCGGACGTGAGCGGCACGACGAGAAGATCACCGTGTACGTGTCGGCCGAGGAGCTCATGGATCTGGAGCATGCCCGACTCGTGCTCCGCGGCGAGCACGGGCTGGCGGTGGACCGCGGGCGGATCGTGCGCGAGGCGGTCGCCGTGGTGCTGGCCGATCTGGAGTCCCGCGGGGACGCGAGCATCCTCGTCCGTCGGCTGCGCGGGCGGTAGCGGTAGCCTGCGGGGGCTATGACCTCGAACGACTCTTCTGTCCCCGGCCCCGGCGGCTCCGCCGGACGCCGGCGTGCGCTGGGCCGGGGACCGGGCGCTCCGCGGGTCACGCCGGGGGCAGGGGCGATGCCGGTCCCGGACGAGCCGGAGATCGAGGGCGCGGGGTTCGAGACTGTGCCGGAGCCCGAGGCTGCGCCGGAGCCGGAGGCCCTCCCGGAGCCGCGGCCCGAGGCTGTGCCGGAGTCGGAGGCTGTGCCGCGGCCCGTGGCTCGCCCGGAGCCGGAGGCCGAGCCGGTGGTGGAGGCCGTATCCGGGGCCGTGCACGAGCCAGTGCAGGAGGCTGGACCCGGGCTGGAGCCTGAGGCCGACACTGAGCCCGGGATCGGTCCGGCGACCGGGATCGGCTCGGTGCCCGAGGCCGCCTCCACGGGTTCACCCGAGGGTGAGGCCGACGGTGTCTTCAAGGTGCGGCTCGCCAACTTCGAGGGTCCCTTCGACCTCCTCCTCCAGCTCATCTCCAAGCACCAACTGGACGTGACCGAGGTCGCGCTCTCCAAGGTCACCGACGAGTTCATGGCGTACATCCGGGGCATGGGGCCGGACTGGGACCTCGACGAGACGACCGAGTTCCTCGTCGTGGCCGCCACCCTGCTCGACCTGAAGGCGGCCCGGCTGCTGCCCGCCGCCCAGGTCGAGGACGAGGCCGACCTGGCGCTCCTGGAGGCCCGGGACCTGCTCTTCGCGCGGCTGCTCCAGTACCGCGCCTACAAGCAGATCGCCGACATCTTCAACCGGCGGCTCGACGAGGAGGCCCGGCGCTATCCCCGTACCGTCGGACTCGAACCGCACCACGCCGACCTGCTGCCCGAGGTCGTCATCAGCATCGGGCCCGAGGGGTTCGCGAAGCTCGCCGTGAAGGCGATGCAGCCCAAGCCCAAGCCGCAGGTGTACGTCGACCACATCCACGCGCCCCTGGTGAGCGTCCAGGAGCAGGCGGGGATCGTGGTCGCCCGGCTCAGGGAGCTCGGGGAGGCCAGCTTCCGGCTGCTGGTGGAGGACGCCGACGGCACCCTGACCGTCGTGGCGAGGTTCCTGGCGCTGCTGGAGCTGTACCGGGAGAAGGCCGTGGCGCTGGACCAGGAGACCGCGCTCGGGGAGCTGGTCGTGCGCTGGACCGGCGGCGCGGGGGAGGCCGAGCCGACGGTGACCGACGAGTTCGACCGACCGCCCGAGCCGCCCAAGGAGGACAAGGCGTGAGCGAGGAGACCACCGAGGCGCCGGCGGGACTGCCGGGCGTCGCCGACCTCGATCTGAAGCCGGCCCTGGAGGCCGTCCTGATGGTCGTGGACGAGCCCGCGACCGAGGAGCACCTGGCGAAGATCCTGGAGCGGCCGAAGCGGCAGATCACCAGGGCGCTGCGGGAGCTGGCGGGCGAGTACGCCGCACAGGGCCGCGGCTTCGAGCTGCGGCACGTCGCGAACGGGTGGCGGTTCTACACCCGGGCCGCGTACGCCCCGGCCGTGGAACGGTTCGTCCTGGACGGGCAGCAGGCCCGGCTCACCCAGGCCGCCCTGGAGACGCTGGCGGTGGTCGCCTACCGCCAACCGGTCAGCCGCAGCCGGGTCTCCGCGGTGCGCGGAGTGAACTGCGACGGTGTGATGCGCACCCTTCTCCAGCGGGGTCTGGTCGCGGAGGCGGGCACGGAACCCGAAACAGGTGCGATCCTGTACGTGACGACGAACTACTTCCTGGAGCGGATGGGCCTGCGCGGTCTGGACGAGCTCCCGGAGCTCGCGCCCTTCCTCCCGGAGGCGGAGGCGATCGAGGCCGAGACCCAGGAAGCCGTACCGTCGTTCGATCCGGACGCCCCGGATTCCGAGGACGCAGACGACAAGACGGAACTTTGATGCGAAGCAGCAGCGGCAGGAACAGCAGCGGAAACAACGGCGGGAGCCGTGGTGGCAACAGCGGCGGCCGCGGTGGGAACAGCGGTGGTCGCGGCGGGAGCACCGGAGGACGCGGCGCCTACCGCGGCGCCGGGAACGACCGCGACGACAAGCAGGGCGGCCGGCCGAAGAAGCCCCGCCCCGAGGAGCGCCGCTACGACGTGGGTCCCGGCGCCTCCCCGGACGGCCCGAAGTCGGGGCGCGGCGCCTCGGCGCGCGGCGGCGCCAAGGGCGGCCCGAAGCAGGGCCAGGGCACCGGGCGCGGCCGCTGGGTGCCGGCGACCTCCCGCGAGTACGAGGCGCGGGCCGAGGAGCGCAACCGGGAGCGGTACGCCGGCAAGAAGGACGTGAAGCTCCCCAAGACCTTCCCGGGCGCCGAGCAGGAGGGCGAGCGGCTCCAGAAAATCCTCGCGCGCGCGGGCTACGGTTCGCGGCGGGCCTGCGAGGAGCTCATCGAGCAGGCGCGGGTCGAGGTCAACGGCGAGATCGTGCTGGAGCAGGGCAAGCGGGTCGACCCGGAGAAGGACGAGGTCAGGGTCGACGGCCTGACGGTGGCGACGCAGTCGTACCAGTTCTTCGCGCTGAACAAGCCCGCCGGTGTGGTCTCGACGATGGAGGACAACGAGGGCCGGCAGTGCCTCGGCGACTACGTCACCAACCGTGAGACGCGGCTCTTCCACGTGGGACGGCTCGACACCGAGACCGAGGGCGTCATCCTGCTCACCAACCACGGCGAGCTGGCCCACCGGCTGACCCACCCCAAGTACGGCGTGAAGAAGGTCTACCTCGCGCACATCGTGGGCCCGATCCCGCGCGACCTGGGCAAGCAGCTCAAGGACGGCATCCAGCTCGAGGACGGGTACGCGCGCGCGGACCACTTCCGGGTCGTCGAGCAGACCGGCAAGAACTACCTCGTCGAGGTCACCCTCCACGAGGGGCGCAAGCACATCGTCCGCCGGATGCTCGCCGAGGCCGGCTTCCCGGTCGACAAGCTGGTGCGGGTCGCCTTCGGCCCCATCACCCTGGGCGACCAGAAGTCGGGTTGGCTGCGGCGGCTGTCCAACACCGAGGTCGGCATGCTGATGCAGGAAGTCGATCTGTAGAGCCTCCCTGCGTGCGTGCGGCCGGTTCCGGAATCCTCCGGGGCCGGCCGATGCGTTTTCGCCCCGCCGCACGTCTGTATCCGTGACGGAGGGAGTGGGGATGGACCGGAGGAACGACAACCGTGGCGAGGCGGGTCCGCAGGCGCTGGAGGGCCCTGTGCGGCCCGCGCGGCCCGGCGGGCTCCCAGGGGCTCGGGAGATGTCCGCGAGGCCGCTGAGAGGCCGCTGCGGCGGTGCGGCGGGGATGCGGTCATGAGCGCGGGGGAGCTGCTGGAGCGTTCGCTCGCCTACGCGCTGGGCAGCGTGGCGGGATCACGGCAGGTCGGGCTCGACCGGGGCACGCCGTGCGCCGAGTGGGACCTGGGCGAGCTGCTCGGGCATCTCGACGACTCGCTGGACGCGCTGTACGAGGGGCTGAGCGGCGGGCGGATCGGACTGCTCCCGCAGACCGACCGGGTCTGCGGGTTCCGTACGCGCGCGTGTGCCGTGCTCGGCGCCTGGGCCGCCGGTCCGCCGGGGTGCGTGCTGGTGGGCGAACGCCCGCTGGACGTGCGGGTGATGGCCGCCGTCGGCGCGGTGGAGATCACCGTGCACGGCTGGGACGTGGCCCGGTCCTGTGGCCGGCCGCGGCCCATTCCGGAGGGTCTCGCGGCCGAGCTCCTGTCCGTCGCCCAGTGCGTGGTGGGGGAGGAGGACCGGGGCGTGCGGTTCGCCGAACCGGTCGCCGTGCCGTCCGGCGCACGGCCCGAGGCCCGGCTTCTGGGATTCCTCGGGCGGGATGTCCGAGAGGCCTGCTGACCCCCGGGGCGGATGCGGGCGGGCTCCGTTGGACCCGCTCGCAGGGGCTTGCCGAACCCGGGCACCCTCTTTATAGTCGTAGTGACTATTAGTCATGCTGACCATAAAGGGGGTGCGCGAGCGTGTCCGTTCCACCCGGCTACGACAAGTACGCCCACGAACCCTTCGCCGTCACCGTCGACCTCGCCGTCCTCACCGTCGCCGAAGGCGCCCTGCACGCCCTGCTCGTGGAGCGGGGGCAGGAGCCGTACGCCGGACACTGGGCGCTGCCCGGCGGATTCGTGCACCCGGACGAGTCCGCGGAGACCGCGGCCCGGCGCGAACTCGCCGAGGAGACCGGCCTGTCGGACCTCTCCGGACTGCGTCTGGAGCAACTGCGGACCTACAGCGAGCCCGGCCGCGACCCCCGGATGCGGGTCGTCTCCGTGGCGTTCGCCGCACTGCTGCCCGACCCGCCCGAGCCGCACGGCGGCAGCGACGCGGCCGAGGCCCGCTGGGTGCCGTACGACAAGGCCGGACCGCTCGCCTTCGACCACGACCGCATCCTGGCCGACGCCCACGAACACGTCGGCGCCAAGCTCGAGTCCACCTGCCTCGCCACCGCCTTCTGCCCGCCCGAGTTCACGCTCGGCGAGCTCCAGCAGGTGTACGAGACCGTGTGGGGCACCGCCCTGGACCGGCCCAACTTCCGCCGCAAGGTGCTCGCCACCCCCGGCTTCGTCGAGGCCGTCCCCGGTGCCGCGCGACTGACCGGCGGCCGCGGCAAACCGGCCGCGCTCTACCGCGCGGGGCCGGCGACCGCCCTGCGCCCCCCTCTCCTCCGCCCGTCCCCGGAAGGACGCCCCGCATGACGATGATCCTGACCAAACGCGCCGCCACCGGCACCCTCGTCGGACTCGCCCTCGGGGACGCCCTCGGCTTCCCCACCGAGTTCAACGACGTGGCCTCGATCCTCGCCAAGTGCGGGCCCTGGCGGGAGATGGAGCTGATCACGCCCGCGGTGGTCAGCGACGACACGCAGATGACGCTGGCGGTGGGCAGGGGACTGCGGGCGGCGATGGACCGGGGCGTGCTCGGGCCCGAGATGGCGGAGCCGATGCGGCGGGAGTTCATCGCGTGGAACCGCTCCCCGGAGAACAACCGCGCCCCGGGCAACACCTGCCTGCGCGCCTGCGAACTGCTGGAGCGCCCGGAGCTGCCCTGGCAGTACGCCAGCCAGATCGGCTCCAAGGGCTGCGGTGCCAACATGCGCGTGGCCCCCGTCGGACTCGTCCCCGGACTCAGTGACGAACAGCGGGCGGGCGCCGCCCAGTTGCAGGCCGCGCTCACCCACGGCCACCCGACGGCGCTCGCCGCGTCCGACCTCACCGCGCGTGCCGTACGGCTGCTCGCGCAGGGCACCGGGCCGGGCGAACTGGTCGCGCTGCTGCGGTCGTACGCCCTGGTGAACCGGGGCCAGTACCACGAGCGTTGGCTCGGCGACCTGTGGACGAGGAGCCAGGACCCGTCGGCCGGGCAGTTCATCGCGCGGGGCTGGGACGAGTGCCTCACGGTCCTCGACCGGCTCGACGCGGCCGTGCGCGGTGCCTCGCCCGAGGACGACCCGTGCCTGGCCACCGGGGCCGGCTGGATCGCCGAAGAGGCCCTTGCGACCGGGCTGTTGTGCTTCCTTCAGTTCCCCGACGAGCCGCTGACGGCCCTGCGGCGGGCCGCGTGCAGCTCCGGCGACTCCGACTCGATCGCCTGTCTGACGGGTGCCTTCGCGGGTGCCCATCTGGGAGCGGAGGCGTGGCCCGTCGAGTGGGCCGACCGGATCGAGTACGGCAGTGAGCTGGTCACGCTCGGAGCGCTCTGGGACGCCTGACGGCCCGAAAGCCGTCCCCGTCCGGCTACCGCCCCGGGTTCAGCTCGCGCCGGTACCAGGTGCCCGGCTTGCCGCCGAGTGCGGCCGGGTCGGCCGGCCCGACGGGGACGAACCCGGCCTTCACCAGCACCCTCCGGGACGCGATGTTCACGTGGGCGGTGGCCGCCCGCAGGGTGCGCAGTCCGTACCGTGCCGCCGCCAGGTCGCACAGCTCCAGCACGGTCGCGGTCGCGGTGCCGCGGCCGGCCGCGTGCTGCGCGACCCGGTAGCCCAGCACGGCGGTTCCGTCCTCCAGGTCGTACAGGTTGAACCGGCCCAGCACCGAGCCGTCCCCGGCGACGAGCACATGGAAGACGCAGACGCCCGCCTCCTGTTCGGCCAGCAATGCGTCGAACCGTTCGGTGAACCGGTCGAAGTAGGCGTCGCCGCGGTCGGAGACCGAGGCGGCGAAGTAGGCGCGGTTCGCCAGCTCGAAGGCCAGGACCGCCGGGGCATGGCCGGCGTGGAGCCGCTGCAGCTCGGGCACCGCGCGACTCTACCCGGCCGGTGCGCCGGGCCGGTCGCCTAGGCGAGCTCGATCGAGTCCCCGCTGACCTTGATCTGCTTCTCGGGCAGCGGCTGGTCGGCCGGCGGGTTGGCCACCGAGCCGTTGGTGATGTCGAACTTGCTGCCGTGGCAGGGGCAGTTGATGGTGCCGCCGGACACGCTGGTCACCTGGCAGCCCTGGTGGGTGCAGATGCTGGAGAAGGCCTTGAACTCGCCCTTCGTCGGCTGGGTGACGACGACCTTCTCGTCCTTGAAGATCTTCCCGCCGCCGACCGGGATCTCGCTCGCCTTCGCCAGTTCGGTGCCGGCCTGCACCGAACTCGACCCGGAGTCGCTGTTCTCGTCGCCGTACTCGCCGCAGCCGACGGTCAGCGTGGCCGCGCCCGTCGCGAGAAGGATCGTGCGCCGCGTCGGGCTGTGCGTCATGTCGTGACTCCGAAGGTGCGGAAGAACCAGAGGGCGGAGGTCAGCCAGAGGATCGTGAGCGCGGTGAAGACGAGCCCGCCGACGATCGGCAGCAGCCATCCGGGAAGTCGCTCCGAGCGGAGCAGCAGCATCTTGGCACTGAACACGCCGAAGAAGAAACACCCCAGGAGGGAGTGCCACAGAACGCGTGATTCGTACGACTGGAAGCCCAGCGCGTACAGGCAGTGCACCGCGACCGGCACCGCGAAGAGGAACGCCGCCCGGCCGGACCAGCGGTGCAGGGTGGCGGACCAGCTCGGGCCCGGCAGCCTGCCGTACACCATCAGCGCCGAGACGAGCTGTACCAGCGCGAAGAGGAACGCGACCGTCGCCAGCCAGGACTTGACCGCGCCGGTGCTGCTGAAGCCGGCGAGGTTGAAGGCCGTGCCCGCCGGGTCGTGCACCTTGCCGTAGGTGCCCAGGGCGACCGCCACCGCGGCGGCGACCAGGGCCGGGACCAGATAGCGGGCCGCGCCGGGGCCGCGCTCGGGTTCGGGCGACGGCCAGCTCTGGGTGGCCGCGTTCGGGTCGACGGTCATGATCGGCTCCCTCGGGCGAGGTCAGGGGGTTACCGGGCGGGCCGTGAGCTGCTGTCCGTCGACCGTCACCGCACCGGTCTCCGGGTCGATCTCGGGTGCCGGGGAGGGCTTGCCGTCGCGCTTGAGGATGCCGACCTGCTCGCCGTCCGGCAGGACGATCCAGCCGCCTTCGATCTTCGCGCCGGCCACCTCGCTGTTCGCGCGGTAGAGCCCGGACGACTTCTCCGTCCGGCCGATGGTGAAGGCGTACCCTCCGCTGCCGACATGGGCCGTGCCGCGGATCTCCTGGGTGCCCTTGCCCCTGCCGTCGAGGCTCGCGCCGCCCTTGCCGGTGAGCCGCAGACTGCCGTCGTCCCGCACGTCGCCCTGGAGCCACGACTCGATGTTGTGGCCGTCGCAGACGTACGCGATCGCCTTGTCGTCGCGCACGGTGATCGCGACCGCAGAGGAGTCGTCGTCGGTACGGCCCGTGTAGACGCCCTCGGGCACGGCGGTCCGGGCCGGGGACGGGCCGGCCGGCGCGGACGTCCGCGCCGGCGCGGTGCCCGGTGACGCCTTGGTGCCGGGTGACGGCTTCCCGGACGCGGACGGCTGCACGGCCGCCGAGGTCGGCTTCTCTCCCGTGGTGGCGTTGAGCGAGAGCATGAACAGGCCGAGCAGCAAGCCCGCGAGCAGTGTCAGCAGCGGTCCGGAACGCTTCATGAAAGGGGCCTCCCCCGAGGCGGTTTTCCTGCCCATGAGAGCGGACCCCGGGTCCCGCGTCCAGAGGCGCACGGGTGTGTTTTCACCCCAAGTAGCGGAACTGCGACATTCAGGTGACATTGACACGGTCCGGGAGGCCGTCTCAGGAGGCGGGCGCCGCGCACCGGCCCCGCGCGGGCTGACTAGGCTTGGTCGGACCAAGAGCCGGGTTGTACATCAGCAAGGAGCAATGCCGTGGCGGTACGAGCGGTCCGGGGCGCCGTCCAACTCGAACGGGACGAGGCCGGCCACATGGACGAGCAGGTCGGAGCGCTGCTCACCGCCGTCATGGAGCGGAACGAACTGACCGCGGACGACCTGATCAGCATCTGGTTCACGGCCACGCCCGACCTGCACAGCGACTTCCCGGCGGCCGCGGCCCGCAAGCTCGGCATCGTCGACGTACCCCTGATCTGCGCGCAGGAGCTGGACATCGAGGGCGCCATGCCCCGGGTCGTCCGCGTCCTCGCGCACGTCGAGTCCGACCGGCCCCGCGCCGACATCGCGCACGTCTACCTCGGTGCCGCGGCCGCCCTGCGCAAGGACATCGCCCAGTGAGGACCGCACTCGTCATCGGGACCGGGCTCATCGGGACGTCCGCCGCGCTGGCACTGGTGAGCCGGGGCGTCACCGTCCACCTCGCCGACCACGACCCCGAGCAGGCCCGCACGGCCGCCGCGCTCGGCGCCGGCACCGACGAGCCGCCCGCCGGGCCGGTGGACCTCGCGATCGTCGCCGCGCCGCCCGCGCACGTGGCCGGCGTGCTCGCCGACGCCATGCGGCGGGGTGCGGCCCGCGGGTACATCGACGTGGCCAGCGTGAAGGGCGGCCCCCGGCGGGAGCTGGAGGGCCTCGGACTCGACCTGTCCCCCTACATCGGCACGCACCCGATGTCCGGGCGGGAGAAGTCCGGGCCGCTGGCCGCCTCCGGGGACCTCTTCGAGGGGCGGCCCTGGGTGCTGACCCCGACCCGGGACACCGACACCGAGGTGCTGAACCTCGCGCTGGAACTGGTCTCGCACTGCCGCGCGGTGCCGGTGGTCATGGACGCCGACGCCCACGACCGTGCCGTGGCGCTCGTCTCCCACATGCCGCACCTGGTGTCCACCATGGTCGCCGCCCGGCTCGAGCACGCCGAGGAGGCCGCCGTACGGCTGTGCGGCCAGGGCATCCGGGACGTGACCCGGATCGCCGCCTCCGACCCCGGGATGTGGATCGACATCCTCTCCGCGAACCCGGGGCCGGTGGCCGATCTGCTCACCGATGTGGCCGGGGACCTGGAGGAGACCGTGCGGGCCCTGCGGGCGCTCCAGTCCGCCGACGAGTCCAAGCGGGGCGAGGGCACGTCCGGGATCGAGGACATGCTGCGGCGGGGGAACGCCGGGCAGGTGCGGGTGCCCGGGAAGCACGGGTCCGCTCCGCGGGTGTACGAGGTCGTGGCCGTGCTCATCGACGACCAGCCGGGGCAGCTCGCGCGGATCTTCGCGGACGCCGGCCGGGCCGGGGTCAACATCGAGGACGTGCGGATCGAGCACGCGACCGGCCGGCAGGCGGGTCTGGTGCAGTTGATGGTCGAGCCGTCGGCCGCGCCCGTGCTGGCGGCGTCGCTGCGGGAGCGGGGCTGGGCCATCCGACAGTAGGAGCCCGACCGCCGACGGGGCCCGCCGTGCCGGTGGGGCCCGGCGCGTCGCCCCCGCCCGGCCCGGACGGCGCCGGGGAGACGCGTCCGGACGAGTGACGCGCACCCAGTAACCTGGTGCGGGGCACAGTCGCGTCCCCACACCCTCGCCAGACCGCACCCGAAAGGTGTCCCCCCGTGGAAAACGGCGCCGCCCAGCCCGTGATTGTCGCCATCGACGGCCCCTCCGGCACGGGCAAGTCGAGCACCTCGAAGGCTGTCGCCGCACAGCTCGGGCTGAGCTACCTGGACACCGGCGCCCAGTACCGGGCGATCACCTGGTGGATGGTGACCAACGGGATCGACATCGAGGACCCGACCGCGATCGCCGCCGTGGCCGGGAAGGCGGAGATCGTCTCCGGCACCGACCCGCAGAACCCCACGATCACGGTGGACGGGACCGACGTGGCCGGTCCGATCCGCGGCCAGGAGGTCACCTCCAAGGTCAGCGCCGTGAGCGCGGTGCCCGAGGTGCGGGCCCGGATCACCGAGCTCCAGCGCTCGATCGCGACCTCCGCCGAGAAGGGCATCGTCGTCGAGGGCCGGGACATCGGTACGACCGTGCTGCCCGACGCCGACCTCAAGATCTTCCTCACCGCCTCGCCGGAGGCCCGCGCCGCCCGCCGCAGCGGGGAGCTCAAGAGCGCCGACGTCCAGGCCACCCGCGAGGCCCTGATCAAGCGGGACGCGGCCGACTCCAGCCGCAAGACCTCGCCGCTGGCCAAGGCGGACGACGCGGTCGAGGTGGACACCACCGAGCTCACCCTCGCGCAGGTCATCGAGTGCGTCGTCACCCTCGTCGAGGAGAAGCGGGCCGGGAAGTGACCGTTCCGTCGGAGAAGGGCGCCGAGGTCGGCCGGCGCATCGGCGTGGGCCTGATGTACGGGCTGTGGAGGCCGCGGGTGCTCGGCGCCTGGCGGATGCCCGCGACCGGGCCGGCCATCCTCGCCGTCAACCACTCCCACAACATCGACGGCCCCATGGTCATGGGCGTGGCGCCCCGGCCGACGCACTTCCTGATCAAGAAGGAGGCGTTCGTCGGGCCGCTGGACCCCTTCCTGACCGCCATCGGGCAGGTCAAGGTGGACCGCTCGGGCGCCGACCGCGGGGCGATCACCCAGGCGCTCGACGTCCTCAAGGCCGGCGGGGTCCTCGGGATCTTCCCGGAGGGCACCCGGGGCGAGGGCGACTTCGCCTCCCTGCGCGCCGGGCTCGCGTACTTCGCGGTGCGCAGCGGGGCGCCGGTCGTCCCGGTCGCGGTGCTGGGAAGCTCCGGTAGGCCGGGACGGTTGATAAAGGGGCTGCCTCCGCTGCGCAGCCGGGTCGACGTCGTCTTCGGCGACCCCTTCGAGGCGGGCGACGGCAGCGGACGGCGCACGCGCAAGGCGCTCGACGAGGCGACCGAGCGCATCCAGAAGCAGCTCAGCGCCCACCTGGAAAACGCCAGGCGCCTGACCGGGCGCTAGGCGACACTGAGTAGTGGATCAGCCGGCGGAACAGCCGCGGGTCCACCGATCACCACGATGAACGAGGTACGGACTTCATGAACGACCACATCCACTCCGAGGGCTCGGGCGAGGAGCACGACCACGGGGCGCTTGGCGACGCCGAGTACGCGGAGTTCATGGAGCTCGCCGCGGAAGAGGGCTTCGACCCCGAGGACGTCGAGGGTGCCATCGAGGCGGCCGGCCACGGCCCGCTGCCGGTGCTCGCCGTCGTCGGGCGCCCGAACGTCGGCAAGTCGACCCTGGTGAACCGCATCATCGGGCGCCGCGAGGCCGTCGTGGAGGACAAGCCCGGCGTCACCCGCGACCGTGTCACCTACGAGGCCGAGTGGGCGGGCCGCCGCTTCAAGGTCGTCGACACCGGCGGCTGGGAGCAGGACGTCCTCGGCATCGACGCCTCCGTGGCCGCGCAGGCCGAGTACGCCATCGAGGCCGCCGACGCCGTCGTCTTCGTCGTGGACGCCAAGGTGGGCGCCACCGACACCGACGAGGCGGTCGTACGACTGCTGCGCAAGGCCGGCAAGCCCGTGGTGCTGTGCGCCAACAAGGTCGACGGGCCCAGCGGCGAGGCCGACGCCTCGTACCTGTGGTCCCTCGGACTCGGCGAGCCGCACCCCGTCTCCGCGCTGCACGGCCGCGGCACCGGCGACATGCTCGACTCCGTTCTGGAGGCGTTGCCGGAGGCGCCCGAGCAGAGCTTCGGCGGCGCCGGGATCGGCGGCCCGCGCCGGATCGCGCTGATCGGCCGCCCGAACGTCGGCAAGTCCTCGCTGCTGAACAAGGTCGCCGGCGAGGAGCGGGTCGTCGTCAACGAGATGGCCGGCACCACCCGTGACCCGGTCGACGAGCTGATCGAACTCGGCGGTGTCACCTGGAAGTTCGTCGACACCGCCGGTATCCGCAAGCGGGTCCACCTCCAGCAGGGCGCCGACTACTACGCCTCGCTGCGCACCGCCGCCGCGGTCGAGAAGGCCGAGGTGGCGGTCATCCTGATCGACGGCTCCGAGTCCATCTCGGTCCAGGACCAGCGGATCG
Organism: Streptomyces sp. NPDC107471; assembly: GCF_055582845.1. Classification (NCBI taxonomy): domain Bacteria; kingdom Bacillati; phylum Actinomycetota; class Actinomycetes; order Kitasatosporales; family Streptomycetaceae; genus Streptomyces; species Streptomyces sp. NPDC107471. Next base: position 472,295 of record NZ_JBVJPC010000007.1, on the reverse strand, counting down.
TCACCATGGCCGTCGAGGCGGGCCGCGCGATCGTCCTCGCCTACAACAAGTGGGACACCCTCGACGAGGAGCGCCGCTACTACCTGGAGCGGGAGATCGAGACCGAGCTCGGCCAGGTCGCCTGGGCGCCGCGGGTGAACGTCTCGGCGCGCACCGGCCGGCACATGGAGAAGCTGGTCCCCGCGATCGAGACGGCACTGGCCGGCTGGGAGACGCGCGTCCCGACGGGCCGCCTCAACGCCTTCCTCGGCGAGCTGGTCGCCGCTCACCCGCACCCGGTCCGGGGCGGCAAGCAGCCGCGCATCCTCTTCGGCACCCAGGCCGGCACCAAGCCGCCGCGGTTCGTGCTCTTCGCCTCCGGCTTCATCGAGGCGGGCTACCGGCGCTTCATCGAGCGCCGGCTGCGCGAGGAGTTCGGCTTCGAGGGCACCCCGATCCACATCTCGGTGCGGGTGCGCGAGAAGCGCGGCGCCAAGAAGAAGTGACGACGGCATGAGGACATGAGGAAGGGCGGCCCCGTCGGGGCCGCCCTTCCTCATGTGTCAGGTCCCTCTGCGGGGGCCGGGTGGCAGCGCCGCCGGGACGTGGTGCATCCCGGTGTGCTGCTGCCCGATGTGTCCCACCCGCTGCCACTGCGACTGCTGGCGGGCGCTGAACGCCCCCGCGCTGTAGGCGCTGTACGAGCTGCTGAACGAGCCCGAGGCGTGCGGGATGTTCCCGAACGCGGTGAAGCCCAGCTCCTCCTCGCCGCTGCGGTCACCCGGCAGCGAACGGAAGGTCTTGACGTACTCGGAGTAGAGCGCGTCGTAGATCGGCGTGGCCGATGGTCCGCCGGAGAACCGGCGCGGAGCGTCGTATGGGTGCACGTATGTCCAAACGACACCGGGACCTCGGGGATGCGGTTCGCCGTGATCCTTCAGCCGGTGCTCAGGTGCCCGCGAGCGGCATCGCGGCCGCGACCAACTTGCCGTTGGCGGCGGCCTTGTCCAGCGCGTCCCGCAGCAGGTCCTCGCGCGGCTGCCGTCCGATGGAGCCCACCGGCGCGGCGAACATCAGCACCTGCTGGTGCTTGTTGGCGGCGGCCCGCCAGCTCTCCGTGACCTGGAGCGGCTGGTGCGCCTGCCACCAGGCCACCGGCTGACCGCCGTTCGGCGACGGCTGGAGCACCGCGTGCAGTTGCCCCACCGCCAGCAGCACCGACCACCCGTGCAGCACCGGCGGCACCGACTCGATCGCGGTCAGCGGCATGAACCCCTGCTCGATCAGCAGCGGCAGGAAGTCGTCGCCGCGTCCCGTGGCGCCCGGCCGCGCGATCGGCCCGGTCGGCTCCACGACCAGCGCCGGGTGCAACTCCCCGGCGATCAGGACGAGTCCGCTGGTCACCCCGAGCACCGCCTGCTCGGGTACGACCTTGTCCGGGTCCAGGTCGACGGTGTCGCCGGTGATGGACTTCACCGCGCCCTGGAGCTGCTCCTCGGTGACCTGGACGACCTGGGAGGGCAGACAGGTGGCGTGGGCGAAGGCCAGCACGGCGGTCTCGTCGCCGATGAACAGGACGGTGCTGGTGCGCTCCTGGTCGGAGTCGCCCTGGGTGCGGCAGGACGTGCAGTCGTAGCTGCCGGGGGCGTTCTCTCCGGCGAGCAGCCGGTCGGCTTCTTCGTCGCCGATCTCAGCGCGTACCTCGTCGCTGACGTCGAGCATGCGCGGCACGGGTGGCTCCCTCGGGAAGTGGTGCGTGGCGGGACCGGGTGGCTCCCGGCCCGTGAACCGGGCGGTCCCGGGCTCATGAAGAAGACAACGGGTGATCTGTGGCGGGAGTCACGCTCCACGGCGAACGGAATCGAACCATCCACAGCGCAGCGTCACAGGTCGTGCGGAATCCGGCACTCACTGTCAATTCCCGGGAAATGCAAGGAAGTTGGTTGCGTGAAGTGGGTCACAGATCGTCATGGCGCTTGGTCGACAAATCAGGAAATCAGGGAATGAAGTGGGTGGCCGGAAATCGCTGATACCCGTGGTAACGGCGAACTGGCCTCGAATGACAAGCCGTTGGTTGATGCCGACCGGCCGGGCTCTCTACATTCCTCCGCCGTGTGCAGCGAGCACCGCTCGGGAACGTCCGTCGACGCACGAAGCCGGCATCTCGCACCACCTTCCGGCGGACGGGGCGGAGCGCGTACGCCCGGCCCCTGTGCCGGGAGCGCGTTCCGTCTTGGGGGACCCCGAGTCCTTCGAGAGGGGATCACATGTCCGAATGTGCGGATACCAAGCGCGACAGCGCTCGTAGGACCCGAACCACCGCGGCCCTCGCCGGGGCCGCCCTGCTCGCCCCCCTCGGGTTGCTGGCCGCGGCCGGCAACTCGGTGGCCGCGGACGGCGGGGTGTGGGACCGCATCGCCCAGTGCGAGAGCGGCGGGAACTGGCACATCAGCACCGGGAACGGCTACTACGGAGGACTCCAGTTCTCCGCCGGCACCTGGCGCGCGTACGGCGGCACGGACTACGCGCCCACCGCCGACCAGGCCACCAGGTCGCAGCAGATCACGGTGGCCGCCAAGGTCCAGCGCGCCCAGGGCTGGGGCGCCTGGCCGACCTGCTCGGCCCGCGCCGGGGCGTACGGCAGCGCCCCCGCGGCCTCCTCGGGCACCTCGTCCGCGACCGCCGGTGCCAAACCGGAGAAGGCGCCGACGCGTTCGGAGAACCGGACCGACCGCGGTGCCTCCCGCGGCGACTACACCGTCCGCGCGGGCGACACGCTGAGCGAGGTCGCCGCCCGGCACGGGACCACCTGGCAGCAGCTCTACGCCGCCAACAAGGCCGTCATCGGCGCCGACCCCGACGTGATCGTCCCCGGTCAGCGCCTGGACATCTGAGAGCCTCCTGTTCCGCACGGGGTCCCGTCCGGTCCTGCGACCGGGCGGGACCCCGGCCGTGCGGGCGCAGACAGGGCGGTCAGGGCCGTCCGAGTCGCCCGGACCGCAGTTCCGCGGCCTCACCGCTGAACACGACCGCGCCGCGCCGCAGTTCGTGCACGATCGCCGTCCGGGCGGGCAGCGCGGGCGGGAGCCGCTGCTCGGCCACGACCACGCACGCGTCCAGCGCGCCGAGGAGTTCGTAGGTGCGGGCCGCGACCGCGGGGGACATGCCCTGCGCGGGCTCGTCGACGAGCACCACGCGCGCGCGTGCCAGCAGGGCGCGGGAGAGCGCGAGCATGCGCTGCTCGCCGCCGGAGAGGGTGCCGGCCCGACGGGCGAGCAGGGGAGCGAGCTGCGGATAGGCGTCCAGGGCCGGACCGGGATCGGGGGCGGCGAGTTCGAGGTTCTCGCGGACGGTGAGGGAGCCGAACACCGCCCGGCGCTCGGGGACCAGGCACAGGCCGCGCCGGGCCCGCTCGTACGCCGGTACGCGGGTCACGTCGACGCCGTCCCACACCACGCTGCCGTCGGTGAGCGGCACCGTCCCGGCCAGGGCGCGCAGTGCCGTCGTACGGCCGGAGCCGTTGCGCCCCAGCAGGACGGTGAGCCCGGGGCCGGGCGCGGTGAGGGTGACGCCGTGCAGGGCCTCCAACGGGCCGTAGCGCACGCGCGCGTGGCGCAGGGACACGGCGGTTCGCGCGGTCATACGGCGGTCTCCCGGGCGTCGAGCGTGTCCAGCACGTGGGCCGGGGGACCGGAGGCGACGACCCGGCCCGCGGTCATGACGTGGACGACGTCCGCGAGGTCGGCGACCAGGTCGAGGTCGTGCTCGACCACCAGGAGGGCGGTGCCGTCCGCCGCGAGGGCCCTGAGCACGCGGGCCAGGGCGGCCACCTCGGCGGTGTCCAGACCGGCGGCGGGTTCGTCGAGGAGCAGGACGCCCGGGGAGCCGGCGAGGGCCCGGGCGAGTTCGACCCGGCGGAGCGTGCCGGTGGGGAGGTCGGCGGCGGGGGCGTCCCGCAGGTCGTGCAGACGGAACAGTCGCAGGGCGCGGTCGAGCGCTGTCGGGTCCGGGGTGCGGGCTTGTTCCGCGCCCACCTGGATGTTCTCGGCCACGGTCAAGGTGGGGAAGACGGCGAGCTGTTGGAAGGTGCGGGCGATGCCGAGGCGGGTGCGGGCGTGGGGGGACAGATGGGTGATGTCGCGGTCGCCGTAACGGACTTGGCCCCGGGTGGGACGGACCGTGCCTGCCAGGCAGTGGAACAGGGTGGATTTTCCGGCGCCGTTGGGGCCGATGATCGCGGTGATGCGGCCGGGTGGGACGGTGAGGTCGACTCCGGCGAGGGCGGTGAAGCCGTCGTAGCGGGCGTGGAGATCGTGGGCGGTGAGGACTGCCCGGCCCGCGGCCGGGTTCGTGATCCCACCCGCACCACCCGCACCACCCGTGCCGCTTGCATGGTCGGGTGCGGGTGGCCCCTGTGGGGGTGGAGCGCCGTCGGCGGGTGCGGCTTCCTCGACGGGCCCGGCTTCTTCGGCTTCGGAGGGGCTGGGTGCCGGCTGCTTGTGCAGGCGGTGTCTCACCTCGGCTCCCCGCGGGGTCAGGGTCGCCGGGCCGGTCGGCCTCAGGCGAGTCGTCAGCGCTCGCACCGCCTCGTACGGTCCGCCCGGGAAACGGCCCACCAGTACCGCCAGCACGCCGATCAGCGCCGCCGCCACCCCGCCCCGCGCCCCCGCGTCCAGGCCGACCAGCAGGGCCGCGGCCGCCAGGGCGCCCAGGGTGCTGTCGGCGCCCAGGACGACGACCGCGGCGAACCAGAGGAGGCCGCGGACGGGGTCGTAGGCGGTGGGGTCGAAGGCGCGCAGGCCCATGCCGAGCATGCCGCCGCCCAGGGCGGCCAGCGCGGCCCCCGCCACGAAGGCGAGCAGCTTCAGCGCGGGCACCCGGACCCCCGCCGCCGAGGCCCCGGACTCGTGGTCGCGCAGGGCGGCCAGGGCCCGGCCCGTGCGGCCCCTGCGCAGCGCGCGGGTCGCCAGCAGGGCGAGCGCGAGCAGGGCCAGCTCCAGGACGTAGTACGCGCGGTCGCCGTCGAAGCCCTTGGGGCGGTCCAGGGACAGGCCGGAGGTGGCGTACGGCTGGGCGAAGACGAAGCGGCTCACGCCGACGCCGACCGCGAAGGTCGCCAGGGCCAGCGCCAGGCCCCGGCGGGTGATCGCGGGCCAACCCGTCAGCAGGCCCAGCGGAGCCACCAGGACCACCGCGAGCGCCAGCGCGGCCAGTTCCGGCAGGCGGGGCAGGCCCGGGAAGCGGCCCGCCGCCAGCAGGGCCGTGAACAGGGCGCCGAGGCCGGCGTAGGCCGCCTGTCCCAGGGAGATCTGCCCGCCCCTGCCGGTCACGACCACCAGGGAGAGCAGCACCACGCCCAGCGCCGGGACCTGGACCGAGGTGTGCAGGTCCGAGCCCGCGAAGCCCAGCGGGAGCAGGAACAGCACCACCGCCACGATCCACGCGCCCTGCGGGGTGGGCACGCGCGCGGTGGCCGTCCGCGGGAGCACGTCCCGGGTGCCGATGCCCGGCAGGGCCAGGGCCGCGACGAGGAGGGCCACGACGAACAGGTTCGCCCCCACCGCCTGGAGCAACGGCTCGAGCCGGCCCGAGGGGTGCAGCCGGGTGAGCTGGCTCTGCCCCACCCCGACGGCCAGCGCCGCCACCACCGCCACCGGCAGGCTGCGCATCCGCGCGGCCACCGCGACCGCCACCACCTCCATGACGAGCAGGGGCAGCCCGTACGGGTCCAGACGGACGTAGGGAGCCAGCAGGACACCCGTCAGGCCCGCCGTGAACGACCCGAACGCCCAGCCGGCCGCCGCCACCCGGTCGGCGTCGATCCCGCCGAGCACGGCCAGCCCGCGGTCGTCCACGACGGCCCGCAGTTCCCGTCCGAAACGCGTCCAGCGGATCACCGCGCCGACGCCCGCGGCCAGGACGAGGACCACCGCGAGCTGCCCCCACGGGTCCGCCGGCACCAGCTCCGGGGCGTCGTCCCGGGCGCCCTGGCCCCACAGCAGCGCGGCCCCGCCCACCAGCAGCACGAAGACGCCGAGGGAGGCCACCAGGGTCTGGGCGGGGTCGCCGCCCAGAACGGCCAGGGGCCGGAAGACGAAACGCTCCAGCAGCACACCCAGGGCCGGTGCCAGGACCAGCAGGGTCACCGCGGCCCCCGCCCACAGCGGCCAGCCACACTCCACCACGCACTGCCGCAGCACGTAGGCGCACACCATCGCGACCGCCCCGTGCGCGAAGTTCAGCACCCCCGTCGCCCGGTACGTCACGACCAGGCCGATCCCGGTGAGCGCGGCCGCGCTGCCGACCGACAACCCGGCGAGGGTCAGGTCGTAGGTCAGCGACGACATCAGTCGGTTTCCTCGACGGGCTCGCAGATCGGGCAGGGGCCCAGCTCACCGCTCGCCAGCAGCTTGGCGTCCACCGGGATCGACTCCGCCTTCCCGGCGACCAGCGGACAGTCCGCGCGGTGCCAGAGCGTGCCGCCGGGCACCATCAGCAGGTCCCCGCTGACCGCCAGTGGCGCGCCCGCCGCCGTACCGGGCTCCTCCGCCCCGGCGGGCTCCACGGCCACCAGGAGGCCGTAGAGCTCCTCCACGCGGGCGGCGGCCAGCGCGCCGCGGCCGTGGGTGAGGAGCACCGCCCCGGCGACGATCAGCGCGGCGCCGGGCACCGTGCAGGAGGCGAGGTAGGGCACCTGCCGTTCGGCGAAGCGCTCGCCCGAGACGCCGTACCAGCCGAGGACGCACAGGACCGCGCCCGCGGCGAGCGCGGCCCAGCCGGCCCACAGGACGGGGTGCACGGTCCGCAGTCGGGCTGTCCGCATCTCTGGCTCCCACATGTCGCATGCCTGTCCATGTAAGCCAATCGCTTGCACTATGCCTTCTTGAAGCTGACCCTGAAAGCACCGGGCGCACGTGGCCCGGACCGACACCCGGTGGTGAGCCAGATGGTTCTCGGGAGCGACCGCACATGGGGGAACGGCAGCCGGGGGCTGGTGGCGGTGGGCTTCGCCCTCGCCGTGGCCCTCACGGCGTGCAGCGACGACAGCGGCGGCGGCAGCGAGAGCCCGCCGCCCACACCGTCCGTGGAACGGACCGCACCGTCCGCGGCACCCTCGCCGAGCGGCCCCGCCGACGCGGCCGCCGCCCAGCGGGAGGTCAAGGCGAACTGGGAGAAGTTCTTCGATCCGAAGACCCCGACCAAGGACAAGCAGGCCGTCCTGGAGAACGGCGACGACATGGGTCCGGTGCTCCAGGCCTTCAGCGGTGACCAGCGCGGCGGACAGGTGCAGGCGAAGGTCACCGAGGTGGCGTTCACCGGGCCGACCGCGGCCGACGTGTCGTACACCCTGCTGCTGAACGGCGCCACCGCCCTGCCGGACGCCTCCGGGACGGCGGTCGAACAGGACGGCACCTGGAAGGTGTCGGTCAACACCCTGTGCGCGCTGGTCCAGTTGAGCGGCAATGCCTCGGCGTCGGCTCTTCCGGGCTGCTGAGGCCGCCCTCGCGGTCCTGCTGCTCACGCTCGTCTCGGCGTGCGGCAGCAGGCTGCCGGAGAGCGACTTCGAGGACCGCGGGCGCACAGCCCCCGCCCAGGACCGCACCCCGATCCGCGTCGGCATCGTCACCAGCGCCACCAGCCCGGTCGGCGGCAGCGCCTTCACCGGCCCGCGCGACGGCGCCCGGGCCTACTTCGAGCGGCTCAACGCGCGCGGGGGCCTCGACGGCCGCCGCGTCGAGGTGCGTGAGTGCGACGACGGCGGCAGCGGGGTCGGCAACAACACCTGTGTGCACCGGCTGATCGACGAGGACAAGGTGGTCGCCCTGGTCGCCACCACCGTCCTCGACTACGCGGGCGCCTCCCGGGTCTCCCACGCGCGCGTGCCCGACATCGGCGGCCAGCCCGTCGGCGCCGCCTACGACACCTGGCCGCACCTCTACGGCATCTACGGCAGCCTCGCGCCCCGGGACGGCACGACCGGGTGGGACGGCAAGCAGTACGGCGGCACCGAGGTCTACCGCTACTTCAAGCGCGAGCACGGGGCCCGCACGGCCGCCGTCGTCTCCTACAACCAGGCCGCGTCCGCCGCCTACGCCCGGCTCGTCGAACAGGGGCTGCGGGCCGAGGGCTACAAGGTCGTCACCGAGCAGGTCGACTTCGCGCTGCCCAATTTCCGTGCCGTGGCGGCCGACCTGAAGGAGCAGGGCGCCGACCTGGTCTTCGACGCCGTCGACAGCCACGGCAACGCCCGGCTCTGCGAGGCCATGGACGCGGCCGGCGTCGAGGTCACCGCCAAGGTCACCAACGTGCAGAACTGGACGTCCACCGTCCGACAGGACTACAAGGACGCCCCGCGCTGCCGCAACGCCCTGTGGGCCACCGGCTCCAGCCGCAACTACGCGGACACCGGCAACGCGGCCGTACGGGAGTTCAGGGACGCCACGAAGAACCTTGAGACGCACTCCCAGTGGCAGTTGGAGGGCTGGGCCGCCGCCATGTGGTTCACCGACGCCGCGAAGTCGTGCGCGCCGCAGGGCGTCACGCGCGCGTGCGTCGACGCCTCCATGGACCGCGCCCAGGACCACACCGCGCACGGCCTGCTCCTCCCCGTCCGGTTCGAGCGCCTGGCCGAACCGCCGAGGTCCCGCAGGACCTGTCTCTCGGTGGCCCGCTGGCGGGACGGCCGGGGCTGGGTCTCGCAGGGCGACATGAACCGCACGTGCTTCGACGTTCCGCAACTGCCGTATCAGCAGTGAGTCACCGGATCCAGGCAACCAACGGGGGTGCACGACGGTCTGACCGGACACCATGAACCACGGGAGAACCATGCCCGCAGGGCAGGACGTACGGCTGCGCGCCGACTGTGTCGCCGATTCCGCGGGCGGACTGACCTTCGACGTCACCGCCGACGGGGCGAGCAGTACGGCCCGGCTGGTGCTGCGCCGACGAGGGGAGCCCTCCCGCTCCGGCGGGTTCGAGAGCGGGGGAGGGCACGAGGAGGTGGGGCTGCCGCTGGCCCCGGCCGCCGACGGACGGCTGCGCGCCGCCCTGCCCAGCACGGTCGCCCTGCCCGAAGGCCGCTGGGACGCGTACGCGTGTGTGCGCGACGAGGAACCGCTGCGCCTCGCGCCCGGCGCCACCGACCTGCGCGCGCTCGCCGCCCGCACCCCGAGCGGCTCCCGCGGCCATGTCGCCGTCCGCATCCCGTACGCGACCCGGCAGGGCAACCTCACCGTCCGGAGCTGGCTGCGCGCCCCGCACGCCGAGGCGGGCGAACTGCGCGCCCACGCCATCGGACTGACCGTCCGCGGGCGGCTGTACGGCACCGGGTTCGCCGCGGGTGCCTGTGCCGAGGTGCGCCTCCGGCACGCCCCGGGGCCCGCCCGCCGCCTCGAAGTCGCTTTGGACGACGTACGGTTCGGCTTCTCGGTGCCGTACGCGGCGCTCGGGCCCGGGGTCTGGGACCTGTGGCTGCGGCCGCACGGCGAGGCCGGACCCCGGGTGCGGATCGCGCGGCTGCTCGACGCCGTCGCCGACAAGAAGCCGGTGTTCACCTACCCACGCGCACGCGTGGAGACGGTGTACGGCCCGGTGGAGGCCGGGCCGTACTACACGCGGGACAACGACCTGTCGGTGTCCGTCACCGTCTGCCCCTCACCGCGCTGAGCCGAAGAACTCCCTGACGTCGCCGGCCAGCAGCTCGGGCACCTCCAGGGCCGCGAAGTGGCCGCCGCGGTCGAACTCCGTCCAGCGCACGACGGTGTTGGTCTGCTCGGCCCACCTGCGGATCGCCACGTCCTCGCCGAAGTCGGCCACCGCGGTCGGCACCCCGGAGCTCGACGTCGGGAACCAGTCCGGCACATGGCTGTTCTCGTAGTACATGCGGGCCGCGGAACCGGCGGTGCCGGTCAGCCAGTACAGCATCACGTTCGTCAGGAGGGTGTCCCGGTCGACCGCGTCCTCCGGGAGTACGGCCGAGGAGTGCGTCCACGCCTGGAACTTCTCCATGATCCAGGCCAGTTGGCCGACCGGCGAGTCGGTGAGGCCGTAGGACAGGGTCTGCGGGCGGGTCGACTGGAGGGCGTTGTAGCCGAAGCCGTCCGTGGTGAAGTCGGCGATGCTCGCGAGGCTCCTCAGCTCGCGGTCGGTGAGCCCCTCGCGGGCCTCCTCGTCGACCGGGCCGAGCGGGATGAAGCCGACCGAGGCGGCGTTCACATGGACGCCGACCACGGACTCGGGCGCGATCCGGGCGAGCGCCGGGGAGATCAGCGCGCCCAGGTCGCCGCCCTGGGCGCCGTAGCGCTCGTAACCGAGCCTGCGCATCAGCTCCGCCCAGGCGCGGGCGACCCGGTTGACGTTCCATCCCTTCTCGCGGGTGGGGCCGGAGAAGCCGAAGCCCGGGATGGACGGGATCACCAGGTGGAAGTCCTCGCTCAGCGGGCCGATCACCCCGAGGAACTCCACGACCGATCCCGGCCAGCCGTGCGTCAGGATCAGCGGGAGCGCGTCCGGGCGGGCGGAGCGGATGTGCAGGAAGTGCACCTGGGCGCCGTCGATCTCGGTGACGAACTGCGGGAGTTCGTCGAGGGCGGCCTCGTGCTCGCGCCAGTCGTAGGCACCGCGCCAGTAGGCGGCGAGATCGCGCAGGTACGGCAGGGATGCGCCGTACTCCCAGCCCGCGTCCGGGAGTTCGTCCGGCCAGCGGGTGAGGTCCAGGCGGGTGTGCAGGTCGTCGAGCTGCGCCTGCGGGATGTCGATCCGGAAGGGACGGATCTCATGACCCTCACGGCCCTCGCGGATCTCACGGTTCTCTGCGGTCGTGCTGTTGTCTGCCATGAGTCCAAGCTAGGAGGGCTTGCGGACAGGGGCTGTCCGCGACGGCTGGCAGACTCGGCACCATGTTGGAGACCTCGGCACGACTCCTGCGCCTGCTCTCGCTCCTGCAGGCCCACCGCGAATGGTCCGGCGCCGATCTCGCCGACCGCCTCGGCGTCACCTCGCGCACCGTGCGCAGGGACGTGGACCGGCTGCGCGAGCTCGGCTATCCCGTCAACGCCAGCCCCGGCACCGGCGGCGGCTACCAGCTCGGCGCGGGCGCGGAACTGCCCCCGCTGCTCCTCGACGACGACGAGGCCGTCGCGGTCGCCGTCGGCCTGCGCACGGCCGCGGGTCAGGGCATCGAGGGCATCGGCGAGACCTCGGTACGGGCGCTCGCCAAGCTGGAGCAGGTCCTGCCGGGCCGGCTGCGCCGCCGGGTGGGCGCCCTGAACGCCTTCACGGTGCCGATGCTGCGCGGCCCCCAGCCCTCCGCCGTCGACCCGGGCGTCCTCACCGAGCTCGCCAACCTCTGCCGGGACGCCGAGCGGCTGCGCTTCGAGTACAGCGACCGCCCCCAGTCTCGAACAACCTCGACCGGGGGGACCCCCATGGGCGCCGCCAGCCGCCGTACCGTCGAACCGCACCGCCTGGTGTGCAGCGAGCGGCGCTGGTACCTGGTCGCCTGGGACCTCGACCGGGACGACTGGCGGACCTTCCGCGTCGACCGGATCACCCCGAAGCCGCCGCACGGCCCCCGGTTCGCGCCGCGCACCCCGCCCGCCGAGGACCTCGCCGCCTATGTCTCGCGGGGCGTCTCCACGCGCGCGTACGCCTCGCACGCGGTCGTGCGGCTGCTGGTGTCCAAGGAGCGGGCCGCCGAGCGGATCTCACCGAGTGCCGGGGTGCTGGAGGCGGAGGGACCCGACAGTTGCGTCCTGCGCACCGGGGCGTCGAGCCTCGACGTGATGGTGATCCACGTGATGATGACGGGCTTCGACTTCGAGGTGCTGGAGCCGGCCGAGCTGACCGAGGCGATCAGGACGGCTCACGACCGCCTCGCTCGCTCGCTTGCTCGCTCTTCGGCTCGGGCTGCGGAGCCAGCGCCGCGTACTCCGGGTGGTGCAGGTCGAACGCCGGGGACTCGGAACGGATCTTCGGCAGCGTCGTGAAGTTGTGCCGGGGCGGCGGGCAGGAGGCGGCCCACTCCAGGGAGCGGCCGAAGCCCCAGGGGTCGTCGGTGTCCACCGGCACGCCGTATCTGGCCGTCTTCCAGACGTTGTAGAGGAACGGCAGCGTGGAGGCGCCGAGCAGGAACGCGCCGATCGTCGAGATGGTGTTCAGGGCGGTGAAGCCGTCGGCCGCGAGGTAGTCGGCGTAGCGGCGGGGCATGCCCTCGGCGCCCAGCCAGTGCTGGACCAGGAACGTGGTGTGGAAGCCGACGAACAGCGTCCAGAACTGGATCTTGCCGAGCCGTTCGTCGAGCATCTTCCCGGTGAACTTCGGCCACCAGAAGTACAGCCCGCCGAAGATCGCGAAGACGACCGTGCCGAACACGACGTAGTGGAAGTGCGCCACCACGAAGTAGGTGTCCGAGACGTGGAAGTCCAGCGGCGGCGAGGCGAGCAGCACCCCGGTCAGTCCGCCGAACAGAAACGTCACCAGGAAGCCGGTGGCCCACAGCATCGGCGTCTCGAAGGACAGCGAGCCCTTGATCATCGTCCCGGTCCAGTTGAAGAACTTCACGCCTGTCGGGACGGCGATCAGGAAGCTCATGAAGGAGAAGAACGGCAGCAGCACCGCGCCGGTGACGAACATGTGGTGCGCCCACACCACGATCGACAGACCGGTGATCGACATCGTCGCCGCGACCAGCGTCAGATAGCCGAAGATCGGCTTGCGGCTGAAGACCGGGATGATCTCCGTGATGATCCCGAAGAACGGCAGCGCGATGATGTACACCTCGGGATGGCCGAAGAACCAGAACAGGTGCTGCCACAGCAGCGCCCCGCCGTTGTCGGCCTCGAACACCTGTGAGCCGAAGCGCCGGTCGGCCTCCAGGACCAGCAGCGCGGCCGCCAGCACCGGGAACGCCAGCAGGATCAGGATCGACGTGAACAGCGTGTTCCAGGTGAAGATCGGCATCCTGAACATGGTCATGCCGGGCGCGCGCATCCCGATGATCGTGGTGATGAAGTTGACCGCGCCGAGGATCGTGCCGAAGCCGGCCAGCGCGAGGCCCATGATCCACAGGTCGGGGCCGACACCGGGGGAGTGCGCGGAGTTGTTGAGCGGCGCGTAGGCGAACCAGCCGAAGGCGGCCGGACCGGACGGCACCAGCAGCGACCCCATCACGATCAGGCCGCCGAACAGGAAGAACCAGTACGACAGCATGTTCAGCCGGGGGAACGCCACGTCCGGGGCGCCGATTTGCAGCGGCATCAGCTCGTTGGCGAAGCCCGCGAAGCTGGGCGTCGCGAACAGCAGCAGCATCACCGTGCCGTGCATCGTGAACAACTGGTTGAACTGCTGGTTGTCCACGATCTGCAGCCCCGGCCGGGCGAGCTCGGCGCGCATCAGCAGCGCCATGACCCCGCCGACCAGGAAGAACAGGAATGATGTGATCAGGTAGAGGTGCCCGATCTTCTTGTGGTCGGTCGTGGTCAGCCAGTCCACGATCAGCCGCCCGTGCCGCTTGGTCCGCACGGGTCGTGCCGTCGCCTGCACGGTCTGCGTCCCCATCGCTCGCCCCTTCGCTCGGCTCACGCCATGATGCTCGCGCCGTCGTGCGCGGCGACAGGGGGCGTAAGGGGGTTCTGTGCTGGAACCGTGTATTTCCTATGCGGTGTCAGCCTGCGTGGCCCTGTCCGGAATCGGTGGGCAAAGGGGCCCGGGCCAGTTCTCGGACAAGCCTTCTCGGGGTGCATTCATGGAAGTCGTACGACACGCGGGAATTGCGTTCGAATACGCGCGGAAGGGCTAGGGAAACGCCCGTCCGTGTGACGCTGCGCGAGGGAAACGGGTGGCGGCATCCTGTGACAGAAGCGTGACAGGGGGCGGGCGGGATCCGGACTTCCGCGGTCGCCGGGCAGGGCCTAGCGTGGCCGTATGGCACCCATTCCGACACCGCCCGCCGAACCCCAGGACAGCCCGGACACCTACGTCGGCCTCGACTCCGACTCCGCCGAGCGGATCGCGCGGGAGCGGGGCTGGTCCACGGTCCGGTCGCTGCCGCCGGGGGCGATCATCACGATGGAGTACCGCGCGGGCCGGCTGAACTTCGAGGTGAAGGACGGCCGCGTGGCGCGGGCCTGGAAGGGCTGAACCGCATGGCACGGGCCCCGGTTCCGCTGGCGGAACCGGGGCCCGTGTCGTGCCCGGGGCGGGCGGTGCGTACCGGCCCCGACGGTGGTGAGGCGGGTCAGCCGCCGCTCACCGGCCGGGTGGCCGGGGACGTCGTACCGCGCATGACCCGGTCCGGGTGCGGCGGGCGGCGGCTGCCGGTCGGGGTGACCGGGGTGCGCTCCGAGCGCGCGGTGTGCGGGCCCGGCGCCAGATGGACGGGTGACCTGGGGCCGCGCGCCGGGGCGGTGGCCTCGCGGGCCGCCGTCTCGTTCTGCGGGGCCGTGAGTGGCTTGAGGCGGGCGGGCGCGGGCGCCGTGACGGGGGTGACCGGGGCCGGGGCCTTGACGCCGCCGCGGGCCCGCCAGCGGTCGCGCAGGTCGAAGGCGTAGTCCTCGGTGCGGGCGATCAGCGGTTCGAACCAGGGCAGCGCGAGCAGGATCAGCAGACCGGCGACCCAGCCCAGCAGGACGTCGCTCAGCCAGTGCGTACCGAGGTAGACGGTGGCCATGCCGACGCCCAGCGAGGTCACCGCGGAGATCGCGGACAGCCAGCGGCGGGCCCTCGGGGTGGAGGCCAGATAGGCCAGGATTCCCCAGGTCACCACGGCGTTGGCGGTGTGGCCGCTGGGAAATATATCGCCGCCCAGACCCATCTCGTTGGAGCCGATGACGGTGGCGTAGTGCGGTCCGAGCCGTCCCATGCCGTACTTGGCGGCGCCGACCGTGATGTTCAGCAGCAGCAGCGAGGTGCCCAGGGTCAGCAGCGGACGCAGGGTGTGCTGCCGCCAGGAACGCCAGCCCAGCCAGGCCGCGACCATCACCGCGGTCGGGCCGCGCTGGCCCAGCACCACGTAGTAGTCGACGAACCAGTGGATGGAGGCCCACTGCTGGTACGGCCGGAAGAACATGACCTGCCAGTCCAGGCGGACCAGCCACGAGGTGGTCACCACCAGCCACACGATCGCCAGGTAGAACGCCAGCGCGGCGACCACGAGGACGGTCCGGTGGCGGCTCGCCCGCGGCACGCTGAGGTGGGCCGGCCGTTCCCTCTCACGGTCCAGCCTGGCGAACACCCGGTCCAGACGGGTGGG
Source organism: Streptomyces sp. NPDC107471 (assembly GCF_055582845.1). Lineage (NCBI taxonomy): Bacteria > Bacillati > Actinomycetota > Actinomycetes > Kitasatosporales > Streptomycetaceae > Streptomyces > Streptomyces sp. NPDC107471. The sequence continues at coordinate 457,066 of NZ_JBVJPC010000007.1, read as the reverse complement.
GTCTCGTTCGGTACGCACCCAATCGACGTTACAGCGAGTGAGCTCTGTTCCCCGTCGAATCAGCGGCTTTGTGATGACGATGTGATGTGGGATTCCTCTCAGGCGGGGGTCTATTTCCAAGGATTCCGTAAAGGCCGGATGCTGCGTCCTTCAATTCCTTTGATCATTCCGGGTGGTGGTTTTATGGCCCTTATGAATTCGTTCACCGAATCATGGGGCGGAATTCTCCGGGCGCTCATCGACGCCCGGAGTGGATCATGGCGGACCCGAGCCGTTCAGCCAGAAGGCGCCGTACAGGGCGGAGCCGAGTGCGATCAGCGCCACGAGCATGGCTGACCTGCGGGTCCGTGCCCGGGCGAGGGCCTGCGCGAGGGGGAACAGCAGGGGGAAGGCGGGCATCAGCAGGCGCGGTTTCGAGCCGAAGTAGCTCGACGCGCACAGGGCGAGCGCGGTGACGACCCCGGCGTACACCAGGACGGGCAGCGGCTGGCCCTGCCGTGCGCAGACGACGTACAGCCACACCACCAGCCCGACGCCGACGATCAGGCCGACCCCGGCCAGGGCCGACGGGAACGACGTGAACTTGTCGGCGACGAAACGAGCGAAGGCGTACCCGCCGTCGAATCCGTTGCGCCAGCCCGCCTGCACGTCGAGATAGCCGAGCGGGCCCCGGCCGGTGCGGTGTCCCACCCACAGGACGTAGGCGGCGGCGCCGAGGGGGGCGAGGGCCATGCCCAGGGCGCGGCGGACCGGGACGGCCGTCCGGGCGGCGCCCGCGTCGGGGGGCCGCCGGTCCCGCAGGAACGCGGCGATGCCCGCCGCCCACACCGCCGCGACCACCGCGAGACCCACCGGACGGGTCAGGCCCGCCAGGGCGGCCAGCAGGCCCGCGGTCACCCAGCGGCCGGTCAGCACCGCGTACAGCGACCAGGCCGCCAGCGCCGTGAACAGCGACTCGCTGTACGCCATCGACTGGACGATCCCGACGGGCAGGACGGCGTACAGCAGGACCGCGCAGACGCCCGCCCGGCGGCCGTGCACGTGATCGGCGACCGCGAAGACACCCCAGGCCGCGGCCAGGGACGCGAGCAGGGAGACCGTGAAGCCCGCGTCGGCGTACGACAGCGGTGTCGCCGCGGACAGCAGCCGCTCCAGCCACGGCAGCAGCGGGAAGAACGCCAGGTTCGAGTGCACGTCGCCGTTGGGCAGCCGCACCTCGTAGCCGTACCCGAGCTCGGCGACCCTCGTGTACCAGAGGGCGTCCCAGCGTGCGGTCAGCAGGGTGTAGGCGTTCTTGTCGCGCGCCGCGCTCCACAGGGCCAGCGCGAGGAGGCCCAGGGCGCGGACGGCCGCGTAGCCGAGCAGCGCCGGGGCGGCTCGGCGCAGGGCCGGTTCGGTGCGCGTTCCAAGATCGGTCACGGGCCCGATTATCGACCGGTGGCCGGACCCGCCCGTCCGCCGGGTCGGGGCGACGGGCGGTGGGAGTGGCGTACGCCACACGTGTCGGCCCCGAAGTCTGAGAGGTCCGCCACTGGGCCTGAGCGTGAACTCGCGTACGCTGACGTGTCACCCGCCGTTCGCTGCGCGGGCCGGAGACCACCGCTCCTCTCCGGCCGAGAGCATGGGGAGTCCCCACCCCGTGTGCCCGCCGAACGCGAGGGAACATCTGGGAGGTACGTACATGTCCGGGACGACCACGGCCGCCGATGTGCTGCGCCGTCGGGCGGCCGGGGCCGGTGCAAACCGCTGGGTCGTCCTGGTGGTCCTGTGCGTGAGCCTGCTCCTGGTCGCCCTGGACGCGACCGTGCTGCACGTGGCGGTGCCCGCCGTCACCGAGGACCTCAAGCCCGGCGCGATGGAACTGCTCTGGATCGTCGACGTCTATCCGCTCGTCTGCGCCTCGCTGCTGATCCTGTTCGGCACGCTGGGCGACCGCGTGGGCCGCAGGAGAGTGCTCCTCCTCGGCTACGCCCTCTTCGGCGTCGCCTCCGGTGTCGCCGCCGTCGCGGACACCGCCCAGGTGCTGATCCTCGCGCGGGCGCTGCTCGGCGTCGGCGGCGCGATGATCATGCCCGCGACGCTGTCCATCCTCCGCCAGGTCTTCCCCGACCGGCGTGAGCGGGCGCTCGCGATCGGCATCTGGAGCGCGGTCGCGGCCGTCGGCGCGGCCGTCGGACCGCTGCTCGGCGGCTTCCTGCTGGAGCACTTCTGGTGGGGTTCGGTCTTCCTCGTCAACATCCCCTTGATGCTGGTCAGCCTGCCGGTGGGCCGGCTGCTGCTGCCCGAGTCGAAGGGCAGCGGCGACGGCCCCTGGGACGTGGTCGGCGCACTGACGGCCGCCGCCGGCCTGTTCGCCCTCGTCCTCGGCGTGAAGCGGCTCGGCGGCGGAGACCTCGACGCGTTCACCGCGATTCCGCTGGTCGTGGGCGCTGCCCTGGTCGTCCTCTTCGTACGGCGGCAGCGGCGGCTCACGCATCCCCTGGTGGACCTGCGGATGTTCGGGCGCCCCGCGTTCAGCACCTCGGTCGGCTGCATCGTCCTGGCGATGCTCGCGCTGGTGGGACTCGAACTGATCGCGGCGCAGTACCTCCAACTCGTGCTCGACCTGTCCCCGCTGGAGACCGGTCTGCGGCTGCTGCCACTGACGATCGCCGCGATGGCGGCGGGGCTGGCCGGGGCGCGGCTGCTGCGGAGGTTCGGGCCGCGCCGGATGGTCAGCGCCGGGTTCTGCCTCACGGCCCTGGCCGTGCTGCTGCTGACCGCGATGGGCGACGCGGACAACACGGGCCTGCTGGTGTTCGGGTTCGTGCTGCTCGGCTTCGGACTGGAGACGACCCTATTCGGGGCGTACGAGTCGATGCTCAGTGAGGCCCCGCCGGAGCAGGCGGGCGGGGCCGCGGCGATCGGCGAGACCTCGTACCAGCTCGGCGCGGGCATCGGGATCGCGCTGCTGGGCAGCGTGATGAACGCGGCGTACACCCCCGGCCTCTCGGGCGTGCCCGGCGTGCCGGAGTCGGCGTCCAGGTCGGCCGGGCACTCCCTGGGCGAGGCCTACGAGGTCGCCGGACGCCTCGGCGGGTCGGCCGGGGTGGCCCTGCGCCGGGCCGCCCGGGACTCCTTCGTGCACGGCCTGCACGTGACCTTGCTGGTGAGTGCCGGGTTGTTGCTGCTGGGCGCGGTGATGGCGCTGCGGCTGCCGCGCACGATGCAGTGCGGTGAGGCCCCGGCGGCCGTCGAGCTTCCGGCGCCCAGGGAAGTCGCGGAGTCACGCGTCTCGGCCTGACGGTGTCTGGCTGAGCGGGGGACCGCGCTGTAACGTCGGCCGCGCAGCTTAATTAGCGCCGCTAGTTTCGAGCCGTTCGTCTGCCGGAGGATGTGCCATGCCCCCGTTCGACCCCGCCGACCCCCTCGGCCTCGACGACCTGCTGGAGCCGGAGGACCTGGCGATCCGGGAGACCGTGCGGAGCTGGGCCGCCGACCGCGTCCTGCCCCGGGTCGCCGACTGGTACGAGAAGGGCGAGCTGCCGGAGATCAGGGAACTCGCCCGGGAACTCGGCGGGATCGGCGCGCTCGGGATGTCGCTGAGCGGCTACGGCTGCGCCGGCGCCTCGGCCGTCCAGTACGGACTTGCCTGTCTGGAGCTGGAGGCCGCCGACTCCGGCATCCGCTCCCTCGTCTCCGTGCAGGGCTCCCTCGCCATGTACGCGATCCACCGGTTCGGCAGCGAGGAGCAGAAGCAGCACTGGCTGCCGCGCATGGCCGCCGGTGAGGTCATCGGCTGCTTCGGGCTCACCGAGCCGGACCACGGCTCCGACCCCGCCTCCATGCGGACGTACGCCAAGAAGGACGGCACGGACTGGGTCCTGAACGGGCGCAAGATGTGGATCACCAACGGGTCGGTCGCCGGGGTCGCCGTGGTGTGGGCGCAGACCGACGAGGGGATCCGCGGGTTCGCGGTGCCGACCGACACGCCGGGATTCTCGGCTCCGGAGATCAAGCACAAGTGGTCGCTGCGGGCCAGCGTCACCAGCGAGCTCGTCCTGGACGACGTACGGCTGCCCGCCGACGCGGTGCTGCCGGAGGTGGTCGGGCTCAAGGGGCCGCTGAGCTGTCTCTCGCACGCCCGGTACGGGATCGTGTGGGGCGCGATGGGGGCGGCGCGTTCGTGTTTCGAGAGTGCCGTCGAGTACGCGAAGACACGGGAGCAGTTCGGGCGGCCGATCGGGGGCTTCCAGCTCACCCAGGCCAAACTCGCCGACATGGCGGTCGAACTGCACAAGGGAATTCTGCTCGCCCACCATCTGGGGCGGCGCATGGACGCCGGCCGCCTGCGTCCCGAGCAGGTCAGCTTCGGCAAGCTCAACAACGTCCGCGAGGCCATCGAGATCTGCCGTACGGCGCGGACGATCCTCGGTGCCAACGGTATCTCGCTGGAGTACCCCGTGATGCGGCACGCGACGAACCTCGAGTCGGTGCTCACGTACGAGGGCACCGTCGAGATGCACCAGCTCGTGCTGGGCAAGGCGCTCACCGGACTGGATGCCTTCCGGTGAACCCTGCTGGGGGCAGGGCCGGTGAGCGGCCCTGCCTCAGCTCTGGTTGAAGAAGCCGTCCGTGCGGCGCGCGGCCGGGTCGCCGTTCACGATCTCGGTGTTGGCCGGGGTCAGCAGGAACACCCGGGTGGACACGCGCTCGATGGAACCGCGCAGTCCGAAGATCAGCCCCGCGGCGAAGTCGACGACGCGCTTGGCGTCACCGGCCTCCATCGCGGTGAGGTTCATGATGACGGGCACGCCCTCACGGAACAGCTCGCCGATGGCGCGGGCATCCCGGAAGCTGTCCGGGGTCACCGTGCCGATGCGACGGCCCTTCTCCTCGGCGACGTCCGAGGCCACCTTGACCCGGGGGTCGGTGACCCAGGCATCCCCGGGCTCGGTCCCTTCGGAGTATCCGTCGTCGTCGTAGTAACGCTCGTCATCGTTGTCGTCAACGAGGCCCAGCCAGGCACTCGCCTTGCGCACCGATCCCATGGACGCCTCCTCTCACAGCGGTTTCTCTTGCTTCTGTATCCCTATGGTCATCCATGATGCGGATCGCGCGCCAAGTGGATAGCCGCCGCGCGGGGGGTTTGTGACGGTACTGGTGCACAGCGAATACGTCGAGAGCCCAGGTACCCCAAGGGTCGCGTCCCATACGGCTGCTGACTGTGAGTGAAATATGATTCTTCACGGCGTACGGGTGAGGCGCGGGGCGTACGGGTGAACGCCACGCCCGGGACGAACCCGCTGCTCAACGCCGTGCCGGCCACGGGGAATCGTCGTTCGCGGATTCGCCGGGCCCGTCGCCGTCCGCTTACGGGTATCGAATCTGACGATTGCTCAGGCGTACGGGCGCGGGAAGAAGAGGTTTCCTGGGAAAGAAGAAACGCCGGGTGAGGGGAGGGCGCGTGTGAAGGCGGGGGCGCCTGTGAAGGCGGAGAAGGAGAACGCGAAAGGCGCCCCGCGGACGCGGGGCGCGCAGTGGGTCAGCTCAACAGGAAGAGGACCACACGCGACCGAGGTCGATGTGGGAGCGCTTGACCAGCCACTGCTGCGGATGCATGGGGCAAGTGGAACAGGCATCCGGTGCGGCGTCAACCGACTTGAGACGTACCGCTCACAGTGTGGACAGCCTTGACAGTCCGGGGAAACGGCCCCGTAGTCTCGGCGGACGCGGCCCTGCTGAGGGGCTCGGCCGCGTCAGACGTACGCGTGTGAAGGCATCGATCCGAGTTCGACCGACTCGATGCCACGGAGCCCACGCATGCCCTCCCACACCCCTGTCACCACCCCCGCCGCACCCGACGGCCGCGCACCGCGCGAGCATCCGGAACGGCTGATCCCCGGCTCGGGGCGCACCCGATGAGGCGCTCACTGGTGATCGTCGGAGCCGGGCCGCGGGGCACCGGCCTGATCGAGCGGATCGCCGCCAACGCGCCCGAGCTGTACGACGGTCCGGGGCTCGACCTGCACCTGGTGGACCCGCACCCGCCCGGCGCCGGACGCATCTGGCGCGCGGCCCAGTCACCGCTGCTGTGGATGAACTCGCACGCCGAGGACGTCACCATGTTCACCGACGAGACGGTGGACATGGCCGGACCCGTGCGCCCCGGCCCCACCCTGCACGAGTGGGCCGGCATCGACGGCCGCACTTTCGCGGACCGGCAGCTCCAGGGCGCCTACCTGCGCTGGGTGCACGAGCAGGCGGTGGCCGCGCTGCCGTCGTCGGTCCGCGTCCACCACCATCCGCGACGTGCCGTGCGGGTGAGCGGACCGCGCGACGGACACCAGCGGGTCTGGCTGGCGGGCCGCCCGCGCCCGCTCCTCGCCGACCTGGTCGTCCTCGCCCTGGGCCATCTCGACGCCGAACCCGACGACGAACAGACGGGGTTGGCGGAGTACGCCCGGACCCACGGTCTCGTCCATCTGCCGCCCGACTTCACCGCCGACAGCGACCTGTCCGCCCTCGCGCCCGGCGAACCGGTCCTGGTGCGCGGGTTCGGGCTCGCCTTCGTCGACCTGATGGCGCTGCTCACCGAGGGCCGCGGCGGACGGTACGACGGGGACACCTACGTCCCGTCGGGGCGGGAGCCGGTGCTGCACGTCGGATCGCGGCGCGGAGTGCCGTACCACTCGAAGATCGGCTACGACTGGACCGGGGAGCGGCCGCCCCTGCCCCGCTTCCTGGGGCCGGCCCAGATCGACGGGCTGCTCGCCCGGCCGGAGGGCTTCGACTTCCGGCGGGACGTGTGGCCGCTGGTGGAGAAGGAGCTCGGATTCGCGCACTACCACCGGCTGTTCACCGTGCACCCGGAGCGGACGGTGCTGTCCTGGGCCGACTTCGACGAGAAGTACGCGGCCGCCGGGGACGCCGTCGAACGCGCGGCCCTGGTGGCCTCCGCCGTCCCCGATCCCCGCGACCGGCTCGACCTCGCCGTGCTCGACCGGCCGCTGGAGGGAGTGCGGTACGCGACGCACGAGGAGTTCCAGGAAGGGCTGCGGGCGTACGTCGAGGATGACCTGAGACGGCGCCATGACCGGCGGCACAGTCCCGACCTGGCGGTGTTTCTGGGGCTGCTCTCCGTCTACGGGCAGGTGGTCCGGCTCGGGGACATCGGCGGCTGGTGGCACGGGTTCTTCAGCTACCTCGCCTCCGGGCCGCCCGGGCCCCGGCTGCGGCAGTTGCTCGCGCTGTCCCGGGCCGGGGTGCTCAGGTTCGTCGGGGCCGACATGGAAGTGCGTGCGGCGGACGGGGTGTTCCGGGCGTCGAGCCCGACCGTGCCGGGCCACCTGGTCGAGGCGCGGGCACTGGTCGAGGCCCGGCTGCCCGAACCGACCGTCCGGCGGGCCCGCGATCCGCTGCTGCGCGGGCTGCACGCCGAGGGCGTGGGCGAGACCCCGGACGGGCTGCTGCGCGTGGACCGTGCCGACGGGCGGCTCCTGGACCGGTCGGGCCGGCCGCACCCACGGCGCTTCGCGCTCGGGCCGCACACCGACGGCCGTACACCGGGCGCCTTCACCCGGCCCCGTACCGGCGGCCCCGCGTTCCGGCAGAACGACGCGACCGCGCGGGCCGTGCTGCTGTTCCTCTCGGGGGCGGACGGGTCGGACGGGGCGGACGGGGCGGCGGGGGCGGCCGGGTCGGCCGGGTCGGCCGTCACCGCGGCTGGTGAATCGAGGTCCTCGACGGTGCTCTCCGAGGCGCGGTGAGCGACCGACCCGGCCGCCGGTCCGCCGCTCGGGGTCGCTCCCTGGCGCGGCGGGCCGGATTCCCTCTTCCCCGAAAGGACTTCTCCACATGGCTTCCTCGTTCGGCCGGGGGCTGGTGCACCTGGCCGCCGCCCTCGACCGGCCCTCGTCGTACGACGTGGCTTCCTGTGTCGAGGCGGCGCGGCTCGCCGAACGCGGCGGGCTCGACTTCGTGACCCTGGACGACACGTTCGCCGGGCCCGGCCTCGACGCGCTCTCCGTGCTGTCCCGCGTCGCGCCCGCCACCGACCGGATCGGCCTGGTGGCCGCCGTCCCGGCCCCGCACACCGAGCCGTGCCAGGCCCATGCCGGCGTCGCGGCCCTCGACCGGATCAGCGGGGGCCGCGCCGGCTGGTGGATCGATGTCATGACCGCCGAGGGGAGGGGGCGTCCACCAGGCCGTGGGCCGGCGGGGCCGGACGGCGCACGGTGGCAGGAGACGGAGGAAGGCGCCCGGGGGACGGTCGGGTCGGGGGATGTGCCGGTCGGTGCCGTCGGTGCCGTCGGTGCCGTCGGTGACCGTGACGGGCCGCACCGCGTCGGCTTCCGGGGCGCGTCCTCCTCCGTCAAGGCTCCGCCGACGGTCGTGCCGGGATCTCCGTACGGCCGGCCGGTCCACGTGGTCGACGCCACCGACGGGGCCGCCCGCAGGGCCGCCGCCCGGTACGCCGACGTGGCTCTCGTGCGCGCCGCCAGTGCCGCACAGGCCACCGCCGTACGGGACCAACTCCGCCGTATGGCAGCGGAGTTCGGGCGCCGTCCCGACGAACCGCGGGTCCTTGCCGCGCTCCTCGTCGATCTCGGGGACGGCGAGCACGCGGCCGAGCCGGGGCACGGCGGCGGCGGTCCCCGCCAGAGCGTGCGGGGGCCGTTGTACCGGGGCGGCCCCGTCGACCTCGCGGAACTGATCGCCACCTGGCACGGCGAGGGTGTCGTCGACGGCTTCCACCTCACGCCCGCCGAACCGGCGCGCGACCTGGAACGGCTCGTCAACGGCACGGTGGCGGTGCTCCAGCACCGCGGACTGTTCCGCACCTTCTATCCGGGCAGCACGCTCCGCGAACACCTGGGCCTCGCCGGGCCCGCCCGGCGGGAAGCCGGGAACGGCAGAGCCTCGTGAGCCGCGTGGGGATGCCCGCGGGTCGCTCGCTCCCGGGCGCCCGCCGCCGTCGCGGGCGTCGCGCGGGGGAATCGCCGGGGGACTGTTTTCGGCGATCCGGCGCACGAGGACGACAACCGCGGATTCCGTTTCCGTACCAGGGCGCGCCGGACGCCGACGGCCGTACCCAAGGCGGCCTCGACCGGGCGCCGTTGACGCCACGTCCCCTCGCCGACCACGGCGTCTGCGGCCTTCTGCCTCCACGGGGGGCTCCGGAAGACGCCGTCGCGGCGACGGAGCGGGACGTGTCCGGGGGCGTTGTGGTTCCCGCTGAAACACAAAGGTCTTTCAAAGGTTGAAGGCCGAAAGGCGCCCTTGCGCCGACCGTCCGTTCGGCCGAATACTCCCCCTCAGCGCTTGTCAGGAGCACGGCGTGTTCGTAAACCGGACACTCGGGCCGCTGACTGCGCCTCACGGGCCCCGACCCCACGCGGGCCCCCGACTTCCCTTGGAGGGAACGAAACGTGAGGATCAAGCGCACCAACCCCCGCAGCGGCATCACGAGACGGACCCGGCTGATCGCCGGCACCACCGGCCTCGTGGCCGCGGCCGCGATCGCGGTCCCCAGCGCGACCGCGAACGCTGCCACCCCGTTCAGCACCGCCGAACTCAAGAGCGCCAGCAGTTCGGTCCTCAAGGCCGACATCCCGGGCACCGCCTGGGCCGTCGACAGCAAGACCAACCGTGTCGTCGTCACCATCGACAGCACGGTCTCGCAGGCCGAGATCGCCAAGATCAAGGAGCAGGCCGGCAGCAACGCCGACGCGCTCACGATCAAGCGGACCCCGGGCAAGTTCAACAAGCTGATCTCCGGCGGCGACGCCATCTATGCGAGTAGCTGGCGCTGCTCCCTCGGCTTCAACGTCCGCAGCGGCAGCACCTACTACTTCCTGACCGCCGGTCACTGCACCGACGGCGCGGGCACCTGGTGGTCGAACTCCGGGCACACCTCCACGCTCGGTTCGACGGCGGGCTCCAGCTTCCCGACCAACGACTACGGGCTCGTCCGGTACTCGTCCAGCTACCCGACCTCGTCGATCTCCGGCACCGTCGGAAGCGTCGACATCACCAGTGCCGCCACCCCGAGCGTGGGCACCACGGTCTACCGCCGCGGTTCCACCACCGGCATCCACAACGGTCGGGTCACCGCGCTGAACGCCACCGTCAACTACGGCGGCGGCGACGTCGTCTACGGCATGATCCAGACCACGGTCTGCGCCGAGCCCGGCGACTCCGGCGGCCCGCTCTACTCCAACAGCGGTATCGCCTACGGTCTGACCTCCGGCGGCAGCGGCAACTGCTCCTCCGGCGGCACGACCTTCTTCCAGCCGGTCACCGAGGCCCTGAGCGCCTACGGCGTCAGCGTCTTCTAGACCCGGACACGGTCAGCAGCACGACCGGCACCCGGCGAACCCCCGTACGCATCCGCCGTACGGGGGTTCGTCGTGGTCATGGCGCGGTCCGCTGCGCCGGCGCGCAGAGCCAGTCCAGTACGGCGGGCAGGGCCTCCAGGGCGCCGAAGTGCCCGGTGTCCCGCTGGAGGACGGGCCGCACCCGGGGGATGCGGGCCGCAAGCCAGGTGAAGTGGCCGACGGGGGAGAGCGTGTCCCGGGCGCCGTGCCACAGCAGGACCGGCCGGGTGACGGCCGCCGGGTCGAAGCCCCAGTCGCTGAGCAGGGCGAGGTCGTCGTCGAGCCAGCCGTACGCCGAACCGCGCAGCGCCTCCCGGTAGGTGCGCAGCAGCATCTCGCCGACCGCCGGGACGGAGAGGATCCGCCGGTCGGAGTCCGTGAGCCCGTCGCGCAGGGAGACGAGCAGGTGTGCGGGATCGCGCCGGATGTCGGCGGCCCGGGCGGCGCGGCGCTCGGCGAAGGCGAGCGGGTCGGTGAGCGCCCGGGTGAACTCCTCGACCCGGGACGCGGCCATGCCGTCGAACCAGCTCAGGTCCCGCGCGTTCGGAGGCGCGGGTGACGCCAGCGCCGCCGCCCGCCGTACCCGCGAGGGCAGCAGCGCTGCGCAGGCCAGGGCGTGCGGGGCGCCGCCGGAGAGGCCGAGCACGCAGAAGCGGCCGAGGCCGAGGGCGCCGGCCAGTTCCGCCACGTCCCGGGCGGCGTCGGCCACGCGGCGGCCCGGCAGACGGTCCGAGTCGCCGTAGCCGGGGCGGTCGTAGGCGACGAACCGGATGTGCGGGTGCGCGGCCACGACTTCCTCGGGTACGACGCCGAAGCGGCAGCCCGGGGTGTCGTGCAGCAGGACGACCGGGCTGCCGTCCGGGTCGCCGTACTCCTCGACGGTCAGGCGTCGGCCGTCCCGTGTCCTGATGCCGTGGGCCACCTGTGTCCTCCGTCTCCCCTTCGTGTACACAGCGGAGTTACCGTCGAAGTACACACCTTGAGCGCCTGGTTCGGACCCTGGGGGTCGCGATGGTCGAGGAGCTGGTGGCGGCGGGCGTGACGCTCGTGTCCGCCGGAGCGGTGTACGTGATGGCGGCCGCGCGGGTCGTCAAGCAGTACGAACGGGGCGTGGTCTTCCGCCTCGGAAAGCTCCTGCCGGAGGTGCGCGGGCCGGGGTTCACGCTGATCGTCCCGGGCGTCGACAAGCTCCGGAAGGTCAACATGCAGATCGTGACCATGCCGGTGCCCGGGCAGGAGGGCATCACCCGGGACAACGTCACGGTGCGGGTGGACGCCGTCGTCTACTTCAAGGTGACCTCGCCGGCCGAGGCGGTCGTGCGGGTCGAGGACTACCGGTTCGCCGTCGCGCAGATGGCGCAGACCTCGCTGCGGTCGATCATCGGCAAGAGCGAGCTGGACGATCTGCTGTCCAACCGCGAAAAGCTCAACCAGGGGCTGGAGTTGATGATCGACAGTCCCGCGGTGGAGTGGGGCGTCACGATCGACCGGGTGGAGATCAAGGACGTCTCCCTGCCCGAGACCATGAAGCGGTCCATGGCCCGGCAGGCGGAGGCGGACCGGGAGCGGCGGGCCCGGGTCATCAACGCGGACGCGGAGCTCCAGGCGTCGAAGAAGCTGGCCGAGGCGGCCAAGGAGATGTCCGAGCAGCCCGCCGCGCTGCAACTGCGGCTGCTGCAGACGGTGGTGGCGGTGGCGGCGGAAAAGAACTCGACGCTGGTGCTGCCGTTCCCCGTCGAACTGCTGCGGTTCCTGGAGAAGGCGCAGCAGGGGGTGGGGGCGCCGGTCGCACAATCTCCGACGCCGGTCCCGCAGTCTCCGGTGCCGGCCGCTCCGGTGCCGCAGCCGGTGGAGCAATCGGTGCAGGAGCAACGTGCGTCTCTTGAGCCCCGGCCGGATCGGGATTCCGCAGGGGCGAATTCAGGACAGGACTAGACCTCACAGGCTGATGAGGTGTTACTCGCTCGTAGTGTTTGCAGCGTGAACGGCCAGTGGTGACCGTGGACCGTCAAAATACCGGGGGCGCGCAACCGCGTTCTACGCGCGTCCGGAAGTCACCCTTGTGCGCTCCCCGCGGGGTTCGGAAGAGTGAGGGCTCGTCAACCAGCCTTCCGGCCCCCGAGACCCCCACAGTCTCCGGGGCCGACCCCCCACAGGAGGACGCGAGTTGCAGCACCGACGCATACCCAGGCGGCGGATCGTCGTGGCGGGCGCGGGTGTCACCGCGCTGGTCGCCGCGGGAGTCACCTTGCAGACTGCGAACGCCAGCGAGACGCCGACCGCGCCGGAAGTGAGGACCCTCTCGGCCCTCGCGGCCGGAAAGCTCGCCTCGACGCTCGGGACGGAACTCGGCGCGGACGCGGCGGGGACGTTCTACGACGCGAAGACCAAGAGCCTTGTGGTGAACGTGCTCGACGAGGACGCGGCGCGGACCGTCACGGCGGCCGGGGCCTCGGCCAGAGTCGTCTCCCACTCACTCGCCGAGCTGAGGAGCGCGCGCACCACACTCGCCGAGGACGCGACCGTCCCGGGCACGTCCTGGGTGACCGACCCCACCACCAACAAGGTCGTCGTCACCGCCGACCGCACGGTCTCCGCCGCCGAGTGGGCCAAGCTCACCGAGGTGGTCGACGGACTGGGCCAGGTGGCCGAACTCCAGCGCACGAAGGGGGAGTTCAAGCCCTTCATCGCGGGCGGCGACGCGATCAACGGGTCCGGCGGGCGGTGCTCGCTCGGCTTCAACGTGGTCAAGGGCGGGGAGCCGTACTTCCTCACCGCCGGGCACTGCACCGAGGCGATCTCGACGTGGTCGGACGCCGGCGGCAAGCAGATCGGCACCAACGAGGTGTCGAGCTTCCCGGACAACGACTACGGGTTGGTGAAGTACACGGCCGATGTCGCCCACCCCAGCGAGGTGGACCTCTACAACGGGTCCGCGCAGGCGATCACGGGGGCCGCGGCGGCGACCGTCGGCCAGTCGGTGACGCGGAGCGGGTCCACGACCCAGGTGCACTCCGGGAGGGTCACCGGGCTGGACGCGACGGTGAACTACGGCAACGGCGACATCGTGAACGGGCTGATCCAGACCGATGTGTGCGCGGAGCCGGGGGACAGCGGCGGCTCGCTGTTCTCGGGGAGCAGCGCGATCGGGCTGACGTCCGGTGGCAGCGGTGACTGCACCTCCGGCGGGGAGACGTTCTTCCAGCCGGTGACGGAGGCGCTGTCGGCGACGGGTGCGTCGATCGGCTGATCGTTCGGTGGGCCGGTCGTGCGGTCCGGCGGTGCGGTCCGGTGGTGCGTGGAGTCCCGTCCCCTGTGTGGGGGCGGGACTTCCGCGTTTTCCCGCCGCCGCTGTCCGTCATCGTTATCCGTTCGAGACCTCAAGTTGCTCACGTCGTGCTTGGGGCGGCCGTTACATTTGCGGTTCCTGGGGCTTCAACTTCCGCTTGACCAATGGAAGTTGATCACTCGTCAGGTCCTCACAGGCAATCGTTTCGGGGGAAACGCTGTGCAGAAGATCCAGTTGACCTATTGGTGGGACGGGCACGAGCCCGGTGACGTCGTGGACGTCGACGACCCGACCGCGCGGGAACTGCTCGGTGTCATCGCGCGGCCCGCGGAGGGCAGCGACGACGCCGAAGACTCCGCAGACTCCGATGAGTGAGCCGTACGTCACCTTTCCGGACGTCGAGCAGTTGGTCGTCGACCTGCTCAAGGACCGCAGCGAGCTGGCGGGTGTCGTCGTCGACGTGGAGCCGCCCTCGGGGTTCGACGGTTCGCAGCGTGCCGTACTGGTCTCCCGGATGGGCGGTGCCTGGGCGGAGGATCCCCGGCTCGACAACCCGCTGGTCGACCTGGAGGTGTACGGCCCCTCCAAGGCGGCCGCCCACACCGTCTCCCTCGTCGCGCGTTCCCTGATGCTCCAGCTCCGGGGGGTGCGCCACGGCGGGGCGACCGTCGTGGACGTCGTCGAGGAGGACGGGCCGCGCTGGCTGCCCGACTACCGGCACGGCAGTGCCAACCGCTACGTCTCGACCACCCGCCTGGTGGTCCGCCCGGCCTGAACGGCCGTACTCCCGGCGTGACTTCGCCGTACTCCCCACCTCAGCACGTCATGTCCATCTCCCAGCAAGGAGCAGTGATGGCCGGAACGAACGCCAAGGAGATCCGGGTCGCGGGCAGTGGCCGTGTGCTCATCGCCCCGCTCGCCACCGCACCGCCCGCCGACACCGCCGCGGCGTGGGGTGCCGGGTGGAAGGACCTCGGCTACACCACCACCGACGGGGTCAAGATCTCCAAGAAGGACAAGCTGGACCCGGTGGACACCTGGCAGAGCGTCAGCTCGGCGAGGTTCGTCTACTCCGACCGCGACCTCAGCTTCAAGTTCCAGCTCCTCCAGCTCAACGAGGACACCCTGCCGTTCTTCTTCGGCGGCGGGCAGGTGAAGGAGACGGCGACCGGGTCCGGCCTCTACAAGTACGAGCTGGCGGCCGAGCCGAGGTTCGACGAGCGGATGCTCGGGCTGGAGTTCACCGACGGGGACGAGGTCAAGTACCGCATGATCGTCGCCCGCGGTCAGGTGACCGAGACGGAGGAGGTCGCGCTCGTCCGTACCGCGCCCGTGAAGCTCGGCGTCACCTTCACCGCGCTGGCCACGGTGGACGGTGCTCCGCTGGCGACCTTCCTGATGAAGGACCCGAGCTTCAGCGCGGCCTGATCCCTTCGTCCTCTCTCGCAGCAAGGAGCTCCACCGACATGGCCCCCTTCAACGTCAACGCCGCCCGTGCCCAGCGCCTCGAAGCAGTCGGAAAGAACTGGGAGTTCGAGGTGGACGGGGATGTGTTCCGGCTGCCCACCGAGTTCCCGCGCAGCATCGCCAAGCAGATCGCCGCGCTGGACGACAACGACATCGACGGGTTGCTGGCGCTGCTGCTCGGCGCGGAGCAGTTCGAGCGCTTCTGCAAGTACGACACCAGTGTCCAGGACGTCTCCGCGATCCTGGAGGCGTACGGCAACGACACCGGCATGTCGTTGGGGGAAGGCTGAGCCTCGGCGCGCTGGTCGACGAGCACGCCGAGGCTCTGGAGGCGGATCTGCTCCGCCATTACGGGGTCGACCTGCTCGACTGGCACCGGGGCCGGCTCTCCTCCCGCCGGCTGCGGGTCCTCGTGGAACACCTTCCCGCGGACTCGTCCTTCGCCCGGGCGGTCCACGGCGAACAGGCGGACTGGACGGTCACGGACCATCTGCTGGCCGCGGTCGTCGACCATCTCGCCGTGGCCAACTGGATGTTCGCGACGGTCAACCGCGACGAGGACACGGAACCGGCGGAGTATCCGGAGGCGGTGCCGCGACCGGGTGGCGGCCCGGGCCGACTCGCTGCGACGCCGGACGGTACGACGGCCGGTCTGTCGGTCACCGGAGAGGAACGATCGGCGAGCCCTGCCGAGATCGTGGCGTTCTTCGGTTCCCCCTGAGACACCTTGGACGAGAGAAGGCCATTGATGTCCCACCCTCCTTCATTGCCCAGTCCGGTCGAGCAGTTGCAGCAGCGGATCAGTGACCTGGAGAAGGCGGCGTCGAAACCCATCCTGCTGAAGTTCATCGAGGTCACCACGGAGGAAAAGGTGGCGCTGGCCCTCGGGTCGGGAAAGGTGGAGGGGATGGTGGCCAACATCGCGGCCAACGCGATGAAGGCCGAGTTCAATTTCTTCGATCCCGTCAAGTTGTTCGGGCTCCAGGACAAGTACGACGAGTGGTTCCTGAACAGGTTCCGCTCGGAGGAGAAGCGGAAGGAAGCCAGGGACCAGAAACCCGAGAACCTCCTGGCCGAGGCCAACAAGGCCAAGGAGGAGATCACCAGGGTGAAGAACCGGCTGACCACGTTGGAAGGCAGGCTGGACAAGCCGAAGAGTCTCAGTGAGCTGCGCAAGGACGTCACTGAGAACCACACGTGGGCCCAGAACCAGATCAAGGATCTGAGGGGCAGGAAGAAGAACCCGCGTGACGACATCCCCTCGGTCAGGCGCAACACCCCGGACCCGAACCTCCGCCAGTTGCACCAGCAGGAGAGGCAGCTCAGGGCGACCATCGCGCACTTCGTTCGCGTCGTGAAGGGAGCAGTTCCCGAAGCGGCCGCTCTTTCGCGGGAGATGGCCCAGATCGAACGGGAGCTGAAGAAGTGAGCTGTCCGCCCCGCCCGCCCCACAGGAGTCGACCATGAGAACCGCACTGGTTCAGGCAACGAGCGCGCTCACCCGCTTCCGGACCGCGATGACCCAGACGACCGCGGCCGGAAGCCGCCTGCGCACCGCTGCGACCGGGGCCAGCAGTTCGGTTGACCGGCTCAAGAGTGCGGCCACCCAGGCCAGTACCGCCACCGGCCGGCTGCGGACCTCCGCCACCCAGGCGAGCGCCGGGCTCAACCAGGTGCGGACCGCCGCCGCCCGGGCGTCCACCGATGTGCAGCGGGCCGGGCGGAACGCCGCGTCGGGCGGCGGGCTCTTCTCCCGGTTCAGTCAGGGACTGCGCACCGCCACCACCGCCCAGCGCGGCCTCAACACCGCCATGAAGGCCAACATCCTCGGCGCCATCCTCGCCCTGATCATGCCGCTCATCACCAAGCTCATCGACATGGCGATGCAGTCGAAGACCGTGCAGGCCGTCATGCAGGCGGCGTTCAAAATCATCGGGCAGGTGGTGGGGACGGTCATGAAGGGGGCGTCGGTCGCCATCAACTGGCTGATCGACGCGGGCAAGAACGTCGTCAACTGGCTCAAGGCCAACTGGCCGTTGCTCGTCGCCATCCTCACCGGCCCCGTGGGCATCGCCGTGCTCGCGATCGTCAAGCACTGGGACCGGATCAAGGAAGCGGTCGGGTCGGTGCGGGACTGGATCGTCGACAAGTGGAACGCCGTGGTGGATTTCCTGCGGGGCGTACCCGGGAAGATCTGGGGGTTCTTCGCCGAACTCCCCGACAAGCTCCTGCACTTGGGCGGCGACATCGTCATGGGGCTCATCAACGGCATCAAGAACTCGGCATCCGCCCTGCTCAACACCGTGAAGAACTTCATCGTCAACACCATTCCCGGACCCATCCGCAGCATCCTGGGCATCTCGTCCCCGTCCAAGGTGATGATGGGCTTCGGCGGTGACGTCGGCGAAGGACTCGCCCTCGGCATGGAGGGCGCCGGGACCAGGGTGGCCGGAGCCGCCGGCCGGCTCGCCAGTGCCACCGCGCGCGGGGTGATCGGGCCCGGCTACGGCCTCACCGGCACCGCCGCCCGCTCGGGAGGCCGTACGGCAGCGGCGGCGGCCACCGCCCCCGTCACCGTCAACGTCCACCCCCGCCCCGGCCAGTCCGAGTACGAGATCGGCCGGATCACCGCCCGCGAACTCGCCTGGGCGGCCAAGCGATGAGCGGGCGCCAGCTCCAGCAGCCGGTGTTCGAGGTGGACGGCTGGGCCGGGAACACCGTCGACGACGACGGTGTCGAGTGGTGGGTCACCAGCGAGCAGGGCTGGGCCGCCACCCCGCCCGTCCGGCTCACCCTGACCGACCGCCCCGAACGGCACGGCGCGTTCGACGCCCCCTCCTACCGGGGACCTCGCGTGGTCACCCTGGAGGGCATGGCCATCGCCCCCGAACGCGCCGTACGGGAGGAGGCCAAGGACCGGCTGGCCGCCGTGCTCGCCGACGGCAGCACGCTGTCGCCGCTCGTCGTCACCGAACCGCACCGCGTGCGGCGGGCGTTGGTCCGGCTCACCGCCGAGACGAAGATCGTCGACCGCAAGTCCGGTGCCTTCGAGTTCTCCCTGACCATGACCGCGCCGGACCCGCTGCGGTACTCGTACGGACTCAACAGCAGCACCTGTCCGCTGCCCTCCTCCAGCGGCGGTGTCGCCTTCCCGCTCTCCTTCCCCCTGGACTTCGGCAGCGGCTCCTCGGGCGGCCGGCTGCTCCTGGAGAACAAGGGCACCGTCCCGACCTGGCCGGTCTGGCGGATCGTCGGCCCGTGTGTGCAGCCGGTGATCAGCAACACCGAGACCGGCGAGGAACTCGCCTTCGAACTCACCCTCCAGGAAGGCGAGTTCCTGCTCGTCGACACCGACGCGCGCTCGGTCCTCCTCCAGGGCACGGCCTCCCGCCGCGCCACGCTGCGGCCCGGCTCGGACTGGTTCCCGCTCCGGCCGGGCGCGACGCCCGTGCTCTTCCGCGCCCGCGACTACGCCCCGGCCGCCCGGCTGACCGCGGAGTGGCGGGACGCCTGGCTCTGACCGGCCCCGACAGCTCCCCAGACAGAAGGAACGCACCCGCATGGCTGACTTCGAGCGCGACTCCGGATGGCTCTCCGGCAGCGTCGTCGACGCCGAGGACGCCCGGCTCGCCACCGGTGTGCTCGCCTCGGCGGCGGCCGACCCCGGCAACCCGATCGCGGCCCGCACCGGCATCCGGCCGGGCCCCGGCAGCCCGGGCAACGTCGAGGCGACCTCCACCCCCTCGCGCAATGTCACGGTCCGCCCCTTCCAGGGGGTCGTCCAGGGCACCCGTACCACCGCCGCGGGCGCGTACCTGATCACGCTCGCCCAGCAGAAGACCCTCGACGTGCTGACCGCGGCCCCGGCCGACTCGTCCAACCCGCGCATCGCCCTCGTCGTGGCCCAGCAGACCGACCGGCAGTACGGCGACGAGAGCGACGGCATGCTCGTCCGGGTGATCGCCGGGAAGGCCGCGGTGACGCCGGTCGCGCCCACGGTCACCGGCGACGTCCTGCCCCTCGCCCAGATCACCGTGCGGGCGAACGCGGGCTCCGTCACCCAGGCGGACATCAAGGATCTGCGGGTGTTCACCGTGGCCGCGGGCGGAGTGCTGCCGTTGCAGTCCTACGAGTCGCTCCCCGCCGACGGCTACTCGGGCCAGCGGCTGTACGACCTGGAGAGCGGCCTCGATCTGGTGCGCACCGGCACGGCCTGGCGCCCCGCGGTCACGGGGGCGGTGGAGTTCTTCGGCCCGGCCGACCCGGGCTGGCCGCTGACCAGCGGCTCGGCGGGAGCCACCGGGTACACCTTCAACCAGGTCACCGTGCCCGCGGCGCCGTACCCCCGCATGCTGCTGATCACCGGGCAGTTGTACGCGGTGACCTCGGGTGCCGACGAGCGGTGGGACCACGTGGTGCGCAAGCAGGACGGGACGGCCGTGTCCCTCGCCTGCTTCCACGGCGGCCCCAGCAGGATCACCACCAGCGTCGCCCAGGGGCATTACCTGCTGCCCGCCGCGACACCGCTGGTACTGACCCAGTACGTCGCCCGGGGCGGTGGCATGACCACCGGTACCGCCGGCGTGGGCTCGTCCGCAGCGCACTACACCGGCCTGCGTGTGATCGCGTTCCCCGTCCCGTGACGCCCCGACCGGAAGAGGCATCCCCATGAGCACGCCCACCCCAGAACGCGACTCCGGCTGGATCTCCGGCGGAGTCGTCGACGCCGAGGACGCCCGACTGGCCACGGGCGTGTTCGCCGCGCCCGGGCCCAGCCCGGTCCAGGCCCGCAGCGGCATCCGGCCGGCCACCGGGGACCCCGGCCGGGTCCAGGCCACCGCCACCGTCTCCGGCAAGGTCACCGTCGCCCCGTTCCAGGGGGTGATCCAGGGGACCCGGGCCAGCGCGACCGGCGCCTACCTCGTCACCCTCGGCCAGCAGAAGACCCTCGACGTGCTCGGCACGAACCCCGCCGACTCCAGCAACCCGCGCAACGACCTCGTGATCGCCCGGCAGCGCGACGCGCAGTACGGCGACGCCGGCACCGGCATGACCGTGGAACTCGTGAAGGGGACCGCCGCCGCCACCCCCGGCGATCCCGCGGTGACCGGCGACTTCATCCCGCTCGCCCGGATCAGGGTGGCGAAGAACGCCTCCTCGGTCGGCGCCGCCGACATCGACGACCTGCGTCCCTGGACCGCGGCGGCCGGCGGCATCCTGCGGGTCTGGGGCGAGGGCGGCCGGCCCACGTACCCCTACTCGGGCATGTACATCCACCGCTGGGACACCAACCACCTGGAGTGGTACGACAGTTCGACAGGCTGGCGGGCGGTCAACAACGACACCGGCTGGACCACGCTCACCCCGTCCGCCAACTGGACCGTGTACAACAACGAGACACCGGCCGTCCGCCGGGTCGGCGCGGTCGCCTATCTGCGCGGTGCGATCCGCACCGGTGTCGCCCAGTCCGCCAACCCCACGGTCGTCATGAACCTCCCGGCCGCCTTCCGCCCGGCGGTACGGCACCACTGGTACGCGGTGCTCGGCGGCACCCGGACGGGCGTGGAGGGCATCGTCGACACCGACGGCAACGTGAACCTCTACCCGCAGACCTCCGCCCTGCCCGCCGACCAGTTGGTCTACGTCAACACCACCTGGCTGGTGGGCCAGTGACCGGTCGTCCGACCCGCTACACCTATTACACCGCCGACCTCGCCACCGGTGCCATCACCGATGAACTGCCTTTGTACGACGCCACGTTCAGCACCGAGCTCAACGAAGCGGGCGAGTTCCGGGCCCGGTTGCCGCTGGGGGACCCGCGGATCGGTGTCCACCGCCCCCGCGAACTCACCGAGCCGGGCCGCGCCGCCCTCTACGTCGAGCGGGACGGCGTCCTCGTCTGGGGCGGGGTGATCTGGACCGTCAAGTACACCTCCGCCGACCAGCATCTGGAGCTCGGGGCGGCCGGTTTCCTCTCCTACTTCGACCACCGCCGCGTCCTGCCGGCCGCCTTCGACCCGGCCGTGTCCGACCTGGCCTCGGTCTCGGTTCCCTTCACCGACCGCGACCAGTCCGACATCGCCCGCGACCTCGTCGCCATCGCCCAGGCCCATCCCGGCGGCGACATCCGGGTACGCCCCGAGGCCGACACCCGCTCCGGCATCGCCCGCACCCTGGTCTACCCCGGCAGCGACCTCAAGAGCACGGGGGAGGCGCTGCGGGAACTGGCCAGCCTGGAGGACGGCCCCGACTTCCTCTTCGACATGGCGTACGGCGGCGACGGCCGTCCCGTGCGCAGACTGCGCGTGGGCACCCCGCACCTCGGCCAGCAGGGCACCCCGCACGTGTGGGAGTACGGCGCCAACCTCATCGGCTACACCTGGCCGGCCGACGGCGCCTCCACCGCGAGCCGGGTCTTCGCCCTCGGCGAGCAGGGCGAGTCCAGCCAGCTCGTCGCGGTCGCCGAGGACACCGCCACCGGGCGCCCGCTCACCGAGACCGAGGTCTCCTACGTCCATCTCACCGACCCGGAGCTGCTGCGCTCCCAGGCCCGCTCGGCCCTCGCCGCCGTCTGCGCCCCGGTCGTCCTGCCCGAGCTGACCGTGCGCGCCGACCTGGAGCCGGTCCTCGGCTCCTACCAGGTCGGCGACGACGCCCTCGTCGTCATCAAGGACGTGTTCTTCCCGGAGGGCGTCCGGTTCGGCGTACGGATCACCGGGATCGAGGTCACCCCGGGCAACGACGCGGGCGAGGAGCAGGTCCAGCTCACCGTCACCCCCGCCACCGACACCCCCTGAAGCCGAGGAGCACCCCGTGACCAGGATCAACCGCCCCGACACCCTTCTGACCGAGCTCCGGGACATCAAACGGCGGCTGCACGCCCTGGAGACCGCGCAGCGCGCGACGGCCGCCGGGGCCCCGCAGGGCGGCACGGCCGAGCCCCGCGGAGAGGAATCCACCGAGACCGACACATCCGGGTCCGAATAGCCGTTTCCGCAGGTGGGAGGCGGCTCGAACACCATCGTACGCATGTTCGGTTTTTGGTCTATGGTGGAGGTGAGGCGATAGGGAACTGATGTTCGACAGCGGGAGGTGCGGATGCCTGGCTTCACTCATCTGCACACCGTCTCCGGGTTCTCCCTGCGCTACGGCGCCTCGCACCCGGAGCGCCTCGCCGAGCGCGCCTCCGAGCGGGGCATGGACGCCCTCGCGCTCACCGACCGCGACACCCTCGCGGGCACGGTCCGGTTCGCCAAGGCCTGCGCGAAGGCGGGAGTGCGTCCGCTGTTCGGGGCGGAGCTGGCCGTGGCGGAGGGCGAGCCGGTACGGCAGGAGCGGCGCCGCGCCCCCGTGCGCGGAGGCGCCTTCGTCGACGAGTCGGCTCCCCGTGTCACCTTCCTCGCCCGGGACGGCGCCCGCGGCTGGGCCGACCTGTGCCGGCTCGTCACGGCGGCGCACGCCGACAAGGACGAGCGGGGCACGCCCCTGGTGCCCCGGGCCGAGAACCGGGGGGACGGGCTGACCGTGCTGCTCGGGCCCGACTCCGATGTCGGCCGCGCCCTCGGCGCCGGCCGCCCCGACCGGGCCGCCCGGCTGCTCGTGCCCTGGCGGGAGACCTACGGCGACGCGCTGCGCCTGGAAGCCGTCTGGCACGGACGCGAGGGCACCGGACCCGGCTCCCTGCGGCTGGCCGCCCGTACGGTCGGATTCGCCGCCGAGCAGCGGGTCCGGCCCGTGCTCAGCAACGCCGTACGGTACGCCGACCCCGGTCAGGGCCCGGTCGCCGACATCCTGGACTCCGCCCGCCGCCTGGTCCCCGTCGGCGCCGTCAGGGAACTGGACTCGGGCGAGGCCTGGCTCAAGGACGCGGGCGCGATGCTGGCGGCCGCCGAGCGGATCGTCGAGGCCGCGGGCTTCCGGCGCGACACCGCGAACCGGCTGCTGGAGCAGACGCGGGCGACGGCCGCCGAGTGCCTGGTCGACCCCGAGGACGACCTCGGGATCGGCACCGTCCACTTCCCCGAACCGCACCTCGTCGGCGCGGGCCGGCGCAGCGCCCAGCGGGCCCTGGCCTCCCGGGCGGCGGCCGGGATGGTGCTGAAGGGATACGCGGGCCGGCGCGCCTACTGGGAGCGGATGCACGAGGAACTGGGCATCATCGCCCACCACGGCTTCGCCTCCTACTTCCTGACGGTCTCTCAGGTCGTCGACGACGTACGGGACATGGGCATCCGGGTGGCCGCGCGCGGCTCCGGCGCCGGTTCCCTGGTCAACCACCTGCTGGGGATCGCCCACGCCGACCCCGTCGAGCACGGACTGCTGATGGAGCGGTTCCTGTCCAAGCGGCGGCTCGCGCTGCCCGACATCGACATCGACGTGGAGTCCGCGCGCCGCATCGAGGTCTACCGGGCGATCATCGGGCGGTTCGGGACCGAGCGGGTCGCCACCGTCTCGATGCCGGAGACGTACCGGGTGCGGCACGCGATCCGGGACGTGGGGGCGGCCCTGTCCATGGACCCCGCCGACATCGACCGCATCGCCAAGTCCTTCCCGCACATCCGGGCACGGGACGCCCGCGCGGCCCTGGAGGAGCTGCCCGAACTCAAGGCGCTCGCGGAGGAGAAGCAGCGGTACGGCAGGCTGTGGGAGCTGGTCGAGGCGCTCGACGCGCTGCCCCGCGGAATCGCCATGCACCCGTGCGGGGTGCTGCTCTCCGACGCGTCCCTGCTCCGCCGTACCCCGGTCGTGCCGACCAGCGGCGAGGGGCTGCCCATGTCGCAGTTCGACAAGGAGGACGTCGAGGACCTCGGGCTGCTCAAGCTCGATGTGCTGGGCGTGCGGATGCAGTCGGCGATGGCGCACGCGGTCACGGAGGTGGAGCGGGCGACGGGGGAGCGGGTCGACCTGGACGCCGTGCCGCCGGGCGACCCGGAGACGTACCGGCTCATCCGGTCCACCGAGACGCTGGGGTGCTTCCAGATCGAGTCGCCGGGCCAGCGGGACCTGGTCGGGCGGTTGCAGCCGGCCACCTTCCACGATCTCGTCGTGGACATCTCGCTCTTCCGGCCCGGTCCGGTCGCCGCCGACATGGTGCGGCCGTTCATCGAGGCACGGCACGGACGGGCGCCCGTCCGGTATCCGCACCGGGACCTGGAGCGGCCGCTGAAGGAGACGTACGGGGTCGTCGTCTTCCACGAGCAGATCATCGACATCGTCGACATCATGACCGGGTGCGGGCGCGGCGAGGCGGACCAGGTGCGGCGCGGGCTGTCCGACCCGGAGGCGCAGGGCCGGATCCGGTTCTGGTTCGCCCAGCACGCGGCGGCGAACGGATACAGCGCGGAAACGATTCAGCGCACCTGGGAGATCGTCGAGGCCTTCGGGTCGTACGGCTTCTGCAAGGCGCACGCGGTCGCCTTCGCCGTACCCACGTACCAGTCGGCGTGGCTGAAGGCGCACCACCCGGCGGCCTTCTACGCCGGGCTGCTCACCCATGACCCCGGGATGTACCCGAAGCGGCTGCTGCTGGCGGACGCGCGGCGGCGCGGGGTGCCGATCCTGCCCCTGGACGTGAACGAGTCGGGAGTCGCACACAGGATCGAACTGGTGTCTGATAACCCTTCGGTGTGGGGCCTGCGGCTCGCCCTCTCCGACGTGCACGGCATCAGCGAGGCCGAGGCGGAACGGATCGCCCAGGGGCAGCCGTACTCCTCGCTGCTGGACTTCTGGGAGCGGGGGCGGCCCAGCCGTCCGGTGGCCGGGCGGCTCGCCCAGGTGGGCGCGTTGGACGCCTTCGGCGCCAACCGGCGTGATCTGCAACTGCACCTGACCGAGCTGCACCGGGGCGCCCGCGCCGGCCGCGGGGGCCAACTCCCCCTGTCCGGCGGGCGGAAGACGGCCTCGGTCGGGCTGCCCGACCTGTCCTCCGTGGAGAAGCTCAGCGCCGAGCTGGGAGTGCTGTCGATGGACGTCTCGCGCAATCTGATGGACGACCACCGGGAGTTCCTCGAGGAGTTGGGCGTGGTCGGCGCGCGACGGCTGCGCGAGGCGCGGCACGGTGAGACCGTGCTGGTCGCGGGGGCCAAGGCGGCCACCCAGACACCGCCGATCCGGTCCGGCAAGCGGGTCATCTTCACCACCCTGGACGACGGCACCGGCCTGGTCGACCTGGCCTTCTTCGACGACTCGCACGACACCTGCGCGCACACCGTCTTCCACTCCTGGCTGCTGCTGGTGCGCGGGGTGGTGCAGCGGCGCGGACCGCGCAGCCTCAGCGTGGTGGGCGCGGCCGCCTGGAACCTCGCCGAACTGGTCGAACTGCGGGACGGGGAGGGCCTCGACGCGGTGGCGGCACGCCTGGCCGAGCCGGTGCCGGACAAGGCCGGGGACGCGACCGGCGATCCGACCGGCGGCCGGCGAATCCAAATGCCGACGGGATACGAACTGCATCCGTGGGCCGATCTGCGACCGGCGGGTCAAGAGGCCTCACAGACAAGGAAGTTGTGGCACCAGAGTCCGGGGAGTGCGGGATGACCATCCTCTGCGTACGTTTCCAACTGCCGCCGACGCGGGAGGCGGCCCTGCCCGAACTGCTGGGCCTCCTGGAGGAGTTCACCCCGGTCGTCGAGGCGCTGCCGCCGGACCGGGCCCTGGTCGATCTACGTGGTGCCGAACGGTACTTCAAGCGGGACGCCGTCGAACTGGCCTCGGTGATCCGGGTCCGCGCCCTCGCCCTGCACGGCGTCGACTGCGCGATCGGCGCCGGACCCGGGCCGATGCTGGCCCGCATGGCGCTGAAGGACGCCCGGCCCGGGGTGACCCGCTCGGTGCCCGAGGGCGCGGCGGCGGAGTTCCTCGCCGGCCGGCCCGTCGCCGCGCTCCCCGGCGTCGGCACCGCCACCGCCCGCACCCTGTGCGAGTACGGCCTCGACACCCTGGGCCGGGTCGCCGCCGCACCCCTGTCCACGCTCCAGCGCCTGGTCGGCGCGAAAGCCGGCCGCGAACTGCACGAGAAGGCGAACGGCGTGGACCGCGGCCGGGTGGTCCCGAACGGTGTCTCCCGGTCACTCGCCACCGAACGCCCCTTCAACCGCGATGAGTTGGACCCCGACCGGCACCGCCGCGCCCTGCTCTCCGCCGCCGAGGAACTGGGCTCCCGGCTGCGCGCCCTCGACAAGGTCTGCCGCACCCTGACCCTCACCGTCCGCTACGCCGACCGCACCGCGACCACCCGCAGCCGCACCCTCGGTGAACCGACGGCCCACTCGGCGGCCCTCACCCGGGCGGCCTACGGCATGTACGAGGCGCTCGGTCTCCAGCGCGCCCGGGTCCGCTCCATGGCCCTGCGCGCCGAGGGCCTCGACCCCGCCGAACAGGCCTCCCACCAGCTCACCTTCGACCCCACCGACGAGAAGCTCCGCCGTGTCGAGGAGGCCGCGGACCGCGCCCGGGCGCGGTTCGGACCGCTGGCGGTGCTGCCGGGGACGCTGGCCGCCTAGGCCAGGCCCCGGGTCAGTTGGCCCACGGCGGGGTGATCCGGGTGCCGTCCGCCAGCGTCGCCTCCAGACCGACGGAGGTGGTGACCCAGGTGAGGGCGGTGTGATCGGTGGGGTTCTCGACGGCGAAGGTGACCCCGGCGGTGACGATCACCGTGTCGCCCGCGGTGATCCGCTGGGTGGTGTCGTCGAGGGTGACCAGGAGTTCGCCGATGAGCAGGTGGAAGATCTCCTCACAGCTGACGGTGTGAGCCGGCGCCTTCGTCCCCGCGGGGATCTCGCCCCGCCAGGCGCAGAGCTCCTTGGTGCCGGTGAGGGGGGTGGCGTACGAGACGAAACGGGCGCCGTGGATCTCGTGGGTGACGGCCTCGGACGAGCGGACGACGGGCATGGGACCTCCAGGTCGACAGATGGTCAAGCAGCTTGACTATATGGCTCTATGGTCAAGCTGCTTGACCAATTCGTCAAGGGTGTTTCAATGCCTGGATGCAGAACTCCGAAGCCCTCGCCCTGTCCGCCGCTCTGCTCGCCGCCGCCGGCGACCTGACCCAGCGCATCAACGACGGGGTCGTCGCCCGGGGCTTCGAGGCACGGCCCGCCTGGGGCTTCGCGTTCACACGGCTCGCGCCGGACGGGGCGACGGTCACGGAACTCGCCGCCCACCTCGGGGTGACCAAGCAGGCCGCGAGCCAGCTCGTCGACGAGATCGTCCGCAAGGGGTACGCCGAACGGCGGCCGCATCCCGGGGACGCGCGGGCCCGGCTCGTGGTGCTGACCGAGCGGGGGTGGGCCTGTACCCGGGCGGCGGAGGAAGCCGCCGCGGAGGCCGTGCGGGCGTGGGTCGACGTACTCGGTGAGAGTGAAGTGCGCGCGTTGCGCGACCGATTGGGGCGGATCGCTCCCTATGGTCCCATCAGGCCCGCCTGGTGACGGTTCATCAGCAGACGCATGCGCGACGGTTAGCGCTGGAAGTTTTTACTGACGCGTAACTTCACAAGTGCACTACTCGTCCGTAACTTTCGAATTGAACAGCATCCTCGTGATCCGGGTCACAGGGCGTACGGCCATCGCACCTTCCCCTTGAGCCGCAAGGAGATCACCCGATGCTGCCCTGGAAACGACTGCTCAGACCCCTCACCGCCCTGCTCCTGACGGCCGCGGTCGCCGTCGTCCCCGCCGCCGGAGTCGCCCAGGCGGCCGGCGCCCCCACCAGCGGATGGAACGACTACTCCTGCAAGCCCTCCGCCGCCCACCCCCGCCCCGTCGTCCTCGTGCACGGCACCTTCGCCAACTCCGTCGACAACTGGCTGGCCCTCGCCCCCTACCTGGAGAGCCGCGACTACTGCGTCTTCTCCCTCGACTACGGCCAGCTCCCCGGTGTGCCCCTCGTCCACGGCCTCGGCCCCATCGACAAGTCGGCGGAGCAACTGAGGACCTTCGTCGACAAGGTGCTCGCCGCCACCGGCGCCACCGAGACCGACCTCGTCGGACACTCCCAGGGCGGCCTGATGCCCCGCTACTACCTCAAGTTCCTCGGCGGGGCCGCCAAGGTGAACGCCCTGGTCGGCATCGCCCCCGACAACCACGGCACCACCCTGTCCGGCCTCACCAACCTGCTGCCCTACTTCCCGGGCGTCGGGGACTTCCTCACCACCAACACCCCCGCCCTCGCCGACCAGGTCGCCGGCTCCGCCTTCCTCACCAAGCTCAACGCGGGCGGCGACACCGTCCCCGGGGTCAGGTACACCGTCCTCGCCACCAGGTACGACGAGGTGGTGACCCCGTACCGGAGCCAGTTCCTCAGCGGGCCCGAGGTCCGCAACGTCCTCCTCCAGGACCTGTGTCCGCTCGACCTCTCCGAGCACGTGGCGATCGGACTGTTCGACCGGATCGCCTTCCACGAGGTGGCCAACGCCCTCGACCCGGCCCACGCCACCGCCACCACCTGTGCGTCCGCGCTGAGTTGAGCAGAACCGGGGCCTGTCAGGCCTGAGCCGCCGGTCAGGCCCCGGAAGTTCGTGCGTCAACGGCCGTGCCGTGCACCGCCGTTCGCCCCGCGCCGGCGCACCGAGCCGAACAGGATCGCCGCGCCGGCCGCGAGCACGGCGGCGCCGCCCATCGCGAGGTACGAGGTACTGCTGTCGCCGCCGGTCTCGGCGAGACGCTGTGAACTGCCCGCCGCCTGTACGTCGTTGGCGGGGAGGCTCTCGGTCGCGGCGGCCACCGGTGCCGCCGACGTGCCGGCGTCGTCGTCACCGTGTCCGTGGTGCTCGATCGTCGACTTGTCGGTGCCGTCCTCGATCTGCTCCTCGGAGGGCGCGGAGGCGCTCGGGGCAGGCGTCGTACCGCCGGCCGAACCACCGGAGGCACCGCCCCCGAACGTCACGTCCGAGCAGGAGTAGAACGCCTCCGGACTGTCCGAGCGCTGCCAGACGGCGTACAGGAGCTGTCGGCCCGAACGCTCGGGGAGCGTGCCGGAGAACGTGTAGAAGCCGCCCGAGGCGACCGGGTCGGTGGCCGTCGCGACCGGGTTCGACAGGTCCAGGTCGTCCCAGCCCAGCGGCTGCGTCGGGTCGTAGCCCGGCTTGGTCAGGTACACCTTGAAGGTGCCCTTGTGCGGGGCGGTCACGCGGTACTTGAAGGTGTACGACCCACTGCTCACGCTCGTCGCCGGCCAGTCGGCGCGGGCCAGGTCGATCCCCTTGAACTCGTCGTTGTTCGCGCTGCACAGCCTGCCGTCCGGGATGAGCTCCTGGTGCCGCCCGTTCGCGTCGCCGATGCGGATGCCGTTCCAGTCGTAGAGCGCCTGGGTGCCTCCCGCCGCGACCGCCGCCCTGCACGCGTCGGACCTCGGGCTCTCGGGACCCTCCGCGTAGCACTGCGCGACCCGGCTGACCGGGTCGCCCATCGAGCCGTGCGCGGACGCGGGCGCCGCGGCCAGCGCGGTCAGGGCGAGCGGGGCGAGGCCGACGGCGGCGACGGCTGCGGCCTTGCGGCGTGCGGGCATGGGGGATCTCCTCGGAACCGGTACTGATGCGTGCCGGATCAAAGAAACCCTGAAATCCCCGGCCTGTGACGGCCCGTGGCGATCTTTATGGCCCTCTTAAGGGAGTGCTGAGACGCAGATCAGGTAGGTAGCGTGCGCCCATGACGAACGAGGAGATCCGACGCGCCGGGGCGGCCGACGTACCGGCCGTGAAAGCCGTCACCGACGCCGCGTACGAGCACTACATCGAGCGCATCGGGCAGGTGCCGCAGCCCATGGAGCGGGACCACGCGGCGAACGTGGCCGCGGGGCGGGTGTACGTCACGGGCGACCCCGTGAGCGGGCTCGTGGTGGTCGAGGAGCACCCGGACCACCTGTACCTCGACAACATCGCCGTCCGGCCCGACGCCCAGGGGCAGGGCGTCGGCGGACGGCTGCTGCGGTTCGTCGAGGCACACGCGCGTGCCCGGGGGCTGCCCGAGGTCAGGCTCTACACCAACGCGCTGATGTGGGAGAACCAGAAGATCTATCCGAAGTTCGGCTACGAGGTCGTGGAACGACGCGTGGACGGGCCCTACGACCGCATCCACTACCGCAAGCGACTGGTCTGACACGGAGCATGCCTGCCGCCGTCAGCCGTCGGGCCACCAGGTCCGCGCGACGTCCTTGCGGACCTCGGGTCGTCCCGCGGGGCGCTCGTCGGCCTCCTCCGGGAGTCGCCGGGCGTCCGTCCTCTTCAGGGGCTTCTGCACGGTGGTGCGGCGCATGGCTGCCTCCTTCAGTGCCTACCGAGTTCCGCGTTCTCACGGAGGTAGACCCTTTGGGGGAGAGTTCCTCATCGCTCGCCGGTCTGTCAGTGGCGGTTGTCACGATTCGACTGTCAGTGGCGGGTGTCACTCTTGGGCGCATGACGCAGAACAGTGACGGTGGGGGCGGGGACGGCGTGGACTGGGACGCCGAGGCCGCGTCCTTCGACGAGGAGCCCGACCACGGGTTGCGGGACCCCGAGGTGCGCGCGGCCTGGGCCGGGCGGCTGCGGGAGTGGCTCCCGGAGCGGGCGTCCGACGTCCTCGACCTCGGATGCGGGACCGGCAGCCTGTCGCTCCTCGCGGCCGAGCAGGGACACCGGGTCACCGGGGTGGACCGGTCACCGGCCATGGTGGAGCTGGCCCGCGCGAAGCTCGCCGGCCGTGACGCGGTGTTCCTCGTCGGTGACGCGGCGGCGCCGCCGGTGGGGGAGCAGCGGTTCGACGTCGTCCTCGTACGGCATGTGCTGTGGGCGCTGCCGGATCCCGGGCGGGCGCTGCGGTGGTGGTGGGGGTTGCTGCGGCCGGGCGGCCGGCTGGTGCTGGTGGAGGGGGTGTGGGCCACCGCCGGGATATCGGCCGAGACGGTGTCCGGGTTGGTGCAGCCGCTCGGTGGGCGGGTGGGGGTGGAGCGGCTGTCGCAGGACTCCTCGTTGTGGGGGAAGGACGTGGACGACGAGCGGTACGCGGTGGTGGTCAGGAGCGACAGGAGCGACTAGGTGCCCGCGAGCCAGTGCGGTGTGTCGGCTGCGGCTTCGTCGTTGCTGGTCGCGCAGTTCCCCGCGCCCCTGGAGGCGTGGGCCAGCGCCGCCAACTCGTCCAGGGCCCTCGTCGCCGCTGACGCTGCCTCCGGGTCCCTCTCCGCCAGGCCGCTCTCCTCGAACTCGTCCTCGTCCAGGCGCAGGACGTCCTCGCCGTCCGCCGAGACCCACAGGTCGAGGTCCAGGTCCTCCACGACCAGCTCGGCGCCCTTCAGGGTCGCGGGCCGGGTGATGTCGCAGTACCAGCCCTTCAGGGTGCCGTCGGAAGTGCGGACCTCCTTCACGGAGTACCAGCGGTCCCGCCAGTAGTGCTCGGTGAACACGTCACCCGGCTCGAAGCGGACGAAGCCGAAGTCGCGGACGCCCTCTCCCGCCCAGGGGGCCCGGACCGTGAGGCGGGTGCCGTCGTCGGTGAGGAGCTCGGCCGCGTAACGGATCTTCGTGCGGCCCGCCTTGAGCAGGACGACGTCCACACGGCCCAGGGGCTCAGGTGAGTTCGCGGACATGACGTACCTCCGTGGCGCAGATCTCGTATCCGAACCACTTGTTGATCGCGAGCATGGCTTCGTTGGCGGCGTCGTTGCCGGTGAGGGCCTCCGTGCAGCCGGCGGCGCGGGCGCGGTGCAGGGAGGCGTTCTTGGCGAGCTTGGCGAGGCCGCGGCCGCGGAAGGCGCGGGCGGTGCCGGTCATGGCGGTGGCGTAGCGGCCGGCGCCGTCGGTGTGGGCGGCGCTGAAGGCGGCCGGGCGGCCGTCGACGAGGGCGATCGTCGTCAGGGCATGGTCAAGGAGGGGATGCTTCCAGTTCTCCTCGATCCACCCCTCGTAGTCGGTGAGTTCGGTGTCCACGTCGCTCGGCTCGTCCCCCGAGGTCTCCGCGTCCAGCTCGAAGAAGAACCGCGGGTCGTCCGCGAAGTCGGCGGCCGTGCGCACCTCCACACCCGGGGGGAGGGGCGGGAACGGGGGCAGCGGGGCGTTCGCCAGGTCCAGGCGCAGGAAGTGCGCGGAGCGGCTGGGCCGGTAGCCGTGCCGCTCGGCGAACACCCGGTTCTGCGGCTCGTCCAGGACCCAGGAGAACAGCCTGGTCGCCCCGTGCGCCGCCAGGTGCTCCTCGGCGGTGCGGACGAGGAGGGCGCCGGCGCCGCGCCGGGTGCGGTCCGGGCGTACGTAGATGTTCAGGTAGCCCTGGCCCGGTTCCGGGCTGTCGTGGGCGATGCCGACCTGGGCCGTGCCGATCACCTCGCCGTCCTCCTCGGCCACCAGGGAGGCGTAGTGCGCGTCCGGGTGGGTGTGGACGAGACGGTGCAGCACGCCGGCCGGGGTCCACAGCACGTACGGGAGGGCCAGATGACGGACGTGGGCGAAGCTCTCGACGTCGGCCGGGTCCTGGGGGCGCAGGTCGCGCACGATCACGGTCATGAAGGCGCACGTTACGTGGGGTGCCCGCTCGGGTGCCTCTCATTTTCCGGCGGGTGCGGGACAATCGGCTCGTGACCTTGAAGATCCACATCGACGACAGTGCGCCGCCGTACGAGCAGGTGCGGGTGCAGATCTCCGAGCAGGCGCGGGCGGGGGTGCTGCCGGTGGGGTACCGGCTGCCGACCGTGCGCGGGCTCGCCGAGTCGCTCGGGCTCGCCGCCAACACCGTCGCCAAGGCGTACCGGGCGCTGGAGGGCGACGGGGTGATCGAGACGCGGGGGCGCAACGGCACGTTCGTGGCCGCCGCCGGCTCGGCCGCTGAGCGGGAGGCGGCGTCGGCTGCTCAGACCTACGTCGAGCGCGTGCGGCGGCTGGGGCTGACCGAGGGCGAGGCCCTGGCGACCGTACGGGACGCCCTGCGGGCGGGCTTCGGCCGGGACTGACACGGGGCCCACGCCGGCAGCACGGTCGGGGCGACGTGGGGCTTGCGCGCGTGGCGGGGGCGGGGTTGGCGTGGGGCCGGTGGTCGGGGGGACGTGGGCTCAGGCCCGTGGCGCGGTCGCGGTTGGCGCAGGGGCCGTGGTCAGGGTGACGTGGGGTTCACGCCCGTCGCGCGGTCGGGGCTGGCACAGGGTCCGTGATCAGGGGACGCGGGGCTCAGGCCCGTGGCGCGGACGGGGTCGGCGCAGGGCCCGTGGTCAGGGGACGCCTCGCTCGCAGAACATTTGCTCCGGCGCCGGGCCCACGGTCGGGGTGACGTGGGGCTCGCGCCCGTAGAAGTTCGCTCCGGTGTCGGGCCACGGTCAGGGCGACGCGGGGCCCTTGCCCGTAGAACGGTCCGCGTCGGCAGTCACGGTCAGGGTCGTGAACAGTTTCGCGTTGCGTACGGCCGCGCCGTTCGGGTCGTTGTTGAAGTACACGTACACGTCCTCGCCCCCGGTCCAGGTCCGTCCGATCCGCTCGGCCCAGGTCTGCAGGGACCGTCTGCCGTAGTGCGGCCACGCCTGTGCCCGGCCCTCGTGGAGGCGGACGTACCCCCAGTCGGTGGTGCGCCACAGCGGGGTCACCGGACGGGCCCGTACGTCGGCCCAGCACAGGGCCGCCCCCCGGGTCTCCAGCACCTCGCGGGTCGCGGGCGTCCACCAGGACGTGTGCCGGGGCTCGACCGCGACCCGGACCGAGGCGGGGAAACAGGCCAGGCAGGCGTCCAGCAGTTCCGTGTCGGCGCGCAGCGTCGGGGGCAACTGCAGCAGCACCGGGCCCAGTCGGTCGCCCAGCCCCTCCGCGTGGCTCATCAACCGGTGCACCGGCTCCTTCGGGTCCTTCAACCGCTTGATGTGGGTCAGGTACCGGCTCGCCTTCACCGCCACGACGAAGTCCCCGGGCACCCGCTGCCGCCACGCCTCGAAGGTCTCCCGCGACGGCAGCCGGTAGAACGCGTTGTTGATCTCGACCGTCGGGAAGTGCGCCGTGTACTCCTCGAGCCAGAGCCGCACGGGGACACCGTCGGGGTACAGGACGCCCCGCCAGTCCTTGTACTGCCACCCCGACGTGCCGACGAACAGGGTCATACACCCATCAAAGCACTACAGGTACAGCCCCGCGTCCGCCCCGGGCCGCGGCTCCGGCACCGCCGTCGGTGACGTCCCCCGGCGCAGCGCGTACAGCTCCGCCAGGGTCGCTCCCTCGCGACCCACACCCTCCTCGGTGCCGAGCCAGCCCACCGCCTCCCGCCGGGTCAGCGGGCCCACCTCGATCCGGGCCAGACAGCGGCCGGGGCGGACCACGGCGGGGTGCAGGCGCTCCAGGTCCTCGTTGGTGGTGACACCCACCAGGACGTTGCGGCCCTGGCCGAGCAGGCCGTCGGTCAGGTTCAGCAGCCGCGACAGGGCCTGGCCCGCCGTGTGCTTGGCCTCGCCGCGGATCAGCTCGTCGCAGTCCTCCAGGAGCAGCAGCCGCCAGCGGCCCTTGCCCGTGGCGTCCTCCTCGCCGATCGCGATGTCCATCAGATAGCCGACGTCGGAGAACAGCCGCTCCGGGTCCAGAACGCAGTCCACCTGGCACCAGTCCCGCCAGGAACGGGCGAGCGTGCGCAGGGCGGAGGTCTTGCCGGTGCCCGGCGGGCCGTGCAGCAGGAGCAGCCGGCCCGCGATGTCCTCCGGGGTCGTCTTCATCAGGCTGTCCATCGCGTCCGCGACCGGTGCCGTGTAGTTCTCCCGCACCTCCTCCCAGGTGCCCGCGGAGATCTGCCGGGTCGTGCGGTGCGGGCCGCGCCTGGGGGAGACGTACCAGAAGCCCATCGTCACGTTCTCCGGCTGGGGTTCCGGCTCGTCGGCCGCCCCGTCGGTGGCCTGGTCGAGGACCTTCTTGGCCAGTTCGGCGTCGGTCGCCGTGACGGTGACGTCGGCGCCGCGGTTCCAGCGGGAGATGAGCAGGGTCCAGCCGTCGCCCTCGGCGAGCGTCGCGCTGCGGTCGTCGTCGCGGGCGACGCGCAGCACCCGGGCGCCCGGCGGCAGCAGCGTGGCCCCGGAGCGGACCCGGTCGATGTTGGCCGCGTGCGAGTACGGCTGCTCGCCCGTCGCGAAGCGGCCGAGGAACAGCGCGTCGACGACGTCGGACGGCGAGTCGCTGTCGTCGACGTTGAGCCGGATCGGCAGCGCGTCGTGTGGGTTCGCAGACATGCCGCCCATGATCCGGCACGAGTCCTCCCCACGCATCCGGTTTCCGTGGTGCGTCGGGTGTGTCGCGCGTGTCCCGTGCTTCCGCTCTGTCCCGTACGTCCTGTTACAGATCTGTGCATCTCCGGCATCTGCCCGCACCGGTGTGTTCGCGGATACCGTGGCCTCCGATGGGACGTCATGAGTGGAACTCGGGGGCACGGCGGTGGCGGCTCACCGCACTGCTCGGTGTGGGCGCGGCGGCTCTGGCACTGGTCGTGACCCTCCTCAACACGCTTCCGGGCAGCGGCGCGAGCACCGACGGCACCTCACGCAACGGCGACAAGGTGCACGGCACTCCGACGACCACGCCGGACGCGGACACCCCGGACGTCGGCTGGGGCTTCACCCACACCCAGTTCAGCGCCGACGAGGGCAGCCCCACGGCCGTCAAGCGGGTGGAACAGCGACTCAGGGATGGCGGCGGGCTCCCGCAGAACCAGCACATCATGGGCTGGGGCGCCGACAACCCCGAGCCGGTCAAGGGGCGTTACGACTTCGAGGACCTGGACCGGCGCGTCGACTTCGTGCGCGCCTCCGGCTCCACCCCGACCATCACCCTGTGCTGCGCGCCGGACTGGATGAAGGGCGGCGAGGCGGGCGTCGGCAACACCGACTGGAGCAAGGCGTCGCTGGAGACCGCGCCGGAGCCCGCGCACTTCGCGGACTACGCCGCGCTCGCCGCGACCGTCGCCAAACGCTATCCGGACGTGCGCCACTTCATCGTGTGGAACGAGTTCAAGGGCTTCTGGAACGACGCGGAGGCCCGCTGGGACTACGAGGGGTACACCCGGCTCTACAACCTGGTCTACAAGGCGCTGAAGAAGGTCGACCCCAGGATCATGGTGGGCGGCCCCTACCTCGTGATGGACAGCGTCGACCCACGCTCCCCGGACGCCTCCGCGAGCTTCAAGGGCCCCTGGGGCGCGATGGACCAGCGCATCCTCGACGCCTTCGACTACTGGAACAGGAACAAGGCCGGCGCCGACTTCGTGGTCGTGGACGGCTCCAGCTACACCAACGACGACGAGCTGCTGCCGAACGAGTTCGCGGCCACCGACAAGTTCACGGCGGTGAGCAGGTGGGTGCGGCAGCGGACCGGCGAACTGCCGCTGTGGTGGGCCGAGTACTACGTCGAGCCCGCCGACGGCCGGGACGAACGCGAGGGCTGGTCCGAGAGCCGCCGGGTCGCCGTGCAGGCCGCCGGAATGATCGCGCTGGCCAGGGGCGGCACCACGTCCGCCTTCTACTGGAACCCCGAGAACGAGAAGGGCACGGACTGCGCGGGCTGCCTCTGGACGCCGACGAGCGGCAGGGGCGGCGGGCAGCCCCTGCCGATGTACGACCTCCTCAGCCGCTTCGGCAGGGCGTTCCCGCCGGGGACCGCCTTCACGACCGTCCCCGTCGCCGTCGACGACGTGCCCA
Source organism: Streptomyces sp. NPDC107471 (assembly GCF_055582845.1). Classification (NCBI taxonomy): domain Bacteria; kingdom Bacillati; phylum Actinomycetota; class Actinomycetes; order Kitasatosporales; family Streptomycetaceae; genus Streptomyces; species Streptomyces sp. NPDC107471. Next base: position 420,346 of record NZ_JBVJPC010000007.1, on the reverse strand, counting down.
ACGTCCGCGTCCTCGCCACCGACAGCACGGTCCTGGTGGTCAACACGCTCGACCGGAGGATCAGCGCGGAGGTCGACGGGAAGCGGTTCGACATGCAGGCGTACGAAGTCAAGTGGCTCAGCCGTTGAGCGCGTCCCAGAACGCGCAGTGATGGCGGAGCCGCGCGGTGCGGGTCGGGACGACGCGGTCCGGTGCCAGCGACAGCACCGTGCGCCGGGACCAGCGGGGCGACGACGGACCGGCGGGGTCGCCGGTGCGGGCGAAGCGGGTCCAGTAACCGATCATGGTGTCGGCGAGCCGGTGCTGTGCCGCGGTCAGCTCGCGGGGGCGGCCGCCCAGGTCGAAGAGGTACGGCAGTTCGCTCGCGTGCGGTGCGCCGAGCGGGAACGGCGGGGTGCCCGAGGTGAGCGGCGGAGCGTGCTCGTCGGCGAACTCGTACCGCCAGACGGGCACTTGGGCGGAGAGCAGCTCGCCGGTGGCCGCGGTGGGGCAGGCGAAGTCGGCGTCGCCGATGACCGCGCCGAACACCGGGCCCCCGTCGGTGCGGTGCACCGGGTACGCGTGGACGATCGCCTCGGCCTGCCCTGGGGAGGGGAAGAAGGCGCCCACGACGTCGGGCCAGGCGTCGGGCGTCACGGGGTTGCCCGCCTCGATGATCCCGGCGGCCCAGCCGGTGCCCTCGTCATGATTGCTGCCGATCAGGACGGGGACGTGGTGGAAGCGGCCGGCGGTGACCGCCGCCGCGGGGTCGGAGGGCAGCAACGGGGTCGCGTAGGAGGGCTGTTGGTCGGCGGCCTGGGCCGCGAGCAGCCGGGTCACGGGCACCTGCCGCAGACACGCCAGGGCGTCGCGGGCGGAGCCGCAGCCGACCTCGGCCGCGAGACCGGCGCCCGCGGCGCGTGCCGTGGACAGGGGCACGGAGTACGGGGCGAACGGCCGGTCGGGGCGGCCGGTGCACGGACCGCTCTGGATGATCGCCCGGTCGAAGAGCCCCGCGGCGGCGGGTGAGGCCAACTGGGCGCAGACGCTGTAGCCGCCCGCCGACTCGCCGGCCAGCGTCACGTTGTGCGCGTCGCCGCCGAAGGAGCCGATCTCGGCGCGGACCCAGCGCAGTGCCGCCTGCTGGTCCGCCAGGCCGAAGGTGCCGGAGCCGGGCAGGCGGTCGTGCGCGAGGAAACCCAGGGCGCCGAGGCGGTGGTCGACGGTGACGACCACGACGTCGCCACGGGGCGCCATGCGGTGGGCGTCGTACGAGGCGGCCGCTCCGGTGGTGAAGCCGCCGCCGTGCAGCCACACGATCACGGGCCGGGGCCGGTCCGGTCCGGCGCCCTCGGGCGTCGTGACGTCGAGGTGGAGGCAGTCCTCGTCGGTGCTGCCCCCGGGCACCTCACCGGCCGGCTGCGGGCAGGCGCTCGCGGGCCGGGTCGCGTCCCGTACCCCGGGCCAGGGGACCGGCCGGCGGGGCGGGGCCCAGCGCAGCCGGCCGACCGGGGGCGCGGCGTAGGGGATGCCCTCGTAGGTGCGGTATCCGGCGCGGACGGACCCGCGCACGATCCCGTCGCGGGTGTGCACGGTCGCCGAGGCCGAGGCTGTAGCTGTGGTCGTCGACGCGGGAGGCGAGGTCGCAGCAGGAGTCGCGGCGGCCGTCGTGAGCGTGGCGGTCAGGGCGCAGCCCAGGAGGGTGGCCAGGACGCGGTGGGTGTGGGTGGTCATCGTCTCCCCGTTCGGTCAGCCGCCGCCCATGCCGCCCTGTGCGGCGATCATGGTCGTCGGCAGGGCTCGTACGGCCTTCTCCAGGCCGGGAGCGAGGGCGCCGAGTGTCCTCGTGCAGGCGTCGATACGGGCCCGGAAGGTCTTCTGGTCCCGCCGTGACACGACAGAGCGGACGCCGCCGGCCGCGGCCAGCGCCAGCAGGACGGCGTCGGCGGCCGGGATCTCCCGCACGGGGGCGGTCGCGCGCAGCGCGGTGGACACGCGCGCGTGGAGCGCGGCGGGCACGGCGGGGTCGGACACGGCCAGCCGCCGGGCGCCGAGGCGGGTGCGGGGCGCCTCCACGGTGAGCAGCCCCGCCGCGGCGAGCCGGTCCTCCACCTCGGTCAGGGTGCCCCGGCGACGCCGGCGCACCAGGTGCTTCCAGCCGTGCCCGCCGGCCGCGTCACGCAGGACGCCGTCCAGGACGGGATCGCCGGTCGGTTCCGTGCCGGACACGGTGACCTCGCCGTCCGCCTCCGCGAGCCGGCCGCGCGACGCGAGGTCGGCCAGGGCGGCGGCACGGACCAGCAGTGCCGTGCGGGAACGGTCGAAGGGGCCCTCGGCCGTGTCGTCGTGGGCGAGCAGATACATGAGGGAGGCCAGGTCGTCGGTCACCTCCCGACCGTAGGACCGCCCTACCGGGCCGCGGATCGGCCGCGCGGAGGGCCCGGCACCGGGAGCACGGGAGGACCGCCGCCCGGTCTCCTCCCTGAGGAGGAGGACGGGGTCAGGGGCGACGCGGGCGCACGAGACCGTGGTCGTAGGCGGCGACGACGGCCTGCACACGGTCGCGCAGTCCCAGCTTGCGCAGCACCGAGGTCACATGGTTCTTGACGGTCGCCTCCGACAGCCCCAGCCGTCCGGCGATCTCCGCGTTCGACAACGCCTGCCCGATCAGGGTGAGCACCTCCCGCTCACGGCCGGTCAGGCCGGTCAAGGAGGGCGGCGGTGCCGCGTCGGGCGCGGTGCGCAGGAAACGGTCGAGGACGCGGCCCAGTACGGCCGGCGCCAGCAGCGCGTCGCCGCGCGCGGTCACCCGGATCGCGTCGACGAGCTCGGCGGGACGGATGTCCTTCAGCAGGAAGCCGCTCGCCCCGGCCCGCAGGGCGGCGACCACATGCGCGTCCACGTCCCACGTGGTCAGCACCAGCACCCGGGCGGCGACGCCCGACTCCACGATCCGCCGGGTCGCCTCGATACCGTCAAGGACGGGCATGCGTACGTCCATCAGCACCACGTCGGGCGCCAGTTCCCGCGTCAGCCGCACCGCCTCCAGGCCGTCGCCGGCGTCACCGACCACCTCCAGGTCGTCGCGGGCGTCGATGATCATGCGGAACCCGGTACGCACCAGGGCCTGGTCGTCGGCCACCACCACCCGCAGGGTCATGACGCCCGCTCCACCGGCAGCCACGCCGCCACCTCGAAGCCGCCCCCGGCCCGCGGACCGGAGCGCAGGCCGCCGCCCACGAGCCGGGCGCGCTCCCTCATCCCCACCAGGCCCCGTCCCGCCCCCAGCGCCGAACCACCCGGCGCCGTACTCCCGTTGTCGGTCACCGTGATCCTCACGCACTCCTCCTCGGCGATCACGCGCACCCGCACCTCGTCAGCGCCGGCCGCGTGCCGCAGCGCGTTGGTGAGGGCCTCCTGGACGATCCGGTACGCCGCCAGGTCCACCGCGGCCGGCAGTCCCTCGGTGACGCCCTCGCGGTGCACGCGCACGGTCATCCCGGTCGCGCGCACGGTGTCCGCCAGTTCGTCGAGGCGGGCGAGCGAGGGCCCGGCCTCTCGTCGCTCCCCGGACCCGGCCGTCTCCCACCGTTCCCCGGCCAGGTCCGCCGCCTCCTCCGCCTCGGGCCTGAACGCCCGCAGCAGCAGGCGCAGTTCGCCGAGGGCCGAGCGGGCGCCCGTCTCGATGGCCCGCAGTGCCTCACGCGCCTGGTCGGGCCGGTCGCCGAACACGTCGTCGGCGGCCCCCGCCTGCACGACCATCACCGACAGGGTGTGCGCCACGACGTCGTGCACCTCGCGGGCGATCCGCGCCCGCTCCTCCACCACGGCCCGGCGCATCTCCGCCCTCGTCCGTTCCCGCTGCGCCCGGCGCCACTGACCCGCGGTCCACGCCAGGGCCACCGTCAGCAGATACACCGCCAGTCCCGCGGGACCGCCCGCACCGAACGCCAGCGGTGCGGGCAGGCACATCGCCGCCAGCGCCCGCGCCGACGCCCGCCGCGTCCCGGTGGCCGACAGCACGCACAACGAGATCTGCGCCGCGAACAACGCTCCCGTCAAGGTCACCTCGGGCAGCAGCCCCCACACCGCGAGCCCCGTCACCGCGGTCGCCGCCAGCACGAGGGCCGGGAAGCGCGACTGCCACCGCAGGGCACCGGCCTGGGCGAGGACCAGGACCACGGCGAAGGGCAGCCGCCGCTCGTGGTCCGTGCCCGCGACGAGCACCGGAGTGCCGAGGACGGCGAGCACCGCCCCCGCCGATCCCCACCACAGCCTGCGGGCCGTCCGGGGCGACAGCTCGCCCCGCGCCCGACCGTCGGACGTCCCGTCCGGCTGACCGCCGTGCTCCACGCCCGCACCCTATCGGCGCGCACCGGGGCCACCGGGGAGAACGGGCTCCGGTGCGCACCGGACCTACTTCATCGTCAGGAAGCGCTGCACCAGGGCCGCCAGGAACACCGCGAGGAGCGGCAGCGCGAACCAGAAACTGCTCTGCAACCACCGCAGTTGCCGCACCCCCGGCCGCACCGCGACCCGCACCACCTCGCGCGCCGACAGCAGCAGGATCAGCGCCAGCGCGGCCAGCGCCCCCACCACCGACCACGGCGTCCAGGTCACCTGCGGTCCGATCGGCCCGGGATCGGCCCGGGGGACCTTTCCGGCGGGCTGGTCGCGCAGGGCGTACATGGTCACGTCGTCGTTGGTGAGAACCCGCCTGAGTTCCTTGCGGCTGTCCAGGTTGTCGAGCAGCCGCGGCTCCCACGTCCGCGAATAGCCCACGTCCAGCCGCAGATACGTGACCTGGCTGACGTTGACCATCAGATACGAGTTCGGGCCCGCGTCCCTGAGCGCCTTGACCAGGCTCGACACCAGCACCGGGTCGGTCGGTGCCAGGGTCGGCACGTACGACACCTTCTCCATGTCCCTCGCGCCCCACGGCATCGCCGGGGTCACGTTGTTCACCGTGTCGTTGGAAAGCCACAGCACCCGGACCGTCGGATCGTCGTGGGCGTAGACGTAGTCCATGGCGGCGACCTCGCCGGGCTGGATCCGCTCGAACGGCTCGTTGCCCCAACGGGCCACCAGGAAGCCGCCGACGAGCAGCAGACCCGCCAGCAGCGCGGCCACCGGGGCGAGACTGACCCGGTCCTTCTCGCGTTCCTTCGCGGTGACCCCGGTGCGCGGGAAGAGCGCCAGCGCGGCGAGCAGGCCGGCGCCCGGCAGGGCGAACATGAAGACACGCAGGGCCATCTCGCCGCCGTACGACTGCATGCCGAAGCCGAGGAACGGCACGAAGGTGAGGACGAGCAGCGCGGCCTCCCGGTACCGGTGCTCGCGCCGGCGCCACCAGCCGTAGCAGGCCAGCGCCATGACCCCGCCGGCCAGCAGCACGCGCACGTACAGGACCAGCTTGTGGGTCGAACTGCCGCCCTCGATACGGCCGGAGACCGACGAGGAGACATTGCCGCCGACGCCGCCGACCCCGCCGAACAGGTCGTCGAAGTGACCCGACCAGTACGGCTCGGCCATCCAGCCGATCCAGGCGGTCACCATGACGGCGAACAGGACGGGCAGGCCGCGCAGTTCGCTGCGGCCGATCAGCACGAGCGCCGCCAGCACGCCGAGCATCACGAACGGGGTGAGCTGGTGGGCGGGCACGCTCGCCGCGAACAGGCCGATCAACACGGCGAGCAGCACGGCCCGTTGACGCCGGTCGGTCGGCTCGACCTCCGCCTCGCCGGGGCGCCGCTTCGTCCAGATCACCCGCGGGGCGCGGAACCAGACCAGCAGGACCGCCACGAACACCAGGTACAGCAGATAGGTGAAGCCCTGCGGGGAGAAGTAGTCCTGGCCGACCCAGCCGCTCAGCACGAAGATCCAGATGCCGGTCCACTTGGCCCGCCAGCTCGCCCGCATGTGCCGTACGAGCAGGAACATCGGTGCCAGATAGGCGAGTTGGATGGCGGTCGGCCACCAGCGGATGACCTCGGTGAGGTCGGTGACCCCGCACGCCCGCGCCACGAACGCGGCCGCCGCGAAGAAGCCCGGCCAGCTCCAGCGGGCATCCAGGTCGGGCACCGCGGAGCCGGTCCGGTCGATGTAGTCGATGAACCCGAGGTGCTGCCAGGCCGTCGCGAACCGCGGTTCCGTCTCGATCACCGCGGGCAGCGCGTGCAGCGAGACCACGGTCGCCACCAGCGTGAGCAGCAGCAGCGCCCTGTGCTCGCGCCCCAGCCAGAGCAGCGAGGCGAACACCACGACCAGCAGCGCCGCGCCGGCCGCCGTGGGCAGCGGCAGGACCGAGATCAGACCGAGCCCGCCCATCCGGTCCAGGTCGGCCTCGCCCAGGCCCAGCACCGGCACCCAGTACAGGAGCAGGGCGACGGCGAGCAGAGCGCCGAGGAACACCCCGAGCCAGGTGGGTTGCAGCCTCTCCCGCACGGACAGGGGTCGTGGCGGCTCCACGGGCCGCACTGCCTCCTCCGATGCCACCGGCTCCTCCGCCGCGGCGGGCCCCTCCCGTACGGCGATCTCCTTGCCCGCGTCGAAGGCCACCTCGAACGGCGCGTCCACCTCCGTCTCGGACGGCCCCACGGAGGACTCGGAGCCGGGCTCCCGCTCCTCCACCGGCAGCCCGAACTCGGGGAACTTCTTCAGGGCCCAGGTCGGCCGGTCGCGGGTCGGCGGCACGACGGGCGTGCCGGTGGGCGGGGTGCCGGGCCCCGGCCGTACGTCGGGCCGGCGTTCCAGGTGGTCGAAGTCGACGTGGATGCCCAGCGCGAGGGTGTCCTGGTCGAGCGCCCAGCCGGGGCGGCGGCCACGGCCGGCGGCCGGCGCCTCGCGGGCCCCGAGGTCGGCAAGGTCACCGTCGGGCGCGGCGGCCGCGGGCACCTCGGCGGCCGGGGCGTGCCGGACCGTCCGGTACAGCCTGGGCGCGGCGATCGCGACGATCACCGCGAGCGAGGAGATCTCGGCGACGCCCGCTCCGGTGAGCCCCATCCGGGGCAGGAGCAGCAGCGTCAGACCGAGCACCATGGCGCACAACAGGCCCTGCAGCCAGGCGAGTCCGGAGGTGCGGCTCTGTGCGCGCAGCACCGCGAAGTACGTCTCCATGACGACCCGGAGCACCGCGCCGACGGCGAACCACCGCAGCAGCGGGGTGGCCGCGTCCGCGTAGCCCGCCCCGAACACCCCGAGGATCCAGGGCGCCCCGAAGAACAGGACCCCGGCCACCGGCAGCATGATCCGCGCCATCCGCCTCAGCGCGGCACGGGTGTTGGCGGCCAGCCGGCCCGGGTCGTGCGAGCCCTCGACGGTCAGGGAGGCGCCCATGTTGATGGCGAGCAGGTTGCAGGTGCCGCCGATCGTCGTGGTGATGTAGAAGTACGCGTTGTCCTGGGAGCTGACCTGGGAGGCCACGATCACCGGGACCAGGTAGACCACGGCGAGCGAGAACAGCGAGCCGGTGTAGTCGCCCGCGAGGAAACGCCCGATCTCCCTCAGGGAGGGCGGCTTCGCGTGCTCCTCGGTCGCCTTCACATGGCGTGGCGCCAGGCGCCGGAACACCATCCAGCCGAGCGGCAGCACCGAGACGGCGATCGCCGCGACCCACGACACGAAGACACCGGCCGTCGGGATCGCCACCGCGAACGCGACCAGGAGTCCCAGCTTGACCGCGGAGAACACGGTGTTGCCGACCGGCACCCACAGCGCGCTGCGCAACCCGGTCAGCACGCCGTCCTGGAGGGTCAGCACGTTCCAGGCGACGACGGCGGCGATGAAGCCGAGGCCGTTGACCGGCCCGTGCAGGAACCGGTACGACGGCCCCCACACGTCCAGGGTGAGCAGGAAGACGGCCGCGGCGATCGCCACGACCACCGAACTGCCCGCGTACGTACGGGCGATGAGGCGCCCGGTGGCCCGGCCCGCGACCGGTATGAAGCGGGCCAGCGCCCCGGTCAGGGTCACCGCGGTCAGTCCCGCGAGGAGTTTCATCGCGGCGATGGCGGCGGAGCCCTGGCCGACCGCCGACTCGGAGTAGTAGCGGGCGGCCGCCAGCCAGAATCCGAGACCCAGCACCGCGGAGATGCCCGTGTTCAGCATCAGGGCGTAGGCGTTGCGGAAGAGCTGGCTGCCCCCGCCGCCCCCGCTTCTGCCGAGGCCGGGCAGCCTCAGACGGCGCCCCGACTGCTCGGGCGCCTTGGCCGCGGTCGACTCGGGCTGGGTCGTGGTCGTCGTGTCAGACACGGGAACGGGAGACCTTCCGGCGGACCTGTCGTGCTCTTCGGACCAACGCGTACCCCTTGGTGAGGGCACGGTCCCTGGCGAAGTCCCGGGCGATCGCCCGGCCCTGGACGAGCCGCTCGAACTCCTCGGCCGTGGTGGCCCGGCGCACGGTCAGCCGGGTCAGCGCGTACGGCCCCTGGCGGCGCCGCGCGAGACCGTTGTTCACCGCGAGCGCCTGGCCGTACCCGGTCTCGCGGACCGCCTCGCGCACCCGGCGGCTGGAGTAGCCGTACGGGTAGGCGAGCGAGGCCGGCGCGGTGCCGAGTTCGTCGGTGACGATCTCCCTGGAGTGGATCAGCTCGTGGCGCAGCGCGGTGTCGTCGAGCTGGTCGAGCTGCGGGTGCGTGTGGGTGTGGCCGCCGATCTCGACGCCCGCCGCGGCGAGTTCGCGGACCTGGTCCCAGTCCAGCATGGTGTCCAGGCCGCCGCCGGTGTCGTACGGCCCCCGGAGCCAGCCGGTGGTGACGAACACCGTGGCCGGGAAGCCGTGCTTGGCGAGCACGGGCAGGGCGTGTCGGTGGACGCCCTCGTAGCCGTCGTCGAAGGTGATCAGGACGGGTCGCTCGGGCAGCGGGCGGCCCTCCCGCCAACCGGCCGCGAGGTCCGCCGTCCTGATCGGGGTGAGCCCCAACTGGACGACGGTTTCCATCTGTTGGGCGAAGGACTCCGGGGACACCGACAGCACGCGTGTGGTGTCGTTCGGGTCGGTGGCGACCGAGTGGTACATGAGGACGGGAACCGGCGGCTCAGCCATCGCTGTCCCCCTGGATGTCCACGACCGAGAACGTGGCCGCGCCGCGCCGCGCCCGGACGGTGCCGACCACATATCCGCCGGCCGCGGTGAGCACCCCGGCGACGATCGCGCCCGCCCGGCCCGCGCCGCCCGGCCGGGCCAGCGCCGCGTCCCGCAGCCCGCGCACCACCCCGGCCGGCAGGACCTTCGTGGTGTACCGGCGCTCCGACTCAAGTCCCTTGTCGGCACCCACACTTCGGGCCACCAGCGCCTTGGACAGGCCCTCCGCCCAGGTGCGCGTGCGGAAGTACCCGAAGTGCTCGCGTGCCTCGGGCACCCGGTGGTGGATCACCGCCCGGTCGTCGATGAGCAGGACCGCGTCCGGCGCGGCCCGGCTCAGCCGGATGCACAGCTCCGTCTCCTCGCAGCCCAGCGGGCGCTTGTCGCCGTCCCGCCCGATGCCGGTGGCGAAGCCGCCCGCCGCGTCGAAGGCGCTGCGGCGGAAGGAGGCGTTGCCGCCGAGGACGTTGCGCACCCGGACCAGACCGGCGGGGATGCCCTTGTAGGTGCAGCCGACCACCCAGTCGAACTCCTCCGGGAACCAGGCCGGCCGGCGCCCCGACGCCCAGATCGGCACCGTACGGCCGCCGACCGCCATGACCCGCGGGTCGGCGTAGCCGGCGGCGAAGTGCCGCAGCCAGTCGCGCTCGGCGACGGCGTCGTCGTCCAGGAAGGCGATCACCTCGCCGCGCGAGGCGGCGATCCCGGTGTTGCGGCCCGCGGACAGGCCGCGGGGGCCCGCGTTGGCGAGCACCCGGACCTCCCCGACCTCCTTGTACTCCTTGGCCAGCCGGTCCAGGAGCGCCGCGTTGTGGTCGACGACCAGCAGCGTCTCCAGGGCCGGGTACGACTGCGTCCGCACCGAGGCGACCGCCGCGAGGATGTCCTCCCAGCGGTCCTCGGTGTACACGCAGATCACGACGGAGACGTCGGGACCGCTCAAGACACCTCTCCCCGGACCGAGTCGAGCATGGGCGAGCGACGGGCGCGGCGGCGCAGCGCACGCCGGTTGGACCGCTCCCCGAGGATCACCCTGAGCACCCGGAACCCGTCGCGCACGGCCCGCAGATTGCTCGCGCCGTGGATGCGGAGGTACTCGTGGCTCGGGATCTCCTGCACCTTCAGCCCGGCCTTGACGACCCGGATGTTCATCAGGGTCTCCACCTCGAAGCCGGTGCAGTCGAGGTCGATCTTGTCGAGGCAGTGCCGCCAGAAGGCGTTGTACCCGTAGCAGAGGTCGGTGTAGCGGGCGCCGAACTTGCGGTTGACGATGGTGCACAGCGCCCAGTTGCCGAGCTTGCGGATGAAGGTCATGTCGTCGGTGCCGCCGCCGTTGGCGAAGCGGGAGCCCTTGGCGAAGTCCGCGCCCGAGACGAGGGCGGAGACGTAGGAGACGATCTCGTTGCCGTCGGCCGAGCCGTCCGCGTCGATCATGACGACGATGTCACCGGTGCAGGCCTCGAACCCGGTGATCAGGGCGTCCCCCTTGCCCTTGCCGAGCTGCTTCACGACCTTGACCTCGGGCCACACCTCGCGGGCCACCGCGACGGTGTCGTCCGTGGAGTTGCCGTCCACCAGGACGACTTCGTGGATCCAGTCGGGCAGGGTCTTGAAGACGTACGGAAGGTTCTCCGCCTCGTTCATGGCGGGTATGACCACGCTCACCGGTGGCGCGATGGCCAGATGGGTGGAGACGGGCCGGTACTGGCTGGCTGTCGGCACATCCTGGCCCGCAGTCGCCGGGCGCAGAACTGAACTCATGAGTCTGGTTCCCTCTCGTCCGGTGGACCGCCCGCCCCTGGGCGGTCCGGTTTGTTGCTCCGGTTCGAAAGGGGGGTTCTCACGCACGGCATGCCGGAAGGAATCTCCGTACCTGCCGGGTGAGCTGGCAAAGCTGGCCGACCGCCGTCGTGCTGTGCTTGTTCCGAAGAGACGACAGCCGGTCGCGCGGCACGACTCGGTCACACAGTGCGGTCACCGAGCACGGCACCCCCCTACCGCGCCCCGCGTCCCCCGTCGCGGTCCTTGAGCCCTCCCCTAGAGCCGCTCGATGACGGGACGAAGCGGGTGTGATGTATGACGGTATTGACGTTTGAACCTGTATGGCAAGACCTGGAACGACGTCTCACGTTTTTGTTGGTTTGACCGTTACCGACGCGCCGGAGCGGATCTTTCCTATTTTCTTCAGCAGCCTGTCGGCGGGTTCGAACAGCTCCGGACGTGCCACTACGGCGTTGCGCAGTGCCCGCACCGGAACCCGGCGGACGCGGTGTCCGACCGCGACCGGGTGCCGGCGCGTCACCCACCCCTCCGACACGGTCAGGTCCCGTGTCTTCAGGGAGTCCTTGTACTCCTTCCGCCCCCGGCCCAGATCGAGGTGGGCGATGCCGTCGGCGGCCGCCGCCTCGGCCATCCGCAGGTGCAGGACCAGGCCCGGCGAGTACTTCGCGTACCGCGGGTCGTAGGCCGGGAACCAGCACGCGAGCACCCGCTCGGTGCGCAGCCCGAAGTGGGCGGCCACCGGCTTCCCGTCGGCGTACAGCACCGACAGGATCCCGGCGAACGACTCCGTGCGGGTGTGGAAGAGCCGCTCCACCAGCCGGGCGATCCACCCGTGCGCGAAGCGGTCGCTGCGGCCGGTCCTGCGGTACTGGGCGGACTTCCAGTCCATCAGCGCGCGCAGGGCGGCCGGGTCGCGCTCGTCGTGGACGTAGCGCACCCCGCTCGCCGTGCGGGCCAGTCTGCGCTCCTTGGCGAGGGTGGTGCGGGTGAACTTCGGTGCACGCTCGCGCAGTCCGGCCAGATAGGTCTCGTACCCCTCCTCGACGTCCATCACCGGAGAGGGGAACCGGCCGGAGGCCTCCGCCTCGAACGGCCCCTGCCCCTCCACCAGATGGTCGAACTCCCAGACGACGAGCCCACAGGCACGGAGCAACTCCCGGGCGTCCCACGTGAATCCGGGCCGGTGCACCAGCCCCTGGGCGTCCGAGACACCCAGTCCGACGGCCCGGCCGACACCGGCGGCGGTCCGCTGGAAGGGGAGGAACGCGGCCGGCTCGCCCTGTTCCCGTACGACCGCGATCCGCACGCCCCGCCTGCACCGGCCCACCGCGAGCGCGAACTCGGGGGACAGGAACGGGTTCGCCAGGCCCGGCGAGCCCTGGAGATGGGCCTTGGACTGCAGAGCGGTCCACGCCACCCGGTCGGCCTCGCTCAGCTCGCCGGGGCGGTACACGCTGATGTCCACGTCAGACGTCCTGACCCTTCGCCGTACGGCGCCGCAGCAGCAGTACCAGCAGAAGGATCAGGACGCTGAGCACGGCCGTCGCCACGACCCCGCCGCGCGCCGACCAGCGGTGCGTGGCCAGCATGCCCTGCGCCACCAGCATGTTGAGGACGACCGAGCCGGCCAGCGAGGCCAGCGTCCGGGCGAACGGATCGAAGCCGCGCAGGGCGGCGGCGATGCCCGCGGCGGGCGCCACGAGCAGGAAGAAGAGCGTGAGCGGGGCGCGCAGCGGTGAGTCGGAGCCGGTGAGCGCGAGCAGTGCGCCGCATCCCCCCACGGCCGTCGCGGCGCCCGCGAGCAAGGGCGTCAGGTCTCTTCCCGACGCACGGGAAGGTCTTTGGATGTCTGTTGTCTGCATGGGCGACGTTTCCCCCCAGAAAGCGCCGGATGCCGGGCTTCAATGTCGCGCAGCGCCCGGGGGAGCGTCAAGGGCGCACAACACCGCGGTCGATGGCGGCGGCACCGATTTTGGCATGGACACTTCCCGTCGCCGCGTGTCGTTGCTACGACGGTTACGGCAGAGATCCTGCTAAAGGGAGGTTCCATGAGACGTTCCCGATTTGCCGCGTACGTCGGCTCACTCCTCCTCGCCCTCGCCGCAGTCCTCACCGGGACAGGCACCGCCCACGCCGCCGAGGGCCCCTATGTGGCCCTGGGAGACTCGTATTCCTCGGGTGTCGGCGCCGGCAGCTACCTCTCGTCGAGCGGCGACTGCAAGCGCAGCACGAAGGCCTACCCCTACCTCTGGGCGGCCGCCCACTCACCCTCGTCGTTCGCCTTCACCGCCTGCTCGGGCGCCCGTACGGGTGATGTTCTGGCGAACCAGCTCACCCCGCTCAGCTCCGCCACCGCCCTCGTCTCCATCAGCATCGGAGGCAACGACGCCGGCTTCGCCGACGTCATGACGACCTGTGTGCTCCAGTCCGACAGCTCCTGCCTCTCCCGGATCAACACGGCGAAGGCGTACGTCGACTCGACCCTCCCGGGTCAACTGGACACCGTCTACACGCAGATCAGCGACAGGGCCCCCAACGCCCACGTCGTCGTCCTCGGCTACCCCCGCTTCTACCGGCTCGGCACCACCTGCCTCGGCCTCTCCGAGACCAAGCGGAAGGCCATCAACGACGCCGCCGATCACCTCGACACCGCGATCGCCAAGCGGGCCGCGGACCACGGCTTCACCTGGGGCGACGTCCGCCCCACCTTCACCGGCCACGAACTCTGCTCCGGCAGCGCCTGGCTGCACAGCCTCAACCTGCTCAACATCGGCGAGTCCTACCACCCGACCGCGGCCGGCCAGTCCGGCGGCTACCTCCCGGTCCTGAACAGCGCGGCCTGAGCATCCCTCACGGGGAAGCGGAGGAGGAGGCCCCGCCGGTGGTACCGGTCGGGGTCTCCGTCACGCACGTCAGCGAGAACGGAACCGACTCGGACGTCTTCTCGACGGGCTCGCGGACCTCCACGCTGATGGTGTCCTCGAACGTCCCGCTGTCGTCCTGCGTGGTGACGAACCGCCGGTCCTCCTGAGTCCTGCCGCCACCGGCCGGGAACGTGAGCGTCTTCCAACTGCCGTTCACCGAGCCGTTCTCCGACACCCAGCGGTAGGTCACCGTCGCCGGGAGCCGGCCGACCGTCAGCCTGACCGTGAAGGTGGGCGCCGCTGACCGGTCCGGCGGGCAGGTGCCCGTGTAGTCGGTGTGCGAGCCCGACAGCGACACGTCCACCGACTGCGGCGGGGGCGCGCTCGTGGTGCTCTTGCTCGGACTCGGCGACGGGGTGTCCTCACCCGTCTCGTCCCTCCCGGTCGGCGCGGGCGAACTGACCGCCGGAGCGGTGTCCTTGGCGGTCTCCCCGTCCTTGTCGCCGTCGTCCCGGTTCAGCAGCGCGTACGTCAGCCCCGCGATCGCCAGCGCCAGGGCCAGCACGCCCGCGACCAGGACGACGGCCGCCCGGCGGTTGCGCTCCGGCGGCCGGGAGGCCGTGGTGGGCGTGGACGTGGGAGTGGGCGCGGGCCGGTACGGGGCCGTCGGAGGCTCCTGCGGGAAGGGCGCCGCGACGGTCGGGGCGTACGGCCCCGCCTGCACGGCGTCCGCCCGGGGCGTGCCTCCCGCGCCGATGATCCGCAGCTCCTGCTCGGCCTGCTCGGCCGGCAGCCGCTCCGCCGGGTCCTTGCGCAGCAGCCCCTCGATCACGGGGGTGAGGGGACCTGCCCGGTACGGCGGCGGCAGCTCCTCGTCCACGATCGCGCGCAGGGTGCTCAGCGGGGTGTTCTGGCGGAAGGGGGAGTTGCCCTCGACGGCGGCGTACAGCAGCACGCCCAGCGACCACAGGTCGGACTCCGGGCCCGGGGTGCGGCCCAGCGCCCGCTCCGGGGCGAGGAACTCGGGGGAGCCGATGACCTCGCCGGTCATGGTGAGCGCGGCACTGCCCTCGACCTGGGCGATGCCGAAGTCGGTGAGCACCACGCGGCCGTCGTTCGACAGCAGTACGTTGGCGGGCTTCACGTCCCGGTGCAGCACCCCGGCCTCGTGCGCGGCCCGCAGCGCGGAGAGCACCTCGGCGCCGATGTGCGCGGTCCGCTGCGGACCGAGCGGGCCCTCCGCGTCGAGGAGTTCGGCGAGCGAGATGCCGCGCACCAGCTCCATGACGATCCAGGGCCGGCCGTCCTCGGTGGCCACGTCGTAGACCGTCACCACATTGCGGTTGGCGACCCGGGCCGCCGCCCACGCCTCGCGTTCGAGGCGGGCGTACAGCCGCTCGACCTCGTGCGTCGGCAGTCCGTGCGGCGCGCGCACCTCCTTGACGGCTACCTCGCGGTGCAGCACCTCGTCACGGGCCCGCCACACGGTTCCCATGCCGCCCTCGCCGAGCGGGGTCAGGAGGCGGTAGCGGCCCGCGATCACTCGTTCACTGCCCGGTTCTTCGGACACGGGCGTCCCCCATTCGCATCCGGGCGAAATCTCCACTCCGCGTGATGTTGCGCGTGAATTCTGTACAAAAGTAGCTCAGCCGAGTGCGGATGCCGCCCCCTTGAGCACCAATCCTGCCCCGAGAGCCACCACGACGAACGCCGACATCAGGGGCGCGGTCCTGCGCACCAGCGCGGTCATCGGGCTCGCGGCCAGGCGGGGGCGCCTGTCCAGCAGCCGTGTGACTCCACTGCCCAGCCTGACGACGGCGAATCCGGCCGCGGTCAGGGTCAGGGCCAGCCCGACCCCGTACGCCACGACGAGCAGCAGCCCGAACCAGGCCTGTCCCAGCGCGGCGGCACCGACGAGCACGACGACGGCGGACGGGCTGGGCACGAGACCGCCGGCGAAGCCGAGCAGGATCGTGCCGCGGAGGGTGGGGGCGACGGCGTGGCTGTGGGTGAAGCCGCCGTGGGTGTGCTCCAGGGTGTGGGGGTGGTCGTGGCCATGGTCGTGATCGTGATCATGGGGGTGCGGGTGGCCGTGGTCGTGCGCGTGATCGTGACCGTGTGCATGCCCGTGATCGTGGCCGTGGCGGTGGTCGTGCGGGTTTTCCGATGCGTGGGGGTGGTTGTGCGGGTGTTCCAGTGCGTGGGTGTGCGGGCGGGCCGTCGCTGTCACCGCTGCCGGGGAGGTCTCCGTGTGGGCGGCGACCAGGACCAGTGAGCGTTCCTCGGGCCGGTCGGTGTCGGTGTGGGCGTGGTCGGCCGAGTGGTCGTGGTCGTGCGTGTGTCCGTGCTGGTGGGCGCGGGTGCGCAGGGCGCGGCGCAGCAGGGCGACGCCCGCCGCGGTCACCATCACCCCGCTGGCGATGCCCAGCCATGCGATCACCGAGGGCGCCGCCGTCGAGCCGGCCGCGACGAGGAGGCCCAGGGCGACCACGCCCAGGGTGTGGGTGACGGTCACGGAGGCGGCCAGCGGCAGGACGTCCTTCATCCGGGCCCGGCCGCCGCGGGCCGCGGCCACCGCGGCCATCAGGGTCTTGCCGTGCCCCGGGGCCAGCGCGTGCAGCGCGCCGAGGGCGACCGCGACGAGCAGGGCGAGCGCCGCGAAGCCGACGGTGAGGTCGTGCCGGGCGACCAGGGAGTCCAGCGCGCGGGTCCAGCGGTCGGCGCCCCGGGGCAGCACCGAGGCCGCGGGGGCGTCCGACCGCTCCTCGGCGAGGGCCGCCCCACCGGGCCGCACCCGCAGGGAGGCGGTGACGGTGTCGGCGGGGGAGGACAGCAACTCCTGCGGATACGACGTCAGTTCGTCGGACACCGAGGTCTTCGGCACGTCCGACGCGGTGAGCGTCATCCGGTCGCCGCGCGCGGTGATCTCGCGCCAGCCGGGCCCGGAGTCGGTGCCCGCGCTGTGGAAGCCGAGCGTGACGTCGGAGTCCTCGGGCAGCGGGGCGGTCAGCCGGCACTCCACGCGCAGGGTGTCGAGCCCCGCCTGGCCGGGACGCACGCGCGCGCGGCTGCTCTGCGCGGTGAGGCGGACCGTACGGCCGCCGACCGTGAGCTCGGTGCCGTCGGCGGCGTTCCGGCAGCGCCGGCCGGCCCACTCGGTCATGCCGAGCCTCTCGATGTCCGGCCGGGCCTGGGTCGCGGGGATCTCGGCGAGGTCCTCGACGTGGTCGACGCGGAGCAGGCCCGGGGCGGCGACCAGACCGTCGTAGCGATTGACGGTGAAGTTCCCGAGAGGGTGGGCGCTCGCGCTGCTGGAAGGGAGCAGCGCGAGCGCACAAGCCGCCGTCAGGACGGCCGTGAGGGACGCGAACAGACGGCGGGGCTTCAACGGGCCATCTCCTTCAGTGCCTTGCGGGCCTCGCGGGCACCGAGCGGGGAGAAGCCGGGGTTCAGCTTCAGGGCGGAGGCGAGTTGGGACCGGGCTTCCTTCCGGTCGCCCGCGGCGAGCTCGACCATCCCGCGGTGGTAGCGGAAGGAGGCGTTGCGGTAGCCGGTGGCGGTGGCCCGCCGGGCGTAGGGCAGGGCCTCCTGGTCGCGGCCGTTGACGTGCAGGGCCCAGGCGAGGGCGTCCGCGGTGTGCACGGTGTGCCGACGGGCCCACTCGGCGCGGGCGGCGCGCAGGGCGGCGGTTCGGTCGCCGTGGTCGGCGGCGGCCATCGCGGTGTCGAGGTCGGCGTTGACGCCGTTGGCCCGGGCGAGGGCCGTCCAGGCGTCCACGAGCGCGTACTGGTCGCCGGCCCTGGCCTTGTCGCCCGCACCGCCCCGGTCCTCGTACAGCTCACCGAGCGCGACGAGCGGCCCGGGTAGCGGATACCGGGCCACGACCGCCTCCATGCCCTTGATCGCGGCCGCCCGGTCCCCGCTCGCGGCCTGCGCGCGGGCCCTGCCCTCCAGGGCGGGGAGGTAGGCGTCGTCGGCGGCCAGGGCGCGGGCGTAGTCGGTCAGGGCCGTGTCGTGGTCGCCCTGGTTCCAGGCGAGTTGGCCCAGCGCCGTGGCCACGTAGGCGATGTCGCCCGGGGTGGTCGCGCTCGACAGGGCCCGCTCGAGGACGGAACGGGCGGTGCGGACGTCGCCGCGGAGTTCGTGGACGTAGGCGTAGCGGGTGAACACCGGTATGCCGGGGCGCCGTTCGTCCGCGAGGTCGGCGGCCTCGGCCGCCTCGTCGTAGCGGCCGAGTTCGACGAGGGCGTCGATCCGGGAGCAGAGGGCGCGCTCGCTGTACGGGTTCTGCCTCAGGGCCTGGTCGGCGTACCGGAGGGCGCCCTTGAAGTCGTGCCGGGCCGCGGCGAGCGCGGCGAGACCGGCGAAGCCCTGCTCGTTGTCGGCCCTCAACTCCAGTGATTTCTCGAGGGCTTGTTCGGCCTGCGGGTAGCGCGAGGGGTCGCCCTTGGTCCGGGCCTGTTCGACGTAGGCGAGCCCGAGGGTGGCCCAGCCGCCGAAGTCCTTCGGCTGGCCGCGCAGATGGGCCTGCACCGCCCTGATGCCCGCGTCGAGGTCCCCGCTCGCCATCAGCCCGGGCGAGACCGCGGGGGACGTACTGGCGACGGTGGCCGGGCCGCCGTCCCGCAGCGCCCCGAAGGCGATCGACCCACCCGTCAGGGCGACGGCCAACAGGGCCGCGCATCCTGCGAGTTGAGCGGCCCGCCAGCGCCGACCGGCAGCCGCGACCCGCCGCACGGCGGCGACCTTCTCGTCCTCGGACCGAGCAGAGGGCGTCACGATCTCCGAGGTCTCCGACGACCCGTCGTGCTCGTTCTCGGCTGCGCTGTCGGTAGTGGACCCGGACATTGCCCTCTCCTGGTTCTGTGGTGATCGTGTGGTGCGGCGCGGCCTGCACCGTGGGGGATGGGTACGTGCAGGCCGCGCCAGTAACGGGGGTGGCTGCGAGGCTTTCAGGGGCGCGGGGAACTGCGCGACCGGCCCCCACGGACCCGCAGCCGCCGGCCGACGGATCGAGGCACCCTAGTAGGCACGCCTCCGCATCCGGCGCCACCACACCAGCGCCGCCCCGATGAGCACGATCCCGGCCGCACCCGCGCCCGCGGACCCGGCGATCAGTGACATGTTGTCCGACCCGGAGGACCCCGCCGGCGACAGCGCGTCCCCGAGCTGGTTGCGGACGTCGTTCCCACCGGACGTGCCCTTGGCGAGCGGACCCCGCGAACCCTCCGTCGGCAGCGCGACGTACGGGAACGACTTCTCGAAGTCCTTGTCGTTCTTGTCGACCGCGTCACCGAGGTCGTTCTTGGACCCGACCAGCTCGCCCTCGACGACCTGGAGCGACGCGTCGATCACGTCGTCGGTCAGCCGACGCCCGTTCGGGAACCCGGCGTTGTCGCCATCAAGCACACCGAGCCGCTTCGGAGAATCGGTGGGCTTGATGGACGTGTTGAGGCGCAGCTCCTCCGCGGGCCGCACGTGGGGCGGCTGGTTCAGCCCCTTCACACCCTTCAGGAAGACGTCCACGAGGTCGTTGCGGGGCTCCTTCGGGGCCGGGATCTTGTAGATCGCCTCGATGAGCTTGGGCAGTTCGGGGTTGGTGACGTTCTTCAGGAACTGCGCGTCGTCCCAGGGCGCGGACGCGTTGAACTTGTCCTTGTCCTTCAGCGGGTTGACGACCTCGTTGACGAGCGGGTTGCCGAGGCGCGAGACCTGGGAGTAGTAGCCCTGCGCGTTCCTGCGCTGGGTCGTCGACCAGATGCCCACCACCGGCTGGTGCGAGGACTCGGTGATCATGTCCGTCGGGACC
The DNA here is from genome assembly GCF_055582845.1 of Streptomyces sp. NPDC107471. NCBI lineage: Bacteria > Bacillati > Actinomycetota > Actinomycetes > Kitasatosporales > Streptomycetaceae > Streptomyces > Streptomyces sp. NPDC107471. Next base: position 400,830 of record NZ_JBVJPC010000007.1, on the reverse strand, counting down.
TGCAGGGCGATGGAGTTGACGTTGTAGCCCTTGAGCGTGTCGTTGCCGACCTCGCTGAGGTTCCCGCCGTACAGCAGGTCGAAGACGCGCAGGTCCAGGAAGAACGGGTCGTCGGCCTGGCCGGCGAACGCCGTCGCGTCACCGGGAAGCTTGTAGACCGCCTGGTCGCGCAGCTTCTCGTAGTTCGGCATCGACGCCTTGCCGACGTTCGACGGCGCCACCGGGATGTCGTCGGCGACCTTCGTCTTGTACTGGACCTTCTGGTTCTTCAGCCGGAACAGCTCGATGTCGTACGTCTGCGTGACGTTCAGGTCCGGGTCGTCGAGGCTGTCGACCGCACCCGTGTTGTACAGGAACGTCTTCTTGTTCTTGATGTGCGTCTTGAAGGTGAAGCGGTAGAGCAGTTCGCCCTGTCCGTCACCGTTGTTGTCTATGTGGATGTCGTACTGGGCGTCCTCGGCGAACTGGTAGAAGTTCGGGCCGCCCGACGGGTCCTCGAAGGGGATCCAGTTGGCGATGATCGTCGTCGAGTCCGGCTTGTCGGGGCTGACGAACGCGTACACGTCGGTGTTGTCGTACTGCGGGTCGCCCGAGATCAGCGGGGCCTCCCGGTGACTGGAGGCGGAGGCCGCCCCCGGTTCCAGCGTGGCCACGCCGGCGGCTGCGAGCCCCCCGGCGGCCAGCGCACCACATACGAGGGTCGCGAGACTCCTGCGTCCCGAGCCGCTCCTGGAGATAGGTGTCATGCCGTCCGTCCTCAGTCCAACTTGCCTGACGCTCGGGGATTCGGAGTGGTGGCCGGGCCGGATTGGTCGAATCTCAAAACTTCTTTTCTGCTGCTCGACCCGCGTTTTCGACGATCTGATCCGTAACCCCATCCGGAGGTGTGTTCGTTGCGAATACCTCGTGGGACGGGACGGCCCAGATGCGGCTTTGCGGGAGGGGGCGGCGAGTTGGAGGCGGACGAGCTACTGCTGCTCGTGGCGGGCGGGGACCAGAGGGCGTTCGAGGAGCTCTACGGGCTCGTCGCCGGGCCGGTGTTCGGGCTCGTACGGCGTGTGGTGCGTGATCCGGCGCAGTCGGAGGAGGTGTCGCAGGAAGTGCTGCTCGAACTCTGGCGGTCCGCCGCGCGCTTCGACCCGCGCCGGGGCAGCGCGCTGTCCTGGGTCCTCACCCTCGCGCACCGCCGGGCCGTCGACCGGGTGCGCAGCGCCCGCGCGGCCGGGGAGCGCGAGCAGCGCGAGGCGCGCCGGGCCCACCACCCCGCCTTCGACCAGGTGACCGAGGAGGTCGAGGCGGGCCTCGAACGCGAATGGGTGCGCCGGTGCCTGGAGCGGCTGACCGAGCTCCAGCGCCAGTCGGTCACCCTCGCCTACTACGACGGCTACACGTACCGTGAAGTGGCCGAGCGGCTGAGTCTGCCGCTGGGGACGGTGAAGACGCGGATGCGTGACGGACTGACCCGCTTGCGGGAGTGCCTGGGAGGTGCGGCATGAGCCTCTTCCGCCGGGAAGATCTCCACTCCCTCGCGGCCCCGTACGCCCTCGACGCGCTGGAGCCCGCCGAACGCGCCCGCTTCGAGCGGCACCTCAAGGGCTGCGACAGTTGTGCGGCCGAGGTGCGCGCGCTGTCCGAGGACGCCGTACGGCTCGCCTGGTCGGCCGCCGCTCCGCCGCCGAGCGCGATGCGCGACCGGGTGCTGGCCGCCGTACGGGCCACCCCGCAGGAGTCCGCCGCGCGGCCCGAGCCGGCCCGCGTACGGCCGGAGCCCGCCCGCGCGCGCCGGGTGCAGTTGCCGCCGCACGTCTGGGGTGCGCAGCCGCCACCCCGGCAGCGTCAGCGGCGGCCCCTGTTCGTGCCCTTCGCGACGGCCACCGCCGCAGCGGCCCTCGTCGTCGCCTCCCTGTTCGCCGTCCAGGCCAACCGCACCCAGGACGAACTGGACGCGCAGAAGGCCCAGGCCAGTGAGATCGCCCACGTTCTGCAGGCCGCGGACGCGCTGGCGACCCGGAGTCAGGACGCCCAGGGCCGCACCATCGGAGTGATCGCTTCCGCATCCGAGGGACGTGCGGTCGTCACCCTGAGCGGGTACCCCGCGCCTCCGAGCGGCCGGGTGCGCCAACTGTGGCTCATGCGCCCCGAAGGGCAACCGCGCTCCCTGGGGCTCTTCGCCGCCGACACGCCCTTGGTGGCGAGCGGACTCGACAAGTCCGCGACATCACTCGCAGTGACGGTCGAGCCCGACGGGGGATCACCGCAGCCCACTACCCAGCCGGTTGTCCAACTCGCCCTGAAATCTGTTGGATTCGGAGAGTAATCATGGAGGGGTCGTCAACGCCCTTGCGGGGAAGGTGAATCCTGTGACGCCGATACACGTGTGCCCCGCAGGGGCGATAGGGTTACCCTGCCCGGGCCGGGTGGACTCGTACGGGTGGGGAGTGACATGGAACAGATAGCAGTGCGCAGGGCGAGGGTCCCTGCGATCACCTGCGGGAGCAGCGCGACCAGTTCGCGCCTCGACCGCCATCTCTCGGTGCTGTCGGGACCTGCTGTCCCGCAGCGGGAGACGGCCGAGGCGACGTCGCTGATGCTTGAGCTGACCGCGCGTGACACCAGCAAGCAGGAGCGTAGTGACAGGGGTGCGCGGGTTCGCCGTGTCTCGCTGTTCGCGCCTCTGCGCCGACTGCGCCGTTCGCTGTTCGGCGGGCACTGAGCCCTCGCCGCCCGGTGTCGTGCTGCGATCCTGCCCGTCATCCCCACGGCATGCAGCACGATCCAGGTGAGTCGGCCGAGCGCGGGACCCGTGCCCCGGCTCGGCCTCCCCGTACGCAACACCTTTGGCATGCACGCCTCCGAGGTCGGCCCGGGCCCCGGCAGGGCTCGAACTCCCCTCCCGGCAGGAGGTGTTCAGCTCCCGCCGTGCGCGTACCTGCGTACGGCGAGCGGTGTGAAGACCGCGATCAGCACCGCACACCACAGCAGTGACCCGGCGACCGGATGGGCCACCGGCCAGGCGGCCCCCTCCGGCACGGGCGCGTTGCCGAACAGGTCCCGCAGGGCCGTCGTCACCGCGCTGATCGGGTTCCACTCGGCGAGGGCGCGCAGCCACCCGGGCAGCCCCTCGGTCGGGATGTACGCGTTCGACAGCAGCGGCAGGACGAACGTCGCCCCGCCGAGCTGACCCGCGGCCTCCTCGCTGCCGGTGAGCAGACCGAGGAAGATCCCGATCCAGGTGGTCGCGAACCGGAACAGCAGCAACAGCGCGCCGGCGCCCAGCGCCTCGAGCGCGGACCCCTCGATCCGCCAGCCCACCGCGAGCCCGACCAGCAGGAACGGCACCGTGCCCGCGGCGGTGACCACCACGTCCGCGACCGACTGCCCCAGCGGCACGGCCGCCCGGCTGATCGGCAGGGTGCGCAGCCGGTCCGTGACGCCCCGGTGGACGTCCTGGGCGGCCTGGAACATCCCGGTCATGATCCCGTTCGCCGCCGTCGCCACCAGCAGGCCCGGCACCAGGAAGGACCGGTACTCCCCGCCCGGCATCGCCAGCGCGCTGCCGAAGACGTAGCCGAAGAACAGCAGCATGGTGATCGGCATGGTCTGGGTCAGGATCAGCAGCCCCGGGTTGTTCCGGACCCGCCGTAGCTGACGGCCCAGCATCGCGCTGCCGTCGTAGGCCAACGTGCTCATGCCGCAAGCTCCTTGGTGAGTCGCAGGAAGACGTCGTCGAGGGTCGGCGGCCGGATGCTCGCGTCGAGCAACGGCACCCCGGCCGCGTCCAGTTCGCGCACCAGCCGGGGCAGGGTGAGCGTGGTGTCCCGGGTGACCGCGCCGACCGCGTTCCGGTCGTGGTCGAACGACGGTTCCCCGCCGGTGAGTCGGTCCAGGACACCGGCCGCCCTGCCCAGCGCGTCCGCGTCCGCGACGACGACCTCCACGTGCTCCCCGACCAGTGCCTTGAGCTGGGCGGGCGAACCGGTGTGCGCGACCCGCCCCTGGTCCACCAGAGCGATGTCATGGGCGAGTTGGTCGGCCTCCTCCAGGTACTGCGTGGTCAGCAGCACGGTCGTGCCGTCCGCCGCGAGATCGCGTACGGCGTCCCACACGAAGGTGCGGCCGGCCGGGTCGAGCCCGGTCGTCGGCTCGTCGAGGAACAGGATCTCGGGGCGGCGGATCAGACTGGCCGCCAGGTCCAGTCGGCGGCGCATACCGCCCGAGTAGGTGGACGCGGCGCGGTCGGCGGCCTCGGTCAGCCCGAAGCGGTCGAGCAGCTCGGCGGCCCGCTCGGCCGGCCCCCGCACGCGGTGCAGCCGGGCGAACAGCCGGAGGTTCTGCCGTCCGGTGAGGTCCCCGTCGACCGACGCGTACTGCCCGGTGACGGCGATGGCGCGGCGCACCGCCTCCGGCTCCCGCACGAGATCGCGCCCGGCGACCCGCGCGGACCCGGCGTCCGGCCGCAGCAGCGTGGTCAGCAGCCGTACGGCAGTGGTCTTGCCCGCCCCGTTGGGGCCGAGGATGCCGCAGACCGTGCCCGGAGCGACCGCGAGATCCAGCCCGCGCAGGGCATGGACCTCCCCGAAGCGCTTTTCCAGACCTTCACTAAGTACAGCGTACGTAGAAGTCATGGCAGGACCATAGCGCACTACGTACGCTGTACGTAACTAGGATGGTGGCCGAGGTGATGATCGATGGCGGGCCGAGCGGCCGTACCCGAAGTGATCTGGGCCCGTCCCGAGCGGACAGGTCGCGGACCGAAGCCCGCGTTCACCAGGGCGGACATCGCGGCGGCGGCGGTGCGACTGGCCGACGCCGGAGGGCTGGACGCTGTCTCCATGCGGCACGTCGCGGCCGAACTGGGCTGCGGGACGATGTCGCTGTACAACTACGTCCCCCGTAAGGAGGACCTGTACGAGTTGATGGTGGACGCGGTCAGCGGGGAGCACGAGCTGTTCGAACCGACGGGCGACTGGCGGGCCGACATGCTCCGCAACGCCCGCCAGACCAAGGCGCTCATGCACCGGCACGCCTGGATGGTGCGGCTGATGTCGGGGGTGTACGGCTTCAGCCCCAACGCCCTGCGCTACCTGGAGCACTGCCTCGCCTGCCTCGACCCGCTGGACGCCCCCGCCGGCACGAAGATCGAGCTGGTCGCGATGCTCAACGGCTGTGTGACGACATACGTCTCGAACGAGCTCTCCACGGCCGAGCGGGTGCGGTCGCTGCCGTGGACCGAGGAGCAGGAGAACGCGGTGCGGATCGCGTATCTGGGCAGCCAGGTGGCGTCCGGGGCGTATCCGAGACTGGCCGCGTCCTTCACGGAGGACTCGGGGCCGATCGATCTGGACGCGGTGTTCGAGCGGATGCTGGGGCGTGTGCTGGACGGGTTCGCGCCGCGCGGGTGACCGTGGAGTGCCGGGTGCGGCGCTGGTCGCGCCCGCGCGGCGGTAGCCGCGAATTCAAAGCAGCCCGCGCCCCTGGGGGCTACAGCAACGTGAGTTGACCCTCCGGGCCCTCCTCGTGGCCGTCCAGGACCGACGCCGGCCTGCGTGACGAGTCCGGAGGCGGCAGCACTCCCGCTCCCCGCAGCTCGGCCGTCGTGATCCGTGACGTCAACTCGTCCTGGAGCGGCTGGAGATCCGCCAGCAGCGCCAGCACGGTGATCAGCTCCAGCAGTTCCGACGTCCACGTCTGCGGCCAGGTCGCCGGGCGGATCGCGGACAGCGTGCCCGGCTCCGGTTCCGCGACCCGGGCCGCGAACCACTGCTCCAGCACCCGCACCCCGCCCGCCTCGAAGTCCCAGGCCTCCGGCGGCACCGGGGATACCCGGCCCTCGTCCAGCAGCAGGGCCTCCTCCTCGCGGTCGTAGTCCAGGAGCACAGGGCGGGACGGCAGGGGCGCGCGGACGTACGGGCGGCGGCCGCCGGGCAGCTTCGGGCGGTCGCCGTGGCGACGCATCAGCCACAGCGTGCGATGGCCCGACTCCACGCCCCGCAGCCACAGTTCGGGATCGTCGGTGAACGGGACCGTGAGGTCGGCGCGGACCGCCGTCAGGATCCAGGCGAGGACGTCCAAGGGCTGCACCGGGACCCCGAGCCGGGTGCGCAGGTGCTCCAGGAGGCCCGGGGCCAGGTTCGCCTCGGTGCCGCCGGGGCGGCGGTACAGCGGGCGGACGCGGCTCGGTCGGAGCAGGGGGAGGAGGGAGGTCGCGAGGAGCCGGGGGCCCTGCCCGTCCGTGGGTGTCTCCACCACGAACACCTGGGCGTCGTCCGCCACCCGCCACAGCTCGGGCCGGGCGGCGTCGATCAGCCGGTGGTCGGGGATCAGCCACTGCTCGTCGAAGGGTGCGTGCAGGACCCGCACCGGCTCCGGGCAGGGGCCGGTGGCGCGGGCGAGTCTCTCGGTGCCGCCCGTGCGTCCCGGAAGCTGTCCGACCGCCGAGCGCAGGGTGCGGGAGCGCGTCGGCTCGAACAGGGCCTCCCGGTCGGGCCCCTCGGCCTTCAGCAGGGCGTCCCAGCGGGCCTTGAGGGATGCCGCGTCGGGGCCCGTCGGCCACCCCCGGCCGAGCCGCGGCGGTGCGACGGACCACGGCATGAGGTCCGCCAGCGGCGGAGCGTCGTCGTGCGTCACGCTGGGCATCGTACGACCTTTCACCGACAGCCAGCCGGGGCCGGTGGGCTCACGTGGCGTCCAGGGTGACGGTGAAGGAGAACCGGTCCCCCCGGTAGTGGATCACCGCCGCGTCCAGCACCCGGCCCTCCGTGTCGTACGCCAGGCCCGTGTAGTGCAGGATCGGGCTGAGCAGCGGGACTTGGAGCAGCCGGGCCGTCTCCGGGTCCGCGAGACGGGCCTCCACGGTGTCCGTGATACGGCTGATGTCCGCCCCGACGACGTCCCGCAGCACCTTCGTCATCGGCCAGCGCGCCAGGTCGGACGGGTCGATGAGGGCGGCCAGTTCGGGGCGGAGGTAGTTGCGGGCGTGGTTGGTCGGCTCGCCCGTCCGCTCGTCGCTGCGCAGCCGGTGGTACGCCGTCACCTCGTCCAGGTCCGGGAAGTGCTCGGCGAGTTCGGACGGCACGGCGGACTTGCCGTGCTCCAGCAACTCGGTCGTCATACCGGACTGCTGGGCCACGATCGCGTCCACCGAGCCGAGCAGCCGGACCGGGCTGCCCCGGCGGGCGTCCGGCTCGATGAAGGTGCCCCGGCGGCGGTGCCGGGTGATCAGCCCCTCGTCCTCCAGCTCCTTCAGCGCCTGACGCATGGTCAGCACGCTCACGCCGTAGTGTCCGGCGAGCTGTTCCTCGGTGGGCAGGCGCAGCGGGTCCTGGGGGGAGCGGCCGAGTATCGAGGCGCGCAGGGACTGCGACACCTGGTACCAGAGCGGCAGCTTGCGGTTCAGGACGATCGAGTCCGGGGCGAAGGAGGTCACGGGCTATCCGTACCTTCCGCGGATCGGTCAGTGCAACGGGCGGAAGTGGCGTTCCAGGCCCCGCCACACGTCGTCGTAGTGCGACTGGAGGTGGTCCGCCCCGGCCGCCTGGGCGGTGAGCGTCACCGGCCAGCGCGTCTCGAACATGAACGCCAGCCCGTCGTCGACCTTCTGCGGCCTGAGCTCGGCCGCGCTCGCCCGGTCGAAGGTCTCCCGGTCGGGGCCGTGCGCCGACATCATGTTGTGCAGCGAGCCGCCGCCCGGCACGAAGCCCTCCGCTTTCGCGTCGTAGGCGCCCTCGATCAGGCCCATGTACTCGCTCATCACGTTGCGGTGGAAGTACGGCGGCCGGAAGGTGTCCTCGCCGACCAGCCAGCGCGGCGCGAAGACCACGAAGTCGACGCCGGCCAGGCCCGGGGTGTCCGACGGGGACGTCAGCACGGTGAAGATCGACGGGTCGGGGTGGTCGTAGGAGATGGAGCCGATGACGTTGAAGCGGCGCAGGTCGTATACGTACGGGACGTGGTTGCCGTGCCAGGCGACCACGTCCAGCGGGGAGTGGTCGTAGGTCGCCGTCCAGAGGTTGCCGCAGAACTTGTTGACCACCTCCACCGGTCCCTCGACGTCCTCGTACGCGGCGACGGGGGCCAGGAAGTCACGGGCGTTGGCGAGGCCGTTGGCGCCGATGGGGCCGAGGTCGGGGAGCTGGAAGGGCGCCCCGTAGTTCTCGCACACATAACCCCTGGCGGACTCGTCGAGCAGCTCCACACGGAAGCGCACACCACGGGGAATCAGTGCTACATGTCCGGGCTCCACATGGAGCAGCCCGAACTCCGTGCGCAGCAGCAGTCCGCCGCGCTCCGGGACGATCAGCAGCTCGCCGTCGGCGTCGCTGAAGACGCGGTCCATGGAGGCGGTGGCGTGGTAGAGGTGCACGGCCATGCCGGTGCGCTGGGTGACGTCGCCGTTGCCGCCGAGGGTCCACAGGCCGGCCAGGAAGTCGGTGCCCTCGGGGGGCTCGGGCAGCGGGTTCCAGCGCAGCCGGTTGGGGTCCGGGACCGACTCGGTGAACGGGGCCGTGCGGATCCGGCCGTTGTGGGTGTGGGTGAACGCCGGGTGGGCGGCGGAGGGGCGGATCCGGTAGAGCCAGGAGCGGCGGTTGTGGGCGCGGGGCTCGGTGAACGCCGTACCGCTGAGCTGTTCCGCGTACAGGCCGAGGGGGGCGCGCTGCGGGGCGTTGCGGCCCTGGGGGAGGGCGCCCGGGACGGCCTCCGAGGCGTGCTCGTTGCCGAAACCGGAGAGGTGGGCCAGGCCCTCGGCGGTCTTCCGTGCGTCCCCGCTCATGATCGCTCCCTTGCGGTCTGATTCCTATGGGACACCGTAGGATTGCGGTTTCATCGGCGCAAGGGGTCATTCCCTGGAACCGATTCCCCCGCGGTGACCTCCTCAGGGAGGACCAGCAGAACCAGACCCCAGGGGGATTCGCGTTGTCGGACCGGTGTTCTACGCTCCCCGGCATGCAGTGGACGCGGGGACTCCTTGCCCTGCTCGCGGTCTGTGTCCTGCTGGTGACCGGATCCGTGAGCTGTGGCGCCGACGGGGCGAAGGACAACAGGGACGGACAGTCGGTCTCACCGGTGGGCAAGGTCCTCGACGACACCGATCACGAGGGGCGGCACTACCGGGAGGTCGACCAGGAGAACGCCCCCGAGGTCGGCATAGTGGTGCAGCCGGACACCGACGACGGCTGGACCGTGCGGCTGACCGTCGAGAACTTCACCTTCTCGCCCCCGGCGGCCAAGGCCAAGGCGGTCCCCGGCCGCGGGGTCGCCGTCCTCTTCGTGGACGACCGCCCCGTCACCACCCTGCGCACCCCGTCCTACCGCCTCGCGGCCGCGTACGTCCCGCAGGGCACCCACAAGGTCACCGCCCGCCTCTACGCCGACGACGGCACCGTCTGGGCCGTCGACGGCACCCCGGTGGAGAGCACGGCGGACGTGACGGCGTCGAAGCCGCAGGCGATGGGGGACACGGGGGGTGTGGTCGCCGCGGGCACCCCGAGGGACGTGCGCGGAACTGCACCGGCCCTGCCGACCACCCCGAGCGCTCCGCGATCGCCGCTGGTCAGGCGCTTGGGCAACGATGTCATAGGTCGGGGGTGGGCGGGGGGTGACGACGCCCCGACTCCGCCGACGGGCACGAACACCCACGGCTCGCCTCCGGCGGCGGGACCTGCGAGGGGAACGGGCGGCGTACCGGTCGCGCAGACCGACACGGACACCGGCAACGGCCTCGCGGCCCTGCGGTTCCGGCTCCCGGCGAGGGCGACTGACGACCTTCCGGCTGCTCGGGGCAACGGCGGTGCGGTCTTGGGGCTCCGGGCGAGCGCCAGCGGCGGCTTCCCCGCTTCTCGGGGCGGCACCGGCAGCACGGTCCGGGGGCTCTGGCTCCCAGCGAGCGCGACCGGCGGTCTTGCCGCTTCTCGGGGCGCCGGCGGCGCGGCCTTGGAGCTCTGGCTCCCGGCGAGCGCCAGCGCTGGTCTCCCCGCCTCTTGGCCTGGCACCGGCAATGGCAGCACGGTCTTGCGGTTCCGGCCCCCGGCGAGGGCGACTGACGGTCTTCCCGCTCAGGGTGACACTGGCGACGGCGGTGCAGCCGTGGGGTTCCGACTCCCGGCGAGCGCCAGCGCTGGTCTTCCCGCCTCTCGGGCCGACACCGGCAACGGCGGCGCGGTCTTGGGGTTCTGGCTCCCGGCGAGGGTGACCGGCGACCTTCCCGCCTCTCGCGCTGACACCGCCAACGGCAACACGGCCCTGCGGCTCCGGCCCCCGGCGACCGTCACCCGCGGTCTCCCCGCCCCGCAGGTCGGCGTCGGCGCGCGTGGCGGGACCTTGATAACCCGGCTCACGCAGGCCCCCACCGGCGTCACCCACGAAACGCAGCCCGCGGCGAGCATCGGCGGTGGTCGGTGAGTGACGCAGGCCCCTCGCCCCGTACCAGGTGGCAGGGTTCACCGGACGACCGCGGAAAGGCATCATGAAGCCCGTGCCCCAAGCGACCTCGCTTCGCCGCGCCCCCGTGCAGCGGCGCAGTGCCGAACGGCTGACCAGAATCCTCGACGCCTGCGCCGACCTGCTCGACGAGGTCGGCTACGACGCGCTCAGCACCCGCGCCGTCGCCGCGCGCGCCGGCGTGCCCATCGGCTCCGTCTACCGCTTCTTCGGCAACAAGCGGCAGATGGCCGACGCCCTCGCCCAGCGCAACCTGGAGCGCTTCACCGCCGGCGTCACCGACCGCCTCAAGGAGTCCGGCACGGACGGGGGCTGGCGTACGGCGATGGACGTCGTCCTGGACGAGTACCTCGCCATGAAGCGCACCGCCCCCGGCTTCTCGCTCGTCGACTTCGGCAACCAGATCCCCGTCGGCGCCCGGCACGCCGAACCCAACCACCGCGTCGCCGACCGCCTCACCGAGCTCCTCTCCGGCTATCTCTCCCGCGAGCCGGACGAGGATCTGCGCCGCACCTTCCTCATCGCCGTGGAGACCGCCGACACCCTGGTCCACCTGGCCTTCCGGGTGGCTCCCGAGGGCGACGAGCGGATCATCCAGGAGGCCCGGGAGATGCTGCGCGCCTATCTCGCGAGGGTCCTGGACTGACCCGGCCCCCGAGCCCTCCCCCGAGACCCCCTCCCCCCCCACCCCCTCCCCAGCATCCGTACCGGTCGGTATGCTCCCCGGGACAGGCACCGCTGCCCCGGGAGGACCCGTGTCCCGCACCGCTCTGCGTATCTGCCCCCTGTGCGAGGCCACCTGTGGTCTGACGCTCACGATCGAGGGGACCCGGGTCACCGGGGCCCGCGGGGATCGCGACGACGTGTTCAGCAAGGGGTTCATCTGCCCGAAGGGTGCCGCCTTCGGGGCCGTCGACGGCGACCCCGACCGGCTGCGCACCCCCCTCGTGCGACAGGGCGGGGAACTGCGCGAGGCCACCTGGGAGGAGGCCTTCGACGCGGTCGCCGCAGGCCTCCGCACGGCGGACGAGCGGTACGGGGCGAACTCGGTCGGCGTCGTCCTCGGCAACCCCAACGTCCACACCATGGCCGGCGCCCTGTACCCGCCGGTCCTGCTCGCCGGCCTCGGCACCCGCAGCGTCTTCACCGCCTCCACGGTCGACCAGATGCCCAAGCACGTCTCCAGCGGCCTGCTCTACGGCGACGCCAACGCCATCCCCGTGCCCGACCTCGACCGCACCGACCACCTGCTCCTCATCGGCGCCAACCCCCTGGAGTCCAACGGGAGTCTGTGCACCGCCCCCGACTTCCCCGGCCGGCTCAAGGCGCTCAAGGCCCGCGGCGGCACCCTCACCGTCATCGACCCCCGCCGCACCCGCACCGCCAGGCTCGCCGACCGCCACATCGCCGTCCGGCCCGGCACCGACGCCCTGCTGCTGGCGGCGATGGCACACGTGCTGTTCGAGGAAGGGCTGGTGGACCCGGGGGAGTTGACCCCGCACCTCGAAGGTCTCGACGAACTCCGTTCAGCCGTCGGCGACTTCACCCCGGACGCCGTCGCCGGTGCCTGTGACGTGGACGCCGGGCTCATCCGCACCCTCGCCCGCGAACTCGCCGCCGCCCCCACCGCCGCCGTGTACGGCCGCATCGGGAGCTGCACGGTACCGCACGGCACCCTGGCGAGCTGGCTCGTCGACGTGCTCAACATCCTCACCGGCAACCTGGACCGGCCCGGCGGCGCGCTCTTCCCGCAGGCGGCCACCGACCGGACGCCCCGGCCCGCGGGCCCCAGCCACGGGTTCGCCCTCGGCCGCTGGCACTCCCGGGTGAGCCGGCACCCCGAGGCCAAGGGGGAGCTGCCGCTCTCCGCGCTCGCCGAGGAGATCGACACCGCGACCGAGGAGGGCGAGCCGATCCGCGCGCTCGTCTCCGTCGCCGCCAACCCGGTGCTCTCCGCCCCCGACGGCGACCGGCTCGACAAGGCTCTCGGCTCGCTCGACTTCATGGTCAGCGTGGACCCGTACCTGAACGAGACCTCGCGCCACGCCCACGTCGTGCTGCCGCCGCCCCCGCCCTCGCAGAGCCCGCACCACGACTTCGCCTTCAACACCCTGGCCGTGCGCAACCAGGTCCGCTACACCCGCCCCGCCGTCCCGCTGGAGCCCGGCCGGATGGCGGAGACCGAGATCCTCGCCCGGCTGGTCCTCGCCGCGACCGGCATGCACGGCGCCGACCCGTCCGCCGTGGACGACCTGGTCATCGGCCAGACCCTCGGCAAGGCCGTCAAGGACACCCACTCGCCCGTGCACGGCCGCGAGCCGCACGAGTTGACGGCACTCCTGGAAGGTGAGACCGGCCCCGAGCGGCGGCTCGACATGATGCTGCGCCTCGGCCCCTACGGCGACGGCTTCGGCGTACGACCGGACGGGCTGAGCCTGACCAGGCTGCTCGCGCATCCGCACGGCATCGACCTCGGACCGCTGGAGTCCCGGCTGCCGCAACCGCTGAAGACCCGCAGCGGCAAGGTCGAACTGCTGCCGCGGCCGATCGCCGACGACCTGCCCCGGCTGCGCGAGGCCCTGAGCCACAAGGCGGAGGGGCTGGTCCTCGTCGGCCGCCGGCATCTGCGCTCCAACAACAGTTGGATGCACAACGTCCCTGCCCTCACCGGCGGCTCCAACCGCTGCACCCTGCACATCCACCCCGAGGACGCCGAGCGGCTGGGCCTGGCGGACGGCTCGGCGGTGCGGATCAAGGGGGCCGGGGGAGAGGTGGTCACCGAGGCCGAGGTCACCGACGGCGTGCGCCCCGGCGTGGTCAGCCTGCCGCACGGCTGGGGCCACGACCGCCCCGGCACCCGGCTCGGCCACGCCGCCGAGAACCCCGGTGTCAACGTCAACCAGCTCCTCGACGGCAGCCTGCTCGACCCCCTGTCGGGCAACGCGGTCCTCAACGGCATACCGGTAAAACTGTCCGCCGCGGCGACGCTGTGAGCAGTGCAAAGCTGTGACCAGCAGTTTTGCGCTTATTGCTCGCATGTCAACGTCTTGTTAACGCCACTTGACGGGTCCTAACGTCATCGCACTGCCGACTCCGGTGGGAGTTCAAGGGCGAACGTTAGGTATCCACTCATGCTGACCATCCTCGGCTTCGCCATGATCGCGACCTTCCTGGTCCTGATCATGATGAAGAAGATGTCGCCGATCGCGGCGCTCGTACTGATCCCGGCCCTGTTCTGCGTCTTCGTCGGGAAGGGCGCCAAGCTTGGTGACTACGTCATCGAAGGCGTCACCAGCCTCGCCCCCACCGCGGCGATGCTCATGTTCGCGATCGTCTACTTCGGTGTGATGATCGACGTCGGCCTCTTCGACCCGGTCGTGCGCGGCATCCTGAAGTTCGCGAAGGCCGACCCCATGAGGATCGTCGTCGGCACGGCGATCCTCGCCGCGATCGTCTCGCTGGACGGCGACGGCTCGACCACCTTCATGATCACCGTCTCGGCGATGTACCCGCTGTACAAGCGCCTGAAGATGAGCCTGGTCGTGATGACCGGTGTCGCCGCCATGGCCAACGGCGTGATGAACACGCTGCCCTGGGGCGGTCCGACGGCCCGTGCCGCCACCGCGCTGAAGCTCGACGCCAGCGACATCTTCGTCCCCATGATCCCGGCCCTCGCCGTCGGCCTGCTGGGCGTCTTCGTCCTCTCGTACGTCCTCGGCATGCGCGAGCGCAAGCGGCTCGGCGTGCTCACCCTGAACGAGGTCCTGGTCGACGAGAAGGTCGAGGAGACCGAGACCGTGCTGGTCGGCGCCGGCGCCGGCTCCGGTGCCTCCGGGCCGGGCAAGGCCGCGGTGGCCACCGGCGGCTCCGGCACCGGCGCCGAGGACGACGAGGCCGGCGACGCGGAGCGCTTCCAGGTCCTGGACCCCAGCCGCCCCACCCTGCGCCCCAGGCTGTACTGGTTCAACGCGCTGCTCACCGCCACCCTGCTCACCTCCATGATCATGGAGTGGCTGCCGATCCCGGTGCTGTTCCTGCTCGGCGCCGCCCTCGCGCTCACCGTGAACTTCCCGCACATCCCGGACCAGAAGGCCCGCCTCGCCGCCCACGCCGACAACGTCCTCAACGTCTCCGGCATGGTCTTCGCCGCCGCCGTCTTCACCGGCGTCCTCCAGGGCACCGGCATGGTCGACCACATGGCCCGCTGGATGGTGGACGTCATCCCCGAGGGCATGGGCCCGCACATGGCCCTGGTGACCGGCGTCCTGAGCCTCCCGCTCACCTACTTCATGTCCAACGACGGCTTCTACTTCGGTGTCCTGCCGGTCCTCGCCGAGGCGGGCGCGGCGCACGGCGTCTCGCCGCTGGAGATGGCCCGCGCCTCGCTCGTCGGTCAGCCGCTGCACATGTCGAGCCCGCTCGTCCCGGCCGTGTACGTCCTGGTCGGCATGGCCAAGGTGGAGTTCGGCGACCACACCAGGTTCGTCGTCAAGTGGGCCGCGCTCACATGCCTGTTGATCCTCGGGGCAGGAATCCTCTTCGGAATCATCTGATCCGCTTCTTCTCGTCCAGGAGGACAAGACCATGGCGCCCGGTGGGAACCGCGGCTGGCTGCTCCGCCTCGTCATCGCCTTCAGCTTCGCGCAGGGGGCGGTGTCGATGGCACGGCCCGCCGTCTCCTACCGGGCCCTCGCGCTGGGCGCGGACGAGCGCGCGATCGGTGTCATCGCCGGTGTGTACGCGCTGCTGCCCCTCTTCGCCGCCGTACCGCTCGGCCGCCGTACGGACCACGGGCGGTGCGCGCCGCTGCTGCCGGTCGGTGTGGTGCTGATATCCGGCGGCTGCGCCCTCAGCGGCCTCGCGGACTCGCTGTGGGCCATGGCCGTCTGGAGCGGGGTGATGGGACTCGGCCACCTCTGCTTCGTCATCGGCGCCCAGTCCCTCGTCGCCCGGCAGTCCGCCCCGCACGAACAGGACCGCAACTTCGGCCACTTCACCATCGGCGCCTCCCTCGGCCAACTGGTCGGCCCGGTCGCTGCGGGCGCGCTGATCGGCGGCTCCGACATGGCCGGCACGAGTGCGTTCGCACTGCTCGTCTCGGCCGCGGGGGCGGCGGTCGCGTGCACGTCGCTGTGGCGCATCGAGCACCGCGACACGGGGGCCGACTCCCGTACGGGGCACGGTGACCGGGTCCCCGTCGGACGCATCCTGCGGTCCCGGGGCGTGCCCGGGGGCATCTTCGTGAGCCTGTCCGTGCTGTCCGCCACGGACATTCTCACCGCGTACCTTCCGGTGGTCGGCGAGCACCGGGGCATCGCCCCCTCGGTGATCGGCGTGCTGCTGAGCCTGCGCGCGGCGGCCACGATCGCCTGCCGCCTGGTGCTGACCCCGCTGCTGCGGCTGCTGGGGCGGGCGCTGCTCCTGACCGTGACGTGCCTGCTGGCGGCCCTGCTGTGTGCCGGCATCGCGCTGCCCGTCCCGGTGTGGGCGCTGGCCGTCATGCTCGCGGTGCTCGGCTTCTGCCTCGGCGTGGGACAGCCGCTGTCCATGACGACGGTCGTCCAGGCCGCCCCCGAGGGCGCCCGCTCCACCGCCCTCGCCCTGCGGCTGACCGGCAACCGCCTCGGCCAGGTCGCCGCACCGGCCACCGCGGGCCTGGTCGCGGGACTCGTGGGGGTGGCCGCGCCGTTCGTGATGCTCGGAACCCTGCTGCTGCTCTCGGCGGGGGTGGCGCTGCGGTCGCCCGGACGGTCCGAGGGGGCCGGACCGACCGCCGGGAAGCGGCCCGAGCGCCCGGGATTGCGCCGCACGAGCGATATCTGACGGCGCGCCGCACACCGATGCGGCCGACCGTCGCGCGCATGAAGGAGAGTGCTGCCGAAAGAGCGATTTGTATGGAAATCGTCTGAATCGGAGGAGCGCGCATGCCCACCCTGACACTCCCACGTACCTTCCGCGTCCGAGCGGGCGCCACGGTCGTCCTCACCGCCCTCGCCGCGGCCGGCGCGTCATGGGTGGCCGCGCCGACCGCGTCCGCCGCGGGCGAGAACGGCGACATCCGGATCCATCACGTGGGCGTGCCTTTCGGCGTCTCCAAGGATGATCCCCGGGTCTGCAAGTTCTACTTGGACGCCGTCAACTTCGACGTCCTCACGACCATCGCGTACACCATCACGCCCCAGCCGCCGCTGCCCACGGCCGCCACCGTCGCCGGCACCATCCAGCTCGCCGGGGGCGCCGGACACACCGACCCGCTGGGGGTCGCGGACGGGCAGTACAAGCTCACCTGGATCGTCGCGGGCGCCCCGAAGGAGAAGGTCTTCCGCGTCAACTGCCACGACGGCAAGCGCGACGGCGAACGCCGGGCCGGCGACCAGATCGAGGACCAGCAGGGCGGGGGCTGGAACAACAACGAGGGCGGCGGCCCCAAGGGCGGTGTGCACGCGGGCGGCGGCGGTCTCGTCGACACCGCGGCCGCGTTCGCGCCGGTCACCGCCGCGGGGGCCGTCGGCCTGGTGGCGGTCGGCGCTGTCGCGTACTTCCGGCTGAACCGCCGTCGGCCCAATGGCGCCGCGTAGGCGCAGACGCAGGCCCTGGTACCGGACCCGCGCCTACCGCCTCACCAGGACGGCCCTGCTCACGGTCGTCCTGGTGACGGTGGGGGTCCGGTGTACGGGCGACGGCACGCCGACCGCACCGGACGGACCCGGCGGACCGGACGCCGTGGCGGCCGCCGGCCCGGAAGCGGGGGCGGCCGACGAGCCGGCCCCCTCCGCCCGCCCCAAGCCCACCCGCACGCCCCCGCCCCGCCCGCTGTCCCGCTCCCGGCCGACGGCCTTCCGCATCCCGTCCCTGGGCATCGACGCCCCGGTCATGGGCCTCGGGCTCACCAAGGGCCGGGAGTTGGCGACCCCGCCGGTCGACAAGCCGAAACTCGTGGGCTGGTACCGGGGCGGCGCCACACCCGGCGAGTCCGGTACGGCGATCGCCGTCGGCCACCGCGACACCAGGACCGGCCCCGCGGTCTTCGCCGCGCTCGGCCAGGTGAAGCCCGGCAAGCTGATCGAGGCGGTGCGCGCGGACGGCCGTACCGCCGTCTACACCGTGGACCGCGTGAAGATCTTCGACAAGTCGGGCTTCCCCGACAAGGAGGTCTACGGGCCGGCCAGGCGCCCGGAGCTCCGCGTGATCACCTGCGGCGGCCTCTTCAACCGGCGGACCGGCTACAGCAGCAACGTCGTCGTCTTCGCCCACCTCACCCAGACCCGTGAGCCACGGCCGGGGAAGAGCGCGGCCGCGACCAGGAACGAGGGTTCGCCGAAGAACGGGGGTGCGCCGGCCAACGCGGATCCGCTGAAGTCCGAGGCCGTACCAGGGAGCGCGGACCCGCTGCAGTCCGAGGGCGTACCGGGGAGTCAAGGCGCGCCGACCGACTGGGACGTGCCAGGGAGCGAAGGGGTGCCGAGGAGCGAGGCCCCGCTGGGGGCCGGAGCTGTGCCGGGGAGCCGGGCCGCGCCGGTGAGCGGAGGTGCCCCGGTGAGCGAGAGCCCGCCGAGGGCCGCCGAGAGCCGGCCGGGAAGTGACGGGACGTCGGCGACCGGGACCGCGCCGACAGGCGGCGGGGCGCCGATGACCGGGACCCTCCCGGCGAGCGAAGCCGTACCGCGCAGTCAAGGCGTCGCCGGGGGCGCGGCGGTGCGATGAGGGGGCGACGGCCTCCCGGGGCGCTGGACGGGGTGCTGAATCCGGGAGTCCGTTATCTCGCAGGCTGGACCGTAGCGTCCGATCCCGCCCAGTCTCTTCCCCCGGCCGCATGCATTCCGTTAACTTCCGTGACTCACAGCCCCGTACGACCCGCACGGGGCCTCTCGACCGCGGAGCACCAGCGCCTGAACCAGCCCCCGGGGGCACCGTCATGACACGCGCCATATCTCTGCACCACGTGAGCAAGACCTACACCCGGGGCGCCCGGGTGGTGGACCGGCTCTCGCTGGACATCGCGCCCGGCGAGTTCCTCGTCCTGCTCGGCCCCTCCGGCTGCGGGAAATCCACCGTGCTCAGGATGATCGCCGGGCTGGAGGAGATCACCGAGGGCCAGCTCAGGCTCGACGGCGAGTACGCCAACGACCTGCTGCCCGCCGAGCGCCGGATGGCGATGGTGTTCCAGAACTTCGCCCTCTACCCCAACATGACCAGCCGGGGGAACATCGGCTTCCCGCTGCGCATCGAGGCCCCCGACGAGGACCCCCGGGCCCGCGTGGACGCCACCGCCCGGATGCTGGGCATCGAGGACCTCCTCGACCGCTACCCGGGCCAGCTCTCCGGCGGCGAACGCCAGCGCGTGGCGATGGGACGGGCCATCTCCCGCCGCCCCTCCGCCTTCCTCATGGACGAGCCGCTGTCCAACCTCGACGCCAAGCTCCGCAACCACCTGCGCGCCGAAATAGCCGGACTGACCCGCGAGTTGGGCGTCACCACGGTCTACGTCACCCACGACCAGGCCGAGGCGATGTCGCTCGGCGACCGGGTCGCCGTCCTGCGCGGCGGAGTCCTCCAGCAGGTCGGCACCCCGCGCTCGGTGTACGCGCTGCCCCGCAACGTCTTCGTCGCCGCCTTCATCGGCACCCCGCGCATCAACCTCCTGCGCGGACTGGTCCGGGCCCCGCTGGACGGCGCGATGACCATCAGCCTCGGCAAGCAGTACCTGCGGCTGCCCGAACCCCTGTCCCTGGACCACCAGTTGCTCCGCGTCCAGCAGGGCCGCGAGGTGATCGTAGGCCTGCGCTCGGAGGCGATCCGCATCGCCAAGCGGACCTCGGCCCGCCCCGGGGAGATGCCGATCACCGGCCTGGTGGAGCACGTGGAGTTCCAGGGCCACGAGGTGCTCGTCCACTTCAACACCGGCTCCCGCCCCGCCTTCGTGCCCGAACTGGAGGCCCCGCGCCCCGCAGCGCGCCCGCCCCGGCGCCGCCGCCGCGAGGGCACGGTCCTGGACCGTCTGAGAGACCGCGCGGTCTCCCGCCGCGCGGGCCCCGTCGTGGTCCTGGAGGACGCCCCGGAGCCCGCCCCCGAACCCCCCTCCGCCGACCCCCGCCTCCCCGGCGATCTCGTTGTCCGCACGACCCCGGACATCGACCTGCGGCGCGGCATGCAGGTCCCCCTCCTCGTCGACATCTCCCACCTGTTCGTCTTCGACCAGCACGGCGAACGCATCTGCCCGTCCCCGGACCACCTGCCCGACCTGGACGAGTGAGGAAGGGCGACACCGAATCCGCGTCCGCGAGCATGGACGGCCCCATCGAGCAGGACGCCGTCACGGGTCGTGCCCTGCGCTGATGCCGCTGTACCGGTCCGCTGCGCCCGGAAGGAGTGAACCGAGGGCGCGCCGCCCGGCCCGGGCGC
Source organism: Streptomyces sp. NPDC107471 (assembly GCF_055582845.1). Taxonomy (NCBI): domain Bacteria; kingdom Bacillati; phylum Actinomycetota; class Actinomycetes; order Kitasatosporales; family Streptomycetaceae; genus Streptomyces; species Streptomyces sp. NPDC107471. Next base: position 380,991 of record NZ_JBVJPC010000007.1, on the reverse strand, counting down.
GCCCTCCCGTCAGGCAGGTGCGCATGCTCACGTACCTCTCCCGGACCGGGGCCCTCCGCCCCGGCGCCGCCCTGCCGCCGAGAAGGTCGTGGGCGGGTGGACGCCTGGGCCCGTGCGGACTTCTGATGTCCTGGAGGGTCCGGTCCGCTCTGGCGCAAGAAAACTATCGTCGCTAGTTTATGAGCCGGACGACGACACGGCACGGCCCAGCCCGGGAGGACGCACCATGAAGGCGCACGACGGCATGTACATCGACGGCGAGTGGCGCCCGGCCGCCGGCCCGGACGTGATCGAGGTCGTGAACCCGGCCGACGAGCAGGTCATCGCCCGGGTCCCGGCCGGCACCGCCGAGGACGTCGACAGCGCCGTACGGGCCGCCCGTACCGCCCTTCCGGCCTGGGCGGCGACCGCTCCGGCCGAGCGGGCCGCCCGGCTGGCCGCGCTGCGGGACGTCCTCGCCGCCCGCAAGGACGAGATCGCCGAGACGGTCACCGCGGAGCTCGGCTCCCCGCTGAAGTTCTCGCAGAACGTGCATGCCGCCGTCCCTGTCGCGGTGGCCGCCTCCTACGCCGAGCTCGCCGCGACCTACTCCTTCGAGGAGAGGCTCGGCAACTCCACCGTCCACCTGGAGCCGGTCGGCGTGGTCGCCGCGATCACTCCCTGGAACTACCCGCTGCACCAGATCGTCGCCAAGGTGGCCCCGGCCCTCGCCGCGGGCTGCACGGTCGTCCTCAAGCCCGCCGAGGACACCCCGCTGGTCGCCCAGCTCTTCGCCGAGGCCGTCCACGAGGCCGGGGTCCCGGCCGGGGTCTTCAACCTGGTCACCGGCCTCGGCCCGGTCGCCGGGCAGGCCCTCGCCGGGCACCCGGACGTCGACCTGGTCTCCTTCACCGGCTCCACCGCGGTCGGCCGGAGGATCGGCGCCACCGCAGGGGCCGCCCTGAAGAAGGTCGCCCTGGAACTCGGCGGCAAGTCCGCCAACGTCATCCTGCCCAGCGCCGACCTCGCCAAGGCGGTCAACGTCGGCGTCGCCAACGTGATGTCCAACTCCGGCCAGACGTGCAGCGCCTGGACCCGGATGCTGGTGCACCGGGACCAGTACGACGAGGCCGTCGAGCTCGCCGCCACCGCCGCCGCGAAGTACGGCGAGCGCATCGGCCCGGTCGTCAACGCCAAGCAGCAGGCACGGGTGCGGGGTTACATCGAGAAGGGCGTCGCCGAGGGGGCCCGGCTCGTCGCCGGTGGCCCCGAATCCCCGCGCGAGCGGGGCTACTTCGTCGCCCCGACCGTCTTCGCCGACGTGACCCCCGAGATGACCGTCGCCCAGGAGGAGATCTTCGGCCCGGTCCTGTCGATCCTGCGCTACGAGGACGAGGAGGACGCCCTGCGCATCGCCAACGGCACGGTCTACGGCCTCGCGGGTGCCGTCTGGGCGGGCGACGAGCCGGAGGCCGTGGCCTTCGCCCGCCGGATGGACACCGGGCAGGTCGACATCAACGGCGGCCGTTTCAACCCCCTTGCCCCCTTCGGCGGTTACAAGCAGTCGGGCGTCGGCCGCGAGCTCGGCCCGCACGGTCTCGCCGAGTACCTCCAGACCAAGTCCCTCCAGTTCTGAGGAGCCTTCCCGTGGTTCGTGCCGCCGTCCTTCCCGCCGTGGGCGCTCCCCTGGAGGTCACCGACATCGACCTCCCGGACCCCGGCCCCGGTCAGGTCCGGGTCCGTCTCGCCGCCGCCGGGGTCTGCCACTCCGACCTGTCCCTGTCCAACGGCACCATGCGCGTCCCCGTCCCGGCCGTCCTCGGCCACGAGGGCGCGGGCACGGTCGTCGCCGTGGGGGAGGGGGTCACGAGCGTGTCGCCCGGCGCCGAGGTGGTCCTCAACTGGGCTCCGTCCTGCGGCCGTTGTCACGCCTGCTCGCTCGGCGAGGTGTGGCTGTGCGCCAACGCCCTCAACGGCGCCGCCGACGTGTACGCCCGCACCGCCGACGGCACCGACCTCCACCCCGGCCTGAACGTCGCCGCGTTCGCCGAGGAGACGGTCGTCCCCGAGTCCTGTCTGCTGCCCCTGCCCGAGGGCATCCCGCTCACCGACGCCGCCCTGCTGGGCTGCGCGGTCCTCACCGGCTACGGCGCCGTCCACCACTCGGCGCGGGTCCGCGAGGGCGAGACGGTCGCGGTGTACGGCGTCGGGGGAGTGGGCCTGGCCGCACTCCAGGCCGCCCGGATCGCGGGTGCGTCGAAGATCGTCGCGGTCGACGTCTCCCCGGAGAAGGAGGAGCTGGCGCGCGCCGCCGGAGCCACCGACTACGTGATCGCCTCCGACGGCACCGCCCGTGAGATCAGGGGCCTCACCGGCAAGCAGGGCGTCGACGTCGCCGTCGAGTGCGTCGGCCGCGCCTCGACCATCCGCACGGCCTGGGACTCCACCCGCCGCGGCGGCCGTACGACGGTCGTCGGCATCGGCGGCAAGGACCAGCAGGTCACCTTCAACGCCCTGGAGATCTTCCACTGGGGCCGCACCCTCGCGGGCTGCGTCTACGGCGACTCCGACCCCGCCGAGGACCTCCCGGTGCTCGCCGGACACGTCCGGGCCGGCCGCCTCGACCTCGGGATGCTGGTCACCGAGCGGATCGCGCTGGACGGGATCCCCGCGGCCTTCGACAACATGCTGGATGGCAAGGGCGGCAGGGCCCTGGTGGTGTTCTGAGCAAGCGGTGATCGCGCCGCTCTCCGTCACGGTGCCGGCGGGCAGGGCGCGTTCACGCGGGGTCCGACGCCTTCTCGGGCCGCGGTTCCGGTGCCGTCACCGGGGCCGCGGCCGCCCGGGCGCGGGAGCGGGACACCGCCACGCCCGCCAGGCACAGCACCCCTCCCGCGAGCGTGAACAGCCCCGGGACCTCGCCGAGCGCCAGCCATGACATCAGGACGACCAGTGCGGGGACCGCGTAGGTGGTCGCGCCCATGCGGCTGGCGGTCGTACGGGCGAGGGCGTAGGCCCAGGTGGTGAAGGCCAGGGCGGTCGGGAAGACGCCCAGGTAGACCATGTTGAGGGTCGCCGAGGCGGGGGCGTCGGCCGCCTCCGACACCAGTTGACCGGCGAACGGCAGGCAGACGACGGCGCCCACGAAGCAGCCGAACGCCGTCACCTGCAACGGGGTCCCGGAGGCCAGGGCCGGCTTCTGCGCGACGACCCCGGCGGCGTAGGCGATGGCCGCGAGCAGGCACAGGACCACGCCGAGCACCGAGGCGCCGCCGTCGTCCGACATCGACAGGCCCACGGTGACCGCGCCCGCGAAGGACACCGCCATCCCGGCCAGCAGCCGGGGCGGCATCGCGTCGCCGAGCAGACGGGTGCCGAGCAGCGCGATCAGGAGGGGGCCGATGTTCACGACCAGGGCCGCGGTACCCGCGTCCACCTGCTGCTCGCCCCAGTTCAGGACGACCATGTAGAACCCGAACCACAGCACGCCGGAGACCGCGATGCCGCGCCAGGCGGAGCGCGGGGGGAGCCCTTCCCGGCGTATCAGGCAGATCGCGCCCAGGGCGAGGGCACCGGAGAGGAGCCTGCCGAGGGCCAGCGCGCCGGGTGAGTAGGCGGCGCCCGCGCTGCGGATGGAGACGAAGGCGGACGCCCACAGGACGACGGTGACGGTGGCCGCGGCGGCGGCGAGAAGCTCGGTGCGGCGGGGGTTCATCATGCTCCTGAGGTTAGGGAAGGGGGCGTGCGGGGGCTCGCGGATTTCGGACGGGCTGTCGGTGGACCGCTCAGCGCAGCGCTCGGGCGTCGAGGCCCAGGAGATCGGCCCACGCCTGTTCTCCTGTCGCCGTCACCTTCACCGCCCGCTCGGAGCCGATGCGCACGCACCAGCCCGCGTCCAGGGCGTGCCGGCACAGGGCGGCTCCGGCCACGCCCGCCAGGTGCGGTCGGCGTTCCGTCCAGTCGAGGCAGGCACGGGCCAGGGGGCGGCGGCCCGTGCGTTCGAGGGCGATGCCGGCCTCCTCGAACCACCCGAGGCCCGCCTCGGTGAGCGCGAACCCCGTGTCCTGCCGCAGGAATTGACGGGACGTCAGAGCATCCGTCAGGGCGATGCCCAGACGGCCCGCGAAGTGGTCGTAGCAGGTGCGGCCCCGGGCCATCGCCGAACCGGCGCTCGACTCCCGCAGATTCCGCGGGCGTCGGGCCGTGTCCGGGTCCGGGGAGACCTGCGCGGCGAGGTCCTCGACCAGGTGCGCCACCCTCGCGTCGGCGAGGCGCACGTACCGGTGGCGCCCCTGCCGCTCCTCCGCCAGCAGGCCGCCCGCGACCAGGTGGCCGAGGTGCTCGCTCATGGTCGACGCGGCGACCCCCGCGTGGCGGGCGAGCTCGCCCGCGGTCCAGGCCCGGCCGTCCAGGAGGGCCAGCAGGCAGGCGGCCCGGGTCTCGTCGGCGATCAGGGCGGCGAGCCGCGCCAGGTGCGGTGCCTGCGGGTCCTTGGTCATGCCGTCCAGCATGCGGCAGGGACGCTTCGGCGCTCACCGAAACATGGTTACGCGGGCCGCCCGACCTGCTCGTACTGCTGGGCGAGACCGTCCAGCAGGGCCCGGAGCCCGGTCTCGAACGCCCGCTCGTCGATCTTCTCCTGCTGCTCGGCGAGCAGGTGCGCCTGGCCGAGATGGGGATAGTCCGCGGGGTCGTACGCGCTCTTGTCGTCGACGAAGCCGCCCGCGAAGGAGCCGAGCGCCGAGCCCATGATGAAGTACCGCATCAGCGCGCCGATGGACGTGGCCTGCGCGGGCGGCCAGCCCGCGTCGACCATCGCGCCGTAGACGGCGTCGGCGAGGCGCAGTCCGGCCGGGCGGCGGCCGGGGCCTTGGGCCAGTACCGGGACGATGTTGGGGTGGTCGCGCAGGGCGGTGCGGTAGGAGACGGCCCAGTCGTGCAGGGCCGTCCGCCAGGCCCGGCCGTCCTCGAACATCGACAGGTCGACCTGGGCGCTCACCGAGTCGGCGACCGCCTCCAGGATCTCGTCCTTGGTCCGGAAGTGGTTGTAGAGGGACGGCCCGCTGACCCCGAGCTCCGCCGCCAGCCGGCGGGTGGACAGTGCCGCGAGGCCCTCCGCGTCCACGAGCGCGCGTGCCGTCTCGACGATCCGGTCGGTGCTGAGGAGGGGCTTGCGCGGTCGGGCCATGGCGCACATAGTAGGGCTGCGAACAAGAAACTAGCAGTGCTAATTTAAAGGTGTCCTTCTCTCAAGTGAGGTGATCTCGTGGTCGACCTGGGGCTCAGCGAGGAGCAGAGCGCCGTCCGGCGGCTCGCGCGGGACTTCGTGACCCGGGAGATCGCGCCCCACGTCGTCGACTGGGACCGCGCCGAGGAGGTCGACCGGTCCATCGTCAAGAAGCTCGGCGAGGTCGGCTTCCTGGGGCTGACGATCGACGAGGAGTACGGCGGCTCGGGCGGCGACCACCTGGCGTACTGCCTGGTCACCGAGGAGCTGGGACGGGGTGACTCGTCCGTGCGCGGGATCGTGTCCGTCTCCCTGGGGCTGGTCGCCAAGACGGTCGCCGCGTGGGGGAGCGAGGAGCAGAAGCGCCGCTGGCTCCCCGGGCTCACCTCCGGCGCCCACGTCGGCTGCTTCGGCCTCACCGAGCCCGGCACCGGCTCCGACGCGGGCAACCTCGTCACGCGTGCGGTGCGGGACGGCGACGACTACGTCATCGACGGCACCAAGATGTTCATCACCAACGGCACGTGGGCCGACGTGGTGCTGCTGTTCGCCCGGTCCACGGACGCGCCCGGCCACAAGGGCGTCTCCGCCTTCCTTGTGCCGACGGACACCCCCGGACTCACCCGCCGCACCATCCACGGCAAGCTCGGGCTGCGCGGCCAGGCCACCGCCGAGCTGGTCCTTGAGGGGGTGCGGGTGCCCGCCTCCGCGATGCTCGGCGAGGAGGGCAAGGGGTTCTCCGTCGCCATGTCCGCGCTGGCCAAGGGGCGGATGGCGGTGGCGGCGGGCTGTGTCGGCATCGCGCAGGCCGCGCTGGACGCGGCCGTCCGGTACGCCGGTGAGCGTGAGCAGTTCGGCAAGCCGATCGCGGGGCACCAGCTCGTCCAGGAGCTGATCAGCGACATCGCCGTCGACGTGGACGCGGCCCGGCTGCTGACCTGGCGGGTGGCCGACCTGATCGACCGCGGCGAGCCCTTCGCCGTCGAGTCCTCCAAGGCCAAGCTCTTCGCCTCGGAGGCGGCGGTGCGTGCCGCGAACAACGCGCTTCAGGTGTTCGGCGGTTACGGCTACATCGACGAGTACCCGGCGGGCAAACTGCTGCGCGACGCCCGCGTGATGACCCTCTACGAGGGCACGAGCCAGATCCAGAAGCTGGTGATCGGGCGGGCGTTGACGGGGGTCTCGGCGTTCTGAGTACCGTCTGAGTACCTGAGCGGATGTGGCCCGTGCCACGCGTGGCCGAGACTCTGGCCATGAGTGACACACCGGTCAAGCAGCAGAACACGGCCGCCTTCTACGGCCAGGCCGTCGCCTCCTTCGCCGTGGCCATGGCCGCGACGGCCGTCGGCATCTTCCGTCTCAACGCCGACGCCTGGGTGCGGGGCTTCCTCGCCATCGCCGTCCTGTACCTGGTCACCTCCGCCTTCACGCTCGCCAAGGTCATCCGCGACCGCCAGGAGGCGGGCCAGATCGTCAGCCGGGTCGACCAGGCCCGCCTGGAGAAGCTCCTCGCCGAACACGACCCGTTCGAGAAGCTGTGACGCACGCGCGGCCGATGGCTTGAACGTCACCGCCTGGAGGGGACTAGGACGGAGCCGGCCGCCACAGGCACCTCCACGCCTGCGGCGAACAGGTCCGTCCGATGGGGCCCGGCCGTGCCCCTCGCTTCCGGCTCCCCGGGGGCCTGCATGGTTGGACGGCCGCTCAGGTCCACAGGGCGTGATCCTGCCTGTGCGGGGGCTGGCGTGTCGGCGGTGCCCACGACCTTCGGCCCTGCCGCAGGCGCCTCCGCGTCTGCGGTGAACGTGTCTGGCCGATGGGGCCCGGCCGTGCCCCTCGCTTCCGGCTCCCCGGGGCCCGCTTGGTCGGACGGCCGCTCCGGCCCGGGGGGCCGTGATCCTGTTCGTACGGGGGCCGGCGCGTCGGCGGTGCCCACGACCTTCGGCCCTGCCGCAGGCGCCTCCGCGTCTGCGGTGAGCGTGTCCGTCCGAGGACCCCGGCCGCGCCAGTTGTTCACCGTTCCCGGCTCCTGGGCCGCCTGGTCCCACGGCCGCTTAGGTCCACGGGGTCGTGATCCTGTCCGTACGGGGGGCGGGCGCGTCGCAGTGCCCCACCCCCCGGTGCCCCGGCCCAGGCCGCGCTGGTTGCCCGCAGTACGCGGCTCCCCGGAGCCGGTCTCACCGCTCAGGCCCGCACGGTGCCCCGGGGGCGGTTGCCCGCGGTCCCTCCCCCTGGAGGAGCCCCCACTTCGGCCCACCCCCGGCGTCCCTCTGAGCGGGGATGCTAAGCGCTCGCTCAGGTTCGGCGGTATGGTGGGGGTTCTGACAGTGGAGAGGGGCGTGCGATGAGTACGGCGGAGGAGACGGCCGGCGGCGAGATGTCGGCGTGGGGCGAGGTCACGCCCGACGCGGCGCGGCGGCTGCTCGTCGCCGCGGTGGAGGCGTTCGCCGAGCGCGGCTACCACGCCACCACGACCCGTGACATCGCGGGCCGGGCCGGGATGAGCCCCGCCGCGCTCTACATCCACTACAAGACCAAGGAAGAGCTGCTGCACCGCATCAGCCGGATCGGCCACGCGAAGGCGCTGGAGATCCTCCGGGTCGCGGCCCGCGGCGACGGCACCGCGACCGAGCGGCTCGCGGACGCGGTCAGCTCCTTCGTGCGCTGGCACGCCGGCGGCCGTACCACCGCCCGGGTCGTCCAGTACGAACTGGACTCCCTCGGCCCCGACGCCCGCGCCGAGATCCTCGACCTGCGCCGGCAGTGCGACGCGGAGGTGCGCGGGATCATCGAGGACGGCGTGGCCTCCGGCGAGTTCGACGTGCTCGACGTGAAGGGCACCACCCTCGCCGTCATGTCGCTCTGCATCGACGTGGCCCGCTGGTTCAACGTCGACGGCCCCTGGACGCCCGACGAGGTCGGCGCGCTCGACGCCGACCTCGTGCTGCGCATGGTGGGCGTGTCCAAGTGACCGCCTACAGGTAGTACCGGGACACCGACTCCGCGACGCACACCGGCTTGTCGCCGCCCTCGCGCTCCACGCTGAAGGCGACGGCGACCTGCACGCCGCCCGCCACGTCGTCGACGCCGGTGATCCGCGCGGTGGCGCGCAGACGGGAGCCCACGGGCACCGGCGCGGGGAACCGCACCTTGTTCGTCCCGTAGTTGACGCCCATCTTCACGCCCTCGACCTTGATGAGCTGCGGCCCGAACAGCGGCAGCAGGGACAGGGTGAGATAGCCGTGCGCGATGGTCGTGCCGAAAGGACCCTGCGCGGCCTTCTCCGGGTCGACGTGGATCCACTGGTGGTCACCCGTGGCGTCCGCGAACAGGTCGATGCGCTTCTGGTCGACCTCCAGCCAGTCGGTGTACCCGAGCTGCTCGCCGACCGCCGCCTTCAGGTCGTCGGCGCCGTTGAAGATCCTCGGCTCTGCCATGTCCCGGCCTCCTCGCCACATGATGTCTAAGCGACTGCTTAGCATGGTCGGCCGGGAAGCCCCTGTCAACGGACCGCGAGGGTGACGGCATGGGTAGGGTTCGAGGGGTGCCCCAGATTCCCGAGAAGATCCACGAACTCACGGTCGGCCAGCTCGCCGCCCGCAGCGGCGCCGCCGTCTCCGCCCTGCACTTCTACGAGTCCAAGGGCCTGATCAGCAGCCGCCGCACCACGGGCAACCAGCGCCGCTACTCCCGTGACGCGCTGCGGCGGGTCGCGTTCGTCCGGGCCGCCCAACGCGTCGGCATCCCCCTGGCCACGATCCGCGACGCCCTCTCCCAACTCCCCGAGGAGCGCACCCCCACCCGCGAGGACTGGGCCCGCCTCTCCGAGGCCTGGCGCTCCGAACTCGACGAGCGGATCAAGCAGTTGAACCGCCTCCGTGACCACCTCACCGACTGCATCGGCTGCGGCTGCCTCTCCCTCGACACCTGTGTCCTGTCCAACCCGGACGACGTCTTCGGCGACCGGCTGACCGGGTCGCGGCTGCTGGTGGAGCGGAGCGGCGGCGCGCAGCAGAGCGCCCGCCGGACTCCGCAACGGCAGGAGCCGGCGGACGAGTGCCGCTGAGCCGCGGGGCCGGTGCGGCAGCCGCTCGGCCGGCCGCCGGGCGGTACCAAAAACCACCGGCACCGCCGCCGCGTTCCTGGTAGCGTCGCGATCTTCGGCCGGCGGCGACACCGCGTCCGGAGTCCTGACGGGATCAACTCCCATGACATCAAAGGCCTTTGACGCGGCCCTGGCCGACATCGACACCGTCTTCAACGGCTTCGCCAGCCCCGGCGAGTCGGCCTGCGGACTCTGCCACCTCCCCGAGGAGGCCGCGTACCTGCGCACGCCGTACGTCCGGGTGCCGGCGGACGTGCTGCGGATGTACACCTTCGAGGTCTCCGACCACTTCGACGACCAGGCGGCCGCGATGCGCCGACTGCTCCCGCAGGGTGCGCGCGCTGGTCGCGGGGGAGATGGAACCGCTCGGCCTAGGGTTCCACGGGCTCGCGGTGGTCGACTGGCGCGCCTGGCCCGCCGAGCAGTCCGCCGCCGTGGAGGCGTTCGTGCTCGCCTGGTGGGAGGACGTCCTCACGGCGCCGCAACCGCCGTACTGGATCGTCGAGATCTTCGAGCTGTGCGCCTCCGTGCTGCGCTCGGTCACCCCGCTGCTGGACCGCTGGCACGCGAGCCCGGTCGCCGACGCGCACCTCGCGCGCTGCGTCGACTGGTGGCTGGAGAAACTGCTCGTCGACGACTCGCCGTTCGGCTGGTTCCGGTACGGCGAGGAGGCCGCCGTGCCCCGACTGCGGGCCTGGCTCTCCCGGCACGCCCCCGACCGGCTCCGCGCCCAGGGCGAACCCCACCTGGCGATCCGCGCCGAACTCCTCGGCCTGCCCTACGGCGAGCGCTGGGCGCATCCGTACTGGGCCAGCGCCTCGGCCACCAACTGAGCGTTGGACAGGGCCCGTCGGCCGTCCGGCAGGAGCAGCGTGTCCTCCAGGCCCATCCGGGTCGCGAGTCCCAGCCGACCGGCCAGCCGCAACAGCGGCCAGGCGCCGGCGTCCTCGCCGTGCAGCAGCACGGGGCGACCGTGGGCCCCGCCGAGCTCGGCGAGCAGTGTGCGCGCGTTGGCCTCGGGCGCGTCGGTGTCCGTCACCTCAGCGAGGACGCGCAGCACCTTCGGGCCGAGCGGGGAGCGCGCGAACCGCCCGGCCGCGTCCGTGCCCGACCAGATGCCCGCCTCCACGCCGACGCCCAGGTCGATCAGCGCGGCGGCCGTCTCCTCCGCGCCGGGCTCGTGCCAGTTCACCGAGGCGTGGTCGGGCAGCGCGGTCCAGCTCCGGACGCGGGCGACCCGGGCCACCGGGTCGGGTTCCGCCCAGGCGCCGGTCGTCACACCGACCGGGACCGACACCCGCGCACGGATCGCCTCCAGCGTCGCCGCGACCACCCGCGGCGACAGACTGTCCCGACCGCACGGAGTCTTGGGGTGGACATGGATGTCCGTGGCGCCCGCCGCGACGGCCTCGGCCGCCGACCGCGCCATGGACTCGGGCGTGAGCGGCACCGCCGCCCCGTCCGCGGCCCCACGCGGGCCGTTGAGACACACCTGCACCATTTCTCGATGGTGCCAGGCGGCACCGACAGTCCGAGCCTGTGCAACCTGTTCAACAGGGGGTGCGGCATCCCCGGCGCACCCCCGGCGCGCCCACACGCTCTAGGCCGACATCAGCAACCGTCCGCGCCTGGCGTCCGCCAGGGCCTCGGGTGTGAGCACGGGCCGCGGCACCAGGATTCCGCAGTCCGCGCAGACCGGGCCGGTCGAGGGTTCATGGTCCAGTTCGTACCTCCAGACGAGCCGGTCCCCGTCGCACACCGGGCACACCGCGCCCGGCTCGCGCTCCAGCGCGGAGATCAGCCTGCGCAACACCTCGGCCAGCGAGTCATCGGGGTGCACCCTGGGGTCGTCGCACCACGCGACTCCGAACCCGCCCCAGGTCAGCCGGTGCCAGTCGTCCACACTGCCCGGCCTGCGCAACCCGTCGTGCTTCTCCTTCTTGCGTCGCTCGGCGAACTCGACCTCGTAGGCGAGCCAGACCGAACGCGCCTCCTCCAACTCCTCCAGTGCGGCCACGAGCCGCGCCGGATCGGGGGAGCGGTCCTCGGGACCGAATCCCGCCCGGGAGCACAAGTGGTCCCAGGTCGCCCTGTGCCCGTAAGGGGCGAACCGCTCAAGGCACTTGCGCAGCGAGTAGCGCCGAAGCGCCAGATCGCACCGCGGATCCCGCACCTGTCTCGCCAGACTCCGGAAACCGGCCATCGCCCTGCACCTCCGTCACACCTGCACCTGTACTTCGGTCACTTCGGCGTCACCGCACGGCCTTCGCACGGCGTTGCCGAATAGACGTATCGACAGACGATTTGGCTCCATCCGATTTCCGATGCCCCCCATAAGCTCGAGAACCCCTGCCAAAACTTGACGCATGTTCATCTTCAATCCCGGGGATACCGGCGGTAACGTCCGGCCACACCCCCGTCGGTTGGAGCTGCCATGCCACGGCGCACCTCACGCACCGCACTCGACAGACTGAGAACTCCCAACAGACTCACCGGGTTCCTGAAGTCCGCATCCGTATGCGTCCTGATTGCCGGTCTTTTGTCCCCGCTTGCCCAGACGGCGTCCGCCGCCGAGGCCGCGGCCCCGAACGACTACTGCGGCGGCCAGTGTTCCGACATCCTGCCGCCCGGTCAGAACGGCAACGCGACCCTCGCGCAGATCCTCCTCAACCAGGCCTTCGGCACCCAGCCCGACCACGCCGAGGACCAGCTCGGCCCCTACGCCAACCTGGCCAAGGGGTACCCCACGCTCACCAGTTCCACCATCAACACCTTCTTCAACGACGCGTCCTTCGGGGTCCCGTCCGATCAGGTCGCCTCCACCCTGAGCCCCGCCGGCCGCACCGACGTGAAGATCGTCCGTGACAAGAAGACGGGCGTCCCGCACATCACCGGTACCACCAGATACGGCACCGAGTTCGGCGCGGGCTATGCGGCCGCACAGGACCGGCTGTGGCTGATGGACGTCTTCCGGCACGTGGGGCGCGGCCAACTGACCACCTTCGCGGGCGGTGCCCCCTCCAACCAGGGCCTGGAGCAGCAGTTCTGGCGCAACGCGCCCTACAGCGAGGCCGACCTCCAGGCGCAGATCGACAACGCGGTCGCCTCCAACGGCGCCCGCGGCCAGCAGGCACTCGCCGACGCCAACGCCTATCTCGCCGGCATCAACGCCTACATCGACGCCTCCGACAGCGGCCGCTACTTCCCCGGCGAGTACGTCCTGACCGGCCACAAGGACTCGATCACCAACGCCGGCACCATCGACCACTTCAAGGTCACCGACCTGGTCGCGCTGGCCTCCGTCATCGGCGCCCTGTTCGGCTCCGGGGGCGGCGGCGAGGTCAACAACGCGATCTCGCTGATGGCCGCCCAGGAGCGGTACGGCGTCACTAAGGGCACCGAGGTCTGGGAGTCCTTCCGCGAGCGCAACGACCCCGAGGCCGTCCTCACCGTCCACAACGGCGAGAGCTTCCCGTACGCCGGCAAGCCCGCGAACCCGCAGGGCGGGGCGCTGCCCGACGCCGGCTCGGTGACCACTGAGCCGCTGGTCCACGACGCCTCCGGCACCGGCGCCGACCAGAGCGCGAGCGCCGCCTCCGCCACGGCCACCGCGAACGCGCTCACCTCGGCCAGGCGCGGGATGTCCAACGCCCTCGTGGTCAGCGGGAAGTACACCGCCAGCGGTCACCCCGTCGCCGTCTTCGGACCGCAGACCGGCTACTTCGCGCCGCAGCTCCTCATGCTCCAGGAGATCCAGGGCCCGGGCCTGAGCGCCCGCGGCGCCTCCTTCGCGGGCCTGAGCATGTATGTCGAACTCGGCCGCGGCCAGGACTACTCGTGGTCCGCCACGACCTCGGGCCAGGACATCATCGACACCTACGCCGTCGAACTGTGCCAGGACGACTACCACTACCTGTACCACGGCACCTGCACGGCCATGGAGAAGATCGAGCAGAAGAACTCCTGGACCCCGACCACGGCCGACGGCACCGCCGCGGGGTCGTACACGATGCGGGTCTGGCGCACGAAGTACGGTCCCGTCGAGTACCGGGCGACGGTCGGCGGCAAGAAGGTCGCCTACACCACCCTGCGCTCCTCCTACCTGCACGAGGCCGACTCGATCATCGGCTTCCAGATGCTGAACGACCCCGACTACGTCAAGAGCCCGGGGACCTTCCAGAGCGCGGTGCAGCACATCAACTACACCTTCAACTGGTTCTACGCCGACGCCACGCACACCGCGTACTACAACAGCGGGGACAACCCGGTGCGCGCGTCCGGCGTCGACGCGGAGTTCCCGGTGTGGGCGCAGTCGGCGTACGAGTGGCGGAACTGGAACCCGGCGACCAACACCGCCGACTACACGCCGGCCTCCGCGCACCCCAACTCCGTCGACCAGGACTACTACATCTCCTGGAACAACAAGCAGGCCAAGGACTACACGACCGCACCCTGGGGCGACGGCTCGGTGCACCGCGGCAACCTGCTGGAGGACCGGGTCAAGCAGTTGGTCGCCGCGGGCGGGGTCACCCGGGTCTCGCTGGTGAAGGCCATGGCCGACGCGTCCCTCGCCGACCTGCGCGCGGAGGACGTCCTCCCGGACCTGCTCAAGGTGATCAACAGCTCGACGGTCACCGACGCCACGGCCGCCGCCGCGGTGAGCAAGCTCCAGACATGGCTGACGGCCGGCGGCAAGCGCACCGAGACGTCGGCGGGTTCGAAGAAGTACGCCGACACCGACGCGATCCGCATCCTGGACGCGTGGTGGCCGCTGCTGGCCAAGGGCATCTTCGAACCGGGCCTCGGCACCTCCCTGTACACCGCCATGCAGGCCAACCTGCCCGTCGACGAGTCCCCGTCCGCCGCGCACGGCCCCACCGGCGCCCACGCGGGCAGCTCCTTCCAGTACGGCTGGTGGAGCTACGTCGACAAGGACGTCCGCGCGGTGCTCGGCGAGAGCGTGCAGGGCCCGCTGGCGGACAGGTACTGCGGCGGCGGCAGCCTCGGCGCCTGCCGGGACGTCCTCATCAGCACCCTGAAGACGGCGGCCGGCAAGACCGCGGCCCAGGTCTACCCCGGCGACGACCTGTGCTCGGCGGGCGACCAGTGGTGCGCCGACTCGATCGTGCAGCGCACCCTGGGCGGCATCAAGCACCACAACATCAGTTGGCAGAACCGCCCGACCTACCAGCAGGTGGTGGAGTTCACCTCGCACCGGTAGGAGTACCCGTAGAAGTACCGGCAGAAGTCCGGGCAGCCGTACGGCGGTTGGCGGCGGGTCAGTGGATACGGCCCGCCGCCGGCACCAGGCGGGCCAGCTCACGGTGGCAGATGTCGCTGTGGGCGCCCGCGGGTGGCCCGCCGCGTCTGACGACGGCCGCCGCGTCGACGTTCACACAGCCCTCCGCGGGCAGCCCCGGCTGCTGGTCCAGCAGCCGGGCCACCTGGTCGATCACGGTGGCCCGTCCGGGAAGGTCTTCGGCAGCGTGTGCCGGGCGTCCTTGTCGACCATCGGACGCGGCGACATCTCGGCGGCCACCGCCCGCGGGAAGTCCGGGATCGGCCCGTCCGAGAACCGCATCGACGGCTGTACGACCCCCACGCACCCCAGCAGAGCCGGGTTGTGTCCGGGTCCCCGTCCGCGTCGAACGTCAGCTCCCAGTACGGCGTCACACTCATCGTCGGATCAGCCATCACCGACCCCCTCGTCCCCGGATGGTGCGCATCGTCCTGCTACGGGGCGAAGTTGGCCATACTTCCCGCCTCATCCGTAGAGGAGGTAGTTCCTTCGCATCCGCCGGAAGGCGCTCAGCTCCTCCCGCCAGCCCGCCACGACCTCGTCGGTGCTCGCGCCGGCGTCGATCATCGTGCGCACCCGGGTGGACCCGGTGAGCTTGTCGATCCAGTTGTCGGGGCGCCAGGCGAACCCGGACCAGGTCCGCCTGGCGGTCACGAGCAGGCCGATGCCGGTGCGGACGGGGTCGTACGCCGGCCGGTCGTGGACGTGGATCTGCACCCCGCCGATCGTCTTCCCCTGGAACTTGGAGAAGGTGGGCGTGAAGTAGGCCTCCCTGAAGTGCACGCCCGGCAGGCCGAGTTCGTTGGCGGCGGCGGCCCAGCGGCCGTCCAGGCCCTCCGCGCCGAGCAGTTCGAAGGGGCGGGTGGTACCGCGGCCCTCCGAGAGGTTCGTGCCCTCGAAGAGACAGGTGCCGGAGTACACGAGGGCGGTGTCGGGGGTCGGCATGTTCGGGCTCGGCGGGACCCAGGGCAGGTCCCAGTCGTCGTAGAACTCCGAGCGCCGCCAGCCCGTCATCAGGACCGTCTCCAGGGGGACGGGCGTGGTGAGGAACTCGCCGTTGAAGAGCCGGGCCAGCTCGGCGACGGTCATGCCGTGCGCCTGGGAGATGGGCTGCCGGCCCACGAAGGTCGCGAACTCCCGGTGCAGGACCGGGCCCTGGGCCGCGCGGCCGGTGACCGGGTTGGGGCGGTCCAGGACGACGAAGCGCTTGCCGGCGAGCTGGGCCGCCTCCATGCAGTCGTACAAGGTCCAGATGTAGGTGTAGAAGCGGGCGCCGACGTCCTGGATGTCGAAGACGACCGTGTCCACGGCGGAGGCGGTGAAGACGTCGGCGAGGGCCTGGCCGCTCTTCAGGTAAGTGTCGTAGACGGGGAGCCCGGTCGCGGGGTCGTCGTAGCGGCCCTCGGAGCCGCCCGCCTGGGCGGTGCCCCGGAAGCCGTGTTCGGGACCGAAGACGGCCCCCAGGTTCACTCGTTCGTCGGCGTGCATCACGTCGACGATGTGCTGGACGTTCCGGGTGACGCCGGTGGGGTTGGTGACGATGCCGATGCGCCGGCCCCGGAGTTGTTCGTAGCCGGATGCGGCGAGGTTCTCGAAGCCGGTTCGTCTGCGGGGCCTGGCCGCCGAGGCCGGCGTGGCTGAGGTGAACGGGGCTGCTGCCGTGGTCGCTGCGAGGAGGGCTCGTCTGGATAGGCGCATGTTGTGCACGTTATGCGCTCCCGCGGGTTGTGGGGAGGGTGCGGGTTGTCCTTGGCTGGTCGCGCAGTTCCCCGCGCCCCTGAAGGGGCGCACCTGGCACCCTTCCTTCCGACATACCGACCGGTTAGTCTGGCCGGGCAGTCGAGCCGGAGTCGAAGGAGACCGATGGTGGAAGCCCTGCAAGGTGCCGGAGTGGTCGTGACCGGGGCGGGAGGTGGCATCGGGGCCGCGCTCGCGCGGCGGTTCGCCGCGGAAGGGGCCCGGGTCGTCGTCAACGACCTCGATGCCGGGCGGGCCAAGGCGGTGGCCGAGGAGATCGGCGGGATCGCCGTCGACGGGGACGCCTCCGCCGTGATCTCCGAGGCGCGTGACGCCCTGGACGGCACGGTCGACGTCTACTGCGCCAACGCCGGGGTCGCCTTCGGGGGCGGGAACGCCGACGAGCCGCTCGACGAGACCGGCTGGGCCACCTCCTGGGACGTCAACGTCATGGCCCATGTCCGGGCCGCCCACGCGCTGCTTCCGGCGTGGCTGGAGCGGGGGAGCGGGCGGTTCGTGTCGACCGTCTCCGCCGCCGGACTGCTCACCATGATCGGGGCCGCGCCCTACGCCGTCACCAAGCACGGGGCGTACGCCTTCGCCGAGTACCTGTCGCTGACGTACCGGCACCGGGGGATCAAGGTGCACGCCATCTGTCCGCAGGGCGTGCGGACCGACATGCTCGCCGCCACCGGGACCGCCGGGGACCTGGTGCTCAAGCCGACCGCCGTCGAGCCGGAGGACGTCGCCGAGGCGCTCTTCCGGGGGATGGCGGAGGACCGGTTCCTGATCCTGCCGCACCCCGAGGTCGCCGAGTACTACCAGGTGCGGGCCGCCGAGCCCGACCGCTGGCTGTCCGGCATGAACCACCTCCAGCGCAAGTGGGAAGAGGTCCGATGAGCGAGTCCCGTTACGCCGCCAAGCCCTGGCTCGCCCTGCTCAGCGAGGCCCAGCGCGGCCCGGTCGAGCCCGACGACTCCCTGGTGCACTCCCTGCGGCGAGCCGTCGCCGAGGCACCGGAGCGGCCCTTCCTCGCCTACTTCGACGGACGGCTCAGCTACCGCGAGGTCGACGAGCTGAGCGACTCCGTCGCCGGGCATCTCGCCGCCCGCGGTCTGGAGCGCGGGGACCGGGTGGCGATCCTGCTCCAGAACTCGCCGCTGTTCGTGCTCGCGCTGCTCGGCGCCTGGAAGGCGGGCGCGGTCGTCGTGCCCGTCAACCCCATGTACAAGTCGGGGGAGGTCGGCCACGTCCTGCGGGACGGCGAGGTGGCCGCGCTGATCTGCTCCGACCGGGCCTGGGAGTCGTACCTGCGCGAGACGGCGGCCGGCTCGCCGGTGCGGATCGTGCTGACCGGGTGCGAGCTGGACTTCCAGACCCGCGGGGACGCGCGCGTGCTCACCTTCGAGCGGCTGCCGCAGGCCGAGGACGCCGACGACCTGGTCGCGGTCGCGCGAGCCGGGCACAAGGCGCCCGAGGGACGGGACGTCACGCCCTGCGACATCGCGCTGATCAGCTACACCTCCGGCACCAGCGGCACCCCCAAGGGCGCCACCAACACCCACGGCAACATCATGTACAACGCCGAGCGGCAGCGGACCGGGCTCGGGCTGCCCGAGGGGCCCGTGTACTACGCCCTGGCGCCGCTCTTCCACATCACCGGCATGGTCTGCCAGCTCGGGGCGTGCCTGAACAGCGTGGGCACGCTCGTGCTGACGTACCGCTTCGAGGCGGGCGTGGTCCTGGAGGCCTTCGCCGAGCACCGGCCGCACTACACGGTCGGCCCGTCGACGGCCTTCATGGCGCTGGCCGCCCACCCGGACGTCACTCCCGGGCACTTCTCGTCCTTCGTCAACATCTCCTCGGGCGGGGCCCCGCTGCCGCCCGCCCTGGTGGAGAAGTTCCGGGCCGGTTTCGGGCCGTACATCCGCAACGGCTACGGGCTGACCGAGTGCTCCGCGCCCTGCGCGTCCGTGCCGCCGGAGCGGGAGGCGCCCGTCGACCCGGTGTCCGGGACGCTCGCGGTGGGCGTGCCGGGGCCCGACACGGTCGTACGGATCGTCGACGACAGCGGTGCCGAGGTGCCCTTCGGCGAGCAGGGCGAGATCGTCGTGCGCGGACCGCAGGTGGTGCCCGGGTACTGGCGGCGGCCGGAGGCGACCGCCGAGACCTTCCCGGACGGCGAACTGCGGACGGGCGACATCGGGTTCATGGACGCCGAGGGCTGGCTGTACGTCGTCGACCGCAAGAAGGACATGATCAACGCGTCCGGCTTCAAGGTGTGGCCGCGCGAGGTCGAGGACGTGCTGTACACGCACCCGGCGGTGCGCGAGGCGGCCGTCGTCGGGGTGCCCGACGGGTACCGCGGGGAGACCGTCAAGGCGTACATCAGCCTCCGTCCGGGTGTCGAAACCGACCCCGATGCGCTCGCCGCGTACTGCAAGGAGAGACTGGCGGCCTACAAGTACCCGCGACAGGTGGAGATCCTGCCCGAGCTGCCGAAGACGGCCAGTGGCAAGATCCTCCGTCGGGAACTCCGTTCCCGACCGCACGACGGCGAATGACCTCTCGGAAGGCAGGTGGCGGCACAGTGCCCAGGACGACGGACGGAGACGGTACGCCCGTCCCGCAGCGGCTGCTGGCCGCCGCCACCCGGCTCTTCGCCGAGCAGGGCTACGACCGCACCTCCGTGCAGGAGATCGTCGAGGCGGCCGGCGTCACCAAGGGGGCGCTGTACCACTACTTCGGCTCCAAGGACGACCTCCTGCACGAGGTGTACGCGCGCGTGCTGCGGGTCCAGCAGGAACGCCTGGACGCGCTCGCGAACGCCGACGAGCCGATCGAGAAGCGACTGCGGGCCGCCGCCGCGGACGTCGTGGTCACCACGATCGAGAACCTCGACGACGCGTCGATCTTCTTCCGCTCGATGCACCACCTGAGCCCGGAGAAGAACAAGCAGGTCCGCGCCGAGCGCCGCAAGTACCACGAGCGCTTCCGCGCGCTCATCGAAGAGGGCCAGGAAGCGGGCGTCTTCTCGACGGCGACCCCGGCCGACCTCGTCGTGGACTACCACTTCGGCTCGGTCCACCACCTGTCGACCTGGTACCGCCCCGACGGCCCGATGGGCCCGCAGGAGGTCGCCGACCACCTGGCCGACCTCCTCCTGCGGTCCCTGCGGCCGTAAAGCGCCGGCTAGAGGTACTTCTTCAGCTCCCGGCGGGCCAGCGAGCGCTGGTGGACCTCGTCCGGGCCGTCCGCGATCATCAGCGTGCGGGCGCCGGCGTACAGCTCGGCCAGCGGGAAGTCCTGGCTGACCCCGCCCGCGCCGTGGAGCTGGATCGCCCGGTCGATGATGTCGACGACCGCGCGGGGCGTGGCGATCTTGATGGACTGGATCTCGGTGTGGGCGCCCCGGTTGCCGACCGTGTCCATCAGCCAGGCCGTCTTCAGGACCAGCAGACGGAGCTGTTCGACGGTCACGCGCGCGTCGGCGATCCAGTTGTGGACCACGCCCTGCTGGGCCAGCGCCTTGCCGAAGGCCGTACGGGAGACGGCCCGCCGGCACATCAGCTCGATCGCCCGCTCGGCCATGCCGATCAGCCGCATGCAGTGGTGGATCCGGCCCGGGCCCAGGCGGGCCTGCGCGATGGCGAACCCGCCGCCCTCCTCGCCGATCAGGTTCGCGGCCGGCACGCGCGCGTGGTCGAAGACCACCTCGGCGTGGCCGCCGTGGTAGTGGTCCTCGTAGCCGAAGACCCGCATCGCGCGCTGCACCGTGACGCCGGGGGTGTCGCGGGGGACCAGGACCATGGACTGCTGGCGGCGGATGTCCGTGCCGTCCGGGTCGGTCTTGCCCATCACGATGAAGATTTTGCAGTCCGGGTTCATCGCCCCGGAGATGTACCACTTGCGGCCGGTGACGACGTACTCGTCGCCGTCACGTTCGATGTGGGTGGTGATGTTCGTGGCGTCCGAGGAGGCGACCTCCGGCTCGGTCATCGCGAACGCGGAGCGGATCTCACCGGCCAGCAGCGGCTCCAGCCACTGCTTCTTCTGCTGCTCGTCGCCGAACTGGCTGAGCACCTCCATGTTCCCGGTGTCGGGCGCCGCGCAGTTCAGCGCGGTGGGCGCCAACTGCGGGGAGCGGCCCGTGATCTCGGCGAGCGGCGCGTACTGGAGGTTGGTCAGTCCGGCGCCGTACTCGGCGTCGGGCAGGAAGAGGTTCCACAGGCCCTGACGGCGGGCCTCGGCCTTCAGCTCCTCCACCACGGCCGGGGTGTCCCACGGTGAGGACAGCCGGGCGCGCTGCTCCTCGGCGACGGCCTCGGCGGGGTAGACGTGCTCGTCCATGAAGGCGAGCAGCTTGGCGCGCAGCTCCTCGGTGCGTGCGTCGAACGCGAAGTCCATGCGGATCAGCCTTCCTGGATGCCGTCGCGAAGCGTGGTGAGACCGTGCTGGATGAAGACCGGGACGAGGTCGCCGATGCGGTCGAAACCGCGGCCGACCGTCTGGCCCTTGGTGTAGCGGTAGTGGATGCCCTCCAGGATCACGGCGAGCTTGAACCAGGCGAACGCGGTGTACCAGGACACCGCGGAGACGTCCCGGCCCGAGCGCTCGGCGTACCGCGCGACCAGTTCGGAGGGGTCCGGGTGGCCCGGGGCCTCGGCGGTCGTGGAGACCGGGGAGTCGGGCATGCCCAGCGGCAGGCTGTACATCACCAGCAGGCCGAGGTCGGTGAGCGGGTCGCCGAGGGTGGACATCTCCCAGTCGAGGATCGCCCTGATGTGGTCGTCGTCGCCCATCAGGACGTTGTCGAGCCGGTAGTCGCCGTGCACGACCGTGGCCGTCGGGGACTCGGGGAGACGCCGGCCGAGCGTCGCGTGCAGCTCGTCGATGCCGGCGAGGTCGCGGTTGCGGGAGGCGTCCAGTTGCTTGCCCCAGCGGCGGAGCTGGCGGTCCAGGAAGCCCTCCGGGCGCCCGAAGTCCGCGAGCCCCACCTCCGCCGGGTCCACCGCGTGCAGCTCGACGAGGGTGTCGACGAGGGACAGCACGGCGTCACGGGTGCGCTCGGGGCCCAGGGGGGCGAGCTGGTCGGCGGTGCGGTACGGGATGCCCTCGACGAACTCCATGACGTAGAAGGGCGATCCGGGCGCCGCCTCGTTCCCGGGGTCCTCGCACAGCAGGACGGGGTTCGGGACCGGCACGTCCGTGGGGTGCAGGGCGCTGATGACCCGGTGCTCGCGCTTCATGTCGTGCGCGGTGGCCAGGACATGGCCGAGCGGGGGCCGTCGTACGACCCATTTCGTGGTGCCGTCCGACACCGCGTACGTGAGGTTGGACCGTCCGCCCTCGATCAGCCGGCCGGTCAGAGGGCCCTGCACCAGGCCGGGCCGCTCACGGTCGAGCAGGCCGCGCAGCCGGTCGAGATCGAGGCCTGGCGGATGGTCGGGGCTCATCAGGGCTCCTTACGCGCGCGGGAACGGGTACCGACCATCATGCCGACTGGTCGGTATGTCGTCCAGGGGGAAGGGTGAACGTGATCCGGCCCACGATAGGCCGACGGCTCCCCGCGTGGTGGCGGGGAGCCGTCGGTTCATCGTCTCAGTGGTCGTCCCAGTGGCCCTCGTGGGCGGCGTGCCGGTGCCCGTCGTGGAGGTAGTCGACGTGGTCGCCGTGCAGCACGCTCTCGTGACCGCAGTCCTGGCCGTGCCGGTGCTCGTGCCCCTCGTGCGACACGTGCCCGCCGGGCTCGCACTCGTCCCAGTGCCCCTCGTGCTCGCGGTGCAGGTGCCCGTCGTGCGCGTAGTCGACGTGGTCCTCGTGCCGCACCTCGGTGTGCCCGCAGTCCGAGCCGTGCGTGTGCGCGTGGGAGGCGTGTTCGTGGTGAAGGGTGGTCATGGTGCTCACCTTCGAAGCAAGGGGGTGCTGACGTCGGCCAGGCTGCCACGCGAACGGGACGTATCCGGCGATTCGCTCCTGCGTGGCGCCCGAGTACCTCGGAGGAGCGAGACCGGCGCACGGGCGGCCTGACTCCGGCGGGTACGACGGTTGGCGGTGAGCGCGGCGATCGTGGGCCCTGGGTGGTGATCGGGTGTTGGGGGAGCGGTGGCTGGGCTGGCCGGGGTGTTGGGTCGTAAGCAGGTGGGGTGCGGGGGCGGGCTCGGGAGTCGTCCCCTCGGGGCTCAGGTGGGGTCGGTGGCCGGATCGAGCAAAGGTGCTGCGTCGCAGTCGGCTGAGCGCGGGGCGGGCTCGATGGGTGTCAGGTCGGGCTCGGGCCCGGGGTGGTGATCGGGAGAGGTGGCTGGGTCGGCGGGGGTGTTGGGTCGTAGGCCGGTGGGGTGCGGGGTTGAGCTCGGGCCCGGGTGTGATCGGGTGCTGGGGAGCGGTGGCTGGACTGACAGGGGCGCTGGGACGTAAGCCGATGCGCACCCCCGGGGACGCGCCGCGCGCCCCCGCGCCCGGCCTCGACCGGCTGCCCGTGCGGGGGCGGGCGGGCTCGGGCCCGGGTCGGTGATCGGGTGCTGGGGAGCAGTGGCTGGACCGGCCGGGGCGTTGGGTCGTAAGCAGGTGGGGTGCGGGGTCGGGCTCGGGAGTCGCCCCCTCGGGGCTCAGGTGGGGCCGGTGGCCGGATCGAGCAAAGGTGCTGCGTCGCAGTCCGGGGGCAAGCTCGATAGGTGTAGGTCGGGCTCGGGTGGGGCGCGCGGCCGGGCCAGGAAAAGGGCGCGGGGCCGGACAGGAAAAGGGCGCGTTGCCGTTCAGAACACCAGTGCCGCCCCGCACACCGCCATCGCCACCGTGCACAGCACCGCTGTCGTGGCGGTTCGCGGGGTGAGGGCTGGTGGGGGATCGGACGAGGTCAGGGTGTGGATGCGGCGGTGCGCCAGGTACAGGAAGCCGAGCCACAGCGCGCAGCACAGGGCGCAGGCGACGAGTGCGGTGGGGGACGGGCCGCCGTGCAGGGCCGTCTTCACGGCGAGCACGGCGGAGACGGTGCCCGAGAGGGTCGTACGGCGCCAGGCGAGCCGGGTGCGTTCGGGCTGGAGCCCCGGGTCGCGCTCGGCGCCCGCGTCCTCGCTCACCCCTCCCACCCCACGAGCACGACGACGACCATGGCCACGGCGACCACCGCCACCACCAGGCTCAGCAGTGCCGGGAACCGCGACACCGGAAGGTCCTCGCCCTTGCGCATCGCCCGCTCGCACCGCACCCAGTGGTTGACCGCCCGCAGCGAGCACAGCACGCCCGCCGCGAGCAGCGCGAGCGCCAGGCCGACCCGCCAGCCCCAGCGCAGATCCGGCAGGAACTGGTCCACGGCGAAGCCGCCGCCGATGAGCGCGAGCGCGGTGCGCAGCCAGGCCAGGAAGGTGCGTTCGTTGGCCAGCGAGAACCGGTAGTCGGGCGTACGGCCCTCCCGCCGGACCTCCTCGGGGGCGAACCAGACGCGGACGTTCCGTGCGAAATCGATCACGCGCACGAGCCTATCGGGGGCGGGTTCCGGACCGCGGACTCACCCCATCGACCGGTACGCCTTGAGCCGCTCGTAGGCCGCCAGCCCGTCCGGCACCCACTCCCACTCCCGCAGACGCAGCTCCACCTCGTCCTCGGTGAGGAAGGCGTGCCAGGCGACCTCCTCCACCTGGGGACTGACCGGGAGCTCGCAGCGGACCTCGTAGACCGCGGACCACCAGGTCCGGCCGGCCCCGTCGTCGTACAGGAACTTGAAGAGGTACTCCGGCCGGGGCAGGCCCGCCACCCCGAGCTCCTCCTCCGCCTCGCGCAGGGCCGCGTCGTCGTACGACTCGCCCGCCCCGACCACTCCGCCGACGAACATGTCGTGGAGGGACGGGAAGACCAGCTTGGTGGGGGTCCGGCGGTGCACGAAGAGCCGCCCCTGCGCGTCCCTGGCCTGCACGAACACACAACGGTGCCGCAGGCCCTTGTCGTACGCCTCCCCGCGGGGCGACTGTGCGACGACGTTGTCGTGCTCGTCGACGATGTCGAGGATCTCGTCAGCAGCGCTCATGGGGCCATCCAAGCAGGAGCCCCGCGCCGGCCGACCGGAGGCCGTGCCGCCCGTGCGGGCCCCGCCGCCCCGGGGGCGCGGGTGTCAGCTCGGCTGGAGGTCCCGCGTCGGCTCCGTACGGGTCGCTCCGCAGGGCATCGCCGGGTGCATGCCCAGCAGGACGATGCCGCCGACGACGGCCGCGAGGCCCACGGCCTCCCAGGTCAGCGCGACGTTGTCGGTGCGCAGGCGGTCCCCCAGGAAGCCCACCCCGCACACGATCCCGGCGATCGGCTGGGCCGCGGTCAGCGCGGGCAGCGACATCCGCAGCGGCGCGGTCTCGAACGCGCTCTGCACCAGGACGAGCCCGGTGACCCCGAGGGCCAGTACCGCGTACGGCTGCCAGCCGGTCAGCAGCTCGGCGAGGCCGCCCGCGGAGAAGCGCTGGCCGCTGACCCGGGTGAGGGCGTCCTGGACGCCGTAGAGCAGTCCCGCCGCCAGGGCCAGCAGCACCGGGCCCGCGCTGAGGCGGGAGCGCTTGGCGTACGTCGTGAGCAGCAGGGCGAGACCGATCATGGCGCCGATGATCAGCCAGTGGCGGAAGGGGTCGGTGACCGCCGTACCGCCGCGCGGCTCGCCCGCCACGATGAACGCGCTCACCCCGCCCGCCAGCAGCGCCAGACCCGCCCAGCCCTGCCGGCCCAGCGGCTGCTTGCTCTGCTTGCGGGAGAGGGCGAGGGCGAACAGGAGGTTCGTGGCGAGGAGGGGTTCGACCAGGGACACCTCGCCCTGGCCGAGCGCGATCGCGCCGAGCACCATGCCGGCCACCATCAGGGCGATGCCGCCGAGCCAGCGCGGCACCTTCACCAGGTCGAGCAGGAGCCTCGGGGAGAGGAAGTCGCTCAGCGGGGCCTGACGCGCCGCGTTCTGCTGCAGCACAAAGCCGAAGCCCAGGCAGCAGGCAGCACTCACGGCGAGAACCAGAACCAGAACCGACACGCTGCGTACCTCGATCGTTCGGCCGGGCGGCGGGGTGGTTGTCGCCGACTGTAGCGTCCCAGCGTCCGGCTTGCCCCTGGGAGTACCCGGAATCGGGCTGTCGACTCGGCCGCCGAACCATTTCGGCGCCGGGTGTCCCGCCATGGTGCGATGCGCCGGAGGGCAGCGCCATGGCGTACGCCACAGAAGCAGGGCCTTGACCGGTTCCCACCAGCACCAGCCGCCACAACTTCCCCTCCCGTACGGAGAGTTGACGCGTGTAACGCCCCTACCGCCCTTGACGCAAACCATTGGCGGAGGGTTGGCTGTCCGTGATCAGTCGATGGCGGTGCGAATCGGTCCCCCGGTCGGCCCCCGCCGACGGTCGGCCTGTCCGTACCACCCGGACGCACGTTTTGTCGTCCCACCAGTACCGCCTAGCACGCCGGTCACCGCAGCCCAGGCGTCCTCCTCCGCGCACCCGTCCCCTTTCACCACGACGTTCCCCTTCGTCCCACCAGCACCAGCCTTCACACCAACCACCACCGCCCCCGCCCACCGCACCCCCTGTTCCGTGAGGAAAACCCACACGGTGTCCCCGCCCCCACCCCCCTTCGGCCGCAGTCGGAAACGTGCCTCCCAGGCCTTCGACGCGGCCCTCGACGACGCCGAACTCATCGACGCCCGCGCCGCGTTGGCACAGGGCAGATGGCAGGCGGCCAGGGCGCTGCTCACCCGGACGGGCGATGAGTGGGACCGTCGGGGCCACCGCGTCACGGTGCTCGCGGCCGAGCCGTACAGCGACGCCTGGGCCAGGGAGTGGCTGGTGGCCGAGCCGGACTCCGCCGACGCGGCCGCACTGCTCGCCCTCGCCCTGGTGCAGCGCGTCCGGCGCGGCAAGGGCAAGCCCGCCGAGGCCCGGGAGGCCTGCCGTACCGCGGCCCGCCTCGCGCCGGCCGACCCCACGCCCTGGCTCGGACTGCTCCTGCTGGAGCGCGACCACGGGACGGCGGACGAGGCCGACGCCGTCTTCGGCGAGATCCGGGCGCGGCACGCCGACCACCACCACGCGCACCACCTGATGGTCGCCCGGCTCGCCGAGCACCAGGCGGAGACGGGCCCCGACCCGCTGCACGAGGTCTACGACTTCGCGAACTGGGCCGCCGAGCAGGCCCCCGCCGACTCACCGCTCGCGATCCTGCCGGTCATCGCGCACGCCGAGCGCTACCGTGCCCTGGCCGCCGCCGGGCACGAACCGCACGACCCCGTCGCCTCCGGCCACTGGACCGGACGCCGGGCCCGGCAGGTGATGAAGGCGGCCTTCGACTGGTGGCTGGAGTGGGAGCAGGAGGGCCACCCCCGCCGGCTGGTCGACCTGAACTTCCTCGCCCACGCGAAGGTCTGCGAGGGCCGCGGCGCCGAGGCCGCCGCCCTCTTCCACCGCATCGGCGAACGCCCCACCCCGGCCCCCTGGTCCTACCCGGACCGCGAGCCGTACTCCGCCTTCCGTACCGCCCGCGACCACGCGCTCGGCACGGTGTAGCACCCCCGAATCCCGGAAGGACGGTCATGGCCACCGAGAGTTCCAGCAAGAGCAGACCAGGCATCAGCACGTTCAAGGGACAGGACCGCGCGCTGCGGGCCGGCCGCCTCGGCACCGGGGGCCTGCTGCTCTCCGTCCTCGCGGCGACCGCGCCCCTCATGGTCGTCGCGGGTGTCATGCCCACTACATTCGCGGTGATGGGGATCGTCGGCCAGCCCCTGCTCTACGTCGTCCTCGGCGTCGTCCTCGTCCTGTTCAGCGTCGGCTACGCCGAGATGAGCCGGCACGTCCACAACGCGGGCGCCTTCTACGCCTACATCTCCCGCGGCCTCGGCGGCACCGCCGGCGCGAGCGCGGCCCTCGTCGCCCTGGTCGCCTACAACGCCCTCCAGGTCGGCATCTACGGCATCTTCGGCTTCGAGGTCTCCGGACTGTTCGCCACCTACGCCGACCTGTCGGTGGCCTGGTGGATACCGGCGCTGGTGGCCGCCCTCGTCGTGGGGGCGCTGGGCTGGCTGAAGATCGACGTCAACGCGCGCGTGCTCGGCGTCCTGCTGATCGTCGAGGTCGCCCTGGTCGTCATCTTCGACATCGCCGCCGTCGCCGACCCGGCGGCCCAGGGCCTGTCCCTGCACGCCTTCAACCCGGACACCCTCAGCGGCGCCGGCGTCGGCACCGCCCTGTGCTTCTGCATCGCCGCCTTCCTCGGCTTCGAGCAGGCACCGGTGTACGCCGAGGAGACCAGCCGCCCGCACATCCTGGTGCCGCGCGTGATGTTCCTCGCCGTCGGCGGCGTCGCCGTGTTCTTCGCGCTCAGCAGTTGGGCCCTCACCGTCGCCACCGGCCCCTCGGCGGTCGTGGGCGAGTCACAGAAGCAGAGCGCCGGACTGCTCTTCGGCCTCACCGAGTCCCGCCTCGGCGGCACCTTCACCGACGTCCTGCACGTCCTGTTCGTGACCGGCATGTTCGCGGCCATGCTCAGCTTCCACAACGTCGTCGCCCGCTACGCCTTCGCCATGGGCCGCGAGGGCCTGCTGCCCGCCGCCTTCGGCCGCACCAACAGCGCGAGCGGCGCGCCCGCCACCGGCTCACTGCTCCAGACCGCCGTGTCCGTGGTGGTCGTGGCCGTCTTCGCGATCGCCGACGACAAACCCACCGGCGACCCGACGGTGCCGGTCCTGCACCTGTTCACCTGGTTCGGCAACATCGGCTCGCTCGGCGTGATCGTGCTGATGGCCGCGGCCTCCGCGTCCGTCGTCGTCTTCTTCGTCCGGCGCGGCGCGGCCGCCGCCCAGGCCTGGCGGCTGGTCACCTCGGCCCTCGCGGGCATCGCCCTGCTGGTGATCGCCGTCTACACGGTGAAGGACTTCGACGTCCTGGTGGGCGCCGGCCCCGACTCCTCGCTGAGCTGGGTGCTGCCCGGCATCGTCGGCCTCGCCGTGCTGGTGGGTCTGGTGCAGGGCCTGCTCCTGCGGGCCCGCAGGCCCGAGGCGCACGCACGGATCGGGCTCGGCAACGAGGCGTTCCAGTTGGAGAAGGCCGCGGGGGAGACCCAGTGACCCGCCACGGACCGGACGCCGCCTGAGAGCCGGGTGAGAACTGATTACGGAAGTCTGACGAGCACCCGCGAGTCCTGGCCCCGCCGGGGTCGCGGGTGTTCGAATGGCTGGGTGAACACCGACACACCCGAGGAGGGGCAGGGCACCCCGATCGGCCGCCGGGTCCTCCTCGGCACCCTCGGCCTGGGCGCGCTCGGCGTGGTCGCCGCGCCCACCCTGCAACGCGGCCTGGAGGCCTTCCTCGGCAGCGCCGCCGACAAGGACCCCACCGGCCTGACCGGTCTGCTGCCCAACGGCGGCGGTTTCCGCTACTACTCGGTGACCTCGTCCGTGCCGCACAAGGACGCCGGGAACTACCGCCTCACGATCGAGGGCCTGGTCTCCCGCCCCCGCACCTACACCCTGGCCGACCTGCGGGCGCTGCCCCAGACCCGGATGGTCAAGGACGTGCAGTGCGTGACGGGCTGGCGGGTCCCGCACACGCCGTTCGAAGGCGTACGACTGTCCGCGCTGCTGGACGCCGCCGGAGTGACCGCCAAGGCGGGCGCCGTGCGCTTCACCTGCTTCGACGGGGCGTACTCCGAGAGCCTCACCCTGGACCAGGCCCGCCGTTCGGACGTCCTGGTCGCCCTGCGCATGCAGGACAAGGACATCGGCCACTCCCACGGCGGCCCGGTCCGCCTCTACGTGGCCCCCATGTACTTCTACAAGTCGGCCAAGTGGCTGTCCGGCATCACCGTCACCGAGGACGTGGAGCCGGGCTACTGGGAGGACCGGGGCTACGACGTGGACGCCTGGGTCGGCCGTTCGAACGGGCGGGACGATGAACCTACGAGTTGACGCCCCGCCGCACGCACGGATCCGGCGCTTCGGCCGCTCCCAGAAGTGGGTGCACCGCACGACGGCCGCCCTGATGGGCGTCTGCGTGGCCACGGCCGCCTGCCTGTACATCCCCCAGTTCGCCGAACTCGTCGGCCGCCGCGAGCTGGTGGTCCGCATCCACGAATGGGCGGGCCTGGCCCTGCCGCTGCCGGCCCTCGTGGGCCTTGCCTCCCGCGCCTTCCGCACCGACCTGGGCTTCCTCAACCGCTTCGGCCCGCACGACCGTGTCTGGCTGCGCGCCGCCCTGCGCCGCGACAAGCGCCGGATGTCCCGCCCCGCGGGCAAGTTCAACGCGGGCCAGAAGGTCTACGCCGCCTGGATCGCCGGCGCGACCCTCGTCATGCTCGGCACCGGCCTGCTGATGTGGTTCACCCACCTCACCCCCATCCAGTGGCGCACCAGCGCGACCTTCGTCCACGACTGGCTCGCCCTCACCATCGGCATCGTCCTCGCGGGCCACATCGGCATGGCCCTCGGCGACCCGGAGGCCCGGCGGGGCCTGCGGACGGGCTCGGTCAGCCGGGAGTGGGCCGAGCGGGAACATCCGCTGTGGCGGCCGTAGCGTGACGTGCGGGCTGCCTACGGCGTGGCCCCGCGCTCCTCGGACCGCAGGCCGCGCAGGGACCACAGTCCGTACAGCGCCAGCAGCGGTTTGACCACGATCCACTCGCCGGGGCGGTAGTCGTCCGCGCGCACCAGCCGGGCCGCGAGGTCCGGGCGCTGCCGCCGCAGGTAGGCGCGGGCCTTGAGGGCGTGGGCAGGCTGGGAGACGATCTTGATGCGGTCCACGTCCTCGAGCAGCGGGATCACGTGGGTGATGTTCTCCCACGTCGTCGTGGACCGGTCCTCCAGGAGCACCGGGCCGTCGTAACCGAGCGCCGACTTCGCGTAGTCGGCCATCAGACGGGCCTCCGTCGCGCCGCTGCCGGTCGTCCCGCCGCTGAGGATCAGCCGGGCCCCGTGCGTACCGTCGGCGGTGAGGGAGCGGACTCCGGCACGGACGCGCCAGCGGTTGATCAGGTTCGCGGTGTCCCCGGGGTTGCGGTACCCGAGCACCACCACGGCCGAGGTGGCGCCCCGGCCGTCGCCCACGAGTGCGCGGGACCAGCGCCGGTTCAGCCACTCGCCCCAGGCCAGAGCCGCGGCCCCGGCCACCACCAGTCCCGTCCTTCGCCGCATGGGGGCGACTCTAGGGCACCGCGGGGCCGCTCCTCCATGCCGCGAACGGCGGACGGGCGAGGCCGGAGAACCGCGCCTCGCCCGCCCGGGTGCCCCGTGGCCGTACGTCTAAATGACCAACGACAGCAGCAGCACCAGACCGCCCGCGACCACCGAGATGATCGTCTCCATGATCGACCAGGTCTTGATGGTCTGGCCGACGTCCAGGCCGAAGTACTCCTTGACCAGCCAGAACCCGGCGTCGTTGACATGGCTGAAGAAGAGCGAGCCGGCGCCGATGGCGAGGACGAGCAGGGCCGTCTCCCCGGTCGACATGCCTTCCGCGAGCGGGGCGACCAGACCGGCCGCGGAGATCGTGGCCACCGTGGCCGAGCCGGTCGCGAGCCGGATCGCCACCGCGATCAGCCAGGCCAGCAGGAGCGCCGGGATCGACCAGTCCTTGGATATGTCCAGGACCATCTGCCCCACACCGGAGTCGATGAGGGTCTGCTTGAAGCCGCCGCCCGCGCCGACGATCAGCAGGATGCCGGCGATGGGCGCGAGGCCCTTCTCGACGAGCGGGGAGAGCCGCTCCTTGCCGAAGCCGGCCGGGCGCAGCAGCGTGAAGATGCCCACGAGCACCGCGGCCAGCAGGGCGATCATCGGGGAGCCGACGACGTCGAAGACGCGCTGGGTGAGGTTCTCCGGGGCGTCGATCACGATGTCGACCAGTGCCTTGGACAGCATCAGGACGACCGGGAGGAGGATCGTGGCCAGCGTGGGGCCGAAGGCGGGGCGCTTCTCCAGTTCCTCCGAGGCACGCTGGGGGATCATCCGGTCGGGGGCCGGCACGTCCACCCAGCGGGCCGCGTACCGCGAGAACAGCGGACCGGCGATGATCACCGTCGGGATGGCGACCAGGACGCCGAGCGCGAGCGTGACACCGAGGTTGGCGCCGACCGCGTCGATCGCGACCAGCGGACCGGGGTGCGGCGGGACCAGGCCGTGCATCACCGACAGGCCCGCGAGGGCCGGGATGCCGATGCGCATCAGGGAGTAGTTGCCGCGCTTGGCGACCATCAGCACGACCGGGATCAGCAGCACGACGCCGACCTCGAAGAACAGCGGCAGACCGATGACGGAGGCGATCAGGACCATCGCCCAGGGCATCGAACGGCCGCCCGCCTTCGCGAGGATCGTGTCGACGATCTGGTCGGCCCCGCCCGAGTCGGCGAGCATCTTGCCGAGGATCGCGCCGAGGGCGATCAGCACGCCGACGCCGGCGACCGTGGTGCCGAGCCCGGTGGTGAAACTGGTGATGGCCTTGTCGAGCGGCGCTCCGGCGACCGCGCCGAGCACGAGCGTGCCCAGGGTCAGCGACAGGAAGGCGTGGAGCTTGAACTTGGTGATGAGTACAACGATGACGGCGATGCCCGCCAGGACGGCGATGCCTAGCTGGGCGTGACCGGCCGAGGTGATCGGCTCGGGTGCGTCCGCTGCCAGCATCTCGACGCTGAGTCTGGTCACGGGGGGTTCCCTTGCAGGTACGGGGACGTATGTCGGAAAGGGGTGTTACGGGAGTTCGGCGAGCGCCTTCGCGGCCCGCCCGGTGATCTCCTCCGGGCTGCCGGCGACGTCCACCACGACCCCGGCCTCGTCCTCCTGGAGGGGCTGGAGCGTGGCGAACTGCGAGTCCAGCAGTGCGGTGGGCATGAAGTGCCCCTGCCGGTGCGACATCCGGTCCTCGATGAGGGAGCGGTCGCCCGCCAGGTGCACGAAGACGACCCCGGGCGCCTCGGCCCGCAGCCGGTCGCGGTACGAGCGCTTCAGTGCCGAGCAACTGACCACCCCGCCGAGTCCCGCCCGCCCGTGCGCCCAGGAGCCGATGGCGTCGAGCCACGGCCACCGGTCGTCGTCGGTGAGCGGGGTGCCGGCCGACATCTTGGCGATGTTGGCCGGGGGGTGGAAGTCGTCGCCCTCGGCGTACGGAACGCCGAGCCGGGCCGCGAGCAGGGGACCGATGGTGGTCTTCCCGGTGCCCGCGACGCCCATGACCACGACGACCTTCGGGGTACTCATCACTGCCTCACTGTCCGCTGTCCTCGTCGACACCTCTGATGTCGAGCTACTGAAACCGATTAGGTAGGACTAATACAAGACCCTGTGACAAATAAGTCTGACTTTTTCTGGGTGTGACGCGCCCCGTACTCTGAGTGCATGAGCACATCGGGCCGGGGGCTGCACGGACGCGTACTGGACGCCCTCGGACCCGCGATCACCGCGGGCGAGTACCCTCCGGGCAGCGTTCTGCGCACCGACGAGCTCGCCCAGCGTTTCGATGTCTCACGTTCCGTGATGCGCGAGGCGGTCCGGGTCCTGGAGTCCATGCACCTGGTCGAGTCCCGCCGCCGCGTGGGCGTGACGGTCCGCCCGAAGGCCGAGTGGAACGTCTACGACCCCCAGGTCATCCGCTGGCGCCTCGACGGCGCCGACCGCGCCCAGCAGTTGCGCTCACTGACCGTGCTGCGCTCGGCGATCGAGCCGGTGGCGGCGGGCCTGGCCGCGAAGCACGCGACCGCCGAGCAGTGCGCCGAACTCACCGAGTGCGCACTCGGCATGGTCGCCCACTCCAAGGGCCACCGCCTGGAGGGCTACCTCCTCCACGACATCGCCTTCCACCGGGTGATCCTCAACGCCTCCGGCAACGAGATGTTCGCCCGCCTCGGGGACGTCGTCGCCGAGGTCCTCACCGGCCGCACCCGCCACGAGGTCATGTTCGAGGACCCCGACCCGGCCGCCGTCACCCTCCACGTCCGGCTCGCCGAGGCCATCCGTGCGGGCGACGCGGGCCACGCCGAGGAGCTCACCCGCGAGATCGCCGAGGGCGCCCTCCAGGAACTCGACATCCTCGCCCCGTAGTTCAGTCGAGGAACTCCCCGTCGACGTACACCCAGGCCCCGTCGACCCGCTCGAAACGACTGCGCTCGTGCAGGGAGCCGCCCCGGAACGAGGCGCGGAACGTCACCGTCCCCGAGCTGTGGAAGGCCGATCCGTCGACCGTGTCCAGGATCTCCAGCCCGGTCCAGCGCATGCCCGGGTCGAGGTCCAGGGCGCCGGGCCGGGTCCGGGGGTGCCAGGTGCGCAGCAGGTACTCCCGCTCCAGTTGCACGAAGGCGCAGTAGCGCGACCGCATCAGCGCCTCGGCGGTCGGCGCCGCCGCCTCGCCCCGGTGGAAACGCCCGCAGCAGGCGTCGTAGGGCTCCGGGAGACCGCAGGGGCAGGAGGAGGCGGCACGCGGGCGGGGCTTCGAGGCACGTCGGGACATGATCGCCATTCTCCCGCAACCCGGCCCGTGCGAAGCCCTAGCCGGCGTTGGTCGGGGGATGCGCCGGCCTGGCCGGACCCAGCGTCGGCAGGGACGGCAGCGCCGCCGCGTGCACCCACGCGTCGAACAGCCCGTTCAACGGCTCGTCCGCGAACCGGTTGACATGGGCCGCGAGCGTCGCCGTGGTCACCGCCCCGCCCCGGTGCAGCCCGGCCCAGCCGCGCAGCATCCGGAAGAACACCTCGTCGCCCAGCGCACAGCGCAGCGCGTGCACGGTGAGTCCGCCCCGCTCGTAGAGCCGGTCGTCGAACATCGACTTGCGGCCGGGGTCGGCCAGCCGCAGGTCCTGGGGGAGCGAGGACAGCAACCGGTGCGCGGCGGCGGCCAGTTGCTGGGCCGTACGGCCTCCCGAGCGCTCCGACCACAGCCACTCGGCGTACTTGGCGAACCCCTCGTTCAGCCAGATGTGCCGCCAGTCGGCGATGGACACGCTGTTGCCGAACCACTGGTGTGCCAGCTCGTGCGCGACCAGGCGCTCCGAACCCCGGGCTCCGTCCACGTGGTTGGCGCCGAACAGCGACAACCCCTGGGCCTCCACGGGCACATCGAGCTCCTCCTCCGTGACGAGGACGGCGTACTCGTCGAACGGATACGGCCCGAACAGCTCCTGGAACAGCTCCATCATCTGCGGCTGCCGCGCGAAGTCCCGGGAGAACTCCGGCAGCAGATGCGCCGGGATGTGCCCGTGCTGCGGCACCCCACCCGGCCCCGGATCGCCCAGCAGCACCGTCTGGTACTTGCCGATCGCCAGCCCGACGAGATAGCTGGAGGTGGGCGCGGCCTGTTCGTACACCCAGGTCGTCGTGGACGCCTTGGTCGTCCGGGTCAGCAGCCGCCCGCCCGCCACGACCGCGTAGGCGGACGGCGTGGTCACCGAGATCTGGTACGACGCCTTGTCCGCGGGCCGGTCGTTGCACGGGTACCAGGACGGCGCCCCGATCGGCTGGCTCGCCACCAGCGCCCCGTCCTCCAGCTCCTCCCAGCCGAGCCCGCCCCAGGTGCTCTGCACCGGCCTGGGGTTGCCCGACCACTGCACCTCGACCGTGAACGCGGCCCCGGGCCGCACCGGCTTCGCCGGCCGGACCCGCAGCTTCCCGCCCCGGTGCGAGTAGTGCGCGGGGCGGCCGTCCACCCGCACCCGGCCGATCTTGAAGTCGGAGAGGTTGAGCAGGAACTCGGCGAGCTGCGAACGTCCCGCTATGGCGTTGATCCGGGCGCTCCCGGACAGCCGGTTCGGGGCGGGGCGGTAGTCCAGCGCGAGCTCGTAGCGGTGCACCCGGTACCGGACGTCACCGTGGTCAGGGAAGTACGGGTCCGCACCCGCCGCCTGCTGAACTGCCACTGCCGCTTCCGCTCCCTGCGCCGCGTCGCCACTCGGATCCGCCGGTGCACCGCCCACCGACTCCGGGTGGCCCGCGTTCAGGGCCGCCATGCCTCGATCGGGTTGCCGAGCCAGCGGGTGTCGTCCGGGACGGACTCCGCGGCCATGACGAGCGACGCGGGGCCCAGCGTGGTGCGGGCCCCGATCGTGCTGCCGGGCAGCACGATCCCGCCAGGGCCCAGCGTGGCGCCCTCACGGAGAACAACAGTATCCGTCCGCAAGATCCGGTCGTGGAAGAGGTGGGTCTGCAGCACACAGCCGCGGTTCACGGTGGCCGCGTCCTCCAGCGTCACCAGATCGGTCTCCGGCAGCCAGTAGCTCTCCACCCAGACGCCCCTGCCGATACGGGCCCCTAGTCCCCTCAGCCACGCCGTCAGCACCGGCGTACCGGGCACGGAACCCGCGAGCCACGGCACCGCCAGCACCTCGACGAAGGTGTCCGCGAGCTCGTTGCGCCACACGAAGCCGCTCCACAGCGGGTGCTCCCCGCTGCGGTGCCGCCCCACCAGCAGCCACTTCGCCAGCATCGACACCAGCCCGGCCGCCGCACCGGCCGCGAGCAGCACGACCCCGGCGAGCAGCCAGGCCCACGCCCCCAGCACGCACAGCGCGGCGACCGTCAGCACGGCGAGCCCGGCCGAGCAGAACACCGGCACGATCCGGCACAGCTCCACCAGACCGCGCGCCCACAGCAGCCCCGCCGAGGGCTCGTACGTCCGGCTCTGGTCGCTGTCGGCCGCGCTCCGCGGCAGCTTCACCGGCGGCAGCCCCAGGTACGACGTGCCCTTCTTCGCCTTCTTCGGCGTCGCCGACAGCACCCCGACCAGCCCGCCGTCCGGCACGGTCCGCCCCGGCGCCGTCATCCCCGAGTTCCCGAGGAACGCCCGCCGCCCGATCTCCGCGCGCCCGATCCTGACCCAGCCGCCACCCAGCTCGTACGGCGCGGTCAGCGTGTCGTCGGCCAGGAACGCGCCCTCACCGACAGTCGTCAGACTGGGCAGCGCCAGTACGGTCGACACCTCGGCCCCGCGCCCGATCCGCATCCCGAGCAGCCGCAGCCACACCGGCGTGACCAGCCCGGCGTACAGCGGGAACAGCGTCTCGCGCGAGCGGTCCATCAACTGCGTGACGGTCCACGCCTGCCACCCGACCCGGCTGTGCGTCGGATACGTCCCCTCGCGCAGCCCCAGGCTCAGCAGCCGCACCGAGACCAGGAGCAGCAGCGCGTACGCCAGCCCGAAGGCGAGCGTCGCCGGGACCAGGGCGAGGAAGGCGCCGGCCAGCGGAGCGGAACCGGCGACGAAGGGCCGGACCACCAGGAACGCTGCGCCGCCCGCCAGCACCGGGAGCAGGGTCAGCGCGAGACCGGTGAGGCCGTACATCACCCGCCAGTACGTGCCCCGCGCCGGCCGTTCCTTCGGCCAGTTGCGCTTGGCCTTGCCGAGCTTGACCGCGGGCGCGCCCGCCCAGCGCTGACCGGTCGGGATCTGCCCGGTGACCGCCGAGCCCGGCGCGACCTCGGACCGCTTGCCGACCCGGGCACCCGGGAACAGCATGCTGCGCGTGCCGACGACAGCGTGCGCACCCACCTTGACCTGGCCGATCTCCAGCCGGTCGCCGTCCAGCCACCAGCCCGACAGGTCCACCTCGGACTCCACGGCAGCGCCCCGGCCCAGCTTGAGCAGGCCGGTGACCGGCGGCAGCGAGTGCAGATCCACCTCGGGACCGACCTTGGCACCGAGCGCCCGCGCGTACCGCTCCAGCCAGGAGCCGGTCAGCGAGGTCGCCCCGCTGAACTCGGCGAGCCGCTCGGCCGTCCACAGCCGCAGGTGGACACTGCCACCGCGCGGATGGCGGCCGGGCCGGACGCCCCGCAGCAGCAACCGGGCCCCGCCCGCGGCGATCACGAGCCGTCCGGGCGGGCTGAACAGGACGACGGCACCGGCGCCGAGCAGCCACCAGGAGGCGGTCGGCAGCCAGCCGTAGGACGGCAGGAGGTTCCCGGCGGCGGCCAGCGGCACCATCCAGCGCAGCCCCATCAGCGCGAACAGCGGGAGCAGGAGCAGGACTTGGACCACCTGGGCCCGGACCGGCACCGGTGCGACCACCCGCGTCGCCCCGTCGTCCTGCGCGGACTCCTCCAGATGGCGGGCCAACTTCCGCAGGGTGGGCCGCTGGTAGATGTCGAGGACGGCCGCGCTCGGGTAGCGGGTGCGCAGCCGGGTAGTCAACTGGGCGGCGGCCAGGCTGGAACCGCCGATCGCGAAGAAGTCGTCGCGTGGACCGGAGACCGGGATGCCGAGGACCTCCGCCCACTGCTCGGCGAGCCAGGCCTCGGTGCCGTACAACTCCTCGGTGGGCCCGCCGCTCTCGAGCCCCTCCAGCGGCCAGGGCAGCGCGTTGCGGTCCACCTTGCCGGAGGTCCGGGTCGGCAGCTCGTCGACGGTGGCGATCAACGGCACGAGCGCGGCGGGCAGTTCGGTCCGCAGCTTCTCCACGGCGGCCGCGTGGTCCCAGCCGTCCTGCGTGACGACGTACCCGACGAGGAGCTGGTTGCCGCTGCGGGCGGTGCGGACGGCGGCGGCCGCTCCCGCCACCCCGGGCAGCGCCTGAAGGGCCGCGTCGACCTCCCCGAGCTCGATCCGCCGGCCGCCGAGCTTGATCTGCTCGTCGGCCCGCCCGAGGAACACCAGCCCCTCGGGCTCCGCCTTCACGAGGTCACCGCTGCGGTACGCCCGCTCCCAGCCCAGCGACTCCAGCGGGGCGTACTTCTCCGCGTCCTTCCCGGCGTCCAGGTACCGGGCGAGACCCACCCCGCCGATCACCAACTGCCCGGTGGCGCCCATCGGCACGGGCTCCCCGGCCTCGTCGACGACGGCCAGCTCCCAGCCGTCCAGCGGCAGCCCGATCCGGATGGGCTCCTCGCCGGACATCAGCGAGGCACAGGCCACCACGGTCGCTTCCGTCGGCCCGTAGGTGTTCCACACCTCCCGGCCCTCCGTCACCAGCCGCTGCGCCAGCTCGGGCGGACACGCCTCCCCGCCGAAGATCAGCAGCCGTACGTCGTTGAGGGTCTCCGGCTCCCACAGCGCGGCGAGCGTCGGCACCGTGGAGACCACGGTGATCTCCTGCTCGACCAGCCAGGGACCGAGATCGGCGCCGCTGCGGACCTGGGAGCGCGGCACCGGCACCAGACAGGCCCCGTACCGCCACGCCAGCCACATCTCCTCGCACGAGGCGTCGAAGGCGACGGACAGCCCCGCCATGACCCTGTCACCGGGACCGATGGGGTCGTCGGTGAGGAACAGCGCGGCCTCGGCGTCCACGAAGGCGGCGGCACTGCGGTGCGAGACGGCGACGCCCTTGGGCTTGCCGGTGGAGCCGGAGGTGAAGATGATCCACGCGTCGTGCCCGGCGCCGGGCCGGACGGCCGGGGCCTCACCACGGCCGTTGACGGTCAACTCGTGCCCGGCACCGATCACGGCCCGCACCGCGGCCTCCCCGAACACCAGCTCGGCCCGCTCGTCGGGGTCCTCGGCGTCCACGGGCACGTAGGCGGCACCGGCGGCGAGCACGGCGAGGATCGCGACGTAGAGGTCGTTGGTGCCGGACGGCACCCGGACGCCCACCCGGTCGCCGAGACCCACCCCGGCCGCGGCGAGCCGCCCGCGCAGTCGCTCGACCTCCGAGGCCAGCGCGCGGTAGGTGAGCCGGGTCGTGCCGTCGTCCAGGGCGAGCTCGTCGGGGAAGGACCGCACGGACGCGTCGAGGACGTCGACGAGGGTGCGGGGGGAGGAGGCGGGGCCCCCGGAGAAACGGGCGGTGTCACCGAACCGGTCGTGGATCTCTGCGCTGAGCTCTTCGTCGAGCAGGCCGAGAGCGCTGCTCTCGTCTATGGCTGCCATCGGTCCTCGCGTCTCGATCCCGGAGCCTCCGGGGCGCTGGCGGGCCCGCAGGTCTGCCTGGGGTTGTCCGGGTCCAGCTCGTAACAAGCCGGAAATTTTAGTACGACGCTAGGTTCGCGCCCTCGAAACGGCGACCCGCCAAGGCCGTTCGGGGGACGGGACCGAGCCGCCGCGCGCCCTTGACCTGGTGATCTTCACAGCGAGCGAGAGATGCCCCACATACAGCGAACGAGGGGCCGCACACGACGAATCCCCCCGGCCGCCTGAGCGGCCGAGGGGATTCGGCTGGTGTCCGAGGGGGGACTTGAACCCCCACGCCCGATAAAGGGCACTAGCACCTCAAGCTAGCGCGTCTGCCATTCCGCCACCCGGACAAGGTGTCTGTCGTGCGGGGTTTCCCTCGCGGCGACGAAGGAAACATTACCAGGCTTTCGAAGGGGCCCGATCACCCCCCGTCCCTGCCCCGGGGGTGCGTGAACGGCGTGTGACGGGCCGGGCCCGGTCTTGGGGAGGACCGGGGCGCGGAGAGAGGATGAGGGCAACCACCAGCAGTGACAGCGGGAGGAACAGCGTGAGCGACACGGACACGGCCAGGGGCGTCACCGGCGAGGACGAGGTCGTGGACCTCTGCCGCGAGCTGATCCGCTTCGACACCAGCAACTACGGCGACCACTCCGGACCCGGCGAACGCGAGGCGGCCGAGTGGGTCGCGGAGAAGCTCGCCGAGGTGGGGCTCGACCCGCAGATCTACGAGTCGCACCCCGGCCGCGCCTCCACGGTGGCCCGGATCGCGGGCGAGGACCCGTCCCGGCCCGCCCTGCTGATCCACGGCCACCTCGACGTCGTACCGGCCAACGCGCAGGACTGGACCCACCACCCCTTCTCCGGCGAGGTCGCGGACGGGTGCGTGTGGGGACGCGGCGCGGTCGACATGAAGGACATGGACGCGATGACCCTGGCGGTCGTCCGCGACCGGCTGCGCAGCGGCCGCAGGCCGCCCCGGGACATCGTCCTCGCGTTCCTCGCCGACGAGGAGGCGGGCGGCACGTACGGCGCCCGGCACCTCGTCGACCACCACCCGGACCTCTTCGAGGGCGTCACCGAGGCGATCAGCGAGGTGGGCGGCTTCTCCTTCACGGTGAACGAGCAGCGGCGGCTCTACCTGATCCAGACGGCCGAGAAGGGCATGCACTGGATGAAGCTGACCGTGGCCGGCACCGCGGGGCACGGCTCGATGATCCACCGGGACAACGCCATCACCGAGCTGTCGGAGGCGGTCGCGCGGCTCGGCCGGCACACGTTCCCCGTGCGGGTCACCAAGACCACCCGGGCCTTCCTCGACGAACTCGGCGACGCGCTGGGCACCGAGCTGGACCCGGAGGACATGGAGGGCACGCTCGCCCGGCTCGGCGGTATCGCCAAGCTCATCGGGGCGACCCTCAGCAACACCGCCAACCCCACCCAGCTCGGCGCCGGCTACAAGGTCAACGTCATCCCGGGCGAGGCCACCGCGCACGTCGACGGGCGCTTCCTGCCCGGCTTCGAGGAGGAGTTCCTCGCCGACCTCGACAAGATCCTCGGTCCCAAGGTCCGGCGCGAGGACGTGCACGCCGACAAGGCCGTCGAGACCACCTTCGACGGCGCGCTCGTGGACGCCATGCAGTCCGCGCTGGTCGCCGAGGACCCGGCCGCCAAGGCGATCCCCTACATGCTCTCCGGCGGCACCGACGCCAAGTCCTTCGACGAGCTCGGCATCCGCGGCTTCGGCTTCGCGCCGCTCAAGCTGCCCCCGGAGCTGGACTTCGCCGGGATGTTCCACGGGGTCGACGAGCGGGTGCCCGTGGACGGGCTGAAGTTCGGCGTGCGGGTTCTCGACCGGTTCATCGACGCGAGCTGACGCATGTTGACGCGCTTATTCGGCCGCGCGTACGAGATCGGCCGGGAAGGGTGAATGCGCTCATAAGCTCGTATCCCCATTACTCCCTCCTCGTTACAACTCATGTGATCCGCTGCTTGGGATCGCATTGCCAACAAGGAGGAATAATGATCAAGAAGGTCGTCGCCGCTGCGGCTGCTACTGGTGGCCTGGTTCTCGCGGGCGCGGGCCTTGCCGTCGCCGATGCGGGTGCGCAGGGTGCTGCTGTGGGCTCCCCGGGTGTGCTGTCCGGCAACGTCGTGCAGGTTCCCGTTCACGTCCCGGTGAACGTCTGCGGCAACACGGTCTCCGTGATCGGCCTGCTGAACCCCGCCTTCGGCAACACGTGCATCAACAAGTGACGTTGTGCCTCGCCCTTAGTTAACAGGGATGAGCCCGTCGGCCCCGGAGTGCAAGCCATGCGCTCCGGGGCCGACCGGCCTTTTCGAAAAGAAAAAGATCCGCGATTCAGCGGAATTTCGAGACAAGGTCGAAAGCAGGGATTGGGTACATGCGACAAGTCACCCGCAAGAGCCTGATGACAGTGGCGGCCGCGACCGGAGTGATCGCCGCCGCCGGAGGCGCCGCCCACGCGGACGCGGGCGCGAGCGGATCGAGCGCCAACTCTCCGGGCGTGCTCTCCGGCAACACGGTGTCCGCGCCGGTGCACGCGCCGGTGAACGCGTGCGGCAACACCGTGAACGTCGTCGGGGTCCTGAACCCCGCGATGGGCAACAAGTGCGCCAACCAGGGCGGCGGCAGCGGATCGCCCGGCTCCGGAAGCCACGGCGGCGGTCACTCGGGCGGTCACTCAGGCGGACACGGAGGGCACGGGCCCGGCGGACACGGCGGCTCCGGAGGCAGCGGCTCCGGTGGTTCGGGAGGCTCCGGCGGCTCGCACGCCGGCGGTCACACCGGTGGCTCGCCCGGCGTCGGCTCGGGCAACCACGTCGAGGTCCCGGTCGACGCCCCCGTGAACGTCTGCGGCAACAGCGTCGACGTCATCGGCATCGGCAACCCCGCCATGGGCAACGACTGCGCCGGCGGCAGCGGACAGCACACCCCGCCCGCGGGCCCGGAGCAGCCCGGCACCCCGGAGCAGCCCGGCAACCCGGGCCACCCCGGCAACCCGGTGGAACCCGGCCACCCCGGTTCCCCCGCGGCGGGCCCCGAGACCCCGCGCGGCGGCAACCACCCCGGCGCCCAGACGGTCGCCCAGTCCCTGGGCAGCGCCCAGCTCGCGCAGACCGGCAGCGACCTGCCGATCGGGCTGGCCGTCCCGGTGGGCGCCGGAGCGCTGCTGGCGGGCGCGGTCCTCTACCGCAGGGCACGGGCCTCGGCCTAGCACCGGCCGCGTGAAACGGAGCGGGCCCCGCCTCGGCGGGGCCCGCTCCGTTCGTCCTGCCTCACCACGTGGCACGCACCTGGCGGATGATCCGCCGGCGCAACCGCACCCTGCGGCTGCCGTCGCGCATGAGGCTCAGTCGGTCCAACTCCCAGTGTCCGTACTCGGCATGGTCAGTCAGCAGACGCGTGGCGTCCTTGCGGGAGACCCCGCGCGGTACGTACACGTCGACAAATTCGTATTCCGGCATCGCATCTATTGTGCGGGCCGGGGCCCGCTACGGATAGCGTCTGCACTATGTCTGATGCTGTGCAGCCCACCGCTGCCGAGGTACGTGCCGCCGCCGAGGCGGTCAAGACCGCGCTCGACCGCCACCTGGCCGCGGTCGAACGCAGGTCGGGGGAGGACGACCCCGCCGTCTACGAGGCCTTCAACGAACTGGCCGCGGCCGCCGAGGTGTACGACGAGCTGCTCTACGACCGCTACGACGAGGTCACCCCCTTCGAGATCCCGGGCGCCGAGGACGCCCCGCCGTACACGGGCCCCGAGGAGCCGAACGCGCTGAGCGTGCTGATCCGGCGCGACTACGCCGTGGTGGAGCCGCAGCGGCTGCTGGCCCAGGCCCAGCGGGTCGAGGCGGCCGACGAGGGACTCGGCACGGAGGCCTCCGGCACGGTGCACGGCGCGCTGGAGGTGCTGTTCGGTGAGTTCGAGCCCGACGAGATCGCCTCCCGGCACAAGGAGTTCGGGCTGGAGGAGGGCGACTCCACGCTGTGGGTGACCGCGGCGGACGAACCGGCCGAGCCGGGGGAGTGGCTGGAAACGCCGTTCGAGCAGGTCGACGTGGAGCGGGTGGTGTGCCGGTTCGACGTCAGCGCGATGTTCGACGACGAGCTCGACGACGACGCCGACGGGCCCGACTCCGGTGACGAGGACCTGGAACCGCTGGACGTGGACCGGCCCTGAGACAAAAGGAGCGCGGCCCCGGAGACACCGTCTCCGGGGCCGCGCTCCTTTTCCGGTCAGCCCGTCGTCGGTGACTGGGTCCTGAGGAGCGTGGGCAGCCGGGTGGTCCGGGGCTTGGCGGGGATCTCGGCGACCGCGCGCGCAAGGGCCTGTTCCACGCCGTGCACCACGGACAGGTGCCGGTCCG
Organism: Streptomyces sp. NPDC107471; assembly: GCF_055582845.1. Lineage (NCBI taxonomy): Bacteria > Bacillati > Actinomycetota > Actinomycetes > Kitasatosporales > Streptomycetaceae > Streptomyces > Streptomyces sp. NPDC107471. The sequence goes on along the minus strand of NZ_JBVJPC010000007.1, from coordinate 337,438 downwards.
CCCGGCCGAACGCCGTGTAGACCCAGGGCCGGCTGAGGGCCTGCGCCGCGTCCCCGGGCAGGACCACGACCGCCGCGGGCCAGCGGCCGCCCACCGCCTGGTGCGCGGTCAGCGCCCAGCCGTGCCGCACGGACTGCTCCACCCGCTCCTTCGGTACGACGACGGGCTCCCCGGAGCAGATCAGGCGCAGCCCGTCGGCGTCGGCCCCCACCACCTGGCCCGGGAGCGTACGGCCCGGTACGGGGGAGTAGGCGACGCGGTCACCGGGGTCGAACCCGCCGAAGCGGCCGGGGCCGGGGTTCAGGCGCTCCTTCAGAGCCGCGTTGAGGACGCGGGTGCCGGCCGCGCCGCCGTGTCCCGGGGTGATCACCTGAGTCTCCTCGGCGGGGACCCCGATCGCCCGCGGCACCGAGTCCGCGACCAACTGCACGGTCCGGTGCACGGCCTCGCCGGCGTCCCGCACCGGCACGATCACGACCTCCTTGCCGGGGGCCTCGACCTGGTTCAGCTCCCCGATGCCGATCCCCGAGACCAGTTCGCCGAGGGGGCCGGGGTCCGGCCTGCGCGAGGCGATCTGCGGACAGATCCGCGCGGCGAGGAGATCCGCGAACACCCGCCCGGGCCCGGCCGACCACAGCACCGCCGGGTCACCGGCCAGCACCAGCCGCGCCCCGTCCGGCAGGGACTCCACGAGCAGCGCCGCCGTCTCCACGTCGAGCTGAGGCGCGTCGAGCACGACGAGCAGGTCGAGGTCGAACGCCCCGTCGGCATCCCGCCCGGGCCCCTCGGCACCGGAGAGCAGCCCGGCGACGGTGGCGATTGGACGATCGGTGGTGACGGGCCGATCGGTGGTGACGGGCTGATCGGTGGCGGGCCGGCTGGCGGCGGGCCGGCCGGCCTCCAGCAGGGCGCCGAAGCGGTCGCGGCCCAGCGGGCTGTGCACGGCCGCCCACGCCCGCAGTCCCAGCCCTCGCGCCGCCGCCAGCAGCGCCGCCGGTTCCGCGAGGGACGCCTCGCCGCCGGTGTGCAGGACCAGACCGCCCGCCGCGACCGCACGGATCAGCTCGGCGGCCGACCCCTCGGCCGCCGCCGCGGCACGCTCCCAGCCCTCGGCCGAACCGTCCTCCTTGGGCACCGAGTTGATCAGCCGGGCCAGTCCGTCGGCGAGGCTCTCCTCCGCGAGGGCGTACCGCTCCAGACCCACCAGGATCCGCACCGGCCGCTCCGCGCCCTCCTCCTCGTCGTCCTCCGCCGGCTCCGGGGCCGCCGGGTCCAGGGCGTCCTGGAAGACGAGTGCCTCGGCCTCGGCGAGGGTGCTCTGCACGGCCGCGTCGGCGTCCGGCACGCCCCGCTGGGCCAGCGCTGCGGTGAGCGCCGGCATCTCCAGCGCGGTGTGCCCGGCGAGGGCCGCCTGCTCCAGGAGCCAGACGGTGACCGCCCGTCCACGCCGCTCGTCGTCCGGCGCGCACTCCGCGCCGAGCAGCGCCCGCGCGAACCCGTCGGCCTGCTCGGGGCGTACGCCCGCGACCCGCAGCAACTGCCAGGGGTCGGCCCGCAGCTCGTCTTCGGCCCCGTCCCCGAGGACGGCGGCGACCTGCGCCGCGAGGGCCTCCGGTGCGCCGCCCCCGGCCAGCACCAGCCGTACGGCTTCCACGGTCTCCGGCACGGGCGCGCCGACGGCACCGGCCGCACCGCCGACACCGACACCGACGCCGGCTGCCTCCGCCGACACCGGCCGGGGCCGTGCCGCCTCCTGGGCGGGCCGACGCGGGGACTCGGGCTCGCTGAAGACGGCGGCCACGGGCTTCGCCCCGCTCTCCACCGCCCGTACGGCGGCGAGGAGATCGGCCGCCTTGCCGCTGAGCTTGGTCCCGCTCTCGATCGGTCCCTGCTTCTCGGCCTTGCGCCGGGCGATCCGCTCCCGCTCGATCCGCTGCGCCGCCAACTCGGCCTCGGCCTCCGACAACCGGGCCTTCTCCGCGTCGCCGCCCTCGGGGTCACCTGCCTCGCTCCCGGCCGACTCGCCCGTGACCGCCTCGTCGCCCTCGGCGCCGTCCGCCTCCTGCGCCGGCGTCTCCTCCGTGCCCTCCGGCTCCGGCGCGGCGCTCCGCGTGCCCGGCTCGGTCTTCTCCGTGGGCTCCGGCTCCGTGCTCACAGCGTGCTCCAGTCGTGATCGGGATAGCGGTGCACGGGCGCCGACACATCGTCGAGCGCCCGGCAGATCTCGTCAGGAAGACTAAGGGCCTCCACTGACAATGCCGCCGTGAGCTGCTGCGAGTTGCGCGCGCCGACGATCGGCGCGGTCACCCCCGGCCGGTCCCGCACCCATGCGAGGGCCACCTGGAGCGGGGTCACCGCGAGCCCGTCGGCCGCCGTGGTCACCGCGTCCACGATGTGGCTCGCGGTGTCGTCGAGGTACGGCGCGACGAACGGCGCCAGATGCTCCGAGGCGCCCCGGGAGTCGGCCGGCGTGGAGTTGCGGTACTTGCCCGTCAGGACACCGCGGCCGAGGGGCGAGGAGGGCAGCAGTCCGATGCCCAGGTCGAGCGCGGCCGGCAGCACCTCCCGCTCGACCCCGCGCTGGAGCAGCGAGTACTCGAGCTGGGTGGCGGCCAGGCGGGTGCGCGTCCCGGGCGCGGCCAACTGCCAGGTCCCCGCCTTGGCGAGCTGCCAGCCGCAGAAGTTGGAGACCCCGGCGTAGCGGGCGCGGCCGCTGCTGACGGCCAGGTCGAGGGCCTGGAGCGTCTCCTCCAGCGGGGTGTGGGGGTCGTAGGAGTGGATGTGCCACACGTCGACGTAGTCCGTGCCGAGGCGGGCCAGTGAGTCGTCCAGCGCGGAGAGCAGGTGGCCACGCGAGGCGTCGACGCGGACGTCCGGGTCGGGGACGCTGCCCGCCTTCGTGGAGATGACGAGGTCCCGGCGCGGGACCAGGCCCTCTATGAGGCGGCCGAGGAGGTACTCGGCCTCCCCGTCGCCGTACACGTCCGCCGTGTCGACCAGCGTCCCGCCTGCCTCCCAGAACGTTTTCAGGAGGTCCGCCGCGTCGTGCTCGTCGGTGTCCCTGCCCCAGGTGAGGGTGCCGAGCCCGATGCGGGACACGCGCAGGCCGGTACGGCCGAGATGCCTCTGCTCCATGGACGCCGAGATTACTGGCCAGAACCTGTCGCGTGGGGGCCTGTGGACAACGGATTCAGACAGGTGCGCGGTATTCGAGGCCCGTTCACGGCAGGGGCCGCGGCCTGCCCGGGACGGCTCCGCCGCGCTAAGGTCTGCCGACAAGGACGTTACTGATCGGTAAGGGGAATCGGCCATGCAGCTCGGGATCAACCTCGGCTACTGGGGTGCCGGAATGGACGCGGACAATCTCGCCGTCGCCCAGGAGGCCGACCGGCTCGGATACGCCGTCTGCTGGGCCGCCGAGGCCTACGGCTCGGACGCGGCCACCGTGCTCACCTGGGTCGCCGCCCAGACCGAGCGCATCGACGTGGGCTCGGCCATCTTCCAGATCCCGGCCCGGCAGCCGGCGATGACCGCGATGACCGCCGCCACTCTCGACTCCCTCTCCGGCGGCCGCTTCCGTCTCGGCCTCGGTGTCTCGGGACCGCAGGTCTCCGAGGGCTGGTACGGCGTCAAGTTCGACAAGCCGCTGGCACGCACGCGTGAGTACGTCGAGATCGTGCGCAAGGCCATGTCGCGCGAGCGCCTGTCCTACGAGGGACAGCACTGGACGCTGCCGCTGCCTGGCGGCCCCGGCAAGCCGATCAAGCTGACCGTGCACCCCGAGCGCGAGCACATCCCGCTGTACATCGCCGCGATCGGCCCGAAGAACCTGGAGCAGACCGGCGAGATCGCCGACGGCGCCCTGCTGATCTTCCCCTCCGCCGAGCACCTGGAGGACACCGCGATCCGGTACCTGCGGGCGGGCCGCGAGAAGGCCGGCAAGACCCTCGACGGGTTCGACGTCTGCCCGACCCTGCCGCTCGCGCTCGGCGAGGACAAGGACGTCAGCAGCCTCGCCGACACCTTCCGCCCCTACACCGCGCTGTACGTGGGCGGCATGGGCAGCCGCAAGCAGAACTTCTACAACCAGCTCGCCCAGCGCATGGGGTTCGAGGCGGCGGCCGCCGAGATCCAGGACAAGTACCTGTCCGGCGACAAGGACGGCGCCGCGGCCGCCGTCCCGCACGACCTCATCGACAAGACGACCCTGCTCGGCTCCGTGGACCGCATCGCGGACCGCATGAAGGAGTACGCGGCGGCCGGCGTCACCACCCTGACCCTGGCCCCCGCGGGCTTCACCCTCGACGAGCGCCTGGCCTCACTCCGCGCCGGCACCGAGGCCCTGGAGCGTGCCGGTCTCGCCTGACCGCCCTCCGGAAGCTCTACGGCCGTGGTGGGGGCTCGGGGGTCTTCCCCGCCACGGCCGTCACCGTGATTCAACGCGCCCACGCCCGCGCGGTTACGCCCCTCTGGTGACCCCGGTGGTCCTCCTTTTGGCGGAGTTCTCCGCCACTGCTGTTGCAGCACCCCTCGCGCCGCATTTGACTCGTTCTTTGCGGATTGCCGCGGATCCCGCAGAGAGGTGCCCCACGATGCTTTCGGCCAAGAGTCTGTTCCAGGAGATCCTCGACCACGACGAGTCCTTCCGGCTGTTCTGCTCCATCGCCGCCAGCGGGGAGTCGCAGGGCGGCTGGGAGAACGCCCGCATCGCCGCCCTGGTACCGCCGAGCGAACGCGCACTCGCCCCCAAGATCACCCGCCATGGCGCCGACGAGGACAAGCATGGGCGGATCTTCAACGCCCTGCTGAAGAAGCGCGCCCTCGAACCCGTCCCCGTCCCGCCGGAGACGGACTACACGATGCTCCTGGAGCAGCACGGCATCGGTCTCGCCCACGAGAAGCTGAAGAGCGACGAGCCGCTGACCGTGCACGACATCGTCACCTACCTCGCGCACAGCCGGGTCACCGAGCAGCGCGCCTCCGAGCAGATGGAGCTGCTGCGCAAGCACTTCGCCGACCACCCCGAACTGGGCCGCGCGGTGAAGATGATCTCGGCCGACGAGGACAACCACCTCGCCTACTGCCACGAGGAACTGCTGCGCTTCGCCCACGCCGGCCACGGCCGCGCCATCCAGCGCACGCTCAGGGAGTGCGCGCTGGCCGAGATCCGCGTCTACCGGGACGTCAGCCTCGCGGTGATGGCCCACATGGGCCGCATCCTCGGCTGGTCCCGCGCGAAGGCCGCCGTCCTCGCCGCGGGCATCCACGCCGTCTACGCCTACGAACGCGCCGCGGGCTGGCGCCGCATGGTCTCCCTGAAGCCGCCGGAGCGCCGCAACGCCCTCGGCGGACCCGCCACCTCCGCCCCCGAGTTCGCCTGAGGAGCGCCCGCTACAACCAACCCCGGCGCTTGAACGTCCGGTACAGCAGCACTTCCAGCACGGCCATCAACGCGATCACCGCCGGATACGCCCACACCCAGTGCAGCTCGGGCATGTGCTCGAAGTTCATGCCGTAGATCCCCGCGATCATCGTGGGGATCGCCGCCATGGCCGCCCACGCGGAGATCTTCCGCATGTCGTCGTTCTGCCGGACGCTCATCTGCGCGAGATGCGCCGACAGCACGTCCGACACCAGCCGGTCCAGGCCCTCCACCGACTCGTTCACGCGCGCGAGATGGTCGTTGACGTCCCGGAAGAAGGGCCGCGCCTTGTCGTTCACGAACGGCACCGTCCCGCCGTACGCCCCCACGCCCGCGAGCCGGGTCAGCGGCATCGACAGCGGGACGGTCGCCCGGCGGAACTCCAGGATCTGCCGCTTGAAGGTGTAGATGCGCGAAGCGGTGTTGCGGGAGCCGCCGCCGTCCGGCGAGAACACCTCCGCCTCCAGCTCCTCCAGGTCGGTCCCGAGCTCCGTCGCCACCTCCAGGTAGTGGTCCACGACCGCGTCGGCCACCGCGTACAGCACCGAGGTGGGCCCCTTGCCGAGCAGCTTCGGCTCCTGCTCCAGGCGATCCCGCACGGCCTTCAGCGGCGACCCCACGCCATGACGGACCGTCACCACGAAGCCGTCGCCGAGGAAGAGCATGACCTCGCCGGTGGACACGGTGTCGCTGTCCGGTTCGTACACGACGGGCTTGAGGACCACGAAGAGCGAGTCGTCGTACACCTCCAGCTTGGGCCGCTGATGCGCCTTGAGGGCGTCCTCCACCGCCAGCGGATGCAGTCCGAACTCCTTGGTGACCAGCTCGAACTCCTTCTCCGACGGCTCGTGCAGCCCGATCCAGACGAACCCGCCCGCCTGCCGCGCCTGATCCAGCGCGTCCGACAGGTCCTCGGGGCCCTCCGAGCGCTGCCCCTCCCGGTAGATGGCACAGTCAACGATCACGGAGCGTATTCTCCCTTCGCTCGCAGGACGCCGCGGTCCGGCGTACGCCTACCCTGGCCGCATGCCCACGTTGATCCTTGTCAGGCACGGACGCTCCACCGCGAACACCGAGGGACTGCTCGCCGGGTGGACGCCCGGAGTCGCCCTGGACGAGCGCGGCGCCGCGCAGGCCGCCTCGCTGCCCGGACGGCTCGAAGGGGTGCCGATCTCCGAGGTCGTCGCCAGCCCCCTGCAACGCTGCCAGGAGACGATCCAGCCGCTGCTCGACGCCCGCCCCGGCCTCCCCGCCCACACCGAGGAGCGGATCGGGGAGTGCCACTACGGCGACTGGTCCGGCCGCAAGCTCGCCGAGCTCATGGACGAGCCGCTCATGGAGGTCGTCCAGGCGCACCCCTCCGCGGCCGCGTTCCCCGGCGGCGAGTCCATGCGCGCGATGCAGACGCGCGCGGCGGAGGCCGTACGCGAGTGGAACGCGCGCGTGGAGCGCGATCACGGAGCCGACGCCGTCTATCTGATGTGCTCGCACGGCGACATCATCAAGTCGCTCGTCGCCGACGCACTCGGACTTCATCTCGACCTCTTCCAGAGGATCTCCGTCGAACCGTGTTCCATCACCGTCATCCGTTACACACGTCTGCGGCCGTTTCTCGTCCGCCTCGGCGACACCGGTGACTTCGCGTCCCTGGTGCCGCGCGAGGAGGCCGCGAGCGGTGACGCCCCGGTCGGTGGTGGTGCGGGCGCACCGTGATCGTCGGGCGCAGTAGGGTGAAGCGGTTCACACAAGCGCGTTCACGCATGGACGTCCCCCTCGTTCCCCGTCGTTCCCGTACTCACGAATCCAATGGAGACAGGACGTGTCCCGTCAGGTGTTCCTCTATGACCCGCCGGACCGCTTCGTGGCCGGCACGGTCGGACTGCCCGGACGCCGTACGTTCTTCCTCCAGGCCACGGCCGGCCCCCGGGTGACCAGCGTGGCCCTGGAGAAGACGCAGGTGGCCGCCCTGGCCGAGCGGATGGACGAACTCCTCGACGAGGTCGTGCGCCGCAGCGGCGGCAGCGCCTCCGTGCCCGCCGTGCCGCCCACCGAGATCGCCGACATGGCGCCCCTCGACACCCCCGTCGAGGAGGAGTTCCGGGTCGGTACCATGGCCCTCGCCTGGGACGGCGAGGAGCAGCGCATGATCGTCGAGGCGCAGGCCCTCGTGGAGCTGGAGGCCGACTCCGAGGAGGACCTCGCCGAGGCCGAGGAGAGACTCCTCCAGGACGAGGAGAACGGACCCCCGATGCTGCGGGTCCGCCTCACCGGCGCGCAGGCCAGGGCCTTTGCCAAGCGCGCCCTGGACGTCGTCAACGCGGGGCGGCCGCCGTGCCCGCTGTGCAGCCTCCCGCTCGACCCGGAAGGACACGTATGTCCGCGCCAGAACGGATACCGCCGCGGAGCGTGACCACGGCAGAGCTGCTCGCCCGGGGCGAGCTGACGGTACGCGGGCAGATCCGGGACGCCTCCAACGCGGTGCTGCACTGCTCCGTCGCGTACGAGGGCCAGGAGGCCTTCTGCGTCTACAAGCCGGTCCGCGGCGAGCGGCCCCTGTGGGACTTCCCGGACGGCACCCTCGCCCAGCGCGAGGTCGCCGCGTACGAGGTGTCCGAGGCGACCGGCTGGGGCCTGGTGCCGCCCACCGTGCTGCGCGACGGGCCCTTCGGCGAGGGCATGTGCCAGCTCTGGATCGAGGGGGCGCCCGGCAGTGAGCTGCTCGCCCTGGTCGACGGCGAGGAGCCCGAGCCGGGCTGGAAGGCCATCGGTCTCGCCGAGGTCGGCGAGGGCCGGACCGCGCTGCTGGTGCACGCCGACGACGAGCGGCTGCGCAGGCTCGCCGTCCTGGACGCGGTGATCAACAACGCGGACCGCAAGGGCGGCCACCTGCTGCCCGCCGAGGGCGGCCGTCTCTACGGCATCGACCACGGCGTGACCTTCAACGTCGAGAACAAGCTGCGGACCCTGCTGTGGGGCTGGGCGGGGGAGCCCCTGACGGGTGAGGCGGTCGACGTGCTGAAGGGCCTCAGGGAGGCCCTTGCGGGCGAGCTGGCCGCGCGGCTCGCCACCCTGATCACCCCCGCCGAGATCGACGCCACACGCGCGCGTGTCGACGCGCTGCTGGACTCCGGGAAGCACCCCGAGCCGAGCGGCGAGTGGCCGGCCATTCCCTGGCCGCCCGTCTGACGGGACACCGCACAGGGGGCACTGCACAGGGGGCGGTACCGCGCAAGAAGGCCTTACCGGCCATCCGGCCCGGTCCGGTTCGTATACGGAACATCCGTCCGGTTAGGCTCATGACATGCATGCCTGGCCCGCTTCCGAGGTCCCCGCCCTGCCTGGTCAGGGCCGCGACCTGAGGATCCACGACACCGCGACCGGTGGCTTGGTCTCCCTCGACCCCGGTCCCGTCGCTCGTCTCTACGTCTGCGGCATCACGCCGTACGACGCCACCCACATGGGGCACGCGGCGACCTACAACGCGTTCGACCTCGTGCAGCGCGTGTGGCTCGACACGAAGCGTCAGGTTCACTACGTCCAGAACGTCACCGACATCGACGACCCGCTCCTGGAGCGCGCCGAGCGGGACAGCCTCGACTGGGCCGCCCTCGCCGAGAAGGAGACGGCCCTCTTCCGCGAGGACATGACCGCCCTGCGCATGCTGCCGCCGCAGCACTACATCGGCGCGGTCGAGGCGATACCCGGGATCGTGCCCCTCGTCGAGCGGCTGCGGGACGCCGGTGCCGCCTACGAACTCGAAGGGGACGTCTACTTCTCCGTCGAGTCCGACCCGAACTTCGGCAAGGTCTCGAACCTCGACGCGGCCGCCATGCGGCTGCTGTCCGCCGAGCGCGGCGGCGACCCGGACCGCCCGGGCAAGAAGAACCCCCTCGACCCGATGCTGTGGATGGCCGCCCGCGAGGGCGAACCGAGCTGGGACGGCGCCTCGCTCGGTGCGGGACGCCCCGGCTGGCACATCGAGTGCGTGGCCATCGCCCTGGACCACCTCGGCATGACCTTCGACGTCCAGGGCGGCGGCTCCGACCTCGCCTTCCCGCACCACGAGATGGGCGCCTCCCACGCCCAGGTGCTGACCGGCGAGTTCCCCATGGCCAAGGCGTACGTCCACGCCGGCATGGTCGCCCTGGACGGCGAGAAGATGTCCAAGTCCAAGGGCAACCTGGTCTTCGTGTCCCGCCTGCGGCGCGACGGCGTGGACCCCGCGGCCATCCGGCTGGCGCTGCTCGCCCACCACTACCGGGCGGACTGGGAGTGGACCGACCAGGTCCTCCGGGACGCCGTGGACCGGCTGGGCCGCTGGCGTGCCGCCGTCTCCCGGCCCGACGGACCGGCCGCCGAAGCGCTCGTCGAGGAGATCCGCGAGGCCCTCGCGAACGACCTCGACGCGCCCGCCGCGCTGGCCGCCGTCGACCGCTGGGCCGCCCTCCAGGAGGAGCAGGGGGGTACCGACATGGGCGCGCCCGGTGTGGTGACCCGCGCGGTGGACGCGCTGCTCGGCGTGGCCCTCTAGAAGGACGTACGGAAGGGGGGCGTTGTCACCGAGCGGTGGAATCGCCCCCCTTCCGGGCTGTCAGGGAACCGGCGTCACGGCACAATTCGGCCGACGGCTGTGGAGACGGCCGTCATGTGATGGGGTGGGAGCGTCGCTTGACCGTACGGCCGGCCGTACGCCGGCCCCCTTGCGGAAGGACGCACCGTGGCACCCGCAGACCGTTCCTTCGCACGTCGCACCCTCCTGACCACGACCGCCGCGCTGACCGGAGCCGCCCTGCTCGGCGGCACCGCGCACGCGGCCGGAACCCGGCACACCGCGTGGCCCGCGCAGTTCCCGCTGCCCGACGGCTTCCAGCCCGAGGGCATCACCATCGGCACCACGCCCCACGCCTGGTTCGGCTCGCTCGCCGACGGCGACATCTACCGGGCGAGCCTGGCCACCGGCCGCGGCAAGGTCGTCGCACGGGGCTCCGGGCGCCCCACCGTCGGCCTGAAGATCGACCGGCACGGCCGCAGACTCTTCCTCGCGGGCGGTGACAGCGGCGAGATCCGGACCGTCGACGCCCGCTCCGGCGAGACCGAGCACGTGTACGCCACCGGCGGCACCTTCGTGAACGACGTGATCCTCACCCCGGGCGCCGCCTGGTTCACCGACTCCTTCAAGCCGGTGCTCTACAGGCTCGCCAAGGGCGCGGTGACGACCGTACCGCTGACCGGGGACTGGCAGCAGGGGCCCGACTTCACCGCCAACGGCATCGAGCGCACCCCCGACGGCCGCGCCCTGCTCGTGGTGAACGGCTACGCGAACGGCGGCGGCCTCATGCGGGTCGACCCGCGCACCGGCGCCGCCCGGGCCGTCGACCTGGGCGGTGCGAAACTCCCCAACGGCGACGGGCTGTTGCTGCTCGGGCGGATCCTCTACGCCGTTCAGCAGCAGCAGAACGCGATCGACGTGTTCCGGCTGAACGACTCCGGCACCCGCGGCACCGCGATCGCCCGCATCACCGACCCGCGCTTCCGCATCCCCACGACGGTCGCCGCCTGGGGGAAGAGGCTCTACCTGCCCAACGCGCGCTTCGACGTGGAACCCACGCCCGCCACCGAGTACGACGCGGTGGCGGTGGACCAGGTCTGAGAGACCGGAGAGGGCGGTGCGTGCGCACCGCCCTCCTCCGCTCAGTCCTCCGGCGACGAGTCCTCGTCGTCCGTCCCCGGCTCCCGCTCCGGCCCGCTCTCCGCCTCCGGCCGCGGCGGCCTGGACGGCTTCGCACGACCGCCGGGGCCGTCCCGCAGATAGGCCGAACTGTCGCTTCCGTCCGCGGTCGCGTGCCCGCCCGGCTGACCCGGCTGGCCGCCGTCCCGGCGCCGCAGGTACCGCTCGAACTCCCGGGCGATCGCCTCGCCCGAGGCCTCCGGCAGCTCCGCGGTGTCCCGGGCCTCCTCCAGCGTCTGGACGTACTCCGCGACCTCGCTGTCCTCGGCGGCCAGTTGGTCCACGCCCACCTGCCAGGCCCGCGCGTCCTCGGCCAGTTCGCCCAGCGGGATCCGCACGTCGATCAGGTCCTCCAGACGGTTCAGGAGGGCCAGCGTCGCCTTCGGGTTCGGCGGCTGCGACACGTAGTGCGGTACGGCCGCCCACAGCGACACCGCGGGCACGCCCGCGTGCGTGCAGGCCTCCTGGAGGATGCCGACGATCCCGGTGGGACCCTCGTACTTGGTCTCCTCCAGGTCCATCCGCCGGGCCAGGTCCGGATCGGACGTGGTCCCGCTGATCGGCACCGGACGGGTGTGCGGGGTGTCACCGAGCAGCGCGCCCAGGATCACCACCAGTTCCACGCCCAGTTCGTGCGCGAAGCCCAGCAACTCGTTGCAGAACGAGCGCCATCGCATCGACGGTTCGATTCCGCGGACCAGCACGAGATCGCGCGGCTTCTCACCGCCGACGCGGACCACGGACAACCTTGTCGTCGGCCACGTGATCTTGCGCACTCCGCCGTCCAGCCACACCGTGGGGCGGTTGACCTGGAAGTCGTAGTAGTCCTCGGCGTCCAGCGCCGCGAACACCTCGCCCTTCCACTCCTTGTCCAGATGCGCGACCGCGGTGGAGGCGGCGTCGCCGGCGTCGTTCCAGCCCTCGAACGCGGCCACCATGACCGGGTCGATCAGCTCGGGAACCCCCTCGAGCTCGATCACCCAGCGCCTCCTTCCGACGTGCCCTCGCCTAACGCACCAACCTTACGGCGTCCGGCGGGGGCGCCCGCAGCCCCCTTGCACGGGGGAGTGAACGATCACTGCCCCGTTCGCCACCCCCGAACACCCCCGCCTCGCGCACACCGCCGCCCAACCCCTCGTACCGGACGCCGTGCCCGCCCCGGTCCGGAAGAGCTCCGATGTCCACCCGGCCACACCGTTTCACCTCCTCGCACGGCGGCCACAGGGAGATCGTCGGGGCCCTCACCGGGAGCGCGCCCACACCCGGATGCCGGTCCGGGCGACCCGGGCCCGAGTGGCTCACAGCGTGGAGCGCAGCCACTGCTCGACGCTCGCGATGTGCACCGTGGCCCAGGAGCGGGCCGCCTCGCCGTCCCGGTCCCGCAGCGCGGCCAGGATCGCGCGGTGCTCGTGCAGGGTGCGGCTGACCGCGTCCTCCTGGGTCAGGCCGCGCCAGATCCGGGCCCGGGTGGTGGGTCCGGACAGGCCGTCCAGGAGGGAGCAGAGCACGGAGTTGCCGGAGCTCTGCACGATCCCGCGGTGGAAGTCGAGATCGCAGGCGACCAGTTCCTCCACCGACGGGCTGTCGCCGAGCTTGTCCAACTGGGCGCTCAGCGCGTCCAGTTGCTGCTCGCTGATCCGGGCGGCGGCCATCGCGGTGGCGGCCGGTTCCAGGATGCGGCGCACCGCCAGGAACTCCAGGACCGTGTCGTCGCGGTGGAAGTCCACGACGAAGCTCAGCGCCTCCAGCAGGAGTTGCGGGTCCAGACTGGTCACGTAGGTGCCGTCGCCCTGCCGTACGTCCAGGATGCGGATCAGCGACAGCGCCCGCACGGCCTCGCGCAGCGAGTTGCGGGACAGCCCCAGCTCGGAGGCGAGCTCGCTCTCCTTGGGGAGCCGGTCGCCGGGGCGCAGCGAGCCGGAGACGATCATGCCCTTGATCTTCTCGATCGCCTCGTCGGTGACAGCCATGTCCGGCCTCCTTCTCGCCCCGCGGTGCGCTGAGACGTCGGATGTCTGAGCACATTATGGGGCTGCCCGGCACCGCCCCTTTCCGCGCGGGCCCGCGCACCGCACGGCACGCGAAAGGGGGCGGCTCCGTCGGCGGGGAGCCGCCCCCTTCCACCGGCCGGCCCCACGGGGGAGTCGAGGGGCCGTTCTCGGAACGCCGGTCCCGGTCGGGGAGGGGAGGGACCGGGCCCGGGGCTACTTCTTGTCGAGCAGGTCCTGGACCTTCGCCCGGACCTCGTCCGTGGCCAGACCCCGGATCGTCAGCGTGGTGCGGCGGCGCAGCACGTCGTCCGGCGTCTCCGCCCACTCGTTGTCCCGGGCGTACACGACCTGCGCCCAGATCTCCGGGGCGTCCGGGTGCACCCGCTCGCCCAGCTCCGGGTTCTCGTTGGCGAGGCGGGCGATGTCGAAGGCGAGGGAGCCGTAGTGGGTCGCCAGGTGCTTGGCGGTGTCGGCGGCCATGCGCGGACCGGGCGCCGGGTTGTCCACCAGCAGGCGGTGCGCGACCGCGCGCGGGTTGGCGACGCCGGGAAGCGGGAGCCGCTTCGGCAGGGCGGAGACGGGTTCGTAGTCGTCACCGAGCGGGGCGCCCGGCAGCGCCTCCAGCTTCTGCATGACCGTACGGCCGATGTGCCGGAAGGTCGTCCACTTGCCGCCCGCGACGGACAGCATGCCGCCCCTGCCCTCGGTCACGACCGTCTCGCGCTTGGCCTTGGCGGTGTCACCGGGACCGCCCGGCAGCACCCGCAGGCCCGCGAAGGCGTACGTGATCAGATCACGGGAGAGCTGCTGGTCGCGGACCGAGAACGCGGCCTCGTCGAGTATCTGGGCCGTGTCCTTCTCGGTGACCGTGACGTCCGCCGGGTCGCCCTCGAACTCCTCGTCCGTGGTGCCGAGCAGGAGCATGTCCTCCCAGGGCAGCGCGAAGGTGATCCGGTACTTGTCGATGGGGGTCGCGAGCGCGGCCTTCCACGGCGAGGTCCGCTTCAGGACCAGGTGGGCGCCCTTGGACAGGCGGATGGAGGGCGCCGCGTTCGGGTCCTCCATCCTGCGCAGGTGGTCGACCCACGGTCCGGTCGCGTTCAGCACGAGGCGGGCGTTGACGCCGAACTCGTCGCCGGACTGCCGGTCGCGCAGGTCCGCGCCGGTCACCCGGCCCCTGGTGAAGCGGAGACCGGTCACCTCGGCGTGGTTGAGCACGACCGCGCCCGCCTCGACGGCCGCGCGGACCGTCATCAGCGCCATGCGCGCGTCGTTCATCTGGTCGTCGCCGTACACGGCCACGGCCTTGAGGTTGTCGGTGCGCAGCTCGGGCACGTCCTGCGCCGCCCTGGCGGGGGACAGGAGGTGGCCGACGCCGTCACCGAACGCCGAGAGCGCGGAGTAGGCGAAGACGCCCGCCCCGAGCTTCGCGGCGCCGTGCGGCCCGCCCTTGTACACGGGGAGGTAGAAGGTGAGCGGGTTCGCCAGGTGGGGGGCCACCTGGCGGGAGACCGCACGGCGCTCGAAGTGGTTCTCCGCCACCAGCTTCACCGCGCCGGTCTGCAGGTAGCGCAGACCGCCGTGGAGCAGCTTGGAGGAGGCGGAGGAGGTGGCGCCGGCGAAGTCGCCGGCGTCGACCAGAGCCACCCTGAGGCCGGACTGCGCGGCGTGCCAGGCGGTGGAGATGCCCAGGATGCCGCCGCCGATCACGAGAAGGTCGTACGACGCCTTGGAGAGCTGCTCCCGGGTCTCGGCGCGGCTCGGGTGGGAGCCGGAGGCCGGGTGCGTACCGAGGGCAGGCACGGACTGCAGGGTGGACTGACTGGTCATGGTGGGGTTCTTACTCCTCGTCAGAGCTGTTGAGGGTGGTGCTCAGCTCTCGTCGTCCTCGAGCCAGCCCATGGTCCGCTCGACGGCCTTGAGCCAGCTCTTGTACTCACGGTCGCGCTTCTCCGCGGCCATGTTGGGGGTCCACTCGGCGGCCCGGCGCCAGTTGGCGCGCAGGTCGCCGGTGCTGGTCCAGAAGCCGACGGCGAGACCGGCGGCGTAGGCGGCGCCGAGGCAGGTGGTCTCGGCGACCATCGGGCGCACCACGGGGGCGTCGAGGAAGTCCGAGAGCGTCTGCATCAACAGGTTGTTGGAGGTCATGCCGCCGTCGACCTTGAGGGCCGCGAGTTCGACACCGGAGTCCTTGGTCATGGCGTCACTGATCTCACGGGTCTGCCAGGCGGTGGCCTCCAGGACGGCGCGCGCGATGTGCGCCTTGGTGACGTACCGGGTGAGGCCGGCGATCACACCGCGGGCGTCCGGGCGCCAGTAGGGGGCGAAGAGTCCGGAGAAGGCGGGCACGAAGTACGCGCCGCCGTTGTCCTCGACCGAGAGCGCGAGCGTCTCGATCTCGGCGGCGGTGGAGATCAGGCCCATCTGGTCGCGCATCCACTGCACCAGCGAACCGGTGACGGCGATCGAGCCCTCCAGGGCGTAGACCGGCGCCTCGTCGCCGATGCGGTAGCCGACGGTCGTCAGCAGCCCCGAGTACGAGTTGATGATCTTGTCACCGGTGTTCATCAGCATGAAGGTGCCGGTGCCGTACGTCGACTTGGCCTCGCCCTCGGCGAAACAGGTCTGCCCGAACAGGGCCGCCTGCTGGTCGCCGAGCGCCGAGGCGACCGGGATGCCGCCGAGCAGGTCGCCCAGCTTGCCGCCGGTGACCTCGCCGTAGACCTCGGCGGAGGAGCGGATCTCGGGGAGCATCGACAGCGGCACGCCGATGGACTCGGCGATCTTCTCGTCCCACTCCAGGGTGTGGAGGTTCATCAGCATGGTGCGGGAGGCGTTGGTGACGTCGGTGTAGTGCTTGCCGCCGTCGACACCACCGGTCAGGTTCCAGATGACCCAGGTGTCCATGGTGCCGAAGAGGATGTCGCCGCGCTCGGCGCGCTCGCGCAGGCCCTCGACGTTGTCGAGCAGCCAGCGGGCCTTCGGGCCGGCGAAGTAGGAGGCGAGGGGGAGACCCGTCTCGCGGCGGAAGCGGTCCTGTCCGACGTTGCGGCCGAGCTCCTTGCACAGGGCGTCGGTGCGGGTGTCCTGCCAGACGATGGCGTTGTGGACGGGCTCACCGGTGTTCTTGTCCCACAGCAGCGTGGTCTCGCGCTGGTTGGTGATGCCGATGGCCTTGATGTCGTCGCGGGTGATGCCGGCCTTCTGGATGGCTCCGGCGACGACCTCCTGGACGTTGGTCCAGATCTCGTTGGCGTTGTGCTCGACCCAGCCCGGCTTCGGGAAGATCTGCTCGTGCTCCTTCTGGTCGACCGAGACGATCCGGCCGTCCCGGTCGAAGACGATGCAGCGGCTGGAGGTGGTGCCCTGGTCGATGGCGGCGATGAAGGGGCCGGCGGTGTGGGCGTCGGTCACTGTGTGCTCCTGGGGATCCGTGGGTGAGGGGCTGGCTGCGACTGCTCTACGACTGCTGCGCTCTGCGGCTCTTCGGTGTTCTAGGCGAAAGCGATGTTGTAGATGCCTGCGGCGATCGCGCCGCCGATCAGCGGACCGACGATCGGGACCCAGGCGTAGCTCCAGTCGGAGCCGCCCTTGTTGGGCAGGGGCAGGAGGGCGTGCACGATACGCGGGCCGAGGTCACGGGCCGGGTTGATCGCGTAGCCGGTCGGGCCGCCGAGGGACAGACCGATGGAGACGACGACCAGTGCGGTGATCAGGGCGCCCAGGGTGCCGAGGCCCTTGCCGTCGCCGTTCAGGCCCTGCGTGAGGACG
Source organism: Streptomyces sp. NPDC107471 (assembly GCF_055582845.1). Lineage (NCBI taxonomy): Bacteria > Bacillati > Actinomycetota > Actinomycetes > Kitasatosporales > Streptomycetaceae > Streptomyces > Streptomyces sp. NPDC107471. The sequence goes on along the minus strand of NZ_JBVJPC010000007.1, from coordinate 320,526 downwards.
GCCAGCACCAGCACGATCGTGCCGATGACCTCCGTGGCGACGTTCTGCCAGGCGACGCGGACCTCGGGGCCGGTGGAGAAGATGCCCAGGACCGGGCCGGCGCCCTTCTCCTGCGCCTCGACGGCCTTGGTGGCCGTGGCCTGCGCACCCGGGGCGCCGACGATCTCCTTGTCGGTCAGGTGCGCGTGGAACTGGCCGTAGTAGGCCACCCACACCAGTGCGGCACCGATCATGGCGCCGAGGAGCTGACCGCCCCAGTAGATCGGGACGTCACTCCAGTCGATGCCGTCCTTCTTCAGCGCGAGCGCGAGTGTCACGGCCGGGTTGAGGTGGGCGCCCGAGAGCGGCGCCGAGGTGTAGACGGCCGTCAGCACGGCGAAGCCCCACCCGAAGGTGATGGCGAGCCAGCCGGCGTTACGGGCCTTGGAGGCCTTCAGCGTGACGGCGGCGCACACGCCACCGCCGAGCAGGATGAGTACGGCGGTACCGATGGTCTCACCGATGAAGATGTCGGAGCTGGACACCCGCGACTCCTTTGTCCTTCGTCCAGGGGACCGAACCCCGGGTCCCTCCGGAGGTTCGAGCTGCTCTCGGGGTGAGAGCGATGCCGGCCCTTGGCGTTGTCACACTCTAGCGCGTATTGCCGGTAGGTGTTCGACAATGCCGACCGATGGACGGGAGTCTTGCTCCGGGCTCACGCGCACGTCAAGAGTTCTGTAGTCGAAAACTCGATCGTTATTGACTGCTGTGAGTCAACGATCTTGTTTCGGCGATTTGTGCCGTTGTGTCAGGGTACGACTGAGGGCCGGCACGTCACCGACGTACCGGCCCCGTCCCAGGGTCGTCAGAACCGCCCGGCACCCAGGTCCCGGGAGACCGCGCGGGCGCAGTCCCGCACCGCCGCGATCAGCTCGGGACGCAGCGCACCCTCCTCGTCGGGCCGGCACAGCCGCTCAACGGCGCCCGTGATGCCGACCGCGCCCACCGGCATCCGCCGCCGGTCGTGGATGGGCGCGGCGATGGAGGCGACGCCCTCCCAGGTCTCCTCCACGTCGGCCGCGTACCCACGCGCGCGCGTGAGGTCGAGGATCTGCTCGAAGTCCTCCAGGTCGCACACGGTCCGCTCGGTGAACGCCTTGCGGTCGCTCTCCAGCGCCTCGCTGTGCGCCACCGGGTCGTACGCCGAGAGCACCTTGCCCAGCGCCGTGCAGTGCAGGGGCTGCATCGCCCCGATCTCCAGCACCTGCCGGCTGTCGTCGGGCCGGAAGACGTGGTGCACGATCAGCACGCCGTGCTGGTGCAGCACGCCCAGGTGGACGCTCTCGCCGCTGGAGCGGGCCAGGTCGTCCGTCCACACGAGCGCACGCGCGCGCAGCTCGTGCACGTCGAGGTAGGTGGTGCCCAGGCGCAGCAGCTCGGCGCCGAGCTGATACCGCCCCGAGGCCTCGTCCTGCTCCACGAACCCCTCCTGCTGGAGGGTGCGCAGGATGCCGTGCGCGGTGCCCTTGGCCAGGCCCAGGGACGAGGCGATGTCCGACAGGCCGAGTCTCCGCTCGCCGCCCGCGAGGAGCCGCAGCATCGCGGCCGCCCGTTCGAGCGACTGGATGTTCCGTGCCATCGCCGTTCTGCCTCCGTCCCCTTCGACAGCCGAGTGCCACGGCGTCGATGCCGCTGTTCGGCAATGTCGAACACTACCGGTCGATGCCGACCTCCCGCTAATGGTCGGTCGGCATCTGTTGTGTCACTGGTATCCCGCGGGTGACCTGGCCGCCATCCTCGTCCGCCCCGTGGACGTGCCGTCCATCCTCTAGGGGACCCGGCTACTCTGGCGTGGTGCGCCCGGCGTGGGACGACTCGCGGGCGCCTGAAGCCGACAGCCGTCGCAACCGAGGGAGCCCCTTCATGGCCTCGTCGCCACTGACCCCTTCCGCCGACAGCCGGACCCGTGTGTCCGCGCTCCGTGAGGCGCTCGCCACGAGAGTGGTGGTGGCCGACGGAGCGATGGGCACCATGCTCCAGGCGCAGGACCCCACACTCGAGGACTTCGAGAACCTCGAGGGCTGCAACGAGATCCTGAACGTCACCCGGCCCGACATCGTCCGTTCGGTCCACGACGCGTACTTCGCGGTGGGCGTCGACTGCGTCGAGACCAACACGTTCGGGTCCAACCACACGGCCGCGTCGGAGTACGACATCGCCGACCGCGTGCACGAACTGTCCGAGGCCGGTGCCCGCATCGCCCGTGAGGCGGCCGACGAGCACACCGCCCGCGACGGCCGCCAGCGCTGGGTCCTGGGCTCCGTCGGCCCCGGCACCAAGCTGCCCACCCTCGGCCACATCGACTACGCCACGATCCGCGACGGCTACCAGGCCAACGTCGAGGGCCTCCTCGCCGGCGGCGCCGACGCCCTGATCGTCGAGACCACCCAGGACCTGCTCCAGACCAAGGCGTCCGTGCTGGGCGCCCGCCGCGCGCTGGAGGCCACCGGCGCCGACGTGCCGCTCGTGGTCTCGATGGCGTTCGAGACCACCGGCACCATGCTGCTCGGCTCCGAGATCGGCGCCGCGCTCACCGCGCTGGAGCCGCTCGGCATCGACATGATCGGCCTGAACTGCTCGACCGGCCCGGCCGAGATGAGCGAGCACCTGCGCTACCTCGCCCGGCACTCCCGCATCCCGCTGCTGTGCATGCCGAACGCCGGTCTGCCCATCCTCACCAAGGACGGCGCGCACTTCCCGCTCGACCCGGCGGGCCTGGCCGACGCCCAGGAGAACTTCGTCCGCGACTACGGCCTGTCCCTGATCGGCGGCTGCTGCGGCACCACCCCCGAGCACCTGCGCCAGGTCGTCGAACGGGTCCGCGACCTCACGCCGGCCGAGCGCCACCCGCAGCCCGAGCCCGGCGCCGCCTCCCTCTACCAGACGGTCCCGTTCCGCCAGGACACCTCCTACCTGGCCATCGGCGAGCGCACCAACGCCAACGGCTCCAAGAAGTTCCGCGAGGCCATGCTGGAGGCCCGCTGGGACGACTGTGTGGAGATGGCCCGCGAGCAGATCCGCGAGGGCGCCCACATGCTGGACCTCTGCGTGGACTACGTGGGCCGGGACGGCGTCGCCGACATGAAGGAGCTCGCCGGCCGCTTCGCCACCGCCTCCACCCTGCCGATCGTCCTGGACTCCACCGAGGTCCCGGTCATCGAGGCCGGCCTGGAGAAGCTCGGCGGCCGCGCGGTCATCAACTCCGTCAACTACGAGGACGGCGACGGCCCCGAGTCCCGCTTCGCGAAGGTCACCAAGCTCGCCCAGGAGCACGGCGCCGCGCTGATCGCGCTGACCATCGACGAGGAGGGCCAGGCCCGCACCCCCGAGAAGAAGGTCGAGATCGCCGAACGGCTCATCGACGACCTGACCGGCAACTGGGGCATCCACGAGTCGGACATCCTCATCGACACCCTGACCTTCACCATCTGCACCGGTCAGGAGGAGTCCCGCAAGGACGGCGTCGCCACCATCGAGGCGATCCGCGAGCTCAAGCGCCGCCACCCGGACGTCCAGACCACGCTGGGCCTGTCCAACATCTCCTTCGGCCTCAACCCGGCCGCCCGCGTCCTGCTCAACTCGGTCTTCCTCGACGAGTGCACCAAGGCGGGCCTGGACTCGGCGATCGTCCACGCGTCGAAGATCCTCCCGATCGCCCGCTTCAGCGAGGAAGAGGTGCAGACCGCCCTCGACCTCATCTACGACCGGCGCGCCGAGGGCTACGACCCGCTGCAGAAGCTGATGGCCCTCTTCGAGGGCGCCACCACCAAGTCCCTCAAGGCGGGCCGCGCCGAGGAACTGGCCGCCCTGCCGCTGGACGAGCGCCTCAAGCGCCGCATCATCGACGGCGAGAAGAACGGCCTGGAGGACGACCTCGCCGAGGCCCTCCAGACGCGCCCCGCACTGGACATCGTCAACGACACCCTCCTGGACGGCATGAAGGTCGTCGGCGAGCTCTTCGGCTCCGGCCAGATGCAGTTGCCGTTCGTCCTGCAGTCCGCCGAGGTCATGAAGACCGCCGTCGCCTACCTCGAACCGCACATGGAGAAGGTCGAGGGCGACGAGGCCGGCAAGGGCACCATCGTGCTCGCCACCGTCCGCGGCGACGTCCACGACATCGGCAAGAACCTCGTCGACATCATCCTGTCCAACAACGGCTACAACGTGGTCAACCTCGGCATCAAGCAGCCGGTCTCCGCGATCCTGGACGCCGCCGCCGAGCACCGCGCCGACGTCATCGGCATGTCGGGCCTCCTGGTCAAGTCCACGGTGATCATGAAGGAGAACCTGGAGGAGCTCAACCAGCGCGGCCTGGCCGCCGACTTCCCGGTCATCCTCGGCGGAGCCGCGCTGACCAGGGCGTACGTCGAACAGGACCTCCACGAGATCTACGAGGGCGAGGTCCGCTACGCCCGCGACGCCTTCGAGGGGCTGCGCCTCATGGACGCCCTCATCGGCGTCAAGCGGGGTGTGCCCGGCGCCAAGCTGCCCGAGCTGAAGCAGCGCCGGGTGCGCGCGAGCGCCACGGTCGTCGAGGAGGAGCGCCCGGAGGAGGGGCACGTCCGCTCCGACGTGTCGACCGACAACCCGGTGCCCACCCCGCCGTTCTGGGACACCCGTGTCATCAAGGGCATCCAGCTCAAGGAGTACGCCTCCTGGCTCGACGAGGGCGCCCTGTTCAAGGGCCAGTGGGGGCTCAAGCAGGCCCGCACCGGCGAGGGACCGACGTACGAGGAGCTCGTCGAGACGGACGGACGGCCCCGGCTGCGCGGCCTGCTGGACAAGCTCCAGACGGAGAACCTCCTGGAAGCCGCCGTGGTCTACGGCTACTTCCCGTGCGTGTCCAAGGACGACGACCTGATCATCCTGGACGAGCAGGGCAACGAGCGCACCCGCTTCACCTTCCCGCGCCAGCGCCGCGGCCGTCGGCTGTGCCTCGCCGACTTCTTCCGCCCCGAGGAGTCGGGGGAGACCGACGTGGTCGGCCTCCAGGTCGTCACCGTCGGCTCGCGCATCGGCGAGCGGACCGCGGAGCTCTTCGAGGCCAACGCCTACCGCGACTACCTCGAACTGCACGGCCTGTCCGTCCAGTTGGCCGAGGCGCTGGCCGAGTACTGGCACGCGCGCGTGCGCTCCGAGCTCGGCTTCTCGGGCGAGGACCCGGCCGACGTCGAGGACATGTTCGCCCTGAAGTACCGGGGCGCCCGCTTCTCCCTCGGCTACGGCGCCTGCCCCAACCTGGAGGACCGGGCCAAGATCGCCGACCTGCTCCGCCCCGAGCGCATCGGCGTCCACCTGAGCGAGGAGTTCCAGCTCCACCCCGAGCAGTCCACGGACGCGATCGTCATCCACCACCCGGAGGCGAAGTACTTCAACGCCCGCTGACCGCTCGCCGAGCCCGGCTCACCGAGCACACTGATCGGATAAGTCGTACACTGGTCGGTCCACCGCAGGCCGGTTCCCTTCGTGGGAGCCGGCCTGCTCGTCCCTCGAGGAGGTACGTGGATGACCAGCACGGTCCCCGCGCCATTGACCCGTTCGGCAGACGGCTCCGCCCTCCAGGCCGTCCTCCTCGACATGGACGGCACCCTGGTGGACACCGAGGGCTTCTGGTGGGACGTCGAGGTCGAGGTCTTCGCCGCACTCGGCCACACCCTCGACGACTCCTGGCGCCATGTCGTCGTCGGCGGCCCCATGACCCGCAGCGCGGGCTTCCTGATCGAGGCCACCGGCGCCGACATCACCCTCCCCGAGCTCACCGTCCTGCTCAACCAGGGCTTCGAGGACCGCATCGGCCGCTCCCTGCCGCTGATGCCCGGCGCCACCCGGCTGCTGGCCGAACTGTCCGCGCACCGGATCCCCACGGCCCTGGTCTCCGCCTCGCACCGGCGGATCATCGACCGGGTCCTCGAGTCCCTCGGCCGCCGGCACTTCGCCCTCACGGTCGCCGGCGACGAGGTGCCCCGCACCAAGCCGCACCCCGACCCGTACCTGTTCGCCGCCTCCGGGCTCGGCGCGGACCCCGCCAGATGCGCGGTCGTCGAGGACACCGCGACCGGTGTCGCCGCCGCCGAGGCCGCCGGCTGCCAGGTCGTGGTGGTGCCCTCCGTCGCGCCCATCCCCGCCGCACCGGGACGCACGGTCGTCGCCTCGCTCGAAGAGGTCGACCTGGCATTTCTGCGCGGTCTGATCACCCTTCGATGACGGAAATGCCTCCGGTGTTCACCCAGCGTGCAGCACGCATAGCACGGTAATTCCCCTGGGCCCTGTCGCCGGAATTGGCGGCCCACCGGACGATCGAATTCCAGCTCGCCCACACCTCCATGAGAGTGTGACGTTCCCCACTCGACAGCCTCTCGACACACGGCCGATGCTGTGCCGGACACCCCGTTGCGGGAGGCGCGGGCGCGCCCATGTGTCCTGATTGGTGAAACCGTGCACCAATCCTTCCCCTGGCGGCCTTTCGGTGCGTCCGCACCCGGTTTCACAGCGTGATGGAAGCCCAACTCCGGTCGCAGCGAACCCTCGTGCAGGCGCCGACTAATCTCCTGCTGAGAACATCGCCCTAACCCCGTGATCCGCCGCACCACCCCTGCATGCCGGGTACACGGACCCAAGAGCTCTGGAGAAACTCGAGCATGAACCGCAAGACTTTGGTGCTGCCGGCCGTCATAGGTCTGCTCGCGCCGGTGCTCGCCGCCTGCGGCGGGTCCGACAGCGGCAGTGGCGGAGGCGACGCGATCGGCGTCGGCACCACAGACCGGTTCACCGCCACGAAGAGCGAACCCGCGCCGCTCGACCCCGCCTTCGCCTACGACGTCGGCACCTGGAACGTCCTGCGCCAGACCGTGCAGACCCTGATGATCTCGCCCAAGGGCGAGGGCGACCCGGTGCCCGAGGCCGCCCAGTCCTGCGGCTTCAGCGACAGCGGCAACGAACGCTACGTCTGCACCCTGCGCGACGGTCTGAAGTTCGCGAACGGCGACGCCATCACCGCGGCCGACGTGAAGTACTCCATCGACCGCGCCCGCGCCCTCAAGGCCGACTCCGGCGTCTTCGCCCTGCTCTCCACCATCGACACCGTCGAGACGAAGGGCGACCGCGAGGTCATCTTCCACCTCAAGACCGCCGACGCCACCTTCCCGTACAAGCTGTCGACCCCGGTCGCCGGCATCGTCAACCCCGACGACTACGCGAAGAACAAGCTCCGCGACGGCTTCGACGTCGACGGCTCCGGGCCGTACACCATGAAGGCCGACGTCAAGAACGACGAGCTCGTCGACGCCGTGTTCACCAAGAACCCCAACTACAAGGGGTCGTTGACGGTGAACAACGACAAGGTCGTGCTGCGTTCCTACACGGACGCCGACGCCATGGGCACCGCCCTCGAGAAGGGCGACATCGACCTCATCACCCGCACCATGTCGCCGCAGCAGATCCAGAAGCTGTCGAACGAGTCCGGCGGCGACGTCGACCTGGTCGAGATGGCCGGCCTGGAGATCCGCTACCTCGCCTTCAACACCAACGCCCCGACCGTGAAGTCGCGTGCCGTGCGCCAGGCGATGGCCCAGCTCATCAACCGCAGCGAACTCGTCTCCCGGGTCTACGGCACCCAGGCCGAGCCGCTCTACTCGCTGGTCCCCGCCACCATCACCGGCCACTCCAACTCGTTCTTCAACAAGTACGGCGACCCGAGCGTCAGCAAGGCAAAGGCGCTGCTGACGCAGGCCAACGTCACCACCCCGGTGAAGCTGACCCTCCATTACACGACCGACCACTACGGGTCGGGCACCAAGGAGGAGTTCGAGGACCTCCAGAAGCAGCTCAACGCCAGCGGGCTCTTCGACGTCAGTATCCAGGGCGCCCTCTGGAAGACCTTCCGCCCCGCGGAGCAGAAGGGCCAGTACGACGTCTACGGCATGGGCTGGTTCCCGGACTTCCCCGACGCCGACAACTACCTCGCGCCGTTCCTCGACAAGGACAACTTCCTCGGCTCGCCCTACACCAACACCGAGATCCGCAACACCCTGATCCCGGACTCCCGCCGCGAGGCCGACCGTCTCTCCGCGGCCGGAAGCCTGACCGAGATCCAGGACATCGTCGCCAAGGACGTCCCCGTGCTGCCGCTGTGGCAGGGCAAGCAGTACGTCGCCGCACGCGACGACGTCACGGGCACCGCCTACGCGCTCAACTCCTCGTCGACGCTGCAGCTCTGGGAGCTCGGCAAGGGCGTCGGCGGCTGACCGGCCCGCTCGGCCAAGGCGTCCGCGACTGACCACCGTCGACGCCTCCCGCGCCCCGGGCCCAGGCGGACGGGCCCGGGATCCCACACGAACCGACGACAAGGCACTCGCACGTGAACAAGCGCATCCAGTGGCAGGTCCTGCCGATCGCGGCAGGGCTCGCCGCCGGTCTGCTGACCGGCTGCGGCACGGAGTCGGGGGACTCCGGTGCCGGCGGCTCCTCCGTGGTCATGGGGATGTCGGACGACGTCCTCGCCACGGACCCGGCCTCCGGCTACGACCCCGGCTCCTGGCTGCTCTTCAACAACGTCTTCCAGTCGCTGCTCAGCTTCCCCAAGGGCGGCACGGAACCGGAGCCGGACGCCGCCCAGAGCTGCGAGTTCACCGACACCAGGACACAGGTGTACGAGTGCACCCTCAAGACCGGCCTCAAGTTCAGCAACGGTGACCCGCTGACCTCCGAGGACGTCAAGTTCTCCTTCGACCGCACGCTGAAGATCAACGACGACGCCGGCCCCGCGATCATGTTCCCGATGCTGGACAAGGTCGAGACGCCGGACGAGAAGACCGTCGTCTTCAGGCTGAACACCCCCGACGCGACCTTCCCGAGCAAGATCGCCTCCGGCGCCGGCTCCATCGTCGACCACACGCAGTACGACGCCGACGGCCTGCGCGAGGACGGTGAGGCGGTCGGCTCCGGCCCCTACCGGCTCGACTCGTTCGACGACGACCAGGCCGTGTTCTCCGTCAACGACAACTACGAGGGCGCCGCCGAGCCCCAGAACTCCGGCGTCACCCTCAAGTTCTTCCACGGCGACCAGGCCGCCCTGAAGACCGCCCTCACCGGCAACAAGATCGACCTCGCCTACCGCGGACTGAGCGCCGGCGACATCGCCGACATCGAGAACGCCGCGCCCGACTCCGGCGTCGAGGTCGTCGAGGGCACCAGCGCCGAGGTCCAGCACCTCGTCTTCAACATGGACGACCCGGTCACCGGACAACTCGGCGTCCGCAAGGCCATCGCCTACCTCCTCGACCGCGAAGCCCTCATCCACGACGTCTACCAGGGCACCGCGACCCCGCTCTACTCGATCGTCCCGGCCGGCATCGCGGGCCACAACACGGCCTTCTTCGACACCTACGGCGCCCAGCCGTCCAAGTCCAAGGCCGCCGCCGCCCTCGCCGACGAGGGCATCACCGGCAAGGTGAAGCTGACCCTGTGGTCGACGCCGTCCCGCTACGGCCCCGCCACCGACCAGGAACTCAAGACGATCGCCCAGCAGCTCGACGCCAGCGGGCTGTTCGACGCCGACGTGAAGTCCGTGCCCTTCGACCAGTACGAGAAGGACATCGCGGCCGGCAAGTACGGCGTCTACGTCAAGGGCTGGGTGCCCGACTACCCGGACGCCGACAACTTCACGGCCCCCTTCTTCGGCAAGGGCAACGTGCTGGAGAACAACTACACCAACAACAAGATCACCGGCTCGCTCATCCCCGAGACCGCCGCCCAGCCGGACCGCTCCGCCACCGACGACCCCTTCGGCACGCTCCAGGACCTCGTCGCCGAGGACGTCCCCGTCCTGCCGGTCTGGCAGGCCAAGCAGTACGCCGTCGTCCGCGACGACGTCTACGGCCTCGAGTACTGCCTCGACCCGTCCACGGTGTTCCGCTTCTGGGAACTCAGCAAGGGCTGATCCGGCCCCACGGACACGAAGAGGGCGCCCCCGGTCAGGAAAGGGGCGCCCTCTTCGCCGTACCACTCCTCGCTACTGCGCGCCGGGACGCACCAGACCGCTCTCGTACGCGTACACCGCGGCCTGCACCCGGTCCCGCAGGCCCAGCTTCGTCAGCACATGGCCGACATGCGTCTTCACGGTGGTCTCGCTGACGAACAGATCCGCGGCGATCTCCGCGTTCGACAGCCCGCGCGCCACCAACTTCAGCACCTCGACCTCGCGGTCGGTCAGCGTGTGCAGGGTGTCCGGCACCGGCTCGTCACCGGACGGCAGATGCGTGGCGTACTTGTCGAGCAACCGGCGCGTGATGCTCGGCGCGAGCATCGCCTCACCCGCGGCCACCACCCGGATCGCCTGCACGAGCTCGTTGGCCGGGGCGTCCTTGAGCAGGAACCCGCTGGCCCCCGCCCGCAGCGCCTCCACCACGTACTCGTCGAGGTCGAACGTCGTCAGCACCAGCACCTTGGCCGGACCGTCCCGCCCGGGACCGGTGATCTGCCGGGTCGCCTCCACACCGTCCATCCGCGGCATACGGATGTCCATCAGGACCACGTCGGGCTGCAACGCCCGCACCTGGTCGAGAGCCTGCAGGCCGTCTCCGGCCTCGCCCACGACCGCGATGTCCTGCTCGGCCTCCAGGATCATCCGGAAGCCGGTACGCAGCAGCGGCTGGTCGTCGACCAGTAGGACGCGGATGGCCACGTGTGTCTCCTTCGCTAGCCCGGCCCCATTCTGCCCTGCTCGCCGGACGCCGCCTCCACCGGCAGGGGATAGGGCGGGGGAGTGCCGCCGAACTCCGGGCAGTGCTCCTGGTGATCGCACCAGCCGCACAGCTTGGTCGGACGCGGCCGCCAGTCGCCCGTCCGCGTGGCCTGCCGGATCGCCTCCCACAGCGCCAGCAGCTTGCGCTCGACGCGCTCCAGGTCGGCGAGGACCGGGTCGTACGTCAGGACGTCACCACTGCCGAGGTAGACGAGTTGCAGCCGGCGCGGGATCACGTTCTTCAGCCGCCACACCACCAGGGCGTAGAACTTCATCTGGAACAGCGCGCCCTCGGCGTACTCCGGCCGGGGCGCCTTGCCGGTCTTGTAGTCGACGATCCGCACCTCGCCGGTCGGCGCCACGTCCACCCGGTCGATGATGCCGCGCAGCCGCAGCCCCGAGTCCAGCTCCGCCTCGACGAACAGCTCCCGCTCCGCGGGCTCCAGACGGGCGGGGTCCTCCAAGGTGAACCACCGCTCGACCAACTGCTCCGCCTCGGCGAGCCACCGCGCCAGCCGCTCGCCCTCCGGGTCGTCGGCGAACAGCTCCAGCACCTCCGGCCGGCTCTCCCGCAGCCGGTCCCACTGGCCGGGGATCAGCGACTTGGCCGCGGGCGGAGTCCGCTCCCCGGCCGGGGCGTCGAACAGCCGCTCCAGCACCGAGTGCACGAGGGTCCCCCGGGTCGCCGCCGCACTCGGCTTCTCCGGCAGCCGGTCGATCACCCGGAAGCGGTACAGCAGCGGACACTGCATGAAGTCGTTGGCCCGCGAGGGAGAGAGCGAAGCGGGCGCGCCGGCCGCCCGACCCGAGCCACCGCCGCCCACCACCGTCTCGTCGACGGCCGGGGCTTGTGGGGGAGCGGGACGCGCGACGTCCGGTTCGACAGCGACACCCTCCGGACCGCCGGCAGCCGGGGCGACCGGCGCAGGCGTGCTCCGAGCACCGACGGTCTCCGCTCCCTCGCCCGCGCCGGCTCGCGCCGCGAGCCCGGCTTCGGAGGTATCCGCGGTGCCGTCTCCGCTCTGCGGCGCGGTCGGCGCGCTGTCGGCGTGGTCCGCGTCCGTCTCCTGAGCGGTCCCGGGCCGCGGCGCGAGCCCGGCTCCGGAAGCATCCGCGGCGCCGTCCCCGCTCTCCCGCGTGGTCGGAGCCGCGGCCGGCGCGCTGTCGGCGTGGTCCGCGTCCGTCTCCTGAGACGTCTCGGGCGCGGTGTCCGTCGTCCCGGTGGTCACCGTCGGTGCCACGTCGGTGGTCGCTGCGGCCGGTTCCTGCGTCGCCTCGGGCTGCGGAGCGGGCACCGCGTCGACCGCCCGCGGTTCACTCTCCTGCCCGACCGGGACCGTCGCCGACGGCCCGCTGTCCGCATCGGCAGGACCCGGGCGCGCCGCGAGCGAGACCTCGGTCGCCCCCGGCTCATCGGCGGACGTGTCCCCACCCTGCTGCCCGGCCGTGCCCGGGCGGGCCGCTGCCGCTGTCTCCGGGGCATCGGCTGAGGTCTCGGCCACGGCCTCCGTGCTCGTCTCCATGACCACAGACCATACGGCCCGCCACTGACAGTGACCCATTCGCGGCCGTGACCGCTGTGGCTCCTGAGGAAACACGGGGGGTGCCGGGGCGGGCCGCGGCGGGACCGCCGCATACCATCGACCCGAGACCCTTCCGCACCGCAGGCGCGGAAGACGCTTCGAACGAGGGGACATCGTGGACGAGAGCGGCGGGAGCGGGCAGCCGCGGCCCGGTACGGACCGGCCGGTCGAGCCCCACACAGGGCCCACGGCCCGCACCACCGACCCCACGGCCCCCGACCAGCACGAGAACGGCAACCGGGCGGTCGCCCCGTCCACCGCGACACCGCACCCCGACGACACGGGCGACGGCCCCGCCGCCGTACGACAGCAGGACCCGGACGACGACACCCCCCAGGACACCGGGACCGGTACCGGACAGCCCGACGGGCACCCCGGCCACGAGCACCGCACCCTCGCCCACTCCGGCGCCCCCAAGAGCCCCCCGCCGCCGTCCCCCCAGCCGCGCGGCGGCCTCCTGATGGGCCGTCCCTTCGGCGTGCCCGTCTACGTCGCCCCGAGCTGGTTCCTCGTCGCCGCGCTCATCACCTGGGTGTTCGGCGGCCAACTGGAGCGCGTGCTGCCCGAACTCGGCGCCGCCCGCTACCTCGTCTCCCTCTTCTTCGCGGTCGCCTTCTACGCCTCCGTCCTGGTCCACGAACTGGCCCACACCGTCGCGGCCCTGCGCTTCAAGCTCCCCGTCCGCCGCATCCAGCTCCAGTTCTTCGGCGGGGTCTCCGAGATCGAGAAGGAGGCCGAGACCCCCGGCCGGGAGTTCGTGCTGGCCTTCGTCGGCCCGCTCCTCTCGCTGGTCCTCGCCGGCCTCTTCTACCTCGCCATGCAGCCCGTCGAACCCGGCACCGTCCCCGGCGTCCTGCTCGCCGGCCTGATGGTCTCCAACCTCATCGTGGCCGCCTTCAACCTCCTGCCCGGCCTCCCCCTCGACGGCGGCCGCATGCTCCGCGCCGTCGTCTGGAAGATCACCGGCAGGCCCATGAGCGGCACCATCGCCGCCGCCTGGGTCGGCCGCGCCCTCGCCGTCTGCGTCCTCATCGGCCTCCCGCTGCTCACCCAGTCCGGCGCCCTCGGCTCCTCCGCCGAGGACAACGTCGGCATGGACACCGTGATGGACGCCCTGCTCGCCGCGATCCTCGCCGCGATCATCTGGACCGGCGCCGGCAACAGCCTGCGCATGGCCCGCCTGCGCGAACACCTCCCCGACCTGCGCGCCCGCACCCTCACCCGCCGCGCGGTCCCGGTCGAGAGCGACACCCCCCTCTCCGAGGCCCTGCGCCGCGCCAACGACGCCGGCGCCCGCGCCCTGGTCGTCGTCGACGCCGAGGGCACCCCGCTCTCCCTCGTCCGCGAGGCCGCCATCGTCGGCGTACCCGAACACCGCCGCCCCTGGGTCGCCGTCAGCGGACTCGCCCAGGACCTCACCGACGGCATGCGCGTCTCCGCCGAGCTCGCCGGGGAGGACCTCCTGGACACCCTGCGCGCGACCCCCGCCACCGAGTACCTCGTCGTCGAGGAGACCGGCGAGATCTACGGCGTCCTGTCCGCGGCCGACGTCGAGCGCGCCTTCGTGAAGGCCATGGCCAGACCCTCCTAGTGGTCGGAGGCCCCTCCGTGGAACGGTAGGCTGTTCACATGTCCGAACCGACCGGTGCCGCCCGCAGGCGCGGGCCCTTCAAGGTCGGGGACCAGGTTCAGCTCACCGACCCCAAGGGCCGCCACTACACGTTCACGCTCGAAGAGGGAAAGAACTTCCACACCCACAAGGGTTCCTTCCCGCACGACGAGCTGATCGGGGCACCCGAGGGCAGCGTTGTCCGCACCACCGGTAACGTCGCCTACCTCGCGCTGCGCCCCCTGCTCCCCGACTACGTCCTGTCCATGCCCCGCGGTGCCGCCGTGGTCTATCCCAAGGACGCGGGGCAGATCCTCGCCTTCGCCGACATCTTCCCCGGCGCCCGCGTCGTGGAGGCCGGCGTCGGCTCCGGCTCACTCAGCAGCTTCCTGCTGCGCGCCATCGGCGACCAGGGCATGCTGCACAGCTACGAGCGCCGCGAGGACTTCGCCGACATCGCGAAGCAGAACGTGGAGCGCTACTTCGGCGGCCCGCACCCCGCCTGGCAGCTCACCGTCGGCGACCTCCAGGACAACCTGTCCGACGCCGACGTCGACCGTGTCATCCTCGACATGCTCGCCCCCTGGGAGTGCCTGGAGGCCGTCTCCAAGGCCCTCGTGCCCGGCGGCATCCTGTGCTGCTACGTCGCCACCACCACCCAGCTCGCCCGGACCGTGGAGTCCATCCGCGAGATCGGCTGCTTCAACGAGCCGACCGCCTGGGAGACGATGATCCGCAACTGGCACATCGAGGGCCTGGCCGTCCGCCCCGACCACCGGATGATCGGCCACACCGGCTTCCTGCTCACCGCCCGCCGCCTCGCCGACGGCGTCGAGCCGCCCATGCGCCGCCGCCGCCCCGCCAAGGGCGCCTACGGCGAGGACTACGCCGGCCCCAACGCCGACGGAGGCTCCGGCCGCTGAGACGGCCCCGTGCCGCAGTCAACGTAAAGGCGCCGGGGTGGAGTTCCCGCAGACCAGCGGAACTCCACCCCGGCGCCTTCGTGTTGAGGGAGCGGCAGAGAAAACGGCGGGAAAACCCGTACGAGTACCCACCCCGCCGTTCCCCCGACCTGTGACGTGTGGCACCATGCTGGCCACCCCCCCACCGGCACAGCCCTCACAGGAGACGCTCCTAGTGCAGCAATCCGCCGTCCCGGAACTGGCACACACGCACACCCGCCCGATCCACTGGCTCGCCACCGCCACGGCCGTGGCGGGAGTCGTGGCCCTTTCCTCGGTCCTGCAGCCCAACCCCGCGACAGCGGCCCAGGCGGCCGGCCCCGAGGGCAGAACCGCCCCGGTGGCCACGACGGCCCCCGACCCCGCCGACGTCCATTTCCCGATCGACTGCGGCCCGGTCAAGGCGAAGGTGCAGAAACGGGTCTCCGGGGACCTCGACGGCGACGGACGGCCGGAAACAGTCGTCGTGGTGCACTGCGACGCACCCATGGGCACCCCGCCCGACGCCGTCTACGTCATCACACACGCGAAGGGCACCGGCGAACCCCGGGTCGTCGCCACCCTGCTGAGCCCGAAGACCCGCAACACCGTCACCGACTTCACGCTGAGCGACGGCGCCGTCCGCGCCACCCTGCTCGGCTACTCGACGTCCGACGTACCCAGTTGCTGCCCGGACGTGAAGGACGAGGCGAAATGGCAGTGGAAGGACGGCGCGTTCGTCCGCTCGACCCCCGCGGGCACACACACCGTCTGACCGAAGCACTCACGCCAGGCTCACATCTGTGAGAAATCAGACAGTCATCACGCAGGGTGGCTTTCCGGTCACTCTGCGTCCGGACCGTAGATCTCGACGCTGTCCGAAACCCGACGTACATGGATGCACTCGCCCGGACACTCCTTCGCCGAGTCGACCACATCGGTGAGAAGCGGCAGCGGTACGGGCGTTGTGGCGCCCTTGTCCTGCAACAGCTCGTCGTTGGCGCCTTTGACGTAGGCCAGCCCGTCGATGTCCAGCTCGAACACCTCCGGCGCGTACTGCGCACAGATGCCGTCACCGGTACAGAGGTCCTGATCGATCCAGACCTCCAGGGTCTCGCCGCCGGCCCCGACCTCCTGCTGCACTCTCATCTCTCCTGCCGTTTATGCGTCGAGCCGAACGGGAATCCGGCCAGCTCTGACGGGTGTTGAACACTTCGACCCTACCTTCGGCAGCTTTCCAATCTTGTTCGGTGGGTATTCCCCTGGCGTGAGGGAGAGCGCAAGGGTGAAGATCGGACACACCTCGACAGTCTTTGTGATCTAGGGGTTTCAATCGACACCCACCCAGGTAGGGTCTGGAAGCGTCCAGCTCCCCTTGGAGGAGGTGAGGACCGTGGCAGCCCACGACGACGACATGAACCGCGGCATCCGCCCGGGACGAGGGTCCGACGACCCGTCCGGGCAGATTGCCTACCTTGAGCAGGAGATCGCCGTCCTGCGACGCAAGCTCGCCGACTCTCCGCGACACACGAGGATTCTCGAAGAGCGGATCGTCGAGCTGCAGACCAACCTGGCCGGCGTGTCCGCCCAGAACGAGCGACTCGCCAACACGCTCCGTGAGGCCCGCGACCAGATCGTGGCCCTCAAGGAGGAGGTCGACCGGCTCGCACAGCCCCCGGCCGGCTTCGGCGTCTTCCTCGAAGCGAACGAGGACGGCACCGCCGACATCTTCACCGGCGGCCGCAAACTGCGGGTGAACGTCAGCCCCAGCGTCGACCTCGAAGAGCTCCGGCGCGGCCAGGAAGTGATGCTCAACGAAGCGCTCAACGTGGTCGAGGCCATGGAGTTCGAGCGCGTCGGGGACATCGTCACCCTCAAGGAGATCCTCGAGGACGGCGAACGCGCCCTGGTGCTCGGGCACACCGACGAGGAACGGGTGGTACGGCTCGCCGAGCCGCTGCTGGACGTCACCATCCGCCCCGGCGACGCCCTGCTGCTCGAACCCCGATCCGGCTACGTCTACGAGATCGTTCCGAAGAGCGAGGTCGAGGAACTCGTCCTCGAAGAGGTCCCCGACATCGGCTACGAGCAGATCGGCGGACTCGGCGGCCAGATCGAGGCCATCCGCGACGCGGTCGAGCTCCCGTACCTCTACCCGGACCTGTTCAAGGAGCACGAACTGCGCCCGCCCAAGGGCGTCCTGCTCTACGGACCCCCCGGATGCGGAAAGACGCTCATCGCCAAGGCCGTCGCCAACTCGCTGGCCAAGAAGGTCGCCGAGGTCACCGGCCAGGCCACCGGCAAGAGCTTCTTCCTCAACATCAAGGGCCCCGAACTCCTCAACAAGTACGTCGGCGAGACCGAGCGGCAGATCCGCCTCGTCTTCCAGCGTGCCCGTGAGAAGGCCAGCGAGGGCACCCCCGTCATCGTCTTCTTCGACGAGATGGAGTCCCTCTTCCGCACCCGCGGCTCCGGCGTCAGCTCCGACGTCGAGAACACCATCGTCCCGCAGCTCCTCGCCGAGATCGACGGCGTCGAAGGCCTGCAGAACGTGGTCGTCATCGGTGCCTCCAACCGCGAGGACATGATCGACCCCGCCATCCTGCGCCCCGGCCGGCTCGACGTGAAGATCAAGATCGAGCGGCCGGACGCCGAGGCCGCCAAGGACATCTTCGGCAAGTACCTCACCGAGCGCCTCCCCCTGCACGCCGACGACCTCGGCGAACACGGCGGCAGCAAGGCCACCACCGTCGGAAGCATGATCCAGACGGCCGTGGAACACATGTACGCCGAATCCGAGGAAAACCGCTTCCTGGAAGTCACCTACGCCAACGGAGACAAGGAAGTCCTCTACTTCAAGGACTTCAACTCCGGCGCCATGATCGAGAACATCGTCGGCCGCGCCAAGAAAATGGCGATCAAGGACTTCCTCGACCACAACCAGAAGGGCCTCCGCGTCTCCCACCTCCTCCAGGCCTGCGTGGACGAGTTCAAGGAGAACGAGGACCTGCCCAACACCACCAACCCGGACGACTGGGCCCGCATCTCCGGAAAGAAGGGCGAGCGGATCGTCTACATCCGCACCCTCATCACCGGAAAGCAGGGCGCCGACACCGGACGCTCCATCGACACGGTGGCGAACACCGGTCAGTACCTGTAAAGACAGGGCGGCTGCGGGTGCCCACAACGGGGTACCCGCAGCCGACTGTTTTTCAGGCAACCAACCGGATCAAAGGCGAGCAAGGCAATGACGCAAATGATCTCCCCACCAGCGCGGAGCCGTTCTAGGCTCTTCGGTACCGCCGAGTCGCGCAGTGCGGGGACGGGCACCGCACACGCACCGGAGCGCCAGCGGTACTTGAGCGCCGCCCCCGACCGAGGGCGCCGCCGGGCAAGGAGGGCCGCATGACCGTACGGCGAGTAATGGGCATCGAGACGGAGTACGGGATCTCCGTCCCCGGCCACCCCAACGCCAATGCCATGCTCACCTCATCCCAGATCGTCAACGCCTACGCGGCGGCGATGCACCGGGCCCGCCGGGCCCGCTGGGACTTCGAGGAGGAGAATCCGCTGCGGGACGCGCGGGGCTTCGACCTCGCCCGCGAGGCCGCCGACTCCAGCCAGCTCACCGACGAGGACATCGGCCTCGCCAACGTCATCCTCACCAACGGCGCACGGCTCTACGTCGACCACGCGCACCCCGAATACAGCTCCCCCGAGGTCACCAACCCCCGCGACGCCGTCCTCTGGGACAAGGCCGGCGAACGCATCATGGCCGAGGCCGCCGAGCGGGCCGCCCAGCTCCCCGGCGCCCAGCCCATCCACCTCTACAAGAACAACACCGACAACAAGGGCGCGTCCTACGGCACGCACGAGAACTACCTGATGAAGCGGGAAACCGCCTTCTCGGACATCGTGCGCCACCTCACGCCCTTCTTCGTCTCCCGCCAGGTCGTCACCGGCGCCGGCCGCGTCGGCATCGGCCAGGACGGCCACGAACACGGCTTCCAGCTCAGCCAGCGCGCCGACTACTTCGAGGTCGAGGTAGGCCTCGAGACCACCCTGAAGCGCCCGATCATCAACACCCGCGACGAGCCCCACGCCGACGCCGAGAAGTACCGCCGCCTCCACGTGATCATCGGCGACGCGAACCTCTCGGAGATCTCCACCTACCTCAAGCTCGGCACCACGGCCCTGGTCCTGTCGATGATCGAGGACGGCTTCATCGCCGTCGACCTCGCCGTCGACCAGCCCGTCCGCACCCTCCACCAGGTCTCCCACGACCCGACCCTCCAGCGCCTGGTCACCCTCCGCAGCGGCCGCACACTCACCGCGGTCCAGCTTCAGATGGAGTACTACGAGCTCTCCCGCAAGTACGTCGAGGAGCGCTTCGGCTCCGACGCGGACGACCAGACCAAGGATGTCCTCGCCCGCTGGGAGGACACCCTCAACCGCCTGGAGAACGACCCCATGAGCCTCGCCGGCGAGCTCGACTGGGTCGCCAAGCGCGAGCTCATGGAGGGCTACCGGCGCCGTGACGGCCTCGACTGGGACGCGGCCAAGCTGCACCTCCTGGACCTCCAGTACGCCGACGTACGCGCCGACAAGGGCCTCTACAACCGCCTCGCGGCCCGCGGCCGCATCAAGCGCCTGCTCGACGAGGACGAGGTCGAGCGGGCCCGCACCAAGCCCCCGGAGGACACCCGCGCGTACTTCCGCGGCCGCTGCCTGGAGCAGTACGCCGACGACGTCGCCGCGGCCTCCTGGGACTCGGTGATCTTCGACCTGCCGGGCCGGGACTCGCTCCAGCGGGTCCCAACCCTCGAACCGCTTCGCGGAACGCGAAATCACGTCAAGGAGCTCCTGGACCGGTGTCGCACGGCAGAAGACCTGGTCAGGGTGTTGTCGGGCAACTGAACGGATACCCGGGCCGAGTCCTCCCGCAGGGTGGAAAACCCGGCCAGAGGGAATCATCGAGATGGCCCCCGTACGTTGTAGGAACTGCGGGGCCGATGTCAGACCCTGCTTGTAGGGTCTGATCAAGAACGTCGAACCGAGCGGGGTGAGGGGTTATGGCGACCAAGGACACCGGCGGCGGACAGCAGAAGGCCACCCGCAACACCGAGGAGGTCGAGGAGCAGACTGCGGAGGCGCAGGGCTCCGAGGACCTCAAGGAACGCCAGGAGAAGCTGAGCGACGACGTCGACTCCGTCCTGGACGAGATCGATGATGTGCTCGAGGAGAATGCTGAGGATTTCGTGAGGTCCTTCGTTCAGAAGGGTGGCCAGTAGGTCGCTTGCGCCTTCGAAATGAAGGTGGTGCGGGGGAGTTTGGGTGGCCGAAGGTCCAGGGCGGCGGCGCTGCTCGCGGTGTAGGCAGCATCTGCCGCGAGCGGCGTTCGCCAGCAACAAGTCCATGCCCGACGGCCTCCAAGCGTACTGCCGTGAGTGCTCTGCGGAGTATTACCGGCAGCGCCAGGAGGCGAAGGGGAAGAAGGTCCGGGAGAAGGTCCTGGTCCCGCAAGGACACAAGCGGTGCCCGCAGTGCGAAGAGGTGAAGCCGCACTCCGAGTGGGAGCGGAACAAGTCCTCGTCGGACGGCTGGTCGAGCTACTGCCGCGAGTGCCGTGCCGAACGGAACCGGATCAGTTACTTCAAGCGCAAGTACGGTCTCACCCCGGCGGAGTTGGACGGGTTGATCGTGGCGCAGCAGGGCGTCTGCTGCATCTGCCTTGACGCTCCCGCCGAGCATGTGGATCACTGCCACAAGACGGGTAGGGTCCGAGGCGTACTGTGCTTCAGCTGCAATGCCGCACTGGGGCAGTTCAAGGATCGGCCCGATGCCATAAGGCGGGCTGCTGCTTACGTGGAAGGAATCGCGTGGAAGCCAACACTCGTAGCACCGGGCGTCTACCATCTGCCTTCCTGACGCCTGGGTCGTCGTCCTTCATGGACTTCCTGTCCGCGCATCAGCCGGAGATGCTGCCGGGCAACCGGCAACTGCCGCCCACGCAGGGCGTGATCGAGGCGCCGCATGGGACGACCATCGTCGCCGTCACGTTCCCCGGGGGCGTCGTGCTCGCCGGTGACCGCCGGGCGACCATGGGGAACGTCATCGCCCAGCGGGACATCGAGAAGGTGTTCCCGGCCGACGAGTACTCGGCCGTCGGGATCGCCGGCACCGCCGGTCTCGCCGTGGAGATGGTGAAGCTGTTCCAGTTGGAGCTGGAGCACTTCGAGAAGGTCGAGGGGGCGCAGCTCTCGCTGGAGGGCAAGGCGAACCGGCTGTCCACGATGATCCGTTCCAACCTGGGCATGGCGATGCAGGGGCTGGCCGTGGTGCCGTTGTTCGCGGGGTACGACGTGGACCGGGAGCGGGGCCGGATCTTCTCGTACGACGTGACGGGCGGTCGTTCCGAGGAGCACAACTTCGCCGCCACCGGTTCGGGCTCGATCTTCGCGCGTGGTGCCATGAAGAAGCTCTTCCGTGACGATCTGAGCGAGGAGCAGGCGACCACGCTGGTGGTGCAGGCTCTGTACGACGCGGCCGACGACGACTCGGCGACCGGTGGTCCCGATGTCGCCCGCCGGATCTACCCGATCGTCACCGTGATCACCGAGGACGGCTTCCGTCGGCTCACCGACGAGGAGTCCTCCGAGATCGCCCGTTCGATCCTGGAGCGGCGTCTGGAGCAGCCGGACGGCCCGCGGGCCGCGCTGCTGTAGGCGCCACGCGTCTTGTTCGAGGTGATCGCAGTGACTTCCACAGAAAGGGACGGATAACCGGTGTCGACGCCGTTCTATGTCTCCCCCCAGCAGGCGATGGCCGACCGGGCGGAGTACGCCCGCAAGGGCATCGCCCGTGGTCGCAGCCTGGTCGTGCTGCAGTACGCCGACGGCATCGTGTTCGTCGGTGAGAATCCGTCCCGTGCGCTGCACAAGTTCAGTGAGATCTATGACCGGATCGGCTTCGCGGCCGCCGGCAAGTACAACGAGTACGAGAACCTGCGGATCGGTGGCGTTCGCTACGCCGACCTGCGGGGATACACCTATGACCGTGACGACGTGACCGCGCGCGGTCTCGCCAACGTCTACGCGCAGACGTTGGGCACGATCTTCTCCTCGGCCGGTGAGAAGCCGTACGAGGTGGAGCTGGTGGTGGCCGAGGTCGGTGAGACGCCGGACGGGGATCAGATCTACCGGCTGCCGCACGACGGTTCCATCGTGGACGAGCACGGCTCGGTCGCGGTGGGTGGCAACGCGGAGCAGATCAGCAGCTATCTGGATCAGCGTCACCAGGACGGCATGAGTCTGGCGGAGGCGCTCAAGCTGGCGGTGCAGGCGTTGTCCCGGGACACCAACGGCAGTGAGCGGGAGATTCCCGCGGAGCGGCTGGAGGTCGCGGTGCTGGACCGTACGCGTCCGCAGCAGCGCAAGTTCAAGCGGATCGTGGGGCGTCAGCTCGGTCGGCTTCTGGAGGCCGGGGGTGCGTCCACGGAGGCGGAGAGTGCGGACGAGGCGGAGGGCTCCGACAAGGAGTAGCCCCGCGGGTCGCGTGTGATCGTCACCCTTTCTGTGCCCCGGCCGGTTCTACGGCCGGGGCACAGGGCGTTCAGGGGGCGCTGGGGGGTGCTGTGGAGCCCCGTACGACGAGTTCGACGGGGATGTCGCCCGCGTCGGGTGTACGGCCCTCCAGGACGGCGAGGAGGGCGTGCATGCCGCGTTCGCCGAAGAGCTCGGCGTCGAGTCGTACGGTCGTGAGCTCGGGGTCGAGGGCGGTGGCGAGGGCGAGGTCGTCGAGGCCGGTGACGGAGATGTCGTCGGGGACGCGCAGTCCGAGTCGTCGTGCCGCTTTGTAGGCGCCGGCGGCGAGTTTGTCGTCGTCGCAGACGAGGGCGGTGGGGCGGGGCCCGGGGGCGGCGAGGGCGGCTTCCGCGGCGGCCAGGGCGCCGTCGATGGAGATGGGTGCGTGGGCGGTGCGGACTGAGGTGCCGGGGACGGTGTCGAGGCGTGCGGCGAGTTCGTGTGCGCGGACGTCGAAGGTCCAGGAGGGCACGTCGGCGGCGAGGTGCAGGAAGCGGCGGTGGCCGAGGCCCAGGAGGTGGTCGGCGACCTGGCGGACGCCGTCGGCGATGTCGAGGTTGACGGTGGCGGCGCCGAGGCTGCCGGCGGGGTCGCTGTCGAGCATGACGAGAGGGAGCTGGTCGCCGCGGATGGCGGTGAGGGCGTCGGCGGCCATGGAGGAGGCGATGACGCCGTCCAGGGCGGCCTGGGCGGAGGCGAAGGGGTCGCGGGCGGGGCCGACGCCTTCGGGGGAGGGGTAGAGGACGACGCCGAAGCCGTGGTCGGCGGCGACGCGTGCGGCGCCGGTGTAGACGCCGGCGAAGAACTCGGTGGTCAGGGCGGGGACGACGAGGAGGACGGTGCGGGTGTGGCCGAGGCGGAGGTTGCGGGCGGCGAGGTTGGGCCGGTAGCCGAGGTCGCGGGCGGCTTCGCGGACGCGTTCGGCGGTGGTCTCGGAGACCCGGCCGCGCCATTTGTCGCCGAGGACGAGTGAGACGGCGGCCTGGGACACGCCGGCCGCCTGTGCGACGTCGCGGCTGGTCGGTCGCGTGCTGCTGCGTGCCACCGTGGGTCCGCTCCTTCGTCTGGACGTCCGAACAGCGCACATGGTACGTATGGGAGTCGACGTTATACGTATTACTTGGAGGCGGGACATGGCCGCGGGATACCTGGAGATCCTCAGGGCGAGGCATGCGGCGCGCCTGCTGACGGGGACGCTGGTGGGCCGGCTGCCGAACGCCACCGCGGCGATCGCGATCGTGCTGTTCGTCCGGGCGGAGGGCGGTACGTACAGCCTCGCGGGGGCTCTGGCGGCCGTCTACGGGGTCGCCAACGCCGTGGGGCAGCCGGTGCTGGGCCGCCTCGTGGACCTGCACGGCCAGCCCCGGGTGCAGCTCCCGGCCGCCGTGGTGTCGGCGCTCGCGATGGCCCTGTTCGCCCTCACCGGCACCGACCCGCTTCCGCTCGCCTACGCGGCCGTGGCGGCCGCGGGGCTGTTCACACCGCCGCTGGAGGGCGGTCTGCGGGCGCTGTGGCCGAGCGTGCTGCGCCGGCAGGACCAGGTGCACACGGCGTACGCGATGGACGCGGTGGCGCAGGAAGTCATGTTCACCGTGGGGCCGTTGCTGGTGACGCTGTGCGTGTCGCTGTGGTCGGCGCAGGCGGCGCTGGTGGTGCTGAACGTCATCGGGGTCCTCGGGGCCCTGTCGGTCGTGGTGTCGGCGCCCTCGCGCGCGTGGCGTTCGGGGCCGCGGGAGGCGCACTGGCTCGGTGCGCTGCGCTCGCCCGGACTCCTGGCGCTGCTCGGGGCGTTCCTGTTCGTCGGGATGGCGCTCGGGTCCATCACGGTCGCTTCGGTGCCGTACGCGGACGAGCACGGCGGGGACGCGGTGTACGGCTGGCTGATGGCCGGGATCGGTCTCGGGGCCCTGGTGGGCGGCACGGTGTACGGGGCGCGGCAGTGGGCCGGTGAGCCGGCGCGGCGACTGCAGGTCCTGGTGGGGTTCCTGGCGGTGTGTTACCTGCCGCTGACGCTGATGCCGGGCGCGGTCGCGATGACGCTGCTGATGGTCCTTGCGGGTGTGTTCCTGGCGCCCGTGATCGCCTGTGCCTTCGTCCTGGTCGACCGGCACGCGCCGGCCGGGACGGTCACGGAGGCCTTCTCCTGGGTGGTGACGACGTTCACCGTCGGCGCCTCGGTCGGAACGGGGCTCGCGGGCCCGGTCGTCGAGGGCGGCGGGGCGCTGTGGGGCTTCGCCGTGCCGAGTGTCGCGGGGGGCGTGTCCCTGCTGGTTCTGCTGGTCACGGGAGGCGTCCTGTCAGCTCCCGCCGGGCGGGTGGTGGTTGCGTCTTCATCGGAAAATGATCCAAACCGTGCGGCCGAACCCCGTTTCAGCTCGGGGGATCGGGCGTAATGTTCAGTCATGGACCGCCGCATTTTCGGGCTGGAGAACGAGTACGGCGTCACGTGTACGTTCAGGGGACAGCGGCGCCTGTCTCCCGACGAGGTGGCGCGGTACCTCTTCCGCCGTGTCGTGTCATGGGGCCGCAGCAGCAATGTCTTTCTGCGAAACGGCGCACGCCTCTATCTCGACGTGGGCTCACATCCGGAATACGCGACACCCGAATGTGACAACGTGACCGAACTGGTCACCCACGACAAAGCGGGCGAGCGCATTCTCGAAGGACTCCTGGTGGACGCCGAACGACGCCTGCACGAGGAAGGAATCGCGGGCGACGTCTACCTCTTCAAGAACAACACGGATTCGGCCGGCAACTCCTACGGCTGCCACGAGAACTATCTCGTCGCCCGCCACGGGGAGTTCTCCCGGCTCGCGGACATTCTCATTCCGTTCCTGGTCACCCGCCAGCTTCTGTGCGGTGCCGGCAAGGTGCTGCAGACCCCGCGGGGCGCGGTCTACTGCGTCAGCCAGCGGGCCGAGCACATTTGGGAGGGCGTCTCCTCGGCGACGACCCGGTCCCGGCCGATCATCAACACGCGCGACGAGCCGCACGCGGACGCCGAGCGCTACCGCCGCCTGCACGTCATCGTGGGCGACTCGAACATGTCCGAGACGACCATGCTGCTGAAGGTCGGCGCGACCGACCTGGTGCTGCGCATGATCGAGGCGGGCACCGTGATGCGCGACCTGACCCTGGAGAACCCGATCCGGGCGATCCGCGAGGTCAGCCACGACATCACCGGCCGGCGCAAGGTGCGTCTGGCCAGCGGCCGGGAGGCCTCCGCGCTGGAGGTGCAGCGCGAGTACTTCGAGAAGGCCGTGGACTTCTGCGAGCGCCGGGGCATCCGCACCGGAACCGTGGAGCAGGTCCTGGAGCTGTGGGGCCGCACGCTGGACGCGATCGAGGCGGAGGATCTCGACCGGATCGGCACCGAGATCGACTGGGTCATGAAGTACAAGCTCATCGAGCGGTACCGGGCCAAGCACAACATGACCATGTCCCACCCGCGGGTCGCGCAGATAGACCTCGCGTATCACGACATCCACCGCCGTCGTGGGCTGTACTACCTCCTGGAGAAGAAGGGTCAAGCAGCCCGTATCTGCAACGACTTGAAGATCTTCGAGGGCAAGTCCGTGCCGCCCCAGACCACTCGGGCCCGGCTGCGCGGCGACTTCATCCGCAGGGCCCAGGAACAGCGCCGGGACTTCACCGTCGACTGGGTCCACCTCAAGCTCAACGACCAGGCGCAGCGCACGGTGTTGTGCAAGGACCCGTTCCGGTCGGTGGACGACCGGGTGGAGAAACTGATCGCCGGAATGTGAGCAGTGCGTTCCGCGTCACCGCCGGAACGCAACACGGGCGCCGTACGTTTCCCGTACGGCGCCCTTCGCACGCCGTAGAGTTGCGCGCACGCCATCAACAAGATCGACCGATTACGAGGCCCCCACCGTGCGCCGACGCTCCCTTCTCATCGCCGTTCCCGCAGGACTGGCCACACTCGCCGCTTGCGGTGACGACAAGTCCGACTCGAGCAAGGCGAGCGACAGCACGTCACCCTCGCCGTCGTCCTCGGTCTCCCAGGCGCCGCCGCCGAAGATCGTCGACGGCCCGCTGCCCGCGGTCACGGCGGGCACGAAGTTCGGTGAGAAGCCGACGGTCGCCAAGGGCACCGGCGATCCGTCGAAGGACCTCGCGGTCAAGACGCTCATCGCCGGCGGCGGCACCACCATCGCCGAGGGCGACTACGTCCAGGCCCACTACCTGGGCCAGATCTGGAACACGGCCAAGGTCTTCGACAACTCCTACGACCGCAAGACGGCGCTGGTGATCCAGCTCGCGCAGAACAGCATCATCGACGGCTGGCGGTACGCCCTGACGGGCAAGAAGGCCGGCAGCCGGGTCATGTTCTCCGTGCCGCCCACCTGGGGTTACGGCAAGGAGGGCAACGCGCAGGCGGGCATCAAGGGCACCGACACGCTGGTGTTCGTCGTCGACGTCCAGGACACCTTCAACGCGAAGAGCTCCGCCAAGGGCAAGAACGTCGCACAGGGCGACGCCAAGCTGCCCAAGGTCGGCACCAACACCGACGGCAAGGCCCCCTCGATCGAGATCCCCAAGGTCGACGCGCCGACCAAGCTGGTGTCGGAGTACGTCATCGAGGGCGACGGCGACGAGGTCGCGGCCGACAGCACACTGCTCGTGCAGTACAAGGGCGTGGTGTGGGACACCGGCAAGGAGTTCGACTCGACGTACAGCCGCAAGCAGCTCGCGTCGTTCTCGCTCCAGCAGGTCGTCAAGGGCTGGGCGCAGGGTCTGACCGGCAAGAAGGTCGGCAGCCGGGTGCTGATCTCCATCCCGCCGAAGCTGGGCTACGGCGACAACCCGCCGGCCGGCAGCGGTATCGAGAAGGACTCCACGCTGGTCTTCACCGTGGACATCCTCGCGAAGATGTGACGCACGGGGGACATGCGCGCAGGTCCCCGTGGCGGGGATGTAAGACTGGTCCCTGTTGCCTTTCCGTGAACAAGCAGGAGCGAGTGACGTGAGCATCGACAAGCCCGAGATCGACTTCCCGGGCGGCGAGCCCCCGGCGGACCTGGAGATCAAGGACATCTGGGAGGGCGACGGCGAGGTTGCGCAGGCCGGCCAGACCGTCACCGTCCACTACGTGGGCGTGGCCTTCAGCACCGGCGAGGAGTTCGACGCGAGCTGGAACCGTGGCCAGCCGTTCCGCTTCCCGCTGGGCGGCGGCCGGGTCATCAAGGGCTGGGACCAGGGTGTGCAGGGCATGAAGGTCGGCGGTCGCCGCCAGCTCACCATCCCCGCCCACCTGGCCTACGGCAACCAGAGCCCCACCCCGGCGATCAAGCCCGGTGAGACCCTGATCTTCGTGGTCGACCTCCTCGGCGTCTGATCGTCGTACCGGAGTCACCGGAGAAGTCGTAAAAGATCCTGTCGCGGTCTGATCGTCGTACGGCATCCGACCGGACCTGATCGAGCAGGGCCCATGCCTGTCCGGGCATGGGCCCTCGGCTTTTGCCTTGCTCCTCCGGGGCGGTACGGTCATCGTCCGTAAGCACATAGGGAGGCGAAGGGCGTCGATGGCCATTGCCAAGGCCGAGCGGCTGATGAACCTGGCGCTGTGTCTGCTCGGGACGCGACGGCCGCTGAGCAAGCGCGAGCTCAGGGAGTCCATCGAGGCCTACCTGGAAGCCAATTCCGACGACTCCTTCAACCGGATGTTCGAGCGCGACAAGGACGATCTGCGCGAACTCGGGCTGGTGATCGAGACCGTTGAGAACCTCGACGGCGAAGTCGGCTACCTGGCCCGCCGCGACAGCAACCGGCTGCCGCCCATCACCCTCGACGCCGAGGAGGCCGCCGCCCTCGGGCTGGCCGCCAAGGTGTGGCAGCAGGCCCGGCTCGCCGGCGCGGCCAGCGGCGCGCTGCAGAAACTGCGCGCGGCCGGGCTGCCCGAGGACGTCGACCCGTACGAGGCGCACGGCGCCCTCGAGCCGCGCATCCCGGTGCACGAGGCGTCCTTCGAGCCGCTGATGCTCGCCTGCCGTGACCGCCGCCCGGTCGTCTTCGACTACCGCAAGGCCACCGCCGCCCGTCCCGAGCCGCGCCATGTCGAGCCGTGGGCGCTGGAGTGCTGGCGCGGCCACTGGTACCTGGCCGGATTCGACCGGGACCGGGGTGCCGAGCGGGTCTTCCGGCTCTCGCGGATCACCGGCAAGGTGCGTTCGCGCGGGGCGCGGTTCACCGCCCCGGTGCCCGACGTCGTCACCGTGCGGGAGACCGTGGCGAGCTGGGCGGGGGAGACCGCCGACCGCAGCGCGCTGATCCGGTTGCGCACGGGTGCCGGTTACCCCTTGCGGGCGAAGGCCACCGCGGTGCGGGAACTGGGCGACGGCTGGGACGAGTTGGAGATTCCGTACGGCCACGGGCTGGACGCCTGGCTGGTCGAGTTCGGTCCCGACGTGGTGGTCCTGGAGCCCGCCGAGCTGCGGGCCGACGTGGTGGACCGGCTGCGTGCCGTGGCCAAGGGCTGAGGGGGAGCGGAAGAGAACTGTGGCAGGCAAACCGGTCAGGCCCACGAACGCCATCGACCAGACCCGGCGGATGCTCTCGCTGGTGACCTATCTGAAGGAGCGTCCCGGCGCACGGGTCGAGGACGTGGCCCGCGCCTTCGGGATCACCGAGGACGAGCTGGTCTCCGACCTCGATGTGCTGCCCATGTGCGGCACCAGCTTCCGCGGCGGCGACCTCCTCGACATCGACACCGACGGGGAGCGGATCTGGTGGCACAACCCCGCCGCCCTCGGCGAGGAGACGGCCGAGCCGCTCAGGCTCGCCGCCGACGAGGCCACCGCGCTGCTGGTGGCCGCCCGCGCGGTCGCCACCCTTCCCGGCCTCCGGGAGGGCGACCGACAGGCACTGCTGCGGGCCACCGCCAAGGTGGAGACCGCGGCCGGTGAGACCGCCGGGGCCAGCGCCCGCCTGTCGGTGACCTTCGAGTCCGAGGGCGGCGTCTTCGCGGACGTCGACCGGGCCATCTCCGAGCGCCGACGGCTGTGGATCCGCTACTACTCACCCGCCCGCGACGAACTCACCGAGCGTGAGATCGACCCGATCCGGCTGGTCAGCGTCGGCCACACCTATGTCGAGGCCTGGTGCCGCCGCTCCGAGGCGCGCCGCACCTTCCGCCTCGACCGGGTCGCCGAGATCAAGATCCTCGACGAGCCGTCCGCGCCGCCCGAGGTCGAGCTCAGGGACCTCTCGGAGGGGCTCGTGCAGCCCGCGGCCGAGGACCCCGAGGTGGTCGTCGAGGTCGGCCCCGGCGGGCGCTGGGTCGCCGAGTACTACCCGCACGACAGTGCGGATGAGCTTTCCGACGGCGGGCTGCGTATTACCCTGCGCACCCCCGACCCGGCGTCGCTGCGCAGGCTGGCGCTCCGGCTCGGCCGCGACGGCCGCATCGTCTCGCCGCGCGGCCTCGCCGACAGCGCCCGCGAGGCCGCCCGCGAGGCCCTGGCGGCCTACGACGGGGTCGAGGCGCAGGGCGCGCACGCGGCGGACGCGGAGCACGACAGGCAGGACGACGGTCCGTACGACAGGCAGGAGCAGGGGCTTTGAGCGAGTCGGCGACGTCCGGTGAGGGCATCACGGTGGCTGCCGCCTTCGCGGGGATGAGAAGCGCGGCTCCGGTGACCTTCAGGGCGGGCTGCCCGGACTGCCGGGAGCGGTTCGAGCTGGCCGCCGGCGCGCTCCGCCTGGCCATCGGCGCGAGCAGCCGCACCACCTTCTACTCCTTCACCTGCCCCGAGTGCGGAGCGGCCGTCCGCAAGCCGGCCGGTGAGCGGATCGTGGAGCTGCTGACCGGCGGCGGGGTCCGCACGCTGCGCCTGCACTCCACCCTCTAGGCTCGGTGCCATGTTCTGGCCGATGTTCGCGGTAGCTGTGGGTTTCGTGGGTCTCGTCGTGCTCGGGGTGCTCGCCGTGCGGGTCTTCCTGGAGGCGCAGCGTCTGGGGCGCCAGGTCACCGACTCCGCGCGGCGTATCAGCAGGGCAGCGGAGGATCTGGAGCGCGCGGCGGTGAGCACGGCCCGTTCTGTGGACTCGCTGTGAGTACGGCTGAGAGTTGGGTGTGAGTAGGGCACCGCATGCGTTTTGGGCCACTTCGACCTGTCATCGTGGCAGGGTCGGCAGGTACGCTGCTGGTCGCGGACCGGATAACGAGGCTCGGCCGCGAACCGGGAGTACGCACAGGGATTGCCAGGCGTTCACCCCTGAGCGTTACGATCGCTGCCAGCACGACTGATCGGACACTTGTCCGATCAGTCGGACAGCACCCCACAAGCCGCCTCGGTGAGAAGGTAAAGACTTATGTTCGGAAGGCTCGGCGCCCCCGAGATCATTCTCATCCTCGTCGTCATCATCCTGCTGTTCGGCGCGAAGAAGCTTCCCGACATGGCGCGCTCGCTCGGCAAGTCCGCTCGCATCCTCAAGAGCGAGGCCAAGGCGATGAAGGAGGAGGGCGGCAGCAACACGGCCACCCCGGCCGGCCCGCCCACCACCGACGAGCAGAACCCGGCTCAGCGCACCATCCAGGCCGCCCCCGGCGACGTGACGAGCTCGCGCCCGGTCACCGAGCCGACGGACACGACCAAGCGCTGACGCGGGGCCGGTGACCACCGGCCCGCCCGCACGAGATGGGAACGTGGGTTGCTCAAGTCTGCCCGCAGAGAAGAGAGGGATCCCGAGGGGCGGATGCCTCTCGCGGATCACCTTCGTGAGCTCCGCAACCGGCTCGCGAAGGCGATGCTGGCCATCGTACTTGTCACGGTCGTCGCCGCCTTCTTCTACAACGACATCATCAACTTGATCACCAAGCCGATCCTCGACTCGGTCGGCTGTGACAAGTCCTTCGCGGAACTGGCCAAGTCGACCAAGTCGACCAAGCCCTGCGCCGAGATCACGATCAACGGCCTGCTCGCGCCCTTCACGCTCGCCCTGAAGGTGTCGCTGATGGCCGGTGTCGTCGCGGCCTCGCCGGTGTGGCTCTACCAGCTCTGGGCCTTCGTCGCCCCCGGCCTGCACCGGCACGAGAAGAAGTACGCCTACGCCTTCGTCGGCACGGGCGCCCCGCTGTTCCTCATCGGCGCCTACTTCGCCTACACGGTCCTGCCGACCACGGCACAGGTGCTGATCGGCTTCACCCCGGGCGGCACCTCCAACCTGCTGCCGCTGGACGACCTGCTCGACCTCGTCCTGCGCATGGTGCTGGTCTTCGGCCTCTCCTTCGAGCTGCCCCTGCTGCTGGTCTTCCTCAACCTCACCGGGTTGATCACCGGCAAGCGGATGCTCGGCTGGTGGCGCGGCATGATCATGGCCATCACGGTGTTCGCGGCCGTCGCCACGCCGAGCACCGACCCGCTGACGATGCTGGCGCTGGCCGCGCCGATCTGGGTCCTGTACTTCGCGGCGACCGCCTTCTCCCTGCTCAACGACCGGCGCAGGCGCCGCCGCGATGCCGAGGGCCCCGACGACGACGAGGCCTCCGACCTGGACCTGACCCCCGAGGACATCGGCGAGGTCGAGACCGTCTCCGCCAGCCGGGCGTTGCCCGAGCAGGCCGCCACGGACCGGGTCAACGGTTATGACGACGTGACCTGACGACCGGGGAGCGGATCGTAGGGTCACTTCCGTGACCAGCGAGATCACCCTCTTCGTCAACCCCACCGCAGGGCGCGGCCGGGGCGCCCACGCGGCGCAGCCGGCCGCTTCCGCGTTGCGGGCGGCGGGCTTCGCCGTGCGGACCGTACTCGGCGAGGACGCCGCCGACGCCCTCGCACGCGCGCGTGCCGCCGTCAGGGACGGCACCGGCGCCCTCATCGCGGTCGGTGGCGACGGCATGGCCAACCTCGCCCTGCAGGCCGTCGCGGGCACGAGCACCCCCTTCGGGCTGGTCGCCGCGGGCACCGGCAACGACTTCGCCCGCGCCCTCGGGCTGCCGGTGTGCGACCCCGCCGCCGCGGGCCGGCTGATCGCCGACGCCCTCAAGGAGGGCCGGATCCACGACACCGACCTGGGGCGGGTCGGCGACCACTGGTTCGGCACCGTCCTCGCCTCCGGTTTCGACTCCCGCGTCAACGACCGCGGCAACCGCATGAGATGGCCCGCTGGGCGCCTCAAGTACGACCTCGCGATGCTCGCCGAGCTGGCCGCCTTCCGGCCCCTCCCGTACCGGATCACGCTCGACGACGGCCGGGTCCACGAGGTCGAGGCGACCCTGGTGGCGGTCGGCAACGGATCGTCGTACGGCGGCGGCATGCGGATCTGTCCGGGGGCGGACCTCACCGACGGGCTGTTCGACATCACCGTGGTCGGCGACTGCAGCCGTACGACCCTGCTGCGGGTGTTCCCGAGCGTGTACCGCGGCACCCACGTCGACCATCCCAAGGTCACCGTGCTGCGGGCGGCGAGCGTCGGGATCAGCGCGGCGGACGTCACGGGGTACGCGGACGGCGAGCCGCTCGGACCGCTGCCGCTGAGCGCGCGCTGCGTCCGCGGGGCGGTGTCCGTGGTGGGCCCTTGAACTGCGCGAAGGGCGGGTTTCACGGACCCCGATCCGGATAATGATCGTCCTGTTGTCAGTGCTGCCGGGTACGCTCGAAAGCACGATGACAGAGGACCTCTCACCGGCCGAGCGGTACGCGGCAGCCCGCCTGCGGGCAGCCGAGCAGGCCACCGCGCTCGCGGGCTTCCGCGAGATGTACGACTTCGGTCTCGACCCCTTCCAGATCGAGGCCTGCAAGGCGCTCGAGGCCGGCAAGGGCGTGCTGGTGGCCGCCCCCACCGGCTCCGGCAAGACGATCGTCGGCGAGTTCGCCGTCCACCTTGCCCTGCAACAGGGCAAGAAGTGCTTCTACACCACCCCCATCAAGGCGCTGTCCAACCAGAAGTACGCGGACCTGAGCCGCCGTTACGGTGCCGACAAGGTCGGCCTGCTCACCGGCGACAACAGCGTCAACTCCGACGCCCCCGTGGTCGTGATGACCACCGAGGTCCTGCGAAACATGCTGTACGCGGGCTCGCAGACCCTCCTCGGCCTCGGATACGTGGTCATGGACGAGGTGCACTACCTCTCCGACCGCTTCCGGGGCGCCGTGTGGGAGGAGGTGATCATCCACCTCCCCGAGTCGGTGACCCTTGTGTCGCTGTCGGCGACCGTGTCCAACGCCGAGGAGTTCGGCGACTGGCTCGACACCGTCCGCGGCGACACCCAGGTGATCGTCTCCGAGCACCGGCCCGTGCCGCTGTTCCAGCACGTGCTCGCCGGACGGCGGATGTACGACCTGTTCGAGGAGGGCGAGGGCAACAAGAAGGCCGTCAACCCCGATCTCGCGCGGCTGGCCCGCATGGAGGCCCAGCGGCCGTCGTACCAGGACCGCAGGCGCGGCCGGGCGATGCGCGAGGCCGACCGGGAGCGCGAGCGGCGGCAGCGGTCGAAGGTGTGGACGCCGAGCCGGCCGGAGGTCATCGAGCGGCTGGACGCCGAGGGCCTGCTGCCCGCCATCACCTTCATCTTCAGCCGCGCCGCCTGCGAGGCCGCCGTACAGCAGTGCCTGTACGCGGGACTGCGGCTGAACGACGACGAGGCGCGGGGCAGGGTGCGCGCCCTCGTCGAGGAGCGCACCGCGTCCATCCCGACCGAGGACCTCCACGTCCTCGGGTACTACGAGTGGCTGGAGGGCCTGGAGCGCGGCATCGCGGCCCACCACGCGGGCATGCTGCCGACCTTCAAGGAGGTCGTCGAGGAACTGTTCGTACGCGGCCTGGTCAAGGCCGTGTTCGCCACCGAGACGCTCGCGCTGGGCATCAACATGCCCGCGCGTTCGGTGGTGCTGGAGAAGCTCGTCAAGTGGAACGGCGAGCAGCACGCCGACATCACCCCCGGCGAGTACACCCAGCTCACCGGGCGGGCCGGGCGGCGCGGCATCGACGTCGAGGGCCACGCGGTCGTGCTGTGGCAGCGCGGCAGCAGCCCCGAGCACCTGGCGGGACTCGCCGGCACGCGCACGTACCCGCTGCGCTCCAGCTTCAAGCCGTCGTACAACATGGCGGTCAACCTCGTGGAGCAGTTCGGGCGGCACCGCTCGCGCGAGCTCCTGGAGACGTCGTTCGCACAGTTCCAGGCCGACAAGTCGGTCGTCGGGATCTCCCGGCAGGTGCAGCGCAACGAGGAGGGTCTCGACGGCTACAAGGCCTCCATGACCTGCCACCTCGGCGACTTCGAGGAGTACGCGCGGCTGCGCCGCGAACTCAAGGACCGGGAGACGGAGCTGGCCCGGCAGGGTGCCTCCCAGCGGCGGGCCGAGGCGGCCGTGGCGCTGGAGAAGCTCAAGCCGGGCGACGTCATCCACGTGCCGACGGGCAAGTACGCCGGTCTCGCGCTCGTGCTGGACCCGGGCCTGCCCGCCGGGCGGTCCAACGGCCACCGGGGCTTCGAGCACCACGACGGTCCGCGACCGCTGGTGCTGACCGCCGAGCGGCAGGTCAAGCGGCTCGCGTCGATGGACTTCCCGGTGCCGGTCGAGGCCCTGGAGCGGATGCGGATCCCCAAGTCCTTCAACCCGCGCTCGCCGCAGTCCCGCCGGGACCTGGCCTCCGCGCTGCGCACCAAGGCCGGGCACATTCCGCCGGAGCGGGCGCGGAAGCAGCGGTCGCAGGCCGCCGACGACCGCGAGATCGCGCGGCTGCGGACGGCGATCCGGGCCCACCCCTGCCACGGCTGCAACGACCGTGAGGACCACGCCCGTTGGGCCGAGCGCTACCACCGGTTGCTGCGTGACACCTCGCAGCTCGAGCGGCGCATCGAGGGGCGTACGAACACCATCGCGCGGACCTTCGACCGGATCGTGGCCCTGCTGACCGAGCTGGACTACCTGCGCGGCGACGAGGTCACCGAGCACGGCAAGCGGCTGGCCCGGTTGTACGGCGAGCTCGACCTGCTGGCCAGCGAGTGCCTGCGGGAAGGCGTCTGGGAGGGGCTCGCCCCCGCCGAACTCGCCGCGTGCGTGTCGGCGTTGGTGTACGAGTCCCGGGTGGGCGACGACGCCATGGCGCCCAAGCTGCCGTCCGGGAAGGCCAAGGCGGCGCTCGGTGAGATGGTGCGGATCTGGGGTCGGCTGGACGCCCTGGAGGAGGACTTCCGGATCAACCAGGCCGAGGGCGTCGGGCAGCGGGAGCCGGATCTCGGGTTCGCCTGGTCCGCGTACATGTGGGCCTCGGGGAAGGGGCTGGACGAGGTGCTCCGGGAGGCGGAGATGCCGGCCGGGGACTTCGTGCGGTGGTGCAAGCAGGTGATCGACGTGCTGGGGCAGATCTCGGCGGCGGCGCCGGTGTCCGGGAACGGGGGGTCCACGGTCGCGAAGAACGCGCGCAAGGCCGTTGATCTGTTGCTGCGGGGGGTCGTGGCCTACTCGTCGGTGGGGTGACGGCTTCGGGGGCGGGTGCGGGTGCGTGGGGGCCGGTCGCGCAGTTCCCCGCGCCCCTGCAGCCTCAGCTCGACCCGCGTTGCAGAAAGCCGCGCCAGCCTCCGTATGACGTGATGTCCTCGGCGTCCTCCAGGGCGCTCGGTTCGCACAGGAAGCCGGGGACGTGGGTGCCGTCCGACAGGGCCACCCTGCCCAGGGTCATCGGGCGGGGGAGGGCCGTCAGGAGGTGGCCCAGGGCCTCCGCGGGGAGACGCCACACCTCCGCCTCGATCTCGGCGCCGCCCTCGCCCACGTGGACCAGGCCCGGCTTCGGCGGGTCCGTGCGCAGGGCGTGCAGCCGGTAGACCGGGGCCGTGGTGGTCGTACGGTCGTAACGGGCGCCCAGGGACAGGAGTTGGGGATTCAACGGCTGGCCCGTCAGGTGGGCGCCGACCACCGCGAGGCGGGTCTCCGGCCGGAGCAGGCCCGCGATCCTCGCCAGGCGCTCGTCGGTGTGCGCCGGGCCGATCAGCATCACGCCGAACGGCAGGCCGTGCACCTCGCCCGCCGGGACGGCGACCGCGGCCAGTTCGAACAGGTTCGTGGAGTTGGTGAAGCGGCCCAGGCGGGCGTTGGCGCCCAGGGGATCGGCGGCGACCTCGGCGAGGGTGGGGTGGCCCGGGGTCGTCGGCAACAACAGCGCGTCCGCGTCGGCCAGTTCGGTAAGCGCCCGGGTGCGGAGAGCGGCCAGCCGGTCCAGGTCCGCGTAGAGCTGATGGGCCGGGAGGTCGCGCGCCCGGGTGATGATGGCGGCGACCGTGGGGTCGAGACAGTCGTCCACCGCGGCCGTCGCCTTGTCGACAAAGGCTCCCACCGCCGTGTAGCGCTCGGCCACGAACGCGCCCTCGTAGAGCATCGCCGCCGCCTGCGTGAACGGCGTGAGGTCGAGTTCGCGGACGGACGCGCCGGCCGTGACGAGGTGGTCCACCGCCGTCTCGTACGCCTGCGCCCAGCCCTCGTCCAGTTCGCCGAGCTGCTCACGGGCGGGGACCGCGATCCGCCAGGGGCCGGGGCGGCGTCCGGGCAGGGCCGGGGCGGTGCCCGTCGCCATGTGGGAGAGCGCCTGCTCGGCCTCCGGGAGGGTGCGCGCGAAGACGGTCACGCAGTCGATCGAGGCGCACGCCGGGACGACCCCGGCCGTGGGAACCAGGCCGCGGGTGGGCTTCAGACCGACGATGCCGTTGAAGGCGGCCGGGACGCGGCCCGAGCCCGCCGTGTCGGTGCCGAGGGCGAAGTCGACGATGCCCAGCGCCACCGCGACCGCCGAGCCGGCACTGGAACCGCCGCTCACCCTCGCCGGGTCGTACGCGTTGCGGACCGCGCCGTACGGGGAGCGGGTGCCGACCAGGCCCGTCGCGAACTGGTCCAGGTTCGTGGTGCCCAGCACGATCGCGCCCGCCGCGCGGAGACGGGCGACCACCGGGGCGTCGGCCTCGGGACGGTAGGCGTACGACGGACAGCCCGCCGTGGTGGGCAGGCCCGCCACGTCGATGTTGCCCTTGGCGGCGAACAGGCGGCCCGCGAGGGGGAGCCGCTCGCCCCTCGCGAGCCGTTCGTCGACCGCCCGGGCCTCCTCCTCGACCTCCTCCCGCGGGCGCAGGTCGATCCAGATCTCGGGGCGGTCGACGGCCTCGACACGGTCGTAGGCGGCACGGACCCGGGTGACGGTGCTGGACATGGCTCGCTCCTCCTTCAGTGGGCGGGCGGGGCCAGGACCAGCAGTGCCGTGCCCGCCTCCACCTGGTCGCCCGGTCCGGCCAGGATCTCCGCGACGACACCGGCCGCCGGTGCGTGCACCCTGGACTCCATCTTCATCGCCTCCAGGGCGAGGAGCGGCTGTCCGGCCGTCACCTCGTCGCCCGGCTGGACGTTCACCTGCCAGACCGAGGCGGCGAACTCGGCCTCGATCAGACGGCCTCCCGCGGGGACCGCGATGTCGGCCGGGGCGGTCGCCGGCGGGGCCACCGACTCGGCCCGGGCGAACTCGCCCGCCGCCTCCCACGCGTCCCGCTCCGCGGCGAACGCCGCCTGCTGGCGCACCCTGAACTCGGCTATGGCATCGGCGTGTTCGGCGAGGAAGCCCTGGTACTCGGCGAGCGAGAAGGTGCCCTCCTCGATGCGGGGCACGAAGCGGCCGGAGATGATGTCGGCGCGCAGCTCCAGGAGTTCGTCCGCGCTCACCGGATACCACCTGATGCGGTCGAAGAAGCGCAGCAGCCAGGGCGAGCCCGGCTCGAACGCGCCGCGCTGCCGCCACGGCGACCACACCTGGGTCGTACGGCCCACGAACTGGTAACCGCCGGGGCCCTCCATGCCGTAGACGCACAGGTACGCGCCGCCGATGCCGACCGAGTTCTCGGCGGTCCAGGTGCGTGCCGGGTTGTACTTCGTGGTCACCAGGCGGTGGCGCGGGTCGAGGGGGGTGGCCACGGGGGCACCCAGGTAGACGTCGCCCAGGCCGAGGACGAGGTACTCCGCGTCGAAGACCGTGCGGAAGACGTCGTCCACCGAGCTCAGGCCGTTGACGCGGCGGATGAACTCGATGTTCCACGGGCACCAGGGGGCGTCGTCGCGGACGCCCGCCATGTAGCGGGCGATCGCCTCACGGGTCGCCGGGTCGTCCCAGGAGAGCGGGAGGTGGACCGTGCGGGAGGGGACGACCAGTTCGTCGGACGGGGGCAGGGCCCGGGCGATCTCCCTTACGGCGGCGAGGAGTTGGTGCTGGGGCAGCCGGTCCGGGGCCGTGCGGATCTGGAGCGAGCGGATGCCCGGGGTGAGGTCGGTGACGCCGTCCAGGCCGAGCGCGGCGACCGCCTCCATCAGCGCGTGGACGCGCAGGCGCAACGCCAGGTCCAGTTGCATCGGGCCGAACTCGACCAGCAGGTTGTCGTCGCCGCTGCGCCGGTACGTCACGTCGCCGTCGCGGGCGAGGATGC
Organism: Streptomyces sp. NPDC107471; assembly: GCF_055582845.1. Lineage (NCBI taxonomy): Bacteria > Bacillati > Actinomycetota > Actinomycetes > Kitasatosporales > Streptomycetaceae > Streptomyces > Streptomyces sp. NPDC107471. The sequence goes on along the minus strand of NZ_JBVJPC010000007.1, from coordinate 281,610 downwards.
CGCCGTCCACGATCGCCGGGCGCGCCGAGCCGTCGGTGCGCACCGGCACGAAGCGGACCGTGTCGCCGGGGCGGAGCTGGCCCAGTTTCCAGCGGTCGGTGCTGACGACGGTCGCCGGGCACACGAACCCGCCCAGCGAGGGCCCGTCCGGGCCCAGCAGCACCGGCATGTCGCCCGTGTAGTCGACCGCGCCGACCGAGTACGGGGTGTCGTGGATGTTGGAGGGGTGCAGGCCGGCCTCGCCGCCGTCGGCGCGGGCCCAGCGCGGCTTGGGGCCGACCAGGCGGACTCCGGTGCGGGCCGAGTTGAAGTGGACCTTCCACTCGGCGGCGTAGAAGTCGTGAACGTCCTCCTCGGTGAAGAACTCCGGTGCGGCGTGCGGGCCTTCGACGGCGGCCAGGTGCCAGGCGGAGGTGAAGGAGGGGCGCTCCGCGACGGGCGTTCCCTCGGCGCGACCGCCTCCGTGCAGCACGTCGCCCGTCCGCAGCGCCCGTCCGCCGTGTCCACCGAAGCGGCCCAGCGTGAAGGTGCTCGCGCTCCCGAGGAAGGCCGGGACGTCGAGGCCGCCCGCGAACAGGACGTACGTCCGCAGGCCGTGCTCGGCGGGTGTGCCGACCGCCAGGACACCGCCCGCGGGCACGGTCACCGGCTCCCACTGCGGCACCGGCGTGCCGTCGACGGTGACCGGTGCCCCAGCGCCCGTCACGCAGACGGTCGTGGGGTGGGTGAACATCAACGACGGTCCTCGCAGGGTGCATTCGAGGCCGGGAGCGCCTTCCGGGTTGCCCAGTGCCCGGTTGCCGAGCCGGAAGGAGCGGTCGTCCATCGGGCCGCTCGGGGGCACGCCGACCTGCCAGTAGCCGGTGCGGCCCGGCCAGTCCTGGACCGTGGTGAGGGTGCCCGCGGCCACCACCTCGATGCGCGGGGTGGGGTCCCGCACCCCGGAGAGGGTCGCCGTGGAGTGGGCGGCCTCCCTGAAGGCGGGGTCGGCGAGCGCCGCCCGGACCAGGCCCAGGTTGGTCTCGATGCCGTCGACACGGGTGCGCGCCAGGGCCTCGTCCAGCCGTCGCAGCGCGTGGGCGCGGTCCGGGCCGTACGCGATGACCTTCGCGAGCATCGGGTCGTACGACGTCGTCACCTCGGTGCCGGTCTCCACCCAACTGTCGACGCGGACCCCGGTGGGGAAGTCGACCCGGGTCAACAGGCCGGCGCTGGGCCGGTGTTCGCGGGAGGGGTCCTCGGCGTAGAGGCGGGCCTCGACGGCGTGGCCGCGCGGGGGGCCCGGTTCGCGGACGACGTCCCGCTCGCCCCGGGCCAGGCGGAGCATCCAGGCGACCAGGTCGACGCCGTAGATCTCCTCGGTGACCGGATGCTCCACCTGGAGACGGGTGTTGACCTCCAGGAAGCAGGCCTCCTCGCGGGCGGCGTCGTACACGAACTCGACGGTGCCCGCGGAGCGGTAACCGACGGAGGCGCACAAGTCGCGTGCACTCGCGCTGAGTTGTGCGCGGACGTGTGCGGGGAGGTCCGGTGCCGGGGCCTCCTCCACGACCTTCTGGTTGCGGCGCTGGAGGGAGCAGTCGCGGTCGCCGAAGGTGACGACCGTGCCCTCGCCGTCGCCGAAGACCTGCACCTCGACATGGCGGGCGTCCTCGACGAGCCGTTCGAGGAAGACACCCGCGGAGGAGAAGGAGGCGGCGGCGACGCGCTGCACCCGGTCCCAGGCGTCGGTCAGTTCGCCGGCGGAGCGGCAGGCCGACATGCCGATGCCGCCGCCACCGCCGGTGGCCTTGAGCATGACCGGGTAGCCGATGGCTCCGGCGGCGGCGAGGGCCTCGTCGAGCGAGGGCAGCAGGTCCGTCCCCGGCGCCAGCGGCACCCCGGCCGCCTGCGCCGCGGCCCGGGCCGTGTGCTTCGCGCCGAACAGCTCCAGTTGGGCGGGGGTCGGGCCGACGAACACGATCCCCGCGTCCTCGCAGCGGCGGGCGAAGGCGGCGTCCTCGGACAGGAAGCCGTAACCGGGGTGGATCGCGCCCGCGCCGGTGTCCTTGGCCGCCTTGAGGACGAGGTCGGCGTCGAGGTACGACTCCTTCGCTGGCGCCGGGCCGAGGCGTACGGCCGTGTCGGCGAGGCGGACGTGGGGTGCGGCCCGGTCGGCGTCGGAGTACACGGCTACGGTGCGCAGGCCCAGGTCGCGGGCGGTGCGGAGGATGCGGACCGCTATCTCGCCCCGGTTGGCGACGAGGAGGGTGTCGAAGGTCATGCGTCGGCTCCGGGGGTGGGGGCCGTGGGCCGGGGGGCGGGGGCAAGGCCGGTGGTGGCGGTGGCGGTCGCGGTGGCCGTGGGAGTGGTCCGGGTCTCCGTGGGGGTGGCCGGGGTCTGCGTGGAGCTGATCGTCATGGCGACGGGGGTGGGGTCGAAGCCGTTGCAGGGGTTGTTGATCTGGGGGCAGTTGGAGACGAGGACGAGGACGTCGCGTTCGGCGCGCAGGGTCAGGGAGAGACCCGGGGCGGAGATGCCGTCGACGATGCCGAGGGTGCCGTCCTTCTCGACGGGGACGTTCATGTACCAGTTGATGTTGGAGACGAGGTCGCGCTTGCCGAGCCCGTACCTCGCGCCCTCGGCGAGGAAGTTGTCCACGCACGCGTGCTGCGACCAGGTGTGGTGGCCGTAGCGCAGGGTGTTCGACTCCTTGGAGCAGGCGCCGCCGACCGTGTCGTGGCGGCCCACGTCGTCGGCGGTGACCGTCATCAGCGGGGTGTGCTCGTTGGACATCAGCACGCTGCCCGTGGTGAGGAAGATGCCGCCCTGCGCCTGCACGGTGTCGGGGGCGCTGTAGCGGACGGCCGTGTCGTGGGCGTCGTAGACGAGGAAGTCGACGGCCTGGTTGCCGTGCAGGTCGGTGACGGTGAGCGTCTCGCCCGCGCGGACGACGGACGACCAGGCGGCGCGGGCCGGAACGACGGTCTTCATGCGCGTCCCTTCGAAGCGAGGAAGTCGGCGGTGTTGAGGAAGGCGCGGCGGCCTTCGGGGGTGGCGTCCCAGAGGGGATCGTCGGCGCGGGTGGGGGCGGCGCGCCAGGCGAGGACCTCCAGCGGGGTGCTGACGTAGTCGGCGCGGGGGTCGGCGGGGTGCGGGACGTTCGCGATCAGCACCGTCACGTCCTGTTCGGCGCGGAGGGTGACGGCGGCGCCGGGGCCCGCGGAGCCGGTGAAGCCGAGGGTGCCGTCCTCGTGGATGCGTACGCCCTGGAAGAAGGAGAGGGAGGGCGGGAGATCGCGGGGTGCGAGGCCGTTCTTCGCGGCCGCCAGCTTGAAGAGCTCGCGGCCGGCGGGGGAGGGGCTCTGGGGGGTGCCGTCGCCGTAGCGGGCGGTGTTGCGGGCCAGGGTGGAGGTGCCGCACAGGGCGTCGTGCCGGCCGGAGGTGTCGGCGACGAGGCTTGCGAGGACGCGGCCCTGGTCGGAGAGGAGGAGTTGGCCCTCGCCGAGGTAGGCGTTCCACTGCACCTTGACCGTGTCGGCGACGTTCAGACGCTCCCAGGGGCGGCCCTCCGCGTACAGCAGGAGGTGGGCGCAGGCGTCTCCGTGCAGGTCGGTGAGGCGGAGTTCGGTGCCGCGGGCGAGGGCGCGGTGGGTGTAGTTGCCGCCCGCGACGGTCTCCGCCCATACGAGGGGGCCGGGCGCGGGGGGTGGCTCCGGCCAGTCGCCGGCCGGGACGACGGGCATGGCCTCGGCCCTGGTGCCCTCCTGGGCGCGGGCGCGGGCGTGGTCTCGGGCTCCGTACGTGGTCTCTGTGGCCATGGCGGACCTCCGGCTCCGGGGGGTGTTTCTGTCGCTTGACAGAAATTAGGGGTGGGGTTGGTCGGGGGGATTGCTCGGGTGTTGCGGTGGGGTTACTGGGGGCTCACCGGTTGCTGCGCTGGGGGGGGGTGGGGTGCGTTGTCGGGTGCGGGGCGGTGGGGGGAAGGGCGGTGCGTTGTCGGGTGCGGGATGGTGGGGGCTGGTCGCGCAGTTCCCCGCGCCCCTGGGGGTTGGGGTGGGTCGGGGTGTGGTGGTTGCTCCGGGGGGCTTCGCGGCCCTGCATCTCCCGGTCCCGTCTCCGTGGGTGTCCGGTGCTCGGGGGCGGTGTGCGAGGATCGAACGCATGGGTGTGTCAGGTGGGTCCGCGGCGGCCGGGCGGCGGGTCGGGCGGCCGCGGGTGGCGCGGCGGCCGGAGAGCGGGCTCGCGCCGCGGGAGGAACTCCTCGTAGCCGCCGCCGAGTTGTTCACCACCCTCGGGTACGCCGCCACCAGCACGCGGGCCGTCGCCGAGCGGGCCGGTATGCGCCAGGCGTCCATGTACCACTACGTCTCCGGCAAGGAGGAACTCCTCGCCGAGCTCCTGGAGTCCACCGTCACGCCCTCGCTGACGTACGCCCGTGAGCTGCTGGCGGACGACGCGGTCCCGGCGGCGGACCGGCTCCGGGAACTGTGCCGCGCCGACGTCGAGGTGCTGTGCGGTGGGCCGTACAACCTCGGCGGCCTCTACCTGCTGCCCGAGGTACGCGCCGAGCGGTTCGCCGGCTTCCATGCCGTACGGGCCGAACTCAAGGACGCCTACCGGCAGTTGCTCGCCGCGACGGCCGAGGGCGGCGCGCTCGCCAAGAGCGAGCTGGAGCTCCGTACGGACCTGCTGTTCGGTCTGATCGAGGGCGTGATCCTGGTCCGCCGCTCCGACCCCGAGCGGCCCGTCTCGGTCTTCGCCGAGGCCACCGCGGACGCTGCGCTGCGCATCGCCGGCATCCAGGACCAGCGCCCCGCCGGCACCTGACCTTCACTCCCCACGGTGAGGGGATTCGCACACCCGCACGCCATGACGCGCCGTGTTCGAGTGATGTCGGAGCGTGTAAATGACCCGAGAGTACTCCAGTCACAATGCCCGTTTCAGGCGCTTGCTGAATATGACACGGCGATGATCCGGTCGGACTAAGCTCGCCCGCAGCGCACCGAGTTGATGTGTATTCGTGCGCTTGTTCCCTATATGTGCGACTCCCCGTCGATACGTCTCAGAGGGCCCACATGGTGAGTGTTCAATCCCCCCCAGGACGCCGTGAACTGCCGTATGCGCGCGTGCTGTTGCTCCCCGCCATAGTCATGGCCGCGGTGACCGGGACCGGTGTCGCGCTGGTGCAGCAGCCGGCCAGGGCCGCAGTCGGCTGGTGCGGTGCCGTCGCCACGCTGCTGGTGATCGCGGTGGCGGCCGAGGCCGTCCGGCGCGGTCGTGAACTGCGTGAGCAGCGGCAGGAGCACATCCGTCACACGGCGCATCTGCAGCAGCGCATCGCCGAGCACGAGCAGGACATGATCCGGTTCGCCAAGGAGATCGCGCCGGCCGCGCTGGACTGGCTGCGCCGCGGAAGTTCCCCCGGAGAGGTGATTCGCCGCCTGGGCGAGTTCGACCCCGCGTGGGCGAACCTGCCCGAGCCGCAGATCCGGTTGCTCAAGACGGTGCTCACCATCGTCGACACCGAGGAGATCATGCGCGACGCCGCGCAGCGCTCCTTCGTGAACATCGCCCGGCGCGTGCAGGCCATCGTCCACCAGCAGGCCAACGAACTGCGGGAGATGGAGGAGGACCACGGCCGCAACCCCGAGGTCTTCGACGACCTCCTGCGCATCGACCACGGCACCGCGCTGATCGGCCGGCTCGCCGACTCCATCTCCGTCCTCGGCGGCGGCCGCCCCGGCCGCCAGTGGCCCGAACCCGTCGCGCTCTACAGCGTGCTGCGCGGTGCCATGTCGCGGATCCTGGAGTACCGGCGCATCGACCTGTCCTCGATCGCCAAGGTCAACGTCAAGGGCACCGCCGTCGAGCCGGTCATCCACGCCGCGGCCGAGCTCCTCGACAACGCCACGCGCTACTCGCCGCCCCAGAGCAAGGTGCACGTCACCGCCACCGAGGTGCAGACCGGCGTCTGCATCGAGATCGAGGACGCGGGCGTCAGCCTCAGCGAGGAGGCCCGGCTGCGGGCCGAGGGCATGCTGGAACGGGCCAAGGCCGGCGTGGACTTCCAGGACCTCGGCGAGTCGCCGCGCCTCGGCCTCGCCGTCGTGGGTCGGCTCTGCCAGGCGTACGACATGCAGGTCTCGCTGCGTGCCTCCGCGTACGGCGGGGTCCGCGCGATCCTCGTCGTGCCCAGCGACATGCTCACCGACGAGCCCGGTGTCGGACTCGCCCACGGCATCGGCGCCACCGCCGTGCCCAAGGCCGAACTCGGCGCCCTGCCCGGTCCCAAGCGCACCATCAAGAAGCGCCGCCCGACCAGCCCCAAGTTCACGACGCCGGTGTCCATGGAGGACGACGTCCCCGAGGTCACCGAGTGGACGGCCAACGGGCTGCCCCAGCGCCGCAGCCGGGTCAAGACCTCGCTCACCCAGCGCTACGCCGAGCAGGCCGAGATCGAACGCGCCGAGCGGGAAGGCCGCCCCACCATCTGGTCGACGGCCCAGCGCGAGCCCGAGCCGGAGCCGAAGCCGGACGACACCCCGCCGGGCCTGTGGGTCCAGGCGTTCATGGACGGCCTCAAGCGCCCCACCTCTTCCGCAGTCACCCAGCCGACCGACGAACCGGCCCGTACCGAGGCCGAAGACGAGGGGAACCTCAAGTGATCCAGCAGCGAGGCAACTTCGACTGGATGCTCCAGGACCTCGCCAAAGGCGTACCGGGCATCCAGATGATCGTGGTGCTCTCCGCCGACGGCCTGCGCATCGCCCGGCACGGCGGGGACCCGGACACCGCCGACCGCGTCGCCGCCGCCTGCGCGGGCCTGCAGAGCCTGGCGGGCGCCGTGGCCGGGGAGATCCCGGGCAGCGACGGCAAGATGAAGATGGTCCTCATCGAGATCCACGGGGGCTACTTCTACCTGATGGCCGCCGGCCCCAACGCCTACCTCGCGGTGCTCTCCGACATCATCACCGAACCCGGACACATGAGCGCCCGCATGAGCGACCTGGTCGTCCGCATCGGCGCGCACCTGACGAGTCCGCCCCGTCGCAACGGGCAGACCGTATGACTCCTCCACAACGCCGACGGCGATTCCCCAAGGCCAGTCCGGAACCGACCACCCCGCCACCCCCACAGGAGGGCCAGAACCCACCCGAGGGACCGAAGAAGAACCCCGAGCGGCTGTACGTCATCACCGGCCCCGACGGAGCCGAGCGCTCGGAGCTCGACCTGGTCACCTTAATCGTGGCGCACGCCGACCCACCGCCCTCCGCCACGCCCGAACAGGCGGCGCTGCTCAGGCTCTGCACGGCCCCGCTGTCCGTGGCCGAGCTGTCCGCCTATCTCAGCCTGCCGTTCAGCGTGGTGACCGTCCTGCTCACCGAGCTGCTGACGGCCGAACTGGTGACGGCGCGCGCCCCTGTGATCCGGCAGGCGCTGGCCGACCGTTCCCTCCTCGAAGCGGTGATGCATGGACTTCAAAGGCTCTGACACCATCCCCGGTCCGCGAACAGAGGACCACCTCCCCCAAACCGCCGAGGCCGCGGTCAAGATCGTCATCGTCGGCGGCTTCGGCGTCGGCAAGACGACCATGGTCGGCTCGGTCAGCGAGATCAAACCGCTGACCACCGAGGAGACCATGACCCAGGCCGGCATCGGGGTCGACGACAACTACGGCTCCGAGACCAAGACGGCCACCACCGTGGCCATGGACTTCGGCCGCATCAGCATCACCGAGCAACTGGTGCTGTACCTCTTCGGCACCCCCGGCCAGGAACGCTTCTGGTTCCTGTGGAACGGCCTGTTCGAAGGCGCACTCGGCGCGGTGGTCCTGGTGGACACCCGACGCCTCGAAGTCAGCTTCGACGTCATGGACCGCCTGGAGGAACGGGGCGTTCCCTTCGTCGTGGCCGTCAACACCTTCCCGGACGGCCCCCGCCACGCCATCGACGACCTGCGCGCCGCGCTCGACCTCAGCGAGGACATCCCCATCGTCGAGTGCGACGCCCGCCGACGGGCGTCCAGCCGGGACGTGCTGATGACCTTGATGCGGTTCCTTCATTCACTGGCGGTGGAGAAGGCGCCTGTGTGAGGCGGGACCCCACTGCCATACCCCCCGTCCCGTTCGCAGCACTCGTGCCGGGGCGACCCGTGACTTCCCTCAGACCAGATCGATTTCAGCTCCGGAGCGACCATCGTGACGCCTGAACCCTTTACCCCGGCCGGTACGTACGACCCCGCGGGACCCCCGCCCGGCTGCCCCGCGCACGGCATCGGACCCGGCGGACTGCGTCGGCTGTACGGCGCCGGGGCGGAGGACCTGGAGGCCCTGTACGAGGAACTGCGCACCGAGCACGGAACCGTGGCCCCCGCGCTGCTCCACGACGACGTGCCGATCTGGGTGGTGCTCGGACACAGCGAGAACATGCACATGGTGCGCACCCCCTCGCACTTCAGCCGTGACACCCGGCTGTGGGGCCCCATGCAGGACGGCACCGTCAAGCCGGACCACCCCCTCATGCCGCACCTCGCCTGGCAGCCCCTGTGCTCCCACGCCGAGGGCGACGAGCACCTGCGCCTGCGCGGCGCGGTCACCGGGGCCATCTCGACCATCGACCACCGGGGCATCCGCCGTCACATCAACCGCGCGACCCAGCATCTCGTCAACAGGTTCTGCGAGCAGGGCAAGGCCGACCTGGTCAGCCAGTTCGCCGAACGCCTGCCGATGATGGTGATGTGCGAGATCTTCGGCATGCCCGACGCGTACAACGACCGGCTCGTGGCGGCCGCCCGCGACCTTCCCAGGGGCACCGAGACGGCCATCGAGAGCAACGCGTACATCATGGACGTCCTCACGCGGCTCACCGTCCGCCGCCGGGCCGCACCCGAGGACGACTTCACGAGCCACCTCATCAACCACCCGGCGCGCCTCACCGACGAGGAGGTCAGCCAGCACCTCCGGCTGATCCTCATCGTGGCGTACGAGAGCACCGCCAACCTCCTCGCCAACGTCCTGCGGGTGGTGCTCACCGACCCGCGGTTCCGCGCCCAGCTCAACGGCGGCCAGATGACGGTGCCCCAGGCGGTCGAGCAGTCCATGTGGGACGAACCGCCGTTCAGCGCCATCCTGGGCTACTTCGCCAAGCAGGACACCGAGTTGGGCGGCCAGCGCATCCGCAGGGGCGACGGTCTCGTCCTGGGCATCGCGCCGGGCAACGTCGATCCGCGCGTCCGTCCCGACACCAAGGCCAACATGCAGGGCAACCGCTCCCACCTGGCCTTCAGCGGAGGCCCCCACGAGTGCCCGGGTCAGGACATCGGCCGTGCCATCGCCGACGTGGGCGTCGACGCGCTGCTGACCCGGCTTCCGGACGCGGAACTCGCCTGCGACGAGGACGAACTGGAGTGGGAGGAGACCATCTCCAACCGGCATCTGATCGACCTGCCGGTGAAGTTCGTCCCCAAGCCCCAGCAGGACGTCATGGCGCGACCGGCGCACCGGATGCCGTCCCAGCGCGCCGCGGACTGGCAGATCAGCACCCCGCTGCCGCAGGCAGCCACACCGGAGACGAGCATGCCGGCTCCCGTACCGACGCCCGAACCGACCGGACGTCCCGGGGTCCTGCAGCGTCTCCTGCGCTGGTGGCGTGGCGAGTGAGCCGGGCACACCGGGGCTATCCGGTCGCCCACTCCTCGTAGGAGGACCAGGCCCGCAGCACGCGCGGGCTCACGAACCGGTGCTCGCGTCCCGTGATCGGATCGGTGAACTCCAGTACACGCGCCAGCAGTTGCAGCGGGCGCCGGAAGTCGCCGGCCGTCACGGGGGCGGTGACCACCGGATAGAGGGGGTCACCGAGGATGGGCACGCCAAGAGCGCTCATGTGCACCCTCAGTTGGTGCGTCTGCCCGGTACTCGGTGTCAGCCGGTACCGGGCCAACCCGCCCCGGTGCTCCAGCAGTTCGACCCGGCTGACGGCATTGGGCTCGCCCTCGACCTCCCGGGCCGCCAGGATGCCGCGCTCCTTGACGATGCGGCTGCGCACGGTACGGGGCAGGGGCAGAGCAGGATCGTAGGGGGCCACGGCCTCGTACTCCTTGGTCACCCGCCTGTCCCGGAACAGCGACTGGTAGGCGCCGCGCTCCTCGGGCCGTACGGTGAACATCACCAGGCCGGCCGTCAGCCGGTCCAGCCGGTGCGCGGCGCCCAGCGTCGGGATGGCCAGGTCCCGGCGCAGCCGTGCCAGGGCCGTCTCGGCGACATGGCTGCCGCGCGGGGTGGTGGCGAGGAAGTGCGGCTTGTCGGCCACCACCAGGTGTTCGTCGCGGTGCACGATGTCGATCGGGAACGGCACCCGTTCCTCGTCGGGCAGCTCGCGGTGGAACCACACGGACGTCCCGGGCACGTAAGCCGAGTCATGTGTCACCGGACGTCCGGTGGCGTCCACGATCTGCCCCGTCTCCAGCATCCCGTCGATCACGTCGGCCCCGGCCGCGAGCCGTGCCACGAGATGATCCCGTACGGTCGCCCAGGCGTCGCCGGGCGGCAGCCGCACCCGCACCGGATCGACCCCGTCGCGCTGCGGCAGGGGAGGGGGCGGGGGCGGCGTACGGCGTCTCATCACGATCAAGCCTACGGCCGGGCGCCGAGGGGGGTGCCGCGCGGGTGAGCCGCGCGGCCCACCCTCCGGCAGGGCCGGCGGACCGGCCTCAAGGAATCACTTCTGCTCCGTTCCGGCCGGAGAACAGCGGGTTCCTGGTGCGTACGGCCGCCGCGCAGGCGAGGGCCAGCCGCTGGAGATGCGTCACGTCGAAGTGCGCGTCCCAGCGGTCGCTCAGCCAGCCCCGCACGATCGTCGAGCTGTCCGCGTACAGCCGGTCGAGCTCCGGCCCGACATCGACGGGCTCGGCCCGGTCCGTGCAGGTGCACTCGCCGCGGGAGAAGTACTCGGCCAGCTTGGGCGCGTACGTCCACTCCGTGCTCGGACGCAGTTTCTTGCGCACTGCCGTCATGGTGCCGTCGTGCATCCGTTCCCGGCCGCCCCGGGCGTACAGGCACGTGCCGACCACGAATCCCGCGACGACCCGCTGCCACTGCGCCCCTCCGACAGCACAGGAGTGGCTCAGGCAGACCTCCAGGATGTCCCAGAGCTGGTTGCCGTCGGGCCGTCGCAGAGCCAGGTTGTTGCGGTTGCCGTTCTCGGTGTCACGACCGTGGTCGATCAGGTCGTGCGCGAGCACGGCCACCATCGTGGTCTCGTCGACGATGTCCCGATAACGCTCCGAGCGGTCGTCCTGCACGGTGTAGATGTGCACCCCGATGTCCGCGCCCCTGATCCGGACGTACTCCTCCGGCCCGAAGAGATCGGGCAGTTGGAGGATTCCGGTCAGGTTGTCGACGAGTTGGACGGCCCCGCACTCCACTTGGGCGGCGACCACCAGTTCGCCCTCGCGCCCGTGCATCCGCACGCACTGCCGGGAGGCGGCCACCGCCTCCCGCGCGAGTCGGCCGATCTCCGGCACCTGGGGCGTGGTTCCCGCGTAGTACTCGCTTATGCCCGCCAGAACGCCCCACAGGAAGGTGGTCCTGGCTTCCAGAGCACTGCTCGAGTCGGGTGCGGTGCACAGAGCGGTGAAGAGACCCGCCATCTCCATCGCGAAGGAGTACTGCGCCGTGTGGCCCACTGCGCGTTGGCACCACTGCTGGGCCCGGTCGACGGACAGCTCCCCCCGCACACCGACCAGTGGCGGGCCCTCCGCACTGCGCATCAGCCGGTCGCAGGCGGCGGTCAGCAGTCCGCCCGTGTCCCTGCCGAGCAGGGCCTGCCAGTTCACCGGCCGCTGCTCACGGCGCAGCAGGGTGCGCACGGCCCGCAACCCGGGGGACCGGACCGCGTCGACATACGAGCTGGGCGACCGCAGCACCGATCGGCTGCCGTTGGCGGTGTCCGCCTCTATCGCATGGCACAGCATTCCGGACAGTGCCGTGGCATGGGGATCGGAAAGAAGGGAGTCAACCGAATTCCGCCACAGCGCGGGTTCCAGACTCGGTATGACCTGACCGTGAGTTCCGGGGCTCAGGGCGCCCGCCAGGCCCGCCAGGTCACTCACCTGACGCTCCCTCTGCGCGGAGCCCGCCTCCCCTGGTACGCACGTGTTTGTGAATCGTCTTGTCCGACGAAAGGCCGGAAAAAGGCCCCCTGTTGTACGTCCACGCGTAAGATACCGAGGACGAGGTAATACTCATCGTGCTGATCTCCCGTCGCGTATTCAAGACCTGGAATGGCCAGTCCTTCTCAGGTCCTTCGGCTTGGGTAGAACACGGAATCGAAAGGCGTTCCGGGGGTATACGGGACGCGAGGGGGCGCGGGTCACGGCCAGGGTGACGTGCGCCGAGCGAGGTGTGCGTGCCCGATCAGTGGAACGGCTCGGGCGGCTCGCCTGGAGCAGAGCCATTCATGATGCCCTCCGGGTGGCGGAGCCGACGAAGTCCATGAACTACGCGTTGTGTTCCATACACTGCGACCGCAGCGTGGCTGAACTCGTGCACGAACCCGGCCTCGTCAACTGCGCGCCCGGCGGTCGCTGTCCTCGCGGCGGCAGCCGGACGGTGCGGAGGATCGGTGGCCACCACCGCCGCGACAGCGTTGTCGGAGGCGAGGTCGTGGATCATCCCTACCTTCCAGTGCCACCGTGGGTTTCGTCAACTGTGCGGGGCGAGTTGGCGCTGGTGCGAGGCACCGCGACGGACCCTCGGAGAGGGCCCCGCGGAGGGCTTCCGGTCGGCTGTTCTCGGCGCCGTTCCGGACGCGCCGGCCGGTAAGAAGCAGGCTTTCGACCTAAGTGGATTCGCACTGGTACACGACTCAACCGATCGCATCCATGCCCCACGCGCACCACGTACCCGATGCCCCCAGCCGACCGTCGCAGGCATTCGGCCACCACCCTCACGGGCCCGGGTGCGACACCGCTCATGCTCGCAATTCGCCCTGACAGCCCACCACTTCGCACCATGCGACGAATTCCGGCCGCGGAAAAGGGGGCGCAGCCCCGGCGCACGGAGCGGACCCCCTGGCCGCCGGATGCACGGCCGCGCATTCCAGCCGGTCGGCGCGCCACGGGTACCACCCCCGTTTGCGGCAGTTGGGGAGCAAGTTGGGCGCGGGTACGGCCCGTTCGAGCTGCCCGGCCAAAGGTACGGACGGCGATCGTCCGGGGCGGGTTCCGGGCGTCCGCGTCCCGTCGCGGCAAGAGTAAAACCCGTTGGGGCGGCCGCCGTACGGTTGGCAGGATGCGGGTCATGCCGTACCTCACCGCCCCGGTGCTCGCACCCGGCACCCTCTCCAGCACCGCCCAGCCCACCCTCCCCACCGGTGACGGACTGTTCCTGCGCCCCTGGCGCGCCGGGGACGCCCCCGCGGTGCACGCCGCCTTCCAGGACCCGGTGATGCAGCAGTGGCACGCCCGTGCCGCCGACTCCGTGGCCGAGGCCGGCGGCTGGATCGAGGAGTGGCGGGCGGCCTGGGCGCGGGAGGGCACCGCTCAGTGGGCCGTGGTGGACGGGGACACCGACCTGCTGCTCGGCCGGGTCGCGCTGCGGGAGATCCATCTCGACGACGGACAGGCCGAGATGGCGTACTGGACGACTCCGGCGGCCCGGGGCCGGGGTGTCGCGGCACGCGCCACCGTCGCCCTGTCCCGCTGGGCCCTCGACGACGTCGGGTTCCATCGGCTTGAGCTCATGCACGCGGTCCGCAACGAGGCCTCCTGTCGGGTCGCGACCAAGACGGGCTTCGCCCTGGAAGGGACCAAGCGGAGCGCGGTCCTGCATCCGGACGGCTGGCACGACATGCACCTGCACGCGCGCGTGAGGGGCGACTGACGGGCGGCCGGCAAGGGGGCCGACGGGCGCTGAGAGGGCAACTTCTGCATGTGCGCGTGCGAGGCGACTGACGGGCGGCCGGCCAGCGACCACCAGCGCTGAGTGGGCAACTTCCGCACCCCGCCGCCCCCTTTACCCTCCCGACGCTCCCCGCGTCCGCCTCCGCACCCCCCGCCACACCGTCCCCACCCCCACCGTCGCCGCCAGGAACAGCACCGTGAACCACTGGAAGTACCAGTGCCCGCCCGCCGGGTCGTACACCGCGGACCGGGGCCAGGCGAGGTTGACGGTCATGAGGAGGCCGTAGAGGAGGGCCAGGGCGTTGACCGGGATGCCCCAGCGGCCCAGTGAGAAGAGGGGGGCGCCCTCCTCGTCGGTGCCCGCGGAGCCGAACCCGTCGCGCAGGCGTCGGATCAGCAGGGGGCCCGTGACCATCGCGTACGCCAGGTACAGCATCACGATGCAGGTCGTGCCGATGGCCAGGAACGCCTCGGGGGAGGCGAAGTCGAGGAGGAGCAGGGCGGCGGCCAGGACGCCCACGACCAGGGCGGGGGCGGTGGGCATCCCCGTGCGGGGGTTCACGCGCGCGAGGCGGCCCGCGAAGGGCAGTTGTCCGTCGCGGGCCATGGAGAAGAGCATGCGGCAGGCCGCCGTCTGGATGGCGAGCGTGGCCACAGTGATCGCGACCACGACGTCGGCCAGCAGGGCCTTGCCGACGCCGTCCCCGAGGCTGCTGGTGAGGACGTAGCTGAGACCGTCGACCGACAGGCGGCCGTCGGTGAGGCTGGGGGCGGCGAGCAGGCCGCCCAGGACGATCAGGCCGCCGAGCGCGCCGGCCGCGCCGAGCGCCGTGAGGATCGTGCGGGGCGCGGTGCGCCGGGGGTTGCGGGTCTCCTCGCTCATCTCGCCCGCGCTGTCGAAGCCGATCATCACGTACGCCGCCGTGAACGACCCCACCAGCAGTGCTCCGAACAGGCCGTTCTGTGCGGCGCCGGTGGTGTGGAAGGTGATGCTGGGCGTGCGCTCGGCGTGCGTCAGCAGCAGTACGACGATCAGCACCGCGCCGATGATCTCGGCGGTCACGCCGACCCGGTTGATCACCGACAGGACGCGGTTGTCGACGACGTTCACGAGGGTCGTCAGGACGAGCAGGAGCACGCCGAGGACCGCCGCGTTGGCCGCGCCGTCCGCCGAGGCCGGCGAGGGGTCGGTGCCGACGAGCTGGAAGCCCGACCAGATCGCGGGGAGCACCATCTGCAGGGCCAGTGCCGCCGCGGCGACCACGACGATCTGCCCGATCACCATGATCCAGCCCGCGAACCAGCCGAAGGCCGGGGTGGAGAGCCGGGTCGACCACTGGTAGATCGCGCCGGAGAGCGGGTAGCGCGCCGCCAGTTCGGCGAAACAGGCCGCGACCATCAGTTGGCCGACCAGGACCGCCGGCCAGGCCCAGAAGAAGACGGGGCCGCCGAACGCGTACCCGAAGGCGAAGAACTGGAAGACGGTCGTCAGGACCGAGATGAAGGAGAACCCGGCCGCGAAGGACGCGTACCGGCCCAGGCTGCGGTGCAGCTCCTGGCGGTAGCCGAACTCGGCGAGGGTCCGGTCGTCGGGGGCGGGGGAGTGCGGGGGATCGGGACGGACGTCGGAGGGACTGGTCGTCGTCACGCGGCACCTGCCTCGGGCGGTGAATTCCTGTCGGGCGACAGAAATTAGGGAGGTGCTGTTTCCGGTGCGTGACGGGGTCATGTCGAGGCTGGGCCCAAGTCCTCACGCCCTCGACGAGCTCAGAAAGGACGGGCTGCCCGGCATCGACCAGCGGCACGTGCTGAGCCGCGGCGGAGCGCTGCCCGGGCTCGCGGTCGTCACGGTGTGGCTGTCGATCCGGACGTCCCGGTCGTGCCGGCGCTCGGTGTGACGCCTGCCGGACACGACGGGAGGGGCGGCACCTGCGAAGGTGCCGCCCCTCCTGTGGACGTGTGCTCAGGCGCCGTGGACGGGTGCCTCGGTGCCGTGGCCGTGTGCCTAGGCGGCGGGCGCCGCGCCTTCCTGCTCCGCCTCGATGCGCGCGTTCCAGTCCCGCTTGGAGGCCTGCCAGCCGTCCTCGTTGTGGCCCAGGCGCCAGTAGCCGGAGATGGACAGGTCCTCGCGCGGGACGGCGCGTTCGACCCGCAGCAGATGGCGGAGCTGCTTCACGAAGTGCGCCTCGCCGTGCACGAACGCGCACAGCCGGCCCTCCGGGAACTCCAGTGCGCGAACGGCCTCCACCAGGGCCTCGCCGACCGGACGGGAGCCGCGATGCAGCCAGACGACCTCCACGTCGGAGTCGATCTTCTGCTCCTCCTCGGGCCCGGAGACCTCGATGAAGGCGTGCGCCCGGGCGCCGTCGGGGAGCGACTCCAGGGAGCGGGCGATCGCCGGCAGCGCGCTCTCGTCGCCGACGAGCAGATGCCAGTCGGCGTCGGCGGCCGGGGCGTAGGCGCCGCCCGGGCCCATGAAGCGCACGGTCTCACCGGGCTGGACCCGCATCGCCCAGGGGCCCGCCAGCCCCTCGTCGCCGTGGATCACGAAGTCCACGGTGAGCTCGCGGTGCTCGGGGTCCCAGTGGCGCACGGTGTAGGTACGCGTCACGGGCCACTGCTCGCGCGGGAACTCCTCGCGGATGCGCTGCATGTCGAAGGGCTCGGGGTAGGTCACGCCCTCGGCCGGGAACAGGATCTTGACGTAGTGGTCGGTGCAGGTGTCCGCCGCGAACTCGGCGAGTCCGTCGCCGCCGAGGACCACGCGCTGCATGTGCGGCGTGAGGCGTTCGGTGCGGACCACCTGGGCGGAATGAGGCTTCCGCGGCTTGCGTCCCGGTCCTTCTGCCATGGCGGCCTCCCAGTCCCTGTGCTTAGGCTTACCTAAGTTAGCATCCGCCCCCCTGGCGATGGCATGCCACTCGTGGAAAGCGAGGGCAATATTTACGCGCCGAGCGTCGTCACCAGTCGCTGCAATGATCCACCCAGTCCCCATCGCTCAGCCAGTTGCTCCAGCGTCGCCGGGTCGCGCGGCGCCCGCGGCACCGCGGTCTCCACCCGCGGCAGCGGAACGTCACCGGCCACCCGCACGACCTTCGGGGCCACGGCCAGGTAGGGCCGCGACTCGTCCAGCCGTTTGCGCTGCGACGGCGTGAGCCGCGCCTTCGGGTCGTCGACCGCGGCCATGATCCCGGCCAGGTCGCCGAACTCGGCCAGCAGCTTGGCCGCCGTCTTCTCGCCGATCCCGGGCACCCCCGGAAGGCCGTCGCTCGGGTCGCCGCGCAGCAGCGCCAGGTCCGCGTACCCACGGCCGTCGACGCCATACTTCTCGCGCAGCCACGCCTCGTCGGTGAGCTGGAGCGTGCCCACACCCTTGAGGGGATACAGCACCCGCACCCCGCGCTCGTCGTCCACGAGCTGGTAGAGGTCGCGGTCGCCGGTGACGATGTCGACCGGGCCCGTCGCCCGCGCGGTGAACGTGCCGATCACGTCGTCCGCCTCGTACCCGGCCACCCCCACGCGCGCGATGCCGAGCGCGTCCAGGACCGCCTCGATGACCGGGACCTGCGGCGACAGCGTGTCCGGCACCTCCTCCTCGTCCGGTCCGCTCTCGCGCTCCTCGGCGACACGGTGCGCCTTGTAGGAGGGGATGAGGTCGACCCGCCACTGGGGCCGCCAGTCGGCGTCCATGCAGGCCACCAGCGCGTCCGGACGGTGGTCCTTGACCAGGCGGTCGATGAATTCGAGGAGACCGCGCACGGCGTTCACCGGCGTGCCGTCCGGGGCCTTCACCGACTCCGGCACGCCGAAGTAGGCACGGAAGTAGAGGGAGGCGGTGTCGAGGAGCATCAGTCGTCCGGTCACGCCTCGCATCATGCCGTACGGCACCGACACCGGCCGTCGCCGCTTGACTCGTTCGGCGGTGTGAGCGTCCTGTGAACCGGGACACCGGTGTGTTTGACCCAAAGGCTTATGGGCAGGCGCGGCCTCGGAGCGAGGCAGGTTGCATCTTCAACTGTTCGCGGCCCTTCGTCTCCCCCCAGTGGTCGAAGAGACGAGAGGTACGCGTGTCATCACGGCTTGAGGCAGATCAGCTCTACAAGGTCTTCGGAAGACGGCCGGGCGAGGCGGTCGAGAGGCTCCGCGAAGGCGCCGACCGGGAGGGACTCCGCGCGGAGGGCACCACCGCGGCGGTGATCGACGCCTCCTTCACCGTGGACCCGGGCCAGATCTTCGTCGTGATGGGCCTGTCCGGCTCCGGCAAGTCCACCCTGCTGCGCATGCTCAACGGCCTCCTGGAGCCGACCGCGGGCCGGGTCCGCTTCGACGGCCAGGACCTGACCGCGCTCACCGACCGCGAACTGCGCGCCGTCCGCGCCCGGAAGATCAGCATGGTCTTCCAGCACTTCGCGCTCTTCCCGCACCGCAGCGTCCTGGAGAACGCCGCCTACGGCCTCGCCGTCCAGGGCGTCCCGAAGGCCGAGCGCGTCGAGCGGGCGACCGAGGCCCTGGAGCTGTGCGGCCTCAAGGGCTGGGAGAAGTCCTGGCCGGACGAGCTCTCCGGCGGCATGCAGCAGCGCGTGGGCCTGGCCCGCGCCCTCGCCACCGACGCCGACCTGCTCCTCATGGACGAGTCCTTCAGCGCGCTCGACCCGCTGATCCGCCGGGACATGCAGGACCAGCTCCTCAGCCTCCAGAAGACCCTGAAGAAGACCATCGTCTTCATCACCCACGACCTCAACGAGGCCATGCGGCTCGGTGACCGGATCGCCGTCATGCGCGACGGCCGGATCGTCCAGACCGGCAGCGCCGAGGACATCCTCGTGCGGCCCGCCGACGACTACGTGGCCTCCTTCACCAAGGACGTCGACCGCTCCCGCGTCCTGACCGCGTCCGCCGTCATGGACACCGAGGTGAGCGGCGACGAGGCCGCCTGCGGCTGCCCGGGCGACTGCGAGACCGCGACGCCCGACACGCCCTTCACCGAGCTCTGCGCGATGAGCGCCCGGTCGACCCACCCGGTGGCCGTCCTCGACGACAAGCACCGGCTCGTCGGCGTGGTCCCGCAGGACCGCCTGGTCGGCTTCCTCGCCGACGCGGAGGTGGCCCATGCCTAGGATCCCGCTCGGCGACTGGGTCAACGACACCGTCGACTGGCTGCTTGACCACGTGTCCTGGCTCTTCGACTTCCTCAAGACCGTCTTCACCGGCACCTACGACGGCATCGACGCCGTCCTCCAGGCGCCCCAGCCCCTGCTGCTCGCCGGCATCCTCGCCGTGATCGCGTTCTGGCTGCGCGGCACCCTGGCCGGCGTCCTCACCTTCGCGGGATTCGCCTTCATCGACTCCCTCGAACTGTGGGAGGACGCGATGACGACCCTCTCGCTGGTCCTCGTCGCCACGATCATCGCGCTGGTGGTGGCCGTGCCCGTGGGCATCTGGGCCGCCCGCTCGAACCGGGTCAGCGGCATCGTCCGCCCCGTCCTCGACTTCATGCAGACGCTGCCCGCGATGATCTACCTCATCCCGGCGATCCTGTTCTTCGGTACCGGCGCCTCCGCCGGCATCGTCGCCACCCTGATCTTCGCGCTCGCCCCCGGCGTCCGCATGACCGAGCTCGGCATCCGCCAGGTCGACAAGGAGCTCGTGGAGGCGGCCGAGGCGTTCGGCACCACCCCCCGCGACACCCTCCTGCGCGTCCAGCTCCCCTTGGCGCTGCCCACCGTGATGGCCGGCGTCAACCAGGTCATCATGCTCGGCCTGTCCATGGCGGCGATCGCCGGCATGGTCGGCACCGGCGGCCTCGGCGGCGACGTCAACGAGGCCATCGGACAGCTCAACGTCGGCCTCGGCTCCGAGGCCGGTGTCGCCATCGTCATCCTGGCGATCTACCTCGACCGCATGACCAGCGCGCTCGGCGCCCAGGTCTCCCCGCTGGGCCGCCGCGCCGCCGCCAAGGCCCGCGCGAGCCAGGGACTCAAAATCTGGTCCTACCGTCCCCGCCCCCAGATCGCCGTGATCGGCGTGGTCGTCCTCGCCCTCGTCGCGGGCGGCATGGGCATCTTCGGCGGCACCTCGGGCGAGGCCACGGCCGTCTCCGGCAAGGACGTCGGCCAGGGCAAGAAGATCAGCATCGGGTACGTCCCCTGGGACGACGGGGTCGCCTCCACCTTCCTGTGGAAGGAGATCCTGGAGGAGCGCGGCTACCAGGTGGACGCCAAGCAGTTCGACGCGGGCCCCCTCTACACCTCCGTGGCCTCCGGCAACGCCGACTTCATGACCGGCGCCTGGCTGCCCACCACCCACGAGCAGTACTGGAAGAAGTACGGCAAGCAGCTCGACGACCTCGGCGCCTGGTACGACAGGACGTCCCTGGAGCTGAGCGTCCCGTCGTACATGAAGGACGTCGACTCCCTGGCCGACCTCAAGGGCAAGGCCGCGCGGTTCGGCGGGAAGATCACCGGCATCGAGTCCAGCGCCGGCGAGACGGCCCTGCTCAAGAGCAAGGTCCTCAAGGCCTACGGCCTCGACAAGGAGTACGAGGTCGTCGACAGCTCCACCCCCGCCATGCTGGCCGAGCTGAAGCGGGCGTACGCCCAGAAGGACCCGATCGTCGTCACGCTCTGGTCGCCGCACTGGGCGTACAACGACTACGACCTGAAGAAGCTCAAGGACCCCAAGGGCGCCTGGGGCTCGGGCGACGGCATCCACACCGTGGCCCGCAAGGGCTTCGCCGACGAGAACCCGGTCGTCGGGCAGTGGCTGAAGGACTTCAAGCTGGACGAGAAGCAGCTCACCAGCCTGGAGGCCGAGATCACCAAGGCCGGCAAGGGCCGGCAGCAGGACGCCGTCCGCACCTGGCTCAAGCGGCACCCCGGCCTGGTCGACGAACTGGCCCCCGTCCAGAAGACGGCGGCCGAGACCGAGCGCCCGGTGAACGTGGCCTGGTTCCCCTGGGACGAGGACATCGCCGTCACGTATCTCTGGAAGAACGTGCTGGAGCAGCGCGGCTACAAGCTGAACCTCAAGCAGATGGACGTCGGCCCGGTCTACACCGGCCTCGCCTCGGGCGACCTGGACGTCAACTTCGACGCCTGGCTGCCGTACGCGCAGAAGAACTACTGGGACCAGAGCAAGGACAGACTCAAGGACCTGGGCACCTGGTACCGGCCCACCTCGCTGGAGGTCGCCGTGCCCTCGTACGTCAAGGGTGTGAAGTCCTACGAGGACCTCAAGGGCAAGGCGGACCTCTTCGACGGGAGGATCATCGGCATCGAGCCGGGCACCGGCGAGATGAACCTCCTCAAGAACAAGGTCCTGCCGGGATACGGCCTCGACAAGGAGTACGAGGTCGTCGACGGCTCCACGCCCGCCATGCTGGCCGAGCTGAAGCGGGCCTACGCCAAGAAGCAGCCCGTCGCCGTCGTGCTGTGGTCCCCGCACTGGGCGTACAGCCAGTACGACCTGACCAAGCTCAAGGACGACAGGAAGCTCTTCGGCGAGGGCAACACGATCCGCACCATCGCCAACGAGGAGTTCCCCGGCCGGTACCCGCAGCTCACCAAGTGGATCAAGGGATTCCATATGAGTGAGGACGAGCTCGGTACCCTGGAGAGCGAGATCAACAAGTACGGCCAGGGGCACGAGGAGCGGGCGGTCGCCGCCTGGCTGAAGGAGCACCCGGAGATGGTCGGGCGGATGACACCGTCATAACCGCTCCGGAAGCACGGTAAGGATCCGGCCAACCACATAGAGCTACGTCATCGCCCGAACTCCGATGCCGACGAGGGGACTTGGGCGGCCCGCGACGGACGGGTGACCGAAACCCGGCCCCCTGGCTGTCTCCAGGGGGCCGTTCGGCTGGCGCGAAAGGTGAGGTACGGTCGCACGCCGTATGACATCGATGTGACGGCCGCATGAAACGGTTTGCCGAACATGCGTAGGGTGCAGACAACTCATCAGGGGACGTGTCCGAGGACCGACGAGCGAAGGAGGGAGCCGGAGCCATGGGCGACCACAAAGAACAGCCCCTTCGGGTCGGCGCGGCCGTGCGCCGCAGGCGCCGCGCGCTGGAGCTCACCCTCGCCGTCGTCGCCGAGCGCAGCGGCCTCTCGGTCCCCTTCCTGAGCCAGATCGAGAACGAACGCGCCCGCCCCAGCCGCAGCTCCCTGGAGAAGGTCGCCGACGCCCTGCGCACCACGGCCGTGGAACTGCTCGCCGCCGCAGACCCGGCGTGCAGCGTCGACGTCGTGCACGCCGAGGGCCCGGAGCCGGGCTGCGAACCCCGGATGCGCTCCCTGGTGCGCGGGCATCACCAGATGCACGCCCAGGAGTTCACCGGCGACCATGACGCCGGCCGCGAATTCCAGTACCGCAACGACCAGTTGATGTACGTCGCGGACGGCGCGGTGGACGTCGAGGCCGAGGGCCGCGCGTACCGGCTGGGCCGCGGCGACACCCTGTACCTCACCGGTGGGGTGCGGCACCGCTGGCGGGCGACCGTGGCCGACACCCGCGTGATCGTCGTGGCCGTGGCCGAACACGTCGAGGCGCTCCAGGACCGGCCCCGGCAGTGAGGGTCGTCTCCCTGGTCCCCTCGCTGACCGAGGCGATCGCCCGCTCCGCACCCGGCGCCCTGGTCGGCGCCACCGACTGGTGCACCCACCCGGCCGACCTCGACGTCACCCGCATCGGCGGCACCAAGAACCCCAAGATCGACAGGATCACCGCCCTCGCCCCCGACCTGGTGATCGCGAACGAGGAGGAGAACCGGGAGCCGGATCTCGCGGCCCTGCGTGAGGCGGGCCTGGAGGTCCTGGTCACCGAGGTCCGTGACGTCCCGCAGGCCTTCCGCGAACTGGACCGGGTCATCGGCGCGTGCGGTGCCGTACGGCCGCGCTGGCTGGACGAGGCCGAGGAGGCGTGGTCGGCGCTCGAACCCCCCGCGCCCCGTGCGACCGCGGTCGTGCCGATCTGGCGGCGGCCGTGGATGGTGCTGGGCCGGGACACCTTCGCGGGCGACGTCCTCTCCCGCCTCGGCGTGGACCACGTGTACGCCGGCCACGCGGACCGCTACCCGCGCATCCCGCTGGAGGAGCTGCGGGCGGCGGCCCCGGACGTGGTCGTCCTCCCCGACGAGCCGTACCGCTTCACCCCCGACGACGGCCCCGAGGCGTTCCCCGGGCTGCCCTGCGCACTCGTCAGCGGACGGCACCTGACGTGGTACGGGCCGTCGCTGGCCGAAGCACCACGGGCACTGGGCGAGGCCCTGCGAGCAGCGCTCCGCTGACCAGCCCGCGGGCGGTGTGCACGGCGGCCGTGGCCCAGGCGGCGACGAGCGCGGCGAAGAGAGCCGTGGCGAGCCAGTCGTAGACGACGAGCCCCGTGTGCCGGGCCAGCGCCTCGGCGCCCGTGACGCAGGTGCCGACCGGGAAGGTGAACGCCCACCAGGTCATCGCGAACCGCATCCCGTGCCGGTGGGCGCGGACCACGTGCGCGGTGGCGAGCCCCAGCCACAGCAGGGCGAACCCCATGACGGGGACGCCGTACAGCACCGCGAGGACGCCGAAGCCCTCGCTGTAGGGAGCCGGGACGACCCCGGGGGCCACGTCCGCGAACTTGCCGACCGCGGTGGTGGACTGGCCGAGCGGGCCGAGCACCAGGAACAGGGTCGGGGTCAGGGCGAGGGGAAGCGGGCCGCCGGTGACGGTCCGGGTGAAGACGAGCGGCAGCATCAGCAAGGTGGCGAGGAGGCTGAGCCCGAACAGCGCGAAGCAGCCGAGCAGGAGGGTCGCACGCGGCTGGCCCGCGGGGAGGTGCGGCACGAGGAGCGGCCCGAGGGCGGCCGACACCATGGGCGCGACCAGGGGGAGCAGCCACACCGGCGTGACCTGCCCCGGCTCGGCCTTCTGCCGTACGGCCATGAGGTACGGCACGACGAGCGCGGCGGCGACTCCCACGGCCGTGCCGGCGGTGAACAGCACGGCGTCGAGGGAGACCGCGGCCGTCGTGCCGATCCAGTCCCGGCCGACGGTGAGGGCGCCGCCGCCGACGGCCAGCAGGGCCATGGCGAGGCAGCCGTAGAAGGGGGCCGTGGCGGGGTCGCGGAGATGGGCGCGGGCCTGGTCGGCGTGATGGCGCCAGTGCAGGGCGCGGGCGCCGAGGAGGACGAGCAGCAGGGCGAGGGACAGCAGCCAGACGGCGGCGCAGATCGTGCGCAGGCCGGGGAGATGCACGGGGAGCGCGACGCCGGCGGTGGCGACGATCGCGGTGCCCATGACGGCGGCGTACCAGTTCGGCCCGAGGTGACGGACGGCGGTGACCATGCCCCCACGGTGTCGTCCGGGGCGGGCGGCGACCAGGGAGTACCGGTCTATGAGGACATAAGCTGTCTTTATGAGCGGTGTGGAGCAGGGGGCGGCGGTGAGCGGGGGGCTGTCCCATCGGGTGCCCGATCTGGGCGCCCTGGAGCTGCTGCTCGCCGTGGCGAAACTGGGAAGTCTGGGCGGGGCGGCGCGGGAGCTGGGCATCACCCAGCCGGCGGCGAGCAGCCGGATCCGCTCGATGGAACGGCAGTTGGGGGTCGCCCTCGTCGATCGCTCGCCCCGCGGCTCCCGGCTCACGGACGCCGGGGCGCTGGTGACCGACTGGGCGCGACGGATCGTGGAGGCCGCGGAGGCCTTCGACGCGGGGGCGCAGGCGCTGCGGGTCCGCCGGGACTCCCGGCTGCGGGTGGCCGCGAGCATGACGATCGCGGAGTACCTGCTGCCGGGGTGGCTGCTCGCCCTGCGCGCGGGCCGCCCGGACACCGCGGTGTCGCTGCACGCGGGGAACTCGGCGACGGTCGCGGAGCGCCTGCTGTCCGACGAGGCGGACCTGGGGTTCGTGGAGGGCCTGACGGTCCCCTCCGGGCTCGACTCGGTGGTGATAGCCCACGACCACCTGATCGTGGTGACGGCACCCGGGCACGCCTGGGCGCGCCGCCGACGCCCCCTGGAAGCCGCCGAGCTGGCCGCGACACCGCTGATCCTCCGGGAGAAGGGCTCGGGCACCCGCCAGGTCCTCGACGCGGCCCTGGGCGGTCTGGCCCGCCCCCTGATCGAGCTCTCCTCCACGACGGCGGTGAAGGCGGCGGCGGTCGGCGGCGCGGGCCCGGCCGTACTGAGCGAACTGGCGGTCGGCGAGGAACTCTCGATGCGCCGCCTGGTGCGGGTACCGGTGGCCGGCGTCTCCCTGGCCCGCGACCTGCGCGCGGTCTGGCCCACCGGCCACCGCCCGGTGGGCCCGGCGAGGGACCTGCTGTCACTGACTCGCGATTAGGCGCCCGGCGAGGGGCCCCGCTGTCGATGACTCGCGGCCAGGTCCGGGGCGGGTGATCTGCTGTTGGGGTCTGCTGTTTTGCGGCCCGTGCCTACGTGCCGACGGCCGCTGTGATCAGCCCCCGCATCACCCGTAGGTCCTCGGCCATCTCCGGATGCCACTGGACGCCCAGTACCCAGTGCGGGGCGGGCAGTTCGACGGCCTCCACCGTGCCGTCCGCCGCGTGGGCCGAGGGCAGGAGGTCCTGCCCGAGGCGGTCCACGGCCTGGTGGTGGTAGGTCGGCACCGAGGTCTCCTCCGGGGCGAGGCCGCCGTAGAGCGTGCCCGGGACGGGCTTGACCGGGTGGCGGGCGAAGACGCCCGGGGTCACCGCGTGGCCGTCGATGTGCTGGGTGAGCGTGCCGCCCAGGGCCACGTTCAGGAGCTGCATGCCCCGGCAGATGCCCAGCAGGGGGAGGCCGGCCGCCAACGCCGCCTCGATCAGGGCCAGTTCCCAGGCGTCACGGGCGCGGGCGGGCGGACCCGTGCGGGGGTCGGGGACGGCGCCGTAGTGGACCGGCTCCACGTCCGGGCCGCCCGCGATCACCAGACCGTCCAGCCGGGCCACGGTCGCCGCCGCGTGCTCCGGGGCGTCCGGCGGGAGCATCGCGGCCAGACCGCCCGCGCGCTGCACCAGCCGCGGATAGCCCGCCGGCAGCAGCACCGCCTCCAGCGCCCACACGCGCCAGCGCGCGTCGGCCTCCAGATAGGTGCTGACGCCGATCAGCGGTCGTACGGTCGCCACCCGGTCCTCCTGGTCCTTCTGGTCCGTCCGGTCCTGCAATGGCACACAGTCATACCTTTGCCTCCCGGCTGCCCCCTGGCAAGGTCACGCCAGGAATCCCCGCAGCAGCGCCGCCGTCCCCGCGCAGTGCTCCCGCATCATCTCCCGCGCCCCGTCGGCGTCACCGTCCAGCACCGCCTCGACCAGCGCCACGTGCTGGCGCTGCGAGTGCTCCAGGTTGCGGACCAGGAGCGGGATGCAGTCCAGCAGGTCGTTCACCGAGGCCCGTACCGCCGCGTACTGCGCGGTCAGGGTCGGGGAGCCGCACAGCTCCGCGAGGGTCAGGTGCAGCAGCGTGTCCAGGCGCCGGTAGTCCGCCAGCGGAGCGTCCCGCGTGGCCGCCAGCGCCTCACGCAGCCTCCGCGCCGAATCGTCGGCGAGACCGTGGGCCGCGCACAGGCCCGCCGCGCCGACCTCCAGGACCTCCCGGAACCGCAGCACGTCCTCGATGTCCACCTCGGCGGTCCGCCGCCGCAGCTCCTCCTCGCCCACCGCGGCCCGGGCCCGCGGCAGCACGAACGTGCCCCCGTACCGGCCCCGCCGCGACTCCACCAGCCCCTGGTCCTGGAGCACCTTCAGCACCTCGCGCAGCGTCACCCGGCTGATCCCGAGCCGCTCCGCGAGCTCCCGCTCGGCCGGCAGCCGCTCGCCCCCCGGCACCAGCCCGAGCCGCACCACCTGGAGGATCTGCTCCAGCGCCTCCTCGAAGCCGTTGCCCGCCCTGACCGGCCGCAGTACCGGCGTCAACCGGTCGTCCGGGCCGCCGTCAGCGTCCACCGACATAAGGCCGAGCCCCCTTCCCAAGCAATGGTCCAGAGCAATACCTTATGGCTCCCGGCCCGGTCGGAAAACGCGCAGCAGCCGAAGGAGCTCTCCCGTGGCAGACCGCACACCCCCGCTCAGCGTCGAGGAGCTGCACGCCCTGGTCGCGAGCGGTGAGATCGACACTGTCGTCCTGGCCTTCCCCGACATGCAGGGTCGGCTCCAGGGCAAGAGGTTCGCCGCCCGCTTCTTCCTCGACGAGGTACTCCACCACGGCACCGAGGGCTGCAACTACCTCCTGGCCGTCGACACCGAGATGAACACCGTCGACGGCTTCGCGATGTCGTCCTGGGACCGCGGCTACGGCGACTTCGCCATGCACCCCGACCTCGGCACCCTGCGCCGCGTGCCCTGGAACGCCGGTACCGCCATGCTGATTGCCGACCTCGCCTGGAACGACGGCTCGCCCGTGGTCGCCGCCCCGCGGCAGATCCTGCGCCGCCAACTGGAGCGGCTCGCCGCACTCGGCCACACCGCCCAGGTCGGCACCGAGCTGGAGTTCATCGTCTTCAAGGACACCTACGAGCAGGCCTGGGACGCGAACTACCGGGGGCTGACGCCGGCGAACCAGTACAACATCGACTACTCCGTGCTCGGCACCGGCCGCATCGAGCCCCTGCTGCGCCGGATCCGCAACGAGATGGCGGCCGCCGGGCTCACCGTCGAGTCCGCCAAGGGTGAGTGCAACCCCGGCCAGCACGAGATCGCCTTCCGCTACGACGACGCCCTGACCACCTGCGACCAGCACGCGATCTACAAGACCGGCGCCAAGGAGATCGCCGCCCAGGAGGGCGTGTCGCTCACGTTCATGGCCAAGTACAACGAACGCGAGGGCAACTCCTGCCACATCCACCTCTCGCTCGCCGACGCCGCCGGCAACAACGCGATGGCGGCCCCGGAGGGGATGTCGGACGTGATGCGGTACTTCCTCGCCGGGCAGCTCGCGGCCCTCCGGGACTTCTCGCTGCTCTACGCCCCCAACATCAACTCCTACAAGAGGTTCCAGCCCGGTTCCTTCGCCCCCACCGCCGTCGCCTGGGGCCACGACAACCGCACCTGCGCCCTGCGGGTCGTGGGCCACGGCCGCTCCCTGCGCTTCGAGAACCGGCTGCCCGGCGGGGACGTCAACCCCTACCTCGCGGTCGCCGGACTGGTCGCGGCCGGACTGCACGGCGTCGAGCAGAAGCTGGAACTGCCGGAGGTCTGCACCGGCAACGCCTACGCCGGTGACTACGCCCACGTCCCGACCACCCTGCGCGAGGCCGCCGAGCTGTGGGAGAACAGCCCGATCGCCCGGGCCGCCTTCGGCGACGAGGTCGTCGCGCACTACCGCAACATGGCCCGCGTCGAACTCGATGCCTTCGACGCGGCGGTCACCGACTGGGAGCTGCGCCGCTCCTTCGAACGTCTGTGAAGTCGACGCCCGTGAGAGGTGCTTCGTTGTCGTACGAGCATGAGCTGACCGTCCTCAACCCGGCCACCGAGGAGGTCGTCGCCACCGTCCCCGCCGCCACCGCGGCCGACGTCGACGCGGCGGTCGCCCGCGCGGCGAGGGCACAGGTCCGCTGGGCCGCCCTCGCCCCCGCCGACCGGGCCCGGCTGCTGCGCCGGTTCGCCGACGTCGTGGACGCGCACGTGGAGGAACTGGCCCGACTGGAGGTCAGGGAGGCCGGCCACCTCCTCGGCAACGCCCGCTGGGAGGCGGGCAACGTCCGGGACCTGCTCGCCTACGCGGCGGGCGGGGTGGAACGCCTCAACGGCCGCCAGATCCCGGTCCCCGGCGGCCTCGACGTCACGATCCTGGAACCCCTCGGCGTGGTCGGGGTCATCGCGCCCTGGAACTTCCCCATGCCGATCGCCGCCTGGGGCACGGCACCCGCGCTCGCCGCCGGCAACGCCGTCGTCCTCAAGCCCGCCGAGACCACCCCGCTGACCGCTCTGCGGCTCGCCGAACTCGCCTTGGAGGCCGGGCTCCCGGAGGGGCTGTTCCAGGTGCTGCCGGGCCACGGCCCGGTCGCCGGCACCGCCCTCGTCGAGCACCCCGGCGTCGCGAAGATCGTGTTCACCGGCTCCACCCGCACCGGCCGTGACGTCATGGAGCGCTGCGCCCGCCAGGTCAAGCCGGTCACCCTCGAACTCGGCGGCAAGAGCCCCAACATCGTGTTCGCCGACGCGGATCTGCGCACGGCCGTCGACCCGTTCTCCTTCCTCGACAACTCCGGCCAGGACTGCTGCGCCCGCACCCGGATCCTCGTCCAGGAGTCGGTCCACGACGAGGTCCGGGAACTGCTCGCGGAGGCCCTGAAGGCCGTCGTGGTGGGCGACCCGGCCGACGAGAATACCCAGATGGGCCCGCTGATCTCCCGTCAGCAACTGGACCGCGTACGGAAGTTGGTGCCCCCGGACGCCCCGGGTCTGCGCGGCAGCGCGCCCGACGGGCCCGGCTTCTGGTTCGCGCCGACCGTCCTCACCGGCGAGGCGCCCGACTCCGCGGCGGCCTGCGAGGAGATCTTCGGCCCGGTCGCCGTCCTGCTGCCCTTCACCGACGAGGAGGACGCGGTCCGGCTCGCCAACGACACCCCCTACGGCCTCGCCGGCTCCCTCTGGACCCGGGACATCGGCCGCGCCCTGCGCGTGTCCCGGGCCGTCAAGGCGGGCAACCTGTCCGTCAACTCCCACTCCAGCGTCCGCTACTGGACCCCCTTCGGCGGCTACAAGCAGTCCGGACTCGGCCGGGAACTCGGCCCGGACGCCCTGACCGCCTTCACCGAGACCAAGAACGTCTTCATCAGCACGGAAGGCCCCGCCCAGTGACCTCTGCGACCTCTTCGACCTCGGCGACCGACCAGATCGTGTGCCGCCGCCTCGTCGGCCGTACGGCCGTCATCACCGGGGCCGGCAGCGGCATCGGCCTCGCCACCGCCCGCCGGCTCGCCTCCGAGGGCGCGAACGTCGTCTGCGCCGACGTGGACGAGGCCCGCGGCAAGGCCGCGGCGGACGAGGTCGGCGGGCTCTTCGTCAAGGTCGACGTCACCGACCCGGAACAGGTCGAGGCGCTGTTCAAAACGGCGTACGACACCTACGGCAGCGTCGACGTCGCCTTCAACAACGCGGGCATCTCCCCGCCCGACGACGACTCCATCCTGGAGACGGGCCTGGAGGCCTGGAAGCGCGTCCAGGAGGTCAACCTCACCTCCGTCTACCTGTGCTGCAAGGCCGTCATCCCCTATATGCGCCGGCAGGGCAAGGGGTCCATCATCAACACGGCGTCCTTCGTGGCGCGGATGGGCGCGGCCACGTCCCAGATCTCGTACACCGCATCCAAGGGCGGCGTGCTCGCCATGTCCCGTGAACTGGGCGTGCAGTTCGCCCGCGAGGGCATCCGCGTGAACGCCCTGTGCCCCGGCCCGGTCAACACCCCGCTGCTGCGGGAGCTGTTCGCCAAGGATCCGGAGCGGGCCGCCCGCCGCCTGGTCCACATCCCGGTCGGCCGGTTCGCCGAGGCCGAGGAGATCGCCGCCGCCGTCGCCTTCCTGGCCAGCGACGACTCCTCCTTCGTCAACGCCAGCGACTTCCTCGTGGACGGCGGCATCTCGGGGGCGTACGTCACCCCGCTGTAGGTCCCGCCCTGCAGTGGCCTGATAAGCAGGACGCTCCCGCCCGGCCGGTACCCGGACCCCGACGCTCTGTTGCTGGAGCGCCGGGGGGACGGACGGCGGGGCAGGACATTCAGCGCCCCGGTTACGTGCAGTCGCCGGCCCCACCGCCGGGATCGGCCGGCCGCCGACTCAGAGGAAGGTGTGGCCCTCCCCGCGGTACGTCGGCACGGTCGCCGTCACCTCGTCCCCCTCGATCAGGTGCAGCCTCTCGAACCGCTCGCACAGCTCACCGGCCTTCGCGTGCCGGAACCACACCTTGTCGCCGAGCAGCAGGTCGTCGGCGGGGGCGCCGAGCAGCGGGGTCTGCACCTCGCCGGGCCCCTCCTGCGGGTCGTACTTCAGCCCCTCCGGCAGATACGGCACCGGCAGCCGGTCGGGTCCCGCCGCGCCGGAGGCCGGGTAGCCGCCGCCGAGGACGGTCACCACCCCCACGCCCGGCCTGCGCACGACGGGCTGGGCGAACAGGGCGGCCGGACGCCCGCTGAAGGACGTGTAGTTGTCGAACAGCCGCGGCACGTACAGCCCCGAACCCGCGCCGATCTCCGTGACGGCGTCCTCCGCGGCGGTGTGCTGCACACTGCCCGTGCCGCCGCCGTTGACGAACTCCAGACCCGGTACGACGGCCCGCACCGCGCGCACCACGGCGGCGCGCCGCTCGGCCAGTTCCCGGCGGGCGGTGGCCTGCATCAGTCGGACGGCCCGGGACCGCAGCGGCCGTCCGGCCACCGAGTCCCCGACCCCGGCGATGTGTCCCTCGTAGGCCATGATCCCCACGACCTCGAACCCGGGGCGCCGGGCCACCGCGCGGGCCATGTCGGCGACCTGGGCGGGGGAGTGCAGCGGCGACCGGCGGGCGCCGACCCGCACCCTGCCGCCGAGCAGCTTCAGGGAGGTGTCCAACTCCAGGCAGACCCGGACGACTTCGGTGCCGCCCGCGCGCGAGGCGTCGATGAACGCGAGCTGCGCGGGGTCGTCGACCATCACCGTCACGGCGGCCGCGAGCTTGGGATCGGCGGTGAGTTCCGCGTACCCGGCACGGTCCGCGGAGGGATAGGCGAGCAGGATGTCGTCGAAGCCGCTTCTCGCCAGCCACAGGGACTCGGCGAGGGTGAACGACATGATGCCCGCGAAGCCGTCCCTCGCCAGGACCCGTTCGAGCAGCGCCCGGCACCGCACGGACTTGCTGGCGACGCGGATCGGTTTGCCCGCCGCCCGGCGGACGAGATCGTCCGCGTTGGCGTCGAAGGCGTCCAGGTCCACGATCGCGAGAGGGGCGTCGAGATGGGCGGTGGCCCGGTCGTAACGGGCCCGGTCGGCGGAGCGCGCAGTCATGAACGAAGCCTGCCAGACAGGATTACCGCAGGGTAGGGGGACGTTCCGGGCAGATGCCCCCGGCCTGCTGGACTGGTTCCCGTTCGCCCCGCGACAACCCGTAGAGTGACGCGCACGCACGCAGGGCCGTACGCCCCCCGTCGCCGCCGCGCCGGGATGCCGGTCCTCCCGTGCGGGTATGCGTGCCCGGACGGCCGTCCTCCACACCGACGACCCCGACGCGGCCCGCGCACGACCGAACGGCCCGGACATGAGGAAACGGGGGGTGCATGAGCACGGAAGCACGCCGCGCCTCCATTCCTCCACGCCCGACGACCCCGCCGCTGCCGGCCCAGCCGCCGACGGTGGGCGCGGACGGGCCGGGCCCCGAGTCGTCCGAGGAGCCGGGCCGACGGGACGCCGGTGCCTCGGTCGGGCGGGAGATCGTCGAGCCCGGTGGACGGACCGGTGACGACTCCGACTGGCAGGCCTTCGGCGAGCGGACCCGACGGGGCCCCGCGGCCGCGGCGGCCGCCCGACCCGTGTTCGGCGGATTCGACTGGCAGGGGCCGGGGGACGGCGAGGGCCGCACACCCGACGACCGCGACACCACGACGGCTCGCGCCCACGGTGACCTGAGCGCGCAGCGGGAGTCCGGCCGGCCGGGCGGGGAGCGGTCCCAGGGATCGACCGCCACGGGCCGGCCGCCGATACGCACGACGAACGGCGGTGACGAGGCGGACGGCTCCGGCACCGCACCCCAGGAATCCCCGCGGCCGGGAACCCCGTACCCGGGCAGCGTCCCGCCCCCGCCCCCGGCGTCGGCCCGCTTCCCCGACGCCCGGCCGGCCCCCGGCGGCGCGGACGCACGTCCGGGTGGTTCCACGCCGGGTGCCAGGACATCGCAGCCCGTGCCGTCACCCAGACCCGACGCCCCCACCTCCCCGCCGCGCCCCGACACACGCACCCCCGGCCCGATGCCACCCGCGTCGAGCCCCGCGAACCGGGGTTCGAACATCCGCCCGCGCCCGGCCGGCGAGCCGTACGGGCCGAGCGCTGGTGCCGGTGTCACGTCGAGCGGGGGTCAGGGCGCCGCGGGTCCGATGCCGCCCGCGTCGAGCCCCGCGAACCGGGGTCCGGACAACCGCCCGCGTCCGGCGGGCGCGTCACGCGAGCCGTACGGGCCGAGCGCCGGTCTCGGTGCCACGCCGAGCGCGGGTCAGGCCGCCGCGGGCCCGATGCCACCCGCGTCGAGCCCCGCGAACCGCGGCCAGGACACCCACCCGCGTCCGGCGGGCGAGCCGTACGGACCGAGCGCCGGTCGCGGTGCCACGCCGAGCGCGGGTCAGGGCGCCGCGGGTCCGATGCCGTCCGCCTCCGGGACCGGGCCGCGTCCGACGGAGGCCGGCGCCTCCGTGCCGCCCCGGCCGCGGACCCAGCCCTCCGTGCCTCCGCGCCGTACCGGCGCCCCCGCCGAGACCGCCTCGGAGACGACCTTCCGGATGCGGCCCGTGCCGACGACCGGGGACGGCCGAGCCGAAGGGACCGGCACCGCCGTACCGCCCAGGCCCGACACACGTCCCGTCTTCCCGCCCCGTGAGGCGCCGGGCGCCGGTGGCACGAGTACGCCTCCGCCGCCCGCCACGCCGCCCCGGACCGCCCCCCTCACACCCGACCCGGCTCTCTCGTGGAGCGCCGGCATGCCCCCGCACACCGGAACTCCCGGCAGCGGGCGGCCTGTTGTGTCGTTCGGGGAGCCCGAGGTCGGTTACCGGGAGCGGTCGTGGGCGGTGCGGATCCCGCCCCGGATCGCCGCCGTGGCCGCGTGCGTCGTGCTCGGGCTCGGGCTCATCGGCGGTGCCGTGACCGGGAGTTGGCTGATCGGCGACTCCGGTGCCGAGGCCGGCGGCGACACCTTCGCCCAGGCCGGCGAGTTGTGGCACAGCGTGCCCGTCGACCAGCTCTTCCCGCCGACCGTCGACGGCCAGGGCGCCGGACCCGGCGGCGCCGACCGCACCTGGACCAGGATCGCCGTCGCCCCCGACAGCGGCTGCCAGAACGCGTTCGACCCCCTGCTGCGCAAGGCCCTCGCCCCGGTCGGCTGCGAACGCCTCCTGCGCGCCACCTACACGGACGCCACCCAGAGCTACGTCACCACAGTCGGTCTCCTGTTCACCGACGCGGACGCCACCGCCATGCGCGACCTCGACACCCGCTTCACCCGGGAGGACCTGGACGCCCGCACCGACCTGATGCCCCTCCCGTACGCCGCGAAGAACACCCTCGCGGCGGGATTCGGTGCCCGGCAGCGGGCCTCCTGGACGATCTCCGTCCTCACCGACGCCCCCGTCGTCGCCTACGCCGTCTCCGGCTGGGCGGACGGCCGTACGGTCGACGCCCCGGAGCCCGCCGAGAAGGCCATGGAGTCCGGCGACACCACCCCCGCCGCCCAGGCCGGCCTGGGCAACGAGGCCCAGGGCCTGGCCGACCGGGTCGAACGCGCCCTGCGCAAGACCGTCTCCTCGCCCCCGGAGCAGCACTCATGAGTGTCACCACCCGCCGGGCAGGTCTCCTGAGCGTGCTCCTCGCCGCCTCCGTCGCCCTCGTCCCGCCCACCGCGGCGCACGCCGACGGCATCCGCGCCAAGCAGTGGGCCCTGGACGCCATGCACACCCAGCAGGCCTGGCAGACCACCAAGGGCGCCGGCGTCACCGTCGCCGTCCTGGACACCGGCGTCGAGAACGACCACCCCGACCTCGTCGGCAACGTCCTCACCGGCAAGGACATGATCGGCTTCGGTGCCACCCGCGGTGACCGCTCCTGGGCCCGGCACGGCACCGCCATGGCCGGCATCATCGCCGGTCACGGACACGGCGTGGGCAACGGCGACGGGGTCATGGGCATCGCCCCCGAGGCCAAAATCATGCCCGTCCGGGTGATCCTGGAGGACGGCGACCCGGCCCGCGCCAAGGCCCGCAACACCCGCGGCAACGCCCTCGCCGAGGGCATCCGCTGGGCCGCCGACCACGGCGCCGACGTCATCAACCTCTCCCTCGGCGACGACTCGGCCTCCGCGCACCCCGAGGCCGGTGAGGACGACGCTGTCCAGTACGCGCTCAGGAAGGGCGCCGTCGTCGTCGCCTCGGCGGGCAACGGCGGGGAGAAGGGCGACCACATCTCCTACCCGGCCGCCTACCCGGGCGTCATCGCCGCCACCGCCGTGGACAAGTTCGGCACCCGCGCCTCCTTCTCCACCCGCCGCTGGTACGCCACGGTCGCCGCACCCGGTGACGACGTGGTCATCGCCGACCCCGACCACAAGTACTACGAGGGCTGGGGGACCAGCGCGGCCTCCGCGTTCGTCTCGGGCGCGGTCGCCCTCGTCAAGGCCGCCCACCCCGAGCTGACGCCCGCGCAGATCAAGCGCCTCCTGGAGGACACGGCCCGCAACGCCCCCGCCGGCGGCCGCGACGACTCCCGGGGCTTCGGCTTCGTCGACCCGGCGGCCGCGCTCAAGGCGGCGAACAGCCTGAAGCCGGAGGGCCTGCAATCGGCCTCCTACGGCGAGAAGTACTTCGGCTCCGGCCCCGACGCCGCCAAGTCGGGGGACGACACGGCCAGTTGGGCGGCCCCGCTGGCGGGCGGCTTCGGCGTCGCCCTGCTGGTCGTCGCGGTGGTGCTGTGGCGGGGTCGCCGCGGTCCCCGCCGGTCCCACGAGGGCTTCTGAGAGCCTCCGAGGCGGCATCCCAGCCTCAGCGGACCACCGCACCCGCGCCGGTCGCGGCCGCGGACGTGGTCCCGCCCGTAGCTTCCTCGCCCGTGACCACCGACACGGCCGCCTTCGCCGCCGCCTCCACCAGCGAAATCCCCTTCGCCTGCGTGGAGTTGCCGTCGGACAGCACGGCCACCAGACAGTCGTGCCCGGCCACCGTCACCCGCCCGATGCTGTTCACGTCCCACAGCCCGGTCGTGCTGCGCGGCAGCCACCCGTTCTTCAGCGCCCACCCGGAGCCGTCGGCCGCCGCCGACACCCCCCACTGCTGATCGGCCTCGATCTGCCCCATCAGCCCCTGGAGGTACGACCGCGAGGACCCGCTCAGCCTCGAGTCCGCCCCGAACACCTGCCGGAGCAGGGTGAGCTGGTCGGCGGCCGTGGTCCGGGTCAGCCCCCACAGCGCCCCGTCGCCGCCCTCGGTGCCGGTCAGCCCGAACTCCTCGTTGGCGGCGTCGAGCCCCGCGGCCCGCCCGATGACGTCCCACAGCGCGGACGCCGCGGTGTTGTCGCTGTTCTCGATCATCGTCCTGGCGTACGCCTTCTCCTGCGCGCTGAGAGACGTCCCCGCCTCCTGGTGCCGCAGCAGCAGCGCCGCCAGGATGTCGACCTTCACGATGCTCGCGGTGTCGAAGGCGCCGTCGCCGTGCACCGCGCTGTCGCCCGACTCCAGGTCGAGCACCGCCACCGAGACCTTCTGCTCGCCGGTGACGTCCACCGCCTTCATGGCGTCGGCCAGCCGCTCGTCGAGATCCACCACCGGTTCCGCCACGGCCGCCTCCTGAGTCGTGGTCGCCGACGAGGGCGAGACCGACGGCGTCGCGGCCGACGATACGGCGCTCACCGGCGAGTGCGCCCGCGCCTTCACGTACACGGTCCCGCCGGCCGTGGCGCCGACCACGGCCACAACGGCGAGCGCGGTGTGCACCAAAGGCCGTCGACGGGATCTGCGCACGCGGGGCCGGGCGGCTCTGGAGGACTCCATGGCGCCGATGCTCGGGCCGTCGACTGTGCGGGCCGTTGGACGGACGTGAGAGCTGGGTCAGCGAACTCTGAGAAACCCGTGAAAGCCGTGAAGAGCGGGTTTCCGGGCCCGCACAACCGCGGCAGCAAGCCCCCTATAGGGTCGGTGACCGTGGCGAACAAGAACATTCCCGACCCCGGCTTCTCCGACGACGACGGCTCCGCCGATCCCCGGCTGAGCGCGGCGCTCGCGGCCTGGGCCGAGGACCGCGCCGCCGTCGGCCCCGTCCTGGAGGCCCTCAAGGACGCCCGGCTGCTCGTCCCCGTGGTCGCCGTGCTCGGCGAGGTCGAGGAGGACGAGAACGGGCTGCGCCGCGAGAAGACCAGCGACATGGCCGTACCGACCCTGAAGGCCGGCTCCCGGACCGCCCTGCCGGCCTTCACCTCCACCGACTCGCTGGCCCGCTGGGACCCCGAGGCCCGCCCCGTCGCCGTACCCCTGCACCAGGCGTTGCAGGCCGCCGCGCACGAGAAGGCCGACACCGTCGTACTGGACCTCGCGGGTCCGGTGCCCTTCGAGCTGACCGGTCCCGCGCTGCTCGCGCTCGCCGAGGGCCGCGTGAGCGCCGACCCGCTGGCCGACCCGGCCGTGATCGGGGCCGTACGGGACGCGGTGGCCGCCGAGCCCGCCGTGCTCCGCGCCCACCTCGGGCCGGGGCAGGCCGACGGCACCCTGGCCCTCGTGCTGGAGCCGTCCGCCGCGCCCGCCGAGGCCGCGCGGGCCGTCGCCGAGCGCCTCGCCGCCGACGAGACACTGAGGGCCCGCCTGGTGCGGGGCCTCGACCTGGCACTGCTGCCGGCCGGGACCACGCCTCCGGGCGAGCCCTTGTACGTACGGGGATGAGCTAGCCGTAGACCGGCCCGGTGTACTTCTCACCGGGGCCCTGGCCCGGCTCGTCCGGGACCAGGGAGGCCTCGCGGAAGGCGAGCTGGAGGGACTTCAGGCCGTCCCGGAGCGGGGCCGCGTGGAAGGAGCTGATCTCCGTCGCGCTGCCGTCCAGCAGACCGGCGAGGGCGTGGATCAGCTTGCGGGCCTCGTCCAGGTCCTTGTACTTGTCGCCGTCCCCCTCCTGTGGGGCCAGACCGAGCTTCACGGCGGCGGCGCTCATCAGGTTGACCGCGACCGTCACGATCACCTCGACGGCCGGGACCTCGGCGATGTCGCGGGTCATCTCGTCGAAGTCGGGGGAGTCGGCAGACGGGGGAGGGGTGTCACTCATGCCCCACACGATAGGGCCCGGGGCGCATCGGTTCGCACCACCCCCTCGATGCTGCTAACCTTGTGTGACGACCGGCCGGACACGCGTGTGTGAAAGTGTGACCGGCCCACAAGTGGAGGCTCCGATCTCCCACCCGACCGCCCCCTGGGACGGCGGGTCACCCCGGTCAGGCGGTCACCATCGTTCCGTACGGACGATGGAGTCGCCCGAAAGTGCGCCCCGCGGCATCGCGGCGGTGCTCCGGCAGTGTTTGGAGCCCCGTCTGTGATCGTCCGGGGCATTTTTTGTGCGTCGGCGCGGTTAGGTCTACGAAAAAGACATACGCGGCTGTCCGCCAGACCGCCGTGTGGTGCTAACCGAGGAGGATCCATCAGCGCCGAGCCCCGCATCAACGACCGGATTCGCGTTCCCGAGGTGCGACTTGTCGGTCCCAGTGGCGAGCAGGTGGGCATTGTCCCGCTGGCCAAGGCACTGGAGCTTGCGCAGGAGTACGACCTGGACCTGGTCGAGGTCGCGGCGAACGCCCGTCCGCCCGTGTGCAAGCTCATGGACTACGGGAAGTTCAAGTACGAGTCGGCCATGAAGGCCCGTGAGGCGCGCAAGAACCAGGCGCACACGGTCATCAAGGAGATGAAGCTCCGGCCGAAGATCGACCCGCACGACTATGACACCAAGAAGGGTCACGTCGTCCGGTTCCTCAAGCAGGGCGACAAGGTCAAGATCACGATCATGTTCCGTGGTCGCGAGCAGTCCCGGCCGGAACTCGGCTACCGACTGCTGCAGCGCCTCGCGGAGGACGTGGCCGACCTCGGTTTCGTTGAGTCGAACCCGAAGCAGGACGGCCGAAACATGATCATGGTTCTCGGTCCGCACAAGAAGAAGACCGAGGCGATGGCCGAGGCCCGCCAGGCGCAGGAAGCCCGCAAGGCAGACGCGAAGGCCAACCCCGGCAAGTCGCAGAACGCCGCGGAGTCCGACCTCGTCGAGGACGAGGCCGGCATCGAGGCCGAGGCCGAGGCCCCGGCAGAGGCTTCCGCCGAGGCGTGACCCCCGGGGGCGCGAGTCCCCAGGACACAACCGATACAAGAGCGACGCTCACCGTGCCCGGTTTCAGGACCGGGCACCGGAGCGCCACCGACGAGGAGAGAACGGCGCTATGCCGAAGAACAAGTCGCACAGCGGTGCCAGCAAGCGCTTCAAGATCACCGGCTCCGGCAAGGTGCTCCGCGAGCGCGCCGGCAAGCGCCACCTGCTCGAGCACAAGTCGTCCCGCGTGACGCGTCGCCTCACCGGCAACGCCGAGATGGCCCCGGGCGACGCCGCGAAGATCAAGAAGCTTCTCGGCAAGTGAGGCCGGGCGCCCAGCGCCTGCAGCACCTCTAGACCGGGACCCAATCGATACCGGGCCGTGTGAGTCCAACCACGGCCCCGCTACAAGGAGTTAACAAGTGGCACGCGTCAAGCGGGCAGTCAACGCCCACAAGAAGCGCCGGGCGATCCTCGAGGCCGCCTCCGGCTACCGCGGTCAGCGTTCGCGCCTGTACCGCAAGGCCAAGGAGCAGGTCACCCACTCGCTGGTCTACAACTACAACGACCGCAAGAAGCGCAAGGGTGACTTCCGCCAGCTCTGGATCCAGCGCATCAACGCCGCTGCCCGCGCCAACGGCATCACGTACAACCGCTTCATCCAGGGTCTGAAGGCCGCGAACATCGAGGTCGACCGCAAGATCCTGGCCGAGCTGGCCGTCAACGACGCGACCGCGTTCGCCGCGCTGGTCGAGGTCGCGCAGAAGGCCCTGCCGGCGGACGTGAACGCGCCCAAGGCCGCGTGACGCTGCGCTGGGCTTAGGCCGACGTGACTGGACGGACCCGTGGGCTTGTGCCTGCGGGTCCGTCGTGTTGTGCGGCGGAGGTGGGTTCGGCCCCGCCGGAGTCCGCCGTCGTGGTTGATCGCCATTGCGGCGGAAAAAGAGTTAGGTGACCTTGATGCCTTCCGTCAGCCCCGAGCTGATCTCCTCCCGTTCTCCCCGGGTCTCCGCCGCCAGGCGGCTCGCCAAGCGGAACTTCCGGGGCAAGGAGCGGCTGTTCCTGGCCGAGGGTCCGCAGGCCGTGCGGGAGGCCGCCGGGCACGGGCTGACGGAGCTGTTCGCCACCGTGGAGGCCGCGGAGCGCTACGCCGACATCATCGGCGAGGCCCGGGCCGTGGGGGCCCGGGTGCATCTCGCCTCCGAGGACGTCATCGCCGACATCTCGACGACCGTCACCCCGCAGGGGCTCGTCGGGATCTGCCGGTTCCTCGACACCCCCTTCGACGAGATCCTCGCCGCCCGCCCCAAGCTCGTCGCCGTCCTCGCCAACGTGCGCGACCCGGGCAACGCCGGCACCGTCCTGCGCTGCGCCGACGCCGCCGGTGCCGAGGCGGTCGTACTCACCGACGCCTCCGTCGACCTCTACAACCCCAAGGCCGTACGGGCCTCCGTGGGCTCCCTGTTCCACCTGCCCGTGGCCGTCGGGGTGCCCGTGGAGGAGGCCGTCGAGGGGCTCAGGCGGGCCGGGGTGCGGATCCTGGCCGCCGACGGGGCCGGCACCGACGACCTCGACGACGAGCTCGACAAGGGCACCATGGGCGGTCCGACCGCCTGGGTGTTCGGCAACGAGGCCTGGGGGCTCCCGGAGGAGACCCGCGCCCTCGCGGACGCCGTGGTGCGCGTCCCGATCCACGGGAAGGCCGAGAGCCTGAACCTCGCCACCGCGGCCGCCGTATGTCTCTATGCGTCGGCGCGTGCACAGCGCGCCTCCGGAGGGTGCCGCTCCGTCACCGAGAACCAGTAGGGTGACCAGCTCGGGGGCCCCTCAGACGCCTGAGAGGTGGGGTACGGGGATGAGTGTCGGCACGAGGAGCGCGCGGGGCGCGTCCGAGGCCTGTGCCGGTGGTCTCGCCGAGCTCGGCATCGACCCCGACGAGCTGCCCGACGGCCTCGTCGTCGCGGACGAGCAGGGCCGGGTGATCTGCTTCAACACCGCCGCGGCCCGGATCACCGCCCTGCCCGCCGAGGACGCCCTCGGCCGGCGGCTGGAGAAGGCCCTTCCGTTAGAGGACCTGGAGGGGCGGCGCTGGTGGCAGGTGACCGACCCGTACGGCGGTCTCGCGATCCGCAGGCGACAGCCCGAGCGCAACCTGCTGCTGCCCGGCGGCCGTGAGGTGCTGGTCTCCGCCACCTACGTGCGCACCGAGCCCACCGGCCCCGTCCACCGGGTCGTCGTCGGCCTCCGGGACACCGAGGCCCGCCGCCGCACCGAGCGCAGCCACGCCGAGCTGATCGCCACCGTCGCCCACGAGCTCCGGTCCCCGCTCACCTCCGTCAAGGGCTTCACCGCGACCCTCCTCGCCAAGTGGGAGAGGTTCACCGACGACCAGAAGCGGCTGATGCTGGAGACCGTCGACGCGGACGCCGACCGGGTCACCCGGCTCATCGCCGAGCTGCTCGACATCTCGCGGATCGACTCCGGGCGGCTGGAGGTCAGGCGCCAGCCCGTCGACATCGGCGCCGCCGTCGGCCGCCACATCCAGGCCTACGTCGCCGCGGGGCTCGCCGCCGACCGCTTCCTGCTCCGGCTCGAACAGCCGCTTCCGGCGCTCTGGGCCGACCCCGACAAGATCGACCAGGTGCTCAGCAACCTGCTGGAAAATGCGGTGCGGCACGGCGAGGGAACCGTCACGATTGACATCACGCCCACGGCGTCCCCCCGCGAGGGGGAGGACACCGGCACGTCGGTCACGGTGAGCGACGAGGGTCCCGGCATCCCGGAGGAGTCCATGAACCGCGTCTTCACCCGCTTCTGGCGGGGCAGCAAGCGCGGTGGCACCGGCCTCGGGCTGTACATCGTCAAGGGCATCGTCGAGGCCCACGGCGGGACCATCACGGTCGGGCGCGGCCCCCAGGGCGGCGCCGAGTTCCGATTTACGTTGCCCGTGAGCGCTCCGGCCTATCTGAGCTGAGTGCCCGCGGGCGCATCCGTACATCCCCACCCCGTTAGACTCGGCCTTTGGCACCCATGTGTCCCATGGACGGCCCTCTGACCTCTGAGTGAGTCGGTGACGGGGACCTTCAGCCAGCCAATCGGAAGCACGGGAAGAGATGTCGGCACCGAACAAGTCGTACGACCCTGTAGAGGTCGAGGCCCTGAAACCGGAAGAGATCGAGCGCATGCGGGAAGAGGCGCTCGCCGCCTTCGCCGCGGCGGATTCCCTCGACGCGCTCCAGGAGGCCAAGGTCGCCCACACCGGGGGCACCTCCCCGCTGGCCCTCGCCAACCGCGAGATCGGCGCCCTGCCCCCGCACGCCAAGGCCGCCGCCGGCAAGCTCGTCGGCCAGGCCCGGGGCGCGGTGAACAAGGCCCTCGCCGGCCGGCAGGCCGAACTGGAGGCCGAGCGCGACCAGCGGGTGCTGGTCGAGGAGGCCGTGGACGTCACCCTGCCGTACGACCGCGTACCGGCCGGCGCCCGCCACCCGCTCACCACGCTCTCGGAGCGCATCGAGGACGCCTTCGTGGCCATGGGCTACGAGGTCGCCGAGGGTCCGCAGGTCGAGGCCGAGTGGTTCAACTTCGACGCGCTCAACATCGGCCCGGACCACCCGGCCCGCGGTGAGCAGGACACCTTCTTCGTCGAGGGCCCGCAGGGCGGCACCGAGTCCGGAGTCGTGCTGCGCACCCACACCTCGCCCGTGCAGATCCGCTCGCTGCTCTCGCGGGACCTGCCGGTCTACGTGATCTGCCCCGGTGTCGTCTACCGCACCGACGAGCTGGACGCCACGCACACCCCGGTCTTCCGCCAGGTCGAGCTGCTGGCCGTCGACGAGGGCCTCACCATGGCCGACCTCAAGGGCACCATGGACCACATGGTCCAGGCCCTGTTCGGCGAGGGCATGAAGACCCGGCTGCGCCCGAACTTCTTCCCCTTCACCGAGCCGTCCGCCGAGATGGACATGGTGTGCTACGTCTGCCGCGGCGAGTCCGTCGGCAACCCCGACCGCCCCTGCCGCACCTGCTCCTCCGAGGGCTGGATCGAGCTGGGCGGCTGCGGGATGGTCAACCCCAAGGTGCTGACCGCCTGCGGCGTCGACCCGCAGAAGTACAGCGGCTTCGCCTTCGGGTTCGGCATCGAGCGGATGCTGATGTTCCGCCACAACGTCGAGGACATGCGAGACATGGTCGAGGGTGACGTCCGGTTCACCCGGCCGTTCGGGATGGAGATCTGATGCGGGTCCCGCTTTCTTGGCTGCGGGAGTACGTCGACCTGCCGGCGAC
This sequence comes from Streptomyces sp. NPDC107471, assembly GCF_055582845.1. NCBI lineage: Bacteria > Bacillati > Actinomycetota > Actinomycetes > Kitasatosporales > Streptomycetaceae > Streptomyces > Streptomyces sp. NPDC107471. The sequence continues at coordinate 238,470 of NZ_JBVJPC010000007.1, read as the reverse complement.
CGAAACCGGCCGTGACGTCCAGGCCAAGCTCGTTTCCGCAGGGCTTGAGGTCGAGACCGTCGAGCACCTCGGCGCCGACCTCAAGGGCCCCCTCGTCGTCGGCCAGGTGCTGACCATCGAGGAGCTGACCGAGTTCAAGAAGCCGATCCGCTTCTGCACGGTCGACGTCGGCCAGGCCAACGGCACCGGCGAGCCCCAGGAGATCGTCTGCGGCGCCCGCAACTTCGCCGTCGGCGACAAGGTCGTCGTGGTCCTCCCGGGCGCCACGCTGCCCGGCGGCTTCTCGATCTCCGCCCGCAAGACGTACGGCAGGACGTCCCACGGCATGATCTGCTCCAGCGACGAGCTGGGCATGGGCGACGACGGCACCAAGGGCATCATCGTGCTGCCGCCGGAGACCGAGGTCGGCAAGGACGCCATCGAGCTCCTGGAGCTGGTCGACGAGGTCCTCGACATCGCCGTCACCGCCAACCGCGGCGACTGCCTGTCCATCCGCGGTGTGGCCCGTGAGGCCGCCATCGCCTACGGCCTGCCGCTGAGCGACCCCGCCCTGCTCGACGTGCCGGGCCCGAACGCCTTCGGCTACCCGGTCCAGGTCTCCGACCCGTTCGGCTGCGACCGCTTCACCGCGCGCACCGTGACCGGTCTGAGCCCCGAGGCCCGCTCGCCGATCTGGCTCCAGCGCCGGCTCCAGAAGGTCGGCATGCGCCCGATCTCGCTCGCCGTCGACGTCACCAACTACGTGATGATGGAGCTCGGCCAGCCCCTGCACGCCTACGACCGCTCGCTGGTCCAGGGCACCATCGGCGTGCGCCGGGCCGAGCAGGGTGAGCAGATCGAGACCCTCGACGGCGTGACGCGCAAGCTGCACACCGAGGACCTGGTCATCACGGACGAGCGCGGCCCGATCGGCCTCGCCGGTGTGATGGGCGGCGCCAACACCGAGATCGCCGACCACGCGGAGTCCGAGGGCACCACCGACGTCGTCATCGAGGCGGCCCACTTCGACGCCGTGTCCATCGCGCGTACGGCCCGTCGCCACAAGCTGTCCTCCGAGGCGTCCCGGCGCTTCGAGCGCGGTGTCGACCCGCAGGCCGCCGCCGCTGCCGCGCAGCGCACGGTCGACCTGCTGGTGCTGCTCGCGGGCGGCACCGCCGAGGCCGGTGTGACCGAGGTCGTCGCCCCGTCGGCCCCGCACACCATCAGCGTCCCGGCGGACCACCCCGACAAGGTCGCGGGTGTCTCCTACGGCCGCGAGACCGTCGTACGGCGTCTCCAGGAGGTCGGCTGCGACGTGTACGGGCAGGACGAGCTCATCGTCACCGTGCCGTCCTGGCGTCCCGACCTCCAGGAGATCAACGACCTGGCCGAAGAGGTCATCCGGCTGGAGGGCTACGAGAACCTGCCCTCCACGCTGCCCAGGCCCCCGGCGGGGCGCGGCCTGACCCACCGCCAGCGGCTGCACCGCCGGGCCGGGCGGGTGCTGGCCGGTGCCGGGTACGTCGAGGCGCCGAACTACCCCTTCGTCTCCGAGCAGGTCTTCGACCAGCTCGGGCTGGAGGCCGACGACCCGGCCCGCCGTGTCGTCAGGCTCACCAACCCGCTCAACGACGAGGAGCCCGCGCTGCGCACCTCGCTGCTGCCCGGTCTGCTCGGCGCGCTGCGCCGCAACGACGGGCGGGGCTCGCACGACCTGGCGCTCTTCGAGACCGGGCTGGTCTTCCTGCCGCGCGCGGAGCAGAAGGCGGCCGCGGTGCTGCCGGTCGACCGCCGTCCCACGGACGCGGAGATCGCCGAGCTGGACGCCGCGCTGCCCGATCAGCCGCGGCACGTGGCCGTGGTCCTCGCCGGCGCCCGGGAACAGGCCGGCTGGTGGGGCAGGGGCCGTCCGGCCGACTGGGCCGACGCGGTCGAGGCCGGCCGGCTGGTCGCGCGCGAGGCCGGGGTCGAACTGACCGTCCGCGGTGGCCAGTACGGGCCGTGGCACCCGGGGCGGTGCGCCGAGTTCGTCGTCGGGGACACCGTGGTGGGCCACGCCGGTGAGCTGCACCCGCGGGTCGTGAAGGCGTTCGGGCTGCCGGCCCGGACCTGTGCGACGGAGCTGAACCTGGACGTCCTGGAGGCGGCCGGTGACGACACCCCGCAGGCGCCCGCCATCTCCACGTTCCCGGTCGCCACGCAGGACGTCGCCCTGGTCGTCGACAAGTTCGTGCCGCACGCCGACGTCGAGGCCGCGCTGCGGGCCGGCGCGGGTGAACTCCTGGAGGCCATCCGGCTGTTCGACGTGTACGAGAACGAGGAGCAGCTCGGCGACGGCAAGAAGTCGCTGGCGTACGCGTTGCGTTTCCGCGCGGGGGACCGGACGCTGACGGTCGACGAGGCGTCGGCGGCTCGGGACGCGGCGGTTGCGCTTGCGGGGGAGCGGACGGGGGCTGTGCTGAGGGCCTAGGCGGTGTGGGGGCTGCGGGAGTCCGGCGGCTGCGGCTGCGTCGTGGCTGGTCGCGCAGTTCTCCGTGCCCCTATGGGGGCTGCGCCCCCATAGCCCCGATATCCGGTCACCTCACTCGATAGGGTGAGTTCTGCCGGTGATCTGGCCCTTTCGGCCCATACGCTCGACACAATCGGACCGGCCTTTCCAGGCCGGTCCGATCGCGTGTGCAGGGCCTAGTTGGGGGGCCGTCGGCATGATGTGCTTCAAGGCTGCGGTTCCCCGGGCGGGTTCGCTGCGCCGAGTGCTCTCGTTGGGGCTTCCCGCCATGTGGGGTGCCGTCGCGGTCACGTACAAGCTGACGTGTCCGCTCGCCCAGCAGCACGCCCTGGGCGCGCGGGTCGTCACCAGTGCCGTGTTCTTCGCGGTCGGCACCGGGCTGATCCTCCATGTCCGGCGCGCCCTGCTGCGGGAGTTGCGGCAGGCCCGCCAGGTCGCGGGCGCCGCCCAGAGCGTGCTGCTGCGGCCGTTGCCCCCGCGCATCGACGGGCTCGCCGTGGCCGCGGCCCAGATGTCCGCGGACCGGGGCGCCTCCATCGGGGGCGACCTGTACGAGGCCGTCGCCACGGACCACGGCGTGCGGGTCGTCATGGGCGACGTCCGCGGCCACGGCCTGGCCGCCATCGGTACGGCCGCCGCGGTCCTCGGCAGCTTCCGAGAGGCCGTCCACGACGAGCCCGACCTCGGGGGAGTGCTGCGCCGACTCGACCGCGCCCTCGCCCGGCACCTGCGTGAGCGCGCCGAACGGGACGGCACGGCAGCGGAGGACTTCGTGACCGTGCTGCTGCTGGAGATCGGTGCGGACGGCGAGCTGAGCGCCCTCAACTGCGGTCATCCGTGGCCGTACCTGCTCAGCGGGTCGGTCGTCGAGCCGCTCTCCTGCGCGGACCCGATGCCGCCTCTGGGACCGTTTCCCCTGCCCGCCGACTTGTCGGGCCTCCAGTGCGGCCACCTGCTGCCGGGCGAGACCCTGATCCTGCACACGGACGGCGCGGAGGACGCCAGGGACCCCGGTGGCCGTTTCTTCTCCTTGCGTGAAGCGTTGGGTGGTGCCGGCGAGGCGGTCCCACAGACCGTACTGGGCAGGATCTTCACGGCACTTCTGAACCACACGGGCGGCACCCCGAAGGACGACGTGGCCGTACTGGTACTGAGAAACGACCGTCAAGGCCAACCCACCCCAGGGGTGCGGGGAACTGCGCGACCAGCCACCACGAGCCCGCAGCCGACAACACACCTCTGACCGGTTCAGCCGCCGGCCAGGCCACCGCACTGTACGAGGGGGAGCCGGCGGCCCGGCCGAGGCCTCTTGCGAGGCATTTCAGTCAACCGGCCGGGAACTCTCCGCAACAGTGCGCGCACCCTGCGGATTCGAGCACTCCGATCACACCCCGTGTGAAGGCGGACCCACTAATCTGACGGCACCGAGTCACCCGGGGGGCATATATGCAGCCCAACACTCTGCTCGACGCGATCCTCGACGAAGCCGGGATCTCGCACGCGGGGCTTGCCGCACACGTGAACCAGGCGGGGAGGGCACGCGGCCTCGCGCTCAGGTACGAACACACCGCCGTGGCGCGGTGGTTGAAGGGCCAGCGCCCGCGCGGCCAGGTGCCCGACCTGATCTGCGAGGTGCTCGCGGGCCGCCTCCGACGCCCCGTCACCCTCGACGACATCGGCCTCGGCGTGCCCGGGGAGCCGTCCACCCCGCACGGCACCTCGCTGTCCGGTTTCGTCGAGCGGGCCACCGCCCTGTGGCGCTCCGACGAACAGCAGCGGCCGCACATCCTGGGCGCCCCCGCGGTCACCGGGACCCCCGCGGTCATGCCGGTGTGGGAGTGGGAGAACCCGCCCGAGGACGTCGACGTCTCCCGCGGCGGCCGGCACCGGGTCACCTCCGCCGACATCGAGATGCTCCGCGCGGCCCGCACCCACTACGAGCAGATGTACCGGAAGGCGGGCGGCATCGCGACCCGGACCCGGATCGTCGGCTTCCTCAACGCCGAGGCGGCGCCGCTGCTGCGCGGCAGCTACACCGACGAGACCGGCCGCCAACTGCACCGGGCCACCGGCGGGTTGGTCGCCGTCGCCGGCATCTGCGCCTACGACTCCGACGCCCACGGCCTCGCCCAGCGCTACTTCCACCAGGCCCTCAGGCTCGCCAAGGCCAGCGGGGACAGGGGACTCGGGGCGTATGTGATCGCGCTCCTCGTCAACCAGTCGCTGTTCATGCGGGAGCACCGCCAGGCCGTCGCCTTCGCCGAGGCCGCTCTGCGGGCCGCCGGCAAGCACATCACCCCGGCGCTCGCCTGCGACCTCTACGCGATGCAGGCAAAGGCGTACGCCCACCTCGGCGACGGCACGACCGCGCTGTCCTGCATCCGGCGGGCCGAGCAGGCCGCCGAACGCATCCGGCGCGGGTACGAGCCCGACGAGACCGGCTATGTCCAGCCGGGCCTCGTCAACGTCCAGGTGGCGGAGGCGCTCCTCAGCCTCGGCGAGCTCGCGGCGGCTGCCGCGCACGCCGCGGCAGCCGTCGACAACCCGGCCCACGACCGGGGCCGGGTGCACCGGCTCGCCATGCTCAGCACGATCGAGCTGCGTCAGGGCAACGCCGACAAAGCGGTGGCCACCGCCGTGCAGATGGCGGAACAGGCGCGGGGAATGGAGTCACAGCGCCTGCGCGACAGACTCAGAGCGGTGCGCGAACACCTGGTCCGGAGCGGCTGCGCGGGCACGTCCGAGGCAGCCGAACTGATCGACGGCGCACTGCGCGTGCCCCTGTAGACCGGCACACGGAGGCCGACACCCCACAGTCCCTGCTGCGATATTGCCACTTACTCGACGGAAGGTGGCAGAACCGTGCAGTGGACGAAACAGAACGAACAAACTGTGTATGAAAACCGCTGGTTCAGCGTCAATCTCGCCGATGTCGAACTGCCGGACGGCCGGCATCTCGACCACTTCCTGATACGGCTGCGGCCCGTCGCCGTCGCCACGGTGGTGAACGAGGCCAACGAGGTCCTGCTGCTGTGGCGCCACCGTTTCATCACCGACAGTTGGGGCTGGGAACTCGCCGCGGGTGTGGTCGAGGACGGCGAGGACATCGCCGTCGCGGCCGCCAGGGAACTCGAGGAGGAGACCGGCTGGCGGCCGGGGCCGCTCCAGCACCTGATGAGCGTGGAGCCCTCCAACGGCCTCACCGACGCCCGGCACCACATCTACTGGGCCGACGAGGGCGAGTACATCGGGCACCCCGTGGACGACTTCGAGTCCGACCGCCGGGAATGGGTCCCCCTGAAGCTCGTTCCCGACATGGTCGCCCGTGGGGAGGTCCCGGCCGCCAACATGGCGGCCGCGTTACTCCTGTTGCATCATCTGAGGCTCGGTCAGGACACCTAGGGTCCGCCGGACGGACCCGCCCTGATCCCCCACCCGGGTGTCCCGGAGCCTCAGTGACCGAAGGCCTGCCAGATCGCCACGACGAGCGCGCCCACGGCGGTGATCGCCGCTACCGCGGGAAGCGGCCAACGGGCGTGCTCCAGGGCGATGATCCGTGCGCTCAGATCGTCGATCTCCTTGTCCGTCTCCTCCGTACGGTGACTGAGCAGAGCGAAGCCTCCCTCGACGCGTGCGTACGCGACATCGAGACGACGCCGTAACTCTGCGAGTTCTCCATGGACCACGGGATGCTCCGGGTCGGCGGTCACAGGTCCGCTCCTTTCCGTAGTCGTCACATCCCTTGCATGCGCATGAAGAGTCAACTCGCCTGGTGGGCGCGTGGGGAGAGTGTGCGACAGGCATATGCGGGCCCGGCGCGCACACGGTGTGTGAATGACACGGGCCCGGCGCTCCGAAGAGTGCCGGGCCCGCGTTCGTAGCACTGTGTAATCAGCACCCTGGAACGGACAGGGTGCGGGTCAGCCGTAGGTGTAGAACCCCGAGCCGGTCTTGCGGCCCAGCCGGCCCGCGTCGACCATGCGCTGGAGCAGCGGCGGAGCGGCGTAGAGAGGCTCCTTGTACTCCTCGTACATCGAGAAGGCGACCGAGGCGACGGTGTCCAGGCCGATCAGGTCGGACAGTTTCAGCGGGCCCATCGGGTGGGCGCAGCCGAGCTCCATGCCGTTGTCGATGTCCTCGCGGCTCGCGATGCCCGACTCGAACATCCGGATCGCGGACAGCAGATACGGGATCAGCAGCGCGTTGACCACGAAGCCGGAGCGGTCCTGGGCGCGGATCGCGTGCTTGCCGAGCAGCTTCTCGGCGAACTGCTGGGCGCGGGCCAGGGTGCCCTCGGAGGTGGTGAGCGCCGGGATCAGCTCGACGAGCTTCTGCACCGGGGCCGGGTTGAAGAAGTGGATGCCGACGACCTGGTCGGGCCGCGAGGTGGCGACCGCCAGCTTCACCAGCGGGATCGAGGAGGTGTTGGAGGCCAGGATCGCGTCCGGGCGGGTCACCACCTGGTCAAGGACCTGGAAGATCTCGGTCTTCACCTGTTCGTTCTCCACCACGGCCTCGATGACGAGGTCGCGGTCCGCGAACTCGCCGAGGTCGGTGGTGAAGCTCAGGCGGGCCTGGGTGACCGCCAGTTCGTCCTGCGTGATCTTGCCGCGTTCGGCGGCCTTGGTGAGGGAGTTGAACAGCCGGGTACGGCCGATCTCCAGGGCCTCGCCGGTGGTCTCGGCGACCTTCACGTCCAGGCCGGCGCGGGCGCACACCTCGGCGATGCCCGCCCCCATCTGGCCGCAGCCCACCACTCCGACGCGCGCGATGTCTCCCGCCGGGAAGTCCGTCACTTCGTCCCTTTCGCTGGTCTTCACCTGGTGGCAGGCCGGCGGTGGCCGGATCCTGCTCCGTTCGAGCACGTTACTCCCAAGTATCGATGATCGATCGTCTGGGGCGGCCCTCGTTCGTGCATTCTGGGGCGCGGAGACGATCCGTGACCGAGCGGATCCGTGGTGTAGGGGGAGTGTGCACATGGGACGTCTGTCGCGCCGGGCCTTCGCGCTGGCCGCGCTGTCCACCCTGACGACAGCCTCGGGAGCGGCCGCCGCGCCGGGCCGCCCGCGGCGGCGGACGGCGACCGAGATGCGGGGCGTGTGGCTCGCCACCGTGTCCAACCGGGACTGGCCCTCGAAGCCGGGGCTGACCGCCGCACAGCAGCGCGCCGAGCTGATCGCCCACCTCGACCGGGCGGCGGCGGACCGCCTGAACGCGGTGATGTTCCAGGTGCGGCCCACCGCCGACGCCCTGTGGCCCTCGCCGTACGAGCCCTGGTCGCAGTACCTCACCGGGACCCAGGGCGGGGATCCGGGCTGGGACCCGCTCGGCACCGCCGTCACCGAGGCGCACCGGCGCGGACTGCACCTGCACGCCTGGTTCAACCCGTACCGCGTCGCGAACCACGCGGACCCGACCCGGCTGGTCGCCACCCACCCCGCCCGCGAGCACCCGGACTGGGTGGTGCCGTACGGCGGCAAGCTCTACTACAACCCCGGACTGCCCGAGGTCCGCGCCTTCGTCCAGGACGCGATCCTCGACGCGGTGCACAGGTACCCGGTGGACGCGGTCCACTTCGACGACTACTTCTACCCGTACCCGGTGGCCGGCCAGAGCTTCGACGACGACGCGGCCTACGACACCTACGGCGGCGCCTTCGCCAACCGGGCCGACTGGCGGCGGGACAACATCGACACGCTGGTCCTGGAGACCGCGGCCCGCATCCGGCGGGTCCGGCCCACCGCACAGTTCGGCATCAGCCCCTTCGGGGTGTGGCGCAACGCGGCCACCGACCCGCTCGGCTCGGACACGCGCGCGGGTGTGCAGTCGTACGACGACAACTTCGCGGACACCCGCAAGTGGGTGCGCGAGGGCTGGATCGACTACCTGGTGCCGCAGCTCTACTGGAACATCGGCTTCGCGGCGGCCGACTACGCCGAACTCCTGGCCTGGTGGGCGCGGCAGGCGCGGGGGAGCCGGACCCGGCTGTACCTCGGCGAGGCGCTCTACAAGGCGGGGGACCCGGCGCAGCCCGCGGCCTGGCAGGACCCCGCGGAGCTGTCCCGGCACCTCACGCTCGCCCGCGAGTACGCGCAGGCGCGCGGGCATGTCTTCTTCGCCGCGAAGGAGCTCGCCTCGGACCGGATCGGGGCGATGGCGCGGGTGGTCGCCGACCACTACCGGGAGCCGGTGGCGCCCCCGCGCCGGATCACCGGCCCATCTGCTGGAACCGGTGCCTGATCTCGGTGTCGGGGCCGGGTGAGCACACTCCCTCGTGCCCGTCCTCGAAGCGGACGCGGTACGGGGGGTTGCCCTCCTGACCCATCACCTCGACGATCTCACCGACCTTGTCCTGCTGTCCGACCACCCTGCCGTGCTGGACAAGCTGGTCGCCCACGGTTGCACGCATCGTCTGGGGCCTCCTCACCATGTGCGGGAGCAGCGGTCCGTGGCCCCGATTCTACGGCGCGGGGGCCTCGTCGGGACCGGCGCGTGCACGCCGGTCAGCCCCGCGCCCGCTGGGTGACGGCGATGCACACGAGCACCGCCGCGGCCGTCAGCGGGGCGGCCACCGTCAGGTGCTCGCCGAGCAGCAGCACCGACCACACCAGTGTGAGCAGGGGCTGGGCCAACTGCAACTGGCTGGCCTTGGGGATGCCGATCGCCGCCATCCCCCGGTACCAGACCACCAGGCCGACGAACTGCGAGCCCGCCGCCACCCACAGCAGCCCGGCGACACTGTGCCCGGTGAGGTGCACCGGCTCGTACGACAGTGCCAGCGCCGCCCCGGGCAGGCTGACCGGCAGGCAGAGCACCAGCGCCCAGCCGATGACCTGCCAGCCGGGCATGGTCCGGGCCAGTCGGCCGCCCTCGGTGTAGCCGGCCGCGCACACCAGCAGGGCGGCGAAGAGATACAGGTCCGCGGTGCTGAGGGCGCCGCCGCTCTGCTGCACGGTGAAGGCGACCACCGCGGCCGCGCCCGCGAGGGCCGCCGTCCAGAAGGTGCGCGAGGGGCGGGTGCCCATGCGCAGGGCCGACAGCAGCGCGGTCGTCAGGGGGAGCAGGCCCACGACGACCGCGGCGTGCGCGGTGGTCGAGGTCTGCAGGGCGAGCGTGGTGAGCAGCGGGAAGCCGACGACGACCCCGGCGGCGACGACCGCGAGGCCCGGCCAGTCGCGACGGCTGGGCAGCGGGACGCGCAGCGCGAGCAGGCACCCGCCGGCGATGAGCGCCGCGAGGACGCTGCGCACGGCGACCAGGGACCAGGGCCCGAAGCCCTCCAGACCCCACGCGGTGGCGGGGAAGGTGAGGGAGAACGCGGCGACCCCCAGGGCCGCCTGGACGGTGCCGAACGTCCTGGCGGGAGCGGGAACCGCTATCCCGGTCGGCGCGGTAGCGCTACTCTGTACTCTCATGCAAGAGCGTAGCAGCGTCACGGAACTGGCGGAACGCCTGCGGCAGGAGCTGGACCGCTACTCTCCTGGTGGAAAGCTCCCGTCGAGTCGGGCCCTCGTCGACCGGTTCCGGGTCAGTCCGGTGACCGTCTCCCGGGCCCTCGCCCAGTTGGCCGCGGAGGGCCTGGTGGTGACCCGCCCCGGCGCCGGTGCCTTCCGTGCGCGGAGCCGCACCGCCGCCATCGCGGCCGGGGACACCTCGTGGCAGGAGGTCGCGCTGAGCGCGGACGGCGCCGCCGACCTCGTACCGCGCTCGGTGGACGCGTCCGGTGTCCTGGTCTCGCTGGCCGCCCCGCCGCCCGGGGTGGTCGAGTTCAACGGCGGCTATCTGCACCCCACCCTCCAGCCGGAGCGCGCGATGTCCGCGGCCCTGGCCCGTGCGGGCCGCCGGCCCGGGGCGTGGGGGCGACCGCCGACGGAGGGGCTGCCGGAACTGCGCGAGTGGTTCGCGCGCACCATCGGCGGCGCGGTGACGGCCGCGGAGGTGCTGATCACCGCGGGCGGCCAGTCGGCGCTCACGACGTCGCTGCGCGCGCTCGCCCCGCCCGGCGCGCCCGTGCTCGTCGAATCGCCCACGTACCCCGGCATGCTGGCGATCGCGCGCTCGGCGGGCCTGCGCCCGGTCCCGGTCCCGGTGGACGCGGACGGGGTGCGGCCCGCCCTGCTGGCCGACGCGTTCCGGGCGACCGGCGCCCGGGTGTTCGTGTGCCAGCCGCTGTTCCAGAACCCGACCGGCGCGGTGCTGGCCCCCGAACGCCGGGGCGAGGTGCTGCGGATCGCCCGCGCGGCCGGTGCGTTCGTCGTCGAGGACGACTTCGTACGACGGCTCGTGCACGAGGACGCGGGCCCGCTGCCACGTCCGCTGGCCGCCGACGACCCCGACGGCGTCGTCGTCCATGTGAGTTCGCTGACCAAGGCGACCTCGCCGAGCTTCCGGGTGAGCGCGCTCGCCGCGCGCGGTCCGGTGCTGGAGCGCCTGCGCGCGATCCAGGTCGTCGACACCTTCTTCGTCCCCCGCCCCCTCCAGGAGGCGGCCCTGGAACTCGTCGGCTCGCCGGCCTGGCCCCGCCATCTGCGCACGGTCTCGGCGGAGTTGAAGGCCCGCCGCGACACCATGACCACCGCCCTGCGCCTCGGCCTGCCCGAACTCGCCCTCCCGCACATCCCGTCGGGCGGCTACCACCTCTGGCTGCGCCTCCCCGACGGCACGGACGAGACCGCCCTGACCTCCGCGGCCCTCCGCGCGGGCGTCGCGATCACCCCCGGACGCCCGTACTTCAGCGCCGAACCCCCGGCGGCACACCTGCGGTTGAGCTTCGCGGCGGTGGCGGGCCCGCAGGAGATCCAGGAGGGCGTACGGCGCCTCCGCGCGGCTTGCGAGGAGGCGCTCTAGGGGCGCCGGGGAGTCCGTACGCCGGCCCGCTCGGTCCGTGCACCCCGTGGATCCGTGGAAGTCTCCCGGCATGACCGACACCCCGCCCCGGTCTTCGCGCAGTGACCTCCGAGGCACCCTCGGTAACCTCCCGGTAACGCCTCTTGACCTGCGCACTCTCGCGGCTCACGATCGCCGCATGCAACTTCGGGTCACGTTCGTCGCCGCCGCGCGCAGTTCCTCGCTGCTCGCCGAGCGGTTCGAGGACGACCGTCCGCTCGACCAGGCCGGCTGGGACGAGGTGCTGGCCGTCGCGCACGACCTCCTGCCGCTCGCGGCGGCCGAGCTGCGGTACTGCTCGCCCGCACCCCGCAGCCGTGCCACCGGCGACGCCCTCGGATACTCGCCCCTCGTGCAACTCGGTCTGCGCGACTGCGACATGGGCCGCTGGCGGGGGCTGACGCTCGGCGAGGCGATGGCCCGCGAGCCGGAATCCGTGGACGCCTGGCTCGCCGACCCACGGGCGACCCCGCACGGCGGTGAGTCACTGCTCGACTTCATCACCCGCGTCGGCAACTGGCTCGACACCCGGCCCGTCGAGGACGGCGGCCGTATCGTCGCCGTCGCGGAACCCGCCGTGATCCGCGCCGCGCTGGTCTACGCCCTGAAGGCACCGACGTCGACCTACTGGAACATCGACGTGCGCCCTCTGTCGGCGACCACGGTGACCGGCAGGTCCGGTCGCTGGAACCTCCGCTTCGAGGGCGTCCCGACCCGGCCCGCACGGGCCTAGGGGGAATTGCGCGCGGGTTCCGGCCCCGTGGTGGCTTCTCAGCGGCCGCTCCGCTCCGCGCCCCGGCCGTCCTCCGGCTCACGTGCGTACTCCGTGGTCAGGACCAGGTCCTTCGCCGGGCCGCCGACCCGCCACACCGTGCGCCAGTGGTCCGCGTCCACGACCGTGAACTCGCCCCGGTAGAGGTCCGCCGCGCACGGGTGGTCGGCCACATGGTGGCCGGAGGTCAGATCCAGGTCGTGGAAGGGGCGCCCGTCGGCGAAGCGCACATCCGCCGAACCGGGAGACCCGCCGGGCAGGAACCGGAGCGTGCGCTCGGCGGGGCGAGGGACGCCGTGCCAGACGAAAGTGCCCGATTCCCTGGAGAGCAGTCCGCCACCCTCCAGTCGGCCGAAAGCAGTCGTACCGGAGAACCGCCCCTCGTCCCCGCTCGCCAGATCCCGCACGGTTCGCTCGGTCCGCCAGCCTCCCGCCAGATACCCCAGCACATCCGGCACTGGCCAGAACCCGCCCATCAGTCCCTCGCTTCCGACACTTTCGAAACCGCGCGACCCGTTGACGCTCCGGATCACCCTCCCTATCTTGCCGTTCGAAGTGCTGATCAGCGTTTGATATTTCGAACGTCACCTTCGACAGAGAGCCGCGGAGCATCCATGTCACGCACCCGCTGGAGACTCGGTCTCGGCGCCACCGCCTTCCTGGTGGCCGCCGGCCTGATCCCCGCCCCCGCCCATGCCGAGGACGTCACCGACTACGCGATCACCGTCGACCCGTCCGCCAGGGGCGCCGAGATCGACGACACGATGTACGGCGTCTTCTTCGAGGACATCAACCGGGCCGCCGACGGCGGTCTGTACGCCGAGCTCGTGCAGAACCGCTCCTTCGAGTACTCCACCGACGACAACCGGACGTACACCCCGCTGAGCTCCTGGACGGTCGACGGCACGGCCCAGGTCGTGAACGACGACGGCCGGCTCAACGCCCGCAACCGCAACTACCTCTCCCTGGGCGCCGGTTCGTCCGTGACCAACGCCGGATACAACACCGGCGTCCATGTCGACGAGGGCAAGAAGTACGACTTCTCGGTGTGGGCCCGCGCGGCCGCCGGCACCACCCTCACGGTCTCGCTGCAGGACGCCGACGGCACCCTCGCCACCGCCCGCGAGATCACCGTCGGCAAGAGCGGCTGGGCCCGGTACAAGGCCGGCTTCACCGCCACCCGCACCAGTTCCGTGGCCCGCCTCACCGTGGCCTCCTCCGCCGCGGCCGCCCTCGACATGGTGTCCCTCTTCCCCCGTGACACCTACCGCGGCGAACCCAACGGCCTGCGCAAGGACCTCGCCGAGAAGGTCGCCGCCCTGCACCCGGGCTTCGTGCGCTTCCCCGGCGGCTGTCTCGTCAACACCGGTTCGATGGAGGACTACAGCGAGGCCTCCGGCTTCCAGCGCACGCGGTCCTACCAGTGGAAGGACACCATCGGACCGGTCGAGCAGCGCGCCGCCAACGCCAACTTCTGGGGCTACAACCAGAGTTACGGCCTCGGCTACTACGAGTACTTCCGCCTCTCCGAGGACATCGGCGCCATGCCGCTGCCCGTGGTGCCCGCCCTGGTGACCGGCTGCGGCCAGAACAAGGCCGTCGTCGACGAGGCCCTGCTCAAGCGGCACATCCAGGACACCCTCGACCTGATCGAGTTCGCCAACGGACCGGTGAGTTCGACCTGGGGCAACAAGCGTGCCCGGATGGGGCATCCCAAGCCCTTCCACCTGACCCACATCGAGGTCGGCAACGAGGAGAACCTGCCGAACGAGTTCTTCGCCCGCTTCAAGGAGTTCCGCGCCGCCGTCCAGGCGAAGTACCCGGACATCCAGGTGATCTCCAACTCCGGCCCGGACGACTCCGGGACGACCTTCGACACGGCCTGGCAGCTCAACAGGGACGCCCAGGTCGACATGGTCGACGAGCACTACTACAACAGCCCCCAGTGGTTCCTGCAGAACAACGACCGCTACGACTCCTACGACCGCGGCGGCCCGAAGGTCTTCCTCGGCGAGTACGCCTCCCAGGGCAACACCTTCAGGAACGCCCTGACCGAGGCCGCCTTCATGACCGGCCTGGAGCGCAACGCCGACGTCGTCAAACTCGCCTCCTACGCACCGCTGTTCGCCAACGAGGACTACGTCCAGTGGCGTCCGGACCTGATCTGGTTCAACAACCACGCCTCCTGGAGCTCCGCCAACTACGAGGTCCAGAAGCTCTTCATGAACAACGTCGGCGACCGCGTGGTGCCCTCCACGGCCACCGGCACGCCCTCGCTGACCGCCCCGATCACCGGCGCCGTGGGCCTGTCGACCTGGGCGACGACGGCGGCGTACGACGACGTGCGGGTCACCGGCGCCGACGGGACCAGCCTGCTCACCGACGACTTCAGCGGCGGTGCCTCGCAGTGGACGCACACCGGCGCGGGGGAGTGGAGCGTCCAGGACGGGCAGTACGTGCAGACGGACGTGAACGCCGAGAACACCATGGTCTCGGCCGGCGACCCGGCCTGGCACGACTACGACCTGAAGGTGAAGGCCACCAAGAAGGCCGGCAAGGAGGGCTTCCTCGTCGCCTTCGGCGTCAAGGACACCGGCAACTACTACTGGTGGAACATCGGCGGCTGGAACAACACCCAGTCCGCTGTCGAACAGGCCGTGGACGGCGGCAAGTCGACGCTGATCAGCAAGGCCGGCTCGGTCGAGACCGGCCGCGCCTATGACATCGACGTCAAGGTGCGCGGCCGCCAGGTGACCCTGTACCTCGACGGGCAGGAGTGGGGCAGCTTCACCGACGACAAGCCGGCCGAGCCGTTCCGCCAGGTCGTCACCAAGGACCGGAAGACCGGTGACCTGATCGTGAAGGTCGTCAACGCCCAGAACGCGGCGGCCCGCACGGCCGTCGACCTGGGCGGCGCCAAGGTGGCGTCCAGGGCCCGGGTGACCACCCTGGCGGCCGCCCAGGACGCGGTGAACAGCGAGACGTCCACCGCGGTCGCCCCGGTGACGTCCACCTTCGACGGGGTCGCCGGGAAGTTCTCGTACACCTTCCCGGCGAACTCGGTCACCTTCCTGAGGATCAGGCAGAGGTAGCTGGTGGGCGGTGGGGTGGAGCGGCACTTTTCGTTCGCTTTCGGATAGCGCCGAATTCACCCCACCGCCATCGTCGGGAGCACAACCAAGCGAATTCACCCCCCGTCTAATTCGGCGCAGAAAACAACGCGCTGGGGCGAAGGCCCCGGACGGGGGCCTGAATTGACCAGCGACCAGGGCGTGCGACCGACCGTCCCGCCCGAGCCGAAGACCCTGGACGACCTCACGGGAGAGCGGCCGCCGCCCGCCGGACCGGGGCAGGCGGCCCTGCTCGCGGCGACGATCACGGTCGTCGTGCTCTGCGCGGCCGACGCCGTAGCCCGCAGCTACCCCTTCGGGCCGCGCACCCGTAACGTCAACGACCTGGGAAACCAGTACGTCCCGTTCCACGCGCACCTGTGGGACCTGCTGCACGGCCGGGGCACCGGCGGTCTCCTCGTCAACTGGCAGTCGGGGTACGGCGCGAGCTTCCTGCCCGACCTCGGCACTTATCTCACCAGTCCGTTCGCCCTGCTCGTAGCCCTGTTCCCGCGGGACCACATCGACCTCGCCGTGTACGTGATCACCGTGCTGAAGATCGCGTGCGCCGCGGCCGCCATGACCTGGCTGCTGCTGCGGCTGCGCCCCGGCCCGTGGTGGGCGGCGGGTCTGCTGGGCGCGTCCTACGCCCTGTGCGGCTGGACCGTGGCGACCGCCTCGTACAACCTCATGTGGCTCGACGGGCTGATCGCCCTGCCGCTGCTGTGCCTGGTGGGCGAGTGGGTCCTGAGCGGCCGGCGCCCGCTTCTCGGGGTGCTGGTGGTGGCGGCCGCCTGGACCGCCAACTTCTACACCGCCTACATGGCCACCCTCGCCGCCGCGCTGGTGTTCCTGCTGCGGCTGGGGCTGGCCGGCCTGCCCCGCCGCGCGAGGCTCACCGCGGCGGGCCGGGCCGTCCGCACCTTCGGACTCGGCACGGGCCTGGCCGCGCCCCTGGTGACGGTCGTGTACTTCGGCAGCGCGCACGCCTCCGAGGGCCGCTTCACCGGGTTCGCGCCCGCGGACACCCAGGACCTCCTGGCCCGGCTGCTGCCGACGACGTACAGCTTCGGCTCCCCGGCGCTCTACGTCGGCACCACCGCGCTGCTGCTCGCCCTCGCCCTGCCCTTCCACCGGGCGGCTCCCCGCCGGGTGCGGGCCGGGTGGACGCTGCTCGTGGTCGGGGTGACCCTGTCGATGCAGTGGGAACCGACCCATCTGCTCTGGCACGCCTTCGCCGCCCCGCAGGGCAGTTCCTACCGCCAGACCTTCGTGGTGTGCGCCCTGCTGGTCATCGCGGCCTGGCACACGCTCTCCCACGGCCCCCTCGACCGCCGGGCCCTCGGCGCGGCGGCCGGGCTGCTCGCGCTGATCGCGGTCGTCGCCGGCGACAGTCCGCTCGTCCGTCCCTTCGCCTGGCCGGTGTTCCTGGCGGCGACCGTGGGCGCGCTGCTCGGGCTGGCCCTGCTGGGCCGCGAGCGACCCGTACTGCGCATGGCGCCGGCCGCGCTCGCCGCCGTCCTGCTCGTCGGCGCGCAGCTCGGCGAGGCCACCGCCACCGACGCGGTGGCCACCCGGATGCGGCTGGGGCACATGGACGACTACGCGCCCTGGGGCGACCGGCAGCAGGACCAGGCGGACGCCATCGCCCGGGCCGACGGCTGGCCCCGCTACCGCACCGACCCGGGCCGGGAGCAGACCGTCGGCAACGACCCGCTGGAGGTCGGCGGGCAGGGCGCCCAGTACTACAGCAGCCACACCTCGGCCGTGCTCAGCAGCACGCTCACCGCCCTCGGCGGCGGCTGGACCTCGGGCGGCCGCAGTCTCCAGAGCCTGGACAACGCCGTCACGGACGTCCTCTTCTCGGTGGGCGCCCGGGTGCACTCCCCGCCGGACCCGCACCAGAACTGGTTCCCGCAGGACGGCACCGTGGAGACCGTGACCCGGGAGGACGTCCCGCCGCTGGTGACGGTCCGGCCGGCCGCCGCGACCGGTGCCTTCGGCCCGTCGCCGTACCGCAACCAGGAACTCCTGCTGGGCGCCCGCGTCTACACGCTGCCCCGCATCACCGTCCGCAACAGTGCCGGGAAGCCGGCGGACCGCAGCACCGACCGGCGGCAGGGCGTGCGCACCGGAGGGAGGGCGACGATCACCGCCCGGTGCCGGGCGGGCAGCGAGGTCTACCTCTGGGCGCCGCACTTCGCGGGCACCGCGCGGCTCTCCGGGCCCTCCGCCCACGGCTTGACGGGTCGGTTCCGGGCCGACTGGCGACCCCTGACCAAGATCGCCGCGATGCAGCGGCTCGGCACGGTCCCGGACTCCGGGCGCCTCACCATCGAGCTGTCCGCGAACCGCATGGGCGTCGTGCCCGACCAGGCGGTCGGCTGCCTGGACACCGGGCGTCTGCACACCGTCGTACGACGGCTCCGGGCCACCGGCGCCACGAAGGTGACCGTCTCCGGCTCCGGCGGCACGATCCGGGCCGAGCTCCCGACGGGCAGCGAGGGCGTCGCCGTCGTGGCCGCGCCCCGGATCGCCGGCTGGCGCTGCGCCGCCGGTGACGCGGCCCTCGCCCCCGCGCGGCAGTACCACGGACTGATCGCCGTGCCCCTGGACGGCACCTCGACCCACGTCACCTGCGCCTTCCGCCCGCCCGGGCTGCGCCTGGGCACGGCGGTCGGGGGCGGTTCCCTGGCCGCGCTCGCGGGGCTCGGCGTGTTCGGGGCGGTGCGCCGGCGCAGGGCGTGAGTATGCATGTGGTTGCATAAACGTGCAGCGAAACGTATAGTCATGCCATCCAGGAGGAGGATGACATGGCGGTACGGGCGGCGGTGGCCGGAGCGAGCGGATACGCGGGCGGTGAGGTCCTGCGACTGCTCCTCGCGCACCCCGAGGTCGAGGTCGGCGCGCTGACCGGCAACTCCAACGCCGGGCAGCGACTGGGCGCGCTCCAGCCCCACCTGCTGCCGCTGGCCGACCGGGTGCTCCAGGAGACCACGGCCGACGTCCTCGCAGGACACGACGTCGTCTTCCTCGCCCTGCCCCACGGCCAGTCCGCCGCCGTCGCCGAGCAACTCGGCCCGGACGTCCTCGTCGTCGACATGGGCGCCGACTTCCGGCTGAAGGACGCGGCCGAGTGGGAGCGGTTCTACGGCTCCGCGCACGCCGGCACCTGGCCCTACGGCCTGCCCGAACTGCCGGGTGCCCGCACCGCGCTGGAGGGGTCCAGGCGTATCGCGGTCCCCGGCTGCTACCCCACCGCCGTCACGCTCGCCCTCTTCCCGGCCTACGCCGCCGGTCTCGCCGAGCACGAGGCCGTGATCGTCGCCGCCTCCGGCACCTCCGGCGCGGGCAAGGCGCCCAAGCCGAACCTGCTGGGCAGCGAGGTCATGGGCTCCATGTCGCCGTACGGCGTCGGCGGCGGCCACCGGCACACGCCCGAGATGATCCAGAACCTCAGCGCGGTGGCCGGTGCGAAGGTGAGCGTCTCCTTCACGCCGACCCTCGCGCCGATGCCCCGCGGCATCCTCGCCACGTGCAGCGCGTCCGCGAAGCCCGGCGTCACCGCCGAGTCCGTCCGCGCCACCTACGAGAAGGCCTTCGCCGACGAGCCCTTCGTGCACCTGCTGCCCGAGGGCCAGTGGCCCGCCACGGCGTCCGTCTACGGTTCGAACGGCGTTCAGGTGCAGGTCGCCCTCGACGAGGCCGTGGGCCGCATCATCGCGATCAGCGCCATCGACAACCTGGCCAAGGGCACCGCGGGCGGTGCCGTCCAGAGCATGAACATCGCCCTCGGTCTCCCCGAGGAGCTCGGTCTTTCCACGATCGGAGTCGCACCGTGAGCGTCACGGCAGCAAAGGGGTTCCAGGCGGCGGGCATCGCCGCCGGAATCAAGGAGAACGGCAACCCGGACCTGGCCCTCGTGGTCAACTCCGGGCCCCGCCGCGCCGCCGCCGGCGTTTTCACCTCCAACCGTGTGAAGGCCGCGCCCGTGCTGTGGTCCGAGCAGGTCCTCAAGAGCGGCGAGCTGACCGCCGTCGTCCTCAACTCCGGTGGCGCCAACGCCTGCACCGGCCCCAAGGGCTTCCAGGACACGCACGCCACCGCCGAGAAGGTCGCCGAGGTCCTGGAGATCGGCGCGGGCGAGGTCGCCGTCGCCTCCACCGGACTCATCGGCGTCCTGCTCCCGATGGAGCAACTGCTCCCGGGAGTCGAGGCCGCCGCGGCCCAACTCTCCGAGCACGGCGGCGAGAAGGCCGCCATCGCCATCAAGACCACCGACACCGTCCACAAGACGTCCGTCGTCACGAAGGACGGCTGGACCGTCGGCGGCATGGCCAAGGGCGCGGGCATGCTCGCCCCCGGCCTCGCCACCATGCTGGTCGTCCTCACCACCGACGCCGACCTCGACAGCGCCGGCCTGGACAGGGCCCTGCGGGCCGCGACCCGGACCACCTTCGACCGCGTCGACTCCGACGGCTGCATGTCCACCAACGACACCGTGCTGCTGCTCGCCTCGGGCGCCTCCGAAGTCACCCCGGCCCACGAGGAGTTCGCGGAAGCCGTACGGCAGGTCTGCGACGACCTCGGCCAGCAGCTCATCCGGGACGCCGAGGGCGCCAGCAAGGACATCAAGGTCGAGGTCGTGAACGCGGCCAGCGAGGACGACGCCGTCGAGGTGGGCCGCTCCATCGCCCGCAACAACCTCCTCAAGTGCGCCATCCACGGCGAGGACCCCAACTGGGGCCGGGTGCTCTCCGCGATCGGCACCACGAAGGCCGCCTTCGAGCCCGACCAGCTCAACGTCGCCATCAACGGCGTCTGGGTCTGCAAGAACGGCGGCGTCGGCGAGGACCGCGACAAGGTCGACATGCGCTACCGCGAGGTGCACATCGTCGCCGACCTGGCCGCCGGGTCCGAGACCGCCACCATCTGGACCAACGACCTCACCGCCGACTACGTCCACGAGAACAGCGCCTACTCCTCATGAGCAACCAGACGCGGAAGCACACCGCCCTGCCCAAGGCCCAGATCCTCATCGAGGCGCTGCCCTGGCTGGTCCGCCACAACGGCAGGACCGTCGTCATCAAGTTCGGCGGCAACGCCATGATCGACGAGGACCTCAAGGCCGCCTTCGCCCAGGACGTCGTCTTCCTGCACCACGCCGGGCTCAAGCCGGTCGTCGTGCACGGCGGCGGCCCGCAGATCAGCGCCGCCCTCGACAAGCACGGCATCGTCAGCGAGTTCAAGGCCGGCCTGCGCGTCACCACCGAGAACGCCATGGACGTCGTACGGATGGTGCTGGCCGGGCAGGTGCAGCGCGAGCTGGTGAACCTGCTCAACGAACACGGGCCGCTCGCCGTCGGACTGACCGGCGAGGACGCGCACACCATCACCGCCACCAAGCACCAGCCCGAGATCGACGGCGAGTTGGTCGACATCGGGCGGGTGGGCGAGATCACCGCGATCGACACGGGCGCGATCGAGGCACTGCTCGCCGACGGCCGGATCCCGGTCGTCTCGTCGATCGCCCGGAGCCAGGACGACGGACATGTCTACAACGTCAATGCTGACACGGCGGCTGCGGCACTCGCTGCTGCTCTTGGAGCGGAGACTCTCATGGTTCTCACGGATGTCGAGGGTCTCTACGAGGACTGGCCGCACAGCGACGAGGTGATCAGCCGCCTCACGGCTTCCCAACTGGAGAAGCTGCTGCCGGAGTTGAGCTCCGGCATGGTCCCGAAGATGGAGGGCTGTCTGCACGCCGTGCGCAACGGCGTCAACACCGCCCGGGTCATCGACGGGCGGGTCCAGCACTCGATCCTGCTGGAGATCTTCACCGACGAGGGCATCGGCACGATGGTCGTGCCGGACGCGCAAGAGGGGGATGCCGTATGACCGACAATCAGGAGCTCGCCCAGCGCTGGCAGGGCTCGCTCATGAACAACTACGGCACCCCGCGGCTCCCGCTCGTCCGCGGCGAGGGCCTCAGGGTCTGGGACAGCGAGGGCCGGCAGTACCTCGACTTCGTCGGCGGGATCGCCACCAACGCGCTCGGCCACGCCCACCCGGCGATCGTCGAAGCGGTGAGCCGGCAGATCGCCTCCCTCGGCCACATCTCCAACTTCTTCATGGCGGAGCCCACCGTCGCCCTCGCCGAGCGGCTGCTCCGGCTCTTCGGCCGGGACGGCAAGGTCTTCTTCTGCAACTCCGGCGCCGAGTCGATCGAGGCCGCCTTCAAGATCGGGCGGCTGACCGGGCGCACCCACATGGTCGCCACCGAGGGCGGCTTCCACGGCCGCACGATGGGCGCCCTCGCGCTCACCGGCCAGCCCGCCAAGCAGACCCCGTTCCTGCCGCTGCCCGCCGACGTCACGCATGTGCCGTACGGCGACGCCCAGGCCCTGGCCGCCGCGGTCACCGAGGACACCGCACTCGTCGTCATCGAGCCGATCCAGGGCGAGAACGGCGTCGTGGTGCCCCCGGCCGGCTACCTCAAGGCCGCCCGGGCGATCACCGCGGCCAAGGGCGCGCTGCTCGTCCTGGACGAGGTGCAGACCGGCATCGGCCGTACCGGCCACTGGTTCGAGTACCAGGCCCACGAGGGCGTGCTGCCGGACGTGGTCACCCTCGCCAAGCAGCTCGGCGGCGGACTGCCGCTCGGCGCCACCGTCGCCTTCGGACGGGCCGCGGAACTGCTCCAGCCGGGGCAGCACGGGACGACCTTCGGCGGGAACCCGGTCGCGTGCGCCGCGGGACTCGCCGTTCTCGACACCATCGAGAACGACGGGTTGCTGGAGAACGTCAAGCGGCAGAGCGAGCGGTTGCGGGACGGAATCGAGTCCCTGGGACACCCGCTGGTCGCCCGCGTCCGGGGTGCGGGACTCCTCCTGGGTATCGTGCTCACCGAGCCGCTCGCGCCGCAGGTGCAGCAGGCGGCTCAGGACGCCGGTCTCCTGGTGAACGCGCCCGCCCCCGATGTCGTACGACTGATGCCGCCGCTGAACCTCGGCGACGACGAAGTGGACGCGCTTCTTCAGGCCCTCCCCGGCATCCTGGGTGCCGCCGAGGGAGACGGATGATCCGGAGAATGAGACGACGATGAGCCATGCGCAGGATCACGAGCACAACGGGGGCGCGGGGCCCGCGGTGCCGCAGACGCGTACCGCGCGCCACCGCCGGATCGTGGACATCCTCAACCGGCAACCGGTGCGGTCGCAGAGCCAGTTGGCCAAGCTGCTGTCCGACGACGGGCTGAGCGTCACGCAGGCGACGCTCTCCCGGGACCTCGACGAGCTGAACGCGGTGAAGATCCGCAACACCGACGGCGACCTGATCTACGCGGTGCCGAGCGAGGGGGGTTTCCGGACTCCCCGCGCGCCGCTGGGGGAGTCGGCGAAGGAGGAGCGGATGCGGCGGCTCTCCCAGGAGCTGCTGATCTCCGCGGAGGCTTCGGCGAACCTCGTGGTCCTGCGTACGCCTCCGGGCGCGGCTCAGTTCCTTGCCTCGGCGATTGATCAGGCTGAGCTGCACGACATTCTCGGGACGATCGCCGGTGACGACACGCTGATGTTGATCAGCCGGAACCCGACCGGGGGTCAGGCGCTCGCCGAGCACTTGTTGCGGTTGGCTCAGAACGGGCACTGAGGGTTGTCGGTCGGGTGCGGGTGAGCGGGGCTGGTCGCGCAGTTCCCCGCGCCCCTGAAAGCGCTCACCCGAGCCTGGCTGCGAGGCCCCCCGTGATCAGCACCTCGTCGCCCGCCGTGATCAGCAGGGCCTCCGTGTCCGGCAGGCTCTCCATCCAGGCCAGGCCCTCCCGGGAGCCCATCGCGAAGGCCGCCGTCGCCCAGCAGTCGGCCCAGGTGATGATCGGGGCCACCACCGTCACCGAGAGCAGGTCCGTGACCGCGGAGCGGCCGGTGCGGGGGTCGACGATGTGGGCGCCGCGTTCGGCCGTGCCGGACGTGGCCACCGCCAGTTCGGTCGCGCCCGCCGCCGAGACCACCGCCGCCAGACCGCCCGGGCGCAGGGGGTCCGAGACGCCCACCCGCCACGGGCGTTCGGGGCCCGGTACGCCGAGGAGCTGCACGTCCCCGCCGCCGTTGACGCTGACGCCCGTCGCCCCCGACGCGGCGACCCGACGGGCCGCGGCTTCCACCGCCCAGCCCTTGACGATGCCGGTGGGGTCCAGGCGGCCCTCGTAGCGCGTGCTGAACCAGCCGTCGCTCAACCGCTCGGCCTCGGCGCCGAGTTCGAGGACCTCGGCGACCTCGGGATCGCACTCGTCGAGCGTCAGCTCCCCGCGTGCCAGCCGGGAGACCTGGCTGTCGTCGCGGTAGGTGCTGAACACCTCGTTCACGCGGTGCAGGCCCGCCACCGCCTCCCGCAGTGCCTCCCGCACGGCAGCCGGTTCCCCGCCGCGGACGTCGAAGGAGAAGACCGTCCCCATGACCTCCTCCGCGTGACGTACCGCGGCGGGAGCTTGTGCCGACTCGGCCACCGTGTCAGCCACCGGCCTGGTCCAGCGCGGACTGGAGCGACTTCTTGTAGCCCTCGCTGGTGTAGGTGGCACCGGAGACGGAGTCGATGTCCGCGCTGCCGGCCGCCACGGCCGCCTGGTTGAGCTTCGGCACGGACAGCGCCGTCTTCTGGTCGCTGGTCCCGCCCTTCGGCGCCTGTACGGCCTCCGCCTTGGTGATCTTTCCGCCGCTGACCGTGATCCGGACCTGCACCGGGCCGTACTGCGTCTGGGAGACGGCACCGGTGACGGTCTTCGCGGCGGTGCCCGCGCCGCCCGCCGACTGGGACGGCTGGGCCGAGGGCTGCGCCTGGGAGGCGGCCGCGTTCGCCTTGTCGATCGCCGACTGGAGCGACTTCCTGTAGCCCTCGCTGGTGTAGGTGGCCCCGGAGACCGTGTCGATCTGCGGGCTCTGCTTGGTGACCACGTCCTGGTTGAGCTTCGGCACGGACAGGGCGGTCTTCTGGTCGCTCTCGCCGCCCTTGGGCGCCTGGACCGCCTCGGACTTGGTGATCTTGTTGCCGCTGACGGTGATCCGGACCTGGACCGGGCCGTACTGGGTCTGGACCACGTCCCCGGTGACCGCGCCGCCGGCGGTCGCCCCGGTGCCGCCCTGGGCCGACTCCTGTGCCGCCGCCGTCTGCTGCGGGATCGTTCCGCCCGCCTGGGCGGACGCCGGGTCCGAGGACGGCTTCAGCGACAGCATCAGCACGACACCGGAGACGGTGGCGGCGGTCGCGAGCACGACTCGACGGACGGGGTGAGACTTCCTCATCGCTTCAACAGCTCCTGAATTCCCGTCGTCACATCTCGAACGACTCGTGATGGATGCGGCGGGCGGGCACACCCGCGCCGCGCAGTGCTTCGTACACGGACTGCGCGAAACCGTTCGGCCCGCACATGAACACGTCGTGCTTGTCGATGTCGGGCAGCTTGCGCTGGAGGGACTCCGCGGAGATGTCCGGGCGCTCCCCGTCCGGACTGTTCACCGCGTACATCAGCCGGGCGCCGCGCTCGTCCGCGATGGTGGCGAGCTCGTCCCACAGGGCCAGGTCCTGGGTGGTGTTGGCCCGGTACAGGAGGGTGATGTCACCGGCCGCACCCGGCAGCGTCTCGAACAGGGCGCGCATCGGCGTGATGCCGACTCCGCCGGCCACCAGCAGCACCTTGCCGCGGCTGCGGCGCTGGGCCGTCAGGGCGCCGTACGGCCCCTCGGCCCACACCTTGGTGCCGGGCACCAGCTCGCGCAGCCGCTCGCTGTGGTCGCCGATCGCCTTCACCGTGATCCGCAGCATCCCCGGCCGGGGCGCCGCCGACAGCGAGTACGGGTGGGAGGAGAACCGCATCCCCGGCGCGAGGAACCGCCAGCGGAAGAACTGGCCCGCCTCCGCGCCCATCCGGTGCAGCTTGCGCCCGCCGATCAGCACCGACACCACGCCCGGCGTCTCCTCGACGACCGCCTCGACGTACATGCGGTGGCGCAGGTTCAGCCGGATCGGCGTGAGGATCCGGTACCAGAGCACCAGCGCGGTGACCGAGCCGTACAGGGCGTACCAGACGGTCTTGGCGACCGGCTCGACCGCGAAGTCGTTGCCGGTGGTGAGCTGGTGCCAGAACGTCAGGAAGACCGCCGCGTAGGTGAGCAGGTGCACGTGGTACCAGGTGTCGTACGGGATCCTCTTGCGCACCCCGCCGATCGAGATCAGCCCGATGAGGAACAGCAGACCGGTGCCGATGGCCGCCTTGCCCATGTCCGGGAGCTGGTTGATGGAGTCCGTCGTCTGCTGGACGATGTCGCCGAGCCCCTTGCCGGCCTGCAGGGCGTAGCCCCACATGATCAGGAAGACGTGGGCGACGACCAGGCAGAGCGTGTAGCGGCCCGTCATCGCGTGCCAGCGGGCGACCCGGTCCGAGCCCACCCGGCGCTCCAGCGCGGGCACCCGGGCCATCTGGAGCACCACGAGCGCCATCAGGTAGCCGGCCAGCAGACCGGTGATCCGGCCCGCGTTGAGGATCCTGCTGTTGTCGTCCGCCACGGCCGGGGTGTTGTGCCACCACAGCCACAACACCCCGGCCGCGCCCGCCCATACGGCGATCAGCAGGACGGTCGCCGGGGAACGGCGCGGGCGGATGCGGCGCATCGTCTGACGGCGGGCGGCGCGGCCGCCGGCGAGCGTGCTGGTCACGTTTCCTCCGGGGACGGGGGCAAGGGGGGTGGGCGTGGTCCCTTGGCCCTTGGATACGTGCCGTGACGCCGGTGTGTTCAGCCGTCCGCGGAGTCCAGCGCGGACTGGAGTGACTGGCGGTAACCCTCGCTCGTGTACGTGGCTCCCGAGACCGTGTCGATGTCCGCGCTCTGGGCCTGCAACGCCTCGGTCCGCAGCTTGGGCAGGGCGTAGGCGTTGATCTCCTGGTCCCGCGGGTTGTCCGTGGGATAGCTGATCGCCGTGACCTCGGTGAGCCTGCCGTCCTCGATCGTGACGCGGACCTGGACCGGGCCCCAGCGGGTCTGCACCGAGTCGCCGGTGACGGTCCGGGTTCCCGCGACGGCGGGGGCGGACGACCGGGCGGTCACCGCGACCGCCGGCGTGCTGTGCGGCTTCAGCGACAGCAGCATCACCATGCCGGACACGGTGGCGGCGCTCGCCAGTACGATCCGGCGCAGGGGGCGGTTCTTCTTCAGGGCGTGCATACCTACGGCCTCACAGCTCTCAGAGTTCGAACGACTCGTGGTGGATCCGGCGGTCCGGGACTCCGGCGGCGCGCAGTTCCTCGTACACGTCCCGGGCGAAGCCGTGCGGGCCGCAGAGCCAGACGTCGTGGCCGGGCAGGTCGGGGAAGGCCGCCCGCAGCGAGTCGGCGGTGATCCGCGGTCGTTCTCCCCGCGGGCCGTTGAGCAGGTAGTGCACCGTCGCCCCGCGCCACCGCGCGAGGGCCTCCAACTCCCCGCCCAGCGCGAGGTCCTCGACCGTGCGCGCCCGGTAGAGGAGGGTGACCTCGCCCGGCAGCGTCTCGAACAGGGCCCGCAGCGGGGTGATGCCGACCCCGCCCGCGATCAGCAGCGCCCTGGAGGAGGTCTGCCGGTCCCCGGTCAGCGAGCCGTACGGCCCCTCCGCCCACACCCGGGTGCCGGGCCGCAGCAACGCCACCGCCGTGCTGTGGTCGCCGAGTGCCTTCACCGTGATCCGCATGCGGTCGGGGCGCGGCGGCGCCGACAGGGAGTACGGCGTCGACGTCCACCGCAGACCGTCCGCGAGGAACCGCCAGCGGAAGAACTGCCCCGCCCGCGCGCCCAGTTGATCCAGCTCCCGCCCGTGCACGACGACGGACCACACCCCCGGCGCCTCCTGGTGCACCGACTCCACCCGCAGCCGGTGCCGCAGGTTCAGCCGCACCGGGCCGAGGATCCGGAACCACAGGACCAGGGCGGCCACGCCCAGGTAGAGCACGTACCACGCGGCCGTGGCCACGGCGTTCCCGCTCAGGTCGTCGCCCAGGGCGAGTTGGTGGCCGAAGGCGAGGAACACGGCCGCGTAGGTGAGGAGATGGACGTGGTACCAGAACTCGTGGCCGGTGCGGCGGCGCACCGCGCGCGCGGAGGTGACGCCCACCGCGAGGAGGAGCACCGTGCCGGCGGTCGCCTTGAGCATCTCCGGGTAGTCCAGGACCACGGTCACGGCCTCGTGCCACAGCGAGGCGCCGTCCTGGGCGGCGTACCCGGCGACGATCAGCCCGATGTGCGCGAGCAGCAGGCAGACGGTGTACCGGCCGGCCGTCGCGTGCCAGCGCGCCACCCGGTCCGAGCCGATCCGCTCCTCCAGCAGCGGGACCCGCGCCATCAGGCCCACCAGCACCGCGCAGGAGTACCCGCACAGCAGCCCGGCGATCCGCCCGGCCCCGGTCAGCCATCCGGCCGTACCGACCACCGCACCGGTGTCCGCCCACCACAGCGCGAGCACGGCCGCCGCCCCGGCCCACAGCAGGGTGAGCAGCGGGCCGGCCGGGGAGCGCCGGGCCGCGAGCGGCACGGGCGGTGCCTGCCGCTCGTACAGGGTGGTCATGAGTACGTCCTCTCTGCCGTCCGGGACGCAACTGTGCGGGCCGAAGCTCTCAGCCCGCTCTGAAAACGGCCCCCGCAGAGCGCACTCAGAGGAAACTCAGAGCCGCCCGGGGCCCCCGCCGCTCCGGCCAGGGGTGATGCTGGAGAGGACATGAACACCGCACGCTCCGGCCGCCCCGCCCTCACCCGCCCCGACGGCACCCCGCTGCGCGTCCTCGTCGTCGACGACGACCCGGATCTCGCCGAGGTCCTCTCCGGCGCCCTGCGCTACGAGGGCTGGCAGGTCCGCACGGCCGGCGACGGCGCCTCGGCCGTGACGGCCGCCCGGGAGCTGCTGCCCGACGCCGTGGTCCTGGACGTGATGCTCCCGGACACCGACGGCTTCGCCGTCCTGCGCGCCCTGCACACCGTGAAGTCGGACGTCTGCGTGCTCTTCCTGACCGCCCGGGACGCCGTCGAGGACCGCATCAAGGGCATCACGGCGGGCGGCGACGACTACGTGACGAAGCCGTTCAGCCTGGAGGAGGTCGTCGCCCGGCTGCGCGGACTGCTCCGCCGCGCGGGCATGGCCCGGCAGCTCGACGAGGGGCCGCGGCTGACCGTGGGCGACCTGGTCATGGACGAGGAGGCCCGCGAGGTCACCCGCGGCGGCGAGCTGGTCGAACTGTCACCGACCGAGTTCGAGCTGCTGCGGTTCCTCATGCGCAACCCGCGCCGCGTGCTGAGCAAGGCGCAGATCCTCGACCGGGTGTGGTCCTACGACTTCGGCGGCCGCGCCCACGTCGTCGAGCTGTACATCTCCTACCTGCGCAAGAAGGTCGACGCGGGCCGCGAGCCCATGATCCACACCGTGCGCGGCGCGGGGTACGTGATCAAGCCGGTGCCGGCGTGAGGGACCTCAGGCCGCACACCCTGCGGGCCAGGCTCACCCTCGGCCTGGTGGTGCTGCTGGCGGTGAGCTGCGCCGCGGTCGGCGTCGCCGCGGTCCTCGGGCTGAAGGGCTTCCTCACCAGCCGCCTCGACGAGCAGCTCACCGAGGCGGGGAACCGTTTCGCGGTCAGCCTGGAGCACCAAGGCCAACCGCAGAAGAACGATCACGATGGCGACGAGCGCGCCGACACCCGGCGCCAGGCCACCGGCACGTTCGGCGCCCGACTGGTGGACGGCACGGTCACCAACGCGGCCGTCGTCCGCACCAGCGGCACCCTGAACGTCGACCTGAGCCCCGGTGACCGGCACAGGCTCGCGGCGGTCCCGCCCGACGGCCGCGGCCATGGCGTCGACCTCTCCGCCCTGTCCGACTACCGGGTGATCGCCACGCAGGGCCTGGACGGAGACGTCCTGATCACCGGACTGCCCCTGGAGCCCGTCGAGGCCACCGTCCACCGCCTGGAACTGGTCGCCGGGATCGTCTTCGGCGCCGCCCTCACCGCCGCCGGTGTCGCGGGCGCCCTGTGGGTGCGCTGGTCCCTGCGCCCGCTCAGCCGGGTCGCCGCGACCGCCGCCCGGGTCGGCGAACTCCCGCTCGCCAGCGGGGAGGTGGCCCTGCCGCCACGCGCCCCGGAAGCCGACCCGCGCAGTGAGGTGGGTCGGCTCTCGGGCGCCTTCAACCGCATGCTCGGCCATGTCGAGGACGCCCTCACCAAGCGCCACGCGAGCGAGGAGCGGCTGCGCAGCTTCGCCGCCGACGCGAGCCATGAACTGCGCACCCCGGTCGCCACCGTCCGCGGCCACGCCGAACTCGCCCTGCTGCACCCCGGCCCGGTCCCGCCCGAGGTCACCCGTGCCCTGGAGCGCATCGCCGCCGAGTCGACCCGCATGGGCGCCATGGTCGACGACCTGCTGCTGCTGGCCCGCCTCGACGCGGGCCGCCCGCTGGAGGCCGCCCCCGTCGACCTCACCCGCCTGGTCCTCGACGCGCTGACGGACGCGCGGGCCACGGGCTCCGGGCACCACTGGGAGCTGGACCTCCCGGAGGAGCCGGTCATGGTGCGGGGCGACGAACACCGTCTCCACCAGGTGCTGGCCAACCTCCTGTCCAACGCCCGCCTGCACACCCCGCCCGGCACCAGGGTGACGGTGACCCTGGAGACCGACGGCGGCTCGGCCCTCGTGCGGGTCCACGACGACGGCCCCGGCATCCCCGAGGAGATCCAGCCCGGCGTCTTCGAACGCTTCACCCGTGCCGACCGCAGCACCAAGGCGGAGACCGGCGGCGCCGGCCTCGGCCTGTCGATCGTCGCGGCGGTGGTGGAGGCGCACGGGGGAAGCGTGGCGGTGGAGAGCGGACCGGGCTCGACGACCTTCACGGTCCGACTGGGGGCAGCGGGACCGACCTAGGGGAGCGGGGGGCCGATCCAGGGGAGCGCGCCGGCCCCGCTCACACCGGGGACGGCGGCAACGGCAGGGGCAGCCCGGGCAGGCCGTCCAGGCTCGTGGCGATGTGCTCCTTCTTCGTGAAGTACTCACTGAGCGACACGTCGTCGTCGCGCGAGAACCGCCTCGCGTGCAGCTCGCGGTCGCTCTCGTACGCCATGTACGGCACCGCGTAACCGCAGGAGTCCCGGACCAGTTCGGCCCGCACGACGATGATCGCCCGCAGTCCGTGCGCGGTCGGGTCGATGTCGGGGAAGTGGGCGAGCAGTTCGCCGAAGCGCGGGTCGTCCCGGAAGACCGGCTCGCCGCGTCCGTGCACCCGCACGATGTTCGGCGGTCCCTGGAACGCGCACCACATGAGGGTGATCCGGCCGTTCTCCCGCAGGTGCGCGACCGTCTCGGCGTTGGAGCCGGCGAAGTCGAGGTAGGCCACGGTGAGTTCGTCGAGGATCACGAAGGAGCCACGCAGCCCCTTGGGGGAGAGGTTGACCGTGCCGTCGCCGGAGAGGGGAGCGGTCGCGGTGAAGAAGAGGGGCTGCGCCTCGATGAAGGAGCGGAGCCGGCCGTCTATGCGCTCATACGTCTTTCCCATGTACAGGCATTATGGGGGTAATTCTTTCGCCTGTCTAAGGATTTCGGACGTCCCTCGCGGGGGAACGCCCGTGGCCGCCCCGGCCGGCGCTCACACGGGGCGGCCACAGCGCCTGTCACGTCACTGGGTGAGCGTGCAGGCGGCCAGGGAGTCGAGGCCCTGCGGCTTCTCCGCGGTTCGGCCGATCGAGATGGCGATGCGGTCGATGGTCGACTTCCGCTTGTCGGCCAGCGGGCCGAGGATCGCGTTCTGGACGAAGTTCGGTCCGCCCTGGCCGACCGTGTCGACGAGCCGCTTGTCGGCCTCGGCGATCTGGGTCTGGAGCAGCGCGAGGTTGCGGTCCACCTCGGCCTGTGCGGTGGCCGGGATGGCCGGGAGCTGCGAGGCCACGTCCGGGCAGGTGATGGCGCCCGCCCCGGCGGCCTCGCCCGCGTCTCCCGCGTTCCCCGGGTCCTCGGCGCCGGCCGCCTCGCTCGGAGTGGCCCCGTTCTCCTCGCCGGCCCCGGCCTCCTCGCCCGCGCCCGCCTCCTCGCCGGTGCCGGCGGCGCCGCCCGCGTTGAGCGTGCAGGGGGCCAGCGCGTCCAGGCCCTGCGGCTTGTCGGCCGTGCGGCCGATGGCGGTGGCGATGCGGTTGACGGTGGCGATCCGCTTGTCCTCCAGCGGGCCCAGGATGGCGTTCTGCACGAAGTTGGGACCGCCCTGGCCGACCGTGTCGACGAGCCGCTTGTTGGCCTCGGCGAGCTGCGTGTCGAGCAGCGCGAGGTTGCGGTCCACCTCGGCCTGCGCGGTGGCCGGGATCGCGGGGAGCTGCGAGGCCACGTCCGGGCACGTGATGCTGCCCGGGTCGGCCAGCGTGCGGGCGGTGGCGGTGCTGTTCTTGGAGGTCTCCCCGGCGAGGGCGGTACCGGCGACGATCGCGCCGGTCAGTGCCACGGCGGCGGCGCCGCCGATGATCGCCACGCGGCGCTTGTTGTACTTCGGAAGAGCCCTGGACATGCGGATGCCTCACTCGGGGTCGGGAGTGGTCTTCGTTGACAAACGCGGCGCCTGCGTTCGGCGTGGAATACGAGCAAGCGGTTTCTGGTGTTCAAAGGGACCGCGAATTCCCCGCCGCTCCCGGATCCTGGGGAGGGCACTCCGAGCCCGGATTGACGAATCATGCAGGGGTCTGCATAATCATGCATGACGATGGAGTGCAGCGGTGAGGAGCAACGCAAGTGAGCAGCAACAGCGGTGACGTCCGGCTCTGGGGCGGTCGTTTCGCCGACGGTCCCGCCGAGGCGCTGGCGAAGCTGTCCGCGTCCGTCCACTTCGACTGGCGGCTCGCGCCGTACGACATCGCCGGTTCGCGTGCCCACGCGCGCGTGCTGCACAAGGCGGGCCTGCTGAGCGAGGACGAGCTCCGGAGCATGCTCGCCGGGCTCGACCGGCTCGAGGCCGACGTGGCCGACGGCTCCTTCGTGGGCACCGTCGCCGACGAGGACTGCCACACCGCCCTGGAGCGGGGTCTGCTGGAGCGCGTCGGCCCCGACCTCGGCGGCAAGCTGCGCGCCGGCCGCTCCCGCAACGACCAGATCGCCACCCTCTTCCGCATGTACCTGCGAGACCACGCCCGGATCATCGGCGGTCTGATCGCCGAGCTGCAGGACGCGCTGGTCGGCCTGGCGGAGGCCCACCCGGACGTGGCGATGCCCGGCCGCACCCACCTCCAGCACGCCCAGCCGGTGCTGTTCGCCCACCACGTCCTGGCCCACGTCCAGTCCCTGTCCCGGGACGCGGAGCGGCTGCGCCAGTGGGACGAGCGCACCGCCGTCTCGCCGTACGGCTCGGGCGCCCTGGCCGGTTCCTCCCTGGGCCTGGACCCGGAGGCGGTCGCGAAGGACCTCGGCTTCGAGCACGGCAGCGTCGGCAACTCCATCGACGGCACGGCCTCCCGTGACTTCGTCGCCGAGTTCGCCTTCATCACCGCGATGATCGGCGTCAACCTCTCCCGGATCGCCGAGGAGATCATCATCTGGAACACGAAGGAGTTCTCCTTCGTGACCCTGCACGACGCCTTCTCCACGGGCTCGTCGATCATGCCGCAGAAGAAGAACCCGGACATCGCGGAGCTGGCGCGCGGCAAGTCCGGCCGCATGATCGGCAACCTGACGGGCCTGATGGCCACGCTCAAGGCCCTGCCCCTCGCCTACAACCGCGACCTCCAGGAGGACAAGGAGCCCGTCTTCGACTCCTGCGACCAACTGGAGGTCCTGCTCCCCGCCTTCACCGGCATGATGGCCACCCTCACGGTCAACCGCGAGCGCATGGAGGAACTGGCCCCGGCGGGCTTCTCCCTCGCCACCGACATCGCCGAGTGGCTGGTCAAGCAGGGCGTCCCGTTCCGGGTGGCCCACGAGGTCGCCGGCGAGTGCGTCAAGGCGGCCGAGGCCGAGGGCAAGGAGCTGAACGACCTGACGGACGACCAGTTCGCCAAGATCAGCGCCCACCTGACCCCGGAGGTCCGCTCGGTGCTCAACGTCCCGGGCGCCCTGGCCTCCCGCGACGGCAGGGGCGGCACGGCCCCGAGCGCGGTGGCGATCCAACTGGCCGAGGTGAAGGCGAACGTGGCTGCGCAACACCAGTGGGCCGAGCGCCGCTAGGGGCGCGGGGCGGTATCGGTCTGCGGCTCCGCCGCGCGGACGCGACCGGCCACGAGGGCGCCGCACTCGGCGAAGCACCGCACGACCCACCCCCTGAAGCGAAGGGCATCCCGAGCTACGTTGTCGGGTATGCCCTTCGCACGCCTCGCCACCGCCACCACCCCCACCGCCCACATCGGCCTCGGCCTGGCCGCGGTCGGCCGCCCCGGCTACATCAACCTGGGCCGCGACGAGGACCTGGGAGCCGACCGCAGCGTCGAGACGCTCCGCGCCCGCACCCACGAACTCCTCGACGCCGCCTACGCCCAGGGCGTCCGCTACTTCGACGCGGCCCGCTCCTACGGCCGCTCCGAGGAGTTCCTCGCC
The DNA here is from genome assembly GCF_055582845.1 of Streptomyces sp. NPDC107471. Lineage (NCBI taxonomy): Bacteria > Bacillati > Actinomycetota > Actinomycetes > Kitasatosporales > Streptomycetaceae > Streptomyces > Streptomyces sp. NPDC107471. Next base: position 204,660 of record NZ_JBVJPC010000007.1, on the reverse strand, counting down.
GACTGGCTCGGCAGGAACCCCCACATCGACGACGTGGTCGTCGGCAGCAAGTGGGGCTACACCTACACCGCCGACTGGTCCACCGACGCCGAGCACCACGAGGTCAAGGACCACGGGGTCCGGACGTACGACCGTCAGCGCGCCGAGACCGCCGAACTGCTCGGCGACCGCCTCGACCTCTACCAGATCCACTCGGTGACCCCCGAGAGCCCGGCCCTCACCGACAGGGAACTGCACGCGAGGCTCGCGGAGGCGGCCGCCCGGGGCACCACCGTCGGCTTCTCCACCAGTGGTCCCGCCCAGGCGGACGCCATCCGCGCCGCCCTCGCCGTGCGGGTCGACGGCGAACCCCTCTTCCGTACCGTCCAGTCGACGTACAACGCCCTGGAGACCTCGGCCGCCCCCGCCCTCGCGGAGGCCCATGACGCCGGGCTGACGGTGATCGTCAAGGAGGGCATGGCCAACGGCAGGCTCGCCGGACCGCACGCACCGGACGCCCTGAAGGCCGTGGCCGAGGAGACGTCTCTCGGCTGCGACGCGGTGGCGCTCGCCCTCGTCCTCAGGCAGCCCTGGGCCGGAGTGGTCCTGTCCGGCGCCGCGACGACCCGCCAGCTCGCCTCCAACCTGCACGCGGCCGTCGTGGACCTGGACGAGGAGCAGCTCTCCCGGCTCGCGGCCCTGGCCGAGGAGCCGGCCGCCTACTGGGCGCACCGGGCTCGGCTTCCCTGGCACTGACCAGGACCCTGACCCACGACAGGTGAGACAGTCATGGCTGGAGTGAGACATCAATGTCTCACATGGGTTATGGTTGTCTCATGGCTGTCGATCGTGACCATGTGCTGCGCAGTGCCGCGGCCCTGCTGACCCGCAAGTCCACCTCGACCATGGACGAGGTCGCCAAGGCCGCCGGGATCAGCCGGGCCACCCTGCACCGCCACTTCGCGGGCCGGGACGCCCTCGTCCGGGCGCTGGAGGAGCACGGCATCGCCGAGTGCGAGGCGGCTCTGGACGCCGCCCGGCTCGACGAGGGCTCCGCGAGCGACGCCGTGCGCCGGCTCGTGCGGGAGATCGAGCCGGCCGCGGGGCTGCTGGCCTTCCTCTACGGCGAGAACGAACTCTGGGAGGACGGCGGCAGCGACCCGTGGTCCCGACTCGACCAACGGATCGCCGCCCTGTTCGCACGCGGCCAGGGCAACGGCGAGTTCCGCATCGACCTCACCCCGGCCTGGCTCACCGAGGCGCTCTACGGACTGATCGCCTCGTGCGCCTGGGCCACCCAGGCGGGCCGCGTGGCCCCCAACGACTTCACCCACATGGTCACCGAGCTGTTGCTCGGTGGCGCTCTACGGAGAGAGGAATCATGACCAGCACCCTGCAGCCGGCGACCACGACCGAGGCGGTGAAGCGCCCGGGCCGCTGGCTCGCGCTGTCCGTCCTGGTGCTCGCCGTGCTGCTGGTGGCCGTCGACGCGACCGTCCTCGGCCTCGCGACCCCCTACATCAGCGAGGACCTCCAGCCGACCGGGACCCAGCTCCTGTGGATCGGCGACGTCTACTCGTTCGTCATCGCGGGCCTGCTGGTGTCGATGGGCAGCCTCGGCGACCGCATCGGCCGCAAGCGGATCCTGCTCCTCGGCGCGACGGCGTTCGGCGCGGTGTCGGTCCTCAACGCCTACGCGTCGACACCGGAGTTGATGATCCTGGCCCGGGCGCTGCTCGGCGTCGCCGGCGCGACCCTCATGCCCGCCACCCTGGCCCTGATCCGCAACATCTTCCACGACCCGCGCGAGCGCAGCCTCGCTGTCGGCATCTGGGGCGCGACCGCCTCCGCCGGTACGGCGATCGGCCCGATCGTCGGCGGCTTCCTCCTCGAACACTTCTGGTGGGGCTCGGTCTTCCTGATCAACCTGCCGGTGATGGCGGTCCTGGTCCTCGTCGGCATCAGGCTGCTCCCCGAGTCCCGCAACCCGAACCCGGGCCCCTGGGACATGACCAGCGTGATCCTGTCCCTGGTCGGCATGATCGCCGTGGTCTACGCGGTCAAGGAGGCCGCCTCGCACGGCGTCACCTGGGAGCCGATCGTGGTGGGCCTGCTGGGTGCGGCGGCCCTCTGGGCCTTCGTCCGCCGGCAGTTGACCCTCCCGGCCCCGCTCCTCGACATGCGCCTCTTCCGCAACCGCGGCTTCAGCGGCGCCGTCCTGGCCGACCTGCTGACCGTCCTCGGCCTCTCCGGCCTGGTCTTCTTCCTCTCCCAGTACCTGCAACTGGTCCAGGGCAGGCGCCCGTTGGAGGCGGGCCTGGCGGAACTCCCGGCGGCGGTGGGAGCGGTGGTGGCGGGACTCGTCGCGGGCACCTTCGCCCGCCGCTACTCGGTGCGCGCGGTCGTCTCCGGCGGCCTCGCGGCCATCGGTCTGGCCCTGGCCTCCCTCACCCTGCTCGACGAGGCCACGGGCTACCCGATGCTGGGCGCGGCCCTGCTGCTGGTCGGCGTGGGCGCGGGATTCTCGTTCACGGTGACGTCCGACGTGATCCTGTCGAGCGTCCCGAAGGAACAGGCCGGCGCGGCATCCGCCGTGTCGGAAACGGCGTACGAACTGGGCGCGGCCCTGGGCATCGCCGTACTGGGCTCGATCGTGACGGGCGTGTACCGGGGCTTCAGCGGCCCGACGGGCACACCGACCGGAGCGCACGAGTCCCTGGGTGGTGCGGTGGAGGCGGCGTCCGGGATGCAGGCGGACACGGCTCAGGAACTGCTGACGGCGGCCCGAGAGGCCTTTGTCGACGGTCTCGCGATCGCGGCCGGCGCGGGAGCGGCGGTCCTGCTCGCAACGGCCGTGGCAGCATGGTTCATGCTGCGGGGCCAACGGCTCGACAAGGGCTTCTAGGGGCGCGGGGAACCGCGCGAGCAACCACGATGCGCCCGCACCCGACAACGAACCCCGAAGAACCCCTACGCGGCCTTCGCCTTGGTCGCGTACATGTCTACGTACTCCTGCCCCGACAACCGCATGACCTCGGTCATCACGGAGTCCGTGACAGCCCGCAGCACATACCGGTCCCGGTCCATCCCGTCATAACGGGAGAACTCCATCGCCTCGCCGAACCGAACAGTGACCCGCCCGGGCCGGGGCATCCCCGAACCCCCCGGCTGCAACTTGTCCGTGCCGATCATCGCGAAGGGGACGACGGGCGCGCCCGTCATCAACGTCAGACGGGCGATGCCCGTACGGCCCCGGTACAGCCGGCCGTCGGGCGAGCGCGTCCCCTCGGGGTAGATCCCGAAGACCTTCCCCTCCTCCAGGATCCGCCGCCCGGTCATCAGCGCGGCCACGCCGCCGCGGCCGCCGTCGCGGTCCACCGGGATCATGCCGACGCCGGTGAAGAACCACGCCATGAGGCGGCCCTTGAGGGTCTTCCCGGTGACGTACTCGTCCTTGCCGATGAAGAGCACCTGCCGGTCGCAGACCAGCGGAAGGATCATCGAGTCGATGAAGGTGAGGTGGTTGCCGGCCAGGATGACCGGACCGTCACCCGGGATGTGCTCCGCGCCCTCCACCTGTGGGCGGAACATCAGGCGCATGATCGGTCCGAGCACTGCCTTGATGAGCGCGAAGCGGGACAACGGGCCCTCCGATGTCAAGAGAACGGCCAGGGAAACTGTATGAGTCTGTGCAGGTGAGGACATTACTCGCGGCTCGGGGGATCGCGCACATCGGGCGCCCGGGGTTCACCGAGGTCTTACGCACTGTTGACACTCGTTTACCTGCGGATGGACCCCGTTGCCTGCCGGAAACCCGGGCGGAACGATGTGACGGAGGTCGCCCCGACCGACGCGTACCCCGCCTCCGGGCCATGAAGCCGACGAACCATCAGACATCTGTTCCCATACGACATCCCGCGTCACCCGCGTGTTCCGCCGGAGGTATCCCGCCCGTCACGGACCCGGACCTACGATCGGCGCGCAGCGAAGCGGCGACGGCAGGAGGGGTCCACATGGGATCGCAGGACGAGCACACGGACGGCACCGGACGGCGGGCACTTCTCGGGGCCGCGGTGTTCGGCGCCGGGGGAGCGGTCCTGGGCCTGTCCGGGACGGCGAGAGCGGCGACCGCGGGAGCGGCCGGGCACGGGGGCGGCGGACTCAGGAGCCTGCCGGTGCCGACGGTCATCGGTCACCGGGGTGCCAGCGGCTACCGTCCCGAGCACACCTTCGGCTCCTACCAGCTCGCCCTCGACCTGGGCGCGGACATCGTCGAGGCCGGCGACCTCGTCCCCACCCGGGACGGGCACCTCGTCTGCCGGCACGAACCGGAGATCGGCGGCACGACCGACGTCGCCGACCACAAGGAGTTCGCCGACCGGAAGAGGACCAAGCTCCTCGACGGGGTCTCCACGACCGGCTGGTTCACCGAGGACTTCACCCTCGCCGAGCTCAAGACGCTCCGCGCGATCGAGCGCATCCCGGCCAACCGGCCGCACAACACCCTCTACAACGGCCGCTGGGAGATCCCCACCTTCGAGGAAGTCCTCCGGTGGCAGGACGAGCAGACCCGCAAGCGCGGCAAGCAGGTCTGGATCTACCCCGAGACCAAGCACCCCACCTACTTCCGGGGGCTCGGCCTGGGCCTGGAGGAGCGGGTCGCCAAGCTCCTGCGCAAGCACGGCAAGGACCGGCGGAACTCCCCGGTCATCCTCCAGTCGTTCGAACCGACCAGCATCCAGCGCCTGAACAAGCTCGTCGACAACCCGCTGGTCGTCCTGCTGTCGGCCGCGAACACCCGCCCCTGGGACTTCGTCGCGACGGGCGACCCGCGCACGGTCGCCGACCTCGTCACCCCCAAGGGTCTGCGGGAGATAGCGGGCTACGCCCAGGGCATCGGCCCGACCCTCGACCTGGTGGTCACCAGGAAGGCGGACGGCAGCCTCGACAAGGAGACCACCCTGGTCGCCGAGGCGCACAAGGTCGGGCTGATCCTGCACCCCTACACCATGCGCAACGAGAACCCCTTCCTGCCGGCCGAGTACCGCAGGGGCACGGACGCGGACGCCTACGGGGACGCCTTCGGCGCGTTCAAGAGGTACTTCGCCACCGGCATCGACGGCGTCTTCACCGACAACCCGGACACCGGCCTCCTCGCCCGCCAGGACTTCGTCAACGGCTGAGCCGACGGGCCCCGATCGGGCTCACTTGCGGCCGCCCGGGCAACCCACGACCCGGGCGGCCGTGTCGTACCGCATATGACGCACGACTTGGTCGCCACCCTGCGCCCCCTGCTCACCGCCGAGGCCTCCGCGGAGGCACATGCCTCCGGTACGGAACCGGCCGACCTGGAGCAGGCGGTCTGGCTCCGCCTCCTGGAGCACCTGGAGACCCAGGGCCCGCCCCTCGACCCGCCGAGCTGGCTCCGCCGCGCCGTCCGCTCCGAGTCCCGCCGCAGCCGTCGTACGACCCGCCTCGAACGGCCGTACGCCACCGAGCCGGTGGCCGACGACGACCGCACCCCGGAACAGCTCACCCTCGCCGCGGCCCGGCGTTCGGCCGTGCACGACGCGGTCCGCCGGCTGCCCGGCCGCTGTCCCTCACTGCTGGCCGCCCTGCTCTCCCCGAGGGACCTCACCTACCGCGAGATCGCGGGGGAGTTGGGTATCTCACAGGGCAGTCTCGGCCCGGAACGTTCCAGATGCCTGGGATGTCTTCGCCGATTGCTCTCACCGGAGGTTGCGACCCGCCGGGTGCGGGGATAGGAGTGGGGGACAACAGGCGATCAGGTGAGCGGGAGGCGTGCGCACATGGGCATGAGCGTGACCATCTCTGCGGCGGCCGAGCAGGACGCGGAGCAGATCTTCAGGCTGCAGTACCTGTGCTTCCAGAGTGAGGCGGCGCTGTACGGCAACTACCGCATCGATCCGCTCGTCCAGACCCTGGACTCGGTCCGCGCGGAGGTGGCCTCGGACTGTGTCTTCGTGGCCCGCCTGGGAGAAGAGGTGGTCGGCTCGGTGCGCGGCCATGTCACCGAGGACGGCTCGGCCGCCATCGGCAAACTCTGCGTCCACCCCCGCCTCCAGGGCCACGGCATCGGGGCCCGCCTCCTGCGGGCGGCCGAATCCGCCCTCGCGGAGGAGCGCGGCGCCACCAGCTTCCGCCTCTTCACCGGCCACCGCAGCGAGGGCAACCTCCGCCTGTACCGCAAGGTGGGCTACCAGACGGTGGGCACGTCGGAGGGTGCGGACGGCGTCCCGATGATCGTCCTGGAGAAGCCCGCGGGAACATACGCGGCCACCGCATGAGTCTTTAGGGGCGCGGGGAACTGCGCGACCAGCCGTACGCGGCCGGATGCCGCCCGACGAACCTCAGGCGGCATCCCCCTCACGCGCACCCTTCCGCAACCAGTAGATGGCGGACAGCGGCAGCAGCACGGGAATGAACAGATACCCCATCCCGAAGTCCGACCACACGGTCGCATCGGGAAACGCGGACGGTTCGATCAACGTCCACGTGCCCACGGTCAGTACACCCACCAGCTCCGCGACGCAGCACGCCAACGCCACTTTGCGGGCCGTCTCGCCACCCCGCACGAGTGTGTAGGTGATGAATCCGTAGACCACCCCCGCCACCGCGGACAACGAATACGCCAGCGGCGCCCGGTCGAACTCGGTGGAGATCTGGTACGCCGACCTCGACACCGCTCCCACGACCATCACGCCGTACAGCCACACGAGCAGCGTCCCCGGCCCACTGGTCAGCCGTCGCCGACTCACCTCAGCCTCCCCAGATGTCATAGAGCCGCACCTCCAGAACGGCCAGCACCACACCGCCGGCGGCGACCGTCACCGATCCCCACCGCGTCCGCTCCGCGAGCGACATGAACCCCGCCGCGGGCACGCACGCGAACGCCCCCAGCAGATAGGCGACGAAGATCGTCGTGCCCTGCTCCGGCTTCTCACCCCGCGCGAGCTGCACGATGCCGATCACGAGCTGGACCAGCGCCAGCACCGACACCGCGGCCATCCCGATGAAGTGCCAGTCCTTGGTCGGCTCGTCACGGTAGGCGGCCCAGCCGCACCAGGCGGCCAGCAGCAGCGCGGCGACGCCGGTCACCAGCGTCAGGGCATCAAACATGCGGCGAGCCTATTACGGCCCAAAAGGCCTGATGCGGCCGACCCCGCCGCGCACCGTAGGGTCGAGGACATGAAGATCCACGCCGAAGCCCTCCTGTTCGACAACGACGGAACCCTCGTCTCCTCCCTGGAATCGGTGCACCGCTGCTGGACGCGCTGGGCCGAGGAGTACGGCATCACCGCGGAGGAGTTCGCCCGGGTCGAACTGCACGGACGCCCGGCCGTGGAGATAGCCGCCGACCTGCTGCCCGCCGACGTCGTGCCCGCGGCCCTCGCGCGGATCGAGCGCCTGGAGGTGGAGGACGTGCCCAACGGCGGGGTCCACCTGCTGCCCGGGACCACGGCCTTCCTGGACTCCCTGCCCGCCGACCGCTGGGCCGTCGTCACCTCCGCCACCCGCCGGCTCGCCGAGGCCCGGCTCGCGGCGGTCGGCATCCTCCCCAAGACCCTGATCGCCGCCGACGACGTCACCCGCGGCAAGCCCGACCCCGAGCCCTATCTCCTCGCCGCCCGTGAACTCGGCGTCGACCCCGCCCGCTGTGTCGTCTTCGAAGACGCCCCCGCCGGTCTGCGCGCCGGGCGGGCCGCCGGGATGACCACCGTGGCGTTGACCACAACACACCAGGCCCACGAGCTCGACGCCGACCTGGTGGTCGAGGACCTGTCGGCCTTGTCGGCCCTGGTCACCGGCGCAGCCGTGGAGATCTCCGTCCGGCCCTGACACCTGTCCACGACTGTCCGCCATCCGGACAGCGGGTTCTTGGTCGCTCCCATACGTCTGCTTTACTGATCGCATGACCACGACGAGCTGCCGCACCCTTGCGACCGAGGCGACCATGACGCCCGGTGCTCGTTGTATGTGTCGAATGTGCGCCTGTTAGAGGGCCCCCGCACCACACCTCTTGAGCCTCGCGCCCCGAAGCGAGCCGCCCCGGCACGTCCGTACGCCGTGAACGCCGTACGTGACCCATGCGCCCGCGCACGACTTCTCTCCCGTACCAGGGCACACCCACGCCCGCGTACTCGACAGTGACGGAAACCCAGTGATCACGACAACAGGCCTGACCAAGGTCTACCGCTCGCGCGGCCGTGAGGTCACCGCCCTGGACGGCGTCGATCTGCACGTCCGCGAGGGCGAGGTGTACGGCGTCATCGGCCAGTCCGGCGCCGGCAAGTCCTCCCTCATCCGCTGCGTCAACCTGCTGGAGCGCCCCACCGCCGGCACCGTGACCGTCGACGGACAGGACCTCACTGCCCTCGCCGGCCGCGGTCCGCGCGCCGGCAAGGAGCTGCGGCAGGCGCGCAGCCGTATCGGCATGGTCTTCCAGCACTTCAACCTGCTCTCCACCCGGACGGTCCGCGACAACGTCGAGCTCCCTCTGGAGATCCTCGGCACGTCCGGCAAGGAGCGCTCCCGCAAGGCACTCGAACTGCTGGACCTCGTCGGACTCGCCGACAAGGCGGGCGCCTACCCGGCCCAGCTCTCCGGCGGCCAGAAGCAGCGCGTCGGCATCGCCCGCGCCCTGGCCGGCGACCCCAAGGTGCTGCTGTCCGACGAGGCCACCAGCGCCCTCGACCCCGAGACCACCCGCTCGATCCTCCAACTGCTGCGCGACCTGAACCGCCAGCTCGGCCTCACCGTCCTGCTCATCACCCACGAGATGGACGTCGTGAAGTCGATCTGCGACTCGGCGGCCCTGATGGACAACGGCCGCATCGTCGAGTCCGGCACGGTCAGCGAACTGCTCGCGACCCCCGGCTCCGAGCTGGCCGCCGCGCTCTTCCCCGTCGGCGGCGCCGCCACCGGCGCGGACCGGACCGTCGTCGACGTCACCTTCCACGGCGAGGCGGCCACCCAGCCCGTCATCTCCCAGCTCTCGCGCACCTACAACATCGACATATCGATCCTCGGCGCCGCCATCGACACCGTCGGCGGCCTCCAGGTCGGCCGGATGCGCATCGAACTGCCCGGCCGCTACGAGGACAACGTCGTGCCGGTCGGCTTCCTGCGCGAGCAGGGCCTGCAGATCGATGTCGTCGGTGAGCACGAGCTGGTGAAGGAAGGTGCCAAGTGACCTGGTCCGAGATGCAGCCCCTGCTGGAGCAGGCGTGTTGGGACACCCTCTACATGGTCGGCTGGTCCACGCTCATCGCCGTCGTGGGGGGCCTCCCGCTCGGAGTCCTGCTCGTCGTCACCGACCGGGGCGGACTCCTCCAGAACATCGTGGCCAACAAGGTCATCGGACAGGTCGTGAACGTCGCCCGCTCGATGCCGTTCATCATCCTGATGGTGGCGCTGATGGGCTTCACCCGCTCGATCACCGGCACGACCATCGGCCGTGAGGCCGCCATCGTGCCGCTCGCCATCGGTGCGATCCCGTTCTTCGCGCGCCTGGTCGAGACGGCCGTCCGCGAGGTGGACGGCGGCCTGGTCGAGGCCGTGCAGTCGATGGGCGGCAACACCTGGACGATCGTGCGCAAGGTCCTCGTCCCCGAGGCCCTGCCCTCGCTGATCGCCAGCACCACCACCACGGTCGTCGCCCTCATCGGCTACTCCGCGATGGCCGGCACGGTCGGCGCCGGCGGCCTCGGCGACATCGCCATCCGCTACGGCTACCAGCGCTTCGAGACCCAGCTCATGTGGATCACCGTCGCGATCCTCGCCGTCGTCATCTCGCTCATCCAGTTCGCCGGCGACTACGCGGCCCGCTCCCTGCACCGCCGGGGCGGACGCTCCGGACCCGCGCCCAAACTCCGTCTGCTGAAGGCCTCCACGGCGGACACCAAGACCGTCTGACGCGCTCCCCGATCTCCCGTGCACCCGTTCACGGGGTCGCTGCACCCAAAAGGAAAGGCACTTTTCGTGCGTAACACCGCAAAGCTCAGCACCGCCGTCCTCGCCGCCGGAGCGCTCGCCCTCGGGCTCAGCGCCTGCGGTTCGTCCGGCTCCGACTCCGCCTCCGACACCAGCGGACCGCTGGTCGTCGCCGCGAGCCCCACCCCGCACGCCGAGATCCTGAACTACGTCAAGGAGAACCTGGCGAAGAAGGCGGGCCTCGACCTGGAGGTCAAGGAGTTCACGGACTACGTGACCCCGAACACGGCCACCGAGGACGGCTCGGTCGACGCCAACTACTTCCAGAACCAGCCCTACCTCGACGACTTCAACAAGAAGAACGGCACCCACATCGTGCCCGTCGTCACGGTCCACCTGGAGCCGCTCGGCCTCTACAGCCACAAGGTCAAGAGCGCCGACGCCCTCAAGAGCGGCGCGACCGTCGCCGTCCCGAACGACAGCGTCAACGAGGCCCGCGCCCTCAAGCTCCTCGACGCCAACGGGATCATCACGCTGAAGGACGGCGTGGGCAACGAGGCGACCCCCTCGGACATCGCCAAGAACCCGAAGAACCTGAAGTTCAAGGAGCTGGAGGCGGCCCAGACCCCGCGCTCCCTGGACGACGTCGACGCGGCCGTCATCAACGGCAACTACGCCATCGAGGCCGACCTCAAGCCCGCCTCGGACGCCCTCGTCCTGGAGTCCGCCGACAACAACCCCTACGGCAACTTCCTCGCGGTCAAGGACGGCAACGAGGACGACCCGCGGGTGAAGAAGCTCGCCAAGCTGCTCACCTCCGCCGAGGTCAAGAAGTTCATCCAGGACAAGTACGCCGGCTCCGTCATCGCCTCCTTCTGAACGGCCTGACGCCACCGGCGCGTATACGACGTATCGCCACGCACGGGGTCCACTCGTTCACCATGTGTGGACCCCGTGATGCGGTTCGGCGCTTTCATGCTGCATGCTGGGCAGTTCAGCAGGCCTCGCAGGTCTTCCGACGGTTACGGAGTGGCGCATGACTGGCACCTTCCCCAACATCTCCATCAGCACGGAGCGGTTGGTGCTGCGCCCCCTCGACGAGGACGACGTGCCCGCCCTGGCCGAGATGATGAACGACGAGCAGGTCGGCGCCTGGACCGACGTCCCCCAGCCCTACAGCGAGGAACAGGCCCACGGCTGGATCACGCGGTACGCGCCGGCCGAACGGGAAGCGGGCCGCGGGATCCACTTCGCCGTCACGGAGTTCCTCACCCAGCGCCTGGTCGGCGTCATCCAGCTCGCCAAGACCAACTGGCACGTCCGCTCGACCGAGTTGTCGTACATCATCGCCCCCTGGGCCCGCGGCGAGGGCTACGCCTCGGAGGCCGCGCTCGCCACCGCCCAGTGGCTGTTCACCGACCAGAAGTTCGAGCGCATCGAGCTGCGCACGGCGGCCGACAACACCGCCTCCCAGCAGGTCGCCCAGAAGATCGGCTGCATCAGCGAGGGCGTGCTGCGCGGCGCCTGCATAGCGCACGTCCGCGCCGACGACGGCACCTGGAGCGACGTCCGCACCGACTTCATCGTGTGGAGCCTGCTGCCCGAGGACCTCGACGGAGCGGGCGACCAGCTCGCCGACTCGGACGGCTTCACGACGTACTCCGACTGGAACTGACCGGATTCGCACCCAGGCCGGCGAAAGCGCTTCCGAGGCGCAACGGGTACCCTCACGGAGCCGCCCGCGGGCTGCCCACCGACGACGGCCCGCGCACACCCCTGGAGACTGAGAGACGATGGCCGACCGGGTCACGGTGATCGGCTGGGACGGCTCGCCGCTGACCGCCGCGGCACGCTCCGCCCTCGGCGCCGCCACGCTGGTCGCGGGCGCCGCCCACCACCTGGCACTCCCCGAGGTGCCCCCCACCGCCGAACGCATCCGCCTCGGCAGCGTCGCCCTCGCCGCCCGCCGCATCACCGGCCACCGCGGCACCGCGGTCGTGCTCGCCGACGGCGACCCCGGGTTCTTCGGCGTCGTACGGACCCTGCGCGCGCCCGAGTTCGGCCTGGAGGTCGAGGTCGTCCCCGGGGTGTCCTCGGTCGCCGCCGCCTTCGCGCGGGCCGGCATGCCCTGGGACGACGCCCAGGTGGTCGTCGCACACCGACGCACCCTGCGACGCGCCGTGAACGTGTGCCGGGCCCACCCCAAGGTCGCCGTCCTCACCTCACCCGGCGCCGGACCCGCCGAACTCGGCCTGCTGATGGAGGGCGTGCACCGCACCTTCGTCATCTGTGAGGAACTGGGCACCGACCACGAACAGGTCACCGTCGTCACCTCCGACAAGGCCGCCGACCACACGTGGCGCGACCCCAACATCGTCATCGTCATCGGCGGCACCGCGGCCGTCACGGAGGACGGCGGCTGGATCGCCGGCCGCGACCCGGCCGCCGCCCCGCGCGGCTGGACCCTGCCCGCCGAGTCCTACGGCGGCCTCATGGGCGAAGGCGAACTGGAGCCGCTCCGTGCGGCCCAACTCGCCCGGCTGGGACCGCGCGTCGGCGACCTCGTGTGGGACATCGGCTGCGGCAGCGGCGCCTTCGCGACCGAGGCCGCCCGGGCCGGGGCCGCCGTCATCGCCGTCGACCGCGACCTGAGGGCCTGCGAGCGCACCGAGGCCAACGCCCGCGCCTTCGGACTCCAGGTCCAGATCGTCCCCGGCACCGCCCCGCACGTCCTGGAGAACCTTCCCGAACCCGACGTCGTCCGCGTCGGCGGCGGGGGAGTGGCCGTGGTCTCCGCGGTCGCCGACCGGCGTCCGCAGCGCATCGTCGCCCACGCGGCCACCCGCGACGAGGCCGAACTCGTCGGCCGGGACCTCACCGAGCACGGCTACCGCGTCGAGTGCGCCCTCCTCCAGTCCGTCGAACTCGACACCAGGGCCTGGACGGAGACGGAACGGAGCGTCGCGTTCCTGCTCAGCGCGGTGCTGCCGGACCGTACCGGCTGACCTCGCCGGCGGTGGTCCACCGTCCCCGGTGATCCTGTTGTCGTACTGCGCGCGGTAGGCTGGCCGACCGTTGTACCGCGCCCCGTGGACCGGCATTCGTTCGTCAATGTCCGGAAAGCGCGCCCGTTTTGGGATGGGTGTGGTACGGCAGAACCGGAGGACGCGCAACGTGGCGCAGTCCACAGCGGGCTGTCGCGGATCAACCTGTCGCGACGGGGGAACGGCCGGGACAATGCCAGTTAATGGCTTTGTCGTCTTTCTCGGCGGGCCGTTCGTGCCGCTGGGCACGCACGCTCGTTCTTCACCACGGGGGCGGTCGGTGCGCCGTCCCCGGTGAGCTGGTCGTAGAAGCACTAACCGATGGGCGAGGGGTACGCATGACCGACACCGGCCAGGTCCCGGGCGAGGGACTGCCGGAGAACGCAGGCATGGTGGAACAGCCGGGCGTCCCCGCGCCGGGTGCGTACACCTACCTCTCCGAGACCACCGCCGAGGACGAAGACCTGTTGCTGCTGCCGGGTGCCCAGAGCCCCTGGGGCAACGAGGTCGCCCCGCCCGCCCCGGAGCCGGTCGTCGAGACCGTCCACGAGCCGGGCCCGCATGAGATGTCCGGCCGGGACAGCGGAGCGCACGACATGAGCGCGGTCCGCACGCCCCAGCAGCAGGCCCCCTCGGTGCCGATCCCGCCCATCACGCCCCGCCGGCCGCTGCACCTCGGCCCGCCGATCCCCGACGCCTCCGCGAGCCCGGTCCGCTCCCTCGCCGACCGCGGTCCCGCGGGCGCACCGGTTCGGCAGCCGGCCGCGGCCGCGCCGGGCCCCGAGTACTACGACACCTCGCAGCCGCAGGGCGCCGCCCCGTGGGGCGCCCCGGCGCAGGCCGCCGTCCAGACGCAGGTGAGCACGGTGGCCCCGGCTGCCGAAACGGTTGTTCCGGAACCGGCTCCGGCCTCGGAACCGATGGGTGCGGCGCAGGTCGCGGTGGACGCGGTCGCGGAGACCCCGGTGCCGGAGGCCGTGGCCGTGCCGGAGCCGTCGCAGGTGCCGGCCGGTGAACCGGCCCACGCCGGGGAGGGCGCGCCCGCCGCTGTCGTGGGCGGGGACGGCGGCGCGGAGCAGGTGCTCGGTGACGGTTCACTGCCCGAGGCGGTTCAGGCTGCCCCGGCTGCCGGGGCGGACGTGCTCGCGGAGCAGGTCCTGCCCGACGTGCCCGTTTCCGACGTGGCTCAGGTGCCGGGCCAGGCGCCCGCGGTCGAGGCCGCTGAGGTCGCTCCGGTCGTGGAGGACACCGAGGTGCCCGCGTCGGTGCCCGCGCCGGTCGCCGAGGCGGTTGTGTCCGACGCCGTTGCGTCCGAGAGCATTGTGTCCGAGAGCGTTGTGTCCGAGGCCGTCGTTTCCGGGCCCGAGGTCGCCGCGGTCGAGCCGGACGCGGCGGAAGCGGAGGCACCGGAGGCCGTGGCCGCCGTTGCTCCGCAGGCCGTTGCTGTGCCCGAAGAGGTCGTACCGGCGGAGGCCGCGGCTGTCGCTCCGGAGACGGGTGCGGTCCAGGACGCGGAAGCCGTCGCGGTGCGGGAAGCCGACCCGTCCGCCGAGGCAGCCGTTGCTCCGGGCCCGGCCCCCGTTCAGGAAGCCGTGGTCGCCGCCGATCCGGCCCCCGCTCCGGAAGTCATGGCCGCTCCGGACGCCCCCCAGGAAGTCCTCGCCGCCCAGGAGCCCCTCGTGGCCCAGGAACCCGTACCCGCCCCGGAGCCCGCAGCTCCGGAAGCCGCATCTCCCGCCGCGGAACCCGTCGCCCCGACCACCCCGGACGCCGTGACGCTCCAGGCCCCCGCTGAGGCCCCGGCACAGGCCGCGCAGGTTCCGCAGCCCGTGGACGCCGTCGCCGCAGCCGCCGAGGACCTCCCCGCGCCCGCACAGGACGACTCCGTCGCCGAGGTCTCCGAGCCGCTCCCCGCCGAGCAGCCGGCACCCGTGGCCGAGGGGCCCCAGGAGCCCGCCCCCGCCGCCCTGTCCGCCGAGGACCCGCAGGCCGTCCCCGCCCCGGTACCGGCGCCGGGCCTCGTCCAGCCCGCCCCGGAGCCCGTCGCGGCGGACGTCGCCGACACCCGCGTACCGCCGATGGACCCGGCCGTTCCGGCGGTCGGCGCCCAGCAGCCGGAGCCCGTGGCGCAGGAGGGGGCCGCCGCCGTCCCGGGCCAGGCACCGCAGGGTCCGCAGACGCCCGCGCCTCAGCCGCTCGCGGCGGAACTGCCCGAAGCGCGGCCCCAGTTCGCGACTCAGGGGCCCGCCGAGGCCCCGGTCGTGCTGCCCGCCGGTGTCCCCCTGGAACCGCAACCCGGCCAGGCCCTGGGCGAGTTCGTGCCGGTCGACGGTTCCGTGCCGACCACACCGCACCTCGCGCCGACCCCGCCCCACCCCCTCTCGCTCCCCGCGGACGACACACAGCAGGCCGTCGTTCCGGCCCCGCGCGAGGCGGGCGGCGACCTCCAAGCCGCCCAGCAGGCGGACGACCTGGACACCCGGGCCGCCGATCAAGAAGACCAGGAAGCCCAGGCGGCCCAGCAAGCCCAGGAAGTGAGCACGGCTCCCGTGGCAGAAGCCCAGCAGTCCATGGGCCCCGCCGCGCCCGCCTACGACGACGCCGAGCGCGAGGCCGTCCTCAAGGTCATGCGGGAGCGCCGCGACATCCGCAACGGCTTCCGCAGCGACCCGATCCCGCACGAGGTGCTGCTCCGCGTCCTGGAGGCCGCCCACACGGCCCCGTCCGTCGGACACTCGCAGCCCTGGGACTTCGTCGTCATCCGCTCCGCCGAGACGCGCGCCGCGATGCAGGACCTGGCCCAGCGCCAGCGCGAGGCCTACGCCAAGTCGCTGCCCAAGGGCCGGGCGAAGCAGTTCAAGGAACTGAAGATCGAGGCCATCCTCGAGACCCCGGTGAACATCGTCGTCACCGCCGACCCCACCCGCGGCGGCCGGCACACCCTCGGCCGGCACACCCAGCCGCAGATGGCCCCCTACTCCGCCGCGCTCGCCGTCGAGAACCTCTGGCTCGCCGCCCGCGCCGAGGGCCTCGGTGTCGGCTGGGTCAGCTTCTTCGACGAGCGCGAGATGGTCCGCGCCCTCGGCCTGCCCGACCACCTGGAGGTCATCGCCTACCTGTGTGTCGGGTACGTCGACGAGTTCCCGGACGAGCCCGAGCTGATGCAGGCCGGCTGGTCCAAGCGCCGCCCGCTGTCGTGGGTCGTGCACGAGGAGACGTACGGCCGACGCGCCCTGCCCGGCGAGGAGCCGCACGACCTGCTCGCCGAGACCGTCTCGCAGATCCGCCCGCTGGACGCCAAGGCGCTCGGCGAGGCCTGGGAGCGGCAGAAGCGGATGACCAAGCCCGCCGGCGCGCTCGGCATGCTGGAGATCATCTCCGCCCAGCTCTGCGGGCTGTCCCGGCAGTGCCCGCCGCCGATCCCGGAACCCGCGGCCGTCGCGATCTTCGCCGGTGACCACGGCGTGCACGCCCAGGGCGTCACCCCCTGGCCGCAGGAGGTGACGGCCCAGATGGTCGCCAACTTCCTCGGCGGCGGCGCGGTCTGCAACGCCTTCGCCGGCCAGGTGGGCGCCGAGGTGTGCGTCGTGGACGTCGGCGTGGCCTCCGAACTCCCGGCCACGCCCGGCCTGTTGCCCCGCAAGATCCGGGCCGGCACCTCCGACATGACCACCGGTCCCGCGATGACCCGTGAGGAGGCCAAGCAGGCCATCGAGGTCGGCATCGAGACCGCGCGCGACCTGGTCGCGGCCGGCAACAAGGCACTCCTCACGGGCGAGATGGGCATCGCGAACACCACCGCGTCCGCCGCCCTGATCTCGGTCTTCACGGGCACCGACCCCGCCGAGGTCACCGGCCGCGGCACCGGCATCAACGACGAGACCCTGGCCCGCAAGACCGAGGTCGTCCGCCGCGCGATCGAACTCCACCAGCCGGACCCCGCCGACCCGATCGGCGTTCTGGCGGCGATCGGCGGCTTCGAACACGCGGCGATGGTCGGCCTGCTCCTGGGCGGAGCCTCGCTGCGCACGCCGGTCATCCTCGACGGGGTCAGCGCGGGCGCCGCCGCCCTGGTGGCCCGCGCGATCGCCCCGGAGGTCCTCGCGGCCTGCATCGCGGGCCACCGCAGCGCCGAGCCGGGCCATGTGGCCGCGCTCAACAAGCTCGGCCTGCGCCCCCTGGTCGACCTCGACCTCCGCCTCGGCGAGGGCACGGGCGCCCTGCTGGCCCTGCCCCTGGTCCAGAGCACGGCGAGGGCGATGCACGAGGTGGCGACGTTCGACTCCGCGGGGGTCACCGAGAAGTAGGCGTGCGAGAGGGGGACGCGGGGACGGTGTCCGCGCGTTCCCCTCGCGTGGGTCCACGGACGGTGTCCACGCGTCCCCCTCGCGTAGGTAGGTCCACGGACGGTGTCCACGCGCTCCTTCCCGGCCCGCGGACCCGCACCCGGCCGCGAAGCCCAGCCACCGGACACCTGAGCCGCCTCATCCCGCCACCCCGTAAAATCCGCACGTCAGGGCCACTGCACAGCCGTAAAGAGGAGTCGCCCCTCATGGCCGAGAACCCCGCCTACCCCGTAGGCCTCCGCCTCACCGACCGCAAGGTCGTCGTCCTCGGCGGCGGCCAGGTGGCCCAGCGCCGCCTCCCGGCCCTGATCGCGGCAGGCGCGCACGTCCTCCTCGTGTCCCCGGCGGCGACCCCCTCCGTGGAGGCGATGGCGGACGCGGGCGAGATCACCTGGGAAAGGCGGCCGTACCGGGAAGGCGACCTGGAAGACGCCTGGTACGCCCTGATCGCCACCAGCGACACCGAGGCGAACACCCGCGCCTCCGCCGAGGCGGAGCGGCACCGCGTCTGGTGCGTCCGCTCCGACGACGCCGACGCCGCCACCGCCTGGACCCCGGCGACGGGCCACAGCGAGGGCGTCACGGTCGCCGTGCTCACCACGAACGCCAGGGGCCGCGACCCCCGCCACACGGCGGCCATCAGGGACGCGGTCGTCGAGGGCCTGCGCGACGGCACCCTCGTCGCGCCGCACCACCGCACCCGCACCCCCGGCGTCGCCCTCGTCGGCGGCGGCCCCGGCGACCCCGACCTGATCACGGTCCGCGGCCGTCGCCTGCTCGCCGAGGCGGACGTCGTCATCGCCGACCGCCTCGGGCCCCGCGACCTCCTCGCCGAACTCCCGCCGCACGTCGAGGTCATCGACGCGGCGAAGATCCCGTACGGCCGTTTCATGGCCCAGGAGGCCATCAACAACGCCCTGATCGAGCATGCCAAGCAGGGCAAGTCGGTCGTACGGCTCAAGGGCGGCGACCCCTATGTCTTCGGCCGCGGGATGGAGGAGCTGCATGCCCTCGCCGAGGCCGGCATCCCCTGCACGGTCGTGCCGGGCATCTCCAGCTCGATCTCGGTCCCGGGCGCGGCCGGCATCCCGGTCACCCACAGGGGCGTGGCCCACGAGTTCACCGTGGTCAGCGGTCATGTGGCGCCGGACGACGACCGCTCGCTGGTCGACTGGCCGGCGCTCGCCCGGCTCACCGGCACGCTCGTGATCCTCATGGGCGTCGACAAGATCGGCAGGATCGCCGAGACCCTGGTGGCGCACGGCAAGTCGCCCGACACCCCGGTCGCCCTGGTCCAGGAGGGGACGACGGCCGCCCAGCGCCGGGTCGACGCGACCCTGGCGACGGTCGGTGAGGTGGTCGTCGCCGAGGACGTGAAGCCCCCGGCCGTGATCGTCGTCGGCGAGGTCGTCGGCGTGGGGCCGCGGGCCTGACGTAACCCGGGGTAACCCAACCCGTTCCCAGCCGTTGGCACCGCACCCAGGACAAGGCAGTATCACCCTGTGGCCGATCTCATCACCGTCGAGGATCCCGACGACCCGCGCCTGCACGACTACACGGGCCTGACCGACGTCGAACTGCGCCGCAAACGCGAGCCGGCCGAGGGCCTGTTCATCGCCGAGGGCGAGAAGGTCATCCGCCGGGCCAAGGACGCCGGCTACGAGATGCGCTCCATGCTGCTGTCCGCCAAGTGGGTCGACGTCATGCGCGACGTCATCGACGAACTCCCCGCCCCGGTGTACGCCGTCAGCCCCGAGCTCGCCGAACAGGTCACCGGCTATCACGTGCACCGCGGCGCGCTCGCCTCCATGCAGCGCAAACCGCTGCCCACCGCGGGCGAGTTGCTCCAGACCGCCCGCCGCGTGGTGGTCATGGAGTCCGTCAACGACCACACCAACATCGGCGCCATCTTCCGCTCGGCGGCCGCCCTCGGCATGGACGCGGTCCTGCTCTCCCCGGACTGCGCCGACCCCCTGTACCGCCGCAGCGTCAAGGTCTCGATGGGCGCGGTCTTCTCCGTCCCCTACGCCCGTCTCGACACCTGGCCCAAGGGCCTGGACTCGGTCCGCGAGGCCGGCTTCACCCTCCTCGCCCTCACCCCGGACGCCAAGGCCAAGACCCTCGACGAGGCCGCCCCGCACAGGATGGACCGGGTCGCGCTGATGCTCGGCGCCGAGGGCGACGGCCTGACCACCCAGGCCCTGGTCGCCGCCGACGAATGGGTCCGCATCCCGATGGCCCACGGCGTCGACTCCCTCAACGTGGGCGCGGCGGCCGCGGTCGCCTTCTACGCGGTGGCGACGGGGCGTCCGCAGTCCTGAACACGCCCCCGTCGGGCCGACTGGCGGGCGCCTGAGGCGCGGAGCAGGCTGGAGACAGGGGGACGTTCCCGACCATGCCCCTCAGGGAGACGGCCGTGACCACTTCTGATTACGACACCAGGTTGGACGCCGCGTTCCTCGCCGAGATCACCGAGGTGTTCAGGAAGCACCCCGAGGCCGCCCAGAACTACACACTCGCGAGCCGTGAGATCGAGCGCAGGCTGGACGTCGACTACACCCGCAAGTACGGATTCTCCTGGATCGAGGACGGCCGGGTCCTGACCGAGTACCGGGACCGGGACAAGGAACCCGCGGTGATCCGGGCCCGCCTCTGCCTCAAGCAGGAACTGCGTGGACAGGAACTCGTCTGCGTGCACTGGATCGAAGCCCCGGAGTGACCGACGGCTGAGCGCCCTCGGCCGGCCTCAATCGTGGCCCGGTGCCTCCTGCACCTGCTGCCGTACGACATCCCGGTGCACGCCCAGCCCCCTCGACGGGCCCTGGCAGCCCTGGGCCGCGGCGATGCCGAGTGCCACGAGCAGGGTCACCACGACGAACACGAACAGCCGCTGGCGCAGGAGGCGGGGGTTCGCGGGACGCAGCCCCGTCTTGGTGTTCCTGGCGGGCGGGCGGCCGGTACCGCTGCGCGGCGCGGGCCGGCTGCCACTGCCGGAGCGGGTCGTGTTCCGCGAGGCGGGAGTGGGCCGGGAGCCGGAGCGGGACGAGGGCACGCCGTTGCCGCGCGGAGTGCTGCCGCCACGTGACGGGACCCCGCCTCGCGCCGGGCCCTGGCCCCGCGCCGGTCCGGAACCGCGGCCCGAGGAAGCCCCCTGGGAACCGGACGTGCCCGACGGTCCCTGCGGCCGGCGCTGGGAGGCCCGCTCCGGGTAGGTGTCGGCGATGCGTCCGGTGGGCCGGTCCGCCTCACCGGCCCGCGGGGCGGGCGGACGCAGATCCGGCAGACCCTGGGTCTCGCGGGCCGCGATCTCCTTGAGCCGCAGCGACAACTGCAGGGTGCTCGGGCGCTCCTCGGGGTCCTTGGCCAGACACGCGCGGATGAGGGGAGCGACCGCGTCGGGCACACCGTGCAGTTGGGCCTCCTCGTGCACCACGCGGTACAGCATCACCTCGGAACTGCCGTGCCCGAAGGGCGAGTCGCCCATCGACGCGTACGCCAGGGTCGCGCCCAGCGAGAACACGTCCGTGGCCGGAGTCACCGCGGCGCCGCGCACCTGCTCCGGCGCGAGGAAGCCGGGGGAGCCGACGGCGGTGCCGACATGGGTGAGGGTGGAGGCCCCGGTCGCCCAGGCGATGCCGAAGTCGATGATCCGGGGGCCCTTGGGGGACAGGAGGATGTTCGACGGCTTGAGATCGCGGTGCACGACCCCCGCCTCGTGCACGGCGACGAGCCCCTCCGACAGGGCGGCCCCGATGGAGGCCACCTCGGCGGCGCCGAGGGACCCCTCGTCGGCGACCTTGTCGTGGAGGGAGGGGCCGGGCACGTACTGAGTGGCGAACCACGGACGGTCCGCGTCCAGGTCGGCCGCGACGAGCCGGGCGGTGCAGCCGCCACGGATCCGCCGGGCCGCGGAGACCTCGCGCGCGAACCGGGACCGGAACTCCTGGTCCTCGGCCAGATCAGGCCGGATGACCTTCAGTGCGACCCGCTGCCCCTTGCGGTCGGAGCCCAGGTAGACGACCCCCATGCCCCCCGCGCCGAGCCGTCTGTGAAGCCTGAACGAGCCGACGACGCGCGGGTCCTCGCGCCTCAGGCGCATCATCGCCATGTTCATCCCCGCTGCCCGGTCCGTGTGACGAGCCACAGCTTACGTTTCCGCGGGCCGCCGCGCGCAGAGGCCGCGCCCTCTCGTCCCGATCGATTGTCAGTGCCGGGTGGGAGAATTGAGGGGTGGTCAGGGAGCCGGAGGGCGGACGGACTTCGGTTCGGATGTGATCCCAACCACCCGTCGCAGAAGGGGGATTGAACCCGTGAAGGGTGATCGCGTGGAGATAGTCGTGGACGCAGGGGACACGACGCGCACCTATGAGGTGGTGGCGAGCAGGGCGGGCCGACGAGTGGAGACGGCGGTCCGTCGAGGTGTGGTGGAAGTGAGCGAAGTCACGCGAAACGGATCGGTGGTGCGGACGGCCCGGTTCATGGCGACCCGGGTGCTGGCGCTGGTGGAGCAGCCGGTGCCGCGCGAGGACAGCTCGGAGAAAGCGGGGCAGAGCGGACGCCCCCTCCGGGAAGACCCGGAGACCTAGGTCCCCGTCTCCACCCATGGGAGTACTCCGCTGGTCATGGCTCATCCTCGGGGAGGCCCGGCAATCGGTACGAGGGCATGACGTGCGGTGGACCCGTGACGCCTAGATTTGAGGTCAAGCGGCGGGTGCAGCACTCGTCCCCCGAGGTCAGACACCCGCCGCTGCCAACGACAACAGAACGGTCAGGAGAGGGACCATGGCTCTTACGGCACCGCGGACACTGTCCCGCACACGCCAGCCCCGCCGTACGGGCCGTCGCCACCCACTGGTGGCGACGCTGATGGCCCTTCCTCTGGCGGTCCTGCTCCTCGTCGTCTTCGACGGCTGGGAGACAGTGACCACACAGGCGTCGTCCGTGGGAGTGATGCTGGGGCGCTGAGCGGCGACCCCAGGCCCGGAAGAGCGGTCCGGGCGGGGACATCAACCCATGAAACCCCGTGGGGACGGGGGTGCGGCGGACGGCAAAATGCCGGCGTAGCTGGGGAGCTACGCCGGCATTGCTTTTACCTCCGGGGGTTTGGCGCGGTTCGGCTCGGTGCGGCTGGGTGGGGGCGGGCGTCTTTTGCGCAGTTCCCCGCGCCCCTGATGCCTGCGGCGCAGCCGCCGGTTCGGTGGGGGCTCGTGCAGCGCCTCGGGTCCGGTGGGTGGGCCGGTGCCGGGGCGGGGGCATCCGTCCTCGGTCCGGCGCCTCGGCCCCTTTCACTGTTGCTCTGCAACGGACGCCGGCCGCTGCGGGCGGACACCCCCCACCCCGTCCCCTCACCGCCGTACGCGGTAAACAGCCCACGGTGGCACACGGCCCTTCGTGACGCAGAGGACTGCAACCCCCTTAGGGGCGCGGGGAACTGCGCGACCAGCCCCCACCGACCCGCACCCGCCCACAACCCTCCGCGGCACTCTCCTGGGCGCCCGGCCCAAGCCCAGCGCAGCGCCCCCGCGGGGAACTGCGCGACCAGCCACAACGCACCCGCACCCGCCACACAACCGAACCCGGCACCCCCCACAGGCACCTCGCCCAAGCCCACCGCAGCAATACTGTCGCCGACAGACCACCCCGTCGCCCAGGGAGCCCCGTGACCACCCACCCCCTCCTCGCCGAGCTCACCCTCAGGGCGAGGGACGAGGCTCACCTCAGGAGGGCGTCGGCCTGTCCCTGCGGCGCGGCCACGCTCGCCGACCGCCCCGACGCCACCGTCGTACGGCACGCGGACACCGTCGCGAAGGCGCACGCCCCCGGCACCACCCCCGCCGACCTGGCCCCCCGCCTCGCCACGGCCGCCCGCCTCCCCGGCATCCTGCTGCCCCCGCTCGGTGAAACCCCCGTGGACCTGCACGGCCGACTCGTCACCTTCTGGCCGTACGGCGAACCCGTGGACCCGGAGAACCCCGACGCCGCCCCCTGGGAACCGGCCGCCACCCTCCTCGCCCGGCTCCACCGCACCCCCGCCCCGCCCGGCCTGCCGGCCATGAGGGGGCCGGTCAAGGCCGCCCTCGCCGTGGCCCGCCTTCTCCAGGCCGCCCGGCGCAGACCGCACCCGGCCGCCGCTCCCGTGCTCCGCGCCTGGGCCACCCTCCCGGCCTGGGCCCGCGCCGAGGCGCCCATGTCCGACACCACGACCCTCTGCCACGGCGACCTGCACCTCGGGCAGCTCGTCCACCACCCCGCCCCCGACGGCCCCTGGCGCCTCATCGACGTGGACGACCTCGGCGTGGGGGAGCCCGCCTGGGACCTCGCCCGCCCCGCCGCCTGGTACGCCTGCGGCCTGCTGTCACCCGAGGACTGGTCCCGCTTCCTCGGTGCCTACCGCGCGGCCGGCGGACCGGCGGTGCCCGCGGACGGCGACCCCTGGCCCGCCCTGGACGTCCCCGCCCGCGCCCTCACCGTGCAGACCGCGGCCCGGGCGGTCGCCAAGGCGGTCGACGCGGAGCGGGCGCTGGACGACGTGGAAGAAGCGGTCGTCGACGCCTGTGACCGAATGGGTTCCACCCCGCCGCAGTTGGCGGACGGTTTCGCGAAGTAGGGTGCAACCGACCAGAGCCGGACAGAGTCTGTCCTGGCGTAACGCTAAGCAGGATCAACCGGCGAGGAGTTGAGCCGACGATGCAGTGTCCGAAGTGCCACGCCCCGATGCACACGTACAACCGCAACGGTGTCCAGATCGAGCAGTGCAGCGGCTGCCGCGGGATCTTTCTCGACTACGGCGAGCTGGAGGCGCTGACCCGCCTGGAGGGCCAGTACGGCGGCGGCCCCGTAGTTCCCCCGCCACCGGCCGCTCCGCAGTACCCCGCCGCGCCCGGCGCACCGGCGTGGGGCGCCCCGCAGCACGGCGGCGGTCACTACGGCGGCCACGGCGGTCATCACGGCGGCCACCACCGCAACCGCGGCTTCGGCCACATGCTGTTCTCGAGCTGACGCGAGGAACGAGGAAGCCCCCGGCCGCAGGGCCGGGGGCTTCGGTGTGTGCGCGATACTGGGATTGAACCAGTGACCTCTTCCGTGTCAGGGAAGCGCTCTCCCGCTGAGCTAATCGCGCGGGAACCACGATCGTGATCGTGTGTGCTGCGTGCGCGATACTGGGATTGAACCAGTGACCTCTTCCGTGTCAGGGAAGCGCTCTCCCGCTGAGCTAATCGCGCGGGTCAGACCTTCGACGAGCGAAGATCCAGTGGACGATACTGGGATTGAACCAGTGACCTCTTCCGTGTCAGGGAAGCGCTCTCCCGCTGAGCTAATCGTCCTTGGAGGTGGAGACGGGATTTGAACCCGTGTAGACGGCTTTGCAGGCCGTTGCCTCGCCTCTCGGCCACTCCACCAGGAGTGCAGGGGCTCGGGAAGATCCCCTGGTTCCATCGAGCGGACGACGAGGCTCGAACTCGCGACCTCAACCTTGGCAAGGTTGCGCTCTACCAACTGAGCTACGTCCGCTTGTCGTTTCGTTCCGCTCTCGCGGCCCGGCGACGAGTTGAACTCTAGCGGATTCCGGTGCCAGTACAAAAACGCGTTTGCGCAGCGTGCTGCGGTGCGCATGTCGACGTCCGTGGTCAGGGCGGCCACAAGGACATGCCCAGGTCACCCGCGGGACACCCGCCATAGACTCGACAGCGTGCCCGACCTCCCTCCTCTCGCCCGCTTCGGCGACCGCGTCGCCACCGGTCTCCTCGACGTCACCAGCGACCCCGCGGCGCTGGACTCCACCGGTTTCTGGGCCGTCGCCGCGGACTTCGAGGGCGGTCTGACCTGCGCCCGCTTCGCCGACGTACGCCATGAGCCGGTGCCCGCGCCGGTGCCGGGGGCCTGGCAGGGTCCGGCCGCCGGTGACTGGACGTCATCGCTTGACCGCGAGGCGTACACGGCGGGCGTACGGCGGATCCGCGCGCACATCGCCGCAGGCGAGGTCTACCAGGCGAATCTCTGCCGGGTCCTGACCGCGCCCCTCGCCCCCGGCGCCGACGTGGACGCGCTGACCGCACTGCTGGCCCGTGGCAATCCGGCGCCGTACGCAGGAACGATTCGGCTGCCGGGGCACGGGGTGGAGATCGCCACCGCGTCCCCCGAGCTGTTCCTGCGCAGGGCGGGGCGGGTCGTGGAGTCCGGGCCGATCAAGGGCACCGGGCGGACCGAGGACGACCTGCTCGCCAAGGACTACGCCGAGAACGTGATGATCGTCGACCTGGTGCGCAACGACCTGGGACGGGTGTGCGCCACGGGCAGCGTCACCGTCCCCGACCTGTGCGCCGTGGAGAAGCACCCCGGTCTCGTCCACCTCGTGTCGACCGTGCGCGGCGAACTGCGCGAGGGCACGGGCTGGGCCGAGCTGTTCGGCGCCGCCTTCCCGCCCGGCTCGGTCACCGGCGCGCCCAAGTCCAGTGCCCTGCGGATCATCGAGGCCCTGGAGACGACGCCCCGCGGGCCGTACTGCGGAGGCGTCGGCTGGGTCGACGCCGACCGGGACACCGGGGAGCTGGCCGTCGGCATCCGCACCTTCTGGATCGACCGCGCCGGGGGAGTGCTGCGCTTCGGCACCGGCGCCGGCATCACCTGGGGTTCGGACCCCGAGGGGGAGTGGCGGGAGACCGAGCTGAAGGCGTCCCGGCTGCTCGCGGTAGCGTCGGGGGCGTACGAGGTGAGTGGAGGGACCCTTACGTGAAGATCTGGCTCGACGGCAGGCTCCAGGACACGGAGACCGCCCGCGTCTCCGTCTTCGACCACGGACTGACCGTGGGCGACGGCATCTTCGAGACGGTGAAGGCGGTGGACGGCCGCCCCTTCGCCCTCACCCGGCACCTGGACCGGCTGACGCTGTCCGCCCGGGGTCTCGGACTGCCCGACCCCGACCACGACGAGGTCCGCCGGGCCTGCGCCGCCGTGCTCGAGGCGAACCCGATGCCGCTCGGGCGGCTGCGCATCACCTACACCGGCGGCCACGGCCCCCTAGGCTCCGACCGGGGCGAGCACGGGCCGACCCTGGTGGTCGCCCTCGGCGAGTCCGCCCCGCGGCCCGACTCCACGGCCGTGATCACCGTCCCGTGGACCCGAAACGAGCGGGGCGCCCTCACCGGGCTCAAGACCACCTCGTACGCCGAGAACGTCGTCGCACTCGCACGCGCGCGTGAGGACGGGGCCTCCGAGGCGCTGTTCGCCAACACGGTCGGGCAGTTGTGCGAGGGCACCGGGTCCAACGTCTTCGTCGTGCTGGACGGGGAGATCCACACCCCGCCGCTCACCTCCGGCTGCCTCGCGGGCATCACGCGCGCGTTGACCGTCGAATGGACCGGGGCCAAGGAGACCGACCTGCCCTTCGACGTCCTGGAGCGGGCCGACGAGATCTTCCTCACCTCGACCCTCCGGGACGTCCAGGCCGTCCACCGCGTCGACGCCCGCGAACTGCCGGGCGCGCCCGGCCCGGTGACCGCCAAGGCCATGCGGATCTTCGAGGAGCGGGCCGGGGACGACCTCGAACCGTAAAGCCGGGGAATATTGAGCTGCTCCGGCACGCGGCAGCGGGTAGAACTCCGGGTGATGACCACCACTCTGCGGCCGACCGAGCCGCTCCAGCGCGGCGCCGACGGGGCGCTGTCCCGCCACTTCACGGTGTGCGTGAACAGCCGTCCCGTCGGGGCGATACACCTCGCGACCCATCCCGCCTTCGGCCCTGCCGTCGCCCAGATCCGGGAGCTGCGGATCGACGAGCCGGACCGCGGGCGCGGCCGGGGCACCGTCGCCGCGCTCGCCGCCGAGGAGGTGGCGCGGGGCTGGGGCTGCGGACAGGTCGAGATCCGGGTCCCCGCCGACGCCGGACCCGCGCTGCGGCTCGCCACCGTGCTCGGGTACGTCCACCGCAACCGCGGCATGGAGAAGCCGCTCGGCGCCGACGCGCCCGAACTGCCCGCGGGCACCCGGGGCCGGCCCATGACGGAGGACGAGTTCTGGCCCTGGGCGGAGCGCGGCATCACCGAGTACGCCGGCGACTGGAGCGAGCGCGGGGTGCCCGAGGCCGAGGCCCGGGCGAGGTCGCTCAAGGACCACGAGAAGCTGGTGCAGCGCGGCCTCAGGACGCCGGAGGCGCTGTTCAGCGTTCTGGAGCACGACGGCGTGCGGGTCGGTGTCCTGTGGGTGGAGTTCGTCGACGCCAAGGCGTTCGTCTACGACGTCGAGACCGAGGCGGCCTTCCGGGGCCGCGGGCACGGCCGCTCCCTGATGCTGCTGGCCGAAGCCCAGGCCATCGCCTCCGGCAGACGGGTCCTGGGCCTCAACGTCTTCGCGGGCAACACCCCGGCCGAGCGGCTGTACGAGTCGCTGGGGTACGCGACGGTGGGTTACTCGATGTACAAGAGCCTGCTCTGAGGCCCGCTCACTCCTGGCCGGCGAGCAGCCGGTCGGCGATCTCCTCGATCCGCCCGCGCAGCCCGTCCTGGGACGTGCCGCCGTCGAGACGCTCACCGCCGATGACGTACGTCGGTGTCCCGCTCACCCCGATCGCCTTGCCCTCGGCCAGGTCGGCGTCCACGATCAGGATGTGCCGGCCGTCGATCAGCGCGGTGTCGAACTCCTCGGCGTCGAGCCCCAGTTCACGGGCCACCTCGACCAGGAGGGGTTCCCCCTCGCGGTCCAGCTCCCCGACGCGCCCCAGCACGGCCTCGACGTACTCCCAGCCCCTGCCCTGCTCCAGCGCCTCCTCGGCCGCCTGCGCGGCGGCGAAGGAGTGCTTGTGCTTCTCCAGCGGGAAGTGCCGCAGCCGCAGCTCCAGACGGTCGCCGTAACGGGCACGCAGGGCCCGGACGTCGTCCAGCGCGTCACGGCAGTCCGGGCACTGCAACTCGCACCAGACGTCGAGGACGGGCACGGCGGGACGGACAGGGGAGGGGTCGCTCATGCCCCCAGTCTCCCAGCCCACGACCACCCGACCCGAATCGGCCCCCGGCGGCCCTTACCGGCACGCTTCTGCACCGGGCATGACCTGCGCCACCGACGCGTCCTACGGCGGCCGCCGCACCGGTACGCCTTACGCCGGCCGCTCGATCGGTACGTCCTGCGCCGGCCGCTTCATCGGTACGGCCCACACCGGCAGCCGCACCGGTACGGCCCACACCGGCAGCCGCACCGGTACGGCCCACACCGGCTGCTTTACCGATACGGCCCACGTCGGCGGCCGCACCCGTACGTCCCACCCCGGCCACTCACCGGCACGCCCCACGCCGGCCCCCTCACCGGTATGCCCCACGTCGGCCGCCTCCTCGACACCCCATGCCGGTCACCTCCCCGACACCCCACGCCCGCCACCTCCGCACCACGCCTCACACCGGCCGCCTCACCGGCACGCCCCCTGTCGGACCGCCTCACCGGCCCGCCCCGCGGAGTCCGCCTCACCCCTCCCCCCGACCGGCACCTGCGGAGGAGGCGACCCGGAGATGTCCCTGATGTCCTGCCGGGGCATGGCCCGGTGGGGGTCGCGAGGTGCAGGATGGACAGGGACGAAGCGGTACGTTGCCGATCGAAGCCTGCCTGGAGGACCGGATGATTGCCGAGACCGTCTGTTCCGCCGTCGCCGCGGCCGGCCTGGGCATCGCGGCGGTCACCGCGTACCGCAAGCGTTTTCTCGCGGCCACCCGTATCGCCGCCTACTCCCTCGTCCCGCTCGGTCTGGTGATGACCGGCGTCGTGGACTGGCTCGCGGACACCGCCTTCAGCCCGACCGCGTGGGCCGGCTTCGGCGTGCTGGGCCTGTCGTGGGTGCTGTTCTCGACCACCCGCGCGGTGGAGCGCCGTCGCGGCGGCACCCGCAAGGAGCGCAGGGCGGCGGCCCGTGGCGCCCAGCAGGACGCGGTGGCTCCCACGGCCTCGGCGCCCTCCCTCGGCCCGGCCGCGCGGACCCCGGCCACCCGCCCCGCGGCCAAGCCCAGGACCACCGAGTCCGCAGGGGACGACTTCAGCGACATCGAGGCCATCCTCAAGAAGCACGGCATCTGACGGTCGGGCGGCGAACTGAAACGTTCGCAGGGAGACCGGCACCGGACCCCAAGTGATCACGACTCGAAACGGACATCACGGAATCCGGCGAACTCCCGCTCATTCCGGGCGTGTTGATCGCGCAGGGGGCGCGGACTGCGCCATCATCGCCGCGAGATGCTGGACACGACACAGAGCGATACCGCGCCGCCTCAGGACGAGCCGCGTGGATGCCTCTTCGCCCTTTCCCAGCCACCGCTGATGATCTTCCTTGCGGTGATCGGGTGTCTGCTGCTCATGGCTGCGCTGCACGATCTGCTGCTGCTCTGAGCCGTACCCGTGGGTCCCCGGCGCCACCCGCCGGGGACCACGTTCACAGCCAGCTCGGCCTCAGCCGGCGGCCTCCTTGCGCCGCGCCCGGTAGGCGGCCACGTGGAGGCGGTTTCCGCAGGTCCTGCTGTCGCAGTAGCGCCGCGAGCGGTTGCGGGACAGATCGACGAAGGCCCGTCGGCAGTCGGGCGCCTCGCAGCGCCGCAGCCGCTCCTGCTCCCCGGCCACCACGAAGAACGCCAGCGCCATCCCGCAGTCGGCCGCCAGGTGGTCGGCGACGGAGGCGCCCGGCGCGAAGTAGTGCACATGCCACTCGTAGCCGTCGTGGTCCGTGAGCTGGGGCGTGGTCCCCGCGGCGGCGACCAGGTCGTTGATCAGCGTGGCGGCGGCCCGGGCGTCCGGGGCGGCGAACACGGAGGCGAACCGCCCGCGGATCTTGCGCACGGCCGACAGGTCGAACTCCGAGAGCACCCCGACATCGCTGATCTCGTGGTTTCGCACGAACTCCGCGAGCGCCGCTACATCCGGCAGCGCGTCCGGCGACGCGTCGTCCTCCGGTGCGGTGTTCACCAGATCGACCACGGTGTCGAGTGCGCACCGGGTGTCGTGGGTGATCAGCACGATTCGCTCCCTGGCCTGGGGGTCGGGCGGACGCCCGCCGATGCTGGCCGATGGTAATGGCTCGTCGGGCCTCGGTGCCGGGCCGCACGACAGGCGCCGTGGCTGCGGAGCGCTCCGCAGCCACGGCGCCTGTCGTTCCCTATGCGGTTGTACCTGCCCGAGCCGTCTCCCCGAGTGGACGGCGCCGGGCGGCTCTGTGCGCCCTCGCCCTAGCTTTCCGCCAGGATGTGCGAGAGCTCCTGATCCAGATCGAAGTGTCGGTGCTCCGTGCCCGGGGGCACGGCGGCGTCCGTCCGCTTCAGGAAGGACTCCAGGGCCCGCGCCGGGGCCTCGAGCAGTGCTTCTCCCTCCGGGGAGCTCAGGGCGATGCAGACGACGCCCTGACCGTGGCTGCGCGACGGCCAGACTCGGACGTCGCCGGTTCCGGTGGGCCGGTGGAGGCCCTCCGCGAGGAGGTCGCGGGCGAACACCCACTCGACGGTCTCCTCGGCTCCGGTGTGGAAGGTGGCGTGCACGGCGTAGGGGTCGGCCGTGTCGTACCGCAGGCCTGCGGGGACAGGCAGGGAGGACTCGCTCGACACAACGAGGCGCAGGTGCAGCTCGCAGCTGACCGTGGTGTTCATAAGCGCCAGGGCCTTTCGCTCAGTGTGCGCTCGGGGATTCGCACGTCGGCGAAATCGACATGCCACCTACGGTGCCGTTGTAAACCCCTCTGAGTGTTTTGCGTGTGTTTACGTAACTCTTCCGGCCGAGGGTCCCTTGCGGAGGTACGACCATTCCGGTGACCGGTTTCTCTCCGGTAGGGTTCGGCTGTATGAATACGGGGAGTGACGAGGCGCGCGAGGTCGCCGTGGCACCTGACGGGCAGACCGGCGAGAAGTCGGACGGGGCGCACGACGAGCAGGGACTCGGGTCGAGAGCGCCGGAATTCATCAAGTCGCGGCGGCTGCTGCACCTGAGCTGGCAGGTCCTGGTCTTCGTGATCGGCCTCGCGGTCGTGGTCGTCGGCATCATCATGCTGCCGCTGCCGGGACCCGGCTGGGTCGTGATCTTCGGCGGTATGGCGATCTGGGCGACGGAGTTCGTCTGGGCCCAGCTCGTGCTCCGCTGGACCAAGCGGAAGGTGACCGAGGCGGCCCACCGCGCCCTCGATCCGAGGGTCCGCCGGCGCAACATCATCCTGACCTCGATCGGCCTGGTGATCATCGGCGTGATCCTCGGGGTCTACCTGTGGAAGTTCGGCTTCGAGATGCCCTGGAACATCAAGGACCAGTGAGGACCGGGTGCGGGTGCCGCACCTGTCACTGCTGGTCACGGGTGCGGTGACATCCGGCACCGGGGGCTGATCCCGACGGGCGGTTCCCGGTCACGTCGGGGGAGGTGTCCGGCCCGCCTCTCCGGGACCCTCGCGGGCGGTCGCGTCCATCGGGAGACCCGTGGCCCTCACCGGCGGCCCAGAGCGTTCGGATCCTCTGTGTCACGCCGTGGGACATGGCGCGGGGCACCGGCTGACATGGGGTAATGTTCTTCCTGCGTCCGGGCGATTAGCTCAGTGGGAGAGCGCTTCGTTCACACCGAAGAGGTCACTGGTTCGAACCCAGTATCGCCCACCCGGACCGACGGCCCGTCCGCGATCTCGCGGACGGGCCGTCGGCGTGTGCGCGGACCGGTGTGCGACCCGGGCGTCGCGGGTCCCGCCGCGCGTGACGGTCCGCGGAGCCCCTCCTCGCCGCCCGTCCTTTTCCGGCCGTCCGCAGATGTCGTACGACTGCCTGCGTGCTGTTCGATCGGTCGATCCCGCGGCTCTCACCTGGGGTGTCGTCAGTTCTCCGGTGGCGTGCGCCGGTTGGAGGCGCACCGTTCTCTCACCACACTCTCAATAAATTCCTGTCCGAATCATTGACGCACCTCCGGGGCCTCCGTAGCTTGTGCCAGCAAGCGCTTACTTGAAACGATTCATGCAGGCGGCGACGCTGCGGGGAGGGACCCGACTGTGGGAACCAGCAGGAATGTTGAGAGGCGAACCATCCTGAAGGCGGCCGGGGCTACAGCGGCGACGCTGGGGCTGGCCGCGACGACCGGATGCGGTGGTGACAGCGGGAGTTCCGGAGACGGGACCGTGACACTCCGTTATGCGTGGTGGGGTGGCGAGCCGCGCACCATCGCCATCAAGAAGACGATCGCGCTCTTCGAGAAGAAGTACCCGAAGATCAAGATCAAGTCTGAATTCACCGACTACGAGGCGTTCTGGGAGAAGTTCCAGACCCAGGCCTCCGGTGGTAATCCGCCGGACGTTTTCCAGAATGCGGTCGGTTTCCTCCGCAAGTACGACCAGCGCGGTGTTCTGCTGGATCTCAAGCAGCAGGCGGACGCCGGGAATCTGAGCCTCGACAACTTCCGCAACGGCGTTCTGGCGAACGGTCAGGTCGACGGCAAGCAGATAGCCGTTCCGGTCGGTGCCAACACCATGTCGCTCGTCATCGACCTCAAGGCCTTCGAGAAGGCGGGCGTGGAGGCGAAGTTCGGCTGGACGTGGGACGAGTACTTCGCCGCCCTCCAGACGATCCAGGACAAGCTGAAGATCGCCGGTGACACCGGCTACTTCAGCATCATGTACCTCTACGACCTGTATCTCCGTCAGAACGGCAAGGCCTTCTTCACCGACTCCGCTCTCGGCTTCACCGAGGACGATCTGACGCAGTGGTGGACGGACGGCTACAAGCGCGTCAAGTCCGGGCTGGTCGCCGACCCGAAGAAGATCGAGCAGGTCAAGCCCAAGTCCGGTCTCTCGGCGGGCCTCGCCGCGTCCGAGTTCACCTGGGACAACTTCTCCATCCGCTACGAGGGCGAGGGCGAGTCGGACTACGGGCTCGCGCCGATCCCCACCACGGACGGCAAGAACACCGGCCAGTACCTCGGTTCGCTGATGCTGAGCGCCTTCTCCGGGACCAAGCACCCCAAGGAGGCGGCGCAGTTCATCTCCTTCATGGTCCACGACCCCGAGGTCGGCAAGATCATGGGCTACGACCGCGGCATCCTCGCCACGACCGAGCAGTACGACGCCTTCAAGCCGACCGACGCCAACAACAAGGGTGTCGCGGCCTACGAGGACGAGGTCGCCCAGGCCGGGGTGCTTGGGAAGATCACCCCGCACCCGTCCGGTGCCGATGTCATCGAGGCGGCGTTCCTGCGCCTCGGCGGTGAGGTCGCCCAGGGCAAGTCCAAGCCGGCCGACGCCGCCAAGTCGCTGTTCAGCGAGGCCAAGGCCGCGTTCGCGGGCTGAGGGGACGTACCACCATGACGCTCGTCAAGGAAGCGCCCGTGCGCCCGGCCGGGAAGCGGCCCGCCGCTCCCGTCGCCGGGCGGCGCGGGCGGCGCCGCGAGAACCTCGCCGGCTACCTCTTCATGTCGCCGTGGATCGCGGGATTCCTGCTGCTCACGGCGGGGCCGATGATCGCGTCGCTGTACTACGCGTTCACCCGGTACAACCTGTTCACCCCGCCCGAGTGGGTGGGCTTCGACAACTTCACCACGATGTTCCAGGACCCGCGCTGGCAGAAGTCGGTGGAGGTCACGCTCAAGTACGTCGTCGTGGCCACCCCGCTGAAGCTGCTGCTGGCGCTCGGCGTCGCGCTGCTGCTCGCGCAGAGCCGGCGCGGGCAGGGCCTGTACCGGGCCGCGTTCTACATGCCCTCGCTCATCGGCGCCAGCGTCTCCGTGGGCTTCGTGTGGCGGGCGCTGTTCTCCGACGACGCGATCGTGGACCGTACACAGAAGATCTTCGGTGTCGACGTGGGCGGCTGGATCGGCAACCCGGACTACGTCCTTTACTCCCTGGTGGCCCTGAGCATCTGGCAGTTCGGGGCGCCGATGGTGATCTTCCTGGCCGGTCTCAAGCAGGTCCCGCGGGAGCTGTACGAGGCCGCCGAGGTGGACGGGGCCGGCCCCTTCCGCAGGTTCTGGAACATCACGCTGCCGATGATCTCCCCGGTGCTGTTCTTCAACGTGCTGCTGGAGTCCATCCACGCGTTCCAGGTGTTCGGCTCCGCGTACGTCGTCTCCGACACCCGGTGCGGGCCCGCCGACGCCACCCTCGTCTACACCTGCTACCTCTACCAGAAGGGCTTCAAGGAGGCCCAGATGGGCTTCGCGGCCGCGATGGCCTGGACGCTGGTGGTCGCGGTGGCGCTGGTCACGGCGGTCCTGTTCTGGTCGCAGAAGAAGTGGGTGCACTACGAGGAGGCCGCCAAGTGACCACCGTGACCAGCCCCGTCGTGCGCACCGCGAACGAGCGGCGGCGCTTCGGATCGATCGCCTGGCACCTCGGCGCGCTCGTCATCCTCGCGGTCATCCTGTACCCGGTGGTCTGGGTGCTCGGTGCCTCGTTCAAGCCGAGCAAGGACATCATCGCCAGCATCGACCTGCTGCCCGCCAAGCCGGTCTGGGCGAACTTCTCCGGCCTCGCCGACGGCATCTCCGGCATCTCCGTCGGCAGCTTCTTCATGAACTCGCTGCTGTACGCGGGCCTCGCCGTGGCCGGTGTCGTGCTCTCCAGCTCGCTGACCGCGTACGCCTTCGCCAAGATCCGCTTCGCCGGGCGGAACCTGCTGTTCACCATGATGATCGGCACCCTGCTGCTGCCGTACCACGTCCTGCTCATCCCGCAGTACGTGATGTTCCGCAAGCTGGAGCTCGTCGACACCCTGGTGCCGCTGGTGGCCGGCAAGTTCCTGGCGACGGAGGCGTTCTTCGTCTTCCTGATGGTGCAGTTCATGCGCGGGCTGCCGCGCGAGCTGGACGAGGCCGCCAAGCTCGACGGCTGCGGGCACCTGAGGACCTACTGGTCGATCGTGCTGCCGCTGTGCCGGCCCGCCCTCATCACCAGCGCGATCTTCACCTTCATCAACGCGTGGAACGACTTCATGGGGCCGTTGATCTACCTCAACACCCCCTCCAAGTACACCGTCTCGCTCGGTCTGATGATGTTCCGCGACCAGGAGGGCGTCTCCAACTACGGCAGCATGATCGCGATGTCGCTGGTGGCGCTGGTGCCGGTCATCGCCTTCTTCATGGCCTTCCAGCGGTATCTGATCGACGGTATGGCGACCTCCGGACTGAAGTGAGGCGGTCAGCGTGGCGCAAGCACGTGTGAAGGCCCGTAAGGCGTCCGTGTTCGGCGGTGAGCGCTTCGCGGTCTTCGCCGAGTCCCTGCTCACCGGGGTGTGGATCGCCGTGGCCTGCCTCGGCGTGGTCACCTGTCCCGCCGCCTTCGCCGCCGGCGCCCGGCATCTGCGGCGTCGCACGAGCCATCAGGCGGGCGGCTGGCGGGAGTTCGTCGCGGACTTCCGTGCGGCCGTGCGCCGCGGATGGCTCGTCGGGGTCGCCGGGTGGGCCGCTGCGGCCGCGGTGTGGGTGGACGTCCAGGCCGCGCGGGCCGGCATCCCCGGCGGTCCGCTGGTCGGGGCGGTCGGGCTGTTCGCGCTGATCGGCCTCGTGGTGGCCGGGCTGCGCGCGGCGGCGGTCTGGACGCCGGACGCGTCCTGGCGCGCGCTGTTCGCGGACGCCGTACGCCGAACCCTGCGCGACCCCGCCGGGTCCTTCCTGATCGTCACGGGCCTCGCCGTCGTGGCCCTCTCGGCGGGGTTCGTCGCGCCGCTCGCGGTCCCGGTTCTCGGGGCCGTCGCGGCGGCGGCCGTGGCCGTGGAGGAGCGATACCGGCGCCGCTGACGGGCGGCGCTCTCAGCACTAGGTCGGCGCCCTCGGCGTCGTACCTCTCTCTGTCATGCCCCTGACCAGCCTGTCCATGGAAAGGAATGGCCATGTCCCCCATCCCCCGCAGGTCCATCCTCAAGGCGGCGGCCGTCGCCGGTGCCGCCGCGCAGTTCAGTTGGGCGCTGGGAGCCAAGGACGCGCAGGCGGCGCCCGGAGCCGCCGAGGCCGACGACTCGCCCGTGACCCTCAACTGGCTGGAGGACGGCGGTCTCGGTGCCGCGCCCGGCTCCACCGTCGGTGTCCCCTGGCCCAAGGGAGTCCACCAGGAGGGCCAGAAGTTCGCGGTCACGGACGCCGACGGCAAGGCCGTGCCCGTGCAGTCCTGGCCGATCGCCTACTGGCCCGACGGATCGCTCAAGTGGACCGCCCACGCGGTCAGTTCGGGCAACGGCAAGCTGTCGTTGAGCGCCGGTGAAGCCGCCGTGCCCGACAAGAAGGTCACCGTCGACAGGAGCGGCGGCGCGATCACCGTTTCCACCGGCGTGATCACCGCGAGGATCGGCACGTCGGGCGCCACCCTCGTCGAGTCGGTCACCCGCGGCTCCACGGAGATCGCCAGGAACGGCCGGCTGGTCCTGATCCGCCAGCCCGAGATCGAGGACGAGGACCAGGGCGCGGTCAGGACCGAGCGGTTCGAGGGAGCCGTCTCCGAGGTCACCGTCGAGCAGTCGGGCCCGGTCCGCGCGGTCGTCAAGATCGACGGCAAGCACCGCAAGGGCAAGCGGAGTTGGCTGCCGTTCTCGATCCGCCTCTACTTCTACGCGGGCGCCGACTCCTTCCGCATGGTGCACACCGTCACCTACGACGGCACCCAGGAGCCCGGCAAGGCGAGCGGCGACTTCATCCGCGGCCTCGGCGTCCGCTTCGACGTGCCGATGCGCGACCAGTCCTACGACCGCCACATCCGCCTCGGCGGCGAGGGCACCGGCCTGCTGCGCGAGGCCGTCAAGGGCATCACCGGACTGCGCCGCGACCCCGGCATCGCCGTGCAGGAGGCCCAGTACGCGGGCCAGAAGCTGCCCGACCCGGCCACCTGGGACCAGCGGGTCACCACCCGGCTCCAGTACATCCCCGAGTGGGGCGACTACACCCTCTCCCAGCTCTCCGCCGACGGCTTCACCGTGCGCAAGCGCACCAAGAAGGGACACGGCTGGATCGGCGCGGGCGGCGGCCGGCGGGCCTCCGGCTTCGGCTACGTCGGCGGCGCGAGCGGCGGACTCTCCTTCGGACTGCGGGACTTCTGGGAGCGCCACCCCTCCCAGCTCGACATCCGCGACGCCCAGACCGACGAGGCCGAGGTCACCCTCTGGCTCTGGTCGCCCGAGGCGCAGCCCATGGACCTGCGCTTCTACCACGACGGCATGGGCCAGGACACCTTCGCCGAACAGCTCGAGGGCCTCAACATCACCTACGAGGACTACGAGCCCGAGTTCGGCACGCCCTACGGCATCGCCCGCACCTCGGAACTGCTGTTCTGGGCCAACGAGTCGACGCCGACCCCGGAGGTCCTGGCCGAACAGGTGGCGGCCGTACGGGTGTTGCCGCAGCTCGCCGCCCCGCCCAAGCAGCTCATCAAGGCGAAGGTCTTCGGGCCGGGCCTCTACTCCGAGCCGGACCGCTCGACCCCGGCCAAGGCGAAGATCGAGGACCACCTCGACTTCCTCTTCACCTACTACAAGGACCAGGTGGAGCAACGCCGTTGGTACGGCTTCTGGGACCACGGCGACATCATGCACACCTATGACACCGTCAGGCACCAGTGGCGGTACGACATCGGCGGCTACGCCTGGGACAACTCCGAGCTCTCGCCCGACCTCTGGCTGTGGTTCGCGTACCTCCGGTCGGGGCGCGCGGACGTCTTCCGGTTCGCCGAGTCCATGACCCGGCACACCGGCGAGGTCGACGTCTACCACCTGGGCCAGTGGGCCGGACTCGGCACCCGGCACGGTGTGCAGCACTACGCCGACAGCGCCAAGCAGCAGCGGATCGCCAACACGACGTACCGCCGCTACTACTACTTCCTCACCGCGGACGAGCGGGTCGGCGACCTCATGCACGCCAACGTCGACTCCGACGAGACGTTCCTCGTGCTCGACCCGCTGCGCAAGGTGCGCACCGACCCGTACACGCCCGACCGGCACGCCCTGTCGGTCGGCTTCGGCACGGACTGGAGCGGGCTGGTCTCGGCCTGGCTGACGGAATGGGAGCGCAAGGGCCCCAAGTGGGAGAAGGCCAGGGCGCGCGTGCTGTCGACGATGGAGGGCATCGCCGCCCAGCCCAACGGGTTCGTGCAGGGCAGTGGCCTGTACGACCTCGACACGGGCGAGTTCGCGGTGGCCGCGACGCCGGTGGTGGGCGTGTCCCACCTGTCCGCCGTGTTCGGGCTCAACGAGCTCTGCGCGGAGCTGATCGACCTGGTCGACATGCCGAAGTTCAACGAGGCGTACTTCGACTACTGCCGTTACTTCAACGCGACCAAGGCGGAGCAGGCGGCGCGCTACGGGTCCAACTTCGGCTCGCTGCTGCTGTTCCAGGGACACTCACGGCTCGACGCGTACGCCGCCGTGCAGACCGGGGACGCGAAGCTCTCCGCCCGCGCGTGGGACAAGTTCTACAACTCCGACGGCTACAAGGAGTCGGCGCCCTGGAAGACGGAGGCGCTGAGCGGGCCGGTCGCGTTGGTGGCGGGCAGTGAGGCGGCCTGGGTGTCGACCAACGACACGGCGCTGTACGGGCTTGCCGCCATCGAGAACCTGGCATTGCTCGGGGACAAGATGCCGTAGGGGTACGGGTCGTGGGGACTGCGCGTCCGTCGTGGCCGGTCGCGCAGTCCCCACGACCCTGGTGGGGTCAGTGCAGGCTGCCCAGGAACTCCCGCATCCTTCGGGCGTCCCTCAGGCGTCGCTCGTACGTCGCCCCGAGCGCGAGCAGGAGCAAGCCGGCCAGGGCCGGGGGTACCCAGCGGGGGAGGGCGTCCGTCACCTGGACCAGGTAGGGGGCCAGTTCGTGCAGGGCGTCCAGGAGCAGTACCGCGCCGCCCAGCAGGAGCGGGGCCTGGAGGTGGTGGCGGGCGCCCGCGAGGGTGACCACCAGGGCTGCCAGGCCGAGCAGCAGGGGGCGCGTCCAGTGCGGGTCGCCCCAGGCCGCGAGGAGGCTCGGCACGAGGGTGGCGGCCAGACCGGGGGCGTACGCCGTCCAGGACGAGGTGTGCGGGTCGCGGCGGTGGCGCAGGGCGCCGACCAGCAGCGCGGGGATCGTGACCGGGAGCGTGTACGCCTCGGGGGCGCTCACGTCCCAGGCCGCGAGGCGCACCCAGGCGGCGAGGACGAACAGGGCCGCGGCCGCGTAGCCGACAGGGCGGCGGTCCGCACGGATCGCCCTGCCCGCAGCGATCACTGCGCACAGGGCGAGGACCGTGGCGAGCAGGGGCAGGTCGCCGGCCGCCAGCGCGATCGCGAGCAGCCCCGCCGCCGCTCCGGCCGCCTCCACCGGCACGGTGGCCTTGGCGTCGCCGAGGCGCCCGGCGAGGAGGGCCGCGGTCGCGGGCACCACCAGGACCAGCAGGGCGGTGTGCGACGGCGACCAGTGGGCGGCGGCTCCGGTCGCCGCGGCGAGCGCGGTGCCGCAGGCCAGGGCGGCCGGTGCGGTGAACGGGGCCAGGCGCCAGGAGGCCGCCGTGAACAGCGCGACCAGGCCGCCGAGCACGACGAGCGTCGCCGTCTGCGAGGCGAGCGCCGACAGGGCGAGGCTCGCGGAGGATCCGAGCGCCAGGATCAGGGCGGTCAGGCGCTGCCGCGGGAACACGACGGCTGCCGCGAGGACGCCCGCCGTCGCGACGGCCTGGACCAACAGGGCGATGACGTAGGGGAGTTCGAGCACGGCGGGGAGGGTAAGGGCGGTCGCCCAGGTCAGGCCCAGCGCCCCTGACAGGGCCCGCGGACGCCAGGTCGCCTCCCGTACCGCCAGGACGAGCACACCCGCGACGGTGGCCAGCACCAGGGGCGCCGCCTCCGCGTACGGCGGCCAGGTCACGTCCACGGTGACCGCCGTACGCGCGTCGGACGGAGCGCCGGTCCACGCCCGCGAGGTCCAGGCGAGCGGGCCCAGCAGGACGACCCCGACGACCGGCAGAGCCCACAGCAGGGACAGCGCCTGTACGGCCGCGGAGGCCCAGGCCAGACCCCGCCGTACGGTGTCCGGCAGCCGGTCGAGCCGCAGCGCCGCCAACAGGGCGACCGCGAAGGCCAGATGGGCCGGGACCGTCCACACCGCGGGCAGCAGCGACCGTGCCGTGCCGCCGAGCGCGGCCACCGCGAGCAGTCCGGCGGTGACGGCGAGCCCGAGGGCCTGACCGTTCACCTCCGCGGGACGGCCGGCGCCGTCCGCCGGTCCACGGCCGCCGCGCCAGCCGGCGGTCAGCGCGATCGCGCCGGCGAGGAGAAGGAGCGCCGCCGCACGGGCGGCGGCGCTCGGGCCGGAGGCCGACCAGGTCAGCCAGCCGGCGGCCAGCACGCCCCAGGAACCCGTTCCGTACGCGCCGATCGCGGCGACCACGCGCAGGGACCCGGACGTCATCCGGAGCGCCAGTACCGTGTCGGCCGCGGCCGTCACCAGGAGCGCGGCCGTCAGCCCGTACGAGCCCGCATCGGCCGCCATGGCCCAGAAGAACAGCGGGAGTTGGGCCGCGACCACGGCGGCGGGGCGGGGCAGACGCAGCTCGGCGGTGCGCGGCAGAAGGCCGTACGCCGCCCAGAGCCCCGCCAGCAGGGCCGAGGCGACCGCGGTGTACGGCGCCCCGGGGGTCCCCGGGAACACGGCCCCGTGCAGCGCGACCGCGTCCAGGACCGTCAGGGCCAGGCCCAGACCCGCCACCGACTCGGCCGT
The DNA here is from genome assembly GCF_055582845.1 of Streptomyces sp. NPDC107471. Classification (NCBI taxonomy): domain Bacteria; kingdom Bacillati; phylum Actinomycetota; class Actinomycetes; order Kitasatosporales; family Streptomycetaceae; genus Streptomyces; species Streptomyces sp. NPDC107471. Next base: position 163,697 of record NZ_JBVJPC010000007.1, on the reverse strand, counting down.
CGAGCGCAGCCCGCGCCTGAGCAGCGGGAGCGGTGCGGCGAGCGCGGCCGCCGTGACCGCGCCGAGCACCACGGAGCGGCCGGCGATTCCCAGGTGTCCCCAGCTCACCAGGGTGAACACCATCGCCGCGACGGTGAGCAGGACACCGCCGAGCACCAGCAGGACGTTCTGCACGCTCGGTGCGCTCGCCTCGGGACGAGGCGGTGCGGCGGGGGTCGGGCCTGACGGGTGCGGCGCCTGCCACTTCGACTGGAGCGCGGCGACCAACCAGGCCCGGCGGGCCAGCAACTGGGCCCGGCGGGCGTCCAGTTGCCACAGCTCGGCGTCGAGGAGCCGCAGCTCCTCGGCCGGGGGCGGGATGTGCGTCATGCCCTGAAGTGTGGGCTGGGTCACGCGGCACGACATGAGTACACGTACTCAGAACGTACTCGTATCCGATGCCAGACTCTCCCCATGGACTGGAGCCGATACCGCTTCCGCAGCCTGTGGTCCCTGCCCGCGAAGCCCGCCGTCGTCTACGACGCGCTGGAGCGTGCCGAGGAGTATCCGCGCTGGTGGCCCCAGGTGCGCGAGGTGCGCAGGATCGACGACACCAGCGGTGTGATCACGATCCGCGCCGTGCTGCCGTACGACCTGGTCTTCACCGCCCGCGAGGTGCGGCGGGACCCGGCGGCCGGGGTGCTGGAGATCGCGATGAACGGTGATCTCGACGGCTGGGCGCGCTGGACGATCACCGCGGACGGGGACGGCAGCCTCGCCCGCTACGAGCAGTTCACCGAGGTGAACAAACCGCTGCTCCGCCGCTTCGCCGTGCCCGGACGGCCGGTCTTCCTGGCCAACCACCGCTGGATGATGCACGCCGGACGGCGCGGGCTGGTCGCCCACCTGGAAGCGGTTTGAAGGAAGCCCGCGGGGCCCTGTATTGTTCAGTGCGTTCCCGGGCGATTAGCTCAGTGGGAGAGCGCTTCGTTCACACCGAAGAGGTCACTGGTTCGAACCCAGTATCGCCCACCCGGAAAGGACCGGCCTGCATGCGCAGGCCGGTTTTTCGTGTCCGGGGTGCGTCAGGCCGCCGCGGGCAGATCCGGGCGCAGTGGCCACGCCGGGTCCACCGACTCCTCCGAGCCGCTGCGCGCGAACCAGGCCTGCAGGCCCCGCGCCTGGGCCGCGTGCCACACCGCCTGGAGGCTGTGCAGCTCCGTCGGCTCCAGCCGCTCCAGCCGGGCGGCGAACCGGCGCCCGATCGCCCGTACGACATCCAGCGCGGCCTGGGCGTCGGCGGCGGCGTCGTGCGCGCCGTCCAGCGTGACGCCGTAGTGCTCGCACAGATCCGTCAGGGTGCGGCGGCCCTTGCGGTAGCGGTCCAGGTGCTTGTCGAGGACCCGGGGATCCAGCACCAGCAGCGGCGCCGGATCCAGCCAGCGGTCCAGCGACGAGGCGCGGTGGCGGCGCAACTCCCGGTCCAGGACGGTCAGATCGAACGGCGCGTTCATCACCACCAGCGGACGGCACGCGGCCGCCTGCTCCGCCAGTGTCTCGGCTATCTCGAACATCACCGGCGCCGGCCAACGGCCGTTGCGCTGGAGGTGCTCGTCGGTCAGCCCGTGCACCGCGGTCGCCCCCGCGGGCACCGGCACACCCGGGTTGACCAGCCACCGGCTCACCCGTGGCCGGGTGCCCGCCGCGTCCTGGACGACGACAGCGGCCGACACGATCCGGTCGGTCTCGATGTCCACGCCGGTGGTCTCGGTGTCGAAAGCGGCCAGGGGCCCTTCGTACCAGCACGTCATAGCTTCAACCCCTCGTTCACCCACGGCAGTCTGACGCACCGTCTTCTGCCCGTTTGGTGATACCCGGGCTGTTTGCGACGTACGCCGGAAGGACACAACAGGAGTGCGGGTCTTTGCAGTTCAGCGGCCCGGTGTGCGATTCCTGTGGCCCGTGTGCGGGCATGTCACTTGGCTGGGAAGGCTGTTGGTCATGGCGATAGCGCAGCCCGAGCGGGGCGGGCTGCTGCCCGAACGCACGAGCCCCCTTCGCGGCACGCTCGCCACCACCGCCTGCATGGAGACCCTGCAGGTGGGTTATCTGCACGCCGTCGCGGCGGCGGCCGGCTGCTCGTTGTCGCAGCCCTTCCCCGACAACGGCATCGACTGGCACGTCAGCCACGGCTCGCCCGGACACACCGTCGACGACGAGGTCACCATCAAGGTGCAGCTCAAGTGCACCTACCAGGTGGCCCCCAACCCGGCCGGGCGCTTCTTCTCCTTCACGCTCGACAACGACCACCTGCGCAAGCTCGCCCGCACCCCGGTGTCCGTGCACAAGATCCTGGTGGTCATGCTCGTGCCCCGAAGCCAGGACGACTGGCTGCGCGCCGGCCACGACCGCCTGGACCTCAGACACTGCTGCTACTGGGTCAACCTGGCCGGCCACCCCCTCACCGGCCGGACCCGGACCACCGTGCGGATCCCCACCAACCGCATCTTCGACGACCGGGCCCTGTGCGAGATCATGACGCGGGTCGGGACGGGAGGCAGACCATGACCCACCGCCCGCTGGAGGAGCCACTGCGCGCGGTGCGCCCCCACCCGGAGGCCCACTGGGACCGCCCGCCGAGCCCCGACGAGGTCGACCCCGCCGTCCTGAGCGCCCTGCTGCACCGGCACGGCTGGCAGCGGCGCGGCGGCGCCCCCGGACGCTACGGCCGCTGGACCCCGCCGGGACCCGGCGGCGGCGGAACCAGCCTGCTCGTGCCCGAGAGTCGCGCCTTCCCCGACAGCGAGGACCTCCTCGGCGACGCCCTCGTCGCCCTCTCCCGCAGCGGCACGCCCTCCGCGCGTGAGGTGCTCGTCGCCCTCGCCGTGCCCAGCGACGAGATCCGCTGGTGGCGGGACGTCCCGGCCGGCCCCGCCGACGCCACGCCCTGGACCGTCGAGGAGCACCTGCGCGGCGCCGCCCGCCAGATGCTGCTCGCCGGCGCGCTCGCCACCCGCGCGCGTGCCGGCTACTACGGCGCCCGCTACCGCCGTACGGCTGCCGCGTCCCTCGACACCGTCCTGGTCGGCTCCGCCGCCGGTGGCCGCCGGCTCACCGCCTTCGTGCCCGTCGGCACCGCCCGCCCGCTCGCCGTCCGCCTCCACCAGGCGCTCTGCGCCACCCGCGAGGCCATCGACTACCAGCGGGCCACCGGCGGCATGGACGCCTTCGACGGGGCCGTGGAGGCAGGCGTGAGCCGGGAGCTCACCGAGGCGCTGATCGCCTTCGTACGCGGTACCGAGGGCGCCCGTGTCGCCGTCGAGTGGGCACCCGCGGCCGGGGTCCCCGACGGGTGCGCGGCCGCCGCCGAGGCCGTCGAGTTCTCGCCCGGCGACCTGCCCGTGCTGCGCGAGGCCGGGGCCCGCTTCCTGCGCGAGGAGCCCCCTGTCGCCGTGCGGATCACCGGCACGGTGGTGCGGATGCGCAGGTCGGGCCCGCGCGGCGACGGGTCGGTCCGGCTGCGGGTGATCGCCGGCGCCGAGATACCGCACCTGCGGCTCACCCTGGACGAGGAGGCGTACCGCATCGCCGGGCACGCCCACCTCGTCGGACTGCCGGTCCGGGTGCACGGCAGGCTGGAGAGCCGCGGCGGTTTCCGCAGGCTCACCGGGGTCACCGACGTCGTGCCCGTCCAGGTGGACGAGGCCGAGCGGGACCGGCTGATGAAGTCCCTCCAGGAGAATCTCGACTTCTTCGAGGAGGCCTGCGAAGGGTCCTGCGAGGGGGACTGATTTCGCGGAGGTGGGTGCCGGGTCGGTACGATCCCCTATTGCGCGCGCTCCCGGTATGGCGCCGCACCCACCTTCAGTCAGGAGAGACCGGTGTCAGACGTCCGTGTGATCATCCAACGCGATTCCGAGCGGGAAGAGCGCGTGGTGACGACGGGCACTACGGCCGCCGAGCTCTTCGCCGGCGAGCGCTCGATCGTCGCCGCGCGCGTGGGAGGCGAGCTCAAGGACCTCGCGTACGAGCTGAGCGACGGCGAGACCGTCGAGGGCGTCGAGATCTCCTCCGAGGACGGTCTCAACATCCTGCGCCACTCCACCGCGCACGTGATGGCCCAGGCCGTTCAGGAGCTCTTCCCGGAGGCCAAGCTGGGCATCGGCCCGCCGGTCAAGGACGGCTTCTACTACGACTTCGACGTCGAGAAGCCGTTCACGCCCGAGGATCTCAAGGCCATCGAGAAGAAGATGCAGGAGATCCAGAAGCGGGGGCAGAAGTTCTCCCGCCGCGTGGTCACCGACGAGGCCGCCCGTGAGGAGCTCGCCGACGAGCCGTACAAGCTCGAACTGATCGGCCTCAAGGGCTCGGCCTCCTCCGACGACGGCGCGGACGTCGAGGTCGGCTCCGGTGAGCTGACGATCTACGACAACCTCGACGCCAAGTCCGGCGACCTGTGCTGGAAGGACCTCTGCCGCGGTCCGCACCTGCCGTCGACCCGCGCGATCCCGGCCTTCAAGCTGATGCGCAACGCGGCCGCCTACTGGCGCGGCAGCGAGAAGAACCCGATGCTCCAGCGCATCTACGGCACGGCGTGGCCGACCAAGGACGAGTTGAAGGCGCACCTCGACTTCCTCGCCGAGGCCGAGAAGCGCGACCACCGCAAGCTGGGCAGCGAGCTCGACCTGTTCTCCATCCCGGAGCAGATCGGCTCCGGCCTCGCCGTCTTCCACCCCAAGGGCGGCATCATCCGCCGTGTGATGGAGGACTACTCGCGCCGCCGTCACGAGGAGGAGGGCTACGAGTTCGTCTACACCCCGCACGCGACGAAGGGGAAGCTCTTCGAGACGTCCGGGCACCTGGACTGGTACGCCGACGGCATGTACCCGCCCATGCAGCTCGACGAGGGCGTGGACTACTACCTCAAGCCCATGAACTGCCCGATGCACAACCTGATCTTCGACGCGCGCGGCCGCTCCTACCGCGAACTGCCGCTGCGCCTCTTCGAGTTCGGGACCGTGTACCGGTACGAGAAGTCGGGCGTGGTGCACGGCCTCACGCGTGCGCGTGGCTTCACGCAGGACGACGCGCACATCTACTGCACCCGTGAGCAGATGTCGGAGGAGCTCGACAAGACGCTCACCTTCGTCCTCGGCCTGCTGCGCGACTACGGCCTGACCGACTTCTACCTGGAGCTGTCCACCAAGGACCCGGAGAAGTTCGTCGGCTCCGACGAGGCCTGGGAGGAGGCCACGGAGACGCTGCGCCAGGTCGCCGAGAAGCAGGGCCTGCCCCTCGTGCCCGACCCGGGCGGCGCCGCCTTCTACGGCCCGAAGATCTCCGTCCAGACCAAGGACGCGATCGGCCGCACCTGGCAGATGTCGACGATCCAGCTCGACTTCAACCTCCCGGAGCGCTTCGAGCTGGAGTACACCTCGCCCGACGGCTCCAAGCAGCGCCCGGTCATGATCCACCGCGCGCTGTTCGGCTCGATCGAGCGGTTCTTCGCGGTGCTCCTGGAGCACTACGCGGGCGCCTTCCCGGCGTGGCTGGCCCCGGTCCAGGCGGTCGGCATCCCGATCGGCGACGCGCACGTCGAGTACCTGGAGAAGTTCGCGGCCGCGGCCAAGAAGAAGGGCCTGCGGGTCGACGTCGACTCCTCGTCCGACCGGATGCAGAAGAAGATCCGCAACGCCCAGAAGCAGAAGGTGCCCTTCATGGTCATCGCGGGCGACGAGGACATGGCGGGCGGCTCGGTCTCCTTCCGCTACCGCGACGGCTCGCAGGAGAACGGCATCCCGTTCGACGAGGCCATCGCGAAGATCGTGAAGGTCGTGGAGGAGCGGACGCAGGTCTGATCCCTGCGCGGCGGGGCCCTCGGGGAGTTCAGCTTCCCGGGGGCCTCTTGTCGTCCTCCCGGGAGAACGCCTGGAGCAGCCAGGAGGCGAAGGTGCCGGTCACGGCGGCCAGCAGGGCCATCCCGATCATCATCACGCCGACCGCGATCAGGCGTCCCAGCGGGGTGACGGGTACGACGTCGCCGTAGCCGACGGTGGTCAGGGTGGCGCAGGTCCACCAGACGGCGTCGCCGAAGGTCGGCATGGTCGTACCGGGGGCGTCGCGTTCCTGCTGGAAGACGGCGAGGGCACCGGTGAAGCCCAGCAGAAGGGTCGACATACCGGAGTACACGATCACGCGTGCGTGCAGCGCGAGCCGGGGCCGTCCGTGCCGGCGCTGCACGGCCTCGTACAGCTTCACGACCCTGAGCGGCCGCAGCAGCGGCAGGAGCAGGACGACGGTGTCCAGCGCATGCGTCCGTACGAAGCGCAGCCGCTGTCCGCTCAGCCGCCAGCGCACGGCGTAGTCGACGGCGAACAGCGCCCAGGCGGCCAGCGTCACCGCCAGGCAGAGATCGAGCACGACGTCCGGCAGCCCGCGGGCCAGCACCCGCAACGCGTAGGCGGCGAGAAAGGCCAGCGAGGCGACGGCGAGCGGAATCTCGGTGCGCTGCTCCCAGTGCGCTCGGCGGCGGACCGGTGCGGTGGGGGAGGGGTGGCGGGGGGTGCGGGGGGTCCCGGGTTCGCGGGTGTTGGGGAGCCGCTGAGTGGCGGTGGCGGTGGCGTGGGTCTCGGGGTCGTACGTGGCGGGGGTTCGGTTGTTGGCGGGGCCGTGGGTTTCTGGGTCGGGCGTGGCGGGTTGGCGGTGAGCGGCAGTGCCGTGGGTCTCTGGTTCGTCCGAACCGGGGCCGCGATGGGCGGCTGTGCTGTGCTCGTCGTTGCCGCCTGTGCTGTGCTCGTCGTGCCCGGCCGCGCTGGCGCTCCGGTGACCGGCTGTGCCGTGACCGTCGTTCCCGCGCACGCCGTGGCCCTCGTGCCCGTCGGTGCCGTGACTGTCGTGCCCGGCCGTGCCGTGGCCCTCGTTCCCGCTGGCGCTGGGGTTCCGATGACCCGCTGTGCCGTGGCCCCCGTTCCCGCCCGTGCCCTGACTCTCCTGCCTGCCCGTGCCGTGCCCCTCGTTCCCGCCCGTGCCGTGGGCCGGGTGGGTGCCGTCGTCGTCGGTTGCCTGCCCGTCGTCGTCGGTTCCGTGTCCGTCGCCGCCGGGGCGGGTGCCGCTGTCGTCGTCCACCCGCCCAGCTTGACCCGGGCCGCTTTTCGCACAACCCCGCCGACACGGCGCGAACGGGCGAAGCCATATGCTGCTTTGCATGACGAGTGAGCCGGAGCAGCAGTTGGGAGTGGGGACGCAGGACGCGTTCCAGCGTCTGTGGACACCCCACCGGATGGCCTACATCCAGGGCGAGAACAAGCCGACCGGCCCGGGTGCCGACGACGGCTGCCCCTTCTGCTCGATTCCCGCCAAGTCAGACGAGGACGGCCTGATCGTCCGGCGCGGCCGGCTGGTGTACGCGGTGCTCAACCTCTACCCGTACACCGGCGGCCACCTGATGGTGGTGCCCTACCGTCACGTGGCCGACTACACCGACCTGACCGAGCCGGAGACCGCCGAGCTGGCGGCGCTGACCAAGCAGGCGATGACGGCCCTGCGGACGGCCTCCGGGGCGCACGGCTTCAACATCGGCATGAACCAGGGGACGGTCGCCGGCGCCGGCATCGCCGCCCACCTGCACCAGCACATCGTCCCGCGCTGGGGCGGCGACACGAACTTCATGCCGGTCGTCGGCCACACCAAGGTGCTGCCGCAGCTCCTCGGCGACACCCGCAAGATGCTGGCGGAGGCTTGGCCGACGGCCTGATCCCGGCCCAAGAAGGCAGCTTCAGCCCGTCCGGCGTTTGAGGACGAGGCCGCCAGGCCGAAGGGGGGTCTGGGGGCGCAGCCCCCAGAGCCGGAACCCAGACCCACCCGCACCCGAACCCCGCCCCACCGCCGGAGGCCTACGCGTCGTAGAGGTCCGCCTTGCGCGGCGACACGTCCTGCACCTGCGTGCTCAGGAAGCCCGCGCGCGTGCCGAACTTCTCGGTGTCCACGCCGTTCTCCTGGAGAACTCGGATCGCCGCGGAGTGCACGACCCGCAGCACCGGGGTCGCGGCGCGCAGCGCGTCGTCGGCCATGAAGCGGTGCCGCCACGGCTTGTCCGCCCAGGCGTGCCGCAGGCCGAACGGCTCCGGCAGGGCGAGCGAGCCGCCGAGATGGTTGAGCAGCGGCGGGTACCAGGTCAGGGGAGCCCGGGCGGCGAGGCGGACCACCTCGTCCGCGTCGACCAGCGGGAGCTTGATCTTCTTGGTCTCCCAGAACCTGACCTGCTTGGCGACCTCCTTCTCCTTGGCCGCCGGCTTCGAGGTGAACAGGCCGTGCACCGGACCGAGCGCGTGCCCGGTGACCTCGATGCGCAGCGTCTCGTGCAGCACGGTCACCGTGATCAGCATGGTGATGACGAGCTGCCCCTCCCACAGCGTCCACTGCACGCCCAGGTAGTGCCGGTCACCGCCGCCGAACTGCTGCTTGTTGCAGATGTCCTGTATCGCGTGGGTCTTTACCTGGTACGCGTCCACGTCGGTGCCGCCGGGCCGGGAGACCTCCTTCGCGCCCTCCGCGATCGGGGTGACGACCCAGTGGCGTATGGACGGCTTCGGGAAGCCGCCGGTGTTGATCGTGTTGCGCTCCAGCATGCGGAGCTGGTCGTGGATGGACCGGATGACGTCCCAGCTACGGAAGGGGTGGATCTCCCGGGTGGGATCGGCGGACACCAGGTCCTCGGCGAGCTGCCAACTGCCCCACCGGGTGCCCATGCCGAGTATGCCCTTGGGGCCGGCGTAGAAGACCGAGTTGGACTGCTGCTCGGCGCTGAGCGTGGCCAGGGACTGGCGCAGTTGCTCGGCCGCGGTCTCGCCGGGGTTGCTCGGCACGGCCTCGGGCACCTTGGCGCCCACGCTGCTGCCGGCCAGCAGGCTGGCCCAGCGCTCCCGCAGATCCCTCGCGGTGCGCTCGCAGATCTGCTTGGCCCAGAACCAGCCGACCACGGGGAGCACCACGCACGCGCGTGCGTACCAGCCCCAGAAGCCGGTGAACGGCATCTTGAGCAGGAAGAGCACGGCCAGCGCGCCCATCGCGACGAGCAGTGCGGTGGCGAACGCGCCCGCCTGCTTGTTGTCCTCGCGCCTGGCGATGTTGGTGCGCAGCGTGAACACCAGCAGCCAGACGAGAAGTCCCGGCAGGAAGAGCACCCCGCACAGCACCATGACGGCGGTCAGCCAGTTGTCCCGGTCCCGGCGGATGTTGTTCGCCGCGAGACAGTGCTCGACCACGACCTGCGGCTCGGCGCCGAAGGACTGGATGAGCGGCTTGCGGCCCGCGCCGAGCATGCGGGTGATCACCGCCGTCGAGAAGGCCTCGCCCAGGTTGGGGCGGAAGATCTTCGCCCACTTGCGGCCGCCCTTGACGGTCGACTCGTGCCACTCGTTGTTGGCCTTGAGGATCTCCTCCACCGGATTGTCCCGATAGGCCGCCGAGGCCAGCGCGAACGTCGCCGTCTGCGCCTCGTCGCCCGTGCGCGGCACCTGCGGACCGAAGATGTCCGCGTAACCGCCGTCAACGGTCATTCCCGCCCCCGATCGCCGCCGGACTCACCCACTGCGGCTTTCCCGACTTCCTTGCTTCGCACACCTGTTGATCAGGTCATCAGCGTATCCGTACGCACTGACATTAATCGGCGGACGGCCGAAGCCGCCCGCCGATTCGGAAGGAAGGGTTCCGAAAACGTCACCCGTGGGGCCCCGAACGCCACTTGTGCGGCGCCCGGACCCAACTACGAGGCGACGCGTGCCTCTTCACGGATCCTCTCGGCGATCTGCGGCGGCATGGGTTCGTGCCGGGCATAGGAGCGGCTGAAGCGCGCGGTGCCGTGCGACAGGGACCTGAGGTCGACCGCGTACCGGCCGATCTCGATCTCGGGCACCTCGGCCTTGATGAGCGTGCGCCCGCCGTTGGTCTGCTCGGTGCCCAGCACCCGGCCCCGCCGCCCGGACAGGTCGCTCATCACGGCGCCCACGTAGTCGTCGCCGACCAGGACGGACACCTCGGCGACCGGCTCCAGGAGATGGATCCTGGCGTCGGCCGCCGCCTCCCTGAGCGCCAGCGCCCCGGCCGTCTGGAACGCGGCGTCCGAGGAGTCCACGGAGTGCGCCTTGCCGTCCAGCAGCGTCACCCGGACGTCGATGAGCTGGTGGCCGGTGGCGACCCCCTTGGCGGCCTGCGCCCGTACGCCCTTCTCGACGGACGGGATGAACTGCCGCGGCACCGCGCCGCCGACGACCTTGTCCACGAACTCGATGCCCGAGCCGCCGGGCAGCGGCTCCACCTCGATCTCGCAGATGGCGTACTGCCCGTGCCCGCCGGACTGCTTCACGTGCCGCCCGCGCCCGGCCGACTTGCCGGCGAACGTCTCCCGCAGGGGCACTCGGTGCGGTACGACGTCCACCTGCACGCCGTAGCGGCTGCGCAGCCGTTCGAGGGCCACGTCGGCGTGTGCCTCGCCCAGGCACCACAGGACGACCTGGTGGGTGTCCTGGTTCTGTTCGAGTCGCATGGTCGGGTCCTCGGCGACCAGCCGGGCCAGCCCCTGCGAGAGCTTGTCCTCGTCCGCCTTGCTGTGCGCCTGGATGGCGAGCGGCAGCAGCGGGTCGGGCATCTCCCACGGCTCCATGAGAAGCGGGTCGTCCTTGGCCGAGAGGGTGTCGCCGGTCTCCGCGCGGCTGAGCTTGGCCACGCACGCGAGGTCGCCCGCGATGCAGTGCGAGAGCTGGCGCTGCTGCTTGCCGAAGGGGGCGGACAGGGCGCCGATGCGTTCGTCGACGTCGTGGTCCTCGTGCCCGCGGTCGGCGAGCCCGTGCCCGGAGACATGGACCGTCTCGTCGGGACGCAGGGTCCCGGAGAAGACCCGGACCAGCGAGATCCGGCCGACATACGGGTCGGACGCCGTCTTCACGACCTCCGCGACCAGCGGCCCCTCGGTGTCGCACGCCTTGATCTCGCGCGGCTTGCCGTCGATGGTCGTGACACCGGGCGTGGGGTGCTCGAACGGGGTCGGGAAACCGCCCGTGATCAGCTCCAGCAGCTCGACCGTGCCGAGCCCCTGCCGGGCGCCGTCGGCCGCGGGGGCGGCGGCCAGGACCGGATGGAAGACCCCGCGTGCCACGGCCCGCTCCAGGTCCTCCACGAGCGTCTTGAAGTCGATCTCCTCGCCGCCCAGATAGCGGTCCATGAGGGTCTCGTCCTCGCTCTCCGAGATGATCCCCTCGATGAGCCGGTTGCGGGCCTCCTCGATGCCCGGCAGCAGGTCCTCGCCGGGCTCGGACTCCTTGCGCTCCCCGGACGAGTAGTCGAACAGCTTCTGCGACAGCAGTCCGGTCAGCCCCGTCACGGGCGCGTGCCCGTCGGGGCCCTGTGGAGCGCGCAGCGGCAGATACAGCGGGAGCACGGCGTCGGGGTCGTCGCCGCCGAAGGCCTCCGCGCAGATCCGTGTCATCTCCTCGAAGTCCGCCCGGGCGGCCTCCAGGTGCGTGACGACGATGGCCCGGGGCATCCCGACGGCCGCGCACTCCTCCCACACCATGCGGGTGGAGCCGTCCACGCCGTCCGAGGCCGAGACGACGAAAAGGGCCGCGTCCGCCGCTCGCAGACCGGCCCTGAGTTCCCCGACGAAGTCGGCGTATCCGGGGGTGTCCAGAAGGTTGATCTTGTACCCGTCCCATTCGACGGGCACCAGGGAGAGCTGTACCGAGCGTTGCTGCCGGTGCTCGATCTCGTCGTAGTCCGAGACGGTGCCGCCGTCCTCCACGCGGCCTGCCCGGTTCACTGCCCCCGCGGTGAGCGCGAGAGCTTCCACCAATGTCGTCTTGCCCGATCCGGAGTGGCCGACCAGCACCACATTCCGTACGGACGCGGGGTGGTCGGCCGCTGTTGCCCTGCCGGCGGCTCCGGGGTGTGCGTTCGCCTTGTCGCCCATGGCCTTGCCTCCCGTGCACGGTGAGGTCTCTGTGGGCGCGGACATGCGGACCCGCGTGCGGTGCGGCTCCGGTGACGCCCGCGGTCCTTCGAGCTTTCCACTCCCGTCACGGTGCGTCCATACGACGGACGCGATCGCGCCGTGACCGGGATGCCGCGAGGCCGTGACACGGGCTCCGGGTGCCCGGCCGCCGACCACGCGCGCGCGTGGCTACGATGGGCCAGCCGGTGGCCAGCAGGGGCCGAGCCGGCCACACCGACCGTCGGGAAGGCCATGCTGAACAAGTACGCGCGTGCATTCTTCACGCGTGTTCTCACTCCGTTCGCCTCGTTTCTGATCAGAAGGGGCGTCAGCCCCGACACGGTCACGCTCCTCGGCACCGCCGGAGTGGTCGCGGGCGCGCTGGTCTTCTACCCCATGGGGGAGTTCTTCTGGGGCACGGTCGTGATCACGCTGTTCGTGTTCTCCGACCTCGTCGACGGCAACATGGCCCGTCAGCTCGGCCGTTCCAGCCGCTGGGGCGCCTTCCTGGACTCCACGCTCGACCGGGTCGCCGACGGCGCCATCTTCGGCGGCTTCGCCCTCTGGTACGCGGGCGGCGGTGACGACATCGCCCTGTGCGCGGTCTCCATCTTCTGCCTGGCCAGCGGCCAGGTGGTGTCGTACACCAAGGCCCGGGGCGAGTCGATCGGACTGCCGGTCGCCGTCAACGGCCTGGTGGAGCGCGCCGAGCGGCTGGTGATCTCGCTGGTCGCGGCCGGGCTCGCGGGCCTGCACAAGTTCGGTGTGCCGGGCATCCAGTACCTGCTGCCGATCGCCCTGTGGGTCGTCGCCGTCGGCAGCCTCGTCACGCTGATCCAGCGGGTGGTCACGGTCCGCCGGGAGTCGGCCGAGGCCGAGGAGGCCGAGGAGACCGCGGGGGAGCCGGGCGCCGTATCGGACAACGCAGCCTCCGGTGCCGCCGGGTCGAACGGGGCCGAGCCGGACGTGGCCGGGGAGCAGTCCCGGCAGCAGGGGAGCGAGGCCGCGAAGTGAGCGCCCAGGAGCGGCTGACGGACTCGCTGTACGGCCTCGGCTGGGGCGTGGTCAAGAAGCTCCCCGAGCCGGTCGCCGTGCGCCTCGGCCGTAATATCGCCGACCTGGCCTGGAAGCGACGCGGCAAGGGCGTGCTCCGCCTGGAGAGCAACTACGCGCGCGTGGTGCCCGACGCGAGCCCGGAGCGTCTCGCCGAGCTCTCGCGCGCGGGCATGCGGTCGTACCTGCGCTACTGGATGGAGTCGTTCCGGCTGCCCGCCTGGAGCAAGGAGCGCATCAGGAACGGATTCGACCCCAAGGGCCTGCACCACCTCACCGACGGGCTCGCCGCGGGCAAGGGCGTCATCCTCGCCCTGCCGCACATGGCCAACTGGGACCTCGCCGGCGCCTGGGTCACCACCAAGCTGGAGACGCCGTTCACCACGGTCGCCGAACGGCTCAAGCCGGAGACCCTGTACGACCGTTTCGTCGCCTACCGCGAGGGCCTCGGCATGGAGGTGCTCCCGCACAGCGGCGGCACCGCCTTCGGCACGCTGGCGAGGCGACTGCGGGACGGCGGCCTGGTCTGTCTGGTCGCCGAGCGCGACCTGTCGTCGTCCGGGGTCGAGGTGCGGTTCTTCGGCGAGGCCACCCGCATCCCCGCGGGCCCGGCCCTGCTGGCCCAGCAGACGGGCGCGCTGCTGCTCCCGGTGACACTCTGGTACGACGACTCGCCCGTCATGCAGGGCAGGGTGCATCCCCCGGTCGAGGTGCCCGAGTCAGGTACGCGGGCCGAAAAGACGTCTGTCATGGCACAGGCGCTGGCCGATGCCTTCGCCACCGGGATCGCCGACCATCCGGAGGACTGGCACATGCTGCAGCGGTTGTGGCTGAAGGACCTCGAACCCCGGCCGTCGGACGGGGCCCGCCCGTGAGGATCGGCATCGTCTGCCCGTACTCCTGGGACGTGCCGGGCGGCGTCCAGTTCCACATCCGCGACCTCGCCGAGTACTTCATCCGCCTCGGCCACGAGGTGTCCGTCCTCGCCCCGGCCGACGACGACACCCCGCTGCCGCCGTACGTCGTCTCGGCCGGCCGCGCGGTGCCGGTGCCGTACAACGGCTCGGTGGCCAGGCTGAGCTTCGGTTTCCTGTCGGCGGCACGGGTGCGCCGCTGGCTGCACGACGGCGAGTTCGACGTGGTCCACATCCACGAGCCGTCCTCGCCGTCGCTCGGTCTGCTGACCTGCTGGATCGCGCAGGGGCCGATCGTCGCCACCTTCCACACCTCGAACCCGCGCTCGCGGGTCATGGTGGCCGCGTACGCGATCCTCCAGGCCGCCCTGGAGAAGATCAGCGCCCGGATCGCCGTCAGCGAGTACGCCCGCCGTACCCTCGTCGAACACCTCGGCGGTGACGCGGTGGTGATTCCCAACGGCGTCGACGTCGACTTCTTCGCCAAGGCGGAGGCGAAGCCCGAGTGGCAGGGCGACACGATCGGCTTCATGGGCCGCATCGACGAGCCCCGCAAGGGTCTGCCGGTCCTGATGAGGGCCCTGCCCCGGATCCTGGCTGAGCGCCCGCAGACCCGGTTGCTGGTCGCCGGGCGCGGCGACGAGAAGGAGGCGGTGGAGTCGCTCCCCGAGGAGCTGCGCGCGCGCGTGGAGTTCCTCGGCATGGTCAGCGACGAGGACAAGGCCCGCTTCCTGCGCAGCGTCGACCTGTACGTCGCCCCCAACACCGGCGGTGAGAGCTTCGGGATCATCCTGGTCGAGGCCATGTCGGCGGGCGCCCCGGTGCTGGCGTCGGACCTGGACGCCTTCGCCCAGGTCCTGGACCACGGGTCGGCCGGCGAACTCTTCGCCAACGAGGACGCGGACGCGCTGGCGGAAGCGGCGGTACGGCTCCTCGGCGACCCGAAGCGGCTGGCCGAACTCCGCGAGCGCGGCAGCGCGCACGTCCGCCGGTTCGACTGGTCGACCGTCGGCGCGGACATCCTGTCGGTCTACGAGACGGTGACGGCGGGCGCGGCGGCGGTGGCAGCGGCGGACGACGAGCGGGGGCCGGGGCTACGCGCGCGGCTGGGCCTGGCGCGGGACTGATCGCCTGGCGGGCCCCTGGGACCGTGCGGGAGCGTGTGCGCGCACCACGGGCGGGGTGCGGGGCTGACACGGACGAGGGTCTTTCGGTCGTCGGGTGAAGACGCCGTGCCGTCCGAACCGCCGACGGCACGCCGATGTGGGCCGCCTCCGCGAGCCGGGCGGGGTGCGGGCGCCGTGCGTTCGAACCCCCAAGAGCGCCCTCGCCCTACCGTGCCGACCCGCCCCGATAGCCTTGCTGCCCGTGACTCCCACCCTCATCTGGATCCTCGTCGCGCTCGTCGCGATCGGCCTTTACCTGAGCTGGACCGCGGGCCGTCTCGACCGGCTGCACGCCAGGATCGACGCCACGCGCGCGGGCCTGGACGCGCAGTTGCTCCGCCGGGCCTCGGTGGCCCAGGAACTGGCCACCTCGGGCGTGCTCGACCCGGCCGCGTCGATCGTCCTGTACGAGGCCGCGCACGCCGCCCGGCAGGCCGAGGAGGAGCAGCGGGAGGTCGCCGAGAGCGAACTGAGCCAGGCGCTGCGGGCGGTCTTCGCGGAGCCGGCCCAGGTGGAGGCGGTGCGCGAGGCGCCCGGGGGAGAGGCGGCCGCCCACGAGCTCACCGAGGCGGTGCGCCGGGTGCCGATGGCCCGCCGCTTCCACAACGACGCCGTCGGCGCGGCCCGTCGGCTCCGCCAGCACCGCAAGGTCCGCTGGTTCCGCCTGGCCGGCCACGCCCCGTTCCCGATGGCCTTCGAGATGGACGACGAACCGCCGGCGGCCCTGGTGGACCGCGCCGCGTAGGCGACGACCGGCACCGGGCGCGTCACGCTGATCCGCGCCCCACCGCTCCCAGACCAGCAAAAACGATCCACCGCCTCCTCATTGGCCCTTGCTGTGGACTGCTCCGGTGACGTTTCCTCGGTGCTGCAGTAATCCCCTTTCACTTCAGCGAGGTCAACCCGTGTCCAGCACCGAGAACCAGGCTCCCGAGACCGGCACCGCGCGCGTGAAGCGCGGCATGGCTGAGCAGCTCAAGGGCGGCGTGATCATGGACGTCGTCACGCCGGAGCAGGCGAAGATCGCGGAGGACGCGGGCGCCGTGGCCGTCATGGCCCTGGAGCGGGTCCCGGCCGACATCCGCAAGGACGGCGGCGTCGCCCGCATGTCCGACCCGGACATGATCGAGGGCATCATCGAGGCCGTCTCCATCCCGGTCATGGCGAAGTCCCGCATCGGCCACTTCGTCGAGGCCCAGGTCCTGCAGTCCCTCGGCGTGGACTACATCGACGAGTCCGAGGTCCTCACCCCGGCCGACGAGGTCAACCACAGCGACAAGTTCGCGTTCACGACCCCCTTCGTCTGCGGTGCCACCAACCTGGGCGAGGCCCTGCGCCGCATCGCCGAGGGCGCGGCCATGATCCGCTCCAAGGGCGAGGCCGGCACCGGCAACGTCGTCGAGGCCGTCCGCCACCTGCGCCAGATCAAGAACGAGATCGCCCGCCTGCGCGGCTTCGACAACCACGAGCTGTACGCCGCCGCCAAGGAGCTGCGCGCCCCGTACGAGCTGGTCAAGGAGGTCGCCGAGCTCGGCAAGCTGCCGGTCGTGCTGTTCTCCGCCGGTGGCGTGGCCACCCCGGCCGACGCCGCGCTCATGCGCCAGCTCGGCGCCGAGGGCGTCTTCGTCGGCTCCGGCATCTTCAAGTCCGGCGACCCGGCCAAGCGCGCCGCCGCCATCGTGAAGGCCACCACCTTCTACGACGACCCGAAGATCATCGCGGACGCGTCCCGCAACCTCGGCGAGGCCATGGTCGGCATCAACTGCGACACCCTCCCCGAGACCGAGCGCTACGCCAACCGCGGCTGGTAACCAGTCATGAGCACTCCTGTCATAGGCGTCCTGGCCCTCCAGGGCGACGTCCGGGAGCACCTCGTCGCCCTGGCCGCGGCCGACGCCGTGGCCAGGCCGGTGCGGCGCCCCGACGAACTCGCCGAGGTGGACGGCCTCGTCATCCCCGGCGGCGAGTCCACCACCATCTCCAAGCTGGCCGTCCTGTTCGGCGTGATGGAGCCCCTACGCGCGCGCGTGCGTGACGGCATGCCCGTCTACGGCACCTGCGCCGGCCTGATCATGCTCGCCGACAAGATCCTCGACCCGCGCTCGGGCCAGGAGACGATCGGCGGCATCGACATGATCGTGCGCCGCAACGCCTTCGGACGTCAGAACGAGTCCTTCGAGGCCGCCGTGGACGTCGAGGGCGTTCCGGGCGACCCTGTGGAGGGCGTCTTCATCCGCGCCCCCTGGGTCGAGTCCGTCGGCGCCGAGGCCGAGGTGCTCGCCGAGCACGACGGCCACATCGTCGCGGTCCGCCAGGGCAACGCGCTCGCCACGTCGTTCCACCCGGAACTGACCGGCGACCACCGCGTGCACTCCCTCTTTGTCGACATGGTGCGCGCGTACCGGACGCGGGAGTCCTTGTAGGATCTCAGGCGTTGGTTGCAGAGATGGGTTACGCGAAGGAGACAGGCAGATGTCCGGCCACTCTAAATGGGCCACGACGAAGCACAAGAAGGCCGTGATCGATGCCAAGCGCGGCAAGCTCTTCGCGAAGCTGATCAAGAACATCGAGGTCGCGGCGCGCATGGGCGGCGTCGACCTGGACGGCAATCCGACGCTGTACGACGCCGTGCAGAAGGCGAAGAAGTCGTCCGTTCCGAACAAGAACATCGACTCCGCGATCAAGCGTGGCGGCGGTCTCGAGGCCGGCGGCGCCGACTACGAGACGATCATGTACGAGGGCTACGGCCCGAACGGCGTCGCGGTGCTCATCGAGTGCCTCACCGACAACCGCAACCGCGCCGCCTCCGACGTGCGGGTCGCCATGACCCGCAACGGCGGCAACATGGCCGACCCCGGCTCGGTGTCGTACCTCTTCAACCGCAAGGGCGTCGTGATCGTCCCCAAGGGCGAGCTCACCGAGGACGACGTGCTCGGTGCCGTCCTGGACGCGGGCGCCGAGGAGGTCAACGACCTGGGTGAGTCGTTCGAGATCCTCAGCGAGGCCACCGACCTGGTCGCGGTCCGCACCGCCCTCCAGGAGGCCGGGATCGACTACGACTCCGCCGACGCCAACTTCGTCCCGACCATGCAGGTCGAGCTGGACGAGGAGGGCGCCAGGAAGATCTTCAGACTGATCGACGCCCTCGAGGACAGCGACGACGTCCAGAACGTCTTCGCCAACTTCGACGTCAGCGACGAGGTCATGGAGAAGGTGGACGCCTGAGCCAACCGCTCAGCTTCCAACGGGCCGACGGGGCACACCCGTCGGCCCGTTGCTTTGCCGGGCGTTGCTGGCGGGCGTTGTCGGTGGCACCCGATAGCCTGCACGAACTGGGGGAACCCCAGCGAAGCCGGGGGAGATCGAAGGAGGGGCGCGGTGCGGGTACTCGGGGTGGACCCCGGTCTCACGCGGTGCGGTGTCGGCGTGGTCGAGGGGGTCGCGGGTCGGCCGCTCACGATGATCGGCGTCGGAGTCGTCCGCACGCCCGCGGACGCCGAGTTGGGCCAGCGGCTCGTCGCCGTCGAGCAGGGCATCGAACAGTGGCTGGACGAGCACCGGCCCGAATTCGTCGCCGTGGAGCGGGTGTTCAGCCAGCACAACGTCCGTACGGTGATGGGCACCGCCCAGGCCAGCGCCGTCGCCATGCTGTGCGCCGCCCGCCGCGGCATCCCCGTCGCCCTGCACACCCCGAGCGAGGTCAAGGCCGCCGTCACCGGCAGCGGCCGCGCCGACAAGGCCCAGGTCGGCGCCATGGTCACGCGCCTGCTGCGGCTCGACGCACCGCCCAAGCCGGCTGACGCCGCCGACGCCCTCGCGCTCGCCATCTGCCACATCTGGCGCGCCCCCGCCCAGAACCGACTCCAGCAGGCCGTCGCCCTGCACACAGCCACAGCACGGACCACAGCACGGAAAGGCCGTACGGCATGATCGCCTTCGTGAGCGGCACAGTCGCCGCACTCGCTCCCGACACCGCGGTGCTCGAGGTCGGCGGTGTCGGCATGGCGGTGCAGTGCACGCCGAACACGCTGTCGACCCTCCGCCTCGGCCAGCCCGCCAAGCTCGCCACCTCGCTGGTCGTCCGCGAGGACTCCCTCACCCTCTACGGCTTCGTCGACGACGACGAGCGCCAGGTCTTCGAGCTGCTCCAGACCGCCAGCGGGGTCGGCCCGCGCCTCGCCCAGGCCATGCTGGCCGTGCACGCGCCGGACGCGCTGCGCCGAGCGGTGGCCACCGGTGACGAGAAGGCGCTGATCGCCGTGCCCGGCATCGGCAAGAAGGGCGCCCAGAAGCTGCTCCTGGAGCTCAAGGACCGGCTCGGCGAGCCGATCGGCGCCCCCGCGATCGGTGCGCCGGTCACCCAGGGCTGGCGCGACCAACTCCACGCCGCCCTGATCGGCCTCGGATACGCCACGCGCGAGGCCGACGAGGCCGTCACCGCCGTGACCCCGCAGGCGGAGGCGGCCGAGGGCACCCCCCAGGTCGGCCAACTGCTGAAGGCGGCCCTCCAGACCCTGAACCGCGCCCGCTGACCCACCCGACACAGAGGCACACCACATGAACTGGGACGACACCACCGACGACACCGCCGCCGAGCGGCTCGTCGGTGCGTCCGCCGACCGCGAGGACCAGGCCGTCGAGGCCGCGCTGCGCCCCAAGGACCTGGACGAGTTCATCGGCCAGGAGAAGGTCCGCGAACAGCTCGACCTGGTCCTGCGGGCCGCACGCGCGCGCGGTGCCACCGCCGACCACGTCCTGCTCTCCGGCGCCCCCGGCCTCGGCAAGACCACCCTGTCGATGATCATCGCGGCCGAGATGGGCGCCCCCATCCGCATCACCTCCGGCCCCGCCATCCAGCACGCCGGCGACCTCGCCGCGATCCTGTCCTCCCTCCAGGAGGGCGAGGTCCTCTTCCTCGACGAGATCCACCGCATGTCGCGGCCCGCCGAGGAGATGCTGTACATGGCGATGGAGGACTTCCGCGTCGACGTCATCGTCGGCAAGGGCCCCGGCGCCACCGCCATCCCGCTGGAGCTGCCCCCGTTCACCCTGGTCGGCGCGACCACGCGCGCGGGCCTGCTGCCGCCCCCCTTGCGCGACCGCTTCGGCTTCACCGCGCACATGGAGTTCTACGAACCGGCCGAGCTGGAGCGCGTCATCCACCGCTCGGCCAACCTGCTCGACGTCGAGATCGGCTCCGACGGCGCCGCCGAGATCGCGGGGCGCTCCCGCGGCACGCCCCGTATCGCCAACCGCCTGCTGCGCCGCGTCCGCGACTACGCCCAGGTCAAGGCCGACGGGATCATCACCCGCGACATCGCCGCCGCGGCACTCAAGGTCTACGAGGTCGACGCCCGCGGCCTCGACCGCCTCGACCGCGGAGTCCTGGAGGCCCTGCTCAAGCTCTTCGGCGGCGGCCCGGTCGGCCTGTCCACCCTCGCCGTCGCGGTGGGGGAGGAGCGCGAGACCGTGGAGGAAGTGGCCGAGCCCTTCCTCGTACGGGAGGGTCTGCTCGCCCGTACCCCGCGCGGACGGGTCGCCACTCCCGCCGCATGGGCGCATCTCGGCCTCACCCCGCCCCGCTCGGCCTCCACGGGAAACGGACAACAGGACCTGTTCGGGACGTGATGCCTTTGTGACGGCGAAGCATTGGCCCGGTCCGGAACCCAGGTGCGATGCTGAGCGTTGTTCCATGCGCGCGGACTCGCTTAGACTCCGCCGATGCCGCCTTCGACGGCGGTGCACACACCCCCAACCATCAGGCCGCTCACCATCGCGGTCGCGTGAAGGAAGTTCCGACCCGTGAGTCTCGTGACCCTCCTCCCGTTCATCGTGCTCATCGGGGCCATGTTCCTGATGACCCGGTCTGCCAAGAAGAAGCAGCAGCAGGCCGCCAGCATGCGGAACGACATGCAGCCCGGCAGCGGCGTCCGCACGATCGGGGGTATGTACGCGACGGTCAAGGAGGTCAACGACGACACCGTCCTCCTCGACGCGGGCCCGGGCGTGGACCTCCTCTTCGCGAAGAACGCCATCGGTGCCGTACTGACGGACGACGAGTACAACCGCATCGTCCACGGCATCGAGCACGACCTGAAGTCCGACTCCGACGTCGTCCCGGACGACGCCTCCTCCCTCACCGAGACCGACGAGTCCGCCGACGACGCTGCCGCCGCCTCCGACGAGAAGTCCGTCGACCTCGGTAAGAAGGACACGGCCGAGGAGCCCGCCGACGACGCGCCCGCCGAGGCCGCCGAGGCGAAGTCGGACGACGAGCCGAAGAAGACCGACGGCGACACCGGCGCGAAGTAGTCGCACTCCGGGGCGCGTGCCACGAGCTCGGCGCGCCCCGGACCTGCGCGGCTCGCACGGGATCCCGACACCAGTCATGGCCGCCCGCCCGCCGATCCGGCGCGAGAGCGGCCCGAGAGGGAGTACGAGAAGGTGGCAGCACCTAAAAGGGGCCGGAGCGCGAGTGCCCAGAGCAAGCCAGGGCGCGCGCTGGCCCTGATCCTGATCGCCATCGTGGCGCTCACCGGTGGAATGTTCCTCTCCGGACACACCACCCCGCGCCTCGGCATCGACCTTGCCGGAGGCACCAGCATCACGCTGGAGGCCAAGGCCGACCAGGGGTCCGCGATCAACAAGGCCAACATGGACACCGCGGTCGACATCATGAACCGCCGTGTCAACGGCCTGGGCGTCTCCGAGGCGGAGGTGCAGACCCAGGGTGATCGCAACATCATCGTGAACATCCCCAAGGGCACCAACTCCAAGGAGGCCCGCGACCAGGTCGGCACCACCGCCAAGCTGTACTTCCGTCCGGTCCTGGCCCAGGAGGCCACCGGCAGCGCCGCGGCCACCTCGCCCACCCCGTCGGCCGGCGGCTCCTCGACCGCCTCTCCGAGCCCCTCCGCGAGCAAGTCCGGCTCCACGGGCGAGAAGGCGACCTCGTCGTCCTCCCCGTCGGCCACCGCGACCTCGCAGGGCCGCGCCGTCACCGACGCGCTGAAGGCCGACTCCACCCCGTCGGCGTCCGCGAGCGCGTCGAGCTCCGCCTCCCCGTCGGCCTCCGCCAGCGGCGGCACCGGCACCTCCTCCGGCGATGCCAAGCTCCAGGCCCAGTACGCCGCCCTGGACTGCTCCAAGAAGGCCCAGCGCACCACCGCGGGCGAGGGCGCCAAGCCGGGCGAGACCACCGTCGGCTGCGGCGAGATCTCCGGCGTCTGGTACAAGTACCTGCTCGGTCCGGCCGCCGTCGACGGCACCGAGGTCAAGAAGGCCCAGGCGGTCTTCGACACCCAGACCGCCGCCGGCTGGCAGGTCACCATGACCTTCAACAGCAAGGGCGCCAAGAAGTTCGCGGACATCACGGGCCAGCTCGCGAAGAACGCCCAGCCGCAGAACGAGTTCGGCATCGTCCTGGACGGCGAGGTCGTCTCCAGCCCCTACGTCAGCTCCTCGATCACCGGCGGCAACGCCCAGATCTCCGGCAGCTTCACGCAGGAGGAGGCCCAGAACCTCGCCAACATGCTGTCGTACGGCGCGCTCCCGCTCTCCTTCCAGGAGCAGAGCGTGACCACCGTGACCGCGGCGCTCGGCGGTGACCAGCTCCACGCCGGCCTCCTCGCCGGTGCCATCGGCCTCCTGCTGGTCGTGATCTACCTGGTGGCGTACTACCGGGGCCTGTCGCTCGTCGCGATGGCCTCGCTCCTCGTCTCCGGCATCCTCACCTACGTGATCATGTCGCTGCTCGGCCCGACGATCGGCTTCGCGCTGAACCTGCCGGCCGTGTGCGGTGCCATCGTCGCGATCGGTATCACCGCGGACTCGTTCATCGTGTACTTCGAGCGCATCCGGGACGAGATCCGCGAGGGCCGCTCGCTGCGCCCCGCCGTCGAGCGGGCCTGGCCGCGTGCCCGGCGCACCATCCTGGTCTCCGACTTCGTGTCGTTCCTCGCCGCCGCGGTGCTGTTCATCGTGACGGTCGGCAAGGTCCAGGGCTTCGCGTTCACGCTCGGTCTGACCACCGTGCTCGACGTCGTCGTGGTCTTCTTCTTCACCAAGCCGCTCATGACGCTGCTGGCCCGCCGCAAGTTCTTCGCGAGCGGCAGCAAGTGGTCCGGCCTCGACCCGAAGAGCCTGGGTGCCAAGCCGCCGCTGCGCCGCACCCGCCGCCCCGCCCCCGCCCACACGAAGGAGGCGTGAGCATGTCGAAACTCGGCAACATCGGCGCCCGACTGCACCGTGGCGAGATCAGCTACGACTTCATCGGTCACCGCAAGCTCTGGTACGGCATCTCGATCCTGATCACCATCACGGCGATCGTGGGCCTCGCGGTACGCGGCCTCAACATGGGCATCGACTTCCAGGGCGGCGCGGTCTTCACCACCGAGAAGACCAGCGTCTCGGTCTCCCAGGCCGAGGAGTACGCCAAGGAGGCCTCCGGCCACGACGCCGTGGTGCAGAAGCTCGGCAACGGCACGCTGCGCATCCAGATCGCCGGCATGGACACCCAGCAGTCCGACCAGATCAAGACCGACCTGGCCAAGGACTTCAAGGTCGACCCGGAGACCATCGCCGCCGACCTGGTCGGACCGAGCTGGGGCGACCAGATCGCCAACAAGGCCTGGCAGGGTCTGGCGATCTTCATGGTCCTCGTCGTGATCTACCTGGCGATCGCCTTCGAGTGGCGCATGGCCATCGCGGCGCTCGTCGCCCTGATCCACGACATCACCATCACCGTCGGCATCTACGCCCTCGTCGGCTTCGAGGTCACGCCGGGCACGGTGATCGGTCTGCTGACCATCCTCGGTTACTCGCTCTACGACACGGTGGTCGTCTTCGACTCCCTCAAGGAGCAGACGAAGGACATCACCAAGCAGACCCGCTGGACCTACAGCGACATCGCCAACCGTTCGATCAACAGCACCCTGGTGCGCTCGATCAACACCACGGTGGTCGCGCTGCTCCCGGTGGCGGGCCTGCTGTTCATCGGTGGCGGCTTCCTCGGCGCGGGCACCCTCAACGACATCTCGCTGTCGCTGTTCGTGGGTCTCGCCGCCGGTGCCTACTCCTCGATCTTCATCGCCACCCCGCTCGTCGCCGACCTCAAGGAGCGCGAGCCGGCGATGAAGGCCCTCAAGAAGCGGGTCCTGGCCAAGCGCGCCCAGGCGTCCGTCGAGGAGGAGGAGACGACCGACGCCCGTCCCGTCTCCGACGACGAGCCGGACGACGACACCGCCCACGCGGTCGTCGGTCCGCGCACCCAGCCCGCGTCCCGGGGCCGTGGCCGCGGCCGCCCCTCGGGGAAGCGCCGATGACCGACATCGAGGATCTGCTGCTCAGCCGCATCCGCGATGTGGCCGACTACCCGGAGCCGGGCGTGATGTTCAAGGACATCACCCCGCTCCTGGCGGACCCGGCGGCGTTCACCGCGCTCACCGACGCGCTCGCGGCGATCGCCGCGAACACCGGTGCCACCAAGGTCGTCGGTCTGGAGGCTCGGGGCTTCATCCTCGGCGCCCCGGTCGCCGTCCGCGCGGGACTCGGCTTCATCCCCGTACGCAAGGCGGGCAAGCTCCCCGGGGCGACCCTCAGCCAGGCGTACGACCTGGAGTACGGCTCGGCGGAGATCGAGGTGCACGCGGAGGACCTGTCCGCGGGCGACCGTGTCCTCATCGTCGACGACGTCCTGGCGACCGGCGGCACGGCCGAGGCCTCGATCGAGCTGATCCGCCGGGCGGGTGCCGAGGTGTCGGGCCTCGCGGTCCTGATGGAGCTGGGCTTCCTGGGCGGGCGGGCCCGTCTGGAGCCGGCGCTGGCCGGTGCTCCGCTGGAGGCCCTGCTCGTGGTCTGACCCGGCAGTGCGTACGAGAACGGCCGTTCCGGAACACCGGGACGGCCGTTTCGCATGAACGGGCCGGGTGCCGTGACGGCTGCCACGCCGTCGTGGCTGGTCGCGTGGTTTCCCGCGCCCCTCACGGTTCCTCCACTCGCCGGAATGCCGACAGCAGTCCCGCGTGTTCCAGAGGTAGACGTCCCTCACATCGGCCTGCAGGCGATCCCGGGGCGCAGGATCGCTACCATGGGTTCTCCGGAGCCTGACCGGGGGACCCGGATCGCGCACGAGGAGTCCTCTTGCCAGACGAGGCCCAGCCACTGACCGCCGCCAAGCCCGAGCCCGCCTCGGCGCCCGCGGCGAAGCTCGCGCCGGACGCGAAGACCGCGACGAACGACGCCCGCGGGCCGGTCGAGCACGCCCAGTCCGCGCCCGTCGACAAGCCGGCCGAACCGCCCCGGCCCAAACCGGCCTCCCCCGAGCCCGCCACCCCGGCGGTCCGCGCGAACACGGGCCAGCCCGCCCGCACCGGCTCCTCCAACCGCGTCCGCGCCCGGCTCGCCCGGCTCGGCGTCCAGCGCTCCAACCCGTACAACCCGGTACTGGAGCCCCTGCTGCGGATAGTGCGCAGCAACGACCCGAAGATCGAGACGGCGACCCTGCGCCAGATCGAGAAGGCCTACCAGGTCGCCGAGCGCTGGCACCGCGGCCAGAAGCGCAAGAGCGGCGACCCGTACATCACGCACCCCCTCGCGGTGACGACGATCCTCGCCGAGCTCGGCATGGACCCCGCGACCCTGATGGCCGGGCTGCTGCACGACACCGTCGAGGACACCGAGTACGGCCTCGACCAGCTCCGCCGCGACTTCGGCGACTCGGTCGCCCTGCTCGTCGACGGCGTCACCAAGCTGGACAAGGTCAAGTTCGGCGAGGCCGCGCAGGCCGAGACCGTGCGCAAGATGGTCGTCGCCATGGCCAAGGACCCGCGCGTCCTGGTCATCAAGCTCGCCGACCGCCTGCACAACATGCGCACCATGCGCTACCTCAAGCGCGAGAAGCAGGAGAAGAAGGCGCGCGAGACGCTGGAGATCTACGCTCCGCTCGCCCACCGCCTCGGCATGAACACCATCAAGTGGGAGCTGGAGGACCTCGCCTTCGCGATCCTCTATCCCAAGATGTACGACGAGATCGTACGACTGGTGGCCGAGCGGGCGCCCAAGCGTGACGAGTACCTGGCCATAGTGACCGACGAGGTGCAGTCCGACCTGCGCGCGGCCCGGATCAAGGCCACCGTCACCGGCCGCCCGAAGCACTACTACAGCGTCTACCAGAAGATGATCGTCCGCGGCCGTGACTTCGCGGAGATCTACGACCTGGTCGGCATCCGCGTCCTCGTCGACACCGTCCGCGACTGCTACGCGGCGCTGGGCACCGTCCACGCCCGCTGGAACCCGGTTCCGGGGCGGTTCAAGGACTACATCGCGATGCCCAAGTTCAACATGTACCAGTCGCTGCACACGACGGTCATCGGGCCCAACGGCAAGCCGGTCGAGCTCCAGATCCGCACCTTCGACATGCACCGCCGCGCCGAGTACGGCATCGCCGCGCACTGGAAGTACAAGCAGGAGGCCGTCGCCGGCACCTCCAAGGTCCGCTCCGACCAGCCGAGGACCACCGGCAAGGACGACCACCTCAACGACATGGCATGGCTGCGCCAGCTCCTCGACTGGCAGAAGGAGACCGAGGACCCCGGCGAGTTCCTGGAGTCCCTGCGCTTCGACCTCTCCCGCAACGAGGTCTTCGTCTTCACCCCCAAGGGCGACGTCATAGCGCTGCCGGCCGGGGCCACCCCGGTGGACTTCTCGTACGCGGTGCACACCGAGGTGGGCCACCGCACCATAGGAGCCCGCGTCAACGGCCGCCTCGTACCGCTGGAGTCGACCCTCGACAACGGCGACCTCGTCGAGGTCTTCACGTCCAAGGCCCCCGGCGCCGGACCGTCCCGGGACTGGCTGAACTTCGTCAAGTCGCCGAGGGCCCGCAACAAGATCCGCGCCTGGTTCTCCAAGGAGCGCCGCGACGAGGCGATCGAGCAGGGCAAGGACGCCATCGTCCGCGCGATGCGCAAGCAGAACCTGCCGATCCAGCGCATCCTCACCGGCGACTCCCTCGTGACGCTCGCGCACGAGATGCGGTACTCCGACATCTCCGCGCTGTACGCGGCGATCGGCGAGGGCCATGTCTCCGCGCAGAACATCGTGCAGAAGCTCGTCCAGGCGCTCGGCGGCGAGGAGGCGGCCACCGAGGAGATCGACGAGTCGGTCCCGCCGAGCCGCGGCCGCGGCCGCAAGCGGCGCTCCAGCGCTGACCCGGGCGTGATCGTCAAGGGCGTCGAGGACGTGTGGGTCAAGCTGGCCCGCTGCTGCACCCCCGTCCCCGGTGACCCGATCATCGGTTTCGTCACCCGGGGTAGTGGCGTATCGGTTCACCGCAGCGACTGCGTCAACGTCGAGTCACTGTCCCGTGAGCCGGAGCGCATCCTCGAGGTGGAGTGGGCGCCCACGCAGTCCTCGGTCTTCCTGGTCGCCATCCAGGTCGAGGCCCTGGACCGCTCCCGGCTCCTCTCCGACGTCACCCGCGTCCTGTCCGACCAGCACGTCAACATCCTCTCCGCGGCCGTCCAGACCTCCCGCGACCGCGTCGCCACCTCCCGCTTCACCTTCGAGATGGGCGACCCGAAGCACCTCGGCCACGTCCTGAAGGCGGTCAGGGGCGTGGAGGGCGTGTACGACGTCTACCGCGTGACCTCGGCGCGGAACCGGTCGTAGCGGACATGCGAAAGGGCCCCGGGAAAACCGGGGCCCTTTCGGCTGTACGGCCTGGTCAGCCGCCGAACTCCTGCAGGCCCTTGAGCGCCTGGTCCAGGAGCGCCTGGCGGCCCTCCAGCTCACGCTCCAGCTTGTCGGCCTTGGCGTTGTTGCCCTGGGCGCGGGCCTGCTCGATCTGGCCCCTGAGCTTGTCCACGGCGGCCTGGAGCTGGCCGGTCAGACCGGCGGCACGCGCGCGTGCCTCCGGGTTGGTCCGGCGCCACTCGGTCTCCTCGGCCTCCTGGAGAGCCCGCTCGACGGCGTGCATCCGGCCCTCGACCTTCGGCCGGGAGTCCCGCGGGACGTGGCCGATGGCCTCCCAGCGCTCGTTGATCGCACGGAAGGTGGCACGGGCGCTCTTGAGGTCGCCGATCGGCAGGAGCTTCTCGGCCTCCTCGGCCAGCTCCTCCTTCAGCTTGAGGTTCTCGGTCTGCTCGGCGTCCCGCTCGGCGAAGACCGAGCTGCGGGCGGCGAAGAACACGTCCTGGGCGCCGCGGAAGCGGTTCCACAGGTCGTCCTCGTGCTCGCGCTGGGCGCGGCCCGCGGCCTTCCACTCGGCCATCAGCTCGCGGTACCGCGCGGCCGTCGGACCCCAGTCCGTCGACCCGGACAGCGCCTCGGCCTCGCCGACCAGCCGCTCCTTGGTCCTGCGGGCCTCCTCGCGCTGCGCGTCCAGCGACGCGAAGTGGGCCTTGCGGCGCTTGGAGAACGCCGAGCGGGCGTGCGAGAAGCGGTGCCACAGCTCGTCGTCCGACTTGCGGTCCAGGCGCGGCAGACCCTTCCAGGTGTCCACCAGCGCGCGCAGCCGCTCACCGGCGGCCCGCCACTGGTCGGACTGGGCCAGCTCCTCCGCCTCGACGACCAGCGCCTCCTTGGCGTGCCGGGCCTCGTCGGACTGCTTCGCGCGCTGCTGCTTGCGCTCCTCACGACGCTTGTCGACGGTCGCCACGAGCTTGTCCAACCGCACCTTGAGCGCGTCCAGGTCGCCGACCGCGTGATGCGCGTCGACCTGCTCGCGGATGTGGTCGATGGCCGCCTGAGCGTCCTTCGCCGACAGGTCGGTGGTCTTGACTCGCTTCTCGAGGAGGCCGATCTCGACAACCAGGCCCTCGTACTTGCGCTCGAAGTAGGCCAGGGCTTCCTCGGGGGAGCCGGCCTGCCAGGAACCGACGACCTGCTCGCCGTCGGCCGTACGCACGTACACGGTCCCCGTCTCGTCGACGCGGCCCCACGGGTCGCTGCTCACAGCGCCTCCTCCACATGATGCCTGCGGGAGGCTTCCTCGCCCCCGGGCATCGTCCACAGTTTCGTCACGGCCAACATAGGCGACCGGCGGGTTGCCTGTCCGCATCCCGCGCGACCGAAATTTCGCACTTGGCGGTCAGGATTTGGTGACGGTCGCCTTGTTGATCACGACGGTCGCGTTCGGCGCGCCGTCGCCCGCTCCGGTGCTCTCACCGGCCGCGGCGATCTTCTTCAGCACCTTCATACCGGATTCCGAGATGGTGCCGAACGGGGTGTAGCTCGGGGGGAGCTGGCTGTCCTGGTAGACGAGGAAGAACTGGCTGCCGCCGGTGTGCGCCTGGCCGGTGTTCGCCATGGCCACGGTGCCCGCCGGGTACACGTTGCTCTTGAGGCTCTTGTCCTTCAGGTTCTCGTCCGGGATGGTGTAGCCCGGTCCGCCGCTGCCGGAGCCCGTCGGGTCGCCGCACTGCAGGACGTAGATGCCGTTGGTGGTGAGCCGGTGGCACTTGGTGTGGTCGAAGAAGCCCTTGCCCGCGAGGAAGTCGAACGAGTTCACGGTGTGCGGGGCCGCCGACGCCTTCAGTGCTATGCCGATCTCACCGCAGGTCGTCGCGAGGTTCAGGGTGTACTTGGCCGACTTGTCGATGGACATCGCCGGCTCCTTCTTCCAGGTCTCCGTCTTGACCTTGCCGGCGGCCGCCTTCTCGCACGGGTCCGGCGCCTTGCTGGTGGCCTGCGCGCTCGGCGTCGCCTCCGCGCTCGCGTTGGCCTTGTCGTCGTCCTTCATGACCCCGGAGGTGTAGAGCGCCAGGCTGCCCACCAGGATCACGCCGAGCACCGACGCGATCACAGAGTTGCGTACACGGGCCTTGCGGCGCGCGGCCGTGCGCCGCTGCTGCTGCCGCAAGAACTTCTCCCGCGCGAGCTGCCGCTTCCGCTGTTCCTGGGTGACCACGGGGTTGTCTCCTCATGCGTCTCGTCCGCCGACCGGTACGCATGCGTCCTGTGCAGCCGCCTGCGTGTGCCCCGTACCGTATATGGGTTCGCTGAGGAATCGGCAGCGCCGGTAGGCTCTGACCACTGGGGCAGCCGCCCGGAAGACCGCCCGTACCGACACAAACCGAGGACGATCGTGCTCATTGCCGGGTTCCCCGCCGGGGCCTGGGGGACGAACTGTTATCTCGTCGCCCCCGCCGCCGGTGAGGAGTGCGTGATCATCGACCCCGGCCACCAGGCCGCCGAAGGCGTCGAGGAAGCACTGAGAAAGCATCGGCTCAGGCCCGTCGCCGTCGTCCTCACCCACGGCCACATCGATCACGTGGCCTCGGTCGTCCCGGTGTGCGGGGCGCACGGGGTACCCGCGTGGATCCACCCCGAGGACCGCTACATGATGAAGGACCCCTCGATGGGTCTGGGGCGTTCCGTCGGGATGCCGCTCATGGGCGAGATCACCGTGGGGGAGCCGGACGACGTCAAGGAGCTGACCGACGGCGCCAAGCTGGAGCTCGCGGGCCTGGAGCTGTCCGTCGCGCACGCGCCGGGCCATACCAAGGGGTCGGTGACCTTCCGGATGCCCGAGACCGCGGAGATCCCGTCCGTGTTCTTCTCCGGGGATCTGCTGTTCGCCGGCTCCATCGGACGCACCGACCTGCCCGGCGGTGACATGGCCGAGATGCTCGACTCGCTGGCCCGCGTGTGCCTGCCGCTCGACGACTCGACCGTGGTGCTGTCCGGCCACGGCCCCCAGACGACCATCGGCCAGGAGCGCGCCACCAACCCGTACCTGCGGGAAGTGGCCGCCGGCCAGGGAGCCTCCGAGGCCCCCCGACGAGGAATGTGACGAGAGACTTCGTGAGCACCTTTCAGGCCCCCAAGGGCACGTACGACCTGATCCCGCCGGACAGCGCCACGTACCTGGCCGTCCGCGAGGCGATCGCCGCACCGCTGCGCACCTCCGGCTACGGCTACGTCGAGACGCCCGGCTTCGAGAACGTCGAACTGTTCGCGCGCGGTGTCGGTGAGTCGACCGACATCGTCACCAAGGAGATGTACGCCTTCGAGACCAAGGGCGGCGACCGGCTCGCCCTGCGCCCCGAGGGCACCGCCTCCGTGCTGCGCGCGGCGCTGGAGGCCAACCTGCACAAGACCGGCAACCTGCCGGTCAAGCTCTGGTACTCCGGCTCGTACTACCGCTACGAGCGCCCGCAGAAGGGCCGTTACCGGCACTTCTCGCAGGTCGGCGCCGAGGCGATCGGCGCGGAGGACCCGGCCCTCGACGCCGAGCTGATCATCCTGGCCGACCAGGCGTACCGCTCGCTGGGCCTCAGGAACTTCCGCATCCTGCTCAACAGCCTGGGCGACAAGGAGTGCCGGCCGGTGTACCGGGCCGCGCTCCAGGACTTCCTGCGCGGCCTGGACCTCGACGAGGACACCCTGCGCCGGGCGGACATCAACCCGCTGCGCGTCCTCGACGACAAGCGCGAGTCGGTCCAGAAGCAGCTCGGCGACGCCCCGCTGCTGCGGGACTACCTCTGCGACGCCTGCAAGGCGTACCACGAGGAGGTCCGTGAGCTGATCACCGCGGCGGGCGTGGTCTTCGAGGACGACCCGAAGCTGGTGCGCGGCCTCGACTACTACACCCGTACGACCTTCGAGTTCGTCCACGACGGTCTGGGCTCCCAGTCCGCGGTGGGCGGCGGCGGCCGCTACGACGGCCTGTCGGAGATGATCGGCGGCCCCGCGCTGCCGTCCGTCGGCTGGGCCCTCGGCGTCGACCGCACGGTCCTCGCCCTGGAGGCGGAGGGCGTCGAGCTCGAACTCCCCTCCGCGACCAGCGTGTTCGCGGTGCCGCTGGGGGAGGAGGCCCGGCGGATCCTCTTCACGAAGGTCACCGAACTGCGCAAGCTGGGCATCGCGGCGGACTTCTCCTACGGCGGCAAGGGCCTCAAGGGCGCCATGAAGAACGCCAACCGCAGCGGCGCCCGCTACACGATCGTGGCCGGTGAACGCGACCTCGCCGAGGGTGTCGTACAGCTCAAGGACATGGAGTCCGGCGAGCAGTCGGCGATCGGGGTCAACGAGATCGTGGCGGAGCTGGAGTCCCGACTGGGCTGAGCGCGACGGAGTGAGGGGGCCGGTGTCCCCTCACTCCAGCAGTCCGAACCGCATGGCGCAGGTCACCGCGGCCGTCCGGTCGTCGACGCCCAACTTGGCGAAGGCGCGCAGGAGATGGGTCTTCACCGTCGACTCGCCGATGAACAGCCTGCGTCCGATCTCCGCGTTCGTGCAGCCCTCCGCCACCAGGCGCAGCACCGCCGTCTCCCGCTCCGAGAGCCGGGGCCGTTCCGGCCGGGTGCGCAGTCGGTCGACCAGGCGGGCGGCGACCGTGGGCGCCAGGACCGTCTCGCCGCGTGCGGCGGCCCGTACCGACCGGGCCAGTTCGGCGCGGGGCAGGTCCTTCAGGAGGTAGCCGGCCGCCCCCGCCTCCACGGCCCGCAGGATGTCCCGGTCCGTGTCGTACGTCGTCAGGACGATCACCCGGCAGGGCAGCCCCGCCTTCGTCATCCGCACGATCGACTCCACGCCCGAGCCGCCCGGCATCCGCAGGTCCATCAGCACGATGTCGGGCCGCAGTTCCGCGGCCAGCGCCTCCGCCTGCGGTCCGCTGGAGACGTCGGCGACCACCTCCAGGTCCGGCTCGGCCGTCAGCATGGCCCGCAGGCCCTCCCGTACGACGGGGTGGTCGTCGGCCAGGACGATCCGGATCATGAACGACTCCTCGGTGCCGGTACGGGCAGACGGACGGTGACCGTGGTGCCGGTGCCGGGCGCGCTGTGCACCCGGACCGTCCCGCCGACCTCGGCGGCGCGGGCGCGGAGCCCGGCCAGACCGTAGCCGTCATGGACGGCCCCCGGGTCGAAGCCGTGACCGTCGTCCCGTACGCAGACGGTGAGCCCGTCGTCGGCGTAGGTCAGGCCGATTCCCACCGCTGCCGAACTCCCCGCGTGCTTACGGCAGTTCGTCAGCGCCTCCTGGCAGGTGCGCAGGGCGACGACCTCGGGGCCCGCGGGCAGTGACCGGACCGGTCCGGTCACCTCCAGCTTCGCGGAGTGCCGGGCCGCCAGCCGGAACAGGGCGTCCGGCAGCGTCGCCCCCTCCAGGTCGGCGGGGGTGCCGTCGGCGACCAGGGCCCGTGCCTCGGCGAGGTTGAGCCGGGCCGTCTCGTCCATCAGGGCCAGATGACGGCGGGCCTGCGGGACGTCGTGGTCGAGCTCGGCCTCGACGGCCTGGACCAGCATCAGCAGGCTGGTGAAGCCCTGGGCGAGGGTGTCGTGGATCTCCCGGGCCATCCGCTCCCGCTCGGCCAGCGCCCCGTGCGCCGCCGACAGCCGCGCGACCTCGTGCCGACTGGTGTCCAACTCGGCGATCAGGGCCGCCCGTTCCTGGCTCTGCTCGATGATCCGGACGACATAGCTGCCGACGACGACCGAGAAGACCAGGGTGACCACGGCGAACAGGCCGTTGTAGAAGACGTCCCGGTCGCCCGGCCACCACACCAGGGCCCAGCCCAGCACCGGCACGAGGTTGATCACGGCCACGGCGGTCAGCGCCCACCGCATCCGCAGGGTCATGAAGCACTGGGGCACCAGGGCGAAGGTCATCAGCCGGGTCTCGCCGACCAGGACCGCCGACGGCAGGAACAGCGCCATCATCGCGCCGAGGTAGGTGAGGGCCGCGCGCGCGTCGGGCGGATCCTGCCGGAGCAGGGGGCGCCCGACCCGTACGAACAGCGGGACCAGCGGTACCAGCAGCGCCGCCGCCGTGACGCGGACCGACCGGCCTGGGTGGGCCGTACCCAGCACGAATACCAGGGTGGCCAGCCAGATCAGGGCGAAGTAGGTGTCCCAGAGCCGGAAGGAGCGGTCCCAGGAGTACGCGCCCGGGGCGTCCGCCGGACCCCTCATCCCTCGCGCCGGTTCTTCCACCGGAAGGTCAGCAGACACAGCAGCAATCCTCCGACGCACCACACCCCCAGCACCAGGGCGGTGCGCCCGAACTCCCAGCCGCCGGCGGGCTCCAGGACCTGTGCCGAGTCCGGCAGGAACACCCCGCGCAGCCCCTGGCACATCCACTTCAGCGGGAACACCGCGCCGATGTCCAGCATCCAGCCGGGGATCGTGTCGATCGCGATGTACACCCCGGAGACGAACTGCAGGACCAGGAAGGGCAGGACGACCACGGAGCTCGCGCTCTTGCCGGACCTGGGCACCGAACCGATCGCGATGCCGAGCAGCGCGCACGCCGTGAGACCGAGCACGAAGATCCAGACGAGGGCGAACCACCTGCCGGCGTCCGAGGGCAGCGGGACGTCGTACAGCGTGGTGCCGACGAGCAGCAGGATCACCGTCTCCAGGACGCCGGTGACGAGAACCAGCCAGATCTTGCCGAGGAAGTACGCCGCCGGGGGCATCGGCGTCCCGCGCAGCCGGCGCAGCACCTTCTCGTCCCGCTCCACGGCGATCGAGACGCCGAGCGACTGGAAGCTCGTCGACATGATGCCGGCGGCGATCATCGCGGGCACGTAGAGCTGCGACGCCTTGATGCCCGCTCCTTCCACGTCGTCGCTGAAGATCGACGCGAACAGGAACAGGAGGACCACCGGGAAGGCGAAGGTGAACACCACGTGGTCGCGCTGGCGGAAGAACAGCCTGATCTCCAGGGCGCCCCGTCGGAGTCCGAGCCCCCACGCCCCGGGCAGCCGCGCCTCGACGTGCCGGTGCGTGTCCCTGGTCATCACACGTCCTCCTGTCCCGTGAGCCGGAGATAGACGTCCTCCAGCGTGGGTCGGCGGACCCGGAGCCCCGGGATCTCGCCGTCGAAGCGACTCGCCAGCTCGGCGACCGTCCTGGTCGGGGTGTCCGTGTGCACCGCGCGCGGGCCGCCGTCGGGGCCGGTCCACTCGACGGTGGCACCGGTGCCGTGCCGTTCCCGCAGCACGGCCGGCTCGCCCTCGGCGACCACCCTGCCCCGCGAGACGACGGCCAGCCGGTCGGCGAGCGCCTCGGCCTCCTCCAGGTAGTGCGTGGTGAGCAGGATCGTGGTGCCCTCGGCGGACAGCTTGCGGATCAGCTCCCAGAACCGCCGCCGGGCCGCCGGGTCGAAACCGGTCGTCGGCTCGTCCAGGAGCAGCAGTTCGGGGTCGCCGATCACGCCGAGCGCCACGTCCAGGCGCCGGCGCTGCCCGCCCGACAGGGCCTTGATCCGGCTGCCGGCCCTGGCCTCCAGGCCCACCAGGGCGATGACCTCCTCGGGATCGCGCGGCCGCGGGTAGTAGCGGGCGAAATGCCGGACGGTCTCCGCGACCGTCAACTCGGCGGGCGCGGATTCGTCCTGCCAGACGATTCCCACACGGGATCGCCACGCGCGCGTGCCGTGCGCCGGGTCCGCGCCGAGCACCAGCACCTCGCCGGCGTCCCGGTCCCGGTTGCCCTGGAGGATCTCCACGGTCGTGCTCTTGCCCGCGCCGTTGGGTCCGAGCAGGCCGAAGACCTCGCCCCGGCGGATACCGAGATCGATCCCGTCGACCGCGGTCACGTCGCCGTAGCGCTTGCGCAGTCCTCGAACGTCCACCGCCGGTTCGTTCGCGTGTGTGGCCATGCCCTTGAGCCTCGGCCGGAACCGAACGCTCGGGGACCACCGCGCGTACTTCCTTATGTCCACCGAACGGTGGACAAGCCCCCGCGTGCGGCACAATGGCCCCTGCCCGAAGAAGGTCCAACTCTCAAGCAGACGGATCGGCGTGATGAGCAAGACCACAGTGAAAGACGTCTCCACGGAGCCCGAGCCCTCGTCGGCGAGCGCGGGTGCCGCGCCCCGGACCGTGGGCGGCAGCCGTGCCTTCGCGCTGCTGCTGGTGATCACCGGCGCCGCCGGTCTGCTCGCCGCGTGGGTCATCACGATCGACAAGTTCAAGATCCTCGAGGGGAAGGTCAGCGGCAAGACGTTCACGCCGAGCTGCTCCCTGAACCCGATCGTCTCCTGCGGCAGCGTCATGGAGAGCAAGCAGGCCGCCGCCTTCGGGTTCCCCAACCCGATGCTGGGCCTGGTCGCCTACGGCATCGTGATCTGCGTCGGCATGAGCCTGCTGGCCCGCGCCACCTTCCCGCGCTGGTACTGGCTCACCTTCAACTTCGGCACGCTCTTCGGCGTGGCCTTCGTCACCTGGCTCCAGTTCCAGTCGCTGTACCGGATCAACGCCCTGTGCCTGTGGTGCTCGCTGGCCTGGGTCGCCACGATCACCATGTTCTGGTACGTCACCTCGTTCAACATCCGCAACGACCTGCTGGCGTCCCCGGGCTGGCTCAAGCGCTTCCTCTCCGAGTTCACCTGGGTCCTGCCGGTCACCCACTGCGGCATCATCGCGATGATGATCCTGACCCGCTGGGGCTCCAGCCTCTGGGCCTGAGGCCCCGGTGCGTTGTCAGTGCGGTGACATAGGGTTTTGAACGTGGAGCCCGATCTGTTCACCGCCGCGGCGGAAGAGCGCCAGGAGAAGGACCCGGCAGGCAGCCCCCTGGCGGTCCGGATGCGCCCGCGCACCCTCGACGAGGTGGTGGGCCAGCAGCACCTGCTCAAGCCCGGCTCACCGCTGCGCCGACTCGTCGGAGAGGGCAGCGGCGGTCCCGCCGGACCCTCCTCGGTGATCCTCTGGGGCCCGCCCGGCACCGGCAAGACCACCCTGGCGTACGTCGTCTCCAAGGCCACCAACAAGCGTTTCGTGGAGCTCTCCGCGATCACCGCCGGCGTCAAGGAGGTCCGCGCGGTCATCGACGGCGCCCGCCGCGCCACCGGTGGCTTCGGCAAGGAGACCGTCCTCTTCCTCGACGAGATCCACCGCTTCAGCAAGGCCCAGCAGGACTCCCTGCTCCCCGCGGTGGAGAACCGCTGGGTGACCCTGATCGCGGCGACCACCGAGAACCCCTACTTCTCGGTCATCTCCCCGTTGCTGTCCCGCTCCCTCCTGCTGACCCTCGAACCCCTCACCGACGACGACCTCAGAGGACTCCTCAAGCGGGCGCTGAGCGACGAGCGGGGTCTGAAGGACGCCGTCACCCTCCCCGAGGACACCGAGGACCACCTCCTGCGGATCGCCGGCGGTGACGCCCGCCGCGCCCTGACCGCCCTGGAGGCCGCCGCCGGCGCCGCGCTCGACAAGGGCGAGCCGGAGATCTCCCTCACCACACTGGAGGAGACGGTCGACCGCGCGGCCGTGAAGTACGACCGCGACGGCGACCAGCACTACGACGTGGCCAGCGCCCTCATCAAGTCGATCAGGGGCTCCGACGTCGACGCGGCCCTGCACTACCTGGCCCGCATGATCGAGGCCGGCGAGGATCCGCGCTTCATCGCCCGCCGCCTGATGATCTCGGCCAGCGAGGACATCGGCCTCGCGGACCCCACCGCACTGCCCACAGCCGTCGCCGCCGCCCAGGCCGTCGCCATGATCGGCTTCCCGGAGGCCGCGCTGACGCTGAGCCACGCCACCATCGCCCTCGCCCTGGCCCCGAAGTCCAACGCCGCGACCACGGCGATCGGCGCCGCCATGGAGGACGTGCGCAAGGGGCTCGCCGGTCCGGTCCCGCCGCACCTGCGCGACGGGCACTACAAGGGCGCCGCCAAACTCGGGCACGCGCAGGGGTACGTCTACCCGCACGACCTGCCCGAGGGGATCGCCGAGCAGCAGTACGCCCCGGACGCCATCAAGGACCGCGAGTACTACGAACCCACCCGGCACGGCGCCGAGGCCCGGTACGCGGACGCCGTGGAGTGGACCCGCAAGCACCTCGGTCGCAAGCGGTCCTGAGCAGCCTGTAGAATCCCTCGAAGTGCTGTGTCCCGTGCAGTCAGAACGGGACGGTCAGCCGGAACCCCCAGCGGGTTCCAGGAGCGTCGCGCACCGTTCGAAAGGTGTCGCGGGCAGCCCACCACCCCCCGTCCTACGACGGACCCGGTCGGTGGGCCACTCGCGTGCTGCACGTATGTGCCCAGACCAGGGAGCGGCTGCCCATCAGGTCCTCGCGAGGACCCGGCGGGTTTCCCCGGCTGCGGATGCGACCTCCCATAACTCTGACGAGCCGAACACCAAGAGATGAGAGATCGTGGCGAACCAGTCCCGCCCCAAGGTCAAGAAGTCGCGTGCCCTCGGCATCGCGCTGACCCCGAAGGCCGTCAAGTACTTCGAGGCCCGTCCCTACCCCCCGGGTGAGCACGGCCGTGGCCGCAAGCAGAACTCGGACTACAAGGTCCGTCTGCTCGAGAAGCAGCGTCTGCGTGCGCAGTACGACGTGTCCGAGCGTCAGCTCGTCCGCGCCTACGAGCGTGCCTCCAAGGTTCAGGGCAAGACCGGTGAGGCCCTGATCATCGAGCTCGAGCGTCGTCTCGACGCGCTGGTCCTGCGTTCGGGCATCGCCCGCACGATCTACCAGGCCCGGCAGATGGTCGTCCACGGCCACATCGAGGTCAACGGCCAGAAGGTCGACAAGCCGTCCTTCCGTGTCCGTCCCGACGACGTCGTGATGGTCCGCGAGCGCAGCCGCAGCAAGACGCTGTTCGAGGTCGCCCGCGCCGGTGGCTTCGCCCCCGACGGTGAGACCCCGCGCTACCTCCAGGTGAACCTCGGCGCCCTGGCGTTCCGCCTGGACCGCGAGCCGAACCGCAAGGAGATCCCGGTGATCTGCGACGAGCAGCTCGTCGTCGAGTACTACGCCCGCTGATCACCGGCAGGCCGTAGCACCCGCACCACTTCAGCCCGCCGTCTCCCCGCCCTTCCGGGTGGGCGAGGCGGCGGGCCGTTGCATGTCGCGGGACACCTCGGCGGGCCGCACGGACTCCCGCGGCGCCGGCAGCCCGTCGAGCGGACGGGCCCGGCCCAGCGCCCTGGCCACCGCGGCCTCCCGCCCGAGCGCCCGGCCCTGCCGTACGCACTCCTCGTACCGCTGGTCGCCCAGTCGCTCCCGGACGGTCGCCTCGCACAGCTCGTGCGGGGCGTTGTAGTAGGCCGAGCCGAACAGGGGCAGGCCCACCGACGGCCACAGCGAGGCCGCCGCGCCCTGGAGCACCGCGGCCTCGGCCGGATCGCCCTGGGTCACCGTGACCAGGGCGAGGAGCTCGATCGACAGCACCGAGCCCAGCAGGTCGTGGAAGGCGTGCGCGCAGGTCAGACAGTCGGTGAGCAGCTCACGCGCGCGTGCCGGGTCCCCCTCGCGCCAGGCCGCGTACGCCAGGACGTACAGCGCGTACGACCGGGCCCACCGCTCGCCGTGGTCCTCGCACACCCGGCGCACGTCCTCGCACAGCCCCACCGCCTCCGGCAGATCGCCCAGGAAGGCGCGGGCCATCGCCAGCTCGACCTGGCCCATCAGCACATTGCTGTTGAGCTCGCCGATCTCCTGGTAGCGCTCCAGCGACGAGCGCAGCAGCCGCTCCGCGCGGGGCATGTCGTCCGACACGAGCGCCAGACAGCCGGTGCGGTGCTCGGCGTACGCCACCGCCGTCGCGTTCGCGGACCGCTCCGCCTCCTTGCGGCACTCGTGCAGCGCCGACAGCGCGGCCACGGTGTCGCCCTGGAGGATCGCCACATAGCCGAGGACCCACAGGGCCTTCAGACGGGCGTCCTCATGCCCCGGCTCCAGTTCGACGCTGCGCTCCAGCCAGTGCCGCCCCTCCGAGAGCCGGCCGCAGCCGACCCAGCAGAACCAGAGGGAGCCCGCGAGATGCCGGGCCAGTTCCGCCCCGTCCGGCTCGGTCAGGCAGTACTCCAGGGCGCACCGCAGGTTCGGCAGCTCGGTCTCGATGCGCGCGGCCACCTCGTTCTGGCGCGGCGAGAACCAGTCCAGCTCGCACCAGGTGGCCAGGCCCACGTACCAGTCGCGGTGCCGCCGGCGTAGCCGCACCGCGTCGCCCGTCGCCTCCAGCCACTCGGCGCCGTACGCCCGGACCGTGTCCAGCATCCGGTAGCGCACGCCGGTCGCGGTCTCCTCGCGGGCCACCACCGACTGGGCGAGCAGCGCGGACAGCACGTCGAGGACGTCGTCGGAGTGCAGCCCGCCGCCGCTGCACACGTACTCCGCGGCCTCCAGGTCGAACTGTCCCGCGAACACCGACAGCCGTGACCACAGCAACCGCTCCTCGGGGGTGCACAGTTCATGGCTCCAGCCGATCGCCGTGCGCAGCGTCCGATGGCGGGCGAGCGTGTCCCGGCCGCCGCCCGTCAGCAGCCGGAACCGGTCGTCGAGCCGCTCCAGCAACTGCCCGGGGGACAGGGCCCCCAGCCGGCCCGCGGCCAGTTCGATCGCCAGCGGGATGCCGTCCAGGCGCCGGCACAGCTCCCGTGTCCGCGGATCGTCCCCGGCCGTCACCCCCTGCCGACCGGCCCGCTCCGCGAACAGCTCGACGGCCTCGTCCTCGTCCAGCGGACCCAGCGCGAAGACCCGCTCCCCGGCGACGGCCAGCGGCCGGCGCCCCACCGCGAGGACGGCCAGACCCGGCACCCGCCCCAGCAGGTCCACGACCAGGGCCGCGCACGCTTCCACCAGATGCTCGAAACCGTCCAGGACCAACAGGAGCCGACGCCCGGCCAGGTGGGCCAGGAGCGTCTCGCGGGGCGACCGCGTGGTGTGGTCCGTCAGACCCAGCGCCTCCGTGACGGCGTAGTCGACGAACTCCGGATCGCGTACGGCGGCCAGCTCCACGCGCCACACCCCGTCGGGCGGCGCGCACCGGCCCCCCGCCGCCCGTGCCGCGAGCCGTGACTTCCCGATGCCGCCGGGTCCCGTCACCGTCACCAGCCGTGCGGTGTCGAGCGCGCGTGCCAGTGCCGAGAGTTCCGCGCGCCGGCCCACGAAGCCGTCGAGCTCCAGCGGGAGATTGCCGTGCACCTCGGTGCCGTCGGGCTGATGACTGCGCATGGAACACGGAGCGTACTGAAGCGTATGCACTCCGTACAATCGTCATGGACAACTCGGGTGCGGGCAAGGGGTGATCCGGTGCGGACCGCCGTCCCCGGCGCGATAGGCTCGGCGGAGACTTTTTCCATAGACAGCACGGATTCAGGGAGCGGGTGCACACAGT
Organism: Streptomyces sp. NPDC107471; assembly: GCF_055582845.1. NCBI lineage: Bacteria > Bacillati > Actinomycetota > Actinomycetes > Kitasatosporales > Streptomycetaceae > Streptomyces > Streptomyces sp. NPDC107471. Next base: position 122,520 of record NZ_JBVJPC010000007.1, on the reverse strand, counting down.
GTCCGGTGGAGAGGTTGCCGGGATCCTGGTGGCCGTCTTCTGGGCGATCCTGGTCTCCTTCCTCGCCGTCGCGCTGGCGAGGCTGGTCCAGACGCTCAAGGCGACCACCAAGCTCGTGGCGGACGTGACCGACCAGGCCGTCCCGCTGCTGGCCGAGGCCTCCACCGCGGTGCGCTCCGCGCAGACCCAGATCGAGCGGGTCGACGCGATCGCCTCGGACGTCCAGGAGGTCACGTCGAACGCCTCCGCGCTGTCGACCACCGTCGCCTCCACCTTCGGCGGCCCCCTGGTCAAGGTCGCGGCCTTCGGCTATGGCGTGCGCCGCGCGATCACCGGCCGCAAGGACGACGTGCCCGCGAAACCCTCCCGGCGTACCGTGATCGTGGGTCGGGCGGTCTCCCGGGGCCGAGGCAAGAAGGACTGAGGCTCAAGAGATGTTCCGCCGTACTTTCTGGTTCTCCACAGGCGTGGCCGCGGGTGTCTGGGCCACCACCAAGGTGAACCGCAAGCTGAAGCAGCTCAGCCCCGAGAACCTCGCCGTCACCGCGGCCAACAAGGCGATCGAGACGGGCGGCCGCCTCAGGGACCGCGCGGTCGGCTTCGCCCTCGACGTGCGCGACAACATGGCCCAGCGGGAGGCCGAACTGACGGACGCCCTGGGCATCCGCGAGGATCCCGAGCTTCCCGCCCCCCGGCGCATCGCCGCCATCGAGAACACGACGTACCCGACGAAGTCGCACAAGACGCACTCGTACAACCGGAATGAGGACCACTGATGGAGTCGGCCGAGATTCGCCGCCGCTGGCTGAGCTTCTTCGAGGAGCGCGGGCACACCGTCGTCCCTTCGGCGTCGCTCATCGCGGACGACCCGACTCTGCTCCTCGTCCCCGCCGGCATGGTGCCCTTCAAGCCCTACTTCCTGGGTGAGGTCAAGCCGCCCTTCGACCGCGCCACCAGTGTCCAGAAGTGCGTGCGCACGCCGGACATCGAAGAGGTCGGCAAGACCACCCGGCACGGCACGTTCTTCCAGATGTGCGGCAACTTCTCCTTCGGCGACTACTTCAAGGAAGGCGCCATCAAGTACGCCTGGGAGCTGCTCACCAGCCCCCAGGACAAGGGTGGTTACGGCCTTGAGGCCGATCGTCTGTGGATCACCGTCTACAAGGACGACGACGAGGCCGAGCGCATCTGGCACGAGGTCGTCGGGGTGCCGAAGGAGCGCATCCAGCGCCTCGGCATGAAGGACAACTACTGGTCCATGGGCGTCCCCGGACCCTGCGGCCCCTGTTCCGAGATCAACTACGACCGCGGCCCCGAGTTCGGCGTCGAGGGCGGCCCCGCCGTCAACGACGAGCGGTACGTGGAGATCTGGAACCTCGTCTTCATGCAGTACGAGCGCGGCGAGGGCATCGGCAAGGACAACTTCGAGATCCTCGGCGAGCTCCCCAGCAAGAACATCGACACCGGTCTCGGACTCGAGCGCCTGGCGATGATCCTGCAGGGCGTGCAGAACATGTACGAGATCGACACCTCGATGGCCGTCATCAAGAAGGCCACCGAACTGACCGGGGTGGCCTACGGCGACGCCCACGACTCGGACGTCTCCCTGCGCGTGGTCACCGACCACATGCGTACCTCCGTCATGCTCATCGGCGACGGCGTCACCCCCGGCAACGAGGGCCGCGGTTACGTCCTGCGCCGCATCATGCGCCGGGCCATCCGCAACATGCGCCTGCTCGGTGCCACCGGCCCGGTCGTGCTGGACCTGGTCGACACCGTGATCGCCATGATGGGCCAGCAGTACCCCGAGCTCGTCACCGACCGCGAGCGCATCGAGAAGGTCGCCGTCGCCGAGGAGAACGCCTTCCTCAAGACACTGAAGGCCGGCACCAACATCCTCGACACCGCCGTCACCGAGACCAAGCAGGCCGGTGGCAAGGTCCTCGCCGGTGACAAGGCGTTCCTGCTCCACGACACCTGGGGCTTCCCGATCGACCTCACCCTGGAGATGGCCGCCGAACAGGGGCTGTCCGTGGACGAGGACGGCTTCCGCCGCCTGATGAAGGAGCAGCGGGAGCGCGCCAAGGCCGACGCCCAGGGCAAGAAGACCGGCCACGCCGGCGCGGGCGCCTACCGTGCGATCGCCGACCAGGCGGGCGAGACCGAGTTCCTCGGTTACTCGGACACCGAGAGCGAGTCCACCATCGTCGGCATCCTCGTCGACGGCGCCTCCTCCCCGGCCGCCACCGAGGGCGACGAGGTCGAGATCGTCCTGGACCGCACCCCGTTCTACGCCGAGGGCGGCGGCCAGATCGGCGACACCGGCCGGATCAAGGTCGACTCCGGTGCCGTCATCGAGATCCGCGACTGCCAGAAGCCGGTCCCGGGCGTCTACGTCCACAAGGGCGTCGTGCAGTTCGGCGAGGTGACCGTCGGGGCCAAGGCCCACGCCTCCATCGACAGCCGCCGGCGTACCGCCATCGCCCGCGCCCACTCGGCCACCCACCTCACCCACCAGGCGCTGCGGGACGCGCTCGGCCCGACGGCCGCCCAGGCCGGTTCCGAGAACCAGCCCGGCCGTTTCCGCTTCGACTTCGGTTCGCCGTCCGCCGTGCCCACGGCCGTGATGACCGACGTCGAGCAGAAGATCAACGAGGTGCTCGCCCGCGACCTCGACGTCCGCGCCGACGTCATGGGCATCGACGAGGCCAAGAAGCAGGGCGCCATCGCCGAGTTCGGCGAGAAGTACGGCGAGCGGGTCCGCGTGGTGACCATCGGCGACTTCTCCAAGGAGCTGTGCGGCGGCACCCACGTCCACAACACCTCGCAGCTCGGCCTGGTCAAGCTGCTCGGCGAGTCGTCCATCGGCTCCGGGGTCCGCCGTATCGAGGCGCTCGTCGGTGTCGACGCGTACAACTTCCTCGCCCGCGAGCACACCGTCGTCGCCCAGCTCCAGGAGCTGATCAAGGGCCGTCCCGAGGAGCTTCCGGAGAAGGTCTCCGCCATGCTCGGCAAGCTGAAGGACGCCGAGAAGGAGATCGAGAAGTTCCGCGCGGAGAAGGTCCTCCAGGCCGCCGCCGGTCTCGCCGAGTCCGCCAAGGACGTCCGCGGGATCGCCGTCGTCACCGGTCAGGTCCCGGACGGCACCACCCCGGACGACCTGCGCAAGCTGGTCCTCGACGTGCGCGGCCGCATCCAGGGCGGCCGGGCCGCCGTGGTCGCCCTGTTCACCGTCAACAACGGCAAGCCGCTCACGGTCATCGCCACCAACGAGTCCGCCCGCGAGCGCGGTCTCAAGGCCGGCGACCTGGTCCGTACGGCCGCCAAGACCCTCGGCGGCGGCGGTGGCGGCAAGCCGGACGTCGCCCAGGGCGGCGGCCAGAACCCGGCCGCGATCGGTGAGGCCGTGGCCGCCGTGGAGCGCACGGTCGGGGAGTCGGCGAAGTAATGCGCAGAGGCCGCAGGCTCGCGATCGACGTCGGGGACGCCCGGATCGGGGTCGCCTCGTGCGACCCCGACGGGATTCTCGCCACCCCGGTGGAGACGGTCCCGGGCCGGGACGTCCCGGCGGCGCGGCGTCGGCTGAAGCAGCTCGTCGAGGAGTACGAACCGATCGAGGTCGTCGTCGGTCTGCCTCGCTCCCTCAAGGGGGGCGAGGGGCCGGCCGCGGTCAAGGTCCGCGGCTTCGCCCAGGAGCTCGCCCAGGGGATCGCGCCCGTGCCGGTCCGGCTCGTCGACGAACGGATGACGACCGTGACGGCCAGTCAGGGACTGCGCGCGTCCGGGGTGAAATCCAAGAAGGGCAGATCGGTCATCGACCAGGCAGCGGCCGTGATCATTCTCCAGCAGGCCCTGGAATCCGAACGGGTGTCAGGCAAAGCACCCGGCGAGGGCGTCGAAGTGGTCATCTGATCGCGATACGGTAACGTTCCGCGCGACTGCGACACTGTTCGAACAGGTGCCGCACAGAGAGAGGCGGATCGGATGCCGGGCCACACGCCGCGCGACCGCCGCCTCGCGGCTCTAGGGGATCGATGACTGAGTATGGCCGGGGCCAGGAAGGCTCCGAACCGTGGCATCCGCAGGACCCGTACTACGGGGACGGCGGATGGGAAGGGCAGCAGGCTCACCCGGGCCGGCAAGCTGCCTACGGCGGCCAGCCGCAGCACCATCCGCAGGCGCAGCAGGAGCAGTACGGCGACTGGGGCACCGGCCAGCAGGGCGACTACGGTCAGGCGCAGCAGCAGCAGCAGTACGACCCGAACCAGGGCTACGGCCAGCAGCAGTACCCGGAGCAGCAGTACCCCGAGCAGCAGTACCCCCAGCAGCAACACCAGCAGCAGTACCAGCAGTACGACAACAACGGCTGGGGCACCGGCACGCACGTCCCGTACCCGGACCCCTCCGACCCGTACGGTCAGCAGGCGGCGGCCTACAACACGGGGGAGCAGCCCGACTACTACGGCACCCCTGACGCGTATCCGCCGCCGGAGACGCCGAGCCGTCGCCGGGCCGAGCCGGAACCGCAGCAGACCGACTGGGATCCCGGCCCCGACGAGGGCGAGCACGCCTTCTTCGCGGGCGGCGACGACGAGGACGTCGACGACGACGAGGGCGGCCGGGGCGACCGACGGGGCCGTGGCGGCAAGAAACCGAAGAAGCGGCGCAGCGGATGCGCCTGCCTGGTGGTCGTGCTGGTGTTCGGCGGCGGCATCGGCACGGTCGGGTATTTCGGCTACCAGTTCTACCAAAATCGTTTCGTCTCGGCGCCGGACTACGCGGGCGACGGCACCGGCGAGAAGGTGGCCATCACCGTCCCCTCGGGCGCCAACGGAGCGGAGATGGGACGGCTGCTCAAGGCGGCGGGTGTCGTCAAGAGCGTCGACGCGTTCGTGGCCGCCTTCGCCCGCAACGGTGAATCGGGCAAGATCCAGGCCGGCTCGTACCTCCTGAACAAGGAGATGTCCGCCGAGAGCGCCGTGGCGCTGATGCTCGACCCCAAGAGCCAGAACAACCTGATCATCCGCGAGGGCGAGCGCAACACGGATGTCTACAAGGCGCTCGACGAGCGGCTGAAGCTGTCGAAGGGCACCACGGCGAAGGTCGCGAAGCAGAAGTACAAGGACCTCGGGCTGCCCGAGTGGGCGCTCGGTCACCCCGATCTGAAGGACCCGCTCGAAGGGTTCCTGTACCCCTCCGCCTACGCGGTCAGCAAGGGGGACAAGCCGGAGGCCGTGCTCAAGGACATGGTCAGCCGCGCCAAGGACAAGTACGAGGCCATGGGGCTTGAGGAGAAGGCCGAGGGGCTGGGCCTGGACGGTCCCTGGCAACTGCTCACCGTCGCGAGCCTCGCGCAGGCCGAGGGCACGAGCCACGACGACTTCCGCAAGATGGCCGAGGTCGTCTACAACCGCCTGAAGCCGGGCAACCCCCAGACGTACGGCTCCCTGGAGTTCGACTCCACCTACAACTACGTCAAGAACCAGAGCAAGATCGACCTGACGATCGCCGAGCTCAAGCAGTACGACAACCCCTACAACACGTACTACGTGAAGGGTCTGCCGCCCGGGCCGATCGACAACCCCGGTGAAGAGGCCATCAAGGGGGCGCTCAACCCGACGCACGACGGCTGGTACTACTTCATCTCGCTGGACGGTACGACGAGCAAGTTCACGAAGACGCTCGCCGAGCACGACCGGCTCGTGCAGGAGTTCAACGCGTCACGGAAGAAGGACTGAGGACCGGAGGCCGCAGCCGGGCCGTGGTCCTCGTGTGACAACGGATCAAGGAAAGATTCCATGACAGCTCGGGCCACCGACGCCCGCCGGGCCGCCGTCCTCGGCAAGCCCATCGCCCACTCGCTCTCGCCGGTCCTGCACCGGGCCGCCTACCGGGAGCTGGGGCTCACGGGCTGGTCGTACGACCGGTTCGAGCTCGACGAGGCCGCGCTGCCCGGGTTCGTCGAGGAACTCGGCCCCGAGTGGGCCGGGCTGTCGGTGACCATGCCGCTCAAGCGGGCGGTCATCCCGCTGCTGGACGGGATCAGCGACACGGCCGCCTCGGTGGAGGCGGTCAACACGGTCGTGTGCACCGAGGACGGCCGCCGCCTCGGCGACAACACCGACATCCCGGGAATGGTCGCCGCCCTCCGCGAGCGGGGCATCGAACAGGTCGACTCCGCGGCGATCCTCGGCGCCGGCGCCACCGCCTCCTCGGCGCTCGCCGCGCTCGCCCGGATCTGCACCGGCGAGGTCGTCGCCTATGTGCGCAGCGACGCCCGGGCCGCCGAGATGCGGCAGTGGGGCGAGCGTCTCGACGTCGAGGTGCGCACCGAGGACTGGGCGGACGCGGCCGAGGCCCTGCGCGCCCCGCTGGTGATCGCGACCACCCCCGCAGGGGCCACGGACGCCCTCGCCCACGCCGTACCGGAGCGCCCCGCCGCCCTCTTCGACGTGCTCTACGACCCCTGGCCGACCGAGCTCGCGGCCCGCTGGTCGATGATCGGCGGAGCCGTGGTCAGCGGCCTCGACCTGCTCGTGCACCAGGCGGTGCTCCAGGTCGAGCAGATGACGGGCCTGGGTCCCGCGCCCGTGGAGGCCATGCGCGCGGCGGGCGAGCACGCCTTGACGGCCCGCTGACGTGTGGTGACCGAGCGGGACATGGCGATCCCGCAGGCGATCAGGAGCGCGGCCGAGCGGATGGCCTGACCGGCCGGCGGGCCCGGGACGTCCGTCTGCTGGACCTGTGACCGGTGGTCGCCGTCGGACGTGGGAGGATCGGAGGTGGCCGGCCGGGGCCGCGCACCTGGTCGCGCCGTTGCCGCACGCGAGGACGCGCGTAAGCAGGGCAGTACCAGGGCGCGAGCACTGAGGAGCACCGTTGAGCAGGTTGCGCTGGCTGACCGCGGGGGAGTCCCACGGTCCCGCACTCGTCGCGACGCTGGAGGGCCTTCCCGCCGGCGTGCCCATCACCACGGAGCTGGTGGCGGACCACCTGGCGAGGCGTCGGCTGGGCTATGGCCGCGGTGCCCGGATGAAGTTCGAGCAGGACCAGGTCACCTTCCTCGGCGGCGTCCGGCACGGTCTGTCCCTCGGTTCCCCGGTCGCGATCATGGTGGGCAACACCGAGTGGCCGAAGTGGGACCAGGTCATGTCGGCCGACCCCGTCGACCCGGAGATCCTGGCGGGCCTCGCGCGCAACGCCCCGCTGACCCGCCCGCGCCCCGGCCACGCCGACCTCGCGGGCATGCAGAAGTACGGCTTCGACGAGGCCCGGCCGATCCTGGAGCGCGCCTCCGCGCGGGAGACCGCGGCCCGGGTGGCGCTGGGCGCGGTGGCCCGGTCGTACCTGAAGGAGACGGCCGGTGTCGAGATCGTCAGCCATGTCGTCGAGCTGTGCTCGGTGAAGGCCCCCGCCGGGGTGTACCCGACCCCGGCCGACGTCGAGAAGCTGGACGCCGACCCGCTGCGCTGCCTGGACGCGGACACCTCGAAGGCGATGGTGGCCGAGGTCGACCAGGCCCACAAGGACGGCGACACCCTCGGTGGTGTGGTGGAGATCCTGGCGTACGGCGTGCCCGTGGGCCTCGGCTCCCACGTCCACTGGGACCGCAAGCTGGACGCCCGTCTCGCGGGTGCCCTCATGGGCATCCAGGCGATCAAGGGCGTCGAGCTGGGTGACGGTTTCGAGCTGGCGCGGGTGCCGGGCTCGAAGGCGCACGACGAGATCGTGAACTCGCCCGAGGGCATCCGGCGCGTCTCCGGGCGCTCCGGCGGCACCGAGGGCGGCCTGAGCACGGGCGAGCTGCTGCGGGTGCGGGCCGCGATGAAGCCCATTGCGACCGTGCCGCGGGCCCTGCAGACCGTGGACGTGACCACCGGCGAGGCCGCGCAGGCGCACCACCAGCGCTCCGACGTCTCCGCGGTCCCGGCCGCCGGCATCGTCGCCGAGGCGATGGTCGCGCTGGTCCTGGCGGACGCGGTGGCCGAGAAGTTCGGCGGCGACAGCGTGCCCGAGACCCGCCGCAACGTGCAGTCGTACCTCGACAACCTGGCCATCCGATGAGCCCGGTGGTCGTCCTCGTCGGTCCGATGGGCGTGGGCAAGTCCACCGTCGGGCGGCTGCTGGCCGAGCGGCTCGCGGTGGGCTACCGGGACACCGACGACGACATCGTCGCCGAGCAGGGCCGCGCCATCGCGGAGATCTTCGTCGACGAGGGCGAGCAGGCCTTCCGCGCGATCGAGAAGACCGCCGTACGACGGGCGCTGGCCGGACACGAGGGCGTCCTCGCCCTCGGCGGCGGCTCGGTCCTCGACGAGGACACCCGTGCCCTGCTGGCCGGGCAGCGGGTGCTGTACCTGTCGATGGACGTCGAGGAGGCGGTCAAGCGCACCGGCCTGAACGCCGCCCGGCCGCTGCTCGCCGTCAACCCGCGCAAGCAGTGGCGCGAGCTGATGGAGGCCCGCCGCCATCTGTACGAGTCGATCGCCACGGCGGTCGTCGCCACCGACGGCCGCACCCCCGAAGAAGTCACCGACATCGCGCTGGACGCACTGGAGTTGAAGGAAGCATGAGCGAGGCAGTGACGCGCATCCAGGTCGGCGGCACCGCGGGCAGCGAGCCGTACGAGGTCCTGGTGGGACGTCAACTCCTGGGTGAACTCGGTGCGTTGGTGGGGGAGAAGGCCCAGCGGGTCGCCGTCATCCACCCCGAGGCGCTCGCCGACACCGGTGACGCGCTGCGCGCCGACCTCGCCGAGCAGGGCTTCGAGGCCGTCGCCATCCAGGTGCCGAACGCCGAGGAGGCCAAGACCGCCGAGGTCGCCGCCTACTGCTGGAAGGCCCTCGGCCAGTCCGGCTTCACCCGCTCCGACGTCGTGGTCGGCGTCGGCGGCGGCGCCACCACCGACCTCGCCGGGTTCGTGGCCGCCACCTGGCTGCGCGGGGTGCGCTGGATCGCCATCCCGACCACCGTGCTCGCCATGGTCGACGCGGCCGTCGGCGGCAAGACCGGCATCAACACCGCGGAGGGCAAGAACCTCGTCGGCGCCTTCCACCCGCCCGCCGGCGTCCTGTGCGACCTGGCCGCGCTGGACTCCCTCCCGGTCAACGACTACGTCTCCGGACTCGCCGAGATCATCAAGGCCGGCTTCATCGCCGACCCGGTGATCCTGGAGCTCATCGAGTCCGACCCGCAGGCCGCGCGCACCCCGGCGGGCCCGCACACCGCCGAGCTCATCGAGCGCTCGATCCGGGTCAAGGCCGAGGTGGTCTCCTCCGACCTCAAGGAGTCGGGCCTTCGGGAGATCCTCAACTACGGCCACACGCTGGCCCACGCCATCGAGAAGAACGAACGGTACAAGTGGCGGCACGGCGCCGCCGTCGCCGTAGGCATGCACTTCGCCGCCGAACTGGGCCGTCTGGCGGGCCGGTTGGACGACGCGACCGCCGACCGCCACCGCACGGTCCTGGAGTCGGTCGGTCTGCCGCTGCACTACCGCTACGACCAGTGGCCCAAGTTGCTGGAGACCATGAAGGTCGACAAGAAGTCCCGGGGCAACCTGCTGCGGTTCATCGTCCTCGACGGACTGGGCAAGCCCACCGTCCTGGAGGGCCCGGACCCGGCCGTCCTGCTCGCCGCGTACGGCGAGGTCGGCCAGTAAGTCCCGCGACGGGCGTTCCGCCTGATTCGCCTTGCCCCAGGGGCACTTCGGGGCGCCCCCGGTCGTTTCACCAAACATGGGCCGGGGGCGGTACCGTTCGATGGCGAACGGGGTATGCACCACCCCGTAACCAGCGCCGATCAGCCTGACGCGAGTGAGCCGGAGGGGCGCGTCGGAGCCGTGAGGACGAGCGGGCACGGGCTTTCGGGCCACCTCCGCTCGGGCTCCCGGCACCGACGCGAGCACCCCGCGGCGAGCAAGCCGAAAAAGACGAGACGGAGTGGCACCGGATGCAGCACGCAGTGGGTTCTCCGCTGCCGCCGCCCCATCAGCCGGGGCACGGACCGGCCGCCGGCTGGTCGTCGGCCGCACACCACCCGGGACCGCATCACCCGGGTGCCCACCAGGGCTCCGCCCCGGTGCCCCCGCCGCCGTCGGCACCGGGCTTCACCCCGGCTCCCGTACCGCCGACGCCGCCGAGCTTCACCCCGGGTCCCGTACCCCCGACGCCGCCGCACTCACCGGTCCCGCCCGCGCCGCAGCACTCGCCGGGTCCGGTACCCGACACCACCGGCCATGTGCCCCTGCCGCCCGGCGCACCCGTGGGCGCCCCGAGCACCCCGCCCGTCGCCGCGCCCGACCCCGCCGGCACCACCCTCGCGGTGCTGCTCATCGGCCCGGCGGGCGCCGGCAAGACGAGCGTCGCCAAGTACTGGGCCGACCACCGCCGGGTCCCCACCGCCCACATCAGCCTCGACGACGTGCGCGAGTGGGTGCGCTCGGGCTTCGCCGACCCGCAGTCCGGCTGGAACGACCACTCCGAGGCCCAGTACCGGCTCGCCCGCCGCACCTGCGGCTTCGCCGCCCGCAACTTCCTCGCCAACGGCATCTCCTGCATCCTCGACGACGCGGTCTTCCCGGACCGGCCCGTGGTCGGCCTCGGCGGCTGGAAGCGGCACGTGGGCCCGGGACTGCTCCCGGTGGTCCTGCTGCCCGGCCTGGAGATCGTCCTGGAGCGCAACGCGGAGCGCTCCGGAAACCGCCGCCTGACCGACGAGGAGGTGGCCCGGATCCACGGCCGGATGGCCGGCTGGTACGGCTCGGGCCTGCCGATCATCGACAACAGCCAGATGGACGTGGTGCAGACGGCGAAGGTGCTGGACGACGTCCTGGCGCGGTCGATCGCGAGCCCGCCGAGCTGGTAGGCGAGGACCGCCGGACGGACCGAGGGCCCCGGAGGTCCGCCGCGCGGGCGCCACCGGTCCCGCGGACGACGGCCGACCCCCACTCGGCCTCGCCCGAACGGCGCTCAACCTGCGAAGCTCCTACGCTCAAGTCATGTCAGAGGTGTACGCCACCCGCAGAACCCGCCTACGCGACCGCTGCCAGGCCGGCGGCAGCCAGGCCGCGCTGATCTCCCGTCCGGCCAACGTCCGCTACCTCGCGGGTGCCGCCCCGCGGGGCAGCGTGCTGCTCCTCGGCAGGACCGAGGACCTCCTGGTGTGCGCCGGCCCCCCGGACGACCGTCCCGGCGTCGGGCGTCCCGACGAGGCCCTGCGACCGCACCACCTTCCTAGCGCCGGGGGCGACCCGGCCGTCGCCGCGGCCGACCTCGCCACCGCTCAGGGCGCGGAGTCGCTCGCCGTGGAGGAGAAGCACCTCACGGTGGCCCGGCACCGGGCGATCCGCTCGGTCGCCCCCCGGCTGCGCCTCGCCGACCTCGGCGGCGCGGCCGAGCAGCTCCGCGTCATCAAGGACGAGGAGGAGATCTCCTGCCTGCGCATCGGCGCCGAGATCGCCGACCAGGCCCTGGGCGAACTCCTGGAGTCCATCCTCGTGGGCCGCACCGAGCGGCACCTCGCCCTGGAACTGGAGCGCCGCCTCGTCGACCACGGCGCCGACGGCCCGGCCTTCGCCACCTCCGTCGGCACCGGTCCGAACTCCGGCCGCCCGGCCCACCGGCCCACCGACCGCCGGGTCGAGGAGGGCGACTTTCTCTCCGTCTGTCTGGGCGCGAGCTACCGCGGCTACCGCTGCGAGATCGGCCGCACCTTCGTCATCGGTACGTCTCCGGCGGACTGGCAGATCGAGCTCTACGACCTCGTCTTCGCCGCTCAGCGGGCCGGACGGGAGTCGCTGGCACCCGGCGCCGCCTACCGTGACGTGGACCGTGCGGCACGCCAGGTACTGGAGTCCGCGGGGCATCACGAGGGGCTGCCGAGCCTCACCGGACACGGGGTGGGACTCGAAATCGACGAGGACCCGCAGTTGGCCCCCGCGGCCATGGGTAAACTGGACGCTTGCGTGCCGGTCACCGTCGAACCGGGGGTCCACCTCCCGGGACGGGGCGGCGTCCGGATCGATGACACGCTCGTCGTACGCCCCGAGGCGGACGGCGGACCCGAGCTACTCACCATCACGACCAAGGAGCTGCTCGCACTATAGGCAACGTGCGTGCGCCGGGGTCGTCCACGTCAGTCCAGGAGATTCCGCAACCGTGGCTTCCACGAACGACCTCAAGAACGGCCTGGTGCTCAAGCTCGAAGGCGGCCAGCTCTGGTCCGTCGTCGAGTTCCAGCACGTCAAGCCCGGCAAGGGCCCCGCATTCGTGCGCACCAAGCTCAAGAACGTGCTGTCCGGCAAGGTCGTCGACAAGACGTTCAACGCCGGCGTCAAGGTCGAGACGGCCACTGTCGACAAGCGCGACATGCAGTTCTCGTACATGGACGGCGAGTACTTCGTCTTCATGGACATGGAGACCTACGACCAGCTCATGGTCGACCGCAAGGCGGTCGGCGATGCCGCCAACTTCCTGATCGAGGGCTTCACGGCCACCGTCGCGCAGCACGAGGGCGAGGTGCTCTTCGTCGAGCTGCCTGCCGCCGTCGAGCTCGTCGTGCAGGAGACCGAGCCGGGCCTGCAGGGCGACCGCTCCACCGGCGGCACCAAGCCCGCCACCCTGGAGACCGGTCACCAGATCCAGGTCCCGCTCTTCATCACCACCGGTGAGAAGATCAAGGTCGACACCCGCACGAGCGACTACCTCGGCCGGGTGAACAGCTAACCGTGGCTGCCCGCAACACGGCCCGCAAGCGCGCCTTCCAGATCCTCTTCGAGGGCGACCAGCGCGGCGTCGACGTCCTGACGGTCCTGGCGGACTGGATCCGGCTGTCCCGTGAGGACACCAGGCAGCCGCCGGTGAGCGAGTACACGATGCAGCTCGTCGAGGGCTACACGGGGCACGCGAAGCGCATCGACGAGCTGATCGCGCAGTACGCGGTCGGCTGGACGCTGGACCGGATGCCGGTCGTCGACCGCAACATCCTGCGTCTGGGCGCCTACGAGCTGATCTGGGTCGACGAGACCCCGGACGCGGTGGTGCTCGACGAGATGGTGCAACTGGCCAAGGAGTTCTCCACGGACGAGTCGCCCTCGTTCGTGAACGGCCTGCTGGGCCGGCTCAAGGACCTGAAGCCGTCGCTGCGCCGGGACGAGGCGTAGGCCGAGGCGCCGCCGCGGCTCGACCGGGACGCACAATCGCCTGAGGGCCCGCAGCACGATCGCTGCGGGCCCTCAGGCGTACGTCGGGGCGCGAGAGCCCCACGAGGCCCGCAGAAAGCCGCCGGGGCGGTCGGAACGGTGAAGTTCCGGCCACCCCGGCGGCACGTTTCTGCTGAGGCTGGGAGCGGCTCAGCTCTCCTCGTGGGACACCGCGCGACGTGCGTCCGCGTCCAGCACGCCCCAACTGATGAGCTGCTCGGTCAGGACCGAGGGGGACTGGTCGTAGATGACGGCGAGTGTGCGCAGGTCGTCCTGGCGGATCGAGAGCACCTTGCCGTTGTAGTCACCGCGCTGGGACTGGATCGTCGCGGCGTAGCGCTGGAGGGGGCCGGCCTTCTCGGCCGGGACGTGGGCCAGCCGCTCCAGGTCCAGGACCAGCTTCGGCGGGGGCTCGGCGGCCCCGCCCGGAGTGGTGCCGGGCAGCAGCTCCTGCACCGGAACGCCGTAGAAATCCGCCAACTCGGCAAGACGCTGCACGGTCACCGCGCGGTCGCCGCGCTCGTACGAACCGACCACGACCGCCTTCCAGCGTCCCTGGGACTTCTCCTCGACACCGTGGAGGGAAAGGCCCTGCTGGGTGCGGATGGCCCGGAGCTTGGCCCCGAGCTGTTTGGCGTATTCGCTGGACATATAGCTCCCCGGACACTGGATCGACGCGGCCGCAGTGGTTTCGAGCCGCGCGTCTGGTAACTCACTGTGAGGTTACGCAGCGTGACTCTTGTGCGTCAAGCCGAATGGTCCACACCGACGCTTCCGTGAGAGTGGAGGTCGATTGGGCCAAGGGGGTGAATCGGGACCTCGTTCCGGCCTGCTACGGTGGATGGCGCAAATCCGACGTCCTTTAAGGTCCGTCCCGTGAGGCGGAGAAGGAGGTCCGTTTCGTATGGACAAGCAGGACACTTCCGATATCCAGGCGTCCGATGCCCGGCCCGTTCTCGAAGGCCCGGACATCGCGCGCGTGCTGACCCGCATCGCCCACGAGATCGTCGAACGCGCCAAGGGCGCCGACGACGTGGTGCTCCTCGGGATCCCGACCCGGGGCGTCTTCCTCGCCCAGCGGCTCGCCGCGAAGCTTGAGGAGATCACCGACCGCAGGATCCCGGTCGGTTCGCTCGACATCACCATGTACCGCGACGACCTGCGCATGCACCCGCCGCGTGCGCTGGCCCGCACCGAGATCCCCGGTGACGGCATCGACGGCCGCCTCGTCGTCCTCGTCGACGACGTGCTCTTCTCCGGCCGCACCATCCGCGCCGCCCTGGACGCCCTGAACGACATCGGGCGTCCCCGCGCGGTGCAGCTCGCGGTCCTCGTCGACCGAGGCCACCGCGAACTGCCCATCCGCGCCGACTACGTCGGCAAGAACCTCCCCACGTCGTTGCGGGAGACGGTCAAGGTCCAGCTCGTCGAGGAGGACGGTCGCGACACCGTGCTGCTCGGTGTGAAGCCGGCCCACTAGCGAGCCCTCTGGGGCACGCCTGCCCTCGGCGCGCCCTCGCTTGCCCGGAATCTCCCCTGAACTGCCTTACGGAGCCTGACAGATGCAGCGTCATCTCATCTCGGCCGCCGACCTCACCCGCGACGACGCCGTCCTGATCCTCGACACCGCCGAGGAGATGGCCCGGGTCGCCGACCGGCCGATCAAGAAGCTGCCGACCCTGCGCGGCCGCACGATCGTCAACCTCTTCTTCGAGGACTCCACGCGCACGCGTATCTCCTTCGAGGCCGCCGAGAAGCGTCTCTCGGCGGACGTCATCAACTTCACCGCCAAGGGCTCCAGCGTGTCCAAGGGCGAGTCCCTCAAGGACACCGCCCAGACCCTGGAGGCCATGGGCGTCGACGCCGTCGTCATCCGCCACGGCGCCTCCGGGGCGCCGTACCGCCTGGCCAACTCCGGGTGGATCGACGCGGCCGTCATCAACGCCGGTGACGGCACCCACCAGCACCCGACGCAGGCCCTGCTGGACGCGTTCACCATGCGCCGCCGGCTCGTCGGACGGGACGCGGGGATCGGCCAGGATCTCTCGGGCAAGCGCATCACGCTCGTCGGGGACGTCCTGCACAGCCGCGTCGCCCGCTCCAACGTCGACCTGCTGCACACCCTCGGCGCCGAGGTCACGCTCGTCGCCCCGCCCACCCTGGTGCCGGTCGGCGTCGAGACCTGGCCCTGCGAGGTCTCGTACGACCTCGACAGCACGCTCGCCAAGTCCGACGCGGTGATGATGCTGCGCGTGCAGCGCGAGCGCATGAACGCCGCGTTCTTCCCCACCGAGCGCGAGTACTCCCGCCGCTACGGCCTGGACGGCGAGCGCATGGCGCGGATGCCGGAGCACGCCATCGTGATGCACCCCGGTCCGATGGTCCGCGGCATGGAGATCACCGCCGAGGTCGCCGACTCCGACCGCTGCACCGTGGTGGAGCAGGTCGCCAACGGCGTCTCCATCCGGATGGCCGTGCTGTACCTGCTGCTCGGCGGGAACGAACCCGCCGCCTCCCACACCCGCATCGAGGAGAAGTAAGTCACATGAGCAAGATCCTGATCCGTGGTGCGAAGGTCCTCGGCGGCGAGCCGCAGGACGTCCTGATCGACGGCTCCGTCATCGAGGCGGTCGGCACGGGCCTCGCGGCCGAGGGCGCCGAGGTCGTCGAGGCGGCCGGCAAGGTGCTCCTGCCGGGCCTGGTCGACCTGCACACCCATCTGCGCGAGCCGGGCCGCGAGGACTCCGAGACCGTGCTGACCGGCACGCGCGCGGCGGCGAGCGGCGGCTACACGGCCGTGTTCGCCATGGCCAACACCTTCCCCGTGGCCGACACCGCCGGTGTGGTCGAGCAGGTGTACCGGCTCGGCCAGGAGCACGGCTACTGCGACGTGCAGCCCATCGGCGCCGTCACCGTCGGCCTGGAGGGCAGGAAGCTCGCCGAGCTGGGCGCCATGCACGAGTCTGCCGCAGGGGTCACCGTCTTCTCCGACGACGGCAAGTGCGTCGACGACGCCGTGATCATGCGCCGGGCGCTGGAGTACGTGAAGGCCTTCGGCGGGGTCGTCGCCCAGCACGCCCAGGAGCCGCGGCTGACCGAGGGCGCCCAGATGAACGAGGGCGTCGTCTCCGCCGAGCTGGGCCTCGGCGGCTGGCCCGCGGTGGCCGAGGAGTCGGTCATCGCCCGGGACGTCCTGCTCGCCGAGCACGTCGGCTCCCGCGTCCACATCTGCCACCTGTCGACCGCCGGGTCCGTCGAGATCGTGCGCTGGGCCAAGTCCCGCGGCATCGACGTCACCGCCGAGGTCACCCCGCACCACCTGCTCCTCACCGACGAGCTGGTGCGCACCTACAACCCGGTCTACAAGGTGAACCCGCCGCTGCGCACCGAGCGGGACGTGCTCGCCCTGCGCGAGGCCCTCGCCGACGGCACCATCGACATCGTCGCCACCGACCACGCCCCGCACCCGCACGAGGACAAGGACTGCGAGTGGGCCGCCGCCGCGATGGGGATGGTCGGCCTGGAGACCGCGTTGTCAGTGGTGCAGGAGACCATGGTGGACACCGGGCTCCTCGACTGGGCCGGGGTCGCCGAGCGCATGTCCTTCAAGCCCGCCCGCATCGGGCAGGCCGCCGGACACGGCCGCCCCGTCTCGGCTGGTGAGCCCGCCAACCTCACGCTGGTCGACACGGAATACCGTGGGTCGGTGGACCCCGCGGGCTTCGCCTCCCGCAGCCGCAACACTCCGTACGAGGGGCGTGAGCTGCCGGGCCGTGTCACGCACACGTGGCTCCGGGGCAAGGCCACGCTCGTCGACGGGAAGCTCACGTGACATCTGAAATCCTGCTGGCCGCCGGTCTCGCAGCCGAGAAGAAGTCGGCCGAGGTCACCGACTGGGCCGCCCGCGTCGGCTGGCTCGTCGGCCTCGCCCTGTTCGTCGCGCTCGTCTACTGGCTGATGCGCGAGGGCTGGAAGTGGCGCGGCACGCTCCAGGGCGACCTGCCCGAACTGCCCGGCGCGCCGGACGACCCCGGCCCGGCGAGACTGAGCATGAGCGGCCGCTACCACGGCTCCACCACGGCCGGTCAGTGGCTCGACCGGATCGTGGCGCACGGCCTCGGCACCCGCAGCCGGGTCGAGCTCACCCTGACGGACGCGGGAGTGGACGTCGTACGCCCCGGGGCGACCGACTTCTTCATCCCGCGCGAGGCCCTGCGGGAGGCCGTGCTCGGCAAGGGCATCGCCGGCAAGGTCCTGACCGAGGGCGGACTCCTCCTCGTGACCTGGGCGCACGGCGAGCGACTGATCGACTCGGGGTTCCGCTCGGACCACGCGGCCGAGCACACCGAGTGGGTCGACGCCATCAACTCCATGATCAACAAGACGGAAACGGAAGGCGCACGATGACGACCTCCACAAGGGGGGCCTCGAAGGTCCCCGCGGTACTCGTCCTGGAGGACGGCCGGATCTTCCGCGGCCGTGCCTACGGGGCCGTGGGGGAGACCTTCGGCGAGGCCGTGTTCTCCACCGGCATGACCGGCTACCAGGAGACCCTGACCGACCCCTCGTACGACCGCCAGATCGTCGTCGCGACCGCCCCGCAGATCGGCAACACCGGCTGGAACGACGAGGACGACGAGTCCCGCCGCATCTGGGTCTCCGGCTACGTCGTGCGCGACCCCGCGCGCGTGCCGTCCAACTGGCGCGCCCAGCGCTCCCTGGACGACGAACTGGTCGCGCAGGACATCGTCGGGATCTCCGGCATCGACACCCGCGCGCTCACCCGCCACCTGCGCGAGCGCGGCTCCATGCGCGCCGGGATCTTCTCCGGCGAGGCGATCCCCGCCGACTCCGAGCTCGTCGCGCGCGTGCAGGCCCAGCCGCAGATGAAGGGCGCCTCGCTGTACGAGGAGGTCGCCACCAAGGAGACGTACGTCGTCCCCGCGGTCGGCGAGAAGAAGTTCACCGTCGCCGCGATCGACCTCGGCATCAAGGGCATGACCCCGCACCGCATGGCCCAGCGGGGCATCGAGGTGCACGTCCTGCCGGCCACGGCGAGCGTCGACGAGGTCTACGCCGTCGAGCCGGACGGTGTGTTCTTCTCCAACGGCCCCGGCGACCCGGCGACCGCCGACGGCCCGGTCGCGCTCATGACCGCCGTACTGGAGCGCAGGACGCCCCTGTTCGGCATCTGCTTCGGCAACCAGATCCTCGGGCGGGCCCTCGGCTTCGGCACCTACAAGCTGAAGTACGGGCACCGGGGCATCAACCAGCCCGTGCAGGACCGCACCACCGGCAAGGTCGAGGTCACCGCGCACAACCACGGCTTCGCCGTGGACGCGCCGCTCGACAAGGTCAGCGAGACCAAGTTCGGCCGCGCCGAGGTCTCCCACGTGTGCCTGAACGACGACGTCGTGGAAGGGCTCCAGCTCCTCGACCAGCCGGCCTTCTCCGTCCAGTACCACCCCGAAGCGGCAGCGGGCCCGCACGACGCCGCCTACCTGTTCGACCGCTTCGTATCCCTGATGGAGGGCCAGCGTGCCTAAGCGCACCGATATCCAGTCCGTCCTGGTCATCGGCTCCGGCCCGATCGTCATCGGCCAGGCCGCCGAGTTCGACTACTCCGGCACCCAGGCATGCCGCGTGCTCAAGGCCGAGGGCCTGCGCGTCATCCTCGTGAACTCCAACCCGGCGACGATCATGACCGACCCGGAGATCGCCGACGCCACCTACGTCGAGCCGATCACCCCGGAGTTCGTCGAGAAGATCATCGCCAAGGAGCGCCCCGACGCCCTGCTGCCCACCCTGGGCGGCCAGACGGCCCTCAACACGGCGATCTCGCTGCACGGGGCCGGCACCCTCGACAAGTACGGCGTCGAGCTGATCGGCGCCAACGTCGAGGCCATCAACAAGGGCGAGGACCGAGACCTGTTCAAGGACGTCGTCGAGGAGGTCCGCAAGAAGATCGGGCACGGCGAGTCCGCCCGCTCGGTCATCTGCCACTCCATGGACGACGTCCTCCAGGGCGTCGAGACGCTCGGCGGCTACCCGGTCGTGGTGCGCCCCTCCTTCACCATGGGCGGCGCCGGCTCCGGCTTCGCGCACGACGAGGAGGAGCTGCGCCGCATCGCGGGCCAGGGCCTCACCCTCTCGCCGACCACCGAGGTGCTCCTGGAGGAGTCCATCCTCGGCTGGAAGGAGTACGAACTGGAGCTGATGCGCGACAAGCACGACAACGTCGTGGTCGTCTGCTCCATCGAGAACTTCGACCCCATGGGCGTGCACACCGGCGACTCGATCACCGTCGCGCCCGCCATGACGCTCACCGACCGCGAGTACCAGGTCCTGCGGGACGTCGGCATCGCGATCATCCGCGAGGTCGGCGTCGACACCGGCGGCTGCAACATCCAGTTCGCGGTGAACCCCGAGGACGGGCGGGTGATCGTCATCGAGATGAACCCGCGCGTGTCGCGCTCCTCGGCGCTCGCCTCCAAGGCGACCGGCTTCCCGATCGCCAAGATCGCCGCGAAGCTCGCCGTCGGCTACACGCTGGACGAGATCCCGAACGACATCACCGAGCAGACCCCGGCCTCCTTCGAGCCGACGCTCGACTACGTCGTGGTCAAGGCCCCGCGGTTCGCCTTCGAGAAGTTCCCGTCCGCCGACTCCACCCTCACGACCACCATGAAGTCGGTCGGCGAGGCCATGGCGATCGGCCGCAACTTCACCGAGGCCTTCCAGAAGGCGCTGCGCTCGCTGGAGAAGAAGGGCAGCCAGTTCACCTTCGTGGGCGAGCCCGGCGACCGGACGGCCCTCCTGGAGGAGTCCGTACGGCCCACCGACGGCCGTATCAACGCCGTCATGCAGGCCATCCGCGCGGGTGCCACGCCGGAGGAGGTCTTCGAGTACACGAAGATCGACCCCTGGTTCGTCGACCAGCTCTTCCTGATCAAGGAGGTCGCGGACGAGCTGGCCGAGGCGCCCGAACTCACCCGGGACCTGCTCGCCGAGGCCAAGCGGCACGGCTTCTCCGACCAGCAGATCGCCGAGATCCGCGGGCTGCGTGAGGACGTGGTGCGCGAGGTGCGGCACGCGCTCGGCGTGCGCCCGGTCTACAAGACCGTCGACACCTGCGCCGCCGAGTTCGCCGCGCGGACGCCGTACTTCTACTCCTCCTACGACGAGGAGAGCGAGGTCGCGCCCCGCGAGAAGCCCGCGGTGATCATCCTGGGCTCCGGCCCCAACCGCATCGGCCAGGGCATCGAGTTCGACTACTCCTGCGTGCACGCCTCCTTCGCGCTGTCGGAGGCCGGGTACGAGACGGTGATGGTCAACTGCAACCCGGAGACCGTCTCCACCGACTACGACACCTCCGACCGGCTGTACTTCGAGCCGCTCACCCTGGAGGACGTCCTGGAGATCGTCCACGCGGAGCAGCAGGCCGGACCGGTCGCGGGCGTCATCGTGCAGCTCGGCGGGCAGACCCCGCTCGGTCTGGCGCAGGCGCTCAAGGACAACGGCGTACCGGTCGTGGGCACCTCGCCCGAGGCGATCCACGCCGCCGAGGACCGCGGCGCCTTCGGCCGTGTCCTCGCCGAGGCGGGCCTTCCGGCCCCCAAGCACGGCACCGCCACCACCTTCGCCGGCGCCAAGGCCATCGCGGACGAGATCGGTTACCCGGTCCTCGTACGGCCCTCGTACGTCCTCGGCGGCCGGGGCATGGAGATCGTCTACGACGAGACCCGCCTGGAGTCCTACATCGCCGAGTCGACCGAGATCAGCCCCTCGCGGCCGGTCCTGGTCGACCGCTTCCTCGACGACGCCATCGAGATCGACGTCGACGCCCTCTACGACGGCCAGGAGCTCTACCTGGGCGGAGTCATGGAGCACATCGAGGAGGCCGGCATCCACTCCGGCGACTCGGCGTGCGCGCTGCCGCCGATCACCCTGGGCGGCTTCGACATCAAGCGCCTGCGGGCCTCCACCGAGGCCATCGCGAAGGGTGTCGGGGTGCGCGGACTGATCAACATCCAGTTCGCGATGGCCGGCGACATCCTCTACGTCCTGGAGGCCAACCCGCGCGCGTCCCGCACCGTCCCCTTCACCTCGAAGGCGACCGCGGTACCGCTCGCGAAGGCCGCCGCCCGCATCTCGTTGGGCGCGACCGTCGCCGAACTGCGCGCCGAGGGCCTGCTCCCGGCCAACGGCGACGGCGGCGAACTCCCGCTGGACGCGCCGATCTCCGTGAAGGAGGCCGTCATGCCGTGGTCGCGCTTCCGCGACATCCACGGCCGCGGCGTCGACACGGTCCTCGGCCCGGAGATGCGCTCCACCGGCGAGGTCATGGGCATCGACTCCGTCTTCGGCACGGCGTACGCCAAGTCGCAGGCGGGTGCCTACGGGCCGCTGCCGACCAAGGGGCGTGCCTTCATCTCGGTCGCCAACCGCGACAAGCGCTCGATGATCTTCCCGGCGCGCGAGCTCGTCGCCCACGGCTTCGAACTGCTCGCCACCTCCGGCACCGCCGAGGTCCTCAAGCGCAACGGCATCAACGCCACCGTCGTGCGCAAGCAGTCCGAGGGCACCGGCCCGAACGGCGAGAAGACCATCGTCCAGCTCATCCACGACGGCGAGGTCGACCTGATCGTCAACACCCCGTACGGCACCGGCGGCCGCCTCGACGGCTACGAGATCCGTACGGCGGCCGTGGCGCGGTCGGTCCCGTGTCTGACGACGGTCCAGGCGCTCGCCGCCGCCGTCCAGGGCATCGACGCCCTCAACCACGGCGACGTGGGCGTCCGTTCGCTCCAGGAACACGCGGAACACCTGACCGCGGCCCGCGACTAGCAGCCCTGAGGGGGACACCGGAAACGGTGTCCCCCTCTTCATGAGGACACCATGTACAAGATCTTCTTCAATCTCGTCTTCCGGCGCATGGACCCCGAGAAGGCCCACCACCTCGCCTTCCGCTGGATCCGGCTCGCCGTCCGCGTCCCCGTGCTGCGCACCTTCGTCGCGGCCGCCCTCGCGCCCCGCCACAAGGAGCTGCGCACCGAGGCCTTCGGGCTGCGCATGCACGGTCCCTTCGGTCTCGCCGCGGGCTTCGACAAGAACGCGGTCGCGATCGACGGCATGGCCATGCTGGGCTTCGACCACGTCGAGATCGGCACCGTGACCGGCGAGGCCCAGCCGGGCAACCCCAAGAAGCGGCTGTTCCGCCTCGTGCCGGACCGCGCGCTCATCAACCGCATGGGCTTCAACAACGAGGGCTCGCTGGCCGTCGCGGCCCGGCTGGCGTCCCGGGAGCCGGTCTTCAAGACCGTCGTGGGCGTCAACATCGGCAAGACCAAGGTCGTCCCCGAGGCCGAGGCCATCGGCGACTACGTCAAGTCGACGGAACGCCTCGCGCCCTTCGCCGACTACCTCGTCGTGAACGTGTCCTCGCCCAACACGCCCGGACTGCGCAACCTCCAGGCCACCGAGGCGCTGCGCCCGCTCCTGACCGCCGTCCGTGAGGCCGCCGACCGGATCGTCGCGCACCGCCGCGTCCCGCTCCTGGTGAAGATCGCGCCCGACCTCGCCGACGAGGACGTCGACGCGGTCGCCGACCTGGCCGTGGAGCTCGGCCTGGACGGCATCATCGCCACCAACACCACCATCGCGCGCGAGGGACTCGGTCTGAAGTCAGGACCCGCCCTGGTGAGGGAGACCGGCGGCCTGTCCGGGGCACCCCTCAAGGAGCGCTCCCTGGAGGTCCTCAGGCGCCTGTACGCGCGCGTGGGCGACCGGATCACCCTGGTGGGCGTCGGCGGCGTGGAGAACGCCGAGGACGCCTGGCAGCGCATCCTGGCGGGTGCCACCCTGGTCCAGGGCTACAGCGCCTTCGTCTACGAAGGGCCGTTCTGGGCCCGTGCCGTCCACAAGGGCCTCGCCGCGCGCCTGCGCACGAGCCCCTACGCCACCCTCGCCGACGCGGTCGGCGCCGACGTGAGGAAGACCACGGTATGACCGAGCCCTTCGGCGCCCGTCTGCGCAGTGCCATGGACGAGCGCGGCCCTCTGTGCGTGGGGATCGACCCGCACGCCTCCCTGCTCACCGAGTGGGGACTGAACGACGATGTGGCCGGCCTGGAGCGCTTCAGCCGCACGGTCGTCGAGGCGCTGTCCGACCGTGTCGCCCTGTTCAAGCCGCAGAGCGCGTTCTTCGAGCGCTTCGGCTCGCGCGGGGTCGCCGTCCTGGAGACGACCGTCCAGGAGGCCCGTGCGGCCGGTGCGCTGGTCCTGATGGACGCCAAGCGCGGTGACATCGGCTCGACCATGGCCGCGTACGCCGAGGCCTTCCTGCGCAAGGACTCCCCGCTGTTCTCGGACGCCCTGACCGTGTCGCCGTACCTCGGCTACGGCTCTCTCTCACCGGCGTTCGCGCTGGCGCGCGAGAGCGGCGCGGGCCTGTTCGTGCTCGCGCTGACCTCCAACCCGGAGGGCGGCGAGGTCCAGCACGCGGTCCGCGCGGACGGCCGGAACGTCGGCGCGACCATGCTGGCCCACCTGGCGGCCGAGAACACCGGCGAGGAGCCCCTGGGGTCCTTCGGCGCCGTCGTGGGGGCCACGCTGGGCGACCTGTCGACCTACGACCTGGACATCAACGGTCCGCTCCTCGCGCCCGGCGTCGGTGCCCAGGGGGCCACCCCGGCGGACCTCCCCCGGGTCTTCGGGACGGCGATCCGCAATGTCGTGCCCAATGTCAGCCGGGGAGTGCTGCGGCACGGCCCCGACACCGGTGCGCTGCGCACGGCCTCCGACCGGTTCGCGGAGGAGGTCCGGGCGGCACTGCCGACCGGCTGAGTCGGGTGCCGGAGGACCGGACGACGACCGGACAAGGACCGGACGAGACGTTTCCGACGGTCGGAGCGGATGTTCGAGACCCCCGTTCGAGTCCTCCGGCGGAAGGTTCGAGGCCCGCTTGAGTCTGAATACATCCTCAAATCCGGGGCAGTATGTCTGAAATGTCCGGCCTGACGGAGGCTGACCAGGACTTTTCCGCTGTTCTCGCTGACTCTGGCGGACTTGCCCGCTAGTCTCCGACGCAGAGTCAACGGGCGAGCGTGTTGCTCGTGGCTCCCCAGGTGTGGGGCGACTAGGTTCCTCACCGGTCCGTATCCGACAGTTCGACATCCGAGGTGACGTAGGCGTGGCTCTTCCGCCCCTTACCCCTGAACAGCGCGCAGCCGCGCTCGAAAAGGCCGCCGCGGCTCGCCGGGAGCGGGCCGAGGTCAAGAATCGACTCAAGCACTCCGGCGCCTCTCTCCACGAGGTCATCAAGCAGGGCCAGGAGAACGACGTCATCGGCAAGATGAAGGTCTCCGCCCTGCTCGAGTCCCTGCCGGGCGTGGGCAAGGTCCGCGCCAAGCAGATCATGGAGCGACTCGGCATCTCCGAGAGCCGTCGTGTACGCGGCCTCGGTTCCAACCAGATCGCTTCGCTGGAGCGTGAGTTCGGCAGCACCGGCTCCTGAACCGGGGTCACTCCGGACAGGGAGTCCCGGGCACTCCGGGATTGCTGGAATAATCGCTGCATGGCTGCAACATTCCGGGGGACGACCCCCGAGCCCCCGGACGTACGTCCGCGGCTGACCGTGCTCTCCGGCCCCTCGGGGGTCGGCAAGAGCACGGTCGTCGCCCATATGCGCAAGGAACACCCCGAGGTCTGGCTCTCGGTGTCGGCGACGACCCGCAGGCCCCGCCCCGGCGAGAAGCACGGCGTCCAGTACTTCTTCGTCACCGACGACGAGATGGACAAGCTGATCGCCAACGGCGAGCTGCTGGAGTGGGCCGAGTTCGCCGGCAACCGCTACGGCACGCCGCGTGCGGCCGTGCTGGAGCGGCTGGAGGCGGGTGAGCCCGTCCTCCTGGAGATCGACCTCCAGGGTGCCCGGCAGGTCCGTGAGTCCATGACGGACGCCCAGCTCGTGTTCCTGGCTCCGCCCTCCTGGGAGGAGCTCGTGCGCAGACTCACCGGTCGTGGCACCGAGCCGCCCGAGGTGATCGAGCGCCGCCTGGAGGCGGCGAAGGTCGAACTGGCGGCTGAACCCGAGTTCGACGAGACCTTGGTCAACACCTCCGTCGAGGACGTGGCGCGCGAGCTGCTAGCCTTGATGGATGTCGTGTGATCGTTCCTGCTCGTAGAGGCGTGATCACGCACACCGATTCTTTCCCATCCATCGGAAGGTAGAGCGTGTCCTCTTCCATCTCCGCGCCCGAGGGCATCATCAACCCGCCGATCGACGAGCTCCTCGAGGCCACCGACTCGAAGTACAGCCTCGTGATCTACGCGGCCAAGCGGGCCCGCCAGATCAACGCGTACTACTCGCAGCTCGGCGAGGGCCTCCTCGAGTACGTCGGTCCGCTGGTGGACACCCACGTCCACGAGAAGCCGCTCTCGATCGCCCTGCGCGAGATCAACGCGGGTCTGCTGACGTCCGAGGCCGTCGAGGGCCCCGCGCAGTAGCAGGCATCGCAGTAGTACTTTCAGCTTTTCGCTGACTTATCCACAGGCCCGACAGCGCGACTGTCGGGCCTGTGGTGTGTGATGGACCCGTACGTCGCACACGTACGTTGCCGAGCCGGGGAGAGACGGTGGACAAGCCGAAGGTCGTGCTGGGGGTCAGTGGCGGCATCGCCGCGTACAAGGCCTGCGAGCTGCTGAGAAGGCTCACGGAGTCCGGTCACGACGTCCGCGTCGTCCCCACCGCCTCCGCCCTGCACTTCGTGGGCGCCGCCACCTGGTCCGCGCTGTCCGGCAACCCGGTCTCGACCGAGGTCTGGGACGAGGTCCACGAGGTCCCGCACGTCCGCATCGGGCAGCACGCCGATCTCGTGGTCGTTGCCCCGGCCACCGCCGACATGCTCGCCAAGGCGGCGCACGGCCTCGCGGACGACCTGCTCACCAACACGCTCCTGACCGCCCGCTGCCCGGTCGTCTTCGCGCCCGCCATGCACACCGAGATGTGGGAGCACCCGGCCACCCAGGAGAACGTGGCGACCCTGCGCCGCCGCGGTGCCGTCGTGATCGAGCCGGCCGTCGGCCGGCTGACCGGCGTCGACACCGGCAAGGGCCGACTGCCCGACCCGGCCGAGATCTTCGAGGTCTGCCGCCGCGTGCTGGCCCGCGGCGTCACCGAGCCCGACCTCACGGGCCGGCACGTCGTCGTCAGCGCCGGCGGCACCCGCGAGCCCCTCGACCCGGTCCGGTTCCTCGGCAACCGCTCCTCCGGCAAGCAGGGGTACGCCCTCGCCCGCACCGCGGCCGCGCGGGGTGCCCGGGTCACCCTGGTCGCGGCCAACACCGGCATGCCGGACCCGGCCGGTGTGGACGTCGTCCCCGTGGGGACGGCCGTACAACTGCGCGAAGCGGTCCTGAAGGCGGCGGCCGACGCCGACGCCGTCGTCATGGCGGCGGCGGTCGCGGACTTCCGGCCGCAGACCTACGCGGCCGGAAAGATCAAGAAGAAGGACGGCCAGGAGCCCGAGCCCGTCGTTTTGGTGCGGAATCCGGACATCCTCGCCGAGATCTCGGCCGAGCGCGCCCGCCCCGGCCAGGTGATCGTCGGATTCGCCGCCGAGACCGACGACGTGCTGGCCAACGGCCGTACGAAGCTGCGGCGCAAGGGCTGCGACCTCCTCGTCGTCAACGAGGTGGGCGAGCGCAAGACCTTCGGGTCGGAGGAGAACGAGGCGGTGGTCCTGGGCGCCGACGGCAGCGAGACCCCGGTCCCGCACGGCCCGAAGGAGTTCCTGGCCGAAACCGTCTGGGACCTGGTGGTGAGGCGTCTGCCCTGAGTGCTCAGGCGCGTCTCGGCCCCCAGGAACCTCTGCCGCTAAGGCGTGGCGCCCCTGGCCAAGTCCGCTCGGAATTGGGCACAATGCCCGTGCCGCAGGTCACAGCACTCCCGAGAGGCGAGACAGGGGGGCCCGTGGCAGAGCACGACCGATAAACTGTTCTCGGACGATGCCGGGCGCAGCCCCCGAGCCCGTCCGCCAATGATCAGCCAGCAGCCGCTGCAACCCCAGGGAGCGTTGTGTCCCGTCGTCTGTTCACCTCGGAGTCCGTCACCGAGGGCCACCCCGACAAGATCGCTGACCAGATCAGTGACACCATCCTCGACGCGCTCCTCAAGGAGGACCCGACCTCCCGGGTCGCCGTCGAGACCCTGATCACCACCGGTCTGGTGCACGTGGCCGGTGAGGTCACCACCAAGACCTACGCGCCGATCGCGCAGCTCGTCCGCGACAAGATCCTGGAGATCGGCTACGACTCCTCCAAGAAGGGCTTCGACGGCGCCTCCTGCGGTGTCTCGGTGTCGATCGGTGCCCAGTCCCCGGACATCGCGCAGGGCGTCGACACGGCCTACGAGAACCGGGTCGAGGGCGACGAGGACGAGCTGGACCGCCAGGGCGCGGGCGACCAGGGCCTGATGTTCGGGTACGCGACGGACGAGACCCCCACCCTGATGCCGCTGCCGATCTTCCTGGCGCACCGCCTCGCCAAGCGCCTCTCCGAGGTCCGCAAGAACGGCACCATCCCCTACCTGCGCCCCGACGGCAAGACGCAGGTCACCATCGAGTACGACGGCGACAAGGCCGTCCGCCTCGACACGGTCGTGGTCTCCTCGCAGCACGCGTCCGACATCGACCTGGACTCCCTGCTGGCCCCCGACATCCGCGAGTTCGTGGTGGAGCCGGAGCTCAAGGCGCTCCTGGACGAGGGCATCAAGCTCGACACGGAGAACTACCGCCTCCTGGTCAACCCCACCGGCCGCTTCGAGATCGGCGGCCCGATGGGTGACGCCGGCCTGACCGGCCGCAAGATCATCATCGACACCTACGGCGGCATGGCCCGGCACGGCGGCGGCGCCTTCTCCGGCAAGGACCCGTCCAAGGTGGACCGCTCCGCCGCGTACGCGATGCGCTGGGTCGCCAAGAACGTCGTGGCCGCGGGTCTCGCCTCGCGCTGCGAGGTCCAGGTCGCCTACGCGATCGGCAAGGCCGAGCCCGTGGGCCTGTTCGTCGAGACCTTCGGCACCGCGAAGATCGACACCGACAAGATCGAGAAGGCGATCGACGAGGTCTTCGACCTCCGTCCGGCCGCCATCATCCGCGACCTCGACCTGCTGCGCCCGATCTACTCCCTGACGGCGGCGTACGGCCACTTCGGCCGTGAGCTGCCGGAGTTCACGTGGGAGAAGACGGACCGCGTGGAGGCGCTGCGGAAGGCCGCGGGCCTGTAGGTCCGCCCCGTCCCGTACGAGGCCCGGTCCCCTTCGGGGGGCCGGGCCTCGGGCTTGTCCGGCGACCGGCTCACCGCATCGGGGACAGCACGGCCCGCTGTCAGTCGGGTCTGGTACCAATGATGCTGTGAGCAGCGATAACGGTTCGGTGGACGAGGGCGCCGAAGGAGCGCAGCCCGAGCAGTTGGCGCTCATTCGGGAGAGCGTGCGCAAGGCCAAGGTGCCGCGGGCCAAGCCGCGGACGTGGCGGGGGGCCGCGCTGGCCAAGGAATTTCCGGTCGCGCGGGTGCTGGTCGACAAGGGCGTGCTGCATCTCGACCGCTACTTCGACTACGCCGTGCCCGAGGAACTCGACGCGCAGGCGCAGCCCGGGGTGCGGGTGCGGGTGCGGTTCGGCGCCGGGCGCGGGCGCGTCCGCGAGGGGCGGCGTGAGGGCGGGGGGCTGATCGACGGGTTCCTGGTCGAGCGGCTCGCCGAGTCGGACTACTCCGGGCCGCTGGCGGCGCTCGCCCAGGTCGTCTCGCCGGAGCCGGTGCTCAGCGAGGAGCTGCTGGGGCTCGCGCGGGCCGTCGCCGACCGGTATGCGGGGAGCCTCGCCGATGTGCTCCAGCTCGCCGTGCCGCCCCGTAGCGCCCGCGCCGAACAGCGGCCCTCGCCCGAGCCCTTGCCGCCGCCGGCCGCGCCGGAGACGGGGTCGTGGGGGCGGTACGAACGCGGGGGCGCGTTCCTGGAGTCGCTGGCGTCGGGGGGTGCGCCCCGCGCGGTGTGGAACGCCCTGCCCGGGCCGCAGTGGAGCGAGGAGCTGGCGCGGGCCGTCGCCGCGACCCTGGCCTCGGGACGCGGCGCGCTCGTCGTCGTACCGGACGGACGGGCCGTCGCCCGCGTCGACGCCGCGCTGACATCGGTGCTGGGGGAGGGGCGGCACGCGGTCCTCACCGCCGACGCCGGGCCCGAGAAGCGGTACCGGGAGTGGCTGGCCGTGCGGCGGGGTGCCGTACGGGCCGTGGTCGGGACGCGGGCCGCCATGTTCGCGCCGGTCCAGGACCTCGGTCTCGTGGCCCTCTGGGACGACGGCGACGACAGCCACAGTGAGCCGCATGCCCCGCAGCCGCATGCGCGCGAGGTGTTGCTGTTGCGGGCCGCTCAGGACAAGTGCGCTTTCCTGCTGGGGAGTTGGAGCTGCACGGTGGAGGCGGCGCAGCTCGTGGAGAGCGGGTGGGCCCGGCCGCTCGTGGCCTCGCGGGAGCAGGTGCGTGCCGTGGCCCCCCTGGTGCGCACGGTCGGGGACCAGGACCTCGCGCGGGACGAGGCCGCGCGGGCGGCCCGGCTGCCGACGCTCGCCTGGCAGACCGTCAGGGAGGGCCTGCGGCACGGTCCGGTGCTCGTGCAGGTGCCGCGGCGGGGGTACGTACCGCGGATGGCCTGCGCCAACTGCCGGGCCCCCGCGCGCTGTCGGCACTGTGCCGGGCCGCTGGAGGGGCAGGAGTCCGCGGCGGCGCTGCGGTGCGGGTGGTGCGGGCGCGAGGAGGAGTCCTGGCACTGCCAGGAGTGCGGGGGGTTCCGGCTGCGGGCGCAGGTCGTGGGGGCCCGGCGGACCGCGGAGGAGCTGGGGCGGGCGTTTCCCGCCGTTCCGGTGCGGACGTCCGGGCGTGAGCACGTGCTGGACACCGTGCCGGGGGCGCCGGCGCTGGTGGTGAGCACGCCGGGTGCCGAGCCGGTCGCCGAGGGCGGGTACGCGGCGGCGCTGCTGCTGGACGGCTGGGCCATGCTCGGTCGGCCCGACCTGCGGGCCGGGGAGGACGCGCTGCGGCGCTGGATCGCGGCGTCGGCGCTGGTGCGGCCGCAGGGAGCCGGAGGCACCGTGGTGGTGGTCGCCGAGCCCACGCTGCGTCCGGTGCAGGCGCTGGTGCGGTGGGACCCGGTGGGACACGCGGTGCGGGAGCTGGGGGAGCGGGCCGAGTTGGGGTTCCCGCCGGTGTCGCGGATGGCCTCGGTGTCGGGGACGGGGGAGGCGCTCGCCGAGTTCCTCGCGGCTGTGGAACTGCCGGATGAGGCAGAGCTGTTGGGGCCCGTGCCGTTGCCGGTGACGATGGCGGGAGGACCTCGCCGGGTGGGCGCGCCGCCGGTCGGGGAGCGGTGGGAGCGGATGCTGGTGCGGGTGCCGCCGGGGAGGGGGGCAGCGTTGGCCGCTTCCCTCAAGGCCGCGCAGGCTTCGCGGATGGCTCGGAGTGGGGGAAGCGGGGGCGAGGGGGCGGTCTGGGTACGGATCGATCCGCCTGACATTGGGTGACGGGTGTGGGGGGGCGTGTGCTGAGGGGAGCCGCCGGATCTTCTGGCCACGGGATGGGCTGACGCGTTGGCAGGTCCCGGTGGGGGGTGGGTGGGTCGTTTCCGGATGGGTGTCTGCCCTTGACGGGTGTGGGTGGGGGTGCCGCTGGGGGCGCCGCCGGATCTCTCGGTATGGGCTGACGCGTTGGCGGGTCTCGGTGGGGGGTGGGGGCCGTGTCCGGATGTGCGTCGGCCGTTGACGGATGCGGGTGGGAGCGTGTGCTGAGGGGGTGCCGCCGGATCGGCCGATCTCGGGATGGGCTCACGCGTTGTCAGGTTCTGTTGCGGACCGGGGTCGTGTTCGGATGTGCATCTGGCCCTGACGGGGTCGGTGAGGGCGTGGGGAGATGGGGTGCCGCCGGATTGTTCGGCCGTGGGAGGGGCGGCCTCCGCGCTGTCGGATTCGGTGTGGAACCGGGGCGGGTCCGGGCATGCGTCTGCCCTCCCGGTCGTGGGGTGGGAGGGCAGAGAGGGGGACGGTGGAGGCGGCTCAGCCGTTGCGGGGGCCGGGGAAGGCTGTGGGTCTTGCCTCCTCGCGGAGGGCGGGGCTGCCCGCGGTGGGCTGGGTCGGCATGGAGCGGGCCGCGGGGACCGTGGGGACCGACGGCACCGTGGGGATACCGGTGTTGACGCTGACCGTGCGGCTTCCCGACGGCTCGGTGGCGCGCTCGGCCTCGGCCGTCGCCTGGGCGGCGGCGCGGCGGGCGCCGTAACGACGGTGGACCGCCTGCTTGGTGACGCCGAGGGCGGAACCCACCGCGTCCCACGAGAAGCCGAGCGAGCGGTCGAAGTCGACCGCGGCCGTCACCAGGGTCTCGACGCTGTCCCGCAGCTCCTGCGCGAGACGGACCGTGGGGGCGGGGGCACGCCCGTAGACGACGAAGCCCGTGGAGGGACCGGAGCGGCGCGGGCGGTAGACGTTGCCCAACTGGGCGGTCAGGGTGCGCAGTGCGTCCACCTGCCGGCGGACCCGCTCGATGTCCCGCACCAGCAATTGCAGGCTGGCCCGAGCCTGGGCGTCGTGGGTTGCGTGGTCGGCCATGAACAAGCCTCTCGAACCGGCGTTGAAAAGGACGGGGCCGCGACAGCGGCCCGTTGTGGTCAACTCTTTCTTGACCAACGCGTCTACGCTCCGCTGGTCACGCATTGGGGGCGTACCGGCATATGCGTGCGCCGGGGGTGGGGGGTTCACGCCTTGGCCGGACGGGCCGGTCCGGTCTGCGGGACGCGCTCCGGCGGTGCGGCCGTGGTGCCCCGCCATAGACTTGTGTGCTGCCCGTCGTCACCCGTCCGAGAGGCCCTGCCCACCCATGAAGCTCGTCTTCGCCGGTACCCCCGAGGTCGCCGTTCCCGCTCTGGACGCTCTCATCGCCTCCGGGCGGCACGAGGTCGCCGCCGTCGTCACGCGTCCCGACGCGCCGGCCGGGCGGGGGCGCAGGCTGGTCGCGAGCCCGGTCGCGGAGCGGGCCGAGGAGGCCGGGATCGAGGTGCTGAAGCCGGTCAGGCCGCGGGACCCGGACTTCCTGGAGCGGCTCCGGGAGATCGCCCCGGACTGCTGCCCCGTCGTGGCCTACGGCGCGCTCCTGCCCCGCGTCGCCCTCGACATCCCTGCCCACGGCTGGGTCAACCTGCACTTCTCGCTGCTGCCCGCCTGGCGCGGGGCCGCTCCCGTGCAGCACTCCATCATGGCGGGGGACGAGATCACGGGCGCCTCGACCTTCCTCATCGAGGAGGGGCTGGACTCCGGGCCGGTCTACGGCACCGTCACCGAGGAGATCCGGCACACCGACACCAGCGGTGACCTGCTGACCCGGCTCGCCTTCGCCGGGGCGGGGCTGCTGGCCGCCACGATGGACGGCATCGCGGACGGCACGCTGAAGGCCGTACCGCAGCCGGCCGAGGGCATCACCGTGGCCCCGAAGATCACCGTCGAGGACGCCCGGGTCGACTGGGCGGCGCCGGCGCTGCGGGTGGACCGGCTCGTGCGGGGGTGCCACCCGTCGCCCGGCGCCTGGACGACCTTCCGCGGCGAGCGGCTCAAGCTCATCCAGGTCCAGCCGGTTCCGGACCGCACGGACCTCGCGCCCGGCGCGCTGTCCGTCGGCAAGAACAGCGTCCACGTGGGCACGGGGTCGTACGGCGTGGAACTGCTGTGGGTGCAGGCGCAGGGCAAGAAGCCGATGAAGGCCGCGGACTGGGCGCGGGGCGTCAGGATCGCGGAGGGGGAGAGCGTCGGCGGGTGACGGGACCTGGCGGGGTGGCCGGCGCCCCGGGCCCTCGACGGTTGACGGTTCCCGGCAGGTGGCTGCGCCCTGGCCTCTCAGTGTGCGACGGTTCCCGGCGGGGTGACCGCGCCCCGGCCCCTCGGTGGGTGACCGTCTCGGCAGGGTGGCTCGCGCCCCGGGCCTTCGGTGGGTGAGGGGACCTGGCAGCGTGGCCCGTGCCCCAGGCCCTCGGTGGGTGAGGGGACCTGGCAGGGTGGCCCCCGGCCCGGCCCTCGGCGGATGACGGGCCCTGGCATGGTGGCTGCGCCCCGGCCCCTCCGCGGGTGACGGGTCCCGGCAGGGTGGCCCGTGCCCCCGGCCCTCGGCGGATGACGGGCCGCCGCACGGTGGCTGTGCCCCCGGCCCCTCGGTGGGTGACCGGTCTCGGCAGGGCGGCGCGCGCCCTGGCCCCCTGCGGGTGACGAAGCCGGCAGGGTGGCCCGCGCCCCCGGCCCTCGGCGGATGACGGGTCCCGGCACGATGGCTGCGCCCCGGCCCTCGGCGGATGACGGGCGGGTCGCGGCAGGTGGCCCTCGGCGGGTGGCGTGGGCCCCGCTGGACGTACGCTGGGGGCGTATCCAGACCTTGAACCCGGAGCACCTTTTTCGTGAGCGAGCAGCCCCGGCGGGCCGGTAAGCCCGCCAAGCCGTACCGTCGGCCCCAGAAAGACCCCGTCCGCATCCTCGCCTTCGAGGCGCTGCGGGCCGTGGACGAGCGTGACGCGTACGCCAACCTCGTCCTGCCGCCGCTGTTGCGGAAGGCGCGGGAGAAGGGCGGCTTCGAGGCGCGGGACGCGGCGCTCGCCACCGAGCTCGTGTACGGCACGCTGCGCCGGCAGGGGACGTACGACGCGATCATCGCCGAGTGTGTCGACCGGCCGCTGCGCGAGGTCGATCCGCCGGTGCTCGACGTGCTGAGCCTCGGGGTGCACCAGCTCCTCGGGACCCGCATCCCGACGCACGCCGCGGTGTCCGCCTCCGTCGAGCTCGCCCGGGTCGTGCTCGGCGACGGCCGGGCCAAGTTCGTCAACGCCGTGCTGCGCAAGGTCGCGCAGGACGACCTCGACGGGTGGGTCGCCAAGGTCGCGCCGCCCTACGACGACGACCCCGAGGACCACCTCGCCGTCGTGCACTCCCACCCCCGCTGGGTCGTCTCCGCGCTGTGGGACTCCCTCGGCGGCGGCAGGGCCGGCATCGAGCGGCTGCTGGAGGCCGACAACGAACGGCCCGAGGTGACCCTCGTCGCCCGGCCCGGGCGGGCCACCACCGAGGAGCTGCTGCGCGAGGAGTCGGCCGTGGCGGGCCGCTGGTCGCCGTACGCCGTGCGGCTGGCCGAGGGCGGGGAGCCCGGAGCCGTCGACGCCGTACGGGAAGGCCGGGCCGGGGTGCAGGACGAGGGCAGTCAGCTCGTCGCGCTGGCGCTGGCGAACGCGCCCCTCGACGGGCGGGACGAGAAGTGGCTCGACGGGTGCGCGGGGCCCGGTGGCAAGGCCGCCCTGCTCGCCGCGCTCGCCGCCGAGCGGGGTGCCGTGCTGCTCGCCTCCGAGAAGCAGCCGCACCGCGCCGGGCTCGTGGCCAAGGCGCTCGCCGGGAACCCGGGGCCGTACCAGGTCATCGCCGCGGACGGGACCCGGCCGCCGTGGCGGCCGGAGAGTTTCGACCGGGTGCTGATGGACGTGCCGTGCACGGGGCTCGGGGCGTTGCGGCGCCGGCCGGAGGCCCGGTGGCGGCGTCGGCCCGAGGACCTGGAGGGGTTCGGGCCGTTGCAGCGCGGCCTGTTGAGCACCGCGTTGGACTCCGTCCGGGTGGGCGGGGTGGTTGGGTACGCGACCTGTTCGCCTCATCTCGCGGAGACGCGGGCCGTCGTGGAGGACGTGCTCAAGCAGTGGCCGGCTGCCGAACTGGTCGACGCGCGGCCGTTGTTCCCCGGTGTGCCGGACCTGGGGGAGGGGCCGGACGTGCAGTTGTGGCCGCATGTGCACGGGACCGATGCGATGTATCTGGCGGTCATTCGCCGGACCGGGTGAGCTAGTCGCGTGCCTGCTGCGCCTTCCCGGCCGGCCGCGCGGTTCCCCGCGCCTCTGAGTCGGCCACCCGTTCCTTGGCCAGGCCGTGCGGCCACCACACCTTGGCGCCCACGTCCAGGAACAGGGACGTGACCAGCACCGACCGGACGATGAACGTGTCCAGCAGGACGCCCAGGGCCACCGCGAAGCCGATCTCCGCGAAGGCGACCATCGGGAGGGTGCCGAGGGCGGCGAAGGTGCCCGCCAGGACCAGGCCGGCGGAGGTGATGACCGCGCCGGTCGCGGCCAGACCCGTGACGACGCCCGCGCGGGTGCCCCGATGGGCGGCCTCCTCGCGGATACGGGTGGTCAGGAAGATGTTGTAGTCGATGCCGAGGGCCACCAGGAAGACGAACACGAACAGCGGGAAGTCCGTGGACTCGCCCGCGTAGTCGAACAGGTGGCGGAAGGCCAGGGCGCTGATGCCCAGGGCCGCCGCGAAGGACAGGATGACCGTCCCGATCAGCAGCAGCGGGGCGATCAGGGCGCGCAGCAGGGCGCACAGGATCAGCATCACCACGACCAGCACCAGCGGGATGATCAGGATGTTGTCGTGCGTGGTCGCCCGGTCCATGTCCAGCAGGGCGGCCGTACCGCCGCCGACCTGGGCGTCGGCGTCGGGAACCGCGTGGACGGCGTCCCGGACCCGCTCCACCGTCTGTTTCGCGGCCTCGCTGTCGGCCGGGGCGGTCATCGTCGCCTCGAAGAGGACCTTGCCCTCGTGCGACGGTTTCGTGCCCGGCGGCAGGCCGAGCGACTCGGGCACCACTCCCCGCGTGCCCGCGACCGCCTCGCCGACCTGACGTGCCTGCGCCTGGTTGCTCACGACGACCAGGGGATCGCCGCTGCCCGCCGGGAAGTACTTCGCGGACACCTCCTGGCCGACGATCGAGTCCGGTTTCCCGGTGAACGCGTCCGCGTTGCCGATGCCCTCGGCGCGCAACTGGATCAGGCCCAGGGAGCACACCGCGAGGACCACGGCCGTGATGATCCAGGTCATGCGGGGGCGCCGGGCGATCTGCCGGCCGGTGCGGGCCCAGACGCCGGTCTCGATGCGGTCGGGGGCGCCGACGCGCGGGGTCACCGGCCAGAAGATCCAGCGGCCGAAGATCACCAGCAGGGCCGGGAACAGCGTCGTCATCGCCAGCAGGGCGACCGTGACCCCGATGGCGGCGACCGGGCCGAGACCGCGGGTCGAGTTCATCTCGGCGGCCAGCAGGACCAGCATGCTCAGGACGACGGTCGCGCCGGAGGCGATCACCGCCGGGCCCGCGCGGTGCAGGGCGAGGGCCATCGCCTCGTGACGGTCCTCGTGGCGGTGCAGCTCCTCCCGGTAGCGGGCCACCAGCAGCAGGGCGTAGTCGGTCCCCGCCCCGAAGACGAGGACCGTCAGAATCCCCGCGCTCTGGCCGTTGACCGTCAGGCCCGCGTGCTCGGCGAGCAGGTAGATGAAGGCCTGCGCGGTGAACAGCGCGGCGACCACCGAGAGCAGCGGGACCAGGAGCAGGGTGGGGCTGCGGTAGGTGATGAGCAGCATGACGATCACGACGCCCATCGCGGACAGCAGCAGCGTCGAGTCGATGCCCTCGAACGCCTCGGAGAAGTCCGCGGAGGTGCCGCCCGGGCCGGTGATGTGCACGGCGAGCCCGTCGCCGCCCTCGCCGACGACGTCACGGATGGAGTCGACCGCGGGCGCGATCTCCTCCCAGCCCTTCTCGTCCATGGTGATCGGGACGAGGATCTGGGCCGCGCGCGGGTCGCTCTGCCGGTCGTACACCGGGCCCCGGGTCTCCGCACCGCGGATGCCGTGCGCGGTGAGCTGCCTGATCTCGGCCGCGTCCTCGGCGATCGTGGCCCGCTCCTGCGCGGTGAGGCCGCTCTCGCGCGCGTAGACGACGACCGCGGGGATCTGCTCCGGCCTGAAGTCCTCGGAGATCTGGAGGACTTGGGTCGACTCCGCGGAGCCGGGCAGCCAGGAGGCCGCGTCGTTGTCCTGGGCGTCGGTGAGCTTGGAGGCGAGGGGCGCCGTCAGGAACAGCACCACCAGCCACAGCGCCAGTACCACCCACTTGGCACGCCGTCCGCAGACGAAGTGCGCGATGCCCCGATTCCCGGTCATGGCCACCCCCGGCGCCACCAGTCGAGCCGATCGGCCGCCCAGCATGGCACGCACGGCCTGTCCATAACATCCGATGAACGGCTTAGGTACGGACCGGCGCGCCCCTTAGGGCTCCGGCATGGGAGGCTTGGGGCATGGCCGCGCAGATCAATCCCAGCATCCTGTCCGCCGACTTCGCCCGCCTCGCGGACGAGGCGCGGGCGGTGGAGGGAGCCGACTGGCTCCACGTCGACGTCATGGACAACCATTTCGTCCCGAACCTCACGCTCGGGGTGCCGGTCGTAGAGTCTCTGGCCCGTGCGACGGACACTCCGCTGGACTGCCATCTGATGATCGAGGCCCCCGATCGCTGGGCGCCCCAGTACGTAGAGGCGGGGGCTTCCTCCGTCACCTTCCACGTGGAGGCGGCCGCCGCTCCGGTCCGGCTCGCCCGGGAGATCCGGGCCAAGGGCGCCCGCGCCTCCATGGCGCTGAAGCCCGCGACGCCCATCGAGCCGTACGAGGACCTGCTCCCCGAGCTCGACATGCTGCTGATCATGACGGTCGAGCCCGGTTTCGGGGGACAGGCGTTCCTCGACATCATGCTCCCCAAGATTCGCCGGACCCGCGAGTTGATCAGCAAGCACGGCCTGGAGCTGTGGCTCCAGGTCGACGGCGGGGTCTCGGCGTCGACCATCGAGCGCTGCGCGGACGCGGGGGCCGACGTCTTCGTCGCCGGATCGGCGGTGTACGGGGCGTCCGACCCGGCGGAAGCGGTACGTGCATTGCGCAACCAGGCGGAGGGGGCGACCGCGAAGGCATCGTGGGCGTGCGACCACTGAGCGTCAGGAACGTGAACGGCTCCGATCAGGGCTGATCAAGTGCGCCGGATCTGCAAGGATGAACGGCGAATCCAGAGTGTGAACAGCAGTGAGGAGAACGCCGTGTCGGGTATGTCGGCGGGCCGGTCAGCCATGCGGATGGGACCCGCTGAGCTGGTGCAGGCGGCGGCCATGGCCCGCCGCTTCTACCTGGAGGGCAAGTCCAAGATCCAGATCGCGGAGGAGTTCGGCGTCAGCCGCTTCAAGGTGGCCCGGGTCCTGGAGACCGCCCTGGAGCGGGATCTCGTCCGCATCGAGATCCGGGTGCCGGCCGAGCTGGACGCCGAGCGCTCGGACGCGCTGCGCGCCCGCTACGGCCTGCGGCACGCAGTCGTGGTCGAGTCCCCGGCCGAGGCCCAGGACTCGCCCGACCCCGAGAACCTGGGAGAGGTGGCCGCCGACCTGCTCGGCGAACTGGTCGACGAGGGCGACATCCTGGGCCTGGCCTGGGGTCGCTCCACCATCCACATGGCGGCCGCGCTCGACCGGCTCCCGCCGTGCACGGTGGTGCAGTTGACGGGCGTGTACGACGCCGGGACCGCCGAGCGCGGTTCGGTGGAGGCGGTGCGCCGGGCCGCCCAGGTGTCCGGCGGGGACGCCCACCCCATCTACGCGCCGATGCTGCTGCCGGACGCGGCCACCGCGGCCGCGCTGCGCAACCAGACCGGGATCGCCCGGGCCTTCGAGTACTTCGACAAGGTCACGGTCGCCTGTGTCTCCATCGGCTCCTGGGAGCCGGGCATCTCGACGGTGCACGACATGCTCAGCGACGAGGAGCGGGCGCACTACGCCTCGCTCGGTGTCGCCGCCGAGATGTCCGCGCACCTCTTCGACGCCGAGGGCCGCAGGGTCGGCCGGGACCTGGGCGAGCGGTGCATCACCGTCAAGACCGAGCAGCTCCGCCGTATCCCCGAGGTCGTCGCGATCGCGGGCGGTCAGCGGAAGGGGGCCGCGATCGACGCCGTGCTGCGGTCCGGTCTCGTCACCAGCCTGGTGACGGACACCTCCGCGGCGGACTACCTGATGACGGCGGGGACACCGCCGAAGCCCGCGCTGAACAGGGCGGACCCGGACGGGGCCTGACGCCGGGTCATACGGGGACGGCCGTGGCAGCATCGACGCATGCTGCTGCGGTTCGTCTCCCGGATTCTGCTCTGCGTCCTCGTGCTGGCCGGCTGCTCGGCCGCACCCGACCCCGCGCGGGGCGGCGACCTGGCCACCGTCCAGGAGGCCCGGCTGCCGGCCGAGGCCCGGCAGACCCTCGAACTCATCGACAGGGGCGGTCCCTTCCCCTACCAGAAGGACGGCGCCGTCTTCGGGAACTTCGAGGGGCTGCTGCCCGCGCACCAGCGCGGTTACTACCACGAGTACACCGTGCCCACGCCGGGCTCGCGCGACCGCGGAGCCCGGCGGATCGTCACCGGTCAGGGCGGCGAGATCTACTACACCGATGATCACTACGACTCGTTCAGGACGGTTCTGAGATGACGGCACGCGTGGTCACGCTGGACCTCGCCGGGGTCACCGACAAGGCGGGCCTGATGGACCGCTGCGCCCGGGACCTGCGGCTGCCGAACTGGTTCGGCCGCAACTGGGACGCGCTGGCCGACGTCCTGTCCGACCCGGGCCTGTGGTCGGGGGAGGTCGCTGGAGAGGAGACCGTCGTGGTCGTACGGCACTGGGACCGGTACGCCGGGGCGCGGCCGGACGAGTGGGCGACCGCGCGCGAGGTGTTCGCGCAGGCGTCCGCGCTCACCGTGGCGCTCGCCCTTGGAGGTTCGTCCTAGGAGCCCCGCGGCCGGTCTGGACGATTCGCCCGTGGGTGGCGAACCGTCCGGCATGGGAGAATGAAGTACGTGCTCTTTCCCCCTGGCTGACCTGTCCGGGGGCCACCTCTGATCGACTGGGATGTGCAGCACGTGCGTTTCCTCAACGACATCCAGCCCCCGTACGACCTGACGTACGACGACGTCTTCATGGTCCCGAGCCGCAGCGCCGTAGGTTCGCGGCAGGGGGTGGACCTCAGCTCCCCGGACGGCACGGGCACCACGATCCCGCTGGTCGTCGCCAACATGACCGCCATCGCCGGGCGCCGCATGGCCGAGACCGTGGCCCGCCGCGGTGGCCTGGTCGTCATCCCGCAGGACATCCCGATCGAGGTCGTCACCGAGGTCGTCTCCTGGGTGAAGAGCCGCCACCACGTCCTGGACACCCCGATCGTGCTGGCCCCGCACCAGACCGTCGCCGACGCGCTCGCCCTGCTGCCCAAGCGCGCCCACAACGCCGGTGTGGTCGTCGACGAGGCGGGCCGGCCCGTCGGTGTCGTCACCGACCAGGACCTGTCCGGCGTCGACCGCTTCACCCAGCTCGCCGAGGTCATGTCGCGCGACCTGCTGCTGCTCGACGCGGACATCGACCCGCGGGAGGCCTTCAACCGCCTCGACGCGGCGAACCGGCGCTACGCCCCCGCCGTGGACCGGGACGGCCGTCTCGCCGGCATCCTCACCCGCAGGGGCGCCCTGCGCGCCACGCTGTACACGCCGGCCGTCGACGCGCAGGGCAGGCTGCGCATCGCCGCCGCCGTGGGCATCAACGGGGACTTCGCGGAGAAGGCCAAGCAACTGCTCGACGCGGGCGTGGACACGCTCGTCATCGACACCGCGCACGGCCACCAGGAGTCGATGATCACCGCGATCAGGACGGTCCGGGCGCTCGACCCGCAGGTCCCGATCGTGGCGGGCAACATCGTCGCCGCGGAGGGTGTGCGGGACCTGATCGAGGCCGGCGCGGACATCATCAAGGTCGGGGTGGGCCCCGGCGCGATGTGCACCACCCGCATGATGACCGGTGTCGGCCGGCCGCAGTTCTCCGCGGTCCTGGAGTGCGCGGCCGAGGCCAGGAAGTACGGCAAGCACGTGTGGGCCGACGGCGGTGTCCGGCACCCGCGCGACGTCGCCATGGCGCTGGCCGCCGGCGCGTCCAACGTGATGATCGGCTCCTGGTTCGCCGGCACCTACGAGTCTCCGGGCGACCTCCAGCAGGACGCGAGCGGACGGCTCTACAAGGAGTCCTTCGGCATGGCGTCCGCGCGGGCGGTGCGCAACCGCACGTCGGACGAGTCGGCCTACGACCGGGCCCGCAAGGCGCTGTTCGAGGAGGGCATCTCGACCTCCCGGATGTTCCTCGACCCGGCCCGCCCGGGCGTCGAGGACCTGATCGACTCGATCATCGCGGGCGTCCGCTCCTCCTGCACCTACGCGGGCGCGGGCTCCCTGGAGGAGTTCGCCGAGAAGGCGGTCGTCGGCATCCAGAGCGCGGCCGGCTACGCGGAGGGCAAGCCGCTGCACGCGAGCTGGAGCTAGATCTGCCGCGTGCGGCCCCCGCCGAAAAGCGGGGGCCGTTCGCGTTCCCCGGCCGTACGGTCCTGGTATGGAGATCACTGTCTGCCGGAGCGTCGACGTCGCGCTGCTCGACCGGTACATGGGCTCGCCGGGAGCCACGTCCTTCCATGCCCGGAGGTTCGCGCGGCAGCAGGCGGGGGAGTGCACGTATCTCGTCGCCTGGCTGGACGGGCGGCCCGTGGGACACACGGAGGTGCGCTGGATCGGATGTGCCGCGCCCGAGGTCACCCTGGACTGCCCCGAGATCGGAGGCCTCGCGGTCTGGCCTGCGGAACTCCGCTCGCGGGGGATCGGCACCGGGCTGGTCCGGGCCGCCGAGGAACTGGCCCGGGGGCGGGGTTCGACGACCGTGGGCATCGGGGTCGGGCGGGACAACCCGCGCGCGGCCGCGCTGTACGCACGGCTCGGCTACCGGCCGGTAACCGACTATCTGGACCGCTACACGTACGAGGACCACGACGGCTCGATCCGGGAATGCGTCGACGCCTGCACGTTCCTCGTCAGGGAACTCCCCTCAGGCCACCGTGACGGCAGGTCTGCCTGACGGAATCCGGGAGTCACGACGAGCTGTGCCTGCGCGAGGGCGGGGCCTCCTGGTCGCGGATCCCGGCCGGCCGTACCGGGCACCGCCAAGCAGGCCGCGTGGGAGGCGCACACACGCTGGACCGGCGAAGCTTCGCCGAGGGGGGCGAGGGGCGTGCACCGGCGCCCAGGCCGTCTCCTGTGGCAAGCAGGTCAGGTGAGCTTCGACGCGACGGCACAGGACGTCACAGGGGAGCCGGAGGGGCGCTGACGAGGGCTGACGTGTGCCGGAGGGGGGTGTGCGCAACGAACGCCCGCCCAGCGGCGCGGAACGCAATGATCTTGCGAGTGCGTGCAAGGTTGCTGCATTACGGCTGTGACGTCCGGGCTCGTAGGGTGCTTCGCTGTACTCACCTGCAACGACGAAGGAGTCAGCGCGTGCTCGACCAAGGCGCACCCCCACGACAGCGCACACCCCGGGCGACGGGGCTCGGCGCGCGCCTCATGCGGCGCAAGCCGGTGGAGCGCCTGGTGGCGGAGGGCGGCCAGGGCGAGGGAGGAGCCCTCCGGCGTTCCCTCGGGCTCTGGCAGCTCACGATGATCAGCATCGGTGCCACCCTCGGCACCGGCATCTTCGTCGTCCTCGGCGAGGCGGTCCCCAAGGCCGGCCCGGCCGTCACCCTCTCCTTCGTCATAGCCGGCCTCACCGCCCTCTTCTCGGCCCTGTCCTACGCCGAGCTCGCGGGCACCATCCCGGTCTCCGGGTCCTCGTACTCGTACGCGTACGCAACCATGGGCGAACTGATCGCGTGGATCTGCGGCTGGTGCCTGGTCCTGGAGTACGGGGTCTCGGTCGCCGCCGTGGCCGTCGGCTGGGGCGAGTACCTCAACGAGCTCCTCGACGGGACCATCGGCGTCACCATCCCGGACGCCCTGTCCGCCCCGCCCGGCGACGGCGGCGTCTTCAACCTCCCGGCGCTGATCGTCGTCCTCCTCGCGATGGCCTTCCTGCTGGGCGGCGCCCGCGAGTCGGCCCGCGCCAACACCGTGATGGTCGTCGTGAAGATCGCCGCACTGGTGCTGTTCTGCGCGATCGGCGTCCAGGGCTTCCGCTCGGGCAACTACGAGCACTTCATGCCCCTCGGGATGGCCGGGGTCAGCGCGGCCGGCGCCACGCTCTTCTTCTCGTACATCGGCTTCGACGCCGCCTCCACCGCCGGCGAGGAGGCCAAGAACGCCCAGCGCGACCTGCCACGGGCGATCATGCTGTCGCTGGTCATCGTGACCGCGCTGTACGTCCTGGTCGCCGCCGTCGCGGTCGGCGCCAAGCCCTGGCAGCACTTCAACGACTCGGAGGCCGCGCTCGCCCAGATCATGCGCGAGGTCACCGGACAGACCTTCTGGGGCACCCTGCTGGCGTTCTGCGCGGTCATCGCCATCGCGAGCGTCGTGCTGACCGTGCTCTACGGCCAGACCCGCATCCTCTTCGCGATGTCCCGGGACGGACTCGTGCCGAAGGTGCTCGCCCGGGTCCACCCGAAGACCGGCGCGCCCCGCGCCAACACGGTGATCGTCTCCCTGTTCTGCGGGGTGCTGGCCGCGGCGATCCCGCTCGGCCAGCTCGCCGACGCCACCAGCATCGGCACGCTCTTCGCCTTCGCCCTGGTCAACATCGCCGTCGTGGTGCTGCGCCGGACCCGCCCCGACATGCCCCGCACCTTCCGGGTGCCGCTCTCGCCGGTCTTCCCCGCGCTGGGCTTCGGCTTTTGCGTGTGGATGATGGGCAGCCTGTCCACCGTCACCTGGGTGGTCTTCGGGGTCTGGATGGCCGTCGGGCTCGTGTTCTACTTCGTGTACGGCCATCGCCGTTCCCGACTCGCAACACCCGAAAGCTGATCCACCCACCGTGCTGAACGATCTCGACGAACGCATCGTGCACGCCCTCGCCGAGGACGCCCGCCGCTCCTACGCGGACATCGGGCAGATCGTCGGCCTGTCCGCGCCCGCCGTGAAACGGCGCGTGGACCGGCTGCGGGCCACCGGGGCCATCACCGGCTTCACCGTACGGGTGGACCCGGCGGCCCTCGGCTGGGAGACCGAGGGGTTCGTCGAGATCTACTGCCGGCGCAACACCTCCCCGGAGACCATCCAGCGGGGCCTCGAGCGCTACCAGGAGGTCGTGGCCGCCTCCACCGTGACCGGTGACGCCGACGCCGTGGTGCAGGTCTTCGCCTCCGACATGCGGCACTTCGAACGGGTCCTGGAGCGGATCGCCGGTGAGCCGTTCGTGGAGCGCACCAAGTCGGTCCTGGTGCTCTCCCCGCTGCTCAGGCGCTTCTCCTCGGGCTCGCCGACCTGACCCGCTCGGCTCGGCGCCGGACCGCGGCCACCAGCCGCCCGGTGAGCAGGGCGTGCGCCCCCGTGCCGACGACCAGCAGCCGGTAGAGGGCACCGCCGGGTCCGGGGAACCGGGCCCGGCTCTCCGCCCGCAGCCGCGTCCGGCCGCCCTCGGCCTCCTCCAGGCGGAAGGCCAGGGCGTACGTCGAGAAGTGGTGCCGCCCGACGAGGACGAGCTCCCGTCCCCGTAGCGCCTCGGCCACCCGGAACCCGGGGAAGGCCGATCCCCGGGCCAGGGGCCGCGGTCCGGACGCCGTACGGTCGGCGACCCCGACGAGACGTGCGTAGCGGGCGGAGCGGGGGCGGCCGAAGGACTCCTCCAGGACCTCGCCGAGCGCGTCCCAGACCTCCCCGGCCGGGGCCGCGACCAGCGTCGCGTGCTCGTCGATCCGGGGGAGTGCGGCGATGTCCACGGGAA
This sequence comes from Streptomyces sp. NPDC107471, assembly GCF_055582845.1. Lineage (NCBI taxonomy): Bacteria > Bacillati > Actinomycetota > Actinomycetes > Kitasatosporales > Streptomycetaceae > Streptomyces > Streptomyces sp. NPDC107471. Next base: position 77,660 of record NZ_JBVJPC010000007.1, on the reverse strand, counting down.
CCTCCGTCTCGGGTGCCGGCGACCGCAGGGGCCGCTCACCTCAGATCGTCGCAGGCCGCTATTTCACTGGGCAGCGGGCCCCGCACTGTCTAGCATCGTGCACATGACCTGGCGACATTGATCCCCCAGCCGTGCCTCCCGAGGGCCGCCTCGGACGCCGTACCGACGACGTCCGAACCGCCCTTCCGGGAAGGCCTCATGACACTCTCACCCGCACGTGTGCCCGCGACCGGCGTCCGCCGGCTGACGACCACGCTGTACGGCTACGCGTTCCTCGACGACCTCGTCCTGCTCTACCCGGTGTACGCGCTGCTGTTCGCCGACACCGGTCTGCCGCTCTGGCAGATCTCCTCGTTGTTCGCCCTGTGGTCCCTCACGGCCGTCGTCCTGGAGGTGCCCTCCGGCGCCTGGGCCGACACCGTCTCGCGACGCCGGTTGCTGTGGCTCGGCCCGCTGCTCACGGCCGCCGGCTTCACCCTGTGGGTGACCGTGCCGTCGTACGGCGCCTTCGCGCTGGGCTTCGTCCTGTGGGGAGCCGGCGGCGCGCTCGGCTCCGGCTCGCTGGAGGCGCTGGTCTACGACGAGCTGGAACGGCTCGGGGCCGCCGGGCGGTACGCGCGCGTGATGGGGCGGACGAGGGCCGCACGGCTGCTGGCCACGGTCGCGGCGATGGCGCTCGCCGGCCCGGTCCTCGCCCTCGGCGGCTACCCGGCCGTGGGCGCGGCGAGCGTCCTGGCCTGTCTGCTGGCCGCACTGACGGCGACCCTGCTGCCGGAGCACCGGGTACCGGCCGAGCAGGGGAACACCCGCTGGTCCGCGACGCTGCGGGCCGGACTCGCCGAGGCCCGCGGGGACCGGCGGGTCCAGGGCGCCCTGCTGCTCGTGCCGGCGGTCGCCGCGGTGTGGGGCGCCCTCGACGAGTACGTCTCGCTGCTGGTCCGCGACCTGGGCGTGGCCGACACCACCGTGCCCTGGCTGGTCCTGCTGGTCTGGGCGACCGTGACCGTCGGCAGCCTGTTCGCCGGGGCCGCCGAGCGCCTCGGCGGCCGGGGCCTCGCCGCCCTGCTCGCGGGTGCCGCGCTCGCCCTGGCGGTGGGCGCCGGGGTCCGCACCCCGGCCGGCATCGCCCTCGTGGGCCTCGCCTTCGCCGGTTTCCAGGTGGCCGAGGTGCTCGCCGACGTCCGTCTCCAGCACCGTATCGACGACGCCCGCCGGGCCACCCTCACCTCGGTGGCGAGCCTGGGCACGGAACTGGTCACCGTCGCCGTGTTCGGCGTATACACCCTGCTCGGGGCGTCCCTGGCGCACAGCACGGTGTTCGTGGCGCTGTCCCTGCCGTATCTGGCGACGGCGCTCGTGCTCTTCCGGGGCGGCGGACGCCCGCGCAACGAATCGCCGCGGGACCGCCCCCGCACGCAATGAACCGCGCCCGAGCGCGCAACGGCTCCTTCTTGTCCGCCCTGCTCAGCCGCCCGTACCGTCTACGTGGCCCTTCTCTGTGGCCCCCACATCCACCTCCGCCCGGTGAGGATCACGCATGCGTACCGCCCTGCTCCAGAGCTCCGGCCGCCCCGGCTCCGTCGAGGGGAACCTCAAGGTCCTCGACGAGGCCGCGGGCCGGGCCGCCGCCGCGGGCGCCGCGCTGCTGGCCGCACCCGAGATGTTCCTCACCGGGTACGCGATCGGCGACGACATCGCCCGCCTCGCCGAGCCGGCCGACGGCGACTCGGCGGACGCGGTCGCGGAGATCGCCGAGCGGCACCGCATCGCCGTCGCGTACGGATATCCCGAGCGCCGGGCCGACACGGTCCACAACTCCGCCCAGCTCATCTCCGCCGACGGCGCCCGGCTCGCCAACTACCGCAAGACCCACCTCTTCGGCTGCTTCGAGCGCGACCACTTCGAGCCGGGCGAACAGCCGGTGGTCCAGGCCGAGGTCGGCGGCCTCACCGTCGGCCTCATGATCTGCTACGACGTGGAGTTCCCGGAGAACGTCCGCGCCCACGCCCTCGCCGGCACCGACCTGCTGATCGTGCCGACGGCCCAGATGCACCCCTTCCAGTTCGTCGCCGAGTCCCTCGTGCCGGTGCGCGCCTGGGAGAGCCAGATGTACGTCGCCTACGTCAACCGAGTCGGCCCGGAGGGGGAGTTCGAGTTCGTCGGACTCTCCACGCTGGCCGGCCCCGACGGGGTGGCCCGCGCCCGTGCCGGACGCGCCGAGGAGCTGGTGTTCGCCGACGCCGACCCCGCGTTCCTCGCCGCCTCCCGCGCGGCCAACCCGTACCTGACGGACCGGCGGCCCGGTCTCTACCGGTCCCTCGTCTGAACCACCCCTTTGTGCCAAGGAGTCCGTACCCCATGACGTCCACCGTGCCCAACGCCGTCGAGCACGCAGACGAGCAGCAGCCGCCGATCACCATGTTCGGACCGGACTTCCCGTACGCCTACGACGACTTCCTCGCCCACCCGGCGGGCATCGGCCAGATACCGGCGACCGAGCACGGCACCGAGGTCGCGGTGATCGGCGGCGGTCTCTCCGGGATCGTGGCCGCGTACGAGCTGATGAAGATGGGTCTCAAGCCGGTCGTGTACGAGGCCGACCAGATCGGCGGGCGGCTGCGGACCGTGGGCTTCGAGGGCTGCGATCCCGCGCTGACCGCGGAGATGGGCGCGATGCGCTTCCCGCCCTCCTCCACCGCCCTCCAGCACTACATCGACCTCGTCGGTCTGGAGACCCGCCCCTTCCCCAACCCCCTTGCCGAGACCACCCCTTCGACGGTCGTCGACCTCAAGGGCGAGTCCCACTACGCCGAGACGATCGACGACCTCCCGCAGGTCTACCGCGATGTCGCCGCCGCCTGGAACAAGTGCCTCGAAGAAGGCGCCGACTTCTCCGACATGAACCGCGCGATGCGCGAGCGGGACGTGCCGCGCATCCGCGAGATCTGGGCGAAGCTCGTCGAGAAGCTCGACAACCAGACCTTCTACGGCTTCCTCTGCGACTCCGAGGCCTTCCGGTCCTTCCGGCACCGGGAGATCTTCGGCCAGGTCGGCTTCGGCACCGGCGGCTGGGACACCGACTTCCCCAACTCCATCCTGGAGATCCTGCGGGTCGTCTACACCGAGGCCGACGACCACCACCGCGGGATCGTCGGCGGCTCGCAGCAGTTGCCGCTCAGGCTGTGGGAGCGCGAGCCGGAGAAGATCGTGCACTGGGCCTACGGCACCTCGCTCGCGAAGCTGCACCGGGGCGGCCGGCCCCGCCCCGCGGTCACCCGGCTGCACCGCACGGCCGGCAACCGGATCACGGTGACCGACGCCGACGGTGACATCCGCACCTACCCGGCGGCGATCTTCACCGCGCAGTCCTGGATGCTGCTGTCCAAGATCGGCTGTGACGACTCGCTCTTCCCGATCGACCACTGGACCGCGATCGAGCGCACACACTACATGGAGTCGTCGAAGCTCTTCGTCCCGGTCGACAGGCCCTTCTGGCTGGACAAGGACGAGGACACCGGCCGGGACGTCATGTCGATGACCCTCACCGACCGCATGACGCGCGGCACCTACCTCCTCGACGACGGCCCGGACCGGCCCGCCGTCATCTGCCTCTCCTACACCTGGTGCGACGACAGCCTGAAGTGGCTGCCGCTGTCCGCGAACGAGCGGATGGAGGTCATGCTGAAGTCGCTGGGCGAGATCTATCCCAAGGTCGACATCCGCAAGCACATCATCGGCAGCCCGGTGACCGTCTCCTGGGAGAACGAGCCCTACTTCATGGGCGCGTTCAAGGCCAACCTGCCCGGCCACTACCGCTACCAGCGGCGCCTGTTCACGCACTTCATGCAGGACCGGCTGCCCGAGGACAAGCGGGGCATCTTCCTCGCCGGCGACGACATCTCCTGGACGGCGGGCTGGGCCGAGGGCGCGATCCAGACCGCGCTGAACGCCGTGTGGGGCGTCATGCACCACTTCGGCGGCGAGACCGACGCGACCAACCCGGGCCCCGGGGACCTGTACGAGGAGATCGCACCGGTCGAGCTGCCGGAGGACTAGCCCCCGGCGGCCCGCGTCACCCCAGGGCGCGGAGGTCGGGCCGGTCCGGCAGCGGGGTGAGCAGCATGCGGCCCGCGAACCCCACCGCCGTGTCCAGCCGCTCGGTGAACTCCCCGGCCACGTCGGGCAGTCCGCGCAGCGCCCACAGCGCCCGGGCCGCGGTCCAGGTGGCGTCGCGGGCGCGCTCCAGGCTCCAGGAGCCCAGCAGATGGGTGAGCGGGTCGGCGATCTGGAGGAGGTCGGGGCCCGGCATCAGATCTTCGCGGATGCGCTCCTCCAGCGAGACGAGGAGATCGCCCACGCGGTCGAACTCGTCCTCGACGTCGGCGGGTTCGCAGCCGAGGCTACGACAGGTGTCCACCACGGCGAGCGCCAGGTCGTGCCCGATGTGCGCGTTGATGCCCGCGAGCGCGAACTGCAGGGGTCGTACGCCGGGATGGCGGCGGAACTGGAACAGGGGCCGCCAGCAGGCCGGCGCACGGTCCTCGCGGGCGGCCGCCTCCACCGCCGCGAGATAGCGCTCGGCGAACCGCACGTCCAGCGTGATCGCGGCCCGCGCGTCCGGGAACCGGCCCCCGTCGACACACCGGTCGACCGCCTCGGTGACGGCGAGGTAGACGCGGTTGAAGACGGCCACGCCGTCCCGCTCCGGCAGGGCCTCGTCCAGGGCGCGCATACGGGAGACGACCGCGTCCAAAGAAGTGGTGAACTGTTCCCATTGCGCCATAGCGGCAGGGTCCCAGTCCTAGGCTGGCCGGGGTGCCGGCGGGCCCGACGCTTCCCCAGAACGGGGGAACGCACCCGTCGTGCGAGGGGGGGAGCGACAGGGTGTCAGGCTTACGTGCCCAGCGGCTGGCCGCGCGCCGCGCCGCACGCAGGCGAGCCATGGGCCGCGGGGTGGCGGTCGCGGCGGCCTCCGTGGTGGTCGCCGTCGGCACGGCGACCGGGTTGCTCACCGCGCTCGGCGACGGCGACGGCTCCGACGAGGCCCGGCCGGGACTCGTGAGCAGCTCCCCGTACCCGGGCCCGAGTGCGCCGTCGGCCGTGCCGTCGGCGTCCGCGCCGGCCCCTTCCTCCGCCTCCGCCCGGCCCTCCGCGAAGGCGAGCGCGTCCCCGTCCCCCCGGAAGGCGGCCCGTGCCTCGGCGAAGGCCCGGACCACCGCCGCCGGCCGCCTCTACCGCCACCCCTCCTCCCAGGTGCTCGACTGGGTGCGGGACCACCCCGGCGACCGGCGCGCCGACGTCATAGCGGCCCGCATCGCCGACCGGCCGGCCGCGGTCTGGTTCGCGGACTACACCCCCGCGACCATCACCTCCCGGGTGCGCGCGGTCACGTCGGGCGGCGCCGCGCAGGGCCGGGTCCCGGTGCTCGTGGCGTACGCGGTCCCGGAGCGCGACTGCGGCGGCGCCTCCCAGGGCGGCGCGCCGGACCTCGGCGCGTACGACGCCTGGATCGACCGGTTCGCCGCGGGGCTCGGCTCCGGCGAGGTCGTCGTCGTGCTGGAGCCCGACGCGATCGCCCAGTCCGACTGCCTCCCGGCCGCCCGGCGCGCCGACCGCTTCGCCTCGCTGGCCCGCGCGGGCCGTGTCCTCAAGGCCGCGAACCCCAGGGCCCGGGTGTACTACGACGCCGGACACTCGGGCTGGCGTCCGGCGGCCGAGCAGGCGGCCCTGCTGAGGCAGGCGGGCGCCGCGTCGGCCGCCTCCTCCGACGGGATCTTCAGCAACGTCTCCAACTTCCACACCACGTCCGCCGAGATCGCCTACGACCGTCGGGTCCTCGCCGCGCTGGGCGGACCGTCGAGCCTGGGCGCCGTCATCGACACCAGCCGCAACGGCAACGGCGCCCCGCCCGACGGCGAGTGGTGCGACCCGGCGGGCCGGAGGATCGGCCGGGCGCCGACCCTGGACACCGGTGAGCCGAGGATCGACGCCTACCTGTGGGTGAAGCTGCCGGGGGAGTCGGACGGCTGCAAGGGCACACCGGGCACCTTCAGCCCGTCGTACGCCTACGAGCTGGCCGCCCCCTAGAGCCACCCCGACATGAGGGTGAGCGACCGCTTAGGATAGGGGTCGTTGTCCTATACATCCAGGAGTTCCGCCCGTGACCGCCGAAGCCGCCCTCGCCCCCGCCCTCTCCTGTGGCCGACTGATCCCGGTCACCGTCCACTTCGACGACCTGGACGCGCTGGGCATGCTCCACAACGCCCGCTACCCGCTGCTCGTCGAGCGGGCCTGGACCGAGTTCTGGGAGGAGCGCGGCATCCGCTTCGACGGCGACTGGGCGAGCGCCGGGGACGCCTGCAACGTCGTCAGGGAACTGCAGATCTCCTACGACGCCCCCGTCACCCGGAGCGGCGCCTACGCCGTCCACCTGTGGCTGGAGCGCCTCGGCCGCACCGGTCTGACCTACGGCTTCCGGTTCTGTTCCGCGGACGGGGGCACGACGTACGCGCGCGGCACCCGGGTGCTGGTCAGGCTGGACGCGGCGACCCTGCGCCCGGCCCCCTGGAGCGAGGGCTTCAGGAGCGCCGGTCGGGAACTGCTGCGGCCGGCGGGCTGATCTTCGGCCGGTCGCGGTCGCCTGCGCGCAGCACGCCCGCGAAGGCGACGAGACCGCCGGCCAGGACGGTCACCAGGGCGAACGACACCATCAGGCTGGTGGCCTGGGCCAGCGTGCCGATCGCGCTCGGGGCGACCAGCCCCGAGGTGTAGGTGATCGTCGCGACCCCGGCGATCGCGAGACTGGGGTTGGAGCCGGTGCGGCCCGCCGCGGCGAAGCACAGCGGCACGACCACCGCGATGCCGAGACCCATCAGCGCGAACCCGCCCATCGCCACGGCCGGATGGCCCCCGGCGACGATGAGCAGCCCGCCGAGGACGGCGAGCACCCCGCCCACCCGGACCGTGCGCACCGAGCCGAACCGGTCCACGACCCGGTCGCCGACGAGCCGTGCGATCGCCATGGTGAGCGTGAAGCCGGTGGTGCACGCGGCCGCGAGTCCGGCCGAGGTGTCGAGCTGGTCCCGCAGGTAGACCGCCGACCAGTCGAGGCTCGCGCCCTCCGCGAACACCGCGCAGAACCCCACCGCGCCGATCAGCAGCGCCGACTTCGGCGGCAGCGCGAACCGGGGCGGCGGCTCCTCGTCCTCGGTGGGCTGGAGGTCCAGCACCCAACGGCAGAACAGCAGGCCGAGCAGGGTGAGGACGGCCGACGCGAGCGCGTGGTGCAGACGGGCGTCCGAGCCCAGGTGCGCGGCGAGCGTGCCGGCCGCCGAACCGATCAGGGCGCCCGCGCTCCACATGCCGTGCAGCCCGGACATGATCGAGCGGCCCAGGCGGTTCTCGACCTCCACGCCGAGCGCGTTCATCGCCACGTCCGCCATGCCGGCCGTGGCGCCGTAGACGAAGAGGGCCAGGCAGAGCGTGAGGAGGTTCGGGGCCAGGGAGGGCAGCACCAGGGCCAGCGTCCACAGGGCGATCAGACCGCGCAGGGCGTTCCGGGCGCCGAAGCGGTGGCTGACGCTGCCCGCCAGCGGCATGGCCACGGACGCGCCGAGCGCGGGGAAGGCGAGCGCGAGGCCCAACTGCCCGGCGCTGACCGAGGAGTGGTCCTGGATCCACGGCACCCGGGTCGCGAACGACCCGGTCACGGCCCCGTGCACGGCGAACACGGCGGCCACGGCGTACCGGGCCCGCCGTACCTCTGCCGGCGCGTACACCACTTCGCTCATGGTCGGGCCCCTCCCGGATCCTCGTCATCCCGTTGCTTCCGCCGTAAACTATCAGGAACCCTGCCTGATAGATAGCGCGTATTCGGCAGTGCGGATCTGAGAGGATTCCCGGCATGCCCGCATCCCCGAGCACCGCCCGGGCCATCAACGACCGGCTCGCCCTGCGACTGCTCCAGCAGGAAGGCCCGCTGACGGCAGGGCAGTTGAAGCAGCTCACCGGACTGTCCCGGCCGACCGTCGCCGACCTCGTCGAGCGCCTGACCGCCGCCGGACTGATCGACGTGGTCGGGGAGTCGGGGGAGCAGCGCCGCGGCCCGAACGCGAAGCTGTACGGCATTGTCGCCGGCCGCGCCCACCTCGCGGCCCTCGACGTCCGCACCGAGGGCGTCTCCGTCGTCGTCTCCGACCTGCTGGGCCGGGTGCTCGCCGAGGCGTCGGTGCCCATCGGCGAGGACACGGGCACCGGGCCCGCGGTCGAGCAGGCCGTCGCACTGGTCGAACGGGCCGCGAAGGAGGCGGGGGTGCCCGAGCTGCACACCGTCGGCATCGGCGCCCCCGGCCTGATCGACCCGGCCACCGGCGAACTCCGGGACTCCAGCGGCCTGCCCGCCTGGCACCGGCGGCTGGTGCTGGCCCTTCAGGAGCGGCTCCCCGAGACCCGCGTCCATGTCGAGAACGAGACCAACCTCGCGGCCCTCGCGGAACAGCGCGAGGGCACGGCCCGGGACCGGGACACCTTCGTCCTGCTGTGGCTCGGTCACGGCACCGGCGCGGCCGTCGTCCTGGAGGGCACCCTGCGCCGGGGCGCGTCGGGCGGCACGGGGGAGATCGGGTTCCTGCCGGTGCCGGGCACGGCGGTGCTGCCCTCGGCGCTGGACTGCGAGGGGGGCTTCCACTCCCTGGCGGGATCGGCGGCGATCGTCGAACTGGCCGAGCGGCACGGGCTGGTGGTCGGGGCGGAGGGCCCGGAGCCCCTGGCCGCGCGCGTGGTCAGGGACGCGGTGGCCGGCGCCGCCACGGACTTCCTCGACGCCCTCGCGGACCGCCTGGCCGTGGGAGTCGCCGCGGTCGTCGCCATCCTCGACCCCGGCTGCCTGGTCCTGGCCGGCGAGGTGGGGCAGGCGGGCGGGGCGGACCTCGCCGCGCGGGTGGAGCGACGGGTCCGCCGTATGTCACCGCTGCCCACCGAGGTGCGGTCGAGCGCGCTGGGCGGCGGGGCGGTCCTGCGCGGAGCCCTGCTCACGGCGAGGGAGCGGGCCCAGGACGAGTTGTTCGCGCCCCTCCAGGGGCTCGGAGCGCTGCCCGATCAGCCTCCGGCGACCCGCACGTAGTCCTCGAACGTCCCCTTCCCCACGGCTCGTTCGGGAGCGAGATGCGCGCCCGTCCGGAACGCCCCGTACGCCTTCCCGAACAGCGGCACACTCACCACCGGCCGCCTCCGCCCGGTGGCCCGCAGATAGGAACGGGCCAGATCGGCGAGCGTGCGCACCTCGGGGCCGCCCATGTCGGCCACCCGCCCCGCGGGTGCCGCCGCCCCCAACTCGGCCAGGCGCGCGGCGACTTCGGCCACCTCCACGGGCTGGTCCCGCACCCCCGCCGGAACGAACAGCACCGGCAGCCTCGCCAGCCCCCGGAACATCGTCACGAGCAGGTCGTGGAACTGGGTCGCCCGCAGGATCGTCCAGCCGAGCCCCGACTCCTCGACCATCCGCTCCACGGCGAGCTTGCTGCGGTAGTACGCGAACGGCACCCGGTCGACCCCGACGATCGAGATGTACACGAGGTGCTCCACCCCGGCCCGTCGTGCCGCGTCCAGCAGGTTCCGGGCGGACCGCTCGTCGCCGCCCCGCTGTGTGGTCGCGCAGTGCACGATCGCCGACACCCCCGAGACGGCCGCGTCCAGCGCGGGCCCGCCCGTCCGCAGGTCGACCGGGTGCTCCGGGCTGTGCCGGCTCAGCACCCGCACCTCGTGCCCGTCCGCCCGCAGCCGCTCGGTGACGAGCCGCCCCAGCGTTCCCGTGCCGCCGGTCACCAGGATCGTGGTCATCCGTCCATCCCCTCGGGACGTCGGGCGCTCCCCGCCGGAGCACCCTTCGACACCACAGACCGAGTGACCCTCCCGGACTGTGACATCCGCCCGGTGCCCGGCCGCCCGCGCGCGTCCTCGCGGGTGTCCGTGCGGAGGAGCGGTGGGCGGCTGCCGCGCCGTCGTCGGACCGCCCCGCCCCGACTCGATCCCGGCCAGCCGCCGGTCCAGCACGGCGGCCGACGGACGCGCCGCCGGATCCCGTACGAGTGTGCTCATGAGTACGTCGCCCAGGGCACCGGCCCGCGCCGGCGGCGGCACGTCGTCGTTGAGGACGGCGGCGAGGGTGGCGAGGGTGCTGCTGCGGCGAGCGGGTGGTGGCCCTCAACGGCGGTGTACAGCATCATCGCGAGCGACCACGAGGGAAGGAGACCCGGCGGCGGGCAAGGGCCGTCGTCACCGCCGCCGGGCCCGTCTCTACGGGTTTCCACGCACCGCGACCCTAAAAAGGACTAGACCATTACGTCAATGGATCTGCGCCATCCGCCCGTTGGGAATCCGGGCCGTCGCACAAGTCCACCGGCACCGTCTGTGAGCCACCCCACATCCTTCGCCTGTATGGACGTCGATCAGGCGTGGCAGACTGGCTCTGTACCAGAAGCAGCGCACTCCGGGGTCGGTGAAAGTCCGAACCGGCGGTTACAGTCCGCGACCCGACCGCTTCCAGCGGCCGGTTGACCAGGTGAAATTCCTGGACCGACGGTTAAAGTCCGGATGGGAGGCAGTGCGCGGCGGGCGGGCATTCGTGCGCGCCGCCGTATCCGTTCGTCCTGAGGGACGAGTGCGTCCGGCGTCGCCCCCGGTGTTCCCGTTCGTCCATTCTGTCGTCATCGACAGCCCCGGAGTCCGTGCCCGAATGAGGCAGGGAGGACCCGGGAAGTGTTCACCGGAATCGTCGAAGAGCTGGGCGAGATCACCGCCGTCGAGAACCTCGGCGACGCCTGTCGCTTCCGACTGCGCGGCCCCGTCGTCACCGAGGGCGCGAAGCACGGGGACTCCATCGCCGTCAACGGCGTGTGCCTCACCGTCGTCGACCACGAGGGCGACGAGTTCACCGCCGACGTCATGGCCGAGACCCTCGACCGCTCCAGCCTCGGCGCCCTGGGCGTCGGCTCGCGCGTCAACCTGGAGCGGCCCACCGCCGTCGGCGCCCGTCTCGGCGGACACATCGTCCAGGGCCATGTGGACGGCACCGGCGAGATCCTGGAGCGCAAGCCCTCCGAGAACTGGGAGATCATCAAGATCTCGTTGCCCGCGGACCTCTCGCGGTACGTCGTCGAGAAGGGCTCCATCACGGTCGACGGCATCAGCCTCACCGTCGTGGACGCGGACCCGGACTACTTCACCGTCAGCCTGATCCCCACCACCCTCGCCCTGACCACGCTCGGCCTCAAGCAGCCCGGCGCCCCGGTCAACCTCGAGGTGGACGTCGTCGCCAAGTACGTCGAGCGCCTGCTCGCGAGCGGTCAGGGGGCGGGGAAGTGAACTCCCTCAACACCGAGGCCTTCACCCTGTTCGGCCAGCACATCCTCTGGTCGGACATGATCGGCAACATCCTGGGCCTCATAGCCCTCGCCCTCGGCTGGCGGCGCAACCTGTGGAGCTGGCCGGTGCAGTTCGCCTCCGGCCTCATCCTCTTCGGCGCCTTCTACGGCCACCTCACCGGCAGCGCCGGCAAGCAGGCCGTCGTGATGGTCGTCGCCCTGTACGGCTGGTGGCAGTGGAACCGCAACAAGGGCCGGGCCGAGGACGGCGGGGACGGACACATCACCCCCCGGTTCGCCACCTGGCGTGAGCGCGGGGCCCTCGTCGGTGCCGCCGCCGTCGGGACCGTCGCCGTCGCCCTGCTCTTCAAGGCCTACCCGAGCCTGTCCTGGGACCCCTGGCCGGACGCCTACATCTTCGTCGGCACCGTCGTCGCGATGTACGCCCAGGCCCGCGGCATGGTCGAGTTCTGGTTCGCCTGGCTCCTCGTCGACCTCGTCGGCGTCCCGCTGAACTTCGCCAACGGCTACGCCTTCTCCGGCTTCGTCTACGTCATCTACGGCGCGCTCGTCCTGTGGGGCATGCGCGACTGGTGGCTGCGCTCCCGCGAGTCCGCGCGGCCCGTCATGGAAGGAGCGCCGGCATGACCGCCGCACCCATTCTGTACAGCACCGACGGGTTCGAGGACTTCGCGCTGGACCCCGTCGAGCAGGCCGTCGCCGACATCGCGGCCGGCCGCCCCATCGTGGTCGTCGACGACGAGGACCGCGAGAACGAGGGCGACCTGGTCGTCGCCGCCGAGAAGATCACGCCCGAGATCGTCGCCTTCATGATGAGCGAGTGCCGCGGCCTGATCTGCGCCCCGATGGAGGGCGACGAACTGGACCGGCTCCGACTGCCGCAGATGGTCGACGACAACACCGAGTCGATGAAGACCGCGTTCACCGTCTCCGTGGACGCCTCCGGCGCCCACGGAGTGACCACCGGCATCTCGGCCTCCGACCGCGCGACCACGCTCCGGCTCCTGGCGAGCGGCGGCGCCGAGCCCACCGACTTCGTTCGCCCCGGCCACATCTTCCCGCTGCGCGCCAAGGACGGCGGCGTCCTCACCCGCAACGGCCACACCGAGGCCGCCGTCGACCTCGCCCGGCTCGCGGGCCTGCGCCCGGCCGGCGCGATCGTCGAGATCGCCGGCGAGGACGGCAGGATGCTGCGGCTGCCCGAGCTGATCCCCTTCGCCCGCAAGCACGGCCTGACGATCATCTCCATCGAGGACCTGATCGCCTACCGCCGCAGCAGCGAGCCCACGGTCCGCCGCGAGGCCCAGACCCGGCTGCCCACCGCCCACGGCACCTTCACGGCGTACGGCTACCGCTCCACCGTCGACGGCGTCGAGCACGTCGCCCTCGTCCACGGCGAGATCGGCGACGGCGAGGACGTCCTGGTCCGCGTCCACTCCGAGTGCCTCACCGGCGACGTCTTCGGCTCCCTGCGCTGCGACTGCGGCCCCCAGCTCGACGCCTCCCTGGAGCGCATCCAGGCCGAGGGCAGGGGAGTGGTGGTCTATTTGCGCGGCCACGAGGGGCGCGGCATCGGCCTGCTGTCCAAGCTGCGGGCGTACGAGCTCCAGGAGCAGGGCCACGACACCCTCGACGCCAACCTGGAGCTCGGCCTGCCCGCCGACGCCCGGGACTACGGCGCCGGCGCGCAGATCCTCCAGGATCTCGGCGTCCACAGCCTGCGCCTCATGACCAACAACCCCGACAAGTCCGACGCCCTCCTGCGGCACGGCCTCAAGGTCACGGACCGCGAGCCGATGCCCGTGCAGGCGGGCGAGCACAACCTCCGCTACCTGCGCACCAAGCGGGACCGGATGGGCCACGACCTTCCCTGGCTGGACACCGCCCCGGTGTCCACCTGCGGCAACCAGTAAGCACTTCGAGGAGAGTTCGAGAACGTGAGCGGCAAGGGTGCACCGGAGCTGTCCGTACGCAACGTGGGCGACCTGCGGGTCGCCGTCATCGCGGCACAGTGGCACGAGAAGGTGATGGACGGACTGGTCGACGGCGCCCTGCGGGCCCTGCGCGACCTCGGCATCGACGAGCCGACCCTCCTGCGGGTCCCCGGGAGCTGGGAGCTCCCGGTCGTCGCCAAGGTCCTCGCGGGCCGCGGCTACGACGCGATCGTCGCCCTCGGTGTCGTCATCCGCGGCGGCACCCCGCACTTCGAGTACGTGTGCCAGGGCGTCGTCCAGGGCCTCACCCAGGTCTCCGTCGAGACCGGCGTCCCCGTCGGCATGGGCGTGCTGACCTGCGACACCGAGGAGCAGGCCCTGGACCGGGCCGGCCTGGAGGGCTCGAACGAGGACAAGGGGCACGAGGCGGTGACCGCCGCGGTGGCCACGGCGGCCACCCTCCGCTCAGTATCTGAACCGTGGCACTAGGTGGTGCGGGCTTACGCGTAAAGTGGGCGCCACCATGTCCAATAAGACGTTCGAGGAGCTCTTCTCCGAGCTCCAGCACAAGGCCGCCAACGGCGATCCCGCCACGTCCCGCACCGCAGAGCTGGTCGGCAAGGGCGTCCATGCCATCGGCAAGAAGGTCGTCGAAGAGGCCGCCGAGGTCTGGATGGCCGCCGAGTACGAGGGCAAGGAGGCGGCCGCCGAGGAGATCTCGCAGCTCCTCTACCACGTCCAGGTGATGATGGTCGCGCGCGGCATCTCCCTCGACGACGTCTACGCCCACCTGTAAGCCACCCGCCGCACCCACCCCCAGAGCAAAGGAAGCCGACCTCATGCTGCGCATCGCCGTCCCCAACAAGGGTTCCCTGTCAGGACCTGCGGCGGACATGCTGCATGAGGCCGGCTACCAGCAGCGCCGCGAGTCCAAGGAACTGCGGATCGTCGACCCGGTCAACGACGTCGAGTTCTTCTACCTCCGCCCCCGGGACATCGCGATCTACGTCTCCTCGGGGCAGCTCGACATCGGCATCACCGGCCGGGACCTGCTGGTCGACTCCGGCGCCGACGCCGAGGAGATCCTCCCGCTCGGCTTCGCCCGCTCCACCTTCCGCTTCGCGTCCAAGCCGGGCACCGCGACCGGCGTCCAGGACCTCAAGGGCAAGACGGTCGCCACCTCCTACGAGGGGATCGTCGCCGGACACCTCACCGACAACGGCGTCGACGCCGCCGTCGTCCACCTCGACGGAGCGGTCGAGACCGCCATCGAGCTCGGCGTCGCCGAGGTCATCGCGGACGTCGTCGAGACCGGCACCAGCCTGCGCAACGCGGGCCTGGAGGTCTTCGGCGAGCCCATCATGAAGTCCGAGGCCGTCGTCATCCGCCGCACCGGCGCGGACGCCTCGTCGGAGAGCGAGTCGAAGGTCCAGCAGTTCCTGCGCCGCCTCCAGGGCGTCCTGGTGGCACGGACGTACGTGATGATGGACTACGACTGCCGTGTCGAGCAGCTCGAGAAGGCCGTCGCGCTCACCCCCGGCCTCGAGTCCCCGACCGTCTCCCCGCTGCACAACGAGGGCTGGGTAGCCGTCCGCGCGATGGTCCCCGCCAAGGAGGCGCAGCGGATCATGGACGACCTGTACGACATCGGCGCGCGGGCCATCCTGACGACGGCCATCCACGCCTGCCGTCTCTGAGGGAAGTGCCGCAGATGTCCTCCGAACCGCCCACCCTCCCCGTCACCTTCCGGCCGGGCCGTACCCGGGTCGTGCTGATCACGGCGGGTCTCGCGATCTTCGCGACGATCACGGTGATCGCGCTCCTCCTGGAGCAACTCGGTCCCGGCGAGCGCCTGAGCTTCATCCTCACGGCGGCCCTGCTCGCCGGTGTGCTGTTCCTGCTGGCGAGGGTGAAGGTCGTCGCCGACGAGTCCGGCGTCACCGTCCAGAACATCGCCGGCCGACGGCATCTGGAGTGGGCCGAGATCATCCAGGTGAACCTCCGCCCGGGCGACCCGTGGGTGTTCCTCAATCTCAGCGACGGCACCAGCCTGCCCGCGCTCGGCATCCAGCCGGGCATCGCGAAGCAGCAGGCCATCAGTGACGCGAAGGCCCTGCGCGCGCTCGCCGAGGCCCGTTCCACAGCCCGCTCCGACGAAGATCAGGGCTGACTCGGGGGCTTCCACCCTGCCGCAGTCGCCCGTGTCTTGATTAATCTGTTGGCGGAGGCGTTTTCACCGCGCCTCCGCCTCTCGTTGTTCCTGCTACCCGAGGAGTGACTCCCTCCAGCGATGGACGGATCGTCCTGTAGTACCTGCGCCGCCCCCTCCCGGCATATCGAGGCGGCGGCATGACCATCCCCCTGCTGCTCCTCGGAGCGGCGTTCCTGCTGATTCTCGCCAACGGCTTCTTCGTGGCGGCCGAGTTCGGTCTCGTCACCGTCGAGGCCACCGACGCCGAGAAGGCCGCCGCGGAAGGCGACCGACGGGCCCGCCGGGTCGCCGAGTCGCTGAAGGAGCTGTCGTTCCAGCTCTCCGGCACCCAACTCGGCATCACCATCACCTCCCTCGTCGTCGGCATGCTCGCCGAACCGGCCCTCGCGGAACTGCTGCACGGCCCGTTCACGGCCGTCGGCGTCCCCGAGGGCGCGGTCTCCGGTGTCGCCGTCGTCGTCGGCATGCTGCTGGCCTCGGCCGTGCAGATGGTGATCGGCGAGCTCGTGCCCAAGAACTGGGCGGTGTCCAAGCCGATGCAGGTCGCCCGCTTCGTCGCGGGCCCGCAGCACGCCTTCGCCCGGCTGTTCCGGCCGGTGATCGCCGCACTGAACGCGGTCGCCAACCGTCTCGTGCGCGCGCTCGGCATCGAGCCCGCCGAGGAGCTGGCCTCCGCCCGCACCCCCGGCGAGCTGGTCTCCCTGGCCCGCCACTCGGCCCAGGCCGGCACCCTGGAACAGGACACCGCGGACCTCTTCGTCCGCACCCTGTCGCTCGGCGAGCTCACCGCACAGCACGTCATGACCCCGCGCGTGAAGGTCAGCTCCCTCCAGGCCTCGGCCACCGCCGAGGACGTCGTCAACCTCACCCGCGCCACCGGACTGTCCCGCTTCCCGGTCTACCGGGAGAAGATCGACGAGATCGTCGGCATGGTCCACCTCAAGGACGCCCTGGCCGTCCCGGTCCAGGACCGGCTGCGCACGCCCGTCGGCCGGATCGCCCGCCCGGCGCTGCTGGTGCCCGAGACGCTCCCGGTCCAGCCCCTGCTGGCCCGGCTGCGCAGCGAGCAGCCCATCGCCGTCGTCGTCGACGAGTACGGCGGCACGGCCGGCGTGGTCACCCTGGAGGACATCGTCGAGGAGATCGTCGGCGAGGTCCGCGACGAGCACGACGGTCAGGACGTCCCCGAACTGGCCGCCGCCCCGCCCGAGGACGGCCGCCTCGCCTGGGACGCCGACGGCAGTTGCCGGGTCGACATCCTCCAGCGCATAGGACTCGACGTGCCCGAGGGGCCGTACGAGACCGTCGCCGGGCTGGTCGCCGACCTGCTCGGCCGTATCCCCGCCGTCGGCGACCGGGCCGAGCTGCCCGGCTGGCGGCTCACCGTCCGCCAGGTCGGGCACTACCGCGCCGAGCGGGTCCGCCTGGTACGCACCGTCCCCGCGGTCAACGTCATGGAGGCCGCCCGATGAGCGTGCTCCAACTCCTCTTCGCCGCGCTCCTCGTGCTCGCCAACGGCTTCTTCGTCGGCGCCGAGTTCGCGCTGGTCTCCGTGCGCCGCAGCCAGATCGAACCGCTCGGCACGGCACGCGCCCGCCAGGTTCTGTACGGCCTCGAACGGCTCCCCCAGATGATGGCGGCGGCCCAGTTCGGCATCACGGTGTGCTCGCTGACGCTCGGCGCGGTCGCCGAACCGACGGTCGCGCACCTGCTGGAGCCGGTCTTCGAGTGGATCCACCTGCCGCACGGCATGATCCATCCGCTGGGCTACGTCATCGCCCTGGCCGCGGTCGTCTTCTTCCACCTCGTCATCGGCGAGATGGTCCCGAAGAACCTCGCCATGGCGGCCCCGGAGAAGGTCGCGCTGTGGCTCAGCCCCGGCCTGGTCTGGTTCGCCCGCTTCTGCAGGCCGATCACCATCACCCTCGGTGCCTGCGCCCGGGCCATCCTGCGGCTCTTCCACGTCGAGCCCAAGGACGAGGTCGAGGCGGTGTTCACCAGCGAGCAACTGAACCGGCTGGTGGAGGACTCCGGCCAGGCGGGCCTGCTGGACCCCGAGGAGCAGGAACGCCTGGAGGACGCGCTGGAACTGGGCTCGCGCCCGGTGACGGACGTCCTGCTCAAGCGCGAGTCCCTGGTGACGGTGCGGCCCTCGGTGACCCCGGGCCAGATCATCGAGCTCACCGGCCGTACCGGGTACTCGCGCTTCCCGATCGCCGCGGAGAACGGCGCCTTCATGGGGTATCTGCACGTGAAGGACGTACTGGACCTGGAGGACTCGCAGCGGGCGGTGCCCCAGCAGATCTGGCGGCCGATGACGAAGCTCCGCTCCGACCTGCCGCTGGACGACGCGCTCACCGTGATGCGGCGGGCGGCCACGCACCTGGCCCAGGTGGCGGACGGCTCGGGCAAGGTGCTCGGGCTGGTGGCGCTGGAGGACGTGCTGGAGCTGCTGGTCGGCGAGGTACGGGACCCGGCGCACCGGGAGCTGCCGGAGGTCCGGGTCACCGAGCCCCGGAGCAGCGAGGAAGCACTGGCGTCGTAGGTGCCCGCGGCCCTGGGTGGGTGCAGTCAAGGATGCTCTGGCTGCACCCACCGCCTTCAGGGGCGCGGGGAACCGCGCGACCGGCCCCCACCGGCCCGCAGCCGAACACTTCACATCGCCGAGGGATCCTGTGGTCCCCGTCCCGACAGGACCTCCCCGTAGGCCTGCATCAGATCCGGCAGTCGCAGTGTCGACAAGTCGTCCCGGGTCAGCATCCCCGGATACACGGACAACCGAAGATCCCGGTACGCGCAGCTCTTCTCGTACAGCGTCCGCAGGAACCGCCCGTTGCCGAGCTCGTCGATCCAGCCCTGGTCCACCACGTGCCCGGCGATGGAGCGCAGCTCGTCCAGCGCCTCCTCGTCCCAGACGTCGCCGTTCTCCGCCGCCAGCACCTCGCCGATGGAGGTGAGTTCCAGGGGGCGGTAGGACGGGAAGTCCACGCGGGTCGTGAAGCGGGACGACAGACCGGGGTTCGCGGCCAGCAGCCGGTCCATGCCCTCCGGGTAACCGGCCAGGATCACGACCAGGTGGTCCCGGTTGTCCTCGGCCCGCTTCAGCAGCACCTGGAGCGCCTCGTCGCCGTACGCGTCGCCCTTGCCGTAGCCGGAGTTGGAGAGCGAGTACGCCTCGTCGACGAAGAGGACCCCGCCGAGGGCCGAGTCGATCAGTTCGTTCGCCTTGACCGCCGTCTGGCCGAGGTACTCCCCGACCAGGTCGGCCCGCTGCGCCTCGACGAGATGATCGCCGCCGAGCAGTCCGAGGGCGTAGAAGACGCGGCCCAGGATGCGGGCCACCGTGGTCTTGCCGGTGCCGGAGGGACCGGAGAAGACGAAGTGACGTTTGGGCGGCTGGACCGGCAGGCCCTGCCCGGCACGCAGGCGGGCCATGTTCAACTGGGCGGACAACGCCTTGACCTGGCGCTTCACGGGCTCCAGCCCCACCATGCGCTCCAGTTCGGTGAGCGCCTCCTCCAGTAAGACCGGATCCGTGGGCCCCGCGGGCAGCGGCCCCGCGGGTACGCCGGACCGCTCGCGTCCGGCCGGGTCGGTCATCGAGGGCAGCGGACCGGTGGGCGGCGGCTCCGGGTCGGATAGCTTCA
Source organism: Streptomyces sp. NPDC107471 (assembly GCF_055582845.1). Classification (NCBI taxonomy): domain Bacteria; kingdom Bacillati; phylum Actinomycetota; class Actinomycetes; order Kitasatosporales; family Streptomycetaceae; genus Streptomyces; species Streptomyces sp. NPDC107471. The sequence goes on along the minus strand of NZ_JBVJPC010000007.1, from coordinate 58,486 downwards.
GCTCGCGTCCCTCGACACCGAAGAGCGGGTCGATCCCGTCCGGGCCCTCCAGCACGTCCTGGCCGAAGCCGGTGAGGGTGATCGCCGCGAGGTCGGCGGGGTCGTCGTACCCGTCGCCCTCGGCGATCGCGGCGAGCCGGGCCGAGGTGTCCATGAAGGCCGGGTCGACGCGGTGCACGGCCCGGTAGAGGGGGAGCGCGGCGGCGGAGCGGCCGGTGCCCTCGTGCGCCCGGGCCAGCCAGTAGCGCAGCTCCTTGCGCTGGGGCTGTTCGCTGCGGCAGCGCATCAGGGCCGCCGAGAGCAGCGGCTCGGCCTGGCCGTACATCTCCAGGCGGACCCGGGCCATGCCGCCGAACAGGCCGGCCTCGATGCCGAGCATGGGGTCGTCGATCAGCGGGTCGGTGTGCCGGACCAACTGCTCCCAGTCCTTGACCAGATAGGCCCGGCAGGCGTGCAGGAAGCGGACCTGGTGGTCGGTGTCCACCGGAGGCAGTCCCGCGAGGGCCCGGTCCAGCTCGGGGACATGGCGTCCGTCCAGCCAGTGCGAGGCGTGCGCGAGCAGCAGGTCACGCGGGCTCTCCAGCACCGGTTGCACCCACCAGCCCAGCCAGTACCAGGAGTTGAGGGTGCGTCGGTGCCGGGTGCGCTGTTCGCCGAAGCGTTCGCGGTGCCGGAACATCCTGAGCAGCGCGGTCGTCGTGTCGACGCGCAGCGCGTGCAGTCCGAGCCAGCCGTCGGCCATCCCGGGATCGATCCGCACCGCGGCCCGGAACTCCTCCTCGGCCTGCGGATAGGCGCCCATCGTGTAGGCGTCCACACCTCGCAGCCAGGCGAGGTCGGCCGGGGCCTCGGGGCCCTGCGTGCCGAAATCCATCACGTCCCCCACAAACCGTGACCCCGTGGTTTCACCACCGGGCCGACGCCCGGTGGCCGCCTTCGTCCAACCGCTGTGCCGCGGACCGGAGTTGCAACGGTGCGCAGAGCAGTCGTCCGTAGGTCGCACCGAGGGCATCGTACCTGCGGTGGTGTCGCCCGCCGTAGGGTGCCGCACAGGCCGTTTGGCGAGGTGGGAGCAGATGAGGCGCACCGGGGGTGGTGACCGAGGGTGAGCGAATCGCGGCTCACAGCGTCCGGAAAACCTGGTGAGGGCAGAACGAAGCCCCCGATCACGGGGGAACAACCGGGGGCTTCGCGACTGCGGGCGGTCTCGAACGGCCGCTCATTCAGAACGTAAGACCTGTACGGCCCCTGGGTCAAGCGGAGTTGGGCGACTGAGGCAAGTTCCTACTGGCGGGTCTTCACAGGTTCAACACATCGCCGCTGGACCGTCACCGTGGGTGACTCCGCGGTCCGGTCCAATGGTCCCGGCAGGCCCTTTGGTGGCCGCATATCCCTCCTGGCGCTGCCGTACCAGGAGGTCGGCGAAGGGCCGGGAGGGGTCTTCGGCGAAATGCCGCTGTTCCGCCACGACCCATCGCTCCCAGAACTCCCGCTGTGCCGCCCCGTCCCGGGAGCGGCCGCGTGCCCAGGACTCCTCACGGGGCAGCTCCATCCACAGCAGGTGTGCGAGGTGCGGCCGCAGCGCGCGCCGGCCCGCGCCGACCCCCTCCAGGAGGACCACCGGGGCGGGCGGCAGGGCGCGGGACGGCCCGAAGCGGCGGGCGTGCCAGTCGTAGACGGCGTAGTGCGCGGTCTCGCCGCGGCCGAGCGGGGTGATCACCTGGCCCAGCAGCCGCCCCGTCCAGTCGAACAGCTCGTCGTGGCCGGAGATGTCGTCGAGGTGCAGCACCGGCGCGCCACCGAGGGCGTCGGCCAACTGCCCGCAGAACGTGGACTTCCCGGAACCGGCGTACCCGTCGACACCGATCAGACGGACCGGGCCGCAGGACGGGGGCAGTCGGCGGAGCCGGAAGGCGAGGTCGTGCACGGTGTTCCTGAGGGCCGGGCGGGCAGGGCGCCGCCAGTCTAGTGACGGCTCGCCCCCGGCCGGCGGAACCACGCCTTCCCAGGTCATGCCAGTGGTTGAGACCAATATTCATGGGCGTGGCATGCGCCGAAGTGCTGGCAGGAGCATGCCGCCTCATCCATAGTTGGCGCACAACCGTGCAACTGGCCCGCCCCGAACCGGACACCTGGGGGTCTTCCCGCCCATGAGCAGAGCCGAACAGCCGTCCCGCAGAACCGTTCTGGCCGTCGCGGTCGCCGCCGCGGTGGCAGGCAGCACCGGTTCCGCGACCGCCGCCGGCAACCCGGCCGTCGCGGAATCCGACGAGAGCGCCGGCCGCCCGGTCGACAACCGCGCCTGGACCACCTACAGCGACTGGCGCGGCGGCACCGCCGGCGGTACCCGCGCCGTCGCCGGAAAACGCCCCGGCGTCGTGATCGGCGTCCCCGCGGGCACCACCGAGTACACCGACCCGCACACCGGGACCACCGCCACCTGGGAGTACGCGACGTGGACCTCCCCGGTCCACCGGCTCAGCGTGCCCTCGACCGAGGTGATCGCTTCCTGGAACGCGCACACCCCGGCCGGCACCTGGATCCAGATCGAACTCCAGGGGACCTACTCCGACGGCACGGCCACCCCCTGGTACGTGATGGGCCGCTGGGCCGCCGGTGACGGGGACATCAAGCGCACCTCGGTCGACGACCAGACCGACGACAAGAGCTCGATCTGGACGGACACCTTCGCGATCGACGACCCGTCGACCGGCCTGCGCCTGGCCTCGTACCGGCTGCGGCTGACCCTCCACCGCAAGCCCGGCGCCAAGAACACGCCGACCGTGTGGCGGCTCGGCGCGATGGGCTCGGACGTCCCGGACCGCTTCACCGTCCCGGCCACCACGCCCGCTCTCGCCAGGGAGCTGATCGTCCCGCGCTACTCGCAGGAGATCCACGCCGGCCAGTACCCGGAGTACGACAACGGCGGCGAGGCCTGGTGCAGCCCCACCTCCTCGCAGATGATCATCGAGTACTGGGGCGGCCGCCTCACCAAGGAGCAACTGGCCTGGGTCGACCCGTCGTACGCCGACCCGCAGATCTGCCACGCGGCCCGCTACACCTACGACTACCAGTACGCGGGCTGCGGCAACTGGCCGTTCAACGCGGCCTACGCGGCCACCTTCGAGGACCTTCAGGGCGTGGTGACCCGGCTCGGCTCGCTCACCGACCTGGAGACCCTGATCGCGGCCGGCATCCCGGCCATAACGTCCCAGTCGTTCCTCAAGGAGGAGCTCACCGGCGCCGGTTACGGCACCTCGGGCCACCTCATGACGGTGATCGGCTTCACCGCCGACGGTGATGTGATCGCCAACGACCCGGCCTCGCCGAGCGACGAGGCGGTGCGGCGCGTCTACAAGCGGCGCGAGTGGGAGAACATCTGGCTGCGCACCAAGCGGTACAACGCCAGCGGCAAGGTCGTCTCCGGCACCGGAGGCGTCTGCTACCTGTACTTCCCCGCCTGCCCGACCCCGCGCCAGCGCAAGGCGCTCGCGGCGGTGGGCGTGCGCTGAACCACCCCGGAGCGGCCCCCCGGCATCCGCCGGGGGGCCGCTTCGCTGTGACCAAGGTCTCGGCCGCAAAAGCCGCCAGAAGTGGCAAGGTGGACGGATCGGTGGGGGAGTCCACCCGTACCTCCGAGATCAGCGAGACACCATGACCGCACACTCTGCCACCGCCGCCTGCGCCCGTACCGGCGGCCCCGAGGACCACGGTCCGAAGATCCTCGAACATGTCGCGGGCTGGGTCCTCGTCGCGGTGATCGCGATGCTCGTCACGCAGCTCGGTCTGCTGTGACCTGATCCACAAGTGACCTGACATACTGCGGATGTCCCGCCGCCAGCCCGAGACCAGGGTCGAAATGTGAATATCAGTGATCAGCGTGAAGCCGCCCGGCCGCGGGCTCGCGGCACCGAGCGCTCGGTTGCGCGCCGCGCCGAACTCATCGCCATCGGGCGGAAGTTGTTCGCGGACACGTCCTACGACGCGCTCTCCATGGACGACATCGCCAAGCAGGCACATGTCGCCAAGGGGCTGATCTACTACTACTTCCAGTCCAAGCGGGGCTACTACCTGGCGATCATCCAGGACTCCGTGGCGGACCTGGTCACCTACGCGGCGAGCGGCCTGGAGATGGAGCAGGTGGACCGCGTCCACCGCACCCTCGACAGCTATCTGCGCTACGCCGAGCACAACCAGGCGGCCTACCGCACGGTCGTCAGCGGCGGGGTCGGTTTCGACGCCGAGGTGCACGCCGTCCGGGACGGGGTGCGCGAGGCGATCGTCGCGACCATCGCCGAGGGGGCGTACGGCCGTACCGACATCTCGCCGCTGGCCCGCATGGGCCTGCTCGCCTGGGTGTGCAGTGTCGAGGGCGCCACGCTCGACTGGATCGACCGCCCGCCCCAGCTCTCCCGCGACACCATGCGCGACCTCCTGGTGAAGACGCTCGGCGCCTCGATGCGCGCCATCGAGGAGCTGGACCCCGCCTACCCGGCCCCGGAGCCGGCCCGCCGGGGCGACTGACCGCCCGGCCGGCCGGGACCGACCGCCCGGCGGCGGGCCCGGGACACGGCGAGGGGCGGAGGCTCGTGGTCCCCCGCCCCAAGTCCCCCCGTGGGACCGGTCAGTTCACGACCTGGTCCCGGCTAGTTGATCGCCTTGATCAGCTCGCCGCCCGAGGTGTCCCCGCTCAGCTCCCAGAAGAAGGTGCCGCCCAGGCCCTGCTGGTTCTTGTACGTCATCTTCGTCGCGATGGTCGCGGGGGTGTCGTAACTCCACCAGTTGTTGCCGCACTTGGCGTACGCGGTGCCGCCGACCGTCCCCGTCGCCGGGCACTTGGTCTTGAGCACCTTGTAGTCGTCGATGCCCTGCTCGTAGGTGCCCGCCGCCGGGCCCGTCGCGGTGCCGCCGGGCGCCGCCTGGGTCACACCGGTCCAGCCGCGGCCGTAGAAGCCGATGCCGAGCAGCAGCTTCGAGGCCGGGACGCCGAGGCCCCTGAGCTTGTCGATGGTCGCCGAGGTGTAGTAACCCGCCCTGGGAATCCCGGAGTAGGAGTTCAGCGGCGAGTGCGGGGCCGTCGGCCCTGCCGCGTCCCAGGCGCCGAAGTAGTCGTATGTCATCGGGTTGTACCAGTCGACGTACTGGGCCGCGCCCGCGTAGTTCGCTGCGTCGATCTTGCCGCCCGCCGTGGCGTCGGCGGTGATCGCGGCCGTCACCAGCGAACCGCTCCCGAACTTCGAACGCAGCGCCGCCATCAGGTTCTTGAAGGCCTCACGACCGCTGGTGTCGCAGGTGTTGCCACAGGCGTTCGGGTACTCCCAGTCGATGTCGATGCCGTCGAAGACGTCGGCCCACTTGGAGTTCTCGACCAGGTCGTAGCAGGACTGGGCGAACGCGGCGGGGTTGCGGGACGCCTCGCCGAAGCCGCTCGACCAGGTCCAGCCGCCGAACGACCACAGGACCTTCAGACCCGGGTGCTTCTTCTTCAGCTCGCGCAGTTGGTTGAAGTTGCCCCGCAGCGGCTGGTCCCAGGTGTCCGCGACCCCGTCCACGGACTCGGCCGCCGTGTAGGTCCGGTCGGTCGCGGCGTAGGCGTCGCCCATCGCGCACTTGCCGCCGGTGACGTTGCCGAAGGCGTAGTTGATGTGGGTCAGCTTCGCGGCCGAACCCGAGGTCTCGATGTTCTTGACGTAGTACTTGCGGTCGTACGTGCCCCATTCGGTGAAGTAGCCGACGACCTTGGAGCCGGCCGCCTTCACCTGGGGGGTCTCGGGGGTCGCCGTGGCGCTGCTCGCGCCGGCCAGCAGGCCCGCGCCGAGCACCGCGCAGCACGCGGCGGAGATGAGCGCCCGGAAGCGGGCGCGCTGGGGAAAGTGCATCGGTGTCTCCTCGTGGGGGAGAGGGGAACGCCAGCCGATTGGCATGAACGCGGTAACGCGTTGCCGGAACATTAGGAGGACTAGACCACCGCGTCAATGGTTCGGACCAATCCCGATGTGCTGCGAGGCCGGTTGTCGGTGCGCCGGTATATCTTGAAGTAAGCGGTCGTTAACCAGTGACCGGGTGTCTCCTTTCGGGCATACTCACAGGGCGCAGCCGCTGGTCAGCAGCTTCCGAGACCCGGGAGACGCGAGCAGCGACCGGCGCCCAGTGAGACCGGCGGAGCCGCCCCACCCCACGGCGTGCGCCCGCCAGCGCCCCAACAGGGAGGAGAGCGTCGCCATGCCCGACCGCGCCCCGCAGCCGGTGGACCGGCAACTGCCCACGGACGAGGCCCGGGATCTGATCTCGCTCGTCCGCGACATCGCGCAGCACGAGATCGCCCCGAAGGCGGCCGAGGAGGAGGACGCCGGGCGCTTCCCGCGCGAGGTCTTCACCCTGCTCTCCCGGACCGGACTGCTCGGTCTGCCCTACGACTCCGAGCACGGCGGCGCCGACCAGCCGTACGAGGTCTACCTCCAGGTCCTGGAGGAGCTCGCCGCGGCCCGCCTCACCGTCGGCCTCGGCGTCAGCGTGCACACCCTCGCCTCCTACGCGCTCGCCACCTACGGCACCAAGGAGCAGCAGGTCGAGCACCTGCCCGCGATGCTCGGCGGCGGACTGCTCGGCGCCTACTGCCTCTCCGAGCCCTCGTCCGGCTCGGACGCGGCCTCGCTGCGCACCAGAGCGGTCCGGGACGGCGACGACTGGGTGATCACCGGCACCAAGGCCTGGATCACCCACGGCGGGGTCGCCGACTTCTACACCGTCATGGCGCGCACCGGCGAGGAGGGCCCGCGCGGGATCACCGCCTTCCTCGTGCCCGCCGACACGGCCGGCGTGAGCGCCGCGGTGCCGGAGAAGAAGATGGGCATGAAGGGCTCGCCCACCGCCCAGGTCCACTTCGACGGGGTGCGCGTCCCGGACGCGCGCCGCATCGGCGACGAGGGGCAGGGCTTCGCGATCGCCCTGTCCGCGCTCGACTCGGGACGGCTCGGCATCGCGGCCTGCGCGATCGGCGTGGCCCAGGCGGCCCTCGACGAGGCGGTCGGCTACGCGACCGGGCGACAGCAGTTCGGACGGCCCATCGCCGACTTCCAGGGGCTGCGCTTCATGCTCGCCGACATGGCGACCCAGATCGAGGCGGGCCGGGCGCTGTACCTCGCGGCGGCGCGGCTGCGCGACGCAGGTCGGCCCTTCGCCAAGCAGGCGGCCATGGCCAAGCTGCACTGCACCGACACCGCGATGAGGGTCACCACCGACGCCGTCCAGGTCCTCGGTGGCTACGGCTACACCGCGGACTTCCCGGCCGAGCGGTACATGCGCGAGGCCAAGGTCCTCCAGATCGTCGAGGGCACCAACCAGATCCAGCGGATGGTCATCGCCCGTCACCTAGCGGGTCCGGAGACGCGCTGAACTGACCGGGTCTGACCTGCGGCGCCGCGAGCCGTACCCACTCCGGGTCGTGGCGCCCCGGCAGAGTGCGCCCGCCGCTCGCCCAGGTGCGCATCAGATCCCGGTAGATGGGCGGGTCCTGGAGCGGCGGCGGGGCCGGACGGAAGGGGGACGGGTTCGGCGGAACCGATTCTGCGACCGGTGCATATGTACGGGTCATACCGGGGCAACGCGGAAGCCGGTGGCCGGGTCACGGTGTCCGCAATCGAGCGTGAGTTCGCGGACGTCCAGCCGAACATCTGGCCAGCCGCAGCGCTCTGACGTACCGTCAGCCAACCGCCGGCAGGGAGATCGGCCATCACCGACGACCGCCCCGTACCGCCACGCCGTCCGCGCCTCGGACGCCCTGGACGACGACTCCCACACAGACCTGTGACGTCATGCCCTGCACCTGCGAGGGCAAGTGGCTGCACGCCGCGAGCGACACCGAGCGGGAACACCTGGAGGCGGCCACGATCGGACTGTTGGCCCGCCTGCACAATCAAGTCCCCATAAGTGAGGCCGAGTTCCTTGAGCTCCCCGGCGAGGGGGACGCACCGCGCCGCCAGATCACCGCCCAACGCGCCTACTCAGACCGGGTGGTCGACGGACTCGCCCGCTCATCCCTCATCGGTCGCCCTCGGGCACCCGGACACACTGATCCTGCACCACGGCAGTCTGCGGGCCATGGTGCAGGGCAGCTACTGGGATTGAACCGGACCGCTCAGGCGGCCTGGCGGCGCAGCACCGGCACCCGCATGGGACGCGAACCGGGACCGCCGACGTGCGAGAACGGCTGGGTCCGCCAGTCGAGTCCCTGAGGGAGCGTCAACAGCAGGGCCGTGTCCTGCTCCTGGGGCTCGGCCGACTCGTCCGCCGACATCGCCTCAGAGGCCATGCGGCCCGTACCGGCGCAGACCGTGAGACCGAAGGGGTTCCACGGCGAGGCGCACAGGGCGTGCTCCGGCAGCACCTCCTCGTCCGCCAGCAGGGCGATGGACTGCGCGCAGGCCGGGCAGATCACCCGGTACATCTCGAAGGTGTCGTACGCGTCGAACTCGTCGTCCAGGGCGTCGGGTTCGACGCCCTCCGGCTCGGACACGACAACCGCCTGGAGACGCTTGGGCGCGGTACGACCAGGGCGCTGAAGACTCTGCATTGGGTTCTCCCCCTCGGGCTGGGCCGTGAAGGCACTGCGGCCTCGACCACAGCAAGCACTTCCCGCCCTGTCACGGCGGTAATCACGAGAACATCACGGAGGCTCCCGCAGGGGTGTGGCCTTCGTCACATGCCCCTCGCAGATGCCCCTGGCGGTCGTTTTCTCCCCCAGGTGGCTCACGCGCGTCCCTCGGTCACATCACGAACCGGGCATGACCTGGGCCGCTCAGGTATCCGAGGAGATCAGCCGCACTGTAGGTTCTTGCGCCATGGAGGAGCTGGACCGACAGATCGTGGAGCTGCTCGTCAAGGACGGGCGGATGAGTTACACGGACCTTGGCAAGGCCACGGGCCTGTCCACCTCGGCCGTGCACCAGCGGGTGCGCCGGCTGGAGCAGCGGGGTGTCATCCGCGGGTACGCCGCGGTGGTCGACCCCGAGGCGGTGGGCCTGCCCATGACCGCCTTCATCTCGGTGAAACCGTTCGACCCCAGCGCCCCCGACGACATCGCGGACCGTCTGAAGGGCGTCCCCGAGATCGAGGCGTGCCACAGCGTGGCGGGCGACGAGAACTACATCCTGAAGGTGCGGGTGGCGACCCCCCACGAGCTGGAGGAGCTGCTGGCGCGGCTCAGGAGCCTCGCGGGGGTCTCCACGCGTACGACGGTGGTCCTGTCGACCCCGTACGAGGCGCGACCGCCCCGCATCTGATCAGGCGGTTCCCGTCCCGTTCGGCGGCCACCCGCGCCCCGGTGCCGGGACGGGCCCTGGGACACTGTCCCGCATGAGTGAACAGCAGACCGTCCTCCTCCGCCGCGGCGAGGTCCACAGCCCCGCCGACCCTTTCGCCACCGCGATGGTCGTCGAACGCGGACAGGTGGCCTGGGTCGGTTCCGAGGGCGCCGCCGACGCCTTCGCGGACGGCGTCGACGAGGTCGTGGACCTGGACGGAGCTCTGGTCACCCCCGCGTTCACCGACGCACATGTGCACACGACCGCCACCGGTCTCGCCCGCACCGGCCTCGACCTGTCCGAGGCCCCCTCCCTGGACGCGGCCCTGGGCCTCGTACGGGACTTCGCGACCGCCCGCCCCGGCGACCGTGTGCTGCTCGGCCACGGCTGGGACGCCTCCCGCTGGCCCGGCGGACGCCCGCCCACGCGCGCGGAGCTCGACGAGGCGACCGGCGGCCGCCCCCTCTACCTCAGCCGTATCGACGTCCACTCGGCGGTCGTGACGACGGCACTGCTCGACATGACCTCCCTGGGTCCGGTGGACGGCCCCCTCACCGCCGACGCCCACCACGCGGTCCGCGCCAAGGCGCTCGGCTCGGTGACGCCGGCCCAGCGCGCCGAGGCCCAGCGGGCCGCGCTCGCCCACGCCGCCTCCCTCGGCATCGGGACCGTTCACGAATGCGCAGGACCGGAGATCTCCTCCGAGGACGACTTCACCGGTCTGCTGCGGCTCGCGCGCGAGGAGCCCGGGCCGCGGGTGGTCGGCTACTGGGCCGAGCAGGACGTCGACAAGGCGCGCGAACTCGGCGCGCTCGGCGCCGCCGGGGACCTCTTCGTCGACGGCGCCCTCGGCTCCCACACCGCGTGCCTGCACGAGCCGTACGCCGACGCCGAGCACACCGGACTCGCCTACCTGGACGCCGACGCGGTGGCCGCGCACGTCGCGGCCTGCACCGAGGCGGGCCTCCAGGCCGGCTTCCACGCCATCGGGGACGCGGCCGTCACCGCCGTGGTCGAGGGCGTCCGCGCCGCCGCGGAGAAGCTCGGCCTCGCCCGCGTGCGCGCCGCCCGGCACCGCGTCGAGCACGCCGAGATGCTCACCCCCGAAGCCGTCGCCGCTTTCGCCGAGCTCGGGCTCACCGCCTCCGTGCAGCCCGCCTTCGACGCCCTGTGGGGCGGCGAGGACGGCATGTACGCCCGGCGCCTGGGCCGGGAGCGGGCGAGCCGCCTGAACCCCTTCGCGGCCCTCCTGCGGGCCGGTGTCCCGCTCGCCTTCGGCTCCGACAGCCCGGTGACCCCCCTCGACCCGTGGGGCACGGTCCGCGCGGCCGCCTTCCACCGGACTCCCGAGCACCGCGTCTCCGTGCGCGCCGCCTTCACCGCGCACACCCGCGGCGGCTGGCGTGCGATCGGCAGGGACGACGCGGGCGTCCTGGTGCCCGGCGCCCCTGCGGACTACGCCGTGTGGCGCACCGGCGAACTGGTCGTGCAGGCCCCCGACGACCGGGTCGCCCGGTGGTCCACCGACCCCCGCTCCGGCACCCCCGGCCTGCCCGACCTGAGCCCCGGCCGTGACCTGCCCGTCTGTCTGCGGACCGTGGTCGGCGGACGGACGGTCTTCGTACGGCCGGGCGAGTGATCTCCGGGGGTGGCGCGGCAGCCGTCGCCCGCCGCCCCGCTGTCGTGCGACCTGCGCATCCTCGGCCCTGACCAGGGCATTGACGGAAGATGCGCAGGTCGAACGACTGTTGACAGCCGACGGCAGGGGGCCGGTAGGTTCGGCCGGGTCCACCACCGGACGCCCGACCGGGGAACCTCCGCCCAGTCGTCGCAGCGCCGCTGGGTCAGGGACGGTGTGCCGCACCGGGCACCGCCACTGGGAGCCAGGCTCAGCGCTCGCGCCACGGCGCGGGAACGTTCCGTCCGGCCAGGGAGGTGTGACCCGGGTGGGGCCCGGGCGCTCAGTAGACAACGGCTTTCGGTCGACCCGCAGCCAGCGGGCCCCAGGTCGGCCCGAAGAGCGCCGGGCCCCCATCCGCAGGGGGAGCGGAGGATTCCGCCAAAACGGCCGAAACTCCTAGCCTTACCCCGCTCTTGTGGAAACGACACCAGCATACGAACGCCTTGTCACGTCATCGCAGGCCGTGCGCACTATGGTGGACGCCTGCGCAATGACTCGAAGGGGCAGCGGTGAACGAGGGCGACGGGACCCACACGGGCCAGGAGAGGCGATTCGGCCCGCTCGGCACGGCGTTGGTGATCATTCCGACCTACAACGAGGCGGAGAACATCAAGGCCATCGTCGGCCGGGTGCGCAAGGCCGTCCCGGAGGCGCACGTCCTCGTGGCCGACGACAACAGCCCCGACGGCACCGGCAAGCTCGCCGACGAACTGGCCGTCGAGGACGACCAGGTCCACGTCCTGCACCGCAAGGGCAAGGAGGGCCTCGGCGCCGCCTATCTCGCGGGCTTCCACTGGGGCCTGGAGCACGACTACGGCGTCCTGGTCGAGATGGACGCCGACGGCTCCCACCAGCCCGAGGAACTGCCCCGACTGCTGACCGCCCTCAAGAGCGCCGACCTGGTGCTCGGCTCCCGCTGGGTGCCCGGCGGCCGGGTCGTGAACTGGCCCAAGTCCCGCGAGTTCATCTCCCGCGGCGGCAGCCTCTACTCACGCGTCGCCCTCGACCTGCCCCTGCGTGACATCACGGGCGGCTACCGCGCCTTCCGCCGCGAGACCCTCGAAGGGCTCGGCCTGGACGACGTGGCCTCCCAGGGCTACTGCTTCCAGGTCGACCTGGCCCGCCGCGCGGTCAAGGCCGGCTACCACGTCGTCGAGGTTCCGATCACCTTCGTCGAGCGCGAACTGGGCGACTCCAAGATGAGCCGCGACATCCTCGTGGAGGCCCTGTGGCGGGTCACCACCTGGGGTGTGGGGGAGCGGGTCGGCAGAATCACGGCGCGGGGAAAGCGCGCACAGCCGTAGCCCCACGGCCGCACAGGTACGGCTGATCGGTCCCTTATGCCGTGCTGAGCCGCGCCCAGGCACACTGGACGCATGACGACAGGCACTCCGACCCCCACCTACCCCGCCCGGCCCCGCCGCTCCCGGCTGCGCACCTTCCTGCCGCTGGGCGTGGCCGCCTGGCTGGTGCTGGAGATCTGGCTGCTGACCGTGGTCGCGGGCGCGGCCGGCGGTTTCACGGTGTTCCTGCTGCTGGTCGCCGGATTTGTGTTCGGCTCGGTGGTCATCAAGCGGGCCGGCCGCCGCGCCTTCCGGAACCTGAACGAAGCGCTCCAGCGAGGCGGTGCCCCGTCCGACTCCGCCGGCGGGGGCAACGGCCTGATGATGCTGGGCGGTCTGCTCCTGATGATCCCCGGCCTGGTCTCCGACGCGGTGGGCCTGCTCCTGCTGGTCCCGCCGGTTCAGAGGGCGGTGTCCCGCCGCGCCGAGCGCACCTTCGACCGCAGGATCCGCGCCGCCGCCCCCGGCACCCTGGGCGACGCCTTCCAGCGGGCCCGTATGCAGCGCCCGGACGGCAAGGTGGTCCAGGGCGAGGTGATCGTCCGGGACGAGCCGGACGACGCCCCGCAGGGACCCCGTCCTCCGCTCACCCGCTGAGCCGCGGCCCGAGTGCACAGCACGAAACCGCGGGCGCGGTACGTGGATCACGTACCGCGCCCGCGGTTGTTTCGTATGCGCTGTTGTGGCTGTTTGTTCCCGCTCAGGCCGACTTGCGGCTGTCCCGGGGATGAACAGCGATGTTCATCGCTCCGGAACGCAGAACCGCCAGACGCTCCTCGAGGACCTCTTCGAGTTCCTCTCGGGTGCGTCGCTCCATCAGCATGTCCCAATGCGTACGCGCGGGCTTGGCCTTCTTCTCTTCAGGGCCGTCGCCGTCCACGAGGAGTGCCTGGGCCCCGCAGACCTTGCACTCCCACTCCGGCGGGATCTCCGCCTCGACCGAGAAGGGCATCTCGAAGCGGTGCCCCTTCTCGCATGCGTACTCCACGGCCTGGCGCGGGGCCAGGTCGATGCCGCGGTCCGTCTCGTAGCTGGTCACCACGAGGCGCGTGCCGCGAAGAGCTCGCTCACTCATGAATCGTGCCTCCCGGGCTTGTCGCCCACAGGACAGGTGTCGCTGTCGTCGTCATCCGGTCAACGTCCGGTCGGCGGTAAAGATTCCCGTTCCGGGTCCCGTCCCGGGCAATGCGTCGCCGTCGTAGCCGCCCCTTGTTGTACCCACCAGCGCCCGGTTTGTCACATCTGCTAGCAGATGTCACCCAGCGTTTCGGCATCTTTGACGCGCAGTAACGGTACGCCTGGCAGGCCAAACGCGTACACTACAGCGCTTTGGTGTCGAACGCTAAATCCTTTCGGGTACGGGATTGCCCGCGTCGCTGATCGCCCGGCGCACCGGAACCCGTGCGAGCAGGGCGAATCCGATGACGAAGAACGCCACCAGCGAGATGATCGCGTCCCGATAACTTCCGGTCACCTGGTAGGTGATCCCGAACAGCAGCGGCCCCAGCCAGCTCATCCCGCGGTCGCTCATCTCGTACGCGGAGAAGTACTCGGCCTCCTTGCCGGGCGGGACGAGATGCGAGAACAGGGAGCGGGACAGGGCCTGGCTGCCGCCGAGGACGAGTCCGATACCGGAGGCGAGGACGAAGAACCACACGGGTGCGCCGGCGGGCAGGAAGTACCCGGCCGCCAGGATCACCGCCCAGGCGACCAGCGAGCCGAGGATCGTGCGCTTGGCCCCGTAGGTCCGGGCGAGCCGGCCGAGCGCCAGTGCTCCCGCCACGGCGAGTATCTGCACCAGCAGCACGGCCGCGATGAGCGTCGACTGCCCGAGGTCCAGCTCCTCGGAGCCGTAGACGGAGGCCTGGGAGATCACGGTCTGGATGCCGTCGTTGTAGATCAGGTACGCCAGCAGGAAGGCGAGGGTGAGCGGGTGGCGGCGCATGTCGCGCACGGTGGCCGCGAGCTGCCGGAAGCCGGGCGCCGTGGGCTCCTTCGCCTCCCGCGCGGACGCGCGGCGGTCGCGCAGCCGACGGAGCGGAATGAGGGCGAAGGCCCCCCACCACAGCCCGGCCGAGGCCAGACAGACACGGACCGCGGCGCTCTCGGAGAGGCCGAAGGAGTCGTGGCCCATGTAGAGGACCAGGTTCGCGACCAGGACCAGGGCGCCCGCCGCGTACCCGAAGGCCCAGCCCTTGGAGGAGACGGCGTCGCGCTCCTCGGGCGGGGCGATCTGCGGCAGGTAGGAGTTGTAGAGCATCGAGCCCACGGACTGCGCCGCGTTCGCGACGACCAGCAGCACACCGCCGAGGAGATAGCGGTCGCCGCCGAGGAAGAACATGCCGGTCGTCGCCGCGGCCCCGGTGTACGCGGCGGCCGCCAGGAGGGGCTTCTTGCGCCCGCCGCGGTCGGCGGCGGCCCCCACCAGGGGCATCACCAGCACGGCCACGATCACCGACAGGGACACCGAGTACGCGAAGAAGGAGCCGGCGCGCACCGGGATGCCCAGCGGATGGACGTAACCGTCCGGGTCCGCCGCGTTCTTGGCGACCGAGGTCAGATAGGGGCCGAGGAACACGGTGAGCACGCTCGTCGAGTAGACGGAGCACGCCCAGTCGTAGAAGTACCAGCCGCGTTGCTCGCGCCGCCGCTCGGCGGTCTCGTCCGCCGCGCCCGCCCGCACGGTGTCGGTGCCCACCCGTGCCCTCGCTTCCCGAGAAGGTGCCGTGCGCGGGCAGGGGGACGGGCGGATCGGACATGGGTCAGACCCAGACGCCCCGGTCCTCCATGACCTTGCGCAGTGTGTCGATGTGATCGGTCATGATGCCATCGACTCCCAGGTCCAGGAGCCGGTGCATCCGATCGGGCTCGTTGACGGTCCACACGTGCACCTGGAGGCCGCGCGCGTGGGCGGTGCGCACGAAGCGGTGGTCGACCACCTGGATGCCGGACTGGGCCTCGGGCACCTGCGCGGCGACGGCCGAGCGGCGCAGCGCCGCCGGGACCCCCCACGACCGCAGCCGCAGGTTGAGGACACCCCGGGTGCCGTACGACGTCGCCAGGCGCGGTCCGGCCAGCCGCTGGGCGCGCATCACCCGCGCCTCGGAGAAGGAGCCGACGCAGATCCGGTCCCAGGCGCCGGTGCGTTCGACGAGGTCCAACAGCGGCTGGAGGGCGGGCTCGTCCTTGACGTCGACGTTCCAGCGCGCCTCGGGGAAGGCCTCCAAGAGCTCCTCGAACAGCGGCACCGGTTCCTTGCCCGCCACGCGCGCGTGCCGTACCTCCGCCCAGGGCAGGTCCGCTATCCGGCCCGCCCCGTCGGTCACCCGGTCCAGGGTCGTGTCGTGGAAGGCGACCAGCCGGCCGTCCGCGGTGGCGTGGACGTCGGTCTCCAGGTACCGGTACCCCGCCTCGACCGCCCGCCGGAACTGGAACGCGGTGTTCTCCAGGCCGTCCGCCGCCCCGCCCCGATGGGCGAAGGGGAGGGGGCCGGGATGGTCGAGGTAGGGGTGGCGTATCGGCGAGGTCACGGACGCAGTATCGCTCCCCGCGGTTGCCCGGCGGCAACGACCGTGCTGCCGTCGGATGCCGGGGGAACGGCGAACACGCGCAGGAAGACCTGGGCGAGCGGGCCGATCGACACCGCGTACAGGACGGTCCCCACACCGATGGTGCCGCCGAGCACGAACCCCGTGACCACCACGGCCACTTCGACCGCGGTCCGCATCAGCCGGATCGAGCGCCCCGTGCGCCGGTGCAGACCGGTCATCAGACCGTCCCGGGGGCCCGGACCGAAGCTGGCGGCGATGTAGAGGCCGGTGGCCACACCGTTGAGCGCGATCCCGGCGAGCAGGAGCGGGATCCGTACGGCGAGTGCGTCCACGTCGGGGACCACGGCGAGGGTGGCGTCCATGGCGACGCCGACCACGAAGACATTGGACACCGTGCCGAGGCCCGGCCGCTGGCGCAGCGGGATCCACAGGAGCAGCACCACCGCGCCCACGATGATCGACACGACACCGATCGACAGTCCCGTCAGCTCGGCGAGCCCCTGGTGCAGCACGCCCCAGGGCTCCAGCCCCAGGCCCGCCTCGACGAGCAGCGCGGAGCTGGTCCCGTACAGAGCGAGTCCGACGTACAACTGGATCAACCGTCGTGCCAGACGGCTCTGCGTGGACAAGGCGGGTCCCCCTGTGGTGGTAGTGGCCTGATGCATGACACCCTGTGGCTTGGGATGACACACCATCCATGGCCAATTCGGGGAAGGTGGACTGATTTCAGTGGCGCAGTGGACTTCTGCGGTGGGCGCGGCACAGCTCGCCCGGCTGCTCAACTCCCAGCAGGACCGGCCCGCGGGGCCCGGCACGCGCCGCCCACCGGCCTACCGCGCGCTCGCCGACGGCATCCGCCTGCTGGTCCTGGAAGGACGCGTGCCGGTCGCCGCCCGTCTCCCCGCCGAACGCGAACTGGCCCTGTCCCTGTCCGTCAGCCGTACGACCGTGGCGGCGGCCTACGAGGCGCTGCGGGCCGAGGGGTTCCTGGAGTCCCGGCGCGGCGCCGGAAGCTGGACCGCCGTACCCGCCGGGAACCCGCTGCCCGCGCGCGGTCTCGAACCCCTCCCGCCCGAGGCCCTCGGCTCGATGATCGACCTGGGCTGTGCGGCCCTGCCCGCGCCCGAGCCGTGGCTGACGCGTGCGGTGCAGGGCGCCCTGGAGGAGCTGCCGCCGTACGCCCACACGCACGGCGACTACCCCGCGGGACTTCCGGCCCTGCGCGCGATGATCGCCGAGCGGTACACCGCGCGGGGCATCCCGACCATGCCCGAGCAGATCATGGTGACGACCGGCGCCATGGGAGCCATCGACGCCATCTGCCACCTGTTCGGCGGCCGGGGCGAGCGCATCGCCGTGGAGTCCCCGTCCTACGCGAACATCCTCCAGCTCATGCGGGAGGCGGGCGCCCGGCTGGTGCCCGTCGCGATGGCGGAGGGGCTGACCGGCTGGGACATCGACCGCTGGCGGCAGGTGCTGCGGGACGCGGCGCCGCGGATCGCCTATGTCGTCGCCGACTTCCACAACCCCACGGGCGCGCTGGCCGGCGAGGACCAGCGGCGGCAGTTGGTGGAGGCGGCGCGGTCCGCGGGGACCGTGCTGGTGGCGGACGAGACGATGACCGAGCTGTGGCTGGACGAGGACGTCTCGATGCCGCGGCCGGTGTGCGCCTTCGACCCGGCCGGCTCCACCGTGGTCACCGTCGGCTCCGCCAGCAAGGCGTTCTGGGCGGGGATGCGGATCGGCTGGGTCCGGGGGGCACCGGACGTGATCCGCAGCCTGGTCGCGGCCCGCGCCTACGCCGACCTCGGGACGCCGGTCCTGGAGCAGTTGGCCGTGAACTGGCTGTTCAGCACCGGGGGATGGGAACAGGCGGTCGAGCTGCGGCGCGGCCAGGCCCGGGAGAACCGGGACGCGCTCGTGGCGGCGATGCGCAAGGAGCTGCCGTCCTGGGAGTTCGAGGTGCCGCAGGGCGGCCTGACGCTCTGGGTGCGGGCCGGGGGCCTGTCCGGGTCGCGCCTGGCCGAGGTCGGCGAGCGCGTGGGCGTGCGGGTGCCGTCGGGGCCGCGGTTCGGCGTCGACGGCGCCTTCGAGGGGTATGTGCGGCTGCCGTTCACCGTCGGGGGAGCGGTGGCCGACGAGGCCGCGGCGCGGCTGGCCGCGGCGGCGCGGATCGTGGAGAACGGCGGCTCCGGGGGCGGGGAGGCGCCGCGCACCTTCGTGGCCTGACCGGTCGGCGGGCGGGGCGACCTGCGCGGCGCACCCGCTGCCGACCGGCTCCGAGGGCTACTGCGCCTCCACGACCACCGCTTCGGTGGGGATGGGCTCCGTGCCGGGTTCCGCGTCGGCCGGTGGCTTCCGGTCCGGGTCCGGGACGGTCTCCGCGTCGGCCGGGGTCGTCCGCTCCGGCAGCAGTGCCAGCACCGCCTGCCGGTCCGTCTCGCTCGTCGCGTCGTCGTAGGGGTCAGGGGTCGCCGGCACCTGGAGGCGGTGCACCGGTCCCGTCCCGAGCCGGGCGTACCCCCGGCCGGGCGGAACGTCGGTCACCGGGGTCGTGTGCGGAGGCGCCCCGAGGAAGGCCTCCAACTGGTCCGCCGTCGCGGGCCCCAGCACGACACGCGCGCGTGTGTGCTGCCGTACCGGATCGCTCAGCGCCTCCGCGCTGTCGAACTGGTCGGCCACCACCACCGTGACGTTCGCCGCGCGCCCGTGCCGCAGGGGGACCTGGAGCAGGGACTGCGGATCCTTGCGGCCCTCGGCGGCCGCCAGGTGGGTGAAGACGCTCGGGCGGTCGAGGAGGATCCACAGCGGGCGCTTGGTGTCCTCGGGCGGCGGATGGCCCGCCTGCCGGGCGCGGTTGGCCGCGATCAGACGGCGCTCCGTCTCGGTCGCCGCCCACTCCAGGCTCGCCAGCGTCCCGGCCAGGCCGCACTCGACCGCGAGGACGCCGTCCCGCCCGGTCAGGCACGCGTACTCGCCGGTGCCGCCGCCCTCGACGATGACGACGTCGCCGTACTGGAGGGCCTGGAGTGCGACGGAACGCAGCAGGGTGGAGGTGCCGCTGCCCGGCTGGCCCATGACCAGCAGGTGCGGCTCGGTGGAGCGGATGCCGGTGCGCCAGACGACCGGCGGGACGTCGCGCTGCCCCTCGCCGTAGCCGAGCGGCAGGGTGCGCTGGACCTGGGTGGGGTCGGTGAAGCCGAGGACCGTCTCGCCCGGGGCGGTGACGAAGCGCTGGGCGGCGATGTCGGTGGGGAGCGGGGCGAGGACGGTGAGCGTGAGCTCGTTGCCCTCCTCGTCCCAGGCGAAGTGGTACTCGCGACCGCGGCCGGACTTGGCGTGCAGCAACTGCTCGATGCGGGCCCGGGACTCGGCCTCGCCGTCGGTGAAGTACGCCGGGTAGCGGACCAGCAGATGGGTGATGCGGCCGGTGGCGTCGAAGTCGTAGGCGGGGAAGGCCTTCTCCCACTCGCCGCCGTGTGTGTACAGCGGGGCCGGGTCCTCGGCCGCCGAGAAGTACGGGACGAGTGCTTCGTACAGCGACTGGAGGCGCTGGGTCTGCGACTCGTCGGGTCCGTCCGGCTCCGGCGGCTTGCGGTCCCGGCCCTGCCGGGCTGCCGCCGCCATCAGGCTGATGACGGCGAGCAGCGGGCCGTACGGCACGAGCGCCACGACCAGGACCACCGAGGCCACCAGGAACAGCAGCGGTCCGCGCTTGTCCTTGGGGGTCTCGGCCCACCTGCGCCGCCCGGCCGAGGCCAGTCGGCGCAGACCACGGGTCATCGTGATCAGGGGGTGCAGGACGTCGGTGGCGCTGTCGGCCGCCGTTCGGGCCAGCTCCCGGCTCCGGGCGATCTGGGCGCTGCCTGTGCTCAGGATGCGGGGGAGGGGGCGGCGGGCCACTGCTGTCTCCTGGTGGTGCGTACGGACGGGACGGGCGGCGTCAGAACTTGATGCCGCCCAGGAGGCTCGCGAGGCTCTCGCCGCCGGCCTTGATGCTCGGGGCGATGGCCGTGCTGGCCAGGTAGAAGCCGAACAGGGCCGAGATCAGGGCGTGTGAGGCCTTGAGCCCGTCCTTGCGGAAGAAGATGAAGACGACGATGCCGAGCAGTACGACACCGGAGATGGAGAGGATCATTGCGGTGCTCCTGGTTGTGGGGACAGTCACCATGAGTACTTCCAGGATCACAGCATGTATCCATACGACAAAAGGTGCAAATGGATGAATATTTCACGATTTCACCGAGTTGGTGGAGCCATGATGATCCTTACCTCCGGCACTTCGGCTCATCTGCCGCGCGAGCCAGTACCCTTGCGATTCACCTGAACGGTTGCATGAGAGGCGGTCCGGCCGATGACTGAAGCCCCCGACCCGGAGGTCGTGGAGCTGGCGACCAAGATCTTCGATCTGGCCCGGCAGGGGCAGACCGAGGCGCTCGTGGCGTACGTCGACGCCGGTGTTCCGGCGGGCCTCACCAACGACCGCGGTGACTCGCTCGTGATGCTCGCCGCCTACCACGGTCACGCGGACGCGGTGCGCGCGCTCGTCGAGCGCGGCGCGGCGGCCGGCGGGGTCAACGACCGGGGGCAGACGCCTCTCGCCGGGGCCGTCTTCAAGGGCTCCGCGGACGTCATCGAGGCCCTGCTGGCAGGCGGCGCCGATCCGGCCGAGGGCACCCCCTCGGCGCTCGACACCGCCCGCATGTTCGGCCGTACAGAACTGCTCGAACTGTTTGCCGCACACTGACACACATGTTCTGACCAGCGAAAACACAGACAACGGGGGAGGCGGTACCAGGCCGCCGAAATTTCGGTCGCGGCAGACGGAAGTGCCGAGTCATCATGACGTCGTGGTTCACGGACGTGATGGTTGGGCAGGTGATGCCGCACCGCGCGGACCGTGACGCGGGTCCGCATGGGCCACCGACGAGAGGCAGAGGAAGATGGCTTACAGCAAGCAGGAAACGGCGGGCGCCCCGACGTGTTGTCACGCGGCCAGGTAATGCACGTCCCCGGTTGCGTCGACGCTTGATGTGAGGCTGTTTCCCATGTTCGATCCGGTCATAGCGCCCAGCGGCACGCTGCTCGGCCTGCTCCAGCGGGGCCGCGGCGACGGCACACTGCACGCGCTCACCGCCCCGCGCGCCGAGGCGCTCGCGGCCCTGAACCACTGCGTGCTGCGCGATCCCCGCCACGACTGGCAGGTGGAGAACCGCTCGCTGTACTACGCCCGTCTCTTCCTCGACCTCAACGGCGAACTGGACGAGATCGAGGCGCACCTCTTCGAGGTGGACGACGTCTTCGACACCGAGGAGTCCCGCACGGGCCTCGCCCTCGCCGTCCTCGGCCACCTCGCCTCCTACGGCAGGCGCGACGCGCTCGAACTGCTGCGCAGGTACGCCGCCTCGGGCTCCAACTGGGCCTGGGCGCTGGACGAACTGGCGCTGCGGGACGACGACGCCGGTCTGCGCGCCCTCGCCGCGCCCGTGCTCGCCCGCTTCGGGACCGATCCCGAGGGCGAGGCCGAGCTGGCCGCCGCCGTCCGGGACGCCTTCGAACCACGGCCGTGGCGGCTGTGGGCCGACGATCCCCGTGAATCCGTCTCCACGCGGGTGCGTGCCGCTCAGGAGGCCGGCTGTTTCGACCGCTGGCAACGCCAGATGCGACCCGCCGGACCCCGCCCCGGGTGGAGCGTGCAGGCCGTCTTCGAATGGGCCCAGCAGGGCGTCGAACGGGGAGCCGCGCTGCATGTGCCCGCCGCCCGCTGCCTGGCCGCCGTCGCGGGCTCCGAGGACCGCCCCGACATCCTCGCGGCCGCGAAGGACGGCACCGACGGGGCGCGGGCCACCGCGCTGCGCTACCTCGCCGACAGCAATGATCCCGACGCCTTCGACCTGATCGAGCTCGCCGTCGTCACCGGCTCCCCGGCCGTCGTGGAGGCCGCCCTCGACTCGTTCGAACGCATGCGCAGTATCGCCGCCGTCGACCGCGCGCGGGGCTGGGCCCGACGGCCCGATCCGCTGGGCGCCGCCGCCGGACGCATGCTCGCCTGTCTGGGCGGGGCCCAGGACAAGGACCTCGTGCTCGCGGCCCTGCGCGAGGCCGTACGGGGCGAGGGCCCCGACGCGCCCACCCTGTGGACCCTCGTCGACGGCACCGGACGGCTCGGCATCGCCTGCGCCGCGCCCGTCCTGCGCCACATCTACCGCGAGACCGCCTCCTCCCACCTGCGCGGCCGCGCGGCCCGTGCGCTCGCCGCCACCGACCCCTCCTTCGCCACCGGCCTCGCCGTCGAGTGCCTCTGGGACTGCGAGGAGACCACCCGCGAGATCGCCGCCCGGCACGCCGAGACCGGTGACGCCCGGGTCGTGGAGCGGCTGCGCCGGCTGGCCGCCGACCCGGCCGAGGAGGCCGAGGTCCAGACGGCCGTCCGCAGCCGTATCGGACCGGACGCCCCGGCCATGTGAGACCGACCCGGGTGCGCGCCTCAGGGGCCCGCCGCACCCGCCGGGTGAACTCGGGACGACCCGCGGGTCAGGCGCGCATGGACGCCGCCTGACCTGCTCGGGTGCGCAGCGGAACGCCATGGGACGTTCCTCGTCCGGAAAGATCCACGTTGACGCGGGCACGTCCAGCGCGGCGACAACACCCGTATGCGTGTCGTCATCGTGACCGAATCCTTTCCCCCCGATGTGAACGGCGTGGCCCACTGCGCGCTCCAGACCGCCCGGCACCTCGTAGATCGCGGTCACCTCCCGCTCGTCGTCGCGCCGGCCACCGCGTCCGGCCCCGGGCCCGACGTGGACGCCCTCGCGCCGTGCCCCGTCGTCCGTGTTCCCTCCCTCCCCCTCCCGGGCTACCCCCAGGTCCGCGTCGCCCTCCCCAGCAGGCGCGTGGCCGCGGCGATCGCCGAGCACCGCGCCGACGTCGTCCACCTGGCCAGCCCCTTCGTCCTCGGCGTCCGCGGCATGGCCGCCGCCGCCCGGCTCGGCATCCCCGCCGTGGCCGTCTACCAGACCGACCTCGCCGGATACGCCCGCACCTACGTGCACGCGGGCGAGGCCGCCGCCTGGCGCCGCATCCGTTCCGTCCACGCCGCCGCCGACCTCACCCTCGCCCCGTCGAGCGCGTCCCTGCGCGACCTGGAGGCACACGGCGTGCCCCGGGTCGAGCTGTGGCCGCGGGGCGTGGACACCGTCCGCTTCCGTCCCGGCCTGCGTGACGAGGCGCTGCGAAGCCGGCTCGCCCCGGACGGCGAGGTGATCGTCGGATACGTCGGCCGGCTCGCACCGGAGAAGCACATCGAGCTGCTGGCCGACACGTGCCGCCTGGAGGGCGTCAAGGTCGTGGTGGTCGGGGACGGGCCGAGCCGGCCCCACCTGGACCAGGCACTGCCCGGCGCGGTCTTCCTGGGCCGTCGCACGGGTGACGAACTGGCCCGGATCTTCGCCTCCTTCGACGTCTTCGCGCACACCGGCCCCTTCGAGACCTTCTGCCAGACCGTGCAGGAGGCCATGGCGAGCGGCGTGCCCGTCGTCGCCCCCGCCGCCGGCGGTCCGCTGGACCTGGTCGCCCACGGGCGCACCGGGCTCCTCGTCCCGCCGCGCGACCCGGCCGCCGTACGGGACGCCGTGCGGTCCCTGGCGGCCGGCCCCGGCACGCGCGCCTCGTTCGGCGCCGCCGCGCGGGCCACGGTCGAGGGGCGCACCTGGGCGGCCGTCGGCGACCGGCTGATCGGCCACTACACCGCCGTGCTCAGCGGCCGGAAGACGGCGGTG
This sequence comes from Streptomyces sp. NPDC107471, assembly GCF_055582845.1. Lineage (NCBI taxonomy): Bacteria > Bacillati > Actinomycetota > Actinomycetes > Kitasatosporales > Streptomycetaceae > Streptomyces > Streptomyces sp. NPDC107471. The sequence goes on along the minus strand of NZ_JBVJPC010000007.1, from coordinate 34,831 downwards.
GCGGCATGAGCGGGCGGCCGCTGCGGATCGTCCGCCTCGCCAACTTCGTCGCTCCCGCCTCCGGCGGCCTGCGCACCGCCCTGCGCGAGCTCGGCAGGGGCTACCGGGCGGCCGGGCACGAGCCCGTGCTCATCGTGCCCGGCGACCGCACGAGCGACCGGGCGACCGAGCAGGGCCGGATCATCACCCTGCCCGGTCCGCTGCTGCCCGGCACCGGCGGCTACCGCGTGCTCACCGACAGGCGGCGCGTGGCCCGGCTCCTGGAGGCACTCGCCCCCGACCGCCTGGAGGTCTCCGACCGCACGACCCTGCGGTGGACCGGCACCTGGGCCCGGCGGGCCCGCGTCCCCGCCGTGATGGTCTCCCACGAGACCGCCGACGGCGTCCTGCGCACCTGGGGCCTGCCGGAGGGCACCGCCCGACGGGTCGCCGACGCCCTCAACATCCGTACGGCACACGCCTACGCGCGCGTGGTGTGCACCACCGAGTTCGCCGAGCGGGAGTTCGTGCGGATCGGCGCCCGCAATGTCGTACGGGCCCCGCTGGGCGTCGACCTGGTCGAGCGGCGCCCGGCGCTGCGCGACGCGGGGCTGCGGGCCCGATACGCGCGGGAGGCCGAGACCCTCCTCGTGACCTGCACCCGGCTGTCCGTCGAGAAGCGGCCCGGCACGGCCCTGAACGCCCTGGAGTCCCTCGTGCGCCGAGGCAGGCGGGCGGTGCTGGTGGTGGCGGGGGACGGGCCGCTGCGGCCGCGCCTGGAACAGCGGGTCCGGGAACGGCGGCTGCCGGTCACCTTCCTCGGGCACGTCTCCGACCGGGGGCTGCTCGGCGCCCTCCAGGCCTCCGCGGACGTGTGCCTGGCCCCCGGACCCGCGGAGACCTTCGGGCTCGCCGCGCTGGAGGCCATGGCGTGCGGCACGCCGGTGGTGGTGAGCGCCTCCTCCGCGCTGCCGGAGGTCATCGGCTCGGCCGGGGCCGTCGCCGCCGACCGGGGAGCGGCCTTCGCGGACGCCGTGGACCTGCTGCTGGACCGCCCGGAGGACGAGCGCCGCGAGACCGCACGCGCGCGTGCGGAGTGCTTCGGGTGGGACACGGCGGTCCGGGCGTTCCTCGCCGCGCACGACGCGGAGGTCCTCGAACGGCGTTCCGTGCCGGGGGGCGTGGCATGAGCGGGGGTGCGTCGTGAGAGCCGTGCGCTTCGTCGCCCTCGGTGACTCACTGTCCGAGGGCGTGGGCGATCCCGTGGGCGAGGGCCGGCGGGGCTGGGCCGCGCTGCTCGCCGACGGGCTCGCCGAGACCGTGGAGTTCACCAAGCTCGCGGTGAGCGGGGCGCAGACGCGGGACGTGGTCGAGCGGCAGATGCCCGTGGGGCTGGCGCTGCGGCCGGACGTCGTCTCGGTCCTGGTCGGTGTCAACGACACCCTGCGCTGCACGTTCGACATCCACGCCGTGGCCGCGCGGCTCGACGCGGTGTACGCGGCGTTCACCGGACAGGGCGCCGTCCTGCTCACGGCGTGCCTGCCCGACCCGGGCACGATGCTCGGGCTGCCCGGCGCGCTGGCACGTCCGCTGGCCCGGCGGCAGCGGGCGGTGAACACGGTGGTGCACGCGCTGTCCGAGCGGTACGGGGCGGTGCATCTGCACGCGGCGCAGGGGAGTTGGACCACCGACCGTGCGATGTGGAGCGCGGACCGGCTGCATCCCGGGGAGCGGGGGCATCGGCAACTGGCCGTGCGGTTCCACGCGTTGCTGGCCGAGCGGGGGATCGCGACCGGGGTCGCCCCCTCGGCCGAGCCGCGGTCCCCCGCGCCCGCGACGTCGGCGAGCCTGTGGTGGCTGGCCACGGCGGGGACGGGGTGGGTGGCGCGGCGGTGCACCGATCTGCTGCCCCAGTTGGTGACGTTGGCCGTCGACGAGATGCGGCACCGCGCGCGGGGCACCAGCGCACGGCTCGACCTGCGGACGGCCAGCGCGGTGTCCGCGGCACTGGCGGCGCTGTCCGTGGGGGAGCGGGGGGTTGAGGCGGCTTGAGCGGGGCCGCGGGGGCGGGTGCCGTTGCGGGGCTGGTGCGGGTGCCTCTGTAAGGGTCGGCGTGGGTGGGCGTCTCTGTAGGAGCCGGCCGATGCCGGTGCGGGCGCTGCTGTGAGGCCCGTCCGGTGCGGATGCCGCTCCCAGCGCCCGGTGCGGTGTGGCCGGGTGTCCGGTCTCCCGTAGCCCAGCCCTCTAGGCGAGTCGGTGGCGTCGTACGGCCACGAACCGGACCGGGATTCCCGGGGCGCTGTCGGCGCCCGGTGCGGTGTGGCCGGGTGTCCGGTCTCCCGTAGCCCAGCCCCCTAGGCGGGTCGGTGGCGTCGTACCGCCACGAAACGCACCGGGATTCCCGGGACCGCCTGGGCCGCTGCCGGGAGGTCCGTCTCGCGGACCACTCCGATCACCGGGTAGCCGCCGGTGGTCGGGTGGTCGGCGAGGAAGACCACCGGCCGGCCGTTCGGCGGGACCTGGACCGCGCCCAAGACCATTCCCTCGCTGGGCAGTTCGCCGGGCCGGGCCCGCTCCAGGGCAGGTCCCTCCGTGCGCAGGCCGATGCGGTTGCTCTCCGAGGACACCTGGAAGGTACGGGAGGTGAAGGCCCGTACCGCTTCCGGGGTGAACCAGTCGGCTCGGGGGCCCAGCGTGACGCGGAGGACGAGCTCCGAGGGCGGCGCGGGCTGCGGGGCGGTGTCCACACGCGTGTGGAGCGGTCCCGGTGTGCCCAGAGGGAGCACCGCGCCGTCGGTGAGAGGAGGCGGGCCCAGGCCCGACAGAAGGTCGGTGGAGCGGCTGCCCAGGACCGCTTCCACGGTGATCCCGCCCGAGACGGCCACGTAACCGCGCAGTCCCGACACGGCCGTTCCCACGGTCAGCAGTGCTCCGGCCGGCACGTGCACCGGTGCGCCCCAGGCCGCCGGGCGGCCGTCCACCGTGATCCGGCAGGGGGCGCCCGTGACGGCCACGGTGACCGTCGAACGGGGGCGCAGCGCACAGCCGTTGAGGGTGGTCTCCAGGACGGCCGCCTCGGGGCGGTTGCCGACCAGCCGGTTGGCGAGGTCGGCCGCCGGACCGTCCAGGGCGCCCGAGCGGGGGACCCCGAGATGGGCGTGGCCGGGGCGGCCCCGGTCCTGGACGGTGGTCAGGGCACCGGCCCGGACGACGGAGAGGGCGCGGTCGCTCATGTCGACCTCACGAAGCGCACGCGCGTCCCCGGCGACAGCAGCGCCGCCGGCACGCGCGCGTGGTCCCACAGGACGGCGTCCGTGGTCCCGATGAGCTGCCAGCCGCCCGGCGAGGAGCGCGGGTAGACGCCGGTGTACGGGCCCGCCAGCCCCACCGAGCCCGCCGGGACGGCCGTGCGCGGGGTGGCCCGGCGCGGCACGTCGTAGCGGGCGGGCAGGCCGGTGAGGTAGCCGAAGCCGGGCGCGAACCCGCAGAAGGCGACCGTGAACTCGGTGCCGGAGTGGACGCGGGCCACCTCCTCGGGCGAGACGCCCCAGTGCGCGGCCACGTCGGCCAGGTCCGGGCCGTCGTAACGCACCGGGAGTTCGATCGCCTCCCGCGCGCGCGGGGGAGCGGGCGGCACTTTGGAGGCGGTGAGTTCGGCGGCCAGTCGGGCCGGGTCGGCGAGGCCGTCGAGGAGGACCGTGCGGGCCGCGGGGACGATCTCGCGGACCGTCAGCGAGCCCTCCGCGCGGCGGCGCACCAGCTCGGCGTGGAGCGCCTGGGCCTCCTCGCCCGAGGCCACCTCCACGAGCAGGGCGCCGTCGCCGACGGAGAGGGTCCTCATACGAACGCCTCCACCCGGACGCCGGAGGACTCCAGGCGTTCCCGGACCCGGCGGGCCAGGTCCACCGCGCCCGGTGTGTCGCCGTGCAGGCACAGGGAGCGGGCCTCGACCTCCACGCGGGCACCGGAGCGGGCCGTGACCGCGCGGTCCCGGGCCAGGCCCAGCGAGCGGGCCACGACCGCCTCGGGATCGGTGATCACCGCGCCCTCCTGGCCGCGCGGCACGAGCGTGCCCGCGTCGGTGTACGCGCGGTCCGCGAAGGCCTCCGGCACGGCTTCAAGGCCCGCCTTGCCGGCGGCCGCCAGGAGGCGTGAACCGGGCAGGCCGAGGACAGGCAGCGTGGCGTCGGCGAGGAGCACGCCCTCGACGACCGCCGCGGCCTGCTCCTCGTCGTGGACGACCCGGTTGTAGAGCGCGCCATGCGGCTTGACGTAGGACACGCGCGTGCCCGCCGCCCGGGCGAAGACCTCCAGGGCGCCGATCTGGTAGGCCACCTCGGCCGTCAGCTCGGCGGACGGCACGTCCATGGCGCGCCGCCCGAACCCGGCCAGGTCCCGGTAGGAGACCTGGGCGCCGATCCGCACCCCGCGCGCGGCCGCCAGCTCGCAGACCCGCCGCATGGTGACCGCGTCCCCGGCGTGGAACCCGCAGGCCACGTTGGCGCTGGTGACGACGGACAGCAGCCGCTCGTCGTCGGTGAGCTGCCAGCGGCCGAAGCCCTCGCCGAGGTCGGCGTTCAGATCGATCGAGGTCATGGAGGTCTCGTGTCTCCTTCCGAGGCTTTCCGCGGTTCCGCGGGGTTCAGCGGGTTCCCGTCCGGGCCGGTGGTGCTCAGGCCACCCGGTACTGCTCGTCCCTGGCGTCCGTCAGGAACATCTGCCCGGGTGCGTGGGTGATGGCGAACGGCGGGCGCGAGGCCGTCACCGCGGCCTGCGGGGTCACTCCGCAGGCCCAGAAGACCGGGATGTCGTCCGGCTCGGCGACCACCGGGTCACCGAAGTCGGGGCGGCCCAGGTCGTCGATGCCGAGCCCCGAGGGATCGCCGCAGTGCACGGGGCTGCCGTGCACGGCCGGGAGCAGACTGCTCTCCCTCAGGGCGGCCGCCAGGTGCTGCGGCGGCACCGGGCGCATGGACACCACCATGGGTCCGTGCAGCCGCCCCGCGGGACGGCACTGTCGACTGGTCACGTACATCGGAACGTTCCGGCCCTGCTCGATGTGCCGGATCGGGACGCCCGCCTCCGAAAGTGCCCACTCGAAGGTGAAACTGCACCCGATCAGGAACGAAACGAGGTCCTCACGCCAGTGTGCGCGCACGTCCGTCGGCTCGTCCACCAGCCGGCCGTCCTCCCACACCCGGTAGCGCGGGAGATCGGTGCGCAGATCGGCGCCCTCCGCGAGGACGGTGGTCGGGTCGCCGGCGTCCGTGACGTCGAGGACGGGGCAGGGCTTGGGGTTGCGCTGGCAGAACAGCAGCATGTCGTACGCCCAGTCGGCGGGCACCGAGATCAGGTTGACCTGGGTGTGGCCGGCCGCGACCCCGGCGGTGGGGCCGGTCAGGCCCGCGCGGAAGCGGGCGCGTGCCTGTGCCGGGCTCCACGCGTGCGCGTGCTCGTCGACAAGGGTCAGGGGGCGGTCCTCCGTACGGTTCACGCGAGTTCCTTCCCACGGGTCTCCGGCAGTCCGAGCAGGGCCAGGGCGGCGATGCCGTAGCCGATGGCGCCGAAGACCAGCGCCCCGCCCACGCCCCAACTGTCGGCCAGGAAGCCGACGGTGGTCGGGAAGACCGCGCCGACCGCGCGGCCCGCGTTGTACGTGAAGCCCTGCCCCGAGCCGCGCACCGCCGTCGGGTACAGCTCGCTCAGGTAGGACCCGAAGCCGCTGAAGATGGCCGACATGCAGAACCCGAGGGGGAAGCCGAGGACCAGGAGCCAGGTGTCGGCCCCGCTCGGGATGTTGCCGTAAGCCACGATGCACACGGCCGACAGCAGGGCGAAGAGCCAGATGTTGCGCCGCCGCCCCAGCCGGTCGGTGAGGTAGCCGCCGGTCAGGTAGCCGAGGAAGGCCCCCGAGATCAGGAACGTCAGGTAGCCGCCGGTGCCGACGACCGACAGTCCGCGGTCGCTCTTGAGGTACGTCGGCACCCAGGTGGCGAGCGTGTAGTAGCCGCCCTGGACGCCGGTGGACAGCAGCCCCGCGAAGATCGTCGTACGCAGCAGGTCCGGTTTGAAGATCGCCGTGAACGAGCCCTTGCCGGCGCTCTTCTCGCGCACCTCGATCGCCTTCGGGGCGTCCTGGACCCGGCGCCGCATCCACACGACGAGCAGCGCGGGCAGCGCGCCGGTCCAGAACATCACGCGCCAGGCCGTGCCGTCGTCGAAGACCGAGAAGACGAGCGTGTACACGACCGCCGCCAGGGCCCACCCCACGGCCCAGGAACTCTGGATAGCGCCGAGGGTGCGGCCGCGGTGCCTGGCGCTCGCGTACTCGGCGACCAGGATCGCGCCGACCGCCCACTCGCCGCCGAAACCGAGGCCCTGGAGGGCCCGGAAGACCAGCAGCGACTCGAAGCTGGGGGCGAAGCCGCAGGCCACGGTGAAGACCGCGTAGGTGACCACCGTGATCATCAGCGCCCTGACCCGGCCGACCCGGTCGGCCAGCACCCCGGCCAGGGCGCCGCCGACCCCGGAGGCGAGCAGGGTGACGGTGGTGAACAGCCCGGTCTGGCCGCTGTCCAGGCCGAAGTAGGCGGCCAGGGCGACCATGCTCAGCGGGAGCGTGAAGTAGTCGTAGGAGTCGAGGGCGTAGCCGCCGAAGGCACCGGCGAAGGCGCGGCGGCCGCGCGGACCTAGGGCGCGGAACCAGCCCAGCGCCCCGTCTTCGGTCGTCGTGGGGCTCGGATTCAGGGACTGAGGGGGACGGGTCGTGCTCATGGGCACCTCGCAGGGGGAGGACGGAGGGTGCGGAGCTGAGCCATGCGGTGTTCCAGCAACGTAGAGGATCGTTCAACGATCCTTCAATACCCCTGTTGTTTCGTTCTCTTGGCTGCGGTTGAATTCCGGGCATGGCAGAGCAACTGAGCGGACTGGCCGACGACCGCGCCCTCCTGGGCCGTACCAGCACGGCCGAGCGGGTCTCGGACATCCTCAGGAGCCGTATCGCCGAGGGGTACTTCCCGCCGGGGACCCGGCTGTCGGAGGACAGCATCGGAGGGGCGCTCGGGGTCTCCCGCAACACCCTGCGCGAGGCGTTCCGGCTGCTCACCCATGAACGACTGCTCGTCCACGAGCTCAACCGCGGCGTGTTCGTGCGGGTCCTGGCGGTCGAGGACGTGGAGGACATCTACCGCACCCGCGCGCTCGTGGAGTGCGCCGTGGTCCGCGGGCTGGGCGAACCGCCGTACGCCCTGGACGCGCTCGCCGAGGCGGTCGGGGAGGGGCAGCGGGCGGTGCGCGAAGGTGACTGGAAAACGCTGGGCACGGCCAACATCCACTTCCACCGCGAGCTCGTCGCCCTCGCGGGCAGCGAACGCACCGACGAACTGATGCGCAGCGTCTTCGCCGAACTCCGGCTCGCCTTCCACGTCGTGGACGACCCTCGTCGACTGCACGAGCCGTATCTGGCGCGAAATCAGCAGATTCTCGGCGCGCTGCAGGCGGGGGATCGTGAAGAGGCGGAGCGACTGCTCGCCGTGTACCTCTCGGACTCCTTGGAGCGAGTGGTCGAGGTGTACAGGCGAAGGGTGGGCGAGGACACCTAGCCAGGGGCGCGGGGAACTGCGCGACAAGCCCCCACCGGCCGGCAGACGAATCTCGACAGTGGTCCCCGTCCAGCCGCCGGAGGCGATCCGCGCCGTTTGGGGAGTTGTCAGACCGAGGACCTAGTCTGTGCACCGTGACTTCGCCTGCGACGACGGACAGCGTTCCGCCCCAGTTCAGCGCGGGGCCGCGCCCCGCACCGGGCCCGGCCGCCGACGAGGGACTGGCGCGTCGGCTGCGCGCGCTCGCCTGCACCGCGCCGCTGCACGACCTGGACGCGCGCAAGGCCAACCTCGCGGGCGAGTACTCGGTGTACGGCATGGCGGAGGTGGCCCTCGCCGCCATCGACCTGGTCACCCTGAACATGGACTTCGACACCGGCGCCGACCACGACCAGATCGTCGCCCGCCTCATCCCGCGCATCGCCGCCCAGGCCCCGCAGCGGCCCGTCGCCGAGCACGAGCGCGTGGCCCGCTGGGTCCTGGAGAACCTGATCAACGTCGGCAGCGTCGACCGGGGATTCCGTGCGGTCTACGGCACTTTCGCGCCGGACGGCACCTATGTCCGGCGCGACTACGACTTCAAGCTGATCGAGGAGGTGCCGGGCCCCGGCGGCTCGGTGTACCTCCGCACCACGGACGAAGCGGTCAACGTCCTCGTCGGCGCCCTCGACACCGATGTGACCAGCGCCCAGATCGCCGCCGAGGTCAAGCTGGAGGTGCTGATCAGCCGGGGCCGCCTCGCCGACGCCCAACTCGCCGCCGAGCAGGCCCGGTACCGCACCGTGCAGTACTCCGAGACCCTGCGCAGGGCTTTGGACGCCACCCGCCGCAACGTCCGGGCCGTCGACTGGCTCAACTCCGTGCCCGACATGATCGCCGAGGCCCTCGACCACGTCGCCGACCGGTACCGCCACGAGAACGCGATCCTGACCAACATCCGCAAGGCGCGGGACGAGTCCGAGGACGCCGAGCAGAAGCGGCGCGCCGCCGAGCTCGTGGACATCGTCAAGGACTGCATCCGGCGCCACACCCAGCTCCAGTCCCGGCTTTTGGAGGCGGGCCCGCTGTTCCGCGCCGAACAGGACCGCCAGGCCTTCGCCACCCCCATGACGACGTCCGGGATAGACCTGTACGGCCACCTCGTCGCGCCGGTGCTGCCCCTGCCGCTGGAGCAGGCCGCCCGGGTCACCGACGCGTTCTTCGCGCGCGGCACCGGTCTGCGCACACCGGTGGCGGTCCGGGTGGGCGACCTCGTCGACATACTGCTGACCCCGCCCGTGGAGCGGGAGCACCTGGGCGCGGAGATGCCGGAGCCCGACCTCATCGCCACCCCGGACGACAGCCGGTTCAGCGAGGAGCAGCTCGCCTCCGCCAGGGAGCTGCTTGACTTGCCGGCCGACGCCCCGCGACGGCTCTCGGGACTGCTCGCGGAGGCCCGCAGCACCGGCGGCTTCGATCTCGCCTACCTGGTCGCCCTGTTGGCGATCCACGCGGCCAGCCCCGCCGTCGGCACCGCCTACCGCCAGGGCGAGGAGAAGCTCCTCTTCGCGGTGGACGACGGTACGGAACTGGACGATCCGGACTTCGGTGGCGCCGACCTCATCGTCGGCACCGCCCTGCTGGACGCCGTGGGGATGGCGGCGGACCGGACGGAGGCGGCATGAGAAAGGCCGGACCGTCCGGAAGCAGCATGAGTGAGCGACAGCGTGACAAGGAGCCCCAGCCGTGAGTGAGCATGTCGAGTGGAGCGACCCGGAGGTCCCGACCCCGTCGGCGCCCGCCGCCGTCACCCCCGCCGACGCCGCCGACGCCGCTCGGCTCGTCGCCTTCGGTCTGCAGCCCAAACTGCAGCCCGCGCGGGACCAGGAGTACGCCGAGCTGCTGCGGCGCTACCGGGAGGACCCGCCGTTCGCGCGGCTCGCCGACGCCGTGGCCGCCGGACTGGGACTCGTCGTCCTCGAGGTGTCCCCCCGTGCGGGGATGGCCGTGACCGCCGCCGAGGACTCCGTGTTCGCCGTCCGCATGGGGGACTACGCGCGTCGTACGTCCGCCGACGGCGGCGACCGGTTCCTGCACGGCCTCGCCCATCTCGCCGTGGCCGCCATGGCGTTCCCGCGCCCCGAGGACCTCGCCGACGACGGATACATCGGGCGCGTCTCGGTCAACGGCGTCGACGCCTTCGTACGGCAGGCCTGCCGGCGTCTGGAGGAGCGGGCCGAGGAGGTCGGGGAGAACACCGACCCGGCCACCGACGCACCGGGGCTGGAGGCGGCCTGGCGGATCTGGGCCAGACGCAGCGCGGCCGGCGCGACCAAGGACGCGCGCCGGCTCGCCGGGTCCACGACCGGCATCGTCGGCAAGGCCGCCGCCTTCCTCACCGACTCCGGCTTCCTCCAGCGCACCGGCGACGACAACGGCGGTACCTACCGGACCACGGCTCGTTACCAGCTCCAGGTGCGGGACATGGCCGGAAGCGCCGCCATGGCCGAGCTGCTGGAGCTGGGGGTCGTCCCGGTCACCGACGGCACACCCACGCTGCTGCCCCCCGAGGACGGCGACGACCTGGAGCTGGCGGCCGATGCCGGACTGCCGTTCCACTCCTGAACTGCCCTGATCTGCTGAAGACTTACGAGAGTCCGCCATGTACGAGCTGTCCCGGGTCCGCCTCTACTCCATCGGCCCCGCCGGTGCGCGCTACGCCGACACCGTGCTTGACCTGCGCGGCGTCGGCGCGGAGGTGCCCGACCCCGCGCCCACCCAGGCGGAGTTCTTCGAGGAGGAGCCCGTCGGCCCGCCGCGCCGGCCCGCGCCCGCCGGAGTGCTCTTCCTGGAGAACGGCGGCGGCAAGTCCGTCCTGCTCAAGCTGATCTTCTCGGTGATGCTGCCAGGCCACCGGAACACCCTCGGCGGTGCCAGCTCCGGTGTGCTGCGCAAGTTCCTGCTGGCGGACGACTGCGGGCACGTGGCCCTGGAGTGGCAGCACACCCTGACCGGCGAGTGCGTCGTCGTCGGCAAGGTCAGCGAGTGGCGCGGGCGCCAGGTCTCCAACGACCCGCGGAAGTTCGCCGAGGCCTGGTACTCCTTCCGGCCCGGACCGGGCCTCAGCCTCGACAACCTGCCCGTCGCCGAGTCCACCGCCGTCCGGCCGCCCGTCGAGGGGCAGTCGGCCGCCCAGGGCCGCCGCCGCACCATGAAGGGCTTCCGGGACGCGCTCACCGAGGCGGGCAAGGCGTATCCGCACCTGGAGGTGCACTGGGAGGAGATCCACGACCGCTGGATCGAGCACCTCGGCGACCTCGGCCTCGACCCCGAACTCTTCCGCTACCAGCGCGAGATGAACGCCGACGAGGGCGAGGCCGCCGGGCTGTTCGCGGTGAAGAAGGACTCCGACTTCACCGACCTGCTGCTGCGCGCGGTCACCGACACACGCGACACCGACGGACTCGCCGACCTGGTCAGCGGGTTCGGCAACAAGCTGGGACGACGCGCAGAGCTCATCGCCGAACGGGACTTCACCGCGGGGTCCGTGGACCTGCTGGGCCGGATCGTCGAGGCCGCCGAGACACGCTCACGCGCGCGTGACGTCCACACGGCCGCCGAACGCCGTACCCGGACGCTGGCCCGCCGGCTGTCCGCGCGGGGCGTCCAGGAGCGGGTGCGGGCGGCGGACCTCGCCCAGCGGGTCACCGCGGCCGCGTACGCCGTCACCCACTCCGAGTCCGGCCGCGAGCGCAGTGCGCTCATCGCCGCCGAACTCGCCTACCGGCACGCCTCCCTGGCGCTCGCCGCCGCCGAGAAGTCGGCCGCGGCCCAGAAGCGCGAGCTCGCCGAGGCGCGCACACTGCACTCCGCCTGGCAGGCCGCCGAGGCCGTCCTGCGCCACCGTGCCGCCGCCGACCGGGTCGCGCGCGTGGCCGCCGCCATCCAGGAGGCCGAACGGGACGCGGCCCCCGCCCTCGCCGCCCGCGCCAAGGCCGCCGTCGACCTCGTACGGGCCCTGCACGCGGCCGCCGAGAGCGCCGAGAGCCTCGCCAACGAGGAGGAGGAGCGGTCCGCCGCCCTCCAGGAAGTCGGCGAGTCCGCCTACCGGGACTCCACCTCCGCCGCCACCGAGGCGCAGCGCGCCCGCAGCGAGATCGGGCATCTGCGGCAGCGGCTGAGCGAGGTCGAGCAGGAGACCGCCGAGGCCGTGCGCGCGGGCTGGCTCGACGACAGCGCCCCCGACGCCGACCCCGCCCGTGCGGCCCTCGCCGCGAGCGATGCCGAGAAGACGGCGGTCGCCGCCTGGGACACCGCCCGCGAGGCCTCGAACCGTGCCGCCGAGCACGCGCGCGAGGCGGCCGCCGCCGAGTCCCGCGCGGAACTCACGGCCGCCCGCGCGGAGGACGCGGCCGCGGCGGCCGCACGGTCCTACGAGGCCGAGCGGCGTCTGGCCGAGGGGCTGGCGGGAGAGGAGCGGCTGGCGGAGCTGCTGGGCCTGACCGGCGGCTCCGGGGGAGTGCCGGGGCAGCGCGCGGGGGCCGAGGGTGCGGGAAGGGGTGGCGCGTCTGGGCACGAGAGTGCGGGAGGGCGTGGCGCGGCAGGGCTCGAGGGTGCGCGGAAGGGGCACGACAGCGCGCGGACGGGGCACGAGGCTGCCGACGCGCACTCCGGCTCCACGGGTTTCGTCACCGACGTCGGACTCACCCCCGAGGACCTCGACCGGTTCGCCGACGAACTGCGTGAGCTGCTCGACGACTCCGTCTCCTCGGCCGAACGCCAGCTCTTCGAACTGCGCACGGCCGCCGCCGACGACTCCCGCATCCTCGGCGCGCTCGGCGACGGCGGGCTCCTGCCGCCGGGCCCCGACGTGCTGGCCACGGTCGAGTTCCTCGGCGAGAACGGCATCCCCGCCCTGCCCGGCTGGCGCTACCTCGCCCAGGCCGTCGACCCCGCGGACCACGCGCGCGTGCTGGCCGCCCGGCCCGAACTGGTCGACGGCGTCATCATCACCGACCCCGACACCCACGCCCGGGCCCGCGAGGCGCTGAACGACGCGGCCCTGCTGCCGCGCTCCGCCGTGGCCGTCGGCACGGCCGCCGCCCTGCTGGCGCCGACCCCGGCCACCGACTCCCAGAGCGCCGACGTCTTCCTCGTGCCGCCGAACCCGGCCATGCACGACGAACACGCCGCCGACGAGGAGCGCCAGGCGCTGCGCGCGCGGGCCGGCGAGCGGGACGAGGAGATCCGGTCGCTCGCGGCCCGCCTCGGCAAGGACCGTGAACTGGCCGCCCGACTCGCCTCCTGGCGCACCGGCTGCCCGGCCGGCCGGCTCGTCGAGCTGGCGCAGGCCGCCCGGGACACCCGCGCGTTCGCCGAGGAGGCGGAGGCCGAGCTGGCCGAGGCGCGCACGGTCCGGGCCGAGGCCGACGAAGCCGCCGCCGAGGCCGCGCAGACACGCGACGAGCGACAGGAGGCCGCGCAGAAGGCCCGGCGCGCCGCCGACGCCCTCGCCGGACTGGCCTACCGGCTGCGCGAGCGGTCCGGCTGGCAGGCCAAACTGCGCGAACTGGCCGACGAGGCCACCGAGTCGGAAGCCCGCGCCCAGACCTGTCTGGATCGCGCCCGCGCCGCCGACGAGGACCGGCGCGGGGCCCAGCGGGCCGCCGACGACGCCCGCCGCACCGCGCGGGCGCTGCGCGCCGAACGCGCCGAGATCGCCGGCGCCCCGGACGACGTACCGGACAGCGACCCGGACTCCTCCAAGGCGTCCCTGCCCGCCCTCCGCGAGGCCTACCGGGCCGCCTCCCAGCTCTACGAGAAGGTCGGCGTCGGCGCCGACCTGCGCGCCGAGCAGGCGCGGGCGGAGAGCGACGAGAGCGCGGCCCTCGCCGAACTGGACCGGCTGAGCAACAAGGTCCGCACGCGCGCGGAGCAGTTGCTCCAGTCGCCCGGCGGGTCCGACGGGCCCTCCCGGCAGGCCGCCGCCGCCCGCGCGGAGGAGCTGGTGCAGCTCCTGGAGACCCGTATGTCGACCGCGAGCGAGCAGCTCGGACGGTTGCGCGGCGAGGCCGAGCGGCACGCCCCCGAGGACGGCGAGGCGCACACCGAGCTGGCACCGGAACTGGAGCCGCGCGACGCCGAGCACGCGCAGGCGCTGCTGCGCACGGCCACCGCCGAACTCGTCTCCCGCACCGAGGCGTTGGCGCAGGCCAGGGAGGCGCACGCGGAGCTGCTCGACTCCCACCGGGCCGCCGAGGACGCGGCGGGCGGCTTCGACGAGATCGCCGCGATGCTGCGCGACCTGCTGCGCGAGCACGCCATGGAGGACGAGCAGGACGAGCAGGAGGCCTACCCGGGCAGCCCCGAGGAGGCCCGGCAGGCCGCTGCCGAGGCCCGCCGGTCGCTGCGCGGCTGCGCCGCCGACCTCTCCGCCGCCGAGTCCGCCGTCCGCGAGGCCAGTGACGTCCTTGTCCGGCACGCCAACTCCACGCGCTACGAGCAGGTCCGCACCCCGGCGCGGCAGCAGATCCGTGAGCTGCCCGCGTCCGCGCTGCCCGAGCACGCGCAGAAGTGGGCGGACGCCTTCGCGCCCCGACTGCGGGTGCTGACCGACGAGCTGGCCCAGTTGGAGCGGAACCGGGACTCGATCGTGGACCGGCTGCGGGGGCTCGTGGAGTCCGCGCTCGCCACGCTCAGGTCGGCTCAGCGGCTGTCCCGGCTGCCCGAGGGGCTCGGCGAGTGGTCCGGGCAGGAGTTCCTGCGGATCCGCTTCGAGGAACCCGACCAGGCGACACTGACCGAGCGGCTCGGCGAGGTCGTCGACGAGGCGACCAGGGCCGCCGTGAAGAAGAACTCCGACCTGCGGCGTGACGGAATGTCCCTGCTGCTGCGGGGAGTCGGGGCGGCGCTCCAGCCCCGAGGGGTGGCCGTGGAGATCCTCAAGCCGGACGCCGTGCTGCGCGCCGAGCGGGTGCCCGTCGGACAGATGGGCGACGTGTTCTCCGGCGGCCAGCTCCTCACGGCGGCCATCGCGCTGTACTGCACGATGGCCGCCCTGCGGTCCAACGACCGGGGCCGGGACAAGCACCGGCACGCCGGCACGCTGTTCCTGGACAACCCGATCGGCCGGGCCAACGCGACCTACCTGCTGGAGCTCCAGCGGGCCGTGTCGGACGCGCTGGGCGTCCAGCTCCTGTACACCACGGGTCTGTTCGACACGACGGCACTGGCCGAGTTCCCCCTGGTCATCCGGCTGCGCAACGACGCGGACCTCAGGGCCGGGCTGAAGTACATCAGCGTGGAGGAGCACCTCCGCCCGGGTCTGCCGCAGCAGCCGCAGGCGGACGAGGTGGGGCACAGCGAGATCACGGCGACCCGGATGTTCAAGCGTCCGACGGCGCCTGTCACGCCGTAAAGGACACGCCGTAAAGGACACGCCGTAAAAGACTGCGGGGCCGCACCACTTGGTGTCGGCCCCGCAGTATGAGCGCGTAGCTCGATGACGAAGGCGCGCTTGCCGTGCTCAGGAGTGGGACAGCCGTCCCGTGCTCCCGCCCTGACGCCGTATCCGCTCCTGCGCCCGCTCCGTGACCCGGGCGTGCCGCCGGGCCTTGCGGCGCTCGCGCCGCAGCGCGCGGGCCGTGCTGCTCGGGGTCGACACCACGCCGTGGCGCTGGTTCCACACCTGGCGGGTCACCCAGACGTCCAGGGCGCCCCAGGTGGCCACGACGGTGCTGGCGACACTGCTGATCACCATCGGGAACGCCAGCCAGGAGCCGGCCATCGTGCACAGGAAGGCCACCATCGCCTGGAGCAGGGTCACCGCGATGATGAGCACCGCCCGCACCGCGGAGGTCCGCACCGGATCCGGCAGCCGCCGCCTGCGCGCGGGTTCCTCGACCCACAATGGCCGGTACGGCTCCTCGCGGGCCGTGGCGCGCCCGCTCCGCATGTCCGACCGCGCCGGTGCGTCGTGACCTCGCGCCTCGGGGCGCCGTGGCGTCGCCGGACTCGCTGTCCCCACGCCGGTCCCCGGCGCCTCCTGCCGTTCCGCCGTGCCCATCACCGTGTCACTCCCCACCGCCGGCAGCCCCTCGTCCCGGTGTCCGTGGACCGGGCCTCAAAGGTGGCTGCCCGGCTTGCGCTGCTTTACGCCGCCCAGTTGCAGATGCGGCTCCTGTGGCCGAATCCACCGCCATTTCCCGAAGAGAAGGACGAACAAGACCCCTTCAAGATTCCCGCGTGCCCGCAAAGAAACGAAAAAATCCAGCCAACCCCCCACGCCGGGCGGCCCGTTCCGGTCCGGGACGACCCGCCTGGTGGCAGGAGGCAATCTCCCGCAATGGCAGGACAACTGCCCATGTCCCGATCCGGGGGCGCACGTTCTGGTTCCGGACGCAACTTCGAGTTACGTGTGCGTCGGTAGTAGGCTCGCGCCGTTTGTTGACGTACATGTGTACCCCCGGCCGGCGGGGGTCGAGCTGGGGGAGGCCATGCGCTTTCGCGGGAAGTCGATCCGCCGGAAGATCGTGGCGCTGCTTCTCGTGCCGCTGGTGTCCCTGATCGCGGTGTGGGGCTTCGCCACGGTGCTGACGGGACGCGAGGTCGCCCGGCTCTTCGAGGTGTCGACGGTCACGGAGAAGCTCGGTTATCCCATCGAGGACACCGTGCGCGTGCTCCAGCAGGAACGCCGCCAGACGCTCGTCTACCTGGCGGATCCGCGTGCGTCGGACGCCCTGTCCGCGCTGCGCAGCACGAGGGACGCCTCGGACGAGGCCATCGCCAAGTTCCGCCGCAACGCCCACGATCCCGATGTCCGCGACGGCATGGACCAGGACGACGACGAGCGCCTCACCGCCGTCCTGGACGCGTTCGACGGCCTCGACTCGCTGCGCCGGACCGTCGAGGACGGCACCGTCTCCCGGCTGCAGGCCCTCGACCAGTACAACCGCCTGGTCGACCCCGCCTACGCCCTGCTCGCCACCCTCGACGGCATCGACAACGTCGAACTCGACAAGCAGGCCCGGGCGCTGGTCAACATCACGCGTGCCCGCGAACTGCTCTCCCGCGAGGACGCCCTCCTCGGTTCCGCGCTGGTGGTGGGCAAGCTCACCCACGACGAGATCCGCGACGTCTCCGACCTGATCGCCCAGCGGAACCTGATGTACGACACGAGCCTGGCCGTGCTGCCGGCCTCGGAGCGCGAGCGCTACGAGCGCTTCTGGAAGAACGCCGGCACCGCTCCGCTGCGCTCCGCCGAGAAGTCCGTCGTGGACGCCGAGCCCGGCACCACGGGCGACGTCGGCGCCAAGAGCTGGGACGCCGCCGCGGGCAATGTCCTCGACGAACTGGCCGAGCTCGACGACCAGGCGGGCGACCGCCTCCAGGACCGTGTCCGGCCGGACGCGATGGGCGTCATCGTCAAGGCGGCCGCCGTCGGCGTCCTCGGTCTGATCGCCCTGCTCTTCTCCCTCGTGCTGTCCGTGCGCGTCGGCCGCGGCCTCATCCGCGACCTGCGGCAACTGCGCCTGGAGGCCCACGAGGCCTCCGGCGTACGGCTGCCCAGCGTGATGCGCCGCCTCTCGGTGGGCGAACAGGTCGACATCGAGACCGAGGTCCCGCGCCTGGAGTACGACAAGAACGAGATGGGCGAGGTCGGCCAGGCCCTCAACACCCTCCAGCGCGCCGCCGTCGAAGCCGCCGTCAAGCAGGCCGAGTTGCGGGCCGGCGTCTCCGAGGTCTTCGTCAACCTCGCCCGGCGCAGCCAGGTCCTGCTGCACAAGCAGCTCACCCTGCTCGACACCATGGAGCGCCGCACCGAGGACACCGACGAGCTCGCCGACCTGTTCCGCCTCGACCACCTGACGACCCGTATGCGCCGGCACGCCGAGGGTCTGGTGATCCTCTCCGGCGCCGCCCCTTCCCGGCAGTGGCGCAAACCCGTCCAGCTCATGGACGTCGTCCGCGCGGCCGTCGCCGAGGTCGAGGACTACGAGCGCATCGAGGTCCGCAGGCTGCCCAGGGTGGCCGTGACCGGCCCCGCCGTCGCCGACCTCACGCATCTCGTGGCCGAACTCCTGGAGAACGCCACGGTGTTCTCCCCGCCGCACACGGCCGTGCAGGTCCTGGGCGAGCGCGTCGCCAACGGCTTCACCCTGGAGATCCACGACCGCGGACTCGGCATGGCGGCCGACGCCCTGCTGGACGCCAACCTGCGGCTCGCCGAGACACCCGAGTTCGAACTGTCCGACACCGACCGGCTGGGCCTGTTCGTGGTCAGCCGGCTCGCCCAGCGGCAGAACGTCCGGGTCTCGCTCCAGCCCTCGCCGTACGGCGGCACCACGGCGGTCGTGTTCATCCCCGACGCGCTGCTGACCGACGACGTCCCCGACACCAACGGCATCGGCTTCCGCCTCGACCGCCCCCGGCCGTCGAAGGAGGCTGAGCTGGAGGAGGCCCAGCGCGTCTCGCTCACCCGGGGACCGGCCCAGCTCACGCCCGCGATCCTCGACGGTCCGGTCGAACTGGAGGCTCCGGTCGACCTGGACACCCTGACCGACCTCCCCGGCGTACTCGACTCCGAGGACAGCGAGCGCGGCGGACTGTTCCGCCCGCGCCGCTCCCTGGCCCAGGTCGACGACGAGGCGCCCGGCACCGACGCGGCGGGCATCGGCGAGGACGTACCGGGCGCTCCGGTGTCCCTGTCCCGCCGCCGGACCCCCAAGCTGGTCAGCTCCCACGGACGCCCGGTCACCGACGAGCACACGGGACGCGAGGACGCCGACCGGACGCCGACGGCCGGCCCGGGCGCGTCCCGGTCGCAGACCGGCCCCTCGGCGGGACCGGCGCGCTCCGAACCCCCGACGCTGCCGAGCCGTCGCCGTGCCGCGGCCCTGCGCCGGAGCACCGATGTGGCCGACCCCGTCGACGAGTTGACGGAGACCCGGGCGCCGTCGGCGTTCCCGGCTCCCGGAGCCCCGGTTCTGCCCCGGCGCACCCGGCGTGCCGAGATCGCGTCGAGCGGACCGGTCACGGACGACACGACCACCGGCCAACCATCTGCCCCCGGCACCGCCGGCCCGGCCGCGGACGCGCCCGGGCGGGACGGCCTGGCCGACTCCGCCCGGCACGACCGGAGCGAGTCCGCCCGCGGTACGGCCGGAGCGTCCGGCTCGGGCAGGCCGCCCCTGGGTGCCGCCCGGGGAGCCCAGGACGCCGCATCCGGCTCCGCCCCGCTGCCCCGCCGTGTGCGCCAGGCGAACCTGGCCCCGCAGCTCAGGCAGGCCCCGGAGCGGCGCCCCCAGAACCAGGCGGAGCCCGCCGAGCGGGACGCCGACGAGGTACGCAGCCGAATGGCCTCGCTCCAGCGGGGCTGGCAGCGCGGCCGTGAGGAGAACGCCGGAAGCGACGACACGTCCGGCGGCACAGCACCACAACGAACGACTAAGGGGGACGGTCGATGACCGCACCGAAGGCGACCGACAAGTCCGGCGAGCTCAACTGGCTCCTCGACGA
This sequence comes from Streptomyces sp. NPDC107471, assembly GCF_055582845.1. Lineage (NCBI taxonomy): Bacteria > Bacillati > Actinomycetota > Actinomycetes > Kitasatosporales > Streptomycetaceae > Streptomyces > Streptomyces sp. NPDC107471. Next base: position 15,755 of record NZ_JBVJPC010000007.1, on the reverse strand, counting down.
CCTGGTGGAGCGGGTCGCGAGCATCCGCAAGGCCCTGGTGCTCTCCAGCGACGGCCTCCCGACCGGTGTGTCCCAGGACCTGACCCGCGAGGACAGCGAGCACCTCGCCGCCGTGGCGTCCGGGTTCCACAGCCTGGCCAAGGGCGTGGGCCGGCACTTCGAGGCGGGCAGCGTCCGGCAAACGGTCGTGGAACTGGACGACGCCTTCCTGTTCGTGACGGCCGCGGGCGATGGTAGCTGCCTCGCGGTCCTCTCGGACGCCGACTCGGACGTGGGTCTCGTCGCGTACGAGATGACGCTCCTGGTCAAGCGGGTCGGCGCGCATCTCGGTGCCGCGCCACGCACCGATCTGCCCCAGGGCGGGTAGTGAGATGGCATGAGCACAGACGGTCAGGGAAGAAGCCACTGGTTCGACGACGAGGCCGGACCGGTGGTCCGTCCGTACGCCATGACGCGTGGCCGCACCACGAGCGCCGGTCAGCACCGTCTCGACCTGATCGCGGTCGTCGTGGCCGAACCCCACACGGACGACCCCGAGGGGGACCACTCGCTGTCCCCCGAGCACGTGGACATCGTCGACCTGTGCCGGGAGACCCCGCAGTCGGTCGCCGAGCTGTCCTCCGAACTCGACCTGCCCATCGGGGTCGTACGGGTCCTGGTGGGTGACCTCGTCGCCTCGGAGTGGGTCCATGTGAACCGGCCGGTGCCGCCCGCCGAGCTTCCGGACGAGAGCATCCTGCGGGACGTGATCAACGGCCTCAGGGCCCTGTGACCTGCGGTCCCGGCGGCCGCGCGGTCGCGCCGTGAGGTGACCAAGAACGGCGTCTTGGCGCGGTGCCGACCTGCCGAGGCCGTCCCCGGTCGCCCGCGGGGCCGATCCGGCGGTGGGCGGCGGTCGCCGGGACACCCCTGGCCTATGATCTGACACATCGTCGACGACCCTCCGCGGACGGCCCGCCCCGCGGAGACGTTCCGAGCAGTGCGATCGGGGAGACGGACGTGACGACAGGTCGGCAGTTCCGGCTCGACCGGGGTGACCGTCACCAGCACCACGGGACGGTGGCCTCCAGGTCAGGCGCGCCCGTCGTACGGCCCCACCGGCACCGCGGCGACGGCGGACCCCGGCCCCCGCGATGTCGGCGTCAGCGAGACCTCCGGCGGCGGAGGCCACGGCCCGCCGCCTCAACACCCCCAGCTAGCAGGAGAAGAGACCAATGATCTTCGGGCGTTCTGAGCGCGGCAAGCCCCCGGTCGAGCCCGTCACGCTCAAGATCCTGGTGGCCGGCGGCTTCGGCGTGGGCAAGACCACGTTCGTGGGCGCGGTCAGCGAGATCAGGCCGCTGCGCACCGAGGAACTGCTCACCGAGGCAGGGCGTCCGGTCGACGACACCAGCGGTGTCGAGGGCAAGCGGACCACCACCGTCGCCATGGACTTCGGACGCATCACGCTGCGCGAGGACCTGGTGCTGTACCTGTTCGGCACACCGGGACAGGAACGCTTCTGGTTCATGTGGGACGAGCTCTCCGAGGGCGCCCTGGGAGCCGTCGTGCTCGCCGACACGCGTCGCCTGGAGGACTGCTTCGCGGCCGTCGACTACTTCGAGCGCCGCTCCATTCCGTTCATCGTCGGCGTCAACTGCTTCGAGGGAGCGATCCGTTACCCCGAGCAGGACGTACGGCAGGCCCTCGACCTCGACGAGGACGTACCGGTCCTGCTGTGCGACGCCCGGGACAAGCAGTCGGTCAAGGACGTGCTCGTGGGCGTGGTCCAGCACGCGATGGCGTACTCCGCGCGCCGCCGCCAGACCGTCACCACCTGAGGCGGGAAGCGACCCGTACCCCCGCCGACAGGGGTACGGGCCGCGGCTGGACGGCACCACGCGCGCGTGCCTAGTTCTCGCCGTCCTCCTCCCACCCGAAGCTCTTCTCCACGGCCTTGCGCCAGTTGTGGTACTGGCGGTCACGCACGGACGCCTCCATGTCCGGCGTCCACTCGACGTCCTTGCGCCAGTGGGACTTCAGCTCGTCCAGGTCGTTCCACACGCCGGTGGCGAGCCCGGCGGCGTAGGCGGCACCGAGGCAGGTGGTCTCGGAGACCATCGGCCGGACCACCGGCACGTCGAGCACATCCGCCTGGTGCTGCATGAGCAGGTTGTTCTTGGTCATGCCGCCGTCCACCTTCAGGGTGGTGATCTGCACCCCGGAGTCCTGGTACATGGCGTCCACGACCTCGCGCGTCTGCCAGCTCGTCGCCTCCAGCACGGCCCGCGCGAGGTGCGCCTTGGTGACGTACCGCGTGAGGCCGGTGACGACCCCGCGCGCGTCCGAGCGCCAATAGGGCGCGAACAGACCGGAGAAGGCGGGCACGATGTACGCGCCGCCGTTGTCCTCGACACTGGCCGCGAGGGGTTCGATCTCGTCGGCGGTCCGGATGATGCCGAGTTGGTCGCGGAACCACTGGACGAGCGCGCCCGTGATGGCGATGGAGCCCTCCAGGCAGTAGACCGGCGCCTCGCCGCCGATCTTGTAGCCCATCGTCGTCAGCAGCCCGTTCTTCGACGGGACCGGCCGGTTGCCCGTGTTGAGCAGCAGGAAGGAACCCGTGCCGTAGGTGTTCTTCGCCGTGCCCACGTCGTAGCAGGCCTGCCCGAACACCGCGGCCTGCTGGTCGCCCAGGGCCGACGCCACGGGCACGCCCGCGAGCTGGCCCACCGCGGTGCCGTAGACCTCGGCGGACGACCTGATCTCGGGCAGGACGGCCTCGGGCACGTTCATCGCGGACAGGATGGACCGGTCCCACTGGAGGGTCTCCAGGTTCATCAGCATGGTCCGGCCGGCGTTGGTGACGTCCGTGACGTGGCGGCCGCCGTCCGTGCCGCCGGTGAGGTTCCAGATCAGCCAGGAGTCGATGGTGCCGAAGGCGATCTCGCCGTTCTCGGCACGCGCGCGCAGCCCCGGCACGTTGTCCAGCAGCCAGGCCGCCTTCGGCCCCGAGAAGTAGGTGGCCAGCGGCAGTCCGGTCTGCTCGCGGAACCGGTCCTGCCCGTCCGAGCCACCGAGTTGGCTGGTCAGGGCCGCGGTGCGGGTGTCCTGCCAGACGATCGCGTTGTGCACGGGCTTGCCCGTCGCGCGGTCCCACAGGACCGTCGTCTCGCGCTGGTTGGTGATGCCCAGGGCGCTGAGCTGGTCGGCGCGCAGCCCGGCCTTGGCGATCGCCCCGGCGACCACGGCCTGCACCTTGGACCAGATCTCGGTGGCGTCGTGCTCCACCCAGCCCGGCTTGGGGAAGATCTGGCGGTGCTCGCGCTGGTCGACGGCCACGATCGCGCCGTCCTGGTTGAAGATGATGCAGCGGCTCGAGGTGGTGCCCTGGTCGATAGCGGCGACGAACTTGTCCGTCATGACGTCCCCTTCGTCGGTTCCTGCACAGGACGGTGTTGTTCAGAAGGCTGCGTTGAAGATCACCCCGGACAGCGCCCCGCCGATCAGGGGCCCCACCACCGGGATCCACGCGTAACCCCAGTCCGAGGTGCCCTTGTTGGGGATCGGCAGCAGGGTGTGGACGATGCGCGGTCCCAGGTCGCGGGCCGGGTTGATGGCGTACCCGGTGGGTCCGCCGAGGGACAGACCGATGCCGACCACCAGGAAGGCGACGACGAGGACCGCGGTGCCGGACTCGCCGAGCCCCTTGGTGAGCCCGAAGGCCAGGATCGGCAGGACCAGGCCGACGGTCGCGATGATCTCCGTGACCAGGTTCGCCACGGGATTGCGGATCGCGGGCGCGGTGGAGAAGATCCCGAGCGTGGGCTGGGCGAGCTCCTCCTCGGCGTTGGCCCGGAACTGCGCGTAGTAGGTCAGCCAGCACAGCACCGCCCCGAGCATGGCGCCGACCATCTGCCCGGCGATGTAGACCGGCACCTGGTCCCAGTCGCCGGTGTCGACGGCGATCCCGAGGGTGACGGCGGGGTTGAGGTGCCCGCCAGACAGCGGCGCGGCGGTGTACGCGCCCGCCAGCACGCCGAAGCCCCAGCCGAACGCGATGACGACCCAGCCGGCGTCCTTGGCCTTGGAGTAGTTGAGTACGACGGCGGCGACCACGCCGGCGCCGAAGAGGATCAGGATCGCCGTGCCGATGATCTCACCGAGGAATACGTCTCCGTTGCTCATGGCGGCTCCTAGGCCCTGGCCCGGGGCTCTCCCGCCCCGGTCCTCCGTGCAGGGTTGCGGTTCCCTTGGCGGACTGCCGAAGGGCAGGGAGGATCCCGCGCCCCGCCCGGCGTCCGCGACGAGCGTGCCGTCGCGGCCGAATCGCCCGTGGGGGGCTCGCGGCGTGGTGCCTAAAACGCCGAGAATGTACGGCGATGTCGACCGACACCGGAAGTGTTCACCGGGCCCAGGAGAGCGTCAAGGTCGCCGACCACACGGGTTGCGCCGACCGCCGAAGGGCTTCGCCCGAGGGGCGCGGGGCCGACCGGGCCCTGTCTGGACCCTTCCGGGGTGGAGCGGTGCCTTGCTGGTTGCTTCTCGGGCCCTCTGTGGGCGAATGGCACCTGGTTGGTCTGCCGCTCAGGCCCTGCCTGGGTGGAACGGTGACCCGCGTTGGTCGCCCCTCGGGCCTTTCCGGGGCGGAGCGGTGCCTGCTGGTCGCCCTCAGAGGCCTTCCCCGGCCCGAACGGCGCCCGCCCGTTAGCCCCGCAGACTCTTCCGGGCCCGAACGGCGCCCCTACAGCCCGCAGCCCGCGGCCTTCCGCTCACCGCTCACCGCTCACCGCACGGCGATCACCGCCGACCCGTGCCCGAACAGCCCCTGGTTCGCGGTGATCCCCACGCGCGCGTGCTCGACCTGCCGGTCACCCGCCTCGCCCCGCAACTGCCAAGTCAGCTCGCACACCTGGGCGATCGCCTGGGCCGGCACCGCCTCGCCGAAGGAGGCGAGTCCGCCGCTCATGTTGACGGGTATGCGCCCGCCCCCCGCAGTCGCCCCCTCCCGCAGCAGCTTCGCGCCCTCACCCTCCCCGCACAGCCCGAGGTCCTCGTACCACTGCAACTCCAGAGCGGTGGACAGGTCGTAGACCTCGGCGAGGGAGAGGTCCTCCGGGCCGACACCCGCCTCCTCGTAGGCCGCGCGGGCGATCGACGCACGGAAGGTCCCGGCGGCGGGCTCCACCGCGGCCGTGGAGTCCGTCGCGATGTCCGGCAGGTCCAGCACCGTGTTCGGATACGTCGGCGTCACCGTCGACACCGCCCTGATCCGCACCGGTTCGGCCACACCCCTGTGGCGGGCGAACTCCAGGCTGGAGAGCACCAGTGCCGCCCCGCCGTCCGAGGTGGCGCAGATGTCGAGCAGCCGCAGCGGATCGGCCACCACGGCGGAGGCCGCGACCTCTTCCGCGCTGACCCGCTTCCGGTAGCGCGCGTACGGATTCAACGCGCCCATGGCCGAGTTCTTCACCTTGACCTGCGCGAAGTCCTCCACGGTGTCTCCGTGCACGGCCATCCGCCGGCGCGCGTACAGCCCGAAGTAGGTCGGGTTGGTCGCGCCGAGGACCCGGAACCGCAGCCAGTCCGGGTCGTCGGGCCGGTCCCCGCCCGCGGGCCGGAAGAACCCCTTGGGGGCGGCGTCGGCGCCCACCACGAGCACCACGTCGGCCAGCCCCGCCAGGATCTGCGCCCGCGCCGCGGCCACCGCCTGCGCTCCGGACGCGCACGCCGCGTACACGCTGGCGACCCGGGCCCCCTGCCATCCCAGCGCCTTGGCGAAGGTCGCCCCCGCCACGTAGCCCGGATAGCCGCCCCGCACGGTGTCCGCGCCGACGATCGAACCGATCTCCCGCCACTCGAGACCCGCGTCGGCCAGCGCCGCGCGGGCCGCCGTCACGCCGTACCCGACGAAACCACGCCCCCACTTGCCCCACGGGTGCATGCCGGCGCCGAGCACCGCCACCTCGCCCGTCATGCCGTCACCCCCGTCGGCCGCCACCGCCACGTTGTCCAGACTGTCTCCCCGTCCTCGTGGAGCACCCCGGGGACGACCTCCACCTCCGCGCCCACCGTCAGGTCGGCGGCGGTCACCCCCGGAACCGCCTGCCCCAGCACCACGATCCGCTCGGCGGCCAGCTCCACAGCGATCAACGTGTACGGCTCCCACGGAAGTTCCGGATCGGTCACATAGGGTGACGGAGGCCGGTAGCGGCTGTCCGTGTACGACCAGATCCGCCCGCGCCGCGACAGGGGAATCTCCGCCAGATCGCCCCCGGCGCATCCGGGGTTGCGGCAACCGCCGTCCTCGCGCGGGAAGAAGACCGACGCGCAGGCGGAGCAGCGGGTGCCCAGAAGCCTGAAGTCGTCCCCGTCGCCGGTGAACCATCCGGTGACCACAGGTGTACGCGTACGCGGCAAAGCCCCTCCCCGGACCGGATCTGACGGAACGTCAGAAGTGTCGCACGGGCGGCCGCGAAGAGGCAGAGGGCCCAACGGAACCGGAGCGCTGATGATCGGATACAGTCCGCGGCGTGTCCGAAACTCAGCACTCCGCCCCCAACTCCGCGCCGGGCTCCCACTGTTCGAGCTGCGGAGCGCCCTACGGAGAGGGCGTCGCGGGCTGGCCCCGCACCTGTCCCGTCTGCGGCACCGTCGCGTACCGCAACCCCCTGCCCGTCGCCGTCGCACTCCAGCCCGTGTACGACACACAGGGCACCGCCCTGGTCGTCATCACCCGGACCGTGGCCCCCGCGCGCGGAGGCATCGCGCTGCCCGGCGGTTACATCGACGACCGCGAGGACTGGCGGCACGCCCTGGTCCGCGAACTCAAGGAAGAGACCGGCATCGACGCCGCGAGCCGCGACGTACGCCTCATCGACGCCCTGAGCTCGCCCGACGGCCACCTGCTGCTGTTCGGGATGCTGCCGGAGCGGCCCGCCGACGGCCTCCCGCAGTCCGCGGCCACGAACGAGACGGAGGGCTGGCACCTGCTGCGCAGGCCGGAGGAGCTCGCCTTCCCGCTGCACACGCTGGCCGTACGGGCCTGGTTCGAGGGCCGCTACGTCTGAGCCTCAGCGCGCTCCGAGCCCGCGCAACCGCACCGGGTGGGACGGCTCGCTCAAGCCGTCCTCGCCCTCCCGCTGAACGACCACCTTCCGGCCCTCCCAGCGGGCGACGTAGCGTTCGATCTCCGGTTCGTCCCAGCCGTCGCCCGCGTCCCGGACGACCAGCCCGCCCCCGCTCCGCCCCCGGGCGGGCGCCCACACCTCCAGGACGGTCCGGCCGTCGTCCCCCTGCACCGGAATGACGGCACCCGCGCGCGCGAGCACCGGGATCCGCGACAGCGGAGCGTCGACGAGGACCTGTCCCGGCCCCTCGTACACCTGCTCCGTGGCCGTGTCGTACCAGCGCCCCCGCGGCAACTGCACCGCACGCCGGTCCCCGCAGGGATCGAGCACCGGTGCCACCAGCAGCCCGTCACCGAGCAGGAAGGCGTCCTCGCAGTCCCGCAGGGCGCGGTCCTCGGGCGCGGACCACCACAGGGGCCGTACGTAGGGCGCTCCGGTGCGCCGGGCGAGCTGCGCGAGCGTCATGAAGTACGGCAGCAGCCGCCGGCGTTCCACGAGCGCCACGCGCGCGTGCTCCAGCACCTCGGCGCCGAACGCCCACGGCTCCCTGCGCCCGGCCCGCAGCCCCGCGTGCGTACGGAACAACGGCAGATAGGCGCCGAGCTGGAACCAGCGCAGATACAGCTCGGGCGAGGGATGCCCGTCGTAGCCGCCCACATCGGGCCCCGAGTACGGCACCCCGCACAGCCCGAGTCCCATCACGAGCGACAAGGAGGCCCGCAGGCCCGGCCAGCCGGTGGCCACGTCACCGGACCAGGTGCCCCCGTACCGCTGGAGCCCCGCCCATCCGGAGCGCGAGAACAGGAACGGCCGCTCGTCCGGCACCAGTTCGCGCAGCCCCTCGTAGGCCGCCCGGGCCATGCAGAGCGCGTAGACGTTGTGCGCCTCCCGGTGATCCCCGCTGCGGCCCTCCAGGGCGTGTCTCGCCGACCGCGGCAGGGTGGACTCACCGAACGCGTTGAAGGACGTGGGCTCGTTCATGTCGTGCCAGAACCCGCTGAATCCCGCCGCGAGCCGCTCCTGGTAGAGACGGCCCCACCAGGCACGCACACGCGCGTGCGTGAAGTCCGGATAGACCGCCTCACCGGGCCACCCGACTCCCTCCACGAGCCGCCCCGACGCGTCCCGCACGAAGGCGTCCGCGGCCGTCCCGCTGTCATGGACGGCGTTGCCGGGCGCGGCCTTGACGGCCGGGTTGACGATCGACACCAGCCGGACGCCGTCCCGCAGCAGGTCCCCGGCCAGTTGGGGCAGCTTGGGGAAGCGCTCCTGGTCGACCGTGAACACCTGGTGCTCGTCGTAGTGGTCGATGTCCAGATGGACGGCGTCGAGCGGCAGCCCGCGCTCCAGGTAGCCGGCGACGATCCGCCGCACCTCCTGCTCGCTGCCGAAGCCCCAGCGGGCGTGATGGTGGCCGAGCGCCCAGGACGGCGGCAGCGCGGGCGCACCGGTCAGCGAGGCCCAGGCGAGCAGCACGCGCGCGGGCGTGCCCACCATCACCCAGCAGCGCAGCGGACCGCCGGTCATCCGCAGCTCGGACACCCCCACCCGGTCGTGCCCGGAACCGGCGCCCTCCTCGCCCTCCCGCAGGGTCACCGTGCCGTCCCAAGAGGTGTCGTGGAACACCAGATGGGTGGCGGCGTCGGCCACCACCATCTGCACCGGCATCGTGACGTACAGGGGATCGTCCCCCGGACCGAAGGCCCGGCCGGGATCGGTGTTCCACAGCCGATACGTGCCGTCCCGCAGTCGAGGCCCCGAGGCCCGTCCGCCCAGCCCGAAGAACCGGGCGTCGGCGGCCACCTCCGACCGCTGCACCCAGCGCGCCTCGCCCCCGCCCACCGGCTCCCACCAGCGCGGCGGCAGATCCCGGCGCAGGGTCACCCCGCCGGGCGTACGCACCTCGACGGCTCCGTGCCGCGACACCACGACCGTGGCCCGCTCGGACACGACCCGCCAGCCGCCGTCCTTGTCCGGCTCCAGAAGCGCCCGGGGGTCCGGCTCCGGGCAACGGCCCGCGAGCGCGTACGACGGCTCCGGCCCGGCCCCGTCCCACCCCCAGAACACCGCCCCGCTCACCGCGACGACAATCCGCAGCTCGGAGCGGCTGAACCGGACGACACCTCCGCCCGGAGCCGGCTCCGCGTCCTGGACCGGCCCCGGCACCCGCGCCCGCTCGGCCCCCCGCGCCGGCAGCCCGACCGCGTCGGTGCGCCTCCTGCGCCACGCGGCACGCACGGTACGCAAGCCCTGGGGCGCCCCCGCCGAACCGACCGCCTTCACCGAACGCACCAGGTCACGACCGTTCATGCTGCTCACCCTGCCACTCACTGCCCCACCCGCGCGTGCCGTTCAACTGCCGTTCACCCGTGCCGGGGCCACATCTTCACGACACGGACTATGTGGGGCGCACCCTGGCGTAGAAGTTGATCACATGGCATCGTCCCTGTCAGCCGCGTCACGCGCACACCCCTGGCCCGTGCGCGGGAGACGCACACGACGCGCACAGTCCGGGAGCCCCCATGCCGACCGAGAATCCCCAGCCGCTCTGGCAGCCAGATCCGCAGCGCATCGCCAGGTCCCAGGTCACCAGGTTCCAGGCGTGGGCGGCCGAGCACCACGGCGCCCCGGCCGACGGCGGCTACGCGGCGCTCCACCGCTGGTCCGTGGACGCGCTGGAGCCGTTCTGGGAAGCCGTCACCCAATGGTTCGACGTACGGTTCTCGACGCCCTACGCGCGCGTGCTCGGCGACCGCTCGATGCCCGGCGCCGAGTGGTTCCCCGGCGCCACCCTCAACTACGCCGAGCACGCCCTGCGCGCGGCCACCGACCGCCCCGACGAGCCCGCCCTCCTGCACGTCGACGAGACCCATGAGCCGACCCCGGTGACCTGGTCCGAGCTGCGCCGCCAGGTGGGCTCCCTGGCCGCCGAACTGCGCGCCCTCGGCGTCCGGCCCGGAGACCGCGTCAGCGGCTACCTCCCGAACGTCCCGCAGGCCGTCGTCGCCCTCCTCGCCACGGCCGCCGTGGGCGCCGTCTGGACCTCCTGCGCCCCCGACTTCGGCGCCCGCAGTGTCCTGGACCGCTTCCAGCAGGTCGAACCGGTCGTCCTGTTCACCGTCGACGGCTACCGCTACGGCGGCAAGGAGCACGACCGCCGCGCGACGGTCGGCGAACTCCGCCGCGAACTGCCCACCCTGCGGGCCGTCGTCCACATCCCGCTCCTCGGCACCGAGGCCCCCGAGGGCGCCCTGGAGTGGGACGCCCTCACGCGCGCGGACACGGAACCGGTCTTCGAACAGGTGCCCTTCGCGCACCCGCTGTGGGTCCTCTACTCCTCGGGCACGACGGGCCTGCCCAAGGCCATCGTCCAGTCCCAGGGCGGCATCCTCGTCGAGCACCTCAAGCAGCTCGGCCTGCACTGCGACCTGGGCCCAGAGGACCGTTTCTTCTGGTACACCTCCACGGGCTGGATGATGTGGAACTTCCTCGTCTCCGGCCTGCTCACGGGCACGACCGTCGTCCTGTACGACGGCAGCCCCGGCTACCCCGACACGGGCGCCCAGTGGCGGGTCGCCGAACGCACGGGCGCCACCCTCTACGGCACCTCGGCGGCGTACGTCATGGCCTGCCGCAAGGCCGACGTGCACCCGGGACGCGACTTCGACCTCTCCAAGGTGCGGTGCGTGGCCACCACCGGCTCCCCGCTGCCCCCCGACGGCTTCCGCTGGCTGCACGACGAGGTCCGCGAGGACCTCTGGATCGCCTCCGTGAGCGGCGGCACGGACGTGTGCTCGTGCTTCGCGGGCGCCGTACCGACCCTGCCCGTGTACATCGGCGAGCTCCAGGCGCCGAGCCTGGGCACCGACCTCCAGTCCTGGGACCCCAGCGGCGAGCCCCTGATCGACGAGGTCGGCGAGCTCGTCGTCACCAACCCCATGCCGTCGATGCCGATCCACTTCTGGAACGACCCCGACGGCAGCCGCTACCACGGCAGTTACTTCGACACCTATCCCGGTGTGTGGCGGCACGGCGACTGGATCACCCTCACCTCACGCGGCTCGGTCGTCATCCACGGCCGCTCCGACTCGACGCTCAACCGCCAGGGCGTCCGGATGGGCTCGGCCGACATCTACGAGGCCGTCGAGCGCCTTCCCGAGATCAGGGAGTCCCTGGTCATCGGCATCGAACAGCCCGACGGCGGCTACTGGATGCCCCTGTTCGTGCACCTGGCCCCCGGCGCCGTCCTCGACCAGGCACTCCTCGACCGCATCAAGCGGACCATCCGCGACAACCTCTCGCCCCGCCACATCCCGGACGAGGTCATCGAGGTCCCCGGCATCCCGCACACCCTGACCGGCAAGCGCATCGAGGTCCCCGTCAAGCGCCTCCTCCAGGGCGCCCCGCTGGAGAAGGCGGTCAACCCGGGCTCCATCGACAACCTCGACCTGCTGCACTTCTACGAGGACCTGGCCCGCAAACGCGCCTGACACCGTAGGTGGCCTCGGACTTCGCCGGTGTGCTCGGCGAAGTCCGAGGCCGGCCGCACCGCGTCGGCCGGCTCCAGTTCGGCGGCCGTGATCCGCACACCCGGACCGGCCGAGAGACGGAACCGCGCCCCGGCGGCGACCCACCAGCCGTACGACCGCAGCCCATTGCCGGTCAGCGTCCGCAGGGGGCGTCGGCGACGGCGGAGGCATGATCGTTCTCCACGACCAGCACCTCGGGGTGTTCCCAGAGCACCTCCAACAGCGCGTCCCGGCGCCCGGCCGAGAAGCGACCCCCGTAGGAGTTCTGCCGCCGTGGACTGCACACGAGCGCCCAGTCAGTGCAGCGCACCTTCGGGCGACTCACGGTCACCGCGGCCATCGCCGTCGGCCCGGCGGGCTGGGCCCTGTTCGGTACTGTCCTCGCTCTGACCTGCGCAGTTCAGCACCGACTGGTTCGCGGACGCCTCACCCACCCCTCGTTGTCAGTGCCGCCGGTTACTGTGAGTGAGCATTGATCGACTGCGCACAGGGGGAAACATGGCGCACACCGACCACCAGACGATGCGACGCGTCCTGCGCCGCGAAATCGCCGGCACCATCGGCCTGCTCACCGACGAGCACGACTTCCGCGCCATGCGGCGCTACCGCAGCTTCACCTTCGACGACCACGCGACCTACCTGAAACAGGTCGAAGAGCTCCTGAGGACCCGCGCGGCACAGGGCAGCCACACCACCGTCGCCCTGTTCGACCCCCAGGAGTACGCCGACTTCTGCGAGGACACGGGCCTCAACCCGGACATCCCGTCCAGCCGCACACGCTTCACCGCCGAACTCGCCAACTCCGGTCCGACGCTCCCGTACGAGGGCCAGCCCCTCACCGACCTCGTCCCCGCCCTCGTGGACGAGGCCGTCCGACAGGCCACCTGGGAGTACGCGACCACACTCCTCGCCCGCCTCGGCACCTGCGGCACCTGCGGCGAGGACATCGGCCGCGCCGCCTTCACCCGCGCCTCGCACCTCCTCGTCCGGATCCTCGACTCAGCCCTGCCCGGCGAACACCACCTCGTCTGCAGCGTCACCGGCACCCCGGAAACCCTGGTAGCCGTCCTCCACTCCGACGAGAACACCGACGGATCCGTCCACCTCGACGAGGCAGAGGCCCTCGAATTCACCACGGTCCTCGCCCTCGGCATCGCCACGCGCAGCCCCGGCGGACTCGTCATGCGCACCAGCGCCCGGGGAACGACCGACCGCGTCTACGGCTGGCGCCTGCGCGGTGACGGCCTCGAACCCCTCACCGCCGGAGAGGTCTTCGACGCCTACTGCACCGACGTCGACTCCGGCGATCCGATCTCCCCGGAGTCGAACGTCGACTACTGCGTGCCTCCCGACCTCGGCCCGGACGGACAGAAGCCGCGTCACAGCCACTGAACGCGAGGAGGGCGCCCCACCCACAGGTGGAGCGCCCTCCGAAAACCGCCCGACGTCGGCGGCCGAAACTGCGGCGACCTACTCGCCCGACAGCACCGCCTGAGCCGCGTCGCGCGCCTCTTCGGCACTGTCGGCGGCCCGTGCCGCCGCCGCCGCACGCTCGCACTGTGCCAGCGTGTACTTCGCCAGAGTCGTCCGCACATAGGGAATCGACGCCGCACCCATGGAAAGGGAGGTGACACCCAGACCGGTCAGCACACACGCGAGCAGCGGGTCGGCCGCGGCCTCACCGCAGACACCACAGCTCTTGCCCTCGGCCTTCGCCGCCTCGGCGGACAGCGCGACCAGGTCGAGCAGCGCGGGCTGCCACGGGTCCTGCAGTCGGGACACGGCACCCACCTGACGGTCGGCGGCGAAGGTGTACTGCGCGAGGTCGTTGGTCCCCAGCGACAGGAACTCGACCTCCTGCAGAATCGACCGCGCGCGCAGCGCGGCCGATGGGATCTCCACCATCGCGCCGAACTTCGCCCGCAGCCCGGCCGCACGGCACGCGTCGGCGAAGGCCTTGGCGTCGGCACGGTCCGCCACCATCGGGGCCATGACCTCGAGGTAGACCGGAAGTCCCTCGGCGGCCTTCGCGAGCGCGGTGAGCTGAGTACGCAGGACATCGGGGTGATCCAGCAGCGTCCGGAGACCGCGCACACCCAGCGCCGGGTTCGGCTCGTCGGCCGGCGTCAGGAAGTCCAGTGGTTTGTCCGCACCCGCGTCCAGCACCCGGACGACGACACGCCCCTCGGGGAACTCCTCCAGCACCTGCCGGTACGCCTCGACCTGCTTCTCCTCGGAGGGAGCGTTCTTGCTGTCGTCGAGGAAGAGGAACTCGGTACGGAAGAGGCCCACACCCTCGGCCCCCGCCTCGACCGCCGCGGGCACGTCCGCCGGACCACCGACGTTGGCCAGCAGCGGCACCTTGTGACCGTCAGCCGTGGCACCGGGACCCGTGGACGCGGCGAGCGCCGCCTTCCGCTCAGCGGCGGCGGCCTCCAGCTCGGCCTTCTTCTCGGCGCTCGGGTTCACGAAGATGTCACCGGTGCTGCCGTCGACAGCGATGACCGTGCCTTCGGCGAGCTCACCGGCACCCGGCAGCGCCACGACGGCCGGCACACCCAGCGCCCGCGCCAGAATCGCACTGTGGCTGGTCGGCCCACCCTCCTCGGTGACGAACCCGAGCACGAGCGTCGGGTCCAGAAGAGCGGTGTCGGCCGGCGCGAGATCACGCGCCACCAGAACATAGGGCTCGTCACTGTCCGGGATACCCGGCATGGGCACCCCGAGCAGCCGGGCGACGATACGGTTCCGCACGTCGTCGAGGTCGGCGACGCGTCCGGCGAGGTACTCGCCGGCACCCGCCAGCAGCTCCCGGTACGAGGCGAACGCGTCGTACACGGCACGCTCGGCCGTGCTGCCCACGGCGATACGCCGGTCCACGTCCGCCATCAGCTCGGGGTCCTGGGCCATCATGGCCTGCGCCTCGAGCACCGCCTGGGCCTCGCCCCCGGCCAGATTGCCGCGCGCCATCAGGTCGGCCGCCACAGCTTCCACCGCCTTGCGGGCGTGCCCCTGTTCACGCTCCGCGTCCTGCGCCGGAATCTGCTTGGCAGGCGGTTCCAGGACCGCCGTTCCCATGTGCCGAACCTCGCCGATCGCCACACCGTGGCTCACGCCGACGCCTCGCAGCGTTGTCTCCATCTCACCCGTCTCCGATAGTGCGGCGGGTCCCGCCGCCGCGGTGGTTGTCGTCCCTATTCGCCGTCGTACGACGGCACTGGCGTCACTTCCAGGAGAAGAGACTGTCGCCGGCCTTCACATCGCCGTTGTCGCGGAGCTCGGAGAGGGCCTCGGCCGTGGCCTCCAGGGCCACGACGGGGCAGACCGCGGACTTGCCGGCGGCCTCCACAGCGGCCGGGTTCCAGCGCACGATCGCCTGACCGCGGGTGACGGTGTCGCCCTTGCTCACCAGCAGCTCGAAGCCCTCGCCGTTGAGCTGCACGGTGTCGATGCCGAGGTGGACGAGGACGCCGTGTCCCTGCTCGTCCACGACGACGAACGCGTGCGGGTGGAGAGAGACGATCACACCGTCGACGGGCGCGACGGCCTCGGACGGTTCGCGCACGGGATCGATCGCCGTACCCGGGCCGACCATGGCCCCGGAGAAGACCGGATCCGGCACGGCGGCCAGTCCGATGGCGCGTCCTTCAAGAGGGGACGTCACGGTGGTCATGGGAAGCCTCCCAGGGGTGGAGCTGGGTACATGGGCCGTCACTGCCTGTCTCGGACGACCCTGTCCAGCAGCGTATGTCAGATGAACTGAGGGTTCCGCACGGAAGATACCGGCTGGTGGTCTAGACCACCAGTCCAAGCGATTTGCAAGGCGTTCGAGGCCCCGTGTACAGTCGTACTCCTGCTTGGGGCTGAGCGGCGCGATCGAGTGCCCTGACCCGGCAGCATCCAACTTGTCAGACCCTAACTCGGGATCATCTTCTGCATGTCCGCAGAACGGTGGTCAGGGGGCCGGAAAAACACTGATAGAGTTTGGAACACCGAAGGGAAGCGCCTGGAGGAAAGCCCGGGAGGGTGAGTACAAAGGAAGCGTCCGTTCCTTGAGAACTCAACAGCGTGCCAAAAATCAACGCCAGATATGTTGATACCCCGTTCCCGGCCATCA